>NZ_BBWJ01000085.1 GCF_001463745.1 Aureimonas sp. AU22 | reverse complement strand
GGGGGGGGGGAAAGAAGAAGAAGGAAGAAGAGAGGGAGGAAGGGAGAGGGGGAGAGGAGAGGGGGAGAAGAGAAAGG
>NZ_BBWJ01000084.1 GCF_001463745.1 Aureimonas sp. AU22 | reverse complement strand
CTTTTTTTTTCAAGCAGAAGACGGCATACGAGATTTCTGCCTGTCTCGTGGGCTCGGAGAATGTGTATAAGAGACAGT
>NZ_BBWJ01000083.1 GCF_001463745.1 Aureimonas sp. AU22 | reverse complement strand
TAACCTCCCACCCATCGCCGCCCCATCGAACAGGCGCGAATGATCACCGGGATCGTTCGGAGGGGTGGCGGGCGGTGTCCGCGACACG
>NZ_BBWJ01000082.1 GCF_001463745.1 Aureimonas sp. AU22 | reverse complement strand
CCCCCTGCCGGAGGGGGCGCTGGCCCGGACGGTTCTGGCAAGTCCGGTTCTGCCTCCAATACGAGAGGCGCTCGGAAAGCCCCAAGCCGGAGACAGTCCCGACCGCGC
>NZ_BBWJ01000081.1 GCF_001463745.1 Aureimonas sp. AU22 | reverse complement strand
GGACCCACCCGCCCCAACCGTCAACCAGAAAAATCACCGGACATCGAAGAAAATGAGAAACAGGCGCGGGAACAATAGCTTGCGCCAACGCACACCCGTCGCCACACCGTCACAGGACGGACATGA
>NZ_BBWJ01000080.1 GCF_001463745.1 Aureimonas sp. AU22 | reverse complement strand
GGCCAGAACGCCGGGGACCCGGCGGCGGGTTCTGTCGCCGGCGAGAGCGCGCAAGGCGCGGGACCGGTCGGTGCGGGCGCTGCCGGTGGTGCCGGGGGCGTGCGGCAGGCGGGACCGCAGGGCATCGG
>NZ_BBWJ01000079.1 GCF_001463745.1 Aureimonas sp. AU22 | reverse complement strand
CCGCCACTCCCACCGCCCCCGCGGCCGCCGCGACGACGGCCTCTGCCGCTGCCTCTCCTGCGCCTCGTGCGCCCCAGGGCACGGCTCCGCGCCCCGGCGCGCCCGCGCCCACGCGTCCCGCCACCGGCGGACCGGCCGGTGCCCAGCGC
>NZ_BBWJ01000078.1 GCF_001463745.1 Aureimonas sp. AU22 | reverse complement strand
CCGCGCTCGGCGAGGTGACGCGCGCCGTCAACGAGACCGCCGAGAACGCCGGCCAGGCGCAGGCCAGCGCCCAGAGCGCCCAGCGCAACGCCGAGCGGGGCGGCGAGATCGTGGGCCGGGCGATCGATGCCATGCAGACCATCGAGCAGTCCTCGCAGAAGATCGGCAACATCATCGGGGTGATCGACGAGATCGCCTTCCAGAC
>NZ_BBWJ01000077.1 GCF_001463745.1 Aureimonas sp. AU22 | reverse complement strand
GACGACGCCCAACGCCACCACCAATTCCAACGTGCTGCCGGGCGACGCCGTGAGCCAGCCGCAGGGCGCCGGCACCACGGACCAGACGACGGGCGCTGCGCCGACCGCGCCGCCGTCGGGCGCAGTGCCGGCCACCGGCGACAACGCGACCAGCGCGCCGGCCGACGCACCTGTGCCGCCGACGCAGCCGGGTGAGGCCGCCCCGTCGCAGCCGGGCACGCAGGCTCCCCAGC
>NZ_BBWJ01000076.1 GCF_001463745.1 Aureimonas sp. AU22 | reverse complement strand
CAGGAGCGCGGCTACAAGACCGACCTGCAGTATGCCGAGGACGACATCCCGACCCAGATCAGCCAGCTGGAGAACATGGTGGCCGCCGGCGTCCAGTCGCTGGTGATCGCCTCGATCGACGGCACCACGCTGACCGACGTGCTGCAGCAGGCGCACGACAAGGGCATCAAGGTCATCGCCTACGACCGCCTGATCCGCAACTCGCCGAACGTCGACTACTACACGACCTTCGACAACTTCCAGGTCGGCGTCCTCCAGGCG
>NZ_BBWJ01000075.1 GCF_001463745.1 Aureimonas sp. AU22 | reverse complement strand
AGCGCCTTCTCCAACACCCCGGCCTTCTACACGGCCGAGCGCAGCCTCGACTACCTCGTCACCGGCCGCCTGCGCGCCGGTTACCTCGTGACCGACATGGCCCTCGCCTACGCCACGGGCGGTGTCGCCTACGGCGAGAGCGACTACCGCTTCACGTCCAACAGCCCGGCGATCAGCGCTGCCTTCCCGGCCGCCGTGAACTCGGACTCGGACGATTTCGGCTACACCGTCGGCGGCGGCATGGAAGTGAAGGTGACGCAGAACATCTCGTTCGGCGCCGAGTACCTCTACACCAACCTCGGCGACAACGACTCCTCGACCCGCCTCAACGGCGG
>NZ_BBWJ01000074.1 GCF_001463745.1 Aureimonas sp. AU22 | reverse complement strand
CCCGCCTTTCACAGCCAGGTTCGCGAGTGTGTGTCGGAGTTGGCGGCGCTTGGATCGAAGGCGCGTGCTTTGGGTCTTCGGCTGTCGTTTCACCCGTCGCAGTTCATCGTCCTGAACAGTCCGGATCCGGATCTGGTGCGCCGGAGCGTTGCGGATCTGTTGTCGCAGGCGGAGATCCTGGACCTGATGGGACTGGGGCCGGAGGCGGTGCTGGTGATCCATGTGGGCGGCACGTATGGCGACGTTCCCGCGAGCCGCGAGCGCTGGGTGCGGACATGGGAGACGCTGCCGGAGCCGGTGCGCCGTCGCCTGGTGCTGGAGCACGACGACCTTCGTTTTTCCGCCTC
>NZ_BBWJ01000073.1 GCF_001463745.1 Aureimonas sp. AU22 | reverse complement strand
TCGGCGATGGAGGAGATGGCCGCCAACATCCGGCAGAACTCCGAGAACGCCACCACCACCGAGAAGATCGCCGCACAGGCCTCCAACAGCGCCGAGCGCAGCGGCGAGGCGGTCGCCAACTCGGTGGACGCCATGCGCACCATCGCCGACAAGATCCGCATCGTGCAGGAGATCGCCCGCCAGACCGACCTCCTGGCCCTCAACGCCGCGATCGAGGCGGCGCGCGCCGGCCAGCACGGCAAGGGCTTCGCGGTGGTGGCGTCGGAAGTGCGCAAGCTCGCCGAGCGCTCCCAGATCGCGGCCTCCGAGATCGGCACCCTGTCGGGCACGACCTTGAAGATCGCCGAGGAAGCCGGGCAGATGCTGCAGCAGCTGGTGCC
>NZ_BBWJ01000072.1 GCF_001463745.1 Aureimonas sp. AU22 | reverse complement strand
CGGCCGCGCTGGCGGCGGACCCCGCGTCCTGCCGTGCGGTCCGGTTTGCCGACGTGGGGTGGACCGACATCACGGCGACGACGGCCACCGCCTCGACGGTGCTGACCGCGCTCGGCTACGAGCCGCGCACCGACGTCCTCGCCCTGCCCGTCACCTTCACCTCCCTGAAGAACGGCGACATCGACGTCTTCCTCGGCAACTGGATGCCGACCATGGAGGCCGACATCGCGCCCTACCGCGCCGACGGCTCGATCGAGATCATCCGCGCCAATCTCGAAGGCGCCAAATACACGCTGGCCGTGCCGACGACGCTCTACGACCAGGGCCTCAAGAGCTTCGCCGACATCGCGAAGTTCCGCGACCAGCTGGAGGGCAAGATCTACGGCATCGAGCCCGGCAACGACGGCAACCGGCTGATCCTGTCGATGATCGAGGGCGACCAGTTCGGGCTGAAGGGGTTCGAACTGGTGGAGTCCTCCGAGCAGGGCATGCTGGCGCAGGTGGCGCGCCAGACGCGCAGCGACAAGCCGATCGTGTTCCTGGGATGGGAGCCCCATCCGATGAACGTCAACTTCAAGCTGTCGTATCTGTCGGGCGGGGACGCGGTGTTCGGGCCGAACTACGGCGGGGCGACGATCTACACGCTGACGCGCAAGGGTCTGTCGGCGGAGTGCCCGAACCTCGGGCGCCTTCTGG
>NZ_BBWJ01000071.1 GCF_001463745.1 Aureimonas sp. AU22 | reverse complement strand
TCAGGCGGCCATGGCCTTCTTGAGGTTCTCGTCGATCTTGTCGAGGAAGCCGGTGGTGGAGAGCCAGGGCTGGTCCGGACCGATGAGGAGGGCGAGGTCCTTGGTCATGTGGCCGGCCTCGACGGTGTCGATGCAGACCTTTTCCAGCGTGTCGGCGAAGCGCTTCAGCTCGTCGTTGCCGTCGAGCTTGGCGCGGTGCGCAAGGCCGCGCGTCCAGGCGAAGATCGAGGCGATCGAGTTGGTCGAGGTCTCCTGGCCCTTCTGGTGCTGGCGGAAGTGGCGCGTCACCGTGCCGTGCGCGGCCTCCGCCTCGACCGTCCTGCCGTCCGGCGTCATCAGCACCGAGGTCATCAGGCCGAGCGAGCCGAACCCTTGCGCCACGATGTCGGACTGCACGTCGCCGTCGTAGTTCTTGCAGGCCCAGACGTAGCCGCCCGACCATTTCAGCGCCGAGGCGACCATGTCGTCGATCAGGCGGTGCTCGTAGGTGAGCTTGCGGCGGTCGAACTCGGCCTTGAACTCGGCGTCGAACACCTCCTGGAAGATGTCCTTGAAGCGGCCGTCGTAGACCTTCAGGATCGTGTTCTTGGTCGACAGGTAGACCGGGAAGTTGCGCACGAGGCCGTAGTTGAACGAGGCGCGGGCGAACTCGCGGATCGAATCGTCGAGATTGTACATGGCCATCGCAACGCCCGCCGAGGGCGCCTGGTAGACCTCGTGCTCGATCGTCTCGCCGTCCTCGCCGACGAACTTGATCGACAGCGTGCCCTTGCCGGGGAAGCGGAAGTCGGTGGCGCGGTACTGGTCGCCGAAGGCGTGGCGGCCGACGATGATCGGCTGGGTCCAGCCGGGCACGAGGCGCGGCACGTTCTTCATGATGATCGGCTCGCGGAAGATCACGCCGCCGAGGATGTTGCGGATCGTGCCGTTGGGCGACTTCCACATCTTCTTCAGCTTGAACTCCTCGACGCGCTGCTCGTCGGGGGTGATCGTGGCGCACTTCACGCCGACGCCGTGCTTCTTGATGGCGTTGGCGGAATCGATCGTCACCTGGTCGCCGGTGGCGTCGCGGTTCTCGACCGACAGATCGTAGTACTCCAGATCGACGTCGAGATAGGG
>NZ_BBWJ01000070.1 GCF_001463745.1 Aureimonas sp. AU22 | reverse complement strand
ATGGCGAAGAGCAAGTTTGAGCGTAACAAGCCGCATGTGAACATCGGGACGATTGGTCACGTTGATCACGGCAAGACGTCGCTGACGGCGGCGATCACGAAGTACTTCGGCGAGTTCCGCGCGTACGACCAGATCGATGCGGCGCCGGAGGAGAAGGCGCGCGGCATCACGATCTCGACGGCGCACGTCGAGTACGAGACGGAGAACCGTCACTATGCGCATGTCGACTGCCCCGGGCACGCCGACTACGTGAAGAACATGATCACGGGCGCGGCGCAGATGGACGGCGCGATCCTGGTGTGCTCGGCGGCCGACGGCCCGATGCCGCAGACGCGCGAGCACATCCTCCTGGCGCGCCAGGTCGGCGTTCCCGCGATTGTGGTGTTCCTGAACAAGGTGGACCAGGTGGACGACGCCGAGCTTCTGGAGCTGGTGGAGCTCGAGGTTCGCGAGCTCCTCTCGTCCTACGACTTCCCGGGCGACGACGTTCCGATCGTGAAGGGCTCGGCGCTGGCGGCGCTCGAGGACTCCAACAAGGAGATCGGCGAGGACGCGGTGCGTCAGCTGATGAAGGAAGTGGACGCCTACATCCCGACGCCGGAGCGTCCGATCAACCTGCCGTTCCTGATGCCGATCGAGGACGTGTTCTCGATCTCGGGCCGGGGCACGGTGGTGACGGGTCGTGTCGAGCGCGGCATCGTGAAGGTGGGCGAGGAAGTCGAGATCGTCGGCATCCGCGACACGAAGAAGACGACGGTGACGGGCGTCGAGATGTTCCGCAAGCTTCTGGACCAGGGCCAGGCGGGCGACAACATTGGCGCGCTGGTTCGCGGCGTGGACCGCGAGGGCGTGGAGCGCGGCCAGGTTCTGTGCAAGCCGGGTTCGGTGAAGCCGCACACGCGCTTCATGGCCGAGGCCTACATCCTGACGAAGGAGGAGGGCGGTCGCCACACGCCGTTCTTCACGAACTATCGTCCGCAGTTCTACTTCCGCACGACGGACGTGACGGGCGTCGTCTCGTTGCCGGAGGGCACGGAGATGGTGATGCCGGGCGACAACGTGACGATGGACGTCAAGCTGATCGTTCCGATCGCGATGGAAGAGAAGCTGCGCTTCGCCATCCGCGAGGGCGGCCGCACCGTCGGCGCCGGCATCGTCGCCAGCATCGTCGAGTAA
>NZ_BBWJ01000069.1 GCF_001463745.1 Aureimonas sp. AU22 | reverse complement strand
GCACCGACGGCTGCGGCCTCGCCGCCCCGCGCCGCGCTCCCGCCCGCTTGCGCGGCCGCCGCCGTGCCGGGTGCCGCCGCCGCCGAAGCGATGCTGCCGGACATGGCGACGCTGGCCGTGGCGGATGCGTTGGAGGCGGGCGACGCCGAGGACGAACCGCCCGAACGATCGCGCCCCTCGCCCCCGCCGCCCGAGACGTCGTCGTGCATGTCGTCGGTCTCGGTCACGATGGCTCTCCCGCCGGGCGGATGGGTACGATCCTACCTTGCGGGCGCTCCGGCGCGGCGGCAAGCGCGACTTGCCGACAGGGCAAGCAAAGGATGAAGACCGCACCGGTCAGGCCGCCGCCAGCCAGCCCTGCGATGGAAGAGATCCGATCATCCCGCGCCCGAGCCGGAACCCACGCGATGGACTGGACCGAACTCCTGCGCGCCGACCTGCGGCTGGCCCTGCCCGAGCACCATGCGGAGGCGCTGACCCGGGCGGCCGCCCGCCGCTTCCGGGACGGTGCGCCCGCCGATGCTCTGGCGCTCCTGCGCCGGCGCATGCGCGTCGGCCCGCCGCCGACCGCGGCCGAGCGCGCGCTTCTGGGCCTCGTCGCCTCCGCGATGGGCGCGCGGGCGGAGGCCGACCAGGCGCTGGGGGAGGCGCTTCTTGCCGATCCGCTGGACACCGCCGCCGGGCTCATCGCCCTTCGCCTTGCGGGCGGGCGCGAGGCGAGGCTCCTCGCCGCACGGCGCATCCTCGCCAACCCCTCGGCCGGCGACGATGCCCTCCTGCAGGCCCTGTCCGCGCTGTTCGTCGCCGGCGAGGACGCCGCCTTGCGGATCGACCTTGCCGACGGCCGGCTGACGGGCTGGGCGATCTGGCGCGGCGACCCCGCACCCGTGCTGACGCTTCAGGGTCCGGACGGGGAAGAGCGCCATGCGCTCACGCCCTGGCCCGCCCTCGCCTTCGTGCCGCCGGGGGCCTCCGGCGCCCGGCTCGATCTCTGCGTCGCCGGCCCCCTCGCCGGCTGGCGGCTGGAGCGGGGCGGGCGGGCCCTCGCGCAAGGCTCGCTCCACGCCCGCTCCCGGCATCGCCGGCGCCCCGAGGCCGCCCTTCGCAGCGGCCCGCCGGACGAGATCCCGCAGCGGCGCCCGATCCGTGTCGTGATGCCGGTGCACGGCGATCCGGACGCGACGCGCGACGCGCTGCGGGCGGCGGCGCTCGAGGTCGGGCGCCATCCCGGCGCCCGGCTCGTCGCCGTGGACGACTGCTCGCCATCTCCCGCGATCACGGCGCTCCTCGAAAGCTTCGCCGCGCGCGACCTCCTGGAGCTGCGCCGCACGCCGGTGAACCGCGGGTTTCCCGGCGCGGTCGCGCTGGGGCTCGAAGGCGCGGAGGGCGCGGACGTCGTGGTCCTCAACGCCGACGCGCTCCTGCCGGCCGGCGCGCTCGCCCGGCTCGGCGACGCCGCCTATGCCGCGCCCGACATCGGCACGGTCACCCCCTTCTCCAACAACGGCGAATGGACGAGCTGGCCGCGGCTCGGGCACCCCGCTCCCCTGCCATCGCCTCCCGAGGCCGCCCGTCTCGACGCGGCCGCGCGCCGCCTCGGCATCGGGCCGGTCGCGCTTCCCAACGGGATCGGCTTCGCGCTCTTCCTGCGCCACGACTGCCTCGCCGCCATCGGTGGTCCCTCGGAGATCTACGAGCGCGGCTATTTCGAGGACCTCGATTGGACGCTGGAGGCAGGAGCCGCGGGCTTCCGCAACGTCGCGGCGCCGAACCTCTTCGTGCCCCATCACGGATCGCGCTCCTTCGGGGCGGACAAGGCTCTCCTCGTCGCGCGCAACCTCCGGCGCCTGCGCCGCCGCTACCCCGGCATCCGCGGGACGAGCGCCGCCTTCCGTTCGGCCGACCCCCTATGCGGTGCCCGAGCCCGACTGGAAGAGGCCTGCCCGCCGGCCGGCCGGCCCCTGCTTCTCCTCGGCCCCGCCGGCAGCCCGACGCTCGCCGAGCGGATCCACCGGCTGGGCGACATGGCCGCCGGCGCGGTGGTGCTGCGATGGCGGCACGCCGGTTCGGCGCTGCGCGCCGAGCTGCGCGGCCTCGGCGGCAGCGCACCGCAGTCGCTCGGCTTCGACGCCCTCCAGGACGCCGACGCGCTGGCGGCGTGGCTGGCGGCGCTGGCGCCCGTCCGGATCGAAGCGTCGGGCCCGCCCCCGCCCGCCGCGCTCCTGGAAAGCCTGCGGCGTCTGGACGCCCCCTTCACCATCCTCGGGGGCGACCCGGCTCCCGCCGTGCGCGACGCCCTCGCGGCGGGTCTTTCGGCCTGGCAGACGTGCCTCGGCGACCGCTTGACGCATGTGCTGGCGCTCGACCGCGCGACTCTTGCCGCCCTCGAGCGGCATCTGGCGAGCGACCCCGCCGCCGTGCGGCTCGAGGCAGCGCTCGCGGATCCCGTTCCGGGGCCCGCATCGCCTGCGCGCACGAACCGCCTCGCACTGGTGATGGGGGTGCCCTCTCCCGCCTCGCTCGCCTTCGCCGGGACGCTCCATGCGGCGCTGCGGGCGCAAGGCCTGCCGACCGGCCTCGCGGTGCTGGGCGCGAGCGCCGACGACCTCGCGCTGATCGGCCGGGGGATCGGCGCGACCGGCCCCCTCGAAGCCGGAGAGTATGCCGGCGCGGCGTCCGGCAGCGCGGCCCTCGTGCTGCCACCCGCCGACCCCTCGCTCGCCCTGTTCGAACGCGTCCTCGCCGAGACCGGCCTTCCCGGCGCACGGGTCGACTGGAGCGACGGGGTCGCCGACAGCGAACAAGACATCCTCCTTCTCGACCGGAGCCACCGTGAGCGACATACCGTCCAAGCCATCGTCGATTGGTTCGCTGGTCGCATCGCGGCGTAGGCGCCTCGCCGCCGGCGGGGGTGGCGTCGCCGATCCCGGCCGCCCGCCCGAGGACGGGCCCTTGCGCCTTTTCGCCCGGCGCACCGGCGAGTTGGTGATCGAGGGGCAGGCGGCCGATCCCGCAGCGCCCGACCGCCGCCTCGTGGTGGAGCTGCTGCTCGACGGCGTGCCGGTGGCGCTGGCGCGCGCCGACCTCGCCCTCTCCGCCGCCGGCGAGGCGACGCCGGTCGGTGACGGCTGCCACGGCTTCGCCTTCGCGCTCGATCCGGCCGTCCTGCCCTTCGCCGCTGTCGCCGCGGTGCGGCTCGCCAATGGCGGGGAACCGGTGGGCGAGCCGATCGCGCTCCACGAGGGCGACGCCTTCGCCGCCTCGCTCGACCCCGCCAGCTCCGCGCGCTGGCTCGGCGGGCTCGACCTCGAAGGCTGGGTGCATCGTTCCCCGGCGGACGGTCCGCCCCCGCGGATCGAGGCGCGCATCGACGACGCGACGGTGGCGGCGACGTCTGCGGACGGATGGCGCGAGGTCGTGCGCGGCGCGGCGCGGCGCATCGAACCCGCCTTCCGCATCCGGCTGCCGGACGCCTTCGCGGACGGGCGCCTGCACGACGTCGAGCTCTTAGCCGACGGCCAGCCGCTGCCGGGCGGCCCGATCCCGATCCTCGCCTTCGCCGACGGCCTGGCCGCGCATCTGGAGCGCCGCGCCGAGACCGAGGGCGAACGGCTCCGGGGCGAACGCTTCGACCGCTGGTTCCCGAACGGCGTGCCGTTCTCGGACGTGGAGCGCTGGAGCGAGCGCTTCCCGATGACCGCTCCGGCGCTGCCCGACGACCTGTGCGTCGCTGTCGCCGTCTGCGGCGAGGACGGGGCGGAGGCGAGCCTCGCCGCCCCCGCGCTCGACCGTCTGGGCAACTGGATCGGCGTGGTGCTGCCCGAACGCGACGGCGGCTTCGAGCCGTCCGACCTCCAGGGTTTCCTCGAGGGCGAGGGGCAGGCCTGCACCGTCGTGCTCTTCCTGGCCGCAGGCGCCGTGGCGCGCACGGGCGGTCCGGAACGGCTCCTCGATGCGCTTCTGGCGCACCCCGCCGCCGCCATCGCCTATGGCGACCGGCTTCTGGCGCTGGAGGGCGGCGAGCCCGCGCCCCTGGCCGCCACCGCCTTCGACGCCGAGCGCGCGCTGGAACAGGGATGCGCCGCGGCGCCCTTCGCCATGCGGCGCGCGGCGGTGCTGGCCGCGCTCGAGGCCGGCGCCGGCGATCTCGACCGGATCTTCCTGCATCCGATGGATCGCGGCTTCTCCGGAACGCCGCTGCATCTCCACGTGCCCGGCTTCGGCTTCGCCGTCCCTCCCCCGCCGGCCGCCGCGACCGACCGACTGGAGGCCGCCGTGCGCGCGCATCTGGCGGCGCGCGGCGTCGCGGCCGCCGTCGAGCCGCGCCCGCTCGCCACCCTGCCCGCCGTGCGGGTG
>NZ_BBWJ01000068.1 GCF_001463745.1 Aureimonas sp. AU22 | reverse complement strand
CCTCCGGCTCGGCGGCGTCGAGGTGCGGCTGGCGCCCGCCGGGCGCTCGACGGCGCGCCGCCTCAACGAGGCCGCCGGCCACCTCTCCGCCGACACCCTATGTCTTCTCGAGGCTGGCCTCTCCCCCTGCGACGACCGCTGGCTGGAGGAGCTTCTGGGACGTCTCGCCGATCCCGGCACGGGACTCGTCGCGCCAATCCTCGTGGGCCGGACGGGCGACGTCGTGGAGGCTGGGCTCGCCCTCGGCCTCGGCGCGATGCCGCGCCCCCGCTACGCCGGGCGCGGCGCGGAGGATCCCGGCCATGGCGACATGCTTCTCGTCGCCCATCAGGTCGCCGCCGTCGGCCCGCAGGCGCTCGCGACGCGCCGTGCGGACTTCCTGGCTCTCGGCGGCTTCGATGCGGTCCTGTTCCCGCGCCATCTCTTCGCCGCCGACTATGCGCTGAAGCTCCAGGCGCTGGGGCGCCGGGTCGTCGTGACGCCCGATGCACGCCTCGTGCATGCCGGCGCGCGCGACATGCCCGCATGGCCCCTCCCGCCCGGCCTCGCGCGCGAGATCGACACGTTCTCGGCGCGCTGGGCGGGCGTTGCGGCGGCCGATCCGTTCGGCAATCCGCTGCTGCGGCGCGGCGGCGACGGGTTCGACGGGCTGGCCTGGCCGCCCGCGGACCCTGCCCCGCGCAGCGCCCTCGTCGCGCCGCCCCGGGCCGTGGCGCCGGGCTGGTAGCGGCCGGGACATCGGTCCTCCCGGCGACGAGGCGCCGGGGGGCAACGGATCAGAACAGGATGTCGTCGAAATCGTCGTCCGCGGGTGCGGCGGCAGCGGGCATGTCTGAGGATTCGGCCGGTCCGGGCGATCCGAGCGCCGCGGCGAAGACGCTGCGCTCCTCCTTCATCGTGTAGCGCGCGCAGAGGACCGCATCGAGCCGCGCGGCCTCTTCCGCCGGCAGTTCGAGGTCCACGGGACCCGACACCAGTGAGCCGATGGCCGCCGACAGCGCCAGCATCATCCGCGTTCCCTCCTCGTGGAGGGCCATCATCCGCAGCACCGAGCGGATCTCGTTTCCCATGCCGTCGGCGGCTTCCGCGCTCGCCGTCAGCGCCCGGCAGCTGTCGGCCTCGGCGGTGCCGAGACTGGTGCAGGCCGTGGTGAGATGGCGGTCCACCGACGCCTCGGCGTCGGCGATCTCCGGCAGGAGCCGGCCGGACAGATCGCGCGTCGCGCCGGCCGCCCGTTCGGTTCCCTGGCGGATCGCGTCGACCTCGCCGCGGGCCTGCGAGGACTGCTCGCGGATCACGCGGGCGATGTAGCCGATCGTCTCGTCGCCGCCCTCGACATGGGCGGCCTGGATCGCGGCGTTGAGGCCGGCGAGGTTGAGATGGAACTCGAGGCCCGTCATCTGGTCGGTCATCTCGATCAGATGCGCGGTGCGCTCGACGCTGCGCGACAGGCTGGCGGCCAAGGCCCGGCGCGCTTCGCCGCCGGCCTCCATGGAGGCGCGCAGGCGCGAGGCCCCAGCTTCCAGCGCCGCCATCCCGCCCTCTTCCGCACCCGGCGAGCGCAGGCTTTCCAGAACCCCGCCGCAATCGTCCAGCCGGTCGGCGATCGCGGCGAGATCCAGCGCCAGCTTGTCCATCAGCGCGCCGTAGGTCGCGGCGAGGTCGTCGAGCTGGGCCATTTCCAGCCGCGCGACGCGGCGGACGGCGGCGCGGCGGTACAGGGGCGCGATCGGCGCCTCCCCCTCGCCAAGGGTCCCGTCGCGGCCGAGCGGGCCGACGAGGCCGAAATTGTGCACCGTGTGCTCGAGGCGCTGGCGGGCCATGTCGTGCGCCTGAAGCCCCATCACGGCGCCGGCGATCGCCTGCCAGACGGCGGTGAAGGCGCGCTGCGCCTCGTCGCGCTTGGCCGCCGCCGCGCTCTGCTGCTCGGCGATCCGGTCGATCAGCGCCTGGAACCCTTGCGCGAGATCGCGTTCGTCGGTCGAGGTGACGGCGCGCGCCACGATGGTGCGGCTTTCCTGGAGGGCGGCGCGAAGCGAGCCCATCCGCTCGTCGATCGACTGGGCGACCGCGGTGCCGGAGGTGACGAGATCGTCCACGGTGCGCGAGAAGGACACGAGGTCCACCTCGGCGCCCTTCATGCTCTCGACCTGGGCCCTTGCGATCACCACGATGTAGTCGAGGACCCGGAACACGGTCTTCAGCGCCGTCGATCCGGCGCGCGCGCTTTCCACGGCCGCGTTCAGCTCGCCGATCCGCTCGCGGCGCTCGGCCGTCAGCCGCCACACCGTCTCGACGCTGGCAGCCGCCTCGACGAGGCAGCCACGCGCCTCGGCCATCACAGGCTGGGTGAAGATCTCCGTCGCACGCGCGATGCCCTCGCGCACGCCCGCGATCCGCCCATGCGCCGTGCGCAGGCGCTCGCCCGCCTCCAGGAAGACGCTTTCGCTGGCCGTGGTCCAGTGGGTCAGCCCGGTGGCGAGGCGTTCGAACTCGTCCTGCCGCTCCAGCCCGAGGCCGAGGTCGTCCGTCGCGTTCGACAGGGTGTCTTGAAGCGTCATCATCGCTTGACCGCCGCGGGCTTGATGGAGGGATCGGCTGCGAACCGGAGGATTTCGGCCGGGATGCGGTCGAGCGGCAGTTCCGTCTCCACCGCGCCGACCCGCATGGCTTCCTTGGGCATGCCGTAGACGACGCAGGTTCCCTCGTCCTGGCCGAGCGTGTGCGCGCCCGTGCCGCGCAATTCCAGCATGCCCTTGGCGCCGTCGTCGCCCATGCCCGTCAGGATGACGCCGAGCGCGTTGGCGCCCGCCGCGCGCGCCGCCGAGCGAAACAGGACGTCGACCGAGGGGCGGTGGCGCGTGACGAGCGGGCCGTCGCGCACCTCCACGTGGTACTGGGCGCCCGAGCGCTGAAGGAGGAGATGGTGGTTGCCCGGCGCGATCAGCGCCAGGCCCGGCACCACCCGGTCGCCCGTCACCGCCTCGCGCACCTCCATGCGGCACAGGCTGTCGAGGCGCCGCGCGAAGGCGCTGGTGAAGCCTGCGGGCATGTGCTGCACGATCACGACGCCCGGCGAATTTTCGGGAAGCGCCTCGAGGAGCTTGCGCAGCGCCTCCGTGCCCCCGGTCGAGGCGCCGATCACGACGACCTTGTCGGTGGTGCGCTCGATCGGCCGGCCCGAGACGGGCGGCAGGACGGCATCGGCGGTCAGCTTCTTCTGGACGTCCATCGTGGGCGTGCGGGCCACGACCTTCGCCTTGGACGCGGCGCGCACGGCGTCGCAGATCCGCGTCTTGGCCTCCATCAGGAACTGCGGCGTGCCGACGCGCGGCTTGGTGATGATCTCCACCGCTCCCGCCTCCAGCGCCTGCAGCGCCATCTTCGAGCCGGCCTCGGCCAGCGACGAGCAGATCACCACCGGGATCGGCCGCTGGCTCATCAGCTTCTGCACGAAGGTGATGCCGTCCATGCGCGGCATCTCGATGTCGCAGACGATGACGTCGGGCACCGCCTCGCGCATCCGCTCGGCCGCGAAATACGGGTTGGAGGCGGTGGCGATGACCTCGATGTCGGCTTCGGCGTTGAGGATCTCCGTCAGGATCGTGCGCACGCTGGCGCTGTCGTCGACGATGAGGACCTTGATGGACTTCATGGCCTCACTCGACCCGTTCGTAGATGTTGCTGCGGATCAGCCGCAGCGGCAGGCGGGTGGAGCGGATGGACTCGGCATGGCCGAGAAACAGGAGGCCGCCGGGCCGCAGGTGGCGCAGGAGCTTGCCGATCACCGCCAGCTGCACGTCGGGCTGGAAGTAGATGAGGACGTTGCGGCAGAAGATCATGTCCATCACCTGGCCCGGCCGGTACTCGCCGTGCATCAGGTTGATCTGCCCGAGGCGGACGTTGCGCCGCAGGTCGGGGGTGACGCTCATCTGCTGGTCGGCGCCGTGACCGACCGGCGTCAGGTACTTCGCGCGCAGCCGGGCCGGCACGCTGCGCGTGGCGTCCGCGCCGTAGACGCCCTCGCGAACGGCGTTCAGCATGCGCACCGAGATGTCCGTCGCGGTCACCGACCAGGGAAAGGACTGGCCGCCGCCGGACGCGTCGTCGGCGATCATGGCGAGGCTGTAGGCCTCCTGTCCGCTCGACGAGGCGGCGGACCAGATCCGCAGCGAGCGATCGCGCCCGCCCTCGGCCAGGCGTTTCAGCATGTCGGGGGTCAGATACTCGAAATGCGGCGGCTCGCGGAAGAACGAGGTCTCGTTGGTGACCACGCAGTCGGTGAAGGCCTGAAGCTCCCCCGCCTTCGCCTCCGGCGCGCGCAGGAGCGCGAGATAGGCGCGGAAGTCGTCCATGCCGTTGGCGGCCAGGCGCCGGCGCAGCCGGGTTTCCAGCATGACGCGCTTGGCGTCGGTCAGGACGATGCCGCAGCTCTCGTCCACCAGTCGCGCCAGCTCGCGGAAGGTGGCCATGTCGAGGCTCGCCGCGTGGGCGTTGCCGGCTGGCCGGATGGGCTGTTGGATCGCGGGACGTGCCATGGTGTTCCGGGTTCGCGGCGGGCTGGATGGTTGGAGGCGCCCGGTGCGCCGGGCGTCTGCGGGAGCGGTCAGGAAAATTCGAAGCGCTCGGCCTCGAAGAGCCTGGGAATGTCGAGAAGCGTCAGGAACGTGTCTCCGCGCCGACCGAGGCCGGTCATGAAGGAGGAGTTCCAGTCCTCGCCGAACTGCGGCGCGGGCTCGACGTCCTCTTCGGCGAACTCGGTCACCTCGTGGACGGTGTCGGCGATCACGGCCACCGTGCGCCGCGCGCCCCCCGCCTCGAAGTCGAGGACCACGATGCGGCTGTCGCCGGTGGGCTCCCCGTCGTCGAAGCCGCGCATGCGCAGCTTGGATTTGAGGTCCACGACCGGCACCCCGCTGCCGCGCACGTCGATCATGCCGATGAGAAGCGGCGGGGCGTTGGAGATGCGCGCGATCGGCTTGTAGTCGAGGACCTCGCGTACATGGGCGACGCGGATGCCGAAGGTTTCGGATCCCAGGCGGAAGGTCAGGATCTCCCGCGCGGCCTCCTCCCCCGGCGCGTCGGCGCCGGCGGGATCGTCGGAGAAGTCGGCGCCGAAGCTCATGCGCTCATCCTCTCGAAGCCGCCGTCCTGGGCCTCCGAGCCGAGGTCGAGGTCGAACCCGTTCTTCGAAGAGGTCCGGGCGGTGGGCTTGCCGGCTGGCGCCGGGCGCGTGGCGGCGAACTTGCCGACCTTGGCCTGCAGCGCACGCACGTCGCGCGCGCCGCCGGTCGCGGGCTTGCCCGCCGCGCGGCGGCCGTCATCGAGGCGGAAGAAGCCGGCGCGGTCGTTGAGGCGGCCGGCCTCGGCGGAAAGCTGCTCGGCGGTGGCCGACATCTCGTTGGCGGCCGCCGCGTTCTGCTGGGTCACCTGGTCGAGCTGCTGGATGGCCTGGTTGATCTGTTCGGCCCCGGCGTTCTGCTCGCGGCAGGCCGCCGAGATCTCGGCGACCAGTTCCGACGTGCGCTGGATGTCC
>NZ_BBWJ01000067.1 GCF_001463745.1 Aureimonas sp. AU22 | reverse complement strand
GGACGCCTGCTCGGTCGCCGCGGCCTGCTCGGTCGAGCCCTGGCTCAGCTGCTCGGCGGTGGCAGAGGACTGCTGCGCTCCGGCGGCGACCTGGCTCGCCGAACCCGTGACGTCGGCGACGATCTCGCGCAGGTTCTGCGTCATCGCGTTCATGGCGCGCAGGAGGTCGCCGATCTCGTCCTGGCCCCGCGCCTCGACGGTCTGCGTCAGGTCGCCGGCGCCGATGTCCTCGGCAAGCTTCACCGAGCGCGACAAGCCGCGCGAGATCGAGATCGACATCCAGGCGGCGGCCGCAGCGCCGATGGCGATGGCACCGAGCACGATCGCGATCAGCATGTTGCGGGTCGCGGCATAGGTGACCTGCGCGTCGGCGACGTAGGCGTCGGCGTTGGTCTGCGCCCGCTCGACCAGCTGTTCGAGACGCGCCGAGAGCTTGCGCGCTTCCGGCAACACGGTTCCGGTCTGGAAGGTGAGGGCCTGATCGTTGAGGTTCTGGACGCCCTGGTCGGCGAACGCCAGCGTCGGCTTCAGGAAGGCCTGCCATTCGGCGTCGAGCGCATCGAGCGCGGCCGGGGCGACGCCCGATGTGCGGCGCATCCGCTCCATCGCCGCGTCGAACGCCTGCATCGCCTCGTTGAGTTCGGCGCGCTGGCCTTCGATCTCGCCCTGATCGCTGAAATCAAGCGCCGCCAGCATGCTGAGGCGCGAGAGGTAGACGGCTTCCCGCGCGGCCGCGACGTCGACGACCGCGGCGCCGGACATGCGCCCGAGGGTCTCGATGAGCTTGTCGAACATCGGACCGGTCTGGGTGAGCGCCTCGTCCGACAGCTCGGGATCGGCCTGCCGCATCAGATCGGTCCCCTTGTCGGCGACGAGACGCAGGCTGTCGATCGCCGGCTTCAGATCGGCGATCTCGTTGCGCTTCGCCGGATCGACCGACGCCTCGAACTGCGCGAACGAGGTCTCGATCCTGTCCCAGTCCGCCGCATACTCGCGGCCCATCGACTCGAGGGTCGCCGGATCGCCTTCGAGATACATGCGGAACATCAGGCGGCGCAGGTCGACCACCTTGGTGGCGATGTCCTGGACGCTGTTGACCTGGACGAACGGCCGCGCGGCGAACGTGCGCATCAGCTCGTTGGACGCGTTCAGGCTCGAGATCCCGAAGTAGCCGGCGGTGCCCAGGAGGGCGATCACGGCCCCGAAGGACCCGATGAGCTTGGTCTTGATGGTGAAACGCACGGGGGGTCTGACCTTTCGAGGGGCACAGGCGCGGCAGGGAAGAACGAGGGGGCCCGCCGCCGGGGCGACGGGCCGGGCGAATGTCAGGCGCTCATCTTTTCGAAGCCGTTGTCCTCGGCGCCGAGGTCGAGGTCGAAGCCCTTGCCGGATGCCCTGGGCTTGGCCGGCTTGGCGGCGGGCTTGGACTTTTCCGCACGGCTCTGGGCAAAGCCCTGCACGTCCGCTTGGAGGCGACGCACGTCCGCCTTCGGCCGGGCCTTGGGCGCGGTCGCGAGCCGGGCGGGCGCGCCGTCCCGTCCCTCGGCGAGGCGGAAGAAGGCGACCCGGTCGGTGAGGCGCGAGGCCTCGGCGGAGAGCTGCTCGGCCGTGGCCGACATCTCGTTGGCGGCCGAGGCGTTCTGCTGGGTCACCTCGTCCAGCTGGACCACGGTCTCGTTGGTCTGCTGGGTCACCTTGTCGAGCTGCTGGATGGCCTGGTTGATCTGTTCGGCGCCGGCGTTCTGCTCGCGGCAGGCCGCCGAGATCTCGGCCACCAGTTCCGAGGTGCGCTGGATGTCG
>NZ_BBWJ01000066.1 GCF_001463745.1 Aureimonas sp. AU22 | reverse complement strand
GTACTGGCGCACGTCGTCGGGGGCCGAGGCCGCGCCGCCGATCGCCATGCCGGCAACGCCGCCGATGGCCGCGCCCACCGGGCCGCCGACCAGGGCGCCCGCGACCGCGCCGGTGCCGGCGCCGGCCAGCGTGCCGGCCGCCTGCTCGCCCTCGCTCTTGGGCTCGGTCGTGGTGACCACCGTGGTCTGCGCGAGAACCGGACCGGCCAGAAGGCCGAGGGTGGCGGTGGCGAGAATGAAACGACGCATGTCTATGTGTCCTCCGATGAAGAACGTCCCTGTGGCGCTCTAAACAACCGGATCCGCTTTCCGTTCCCCAGTCCGTCCCCCCATCCGATCCGCTCTTACTTTCCCTCGCCCACCACGATCCGGACCTTGTCGGGATAGAAGGCGAGATAGCCCGCGATGTCGCGCGCGCCGGGCTTGGGGTCCTCGTAGGACCACACGGCGTCGGTTTCGCCGTAGCCGCCGGCCGAGATCGACCAGTAGCGCGCCTCGCCCTTGTGCGGGCAGGTCGTGCGCTTGGCCGATTCCTGGAAATAGGCCATCTCCACGTGGTCGCGCGGGATGTAGAACACCGGCTCCCGGCTTCCCTCGTAGAGCCGCAACGCCTCCGTGGTCGAGGCGAGGACGGTGTCGTGGAACGTGACGGTGACGGGAAGGGGTTCCCGCTCGATGCGCAGGGCCGGCTGGGACACGGCGGACATGGCTTTCCTCCTCGAGGACGTTTAGCATAGACCCGAGCAATCGAGCGGCCCGCCGTCCGGTTCCCTTTTCGCTGCCCCTGGGACGACGCATGCTGCACGGCCCCTTGCCCGAAGATGCGCGCCAGCGCCTCGTCATCGCCCTTGGCCGCGTGGCGGCGGGCGAGCGTACCGCCTTGCGCGACGTCTACGACCTGACATCCGCGAAGCTTTTCGGCGTGACCGTGCGTATCTTGCACGACGAGGCGGAAGCGGAAGACGTGCTGCAGGACGTGTATGTGACGGTGTGGAACCGGGCGGGCAGCTTCGATCCCGCGCGTGCGAGCCCGATCACCTGGCTTTGCACGCTGGCGCGCAACCGGGCGATCGACCGCCTGCGCGCTCTGCGTCACCATCGCGCGCGCGCCGACCTCGACGCGGCCGATGGTGTGGCGGACGAGACGCCGGGCGCCCTCGCGCAGATGGAGGCCGACGGCGAGGCGCGGCGCCTGGCCGCCTGCCTGGACGCCCTGGAGCCCCGTTCGAAGGACGCGATCCGGGCCGCCTTCTACGGCGGGCGAACCTATGAAGACCTGGCACGGGGGGCGGGCGTGCCGCTCGGAACGATGAAGAGCAT
This sequence comes from Aureimonas sp. AU22, assembly GCF_001463745.1. Lineage (GTDB taxonomy): Bacteria > Pseudomonadota > Alphaproteobacteria > Rhizobiales > Rhizobiaceae > Aureimonas. Next base: position 13,342 of record NZ_BBWJ01000066.1, on the reverse strand, counting down.
GATCCGGCGCGGCCTGATCCGGTTGAGAGGATGCCTCGAAGCATGAACGCGGGCGACGAACGGGATGGAGGCGACGAGGCCCTGGCCGGCGAATACGCGCTCGGGCTCCTGACCCCGGCCGAGCGGCGGGCGTTCGAGCGACGCCTGCGAATCGACCCGGATCTCGCATCGGAAACCCGCGCCTGGGAAGAGCGGCTTCATCCCCTTCTGGCAACCGCGCCCGCCCTGTCGCCTCCCGCGCGCCTCTGGCAGGCGATCGAGGCCGAGCTCGGCCCCGCCGCCGCCGCCCGTCCGGGCGCTGCGGCGTCCACTTCTTCCGCTCCCCTGCGCTCGGCCGGCCGCCGGGTCGCGGCCTTCTGGAAATGGCTGGCGCTCGGCTCGATGGGTCTTGCGGCGGCGAGCCTTGCCGGGCTGGCCCTCGACCTTGGCTCCGCCTCGCCGCCGATGATGGCCTCGATCGCGGCCGAAGGCGGCGCGCCGCTATTCGTCGCCGTGGTGGATCCCGACGGCGGCCATGCGATCCTCATGCCGGTGTCGCTCCAACCCTTGGATGGGCGCGTACCCGAGCTCTGGCTGGTGCCGGCCGGCGGCGCGCCGATCTCGCTCGGCCTCGTCGATCCCGCCGCCCCCTTGCGCGTCGACCTCGGCGGCCGCGAGGGCATGGGAACGGGCATGATGCGCGCACCCGGCGCCGCGCTCGCCGTGTCGATGGAGCCGGAAGGCGGCTCGCCCACCGGCCAGCCCACCGGCCCCGTGGTCGGCCAGGGCGTCTTGCGCGCCGTCTGATGCGGCCCCGGGTGGCGCAAGCGCCGGTGTCGCCGGACGACGAGCGGGAACAGGCCTCCCACGCCCCCACGCTGCGCTTTCGGGCAGGGCGGTTCGAGGCCGGCACGCGGGCGCTGCCGGCGGAGGTGGCGGTCGCGATCTCCGTCAACGGCTCGACCCATGCGGTGATGATGGCGACGCCCGCCGACCTTCGCGATCTCGCGCTCGGGCTGGCGTTGAACGAAGGCATCGTGGACGCGCCCTCGCAGGTCGAGGGCCTTGAGATCGCATCCGGCGAGGCCGGTCTCGAGTGCCGGCTCTGGCTGACGCCCGAGCGTGCCGCCGGCTATGTCGCCCGCCGCCGGCTGATGACGGGTCCGGTCGGTTGCGGCCTGTGCGGCGTGGAAAGCCTGGAGCTGGCCGCGCGCGCGCTGCCCGTCGTCGCGCCCGGCCTTCTCGTGCGGCCGGAGGCGATCGGAACCGCCATGGCCCGTATGAGCGAGGGGCAGGCGCTGGGACGGCGCACCCGCGCCGCCCATGCCGCCGCCTTCGCGTCGATCGCGGGTCAGATCCTCTGTCTTCGCGAGGACGTCGGCCGGCACAACGCGCTCGACAAGGTCGCCGGGCATCTGGCGCGCGAGGGGATCGACCCGGCAGGCGGTCTTCTCGTCCTCACCAGCCGTGTGTCGGTCGAACTGATCCAGAAAGCGGCCGTGATGGGCTGCGGCCTCCTGGCCGCCGTCTCGGTGCCGACACAGCTCGCCGTCGCGCAAGCCGAGCGCGCCGGCATCACGCTCGTCGCGGTCGTGCGGGGCGACGAGTTCGAGGTCTTCACCCATCCCGGCCGGATCGCAGGGGCGGAGACAACGAGCGGCTGACACGAGGAGCCCCTGCACCCGATGCCAGTGGGTAATCCGAGGTCCACAGGTGTCGGAATGCAGCCGCCAAGGCTGACGGGGATGACGTCCTCGACGACCGGCTCGGGTGGTTTCCAGGCCGTCCGCTTCCTGATGCCATGCAATCTGAAGCGGACGTGAACTATGAGTCGGGTGCGCTGGCCTTATGAGCGCTCGGGGTCGAAAACGGTCGACGTGCATCGAACAGGGCCAAATTGATACCGTAGCCCGGCCAAGAGGTCGCCTGCGGTCAGCCGCATGCGGGCATCGAGCCGGTCGGAGCTGCGGCGGATCGTGGCGAGGAAGACGTTCAGCCAGCCGCGCCAAGGCGCCAGGTACGCAACGAACTGGCCATCCCGCGAGATTTGCGCCTGGGAGAAGGCGGGCGCCGCAAAGAGCGCTGCGGTGGGCAGCGTGTCCGGTGGGGCCATGTCGAGGCTCACGTGAACGCGGCCGTCGAAGACGGACCGCAACGATGGGTTCGACACGTCAGGGGCACTAAGACGCAGGGGTGGGTTCAAGGGCCGGGTTCGACGTTGGTGCGGGGCACGCTTCACCGTCCCTCTTCGGTTACATCTCCAAGCAGGCCAGCAGCTCGGGACGCTCGTCACCGCTGACGAACCCGAGGAGGCAGGCTGCGGCAGCCGAGCGAGCCCTGCGGCCAAGCGCCTGATCGTCGTACTCCCCGGCCGTCCAGAACGAAAGCGCGCCTCGGAAGGCGAGAGCCAGATGGTCGGGAAGCGTTGCGAGGGCGAGATCCCGCGTCGCGTCCGCTAGCCCAGCGCCCTCGCCGAGCGCCAGCGACCAGAGGGCCCGCGACCGGGACAACGCGTCCCCGGGGGCATCGCCCGGCGAGCCGATCGACCCCATCACGATGCGGTTCACCGATGGGGCTTCCAGCATGACCGACGCGGCGATGTCGACCGCCGCCAAGACCCTGATTGCCGCGGTACCGACGGATGGAGCTCGGTTCAGGCGCTCCTCCATGGCGTCGATCCGCCGTGCCGACAGCGCCAGCATGATCGCACCCTTGCTGCCGAACTGATTGAACGGCGTCGCGAAGCTGAGCGCCGCCTCGCTCGCAAGGTCCCGCATCGAGAAGCCGGAATGGCCGGAGGCGAGCAGTCGCTCGGCCGCATCGAGGACACGCTCGCGGGTGGAGGGTCTCGATAACTGGGAGGTCTTGTCAGGGCTCATGTTGATTTATATCTTGATATAATCATGATCTTCAAAGGCCCATACCATGTCGACATCCAAGACCTTTCTCATCACGGGCGTCAGTTCCGGCCTGGGCCGAGCCTTCGCACAGGGCGCTCTGGACGCAGGCCATAGCGTCATCGGTACGGTACGACGCACCGACGATGCCACAGCCTTCGCCGAACTGGCGCCGGGTCGCGCCCAGCCGCTGGTTCTCGATGTCACGGACTACGATGCGATCCCGAACGCCGTTGCGGAAGCCGAACGACAGGCGGGGCCGATCGACGTCCTCGTGAACAACGCCGGCTATGGTCACGAAGGCGCCCTCGAGGAGGCCTCGATCGACGATCTGCGACGTCAGTTCGCCGCCAACGTCTTCGGACCGGTCGCGATGATCAAGGCCGTGCTGCCCGGTATGCGCCAGCGGGGGCGCGGGCACATCGTCAACGTCACGTCCATGGGCGGCTTCATCACGATGCCGGGCATCAGCTTCTACTGCGGCTCGAAGTTCGCGCTCGAGGGCATCTCCGAGGCGCTCGGCAAAGAGGTGGCAGGCTTCGGAATTCATGTGACGGCGATCGCGCCCGGTCAGTTCCGCACCGACTGGGCGGGTCGCTCGATGGACCGCACGCCGCGCAGCATCCCGGACTACGATGCAGTCATGGACCCGATCCGGGCGGGACGGCAGGCCAAGAGCGGCAACCAGCCGGGCGATCCGGCCAAGGCGGCCGCGGCCCTTCTGGCGCTGGTCGAGGCGGACAACCCTCCGGTTCGCCTGTTTCTCGGCGAGGACGCGCTGGGACTGGTGAACGCCAAGCTCGACGCCATGCGTGCCGAGATGGGCACCTGGCACGCGCTCTCGCGATCCACGAGCTTCTCCGGATGAACCGGAGTCGAAGAAGGCGCTAGTGGACTGAACGGCAGCTTTCGGGGCTGCCGCTTATGCCATTCATCGGCGATGACGGGTCGAAAGCTGGTGATCCATCGCTCCCTCGCGACGCTTTGAAACCCTCAAGAATTGTGCGTCCGCACGTCTTGGTGCCCTTTTGCCACAGGGAGCCGCGTCCCATATTCCATGTCAGCGGCCGGCCTTCGGGCGGCCGACTCCACGCATTTTCGTGCGCATGCCGATCGGGTGACGCGCGAGACAAGGAGACGACGAATGGACATGGAAAAATACACCGACCGGGTCCGCGGCTTCATCCAGGCCGCTCAGACGGCGGCGATGGCGCGCGACCATCAGCAGTTCCTGCCGGAGCACCTGCTCAAGGTTCTGGTCGATGACTCGGAAGGCCTGGCGTCCGGCCTGATCGAGCGCGCCGGCGGGCGGCCGAAGGACGTGCGCCTCGGCGTCGAGGCGGCGCTCGAGGCGCTGCCGAAGGTGTCGGGCGGCAACGGCCAGATCTATCTGGCGGCCCCGACCGCCAAGGTCTTCGCCACCGCCGAGGAGATCGCCAAGAAGGCGGGCGACTCTTACGTCACCGCCGAGCGGCTGCTGCTGGCCCTCGCCTTGGAAAAGAGCGCGAAGACATCGGAGATCCTTGCCAAGGCCGGCGTCACGCCGCAGGGGCTCAACTCCGCGATCGAATCCTTGCGCAAGGGCCGCACCGCCGACACGGCCTCGGCCGAGCAGGGCTACGACGCGCTGAAGAAATATGCCCGCGACCTCACGAAGGACGCGCGCGAGGGCAAGCTCGACCCGGTGATCGGGCGCGACGACGAGATCCGCCGCACCATCCAGGTCCTGTCCCGGCGCACCAAGAACAACCCGGTGCTGATCGGCGAGCCCGGCGTCGGCAAGACGGCGATCGCGGAAGGCCTGGCCCTGCGCCTCGTCAACGGCGACGTGCCGGAATCCTTGCGCGACAAGCAGCTGATGGCGCTCGACATGGGCGCGCTGATCGCGGGTGCCAAGTATCGCGGCGAGTTCGAGGAGCGGCTGAAGGCCGTCCTGTCCGAGGTCATGTCGGCGGACGGCGGCATCGTGCTGTTCATCGACGAGATGCACACGCTGGTGGGCGCCGGCAAGGCGGACGGGGCGATGGACGCCTCCAACCTCCTGAAGCCCGCGCTCGCGCGCGGCGAGCTGCACTGCGTCGGCGCGACCACGCTCGACGAGTACCGCAAGCATGTCGAGAAGGACCCGGCGCTCGCCCGGCGCTTCCAGCCGGTCTTCGTGTCGGAGCCGACGGTCGAAGACACGATCTCGATCCTGCGCGGCCTCAAGGAGAAGTACGAGCAGCACCACAAGGTGCGCATCTCGGATTCGGCCCTCGTCGCCGCCGCGCAGCTCTCGAACCGCTACATCACCGACCGCTTCCTGCCGGACAAGGCGATCGACCTCGTGGACGAGGGCGCCGCGCGCCTGCGCATGGCGGTCGATTCCAAGCCGGAAGCGCTGGACGAGATCGACCGGCGCGTGGTGCAGCTGAAGATCGAGCGCGAGGCGCTTAAAAAAGAGCACGACGACGGGGCGCGCTCGCGCCTCGAGCGGCTGGAATCGGAACTCGCCAATCTCGAGGAGGAGTCGGACCGGCTCACCACATCCTGGCAGGCCGAGAAGTCGAAGCTGGGCCTTGCCGCCGATCTCAAGAAGCGGCTCGACGAGGCGCGCAACGATCTGGCCATCGCGCAGCGGCAGGGCGAGTTCCAGCGCGCCGGCGAGCTCGCCTATGGCGTGATCCCGCAGCTGGAGCGCGAGCTCGCGGAGGCCGAAGGCTCGGACGGCAAGGCGTCGATGGTCGAGGAGACGGTAACGGCCGACCACGTCGCGCAGGTCGTCTCCCGCTGGACCGGCATCCCCGTCGACCGGATGATGCAGGGCGAGCGTGAGAAGCTCTTGTCGATGGAGGATTCGCTGGCCAAGCGCGTCGTCGGCCAGGGCGAGGCGGTGCAGGCCGTCAGCCGCGCGGTGCGCCGGGCTCGCGCCGGGCTCCAGGATCCGAACCGGCCGATCGGCTCGTTCATCTTCTTGGGGCCGACCGGCGTCGGCAAGACCGAGCTCACCAAGGCGCTCGCCGGCTTCCTCTTCGACGAGGAGACCGCGATGGTGCGCATCGACATGTCGGAGTTCATGGAGAAGCACTCCGTGGCCCGGCTGATCGGCGCCCCTCCGGGCTATGTCGGCTACGAGGAGGGGGGCGTCCTCACGGAAGCCGTGCGGCGGCGGCCCTACCAGGTGATCCTGTTCGACGAGATCGAAAAGGCGCATCCGGACGTCTTCAACGTCCTCCTGCAGGTGCTCGACGACGGGCGCCTGACGGACGGGCAGGGTCGTACGGTGGACTTCCGCAACACGCTGATCGTGATGACATCGAACCTCGGATCCGAATACCTGACGGCGCTTCGCGACGACCAGGACGCGGCGGAGGCGCGGCCGCAGGTGATGGACGTCGTGCGCTCGGCTTTCCGGCCGGAGTTCCTCAACCGCGTCGACGAGATCATCCTGTTCCACCGCCTCAAGCGGGCGGAGATGGGGGCGATCGTCGATATCCAGATGGGGCGGCTGGAGAAGCTTCTCGAAGAGCGCAAGATCGTGCTGGAGCTCGACGAGAGCGGCCGCGAGTGGTTGGCCGACAAGGGTTATGATCCCGCCTACGGGGCGCGGCCCTTGAAGCGCGTCATCCAGCGCGAGGTGCAGGATCCGCTGGCCGAGAAGATCCTTCTCGGCGAGGTGAAGGACGAGGACCGGGTGAAGATCTCGTCCGGCACCGACCGCCTCAACTTCTACGTCGTCGGCTCGAAGGCCGATGCTGCGGGAGACCGCGTGGCGGCCTGAGGGCCGGCTTCACGAGGACCAACGAAGAAGGGGGCGGCCCGATGGGCCGCCCCCTTTCTGTCGGTGCGCCGCTCAGTAGTAGGCGACGCCGTAGTAGTCGTTGATGCGCCGGCCGTAGTCGGGATCGACCCAGTCCGGACGGTTCGCGGAGCCGAAATGCGGGGCGGCCTTGAGCTGGTCGATCGTGATCCCGACGACGTAGCCGCCCTGCCGCTCGTCGTATTTCAGGACCTCCCAGGGGAGGGGATGGTATTCCTCGCCGATGCCGAGGAAGCCGCCGAAGGACATGATGGCGTACTTCACGCGGCCGTCGCGCTTTCCGATCACGACGTCGTAGATGTGGCCGAGATTGTCGCCGTCCGTGTTGTAGACGCGCGTGCCGTTGACGCGGCTCGCCTCGATGGCGTCGGCGCCGACCTCGATCTCGGACATGGTGCCGGTTCCCAGAGTGGAGGACATCGGATTTCTCCCTTCCGTTGCATGTGGTCTGGAAACGGCGAGCGGGCGCGGGCGTTCCGAGGCAGCCTCGGCGATGGTGCCCCTGGCATTCACTATGGGTTCATTTGCAATTGGTTAACCATCTTCGGACCAGCATTGCGCCCTATTTGCCTGTCAGGGCGTTGGCCGCTGGGCATCGATGAAGGAGACGGGACATGGCGAAGGCAACGGTGCGGGCTTTGGCCTTGGCGTTGGCCGGCCTGTCGACCCCCTGTCTTCCTGCGGCGGCGCAAGGCTACGATCCCTCCTACGAGGACTACGGTCCCGGCACGGAAAGCTTCCGCGACGAATTCGGCAACATCGTCACCGTGGATTCCTACGGCCGGGTGATCGCGGTGGAGCGGCCCGGCGACCGGCGCCGAGGTGGGCAGCGCGGCGGAGCGCCGTCCGGACCGGTCGTCCTCGAGGGGCGCGCGCGCGACCTGCCGGGCATCGATTACGGTGCGCCGGGCAACCCTTACGACGACTACGACAGCTATGGCGACGCTCCGGTGGAGAGCCAGCCGTTGCCGGCACCGGGCGCCTGGGACCAGGCCGGGCTGCCGGATCAGGGAATGACGGGCTCGATCGAGCCGGGGCAGGGCGCTTCCGCCTATCCGCCTGGCGGTTCGGGCCTCGAAGGCCAGACCATGATCGAATCGAATCCCGCCCCGAAGGTCGCCGGGCCGACCGGCAAGAACGCCAAGATCGAGATCGCCGCGCTTCAGGTGCTGCTGGACCGCGCCGGGGCCTCGCCGGGCGTCATCGACGGGCGCATGGGCGGCAACGTCGACAAGGCGGTCGCCGCCTACAGCGAGATGACCGGGCGTTCGATCGACGCGACCAATGCGCAGTCGCTGATGGAAGAGCTGATGGCGACCGGCGGTCCGGCGATCGTATCGTACGAGATCACCAACGAGGACGTCGGCGGACCCTATGTCGCCGCGATCCCCGAGGATTACGCCCACAAGGCCGCCCTGCCGGCGATGAGCTACGAGCGCGTCACCGAGATGCTGGCCGAGCGCTTCCACATGGACGAGGCCTATCTGAAGGAAATCAATCCAGGCGCCGACTTCACGCGTCCCGGCACCCAGATCAAGGTCATGGCGACGGGCGACAACGTCACGGGGGAGGTGGTCGCGCGCATCGTCGCCGACAAGGGACGCGAGCAGGTGCGCGCCTACGACGCCACCGGACGCCTCGTCGCGGCCTATCCGTCCTCGATCGGCTCGACCTCGACGCCGTCGCCGTCCGGCACGGTGGAGGTCGCGCGCATCGCCTTCGACCCGAACTACACCTACAACCCGAAGATCAACTTCAAGCAAGGCACCAACGACAAGATCCTGACCATTCCGCCCGGCCCCAACGGTCCGGTCGGCACGATCTGGATCGCGCTGTCGAAGCCCACCTACGGCATCCACGGCACGCCGGAGCCATCCAAGATCGGCAAGACCAACAGCCATGGCTGCGTGCGCCTGACCAACTGGGACGCGAACGAGCTTGCCAAGCTGGTGAAGCCGGGCGTCACCGTCGAGTTCGTGGACTAAGGCCGGTGGCACGGCTGCGATGGGACGCCGGAAGGACGGTCCTCGGCCTCGGGGCACTGATCCTGGCGGCGATGGGGCCCTCGGTTGCGCAGACCGTTCCCGTGCCGACGGAGGCGCCGGCGGATGGTCAGTCCGCCGCGGATCCGTCGCCGGGGGCGGCGAACGTCGAGGCGCCCGCCGCGCCGGCGCTGCCCGAGGCCGACGCGGTGCCGGTGCCGGAAGCCCGCCCGGATGCGCCTGCCGCTGCTCCAGCCGCGGCGCAGGACGCGCCCGGCGCTGCGGCCGCCACGCCATCGCCACCGCCTGAGCCCGCACCGGAGACGCCTCCTCCCGCGCCGACGCAGGGCGCTGCGCAACCGGCCTACGTGCCGCCCGACAAGGCCCGCACCGAGCCGGAGCCGAGCGCGCCGAACGTGCCCGCGATGGCCGTGACGCCGGCCGAGACGGTGGAGGCGGCGGCGGCCGTCGAGGACGCGATCGCCTGCGAAGGCGAACTCAAGGCACGGGGCGCCGAGTTCACCGTCGGCGAGACGATCGCGGAAGGCGATTGCGGCGTCCTGCGTCCGGTCGCGGTGACGAAGCTCTCCAACGGTGCGCGGATCGAGCCGGGCACGGTGATGCTGTGCCGCACGGCGCTCGCCCTCGACGTCTGGATGGGAGAGAGCGTCACACCCGCTGCGAAGGCGGAGTTCGACGGCGCCAGCGTGAAGGCGTTGAGCCAGGCGTCCACCTATGTCTGCCGGGCGCGGGCGAGCGAATCCAAGATCTCAGAGCATTCGCGGGGCAGCGCGATCGACATCGCCGGCTTCGCGCTGTCGAACGGCACCACCCTGACGGTGGATGCGACGGAGCCGGGAACGCCGGCCGACCGGTTCGCCGCAACGATCCGGCGCGCCGCCTGCGGCCCGTTCCGCACCGTGCTCGGGCCCGGCACCGATTCCGACCACGGCACGCATCTCCATCTCGACATCGCGGCTCGGAACGGCGACGCCACCTATTGTCGCTGACGCCGTTTGGCGGGCCACCGAATTCGGCGGATCTTTCCCAACGCAAGTCGCGCCTCCTCCCTTTCCTCCGATCCGAGCGCGTCTATAGTCCGCCCGCGCCGCCAGTCCTGGCGGCCGAGAGGAGGACGTCATGCCCTATACCGCCGACGATCAACGCTACATCAGCGCCAACTTCCGCCGATGCGGGCGATCGGGGCTCGACCTGCCGGCCATCTCGCTGGGCCTCTGGCAGAACTTCGGCGGCACGGACGTGTTCGAGACGGGGCGGGCGATCCTGCGCCGCGCCTTCGATCGGGGCGTCACGCATTTCGACCTCGCCAACAATTACGGCCCGCCTCCGGGCTCGGCGGAGGAGAATTTCGGTCGCTGGATGGATCTCGACTTCCGGCCCTACCGCGACGAGCTGCTGATCTCGACCAAGGCGGGCTGGGACATGTGGCCGGGCCCCTACGGCAATTTCGGCTCGCGCAAGTATCTCGTCGCCTCGCTCGACCAGAGCCTGAAGCGCATGGGTCTCGACTATGTCGACGTCTTCTACCACCACCGACCCGACCCGAAGACGCCGCTGGAGGAGACGATGGGTGCGCTGGACGCGATCGTGCGCTCCGGCAAGGCGCTCTATGTCGGCGTCTCGTCCTATGGCCCCGACCGCACGCGCGAGGCGCACGCCATGCTGAAGGCGATGGGCACGCCCATGCTGATCCACCAGCCGTCGTATTCGATGCTCAACCGCTGGGTCGAGGACGAGCTTCTGGATACGCTCGGGAGCCTTGGCGTCGGCTGCATCGCCTTTTCGCCTCTGGCGCAGGGCCTTCTGACCGACAAGTATCTCGGCGGCGTGCCAGAGGGCTCGCGCGCGGCCAAGGCGAAGTCCTTCTCGCCCGACCTCGTGAGCGAGGACAACGTCCAGCGCATCCGGGCCCTCGACGAGATCGCCAAGGCGCGTGGCCAGTCGCTCGCGCAGATGGCGATCGCCTGGGTCCTGCGGAACCCGAACGTCACATCGGCGCTGATCGGCGCGCGCACGGTCGCCCAGCTCGATTCCTCGCTGGACGCCCTGAAGCACCTCGACTTCTCGGGGGACGAGCTCTCCGCGATCGACCGCTCGGCCACCGAGGGCGGCATCGACCTCTGGCGCTCGCAATCGGCGATCGGGCGCCAGGCCTGAACGAAAGGGAACGGCGGGTGCGAGGTCGCGCCCGCCCTTTCCCTTAGTGCGCGGCGACGCGCATCTCGTCCACGCTGTCCTTCAGAAGGTCGTCGATCCGTGCGCGCTCGCGCTGGAACGCCATCAACTGGTCGCTGCCGAGCTGGCGACCGGAGGGCAGGCGGATGCGCATCGGATCGACGCGCGTGCCGTTGACGGTCACCTCGTAGTGGAGGTGGTTGCCGGTCGACAGGCCGGTCGAGCCGATATAGCCGATGATCTGCCCTTGCCGCACCCGCGCACCCTTGGTGACGCCGCTCGCGATCTTGCTCTGGTGCGAGTAGGAGGTCTCGTAGCCGTTGGCGTGGCGGATGATGGTCTGCTGGCCGAAACCCGTCGACCAGCCCGCCTGCTCCACGGTGCCCGAACCCGACGCCAGGATCGGCGTGCCGCGCGGGGCCGCCCAGTCGACGCCCCAATGCATACGGGAATAGCCGAGCACCGGATGGCGACGCGAGCCGAAGGGCGAACTGAACCGTCCCTTGGGGACCGGGTTGCGCAGAAGGAACTGCTTCGCGCTGCGCCCGTCCTCGTCGTAATAGTCGGTCTGGTCGTCGTCGGTCGTGAAGAAGCGATAGTAGCGCTTGGTCGTATCGCCGAACTTCGCCTCGACGAAGAGGATCTGAGAGTCGGCGCTGGCCTCCTCCTGCCCTTCCTTCAGCGAGTAGAGGAGCGTCAACCGATCGGTCGGGTCGAGGCGCGCCTGGAAGTCGACGTCCGAGGACAGGATCTTCAGGAGCCGGCGGCAGAGCCGGTCGTCGAGCCCATAGGCGAGCGCCGCCTGGTAGATGCCGTCGTAGACCGTCGGCATGTTCTGGCGAAGCGGCGCCTCGGTGGCGTTCTCGTCGAAGGCCTGGGCGACCGACCGGCTGAGGCTGGGCTCCGGTCCCTCCTCGAAGGAACCGTCGTCGGCGAGCGCGACCGTCGCCAGATGCCGCTCGCCGCGATAGGCCGACAGGCGGACGATGCGCGAACCCTCGCCGTTCGGCTCGAGCCCGAGCCGCAGGACCTCGCCGGCGTTCATCTCGGCCCGGCCCAGCAGCGCCGACAGGCGCGCGGCCGCAGCCTCGGCGTCCTCGTGGCCGTTCTCGGCGAGCGCCTTGGCCATTGGCAGGCTTTCGCGAAACGGCACGATCTCCTCGAAATAGCGGGAGACGCGGTCCTGCCTCGTCTCGGCCGCCGACATCGAAACGTTCTCGGCGGTGACCCTGGCCGCCGAGCCCGGAACGTATTCGGCGGCGTCCGACAGGCTGCCACCGAAACGAGAGGCGTCGAACGCCTGGTAGGCCGCGACCTGGACAGGCACGGACGACAGGCGCGGCACCGCTTCGCGCACGAGGAACTCCGCCTCGCGCGTGCCGATGTCGGGCGCATCGTCATAGGTCGACGGATCGAAGGCGAACGGCTCCATCGCCAGCCCGACATCGCCTTCCACCTTGGCGTCGTAGATCTGGCCGGTCTCCGGCGGCGTTTCGGGTTCCGCCTCGTCGTCGTCGCTGCCGAACACGTTCATCGCGTCGAAGGCGGGATAGGCGGCCGCCGCCGGATGGCGCGCGCCGAGCAGCATGGATGCATAGGCGAAGGGCAGCGGCCGGATGACGTCCCGGTCCCCCTCGCGCATCAAGGTAGGCACCTCGATCGTCGATCGGTTGCGATCGATGGGGATCGGCGTGGCGAAGACACGCTCGCCGCGCTCCACGACGTCGGTCTGGGGTGCGGCGATCTCTCCGACCACGGCGGGCGAGACCAGCATGCGGCGCCCGTCGTGGGCCGCGGAGAGCGCGATGCCCATCATCGCGCTGGACGTCAGACCCGTCAGAAGCGTGCCGGCGAGCCAGCGGGCGGAAACCTGCCGGCGGTCCGGCTTGCGCCGGACGTCGGCGACAAGCGCCGGCTGGTTTCCGAAGTTCGGCTTGGCGTATCGCTCGTGGTTCATTCCGGTCTCATGCTGGTCCGCCCTCCCGATGGCCTCAACAAAGCGGCCGAAAAGCGAAGGCGGAGGCGCGAAGCGGCGCCATGAGCGGGTCTGTTGCCGCAAGGCCACAGACCCGTTCTTTCGAGCGAGTTAGAGCGGACCCGATAAGGGGATGTCAACCGATCGCGCGTGCGCGTGCACGCGAAGCTGGGGACGGGGGATCAAGGCTGCGGCAGCGGCTCGGTCACCCGGCGTCATGAACGCTGTCGCACGCGACAAGACCAGCGCTGCCGGCACGAGGCGGAGCACCTGACCCCGGCATCTGCAGCTCAGGACGTGGAAGCCGCCCCGTATGGAAGACGGGGATCGTGCAGCAATGGGGCGGACAGAGGTCCTCCTATGCACCTTCCCCATCACGGAGCGGCGACACGGGACAGAGCATTCACGGCAAAGCGAGTAGGGAAAGGCTTGTCGGACCCCAGACCCAGTGAAACGGCCTGTTTCCGCGGCGCACGAGCATGAAGTGGGGAGAGGTCCGAACCATCCCCCCGTC
>NZ_BBWJ01000065.1 GCF_001463745.1 Aureimonas sp. AU22 | reverse complement strand
TCGACGTCAACGGACCTTACGCGAACGGGCCCTTCGGGGCCCGTTTTCGTTTCCGCGACGCACTCCACTTTGGAGGCGTTCTTGCTTGTCCAGGCACTGGCGCGGCTCTAGAAGCGTGGGCGAACGGAAAGGGAAATACCCATGGCTGCCGAGATCGCGCGCGTCTTCATCGGTTTCGATTCGAAGGAGGTCGTGGCCTACCACGTGCTGGCGCAAAGCATCATCGAGCATGCCTCGATGCCGGTGATGTTCTGCCCGATCGTGCTGCCGCATCTCGAGGGGACGTTCACCCGGGAGCGCAACGCGCTGCAGTCGACCGAATTCTCGTTCTCCCGGTTCCTGGTGCCCTACCTCTCGAACTTCGAAGGGTGGAGCCTCTTCATGGACTGCGACATGCTGATGCGCGCCGATATTTCAGAACTCTGGGCGCTCCGCGACGAGAGCGCGGCGGTGATGTGCGTCAAGCATGATTATCAGCCCAAGGTCGAGACCAAGTTCCTCGGCCAGGTGCAGACCAAGTACGAAAAGAAGAACTGGTCGAGCGTGATGCTCTTCAACAATGCGAAGTGCCGAGCGCTTTCGACCGACTTCGTCAACACCGCTACGGGTCTGGAGCTTCACCAGTTCAAGTGGTTGGAGAGCGACGATCAGATCGGCGAGTTGCCGGCCGCTTGGAACTGGCTCGTCAACGAGTACGATCACGACCCCGCAGCCAAGAACGTCCACTTCACCGACGGCGGGCCGTATTTCGACGAGTATCGCAACGACGACTACGCCGAAGAATGGTTCGCGATGCGCGACCGCGTCCTGCACGTCACGCAGCGCGCGCCCAAGGACTGATGCCTTGACGCAGGGGTTGCCGCTGGACGGCGAGGCGAACGGCACGGAGCGATGGAGCGCGTTCTTCGCGCGCTTCGCGACCGTCGTGCTCGTGGCCAACAGCGACGCCGTACGGATGGGCGAGCTTCGCGCGCGATACGGCGGCGAGGCGCTCTTCGTCTTCTTCAACAAGGTCTACAAGGTGCTGGATGCTCCGTTCGACGGGCAGTGCATCCTCGTCGCGCGCTCCAGCCGAGCCGGCGCCAACATCGTCTATCGCCGCGAGGTGGAAGACGTGTTGCGCCTCGTGCGCACGCCGAGCTTCCAGGGAATCTGCAACCTGCGCGCCGGTACGCACGAGCGCTTCAGTACACCGGCCGAGTTCGGCGGCGACGTGCCGGTCGGCCACCTGGATATGGCGGGATCGCTCCGCGGCTTCTATCCGTCCGATCAGGTTGCGACGAGCGGCTTCGCGCTCGCACTCTTTTTGGTGGAGCACTGCCCCGCGACGCGAATCGTCTTGGCGGGCTTCACGGCCCAGCGCTCGAAGCGTTGGAAGCTTTTCACCGATCACGACTGGACCTTCGAACAGATCGTCCAGAGGCTTCTCCTGCGCGCCGGCCGAATCGAAACCACCGGCGCGGCGAGCGACGACCTGTTCGGAGCCATCGCCCAGCGGTTCCCCGACGTCTCGCCCGCCGACGTGGCGCTGGTCTCCGCCGAAGTGCTCGCCGAGCGCCTCGACGGCGCCAACGGGGCGATCGACGATCTCCTGAAGACCACGCGAACCCAGCGGCGTTTCGGCGACTGGTTGCGCTCGATGAAGCCGAAGACCCGCAAGGCGAAGATTGCGGAGCAGGACGCGACGGCAGGGCGGGGATAAAGCTTGCCAAACGGGCGCGTCCGCATTATTCGAGGACCCGCTTCGGCACACAGGGGTATAGCTCAGTTGGTAGAGCGGCGGTCTCCAAAACCGCAGGTCGTAGGTTCGAGCCCTACTGCCCCTGCCATGGATCCCTTGCGCAAATTGTCCACCCCTTGCCCCTTGTGAATCACGGGGGCTCCGGTTATGTAGGTCTTAACAGACACGTGGCGCGTGGGGCTGGCCGTCCAGCTTTTGCGCGCCCGCAGTCGTGAGCGGTACATGGCCACCAAGACTAACCCATTCACGTTCATCCAGCAGGTTCGCTCCGAGGTCGCCAAGGTGACCTGGCCGACCCGCCGCGAGACGCTCATCTCGACGATCATGGTCTTCATCATGGTCGCCTTTGCCGCCACGTTCCTCTTCGTGTCGGACCAGCTGATCGCCTATGCGATCGGCTACATCATGAGCGCCGGCCGCTGATCGCTGGACAGAAGCAGGAAATACATGACCGCTCGCTGGTACATCGTTCACGCCTATTCGAACTTCGAGAAGAAGGTCGCCGAGTCGATCGAGGAACAAGCTCGCCAAAAGGGCTTGAGCGAAAAGTTCGAGAAGATCCTCGTGCCGACGGAGAAGGTCGTCGAGGTGCGGCGCGGTCGCAAGGTCGATTCCGAGCGCAAGTTCTTCCCGGGCTACGTGCTGGTGAAGGCCGAGCTGACGGACCAGGTGTTCTCGCTCATCAAGAACACGCCGAAGGTCACGGGTTTCCTCGGGCCTGACAACCGTCCGGTTCCGATTTCCGAGGCCGAGGCGAACCATATCCTGAACCAGGTTCAGGAGGGCGTGGAGCGCCCGAAGGCCACCGTGCTCTTCGATGTCGGCGAGCAGGTGCGCGTGTCGGACGGCCCGTTCGCGTCATTCAACGGCGTCGTTCAGGAAGTCGATCAGGAGCGCGCCCGTCTCAAGGTGGAAGTCTCCATCTTCGGTCGGGCGACGCCGGTGGATCTCGAATTCGGTCAGGTCGAAAAGGTCTGACCGGGAAGGGCGGCTCGGCCGTCCGAACTCGTGCGGAAGGGGAATGGGGCTGAAGCCGGTCCCATGGAAACCGTACCGCACTCCTGCATGGTCGCCTCGGCGGCCGAACGACCGGTTCGCCGGTCCAACATGAAGGCAGAAGCGAATGGCTAAGAAAATAGCGGGCCAGCTCAAGCTGCAGGTCAAGGCCGGCTCGGCGACCCCGTCGCCGCCGATCGGTCCTGCGCTTGGTCAGCGCGGCATCAACATCATGGAGTTCTGCAAGGCGTTCAACGCGCAGACCCAGGAGATGGAGAAGGGGTCGCCGGTTCCGGTCGTGATCACCTACTACGTCGACAAGTCCTTCACCTTCGCGATGAAGACGGCTCCGGTGAGCTTCTTCCTCAAGAAGGCCGCGGGCCTGACCAGCGGCTCCAAGGAGCCCGGTAAGGTCAAGGCTGGCTCGGTGACGCAGGCCCAGGTCCGCGAGATCGCCGAGAAGAAGATGAAGGATCTGAACGCGAACGACGTCGATGCGGCGATGGCGATGGTGATGGGCTCGGCCCGTTCCATGGGCCTGGAAGTGGTGGGCTAAGACCATGGCGAAGATTGGCAAGCGCATCACGAAGGCCCGCGAAGGCATCGACCGCGAGAAGCTGTACGACCTGTCGGAGGCCGTGTCGCTCCTGAAGGATCGGGCGTCGGCGAAGTTCGACGAGACGATCGAAGTCGCGATGAACCTCGGCGTCGACCCGCGCCATGCCGACCAGATGGTCCGCGGCGTCGTCAACCTGCCGAACGGCACGGGCCGCACGGTCCGCGTCGCGGTGTTCGCCCGCGGCGACAAGGCCGAGGAAGCCAAGGCAGCCGGTGCCGACATCGTCGGCGCGGAAGACCTCGTCGAGAAGGTCCAGGGCGGTCAGATCGACTTCGATCGCGCCATCGCGACCCCGGACATGATGGGTCTCGTCGGCCGTCTCGGTAAGGTGCTCGGCCCTCGTGGTCTTATGCCGAACCCGCGTGTCGGTACCGTGACGCCCGACGTCGCGGCCGCCGTCAAGGCGTCGAAGGGCGGTGCCGTCGAGTTCCGCGTCGAGAAGGCGGGCATCGTCCACGCCGGTATCGGCAAGGCGAGCTTCGGCGCCGATGCTCTTCTCGAGAACATTCGCGCGTTCGCGGACGCGGTGCAGAAGGCCAAGCCGAGCGGCGCCAAGGGCAACTATGTCCAGCGCGTCGCCGTGTCCTCGACCATGGGCCCCGGCATCAAGATCGACCCGTCGACCGTTCGCGCGGCCGAGTAGGTTTGAATTTGGAAGGTTGCCGGCAACCGTCGGCCGCCTTCCCGCAAGTTTCCGCGTGACCCCGGTCATGCGGAAAGGGGCGAGGGCTTCCTAATCCTCGCCTTCCTGTCCGAGATTGCGGGCGACGGGGCAGCTTTTCAGCGGCTCCATCTTAATCGCCAAGCCCGCATGAGACGGGGAAAGATCCGAATTCGTCGGCCCTGCCGATACCTTCGGTTCGAACCTCTGAATGCCTTGCTGCGACTGCCGGTTCCGT
This sequence comes from Aureimonas sp. AU22, assembly GCF_001463745.1. Taxonomy (GTDB): domain Bacteria; phylum Pseudomonadota; class Alphaproteobacteria; order Rhizobiales; family Rhizobiaceae; genus Aureimonas. Next base: position 13,267 of record NZ_BBWJ01000065.1, on the reverse strand, counting down.
TGTGGATCCCAGAAGCCAAGGGGACAGGATCCTCGAGCGTCGCCCGACCCGTCGGGCGGCAAACGGCAACCGGAGTGCAGCCGAAAGGGTGCGCTCCAACTGGAGAGTGGCAGTGGACAGAGCGGAAAAGCGCGAGTTCGTCACGGAGCTGAACGAGACCTTCAAGGCCTCGGGCGCGATCGTGGTGGCTCGTTACGCCGGTCTCACCGTCGCGCAGATGAACGACCTTCGGTCGAAGATGCGCGCGCAGGGTGGAACCGTCAAAGTCGCGAAGAACCGCCTCGCCCAAATCGCTCTTCAAGGCACGGACGCCGAGACGATCCAGGGATTGTTTCAGGGCCAGACCCTGATCGCCTATTCCGACGATCCGATCGCGGCGCCGAAGGTGGCCAACGACTTCGCCAAGGGTAACGACAAGCTCGTGATCCTCGGCGGTGCGATGGGCACCACCGCTCTCGATGCGGAAGGGGTGAAGGCTTTGGCCGCCCTTCCGTCGCTCGACGAACTGCGTGGGAAGCTGCTGGGCATGATCCAGACGCCAGCGACCCGTATCGCAGCCGTCGTGGCCGCGCCCGCAGCTCAGCTTGCGCGCGTGTTCGGAGCCTATGCCAAGAAGGACGAAGCGGCCTGAGGCCAGTTCCTCGCTGCATTCAAATAGTTCGAACCAACCAAGGAATACTACAATGGCTGATCTCGCCAAGATCGTTGAAGACCTGTCGAGCCTGACCGTCCTCGAGGCCGCCGAGCTCTCGAAGATGCTCGAAGAGAAGTGGGGCGTCTCCGCCGCTGCTCCGGTCGCCGTTGCTGCCGGTGGCGGCGCTGGTGCCCCGGCCGCCGAGGTCGAAGAGAAGACCGAGTTCGACGTGATCCTCGCCGAAGCCGGCGCGAACAAGATCAACGTCATCAAGGAAGTCCGCGCGATCACGGGCCTCGGCCTCAAGGAAGCCAAGGACCTCGTCGACGGCGCGCCGAAGCCGGTCAAGGAAGCCGTGTCCAAGGACGAGGCTGCCAAGATCAAGGACCAGCTCGAGAAGGCTGGCGCCAAGGTCGACGTCAAGTAAGGCGGCCTTCGGGCGTCTTGCACCTGAAGATGGCGGGCGGGACGGCAGTTTGCCGTTCCGCCTTCCGTGCTCGGAACGAGCGACCGGCCATGACGGCCCCGCCTTCCGAAGTCCTCGTGTTCCCAGGTCTTGGTCTGCAAGACCTTGGAAGACGCGGGCGAGCCGCTCCGGCGGCGCAGACGGCCCGGCCTCCGCTTCCGGCGGAAGCCATCGGTCCTTCGGCGGGAGGACACGAAATTCGAGCCCTTCGGTCAAGGGCGATGACGAGAGCAAGGAGCGACGATGTCTCAGACGACGACGTTTAGCGGTCGCAGGCGGGTGCGCAAGTTCTTCGGGTCGATCCCCGAAGTTGCCGAAATGCCGAACCTCATCGAGGTCCAGAAGGCTTCCTACGATCAGTTCCTGATGGTGGACGAGCCGGAGGGGGGACGTGCGGACGAAGGTCTGCAGTCCGTCTTCCGTTCCGTCTTTCCGATTTCCGATTTCGCCGGCAACTCGATGCTGGAATTCGTCAAGTACGAGTTCGAGCAGCCGAAGTTCGACGTCGACGAGTGCCGCCAGCGCGACTTGACCTTCGCGGCGCCGTTGAAGGTGACGCTGCGTCTCATCGTGTTCGATGTCGACGAGGACACCGGCTCGAAGTCGATCAAGGACATCAAGGAGCAGGATGTCTACATGGGCGACATGCCGCTCATGACGTCCAACGGCACGTTCATCGTGAACGGCACCGAGCGCGTGATCGTGTCGCAGATGCACCGCTCGCCGGGCGTGTTCTTCGATCACGACAAGGGCAAGTCGCATTCGTCGGGCAAGCTTCTGTTCGCGGCCCGCGTGATCCCGTATCGCGGGTCGTGGCTCGACATCGAGTTCGATGCCAAGGACATCGTGTTCGCGCGCATCGATCGTCGTCGCAAGCTGCCCGTGACGAGCCTCCTCATGGCGCTCGGCATGGACGGCGAGGAAATCCTCTCGACGTTCTACAACGTCATCGAGTTCAAGAGGGGCAAGGACGGCTGGCGCGTGCCGTTCTCGGTCGAGCGCGTACGCGGCCAGAAGGCGCTGACCGATCTCATCGATGCCGACTCGGGCGAGGTGCTGGTCGAGGCCGGCAAGAAGGTGACGGCTCGTCAGGCTCGCCAGATGCGCGAGAAGGGCGTCGTCGCCCTTCGTGCGACGGAAGAGGATCTCTACGGCAACTACCTGGCCGAGGACATCGTCAACCTCCAGACGGGCGAAGTGTATCTCGAAGCCGGCGACGAGATCGACGAAAAGACCCTCAAGGTCCTGCTCGACAACGGTCACGAGGAGATCCAGGTCCTCGACATCGATCACGTCACGGTGGGTGCCTACATCCGCAACTCGCTGGCCGCCGACAAGAACGAGAACCGTCAGGACGCGCTGTTCGACATCTACCGCGTGATGCGTCCCGGCGAGCCGCCGACGATGGATACCGCGGAGGCGATGTTCAACTCGTTGTTCTTCGACTCCGAGCGCTACGACCTGTCGGCGGTCGGCCGCGTGAAGATGAACATGCGTCTCGACGTCAACGCCGAGGACACCGTGCGCGTCCTGCGCAAGGAGGACATCCTCGCGGTCGTCAAGACGCTCGTGGACCTTCGCGATGGCAAGGGCGAGATCGACGACATCGACAACCTCGGCAACCGCCGGGTGCGCTCGGTCGGCGAGCTTATGGAGAACCAGTACCGCGTCGGCCTGCTCCGCATGGAGCGCGCGATCAAGGAGCGCATGTCCTCGGTCGAGATCGACACGGTCATGCCGCAGGACCTGATCAACGCGAAGCCGGCGGCCGCAGCCGTGCGCGAGTTCTTCGGCTCCTCGCAGCTGTCGCAGTTCATGGACCAGACCAACCCGCTGTCCGAGATCACGCACAAGCGTCGCCTCTCGGCGCTCGGCCCCGGCGGTCTGACTCGCGAACGTGCCGGCTTCGAGGTGCGCGACGTGCACCCGACGCATTACGGCCGCATCTGCCCGATCGAGACGCCGGAAGGCCCGAACATCGGTCTGATCAACTCGCTGGCGACCTTCGCGCGCGTCAACAAGTACGGCTTCATCGAGAGCCCCTACCGTCGCATCATCGACGGCAAGGTGACGCACGACGTCGTGTATCTCTCCGCCATGGAAGAGGCGAAGCACCACGTCGCGCAGGCGAACGCCATCCTGACCGACGACGGCAGCTTTGCCGAAGACCTTGTCATCTGCCGCCATTCGGGCGACGTCATCATGACGCCGCGCGAAAACGTCGACCTCATGGACGTGTCGCCGAAGCAGCTCGTCTCCGTGGCGGCGGCGCTGATCCCGTTCCTGGAAAACGACGACGCCAACCGCGCGCTCATGGGCTCGAACATGCAGCGCCAGGCCGTGCCGCTGGTGCGTGCGGAGGCGCCGTTCGTCGGCACCGGCATGGAGCCGATCGTCGCCCGAGATTCCGGTGCGGCCATCGGCGCCCGCCGCACGGGCGTGGTCGATCAGGTGGACGCGACGCGTATCGTCATCCGCGCGACGGAGGACCTCGAGTCCGGTCGTTCGGGCGTCGACATCTACCGCCTGATGAAATTCCAGCGCTCCAACCAGAACACCTGCATCAACCAGCGTCCGCTGGTCGCGGTGGGTGACCGCGTGCGCAAGGGCGACATCATCGCGGACGGCCCGTCCACCGATCTCGGCGATCTCGCCCTCGGCCGGAACGTGCTCGTCGCGTTCATGCCGTGGAACGGATACAACTACGAGGACTCGATCCTCCTCTCCGAGCGCATCGTCGCCGACGACGTCTTCACCTCGATCCACATCGAGGAGTTCGAGGTCATGGCGCGCGATACCAAGCTCGGTCCCGAGGAGATCACGCGCGACATCCCGAACGTCTCGGAAGAAGCGCTGCGCAACCTCGACGAGGCAGGCATCGTCTATATCGGCGCGGAAGTGCAGCCGGGCGATATCCTGGTCGGCAAGATCACGCCGAAGGGCGAGAGCCCGATGACGCCGGAGGAGAAGCTCCTGCGCGCCATCTTCGGCGAGAAGGCCTCGGACGTTCGCGACACGTCGAACCGCATGCCTCCGGGCACCTACGGTACGGTCGTGGAAGTTCGCGTCTTCAACCGGCACGGCGTCGAGAAGGACGAGCGCGCCATGGCGATCGAGCGCGAGGAAATCGAGCGCCTCGCCAAGGACCGAGACGACGAGCAGGCGATCCTCGATCGCAACGTCTACGGCCGTCTGGTCGAGATGCTGTCGGGCAAGGCGGCCATCGCCGGGCCGAAGGGCTTCCGCAAGGGCGGCGAGCTGTCGGCCGAGGTGATGAACGAGTACTCGCGTTCGCAGTGGTGGATGTTCGCCGTCGAGGACGAGCGTCTGCAGGGTGAACTCGAGGCGCTGCGTCAGGTCTACGACGACTCCAAGAAGCTGCTCGAGGCACGCTTCATGGACAAGGTCGAGAAGGTCCAGCGCGGCGACGAGCTGCCTCCGGGCGTCATGAAGCAGGTGAAGGTCTTCGTCGCCGTCAAGCGCAAGATCCAGCCGGGCGACAAGATGGCTGGCCGTCACGGCAACAAGGGCGTCGTTTCGCGCATCGTGCCGGTCGAGGACATGCCGTTCAACGCGGACGGCACGCATGTCGACATCGTTCTGAACCCGCTGGGCGTGCCCTCGCGCATGAACGTCGGCCAGATCCTGGAGACTCACCTTGGCTGGGCCTGCGCCGGCATGGGCAAGAAGATCGGCGAGATGCTGGAGGCGTACCAGCAGTCACACGACGCCCAGCCGCTTCGGCAGGAAATCGCTGGCCTCCTCGGAGACAGCGATCGCAACGAGCGCGTGGCCAACTACGACGACGAGTCGGTCATCGTGCTCGCCAAGCAGATGAAGCGCGGCGTATCGATCGCGACCCCGGTCTTCGACGGTGCCGTCGAGCCGGATATCGTCGAGATGCTGGAGAAGGCCGGGCTGAACGGCTCGGGCCAGGTCACGCTCTACGACGGGCGTACCGGCGAGGCCTTCGACCGGCAGGTGACGGTCGGCTACATCTACATGCTGAAGCTGCACCACCTCGTGGACGACAAGATCCACGCGCGCTCGATCGGCCCGTACTCGCTGGTCACCCAGCAGCCGCTCGGCGGCAAGGCGCAGTTCGGCGGCCAGCGCTTCGGCGAGATGGAGGTCTGGGCCCTTGAAGCCTACGGCGCCGCCTACACGCTGCAGGAGATGCTGACGGTGAAGTCGGACGACGTCGCAGGCCGTACGAAGGTCTACGAGTCGATCGTGCGCGGCGACGACGCGTTCGAGTCCGGCATCCCGGAGAGCTTCAACGTGCTCGTCAAGGAAATGCGCTCGCTCGGCCTCGACGTCGATCTGTCGCAGTCGGTCCCCGACCAGCTTCCTTCGAGCGCGGGTCCGCTCCAGGGCCTTCCCGACGCGGCCGAGTAGGCCGCCACGCAAAGGTCGCCTTGTGCGGCCGAGGTCGGCGCCACATCTGAAGGCGCCGATCGGACTTTGCGGATGATCTTAGCGCCGGCTCCGCCCGGTGCGTTGCGGGGCACGAGGCCCTGAAAAGGAGACAGCACCATGAATCAAGAGGTCATGAATCTCTTCAATCCTCAGGTGCAGGCGCAGACGTTCGATTCGATCCGGATCTCGCTCGCGAGCCCGGAGAAGATTCTTTCGTGGTCGTTCGGCGAGATCAAGAAGCCGGAGACCATCAACTACCGCACGTTCAAGCCGGAGCGCGACGGCCTTTTCTGCGCGCGTATCTTCGGCCCGATCAAGGACTACGAGTGCTTGTGCGGCAAGTACAAGCGCATGAAGTACAAGGGCATCATCTGCGAGAAGTGCGGCGTTGAGGTGACCCTCTCGCGCGTGCGTCGCGAGCGCATGGGCCACATCGAACTGGCCGCTCCGGTCGCCCACATCTGGTTCCTGAAGTCGCTTCCGAGCCGCATCGGCACGCTGCTCGACATGACGCTGAAGGATATCGAGCGCGTCCTCTACTTCGAGAACTACATCGTCACCGAGCCTGGCCTCACCGCCCTGAAGGAGCACCAGCTCCTGACGGAAGAGGAGTACATGATCGCCGTCGACGAGTACGGCGAGGACAGCTTCACCGCGCTGATCGGCGCGGAGGCGATCCAGGAGCTCCTCGGCTCCATGGAGCTCGAGCGCATCGCGGGCGACCTGCGTGAGGAACTGGCGACCACCACGTCGGATCTGAAGCAGAAGAAGCTGATGAAGCGGCTGAAGATCGTCGAGAACTTCCTCGAATCCGGCAACAAGCCGGAGTGGATGATCATGCGCGTCGTTCCGGTGATCCCGCCGGACCTACGCCCGCTCGTGCCCCTGGACGGTGGTCGCTTCGCGACGTCCGACCTCAACGATCTCTACCGCCGCGTCATCAACCGCAACAACCGCCTCAAGCGGCTGATCGAACTGCGCGCGCCGGGCATCATCATCCGCAACGAGAAGCGCATGCTTCAGGAGGCGGTGGACGCGCTGTTCGACAACGGTCGCCGCGGCCGCGTCATCACGGGCGCCAACAAGCGTCCGCTGAAGTCGCTCTCCGACATGCTGAAGGGCAAGCAGGGCCGCTTCCGCCAGAACCTGCTCGGCAAGCGCGTCGATTATTCCGGCCGCTCGGTCATCGTGACGGGTCCGGAGCTGAAGCTGCACCAGTGCGGCCTGCCGAAGAAGATGGCGCTTGAGCTCTTCAAGCCCTTCATCTACGCGCGCCTCGACGCCAAGGGCTTCTCCTCCACGGTGAAGCAGGCGAAGAAGCTCGTCGAGAAGGAGCGTCCGGAGGTCTGGGATATCCTCGACGAGGTGATCCGCGAGCATCCGGTGCTGTTGAACCGCGCGCCGACCCTGCACCGCCTCGGCATCCAGGCGTTCGAGCCGATCCTGATCGAGGGCAAGGCGATCCAGCTTCACCCGCTGGTCTGCACGGCCTTCAACGCGGACTTCGACGGCGACCAGATGGCGGTGCACGTGCCGCTCTCGATCGAGGCGCAGCTCGAAGCGCGCGTCCTGATGATGTCGACCAACAACATCCTTCATCCCGCGAACGGTGCGCCGATCATCGTGCCGTCGCAGGACATGGTGCTGGGCCTCTACTACCTCTCGATCATGAACGAGAACGAGCCGGGGCAGGGCATGGCCTTCTCCGACATCGGCGAGATGGAACAGGCGATCTTCACCAAGGCGATCACGCTGCACACGAAGATCAAGGGCCGCTTCAAGACGGTGGACGCCGAAGGCAAGCCCGTCTCGAAGATCTACGAGACGACGCCGGGTCGCATGCTGATCGCGCAGCTCCTGCCGAAGACGCACAAGATCCCCTTCGACATCGCCAACGACCTGATGACGAAGAAGAACATCTCGCGCCTCATCGATCAGGTCTACCGTCACTGCGGTCAGAAGGACACGGTGATCTTCTGCGACCGCATCATGCAGCTCGGCTTCAAGCACGCCTGCATCGCCGGCATCTCCTTCGGCAAGGATGACATGGTCATCCCCGAGACCAAGCCGAAGCTGATCGGTGAGACCCAGGCGCTCGCGAAGGAATACGAGCAGCAGTACAACGACGGCCTGATCACTCAGGGCGAGAAGTACAACAAGGTGGTCGACGCCTGGGCCAAGTGCACGGACAAGATCGCCGAAGAGATGATGGGCCGAATCAAGGCGGTCGAGTTCAACCCGGAGACGGGCCGGCAGAAGCCGATGAACTCGATCTACATGATGTCGCACTCCGGTGCGCGCGGCTCGCCGACGCAGATGCGCCAGCTCGGCGCGATGCGCGGCCTGATGACCAAGCCGTCCGGCGAGATCATCGAGACGCCGATCATCTCGAACTTCAAGGAAGGTCTCACGGTTCTCGAGTACTTCAACTCCACCCACGGCGCCCGCAAGGGCCTCGCGGACACGGCGCTGAAGACCGCGAACTCGGGCTACCTGACCCGCCGTCTCGTCGACGTCGCGCAGGACTGCATCATCACGCAGGCCGACTGCCAGACCGAGAACGGTCTGACCATGCAGCCCATCGTGGATGCCGGTCAGGTCGTTGCGACACTCGGCCAGCGCATCCTGGGCCGTACCGCCCTGGAAGACATCGTGAACCCGGCCACGGGCGACGTGCTGGTGAAGGCCGGTACGACGGTGGAGGAGCGTGACGTCGAGGTGATCGAGAAGGCGGGCGTCCAGGCGGTCAAGATCCGATCGGCGCTGACCTGCGAAGTGCGCACCGGCATCTGCGCCATCTGCTACGGACGCGATCTCGCGCGCGGCACGCCCGTCAACATGGGCGAGGCGGTCGGCGTCATCGCGGCCCAGTCGATCGGCGAGCCGGGTACGCAGCTCACGATGCGTACCTTCCACATGGGCGGCACGGCGCAGGTCGTCGACTCGTCGTTCCTGGAAGCTTCGTACGAGGGCACCGTCCAGATCCGCAACCGCAACGTGGTGCGCGACTCCGATGGCCGTCTGGTGGCGATGGGCCGCAACATGGCGGTCCTGATCCTCGATCCGTCCGGCAAGGAGCGTGCGTCGCACCGTATCACCTACGGTTCGCGCATCTTCGTGGACGACGGCGATCAGGTCCGTCGCGGCCAACGTATCGCCGAGTGGGATCCGTACACCCGTCCGGTTCTCACCGAGCTCGACGGCGTGGTGGAGTTCGAGGATCTGGTCGAGGGTCTCTCGGTTTCGGAGCAGGCTGACGAGTCCACAGGCATCACGAAGCGTCAGGTCATCGACTGGCGGGCCAACCCGCGCGGCGCCGACCTGAAGCCCGCGATGGTCATCCGTGCCAAGGACGGCTCGGTCGCCAAGCTCGCGCGCGGTACCGACGCCCGGTACTTCCTGTCGGTGGACGCGATCCTCTCGGTGGAGCCGGGTGCGACGGTGCGCGCCGGTGACGTTCTTTCGCGTATTCCGATGGAATCGGCGAAGACCAAGGACATCACGGGCGGTCTGCCGCGCGTCGCCGAACTGTTCGAGGCCCGTAAGCCGAAGGACAACGCGGTCATTGCGGAGATCGACGGCACGGTGCGGTTCGGACGCGACTACAAGAACAAGCGCCGCATCATCATCGAGCCGCACGAGGATGGCGTCGAGCCGGTCGAGTACCTGATCCCGAAGGGCAAGCCGTTCCACCTCCAGGAAGGCGACGTCATCGAGAAGGGCGACCACATTCTCGACGGCAATCCGGCACCGCACGACATCCTGGCCATCCGGGGCGTCGAGGCGCTGGCGAGCTATCTCGTGAACGAAATCCAGGAGGTCTATCGTCTCCAGGGCGTCGTGATCAACGACAAGCACATCGAGGTGATCGTTCGCCAGATGCTGCAGAAGGTCGAGATCGTGGAGTCGGGCGATAGCGGCTACATCCCGGGTGACCATGTCGACCGGATCGAGCTGGCAGAGGTCAACGAGCGTCTCGAGGAAGAGGGCAAGAAGCCTGCATCCGGCAACCCGGTGCTGCTCGGCATCACCAAGGCCTCGCTGCAGACGCCGAGCTTCATCTCGGCTGCTTCCTTCCAGGAGACCACCCGCGTCCTCACGGAAGCGGCGGTCGCTGGAAAGATGGACACGCTGCAGGGCCTCAAGGAGAACGTCATCGTCGGCCGTCTCATCCCGGCCGGTACGGGCGGCATGATGACTCAGGTCCGTCGCATCGCGACCTCGCGCGACGACCTGATCCTCGACGACCGTCGCAAGTCGTCGAACGCGGCCGAAGCCGACCGCATGCTGACCAAGCTCACCGACGCCGCCGAGTAAGGCGTAACAAAGCAAACGGGGAGGGGCCGTCCCAGTGGACGGCCCCTTTTCATTTTGAGATCGCGCCCCAACAAGCTTCGAGCAGGCTTGACGTTCGGGGACGGAATCGTTAAACAGCCGCCAACAGAGCCGATGTGAGGCATCGCTTTCCCGACGACTCGTTGGGGACCAGCGCTTCAAACAAGGCTTCGTTCAACGAGACGTACCATTGCTGGACGCACGATTGCGGTTTCGCCCGTGGTCCTCTGCTTCAATGCCGGGCAGACCTCTTATTAGGTGAGGTCGATGCCCGGTTTCGCGCATGAGCCGTTGGCTTGTGGCGTGATGGTACCGAGCGTTTCGAACCGAGATTTGAAGAGAAGGAAGGTTGGAATGCCGACCATCAACCAGTTGATCCGGAAGCCTCGCGTTCGCCCGAGCGAGCGTAACACCGTTCCGGCGCTCCAGGCCAATCCGCAGAAGCGCGGCGTTTGCACCCGCGTCTATACGACGACCCCGAAGAAGCCGAACTCGGCTCTCCGTAAGGTCGCCAAGGTCCGTCTTGTCAATGGCTTCGAAGTCATCGGCTACATCCCGGGCGAGGGTCACAACCTTCAGGAGCACTCCGTGGTCATGATCCGCGGCGGTCGCGTGAAGGATCTTCCCGGCGTTCGCTACCACATCATCCGCGGCGTGCTCGACACGCAGGGCGTCAAGGACCGTCGTCAGCGCCGTTCGAAGTACGGCGCGAAGCGTCCGAAGTAAGCCCGAACGACCGTCCGAGATTGAGAGACTAGAATATGTCCCGTCGTCACTCTGCCGAGAAGCGTGAGATCAACCCGGATCCGAAGTTCGGTGACCTGGTCGTCACGAAGTTCATGAACGCCGTCATGTACGACGGCAAGAAGTCGATCGCCGAAACCATCGTCTACGGTGCCTTCGACGTCGTGAACCAGAAGACCCGCCAGGACGCGATCGCGATCTTCCATCAGGCGCTCGACAACGTCGCGCCGCATGTCGAAGTGCGTTCGCGCCGCGTCGGTGGCGCCACCTACCAGGTCCCGGTCGACGTTCGTCCGGAGCGCCGCCAGGCCCTCGCGATCCGCTGGCTCATCACGGCCGCCCGCAACCGCAACGAGACCACGATGGTCGATCGTCTGTCGGGCGAGCTGATGGATGCCGCCAACAACCGCGGTACCGCCGTGAAGAAGCGCGAAGACACGCACCGCATGGCGGAAGCGAACCGCGCCTTCTCGCACTACCGCTGGTAAGACACTCTCTTCGAAAGGCGACGCCCCATGGCCCGCGAATATAAGATCGAAGACTACCGCAATTTCGGCATCATGGCCCACATCGATGCCGGCAAGACGACCACGACCGAGCGTATCCTCTACTATACCGGCAAGTCCCATAAGATCGGCGAAGTCCACGACGGCGCCGCGACCATGGACTGGATGGAGCAGGAGCAGGAGCGCGGCATCACGATCACCTCCGCTGCGACCACGACCTTCTGGGAAGGCCGCGACGGCAAGAAGCGCCGCTTCAACATCATCGACACCCCGGGCCACGTCGACTTCACGATCGAGGTCGAGCGTTCGCTGCGCGTGCTCGACGGCGCGATCGCGCTGCTCGACGCCAATGCCGGCGTGGAGCCGCAGACGGAGACCGTCTGGCGCCAGGCCGACAAGTATCACGTGCCGCGCATGATGTTCGTCAACAAGATGGACAAGACCGGCGCGGACTTCTACCGCTGCGTCGAGATGGTCAAGACGCGCCTCGGCGCGAAGCCGATCGTCGTCCAGCTGCCGATCGGCGCCGAGAACGAGTTCAAGGGCGTCGTCGACCTGATCGAGATGAACGCCCTCATCTGGCGCGACGAGTCGCTCGGCGCCCAGTGGGACGTCGTCGAGATTCCGGCCGACCTGCAGGACAAGGCTGCCGAGTATCGCGAGCTGATGATCGAGACCGCGGTCGAGGTCGACGAAGCCGCGATGGAAGCCTACCTCGAAGGCAACATGCCGGACAACGATCAGCTGCGCGCGCTGATCCGCAAGGGCACCTGCGAGGTGACCTTCACCCCGATCTTCTGCGGCTCGGCCTTCAAGAATAAGGGCGTGCAGCCCTTGCTCGACGGCGTCGTGGAGTTTCTGCCGTCGCCGGTCGACGTGCCCGCCATCAAGGGCATCGACCCGAAGACCGAGACCGAGACGAGCCGCGTGTCGTCGGACGAAGAGCCGCTTTCGATGCTGGCCTTCAAGATCATGAACGACCCGTTCGTCGGTTCGCTCACCTTCTGCCGCATCTACTCCGGCAAGCTCACCAAGGGCACCGGCGTCCAGAACACGGTGAAGGAGAAGAAGGAGCGCATCGGGCGTATGCTGCAGATGCACTCCAACTCTCGTGAGGACATCGAGGAGGCATACGCCGGCGACATCGTCGCTCTGGCTGGCCTCAAGGAAGTCACCACGGGCGACACGCTCTGCGATCCGCTGAAGCCGGTCATCCTGGAGCGCATGGAATTCCCCGATCCGGTCATCGAGATCGCGATCGAGCCGAAGACCAAGGGCGACCAGGAAAAGATGGGCCTCGCACTCAACCGTCTCGCGGCCGAGGATCCGTCCTTCCGCGTCAAGACGGACGAGGAGTCCGGTCAGACGATTATCGCCGGCATGGGCGAGCTTCATCTCGACATCCTCGTCGACCGCATGAAGCGCGAGTTCAAGGTCGAGGCGAACATCGGCGCACCGCAGGTGGCCTACCGTGAGACGATCACGCGCGGTGCCGACGTCGACTACACGCACAAGAAGCAGACCGGTGGTACCGGCCAGTTCGCCCGCATCAAGATCCACATCGAGCCGGGCGAGCCCACGACGGGCTTCGTGTTCGAGTCGAAGATCATCGGCGGTGCGGTGCCCAAGGAGTACATCCCGGGCGTCCAGAAGGGTATCGCTTCGGTGATGACCTCGGGTCCCCTTGCGGGCTTCCCGATGGTCGACATCAAGGCCGAGCTGCTGGACGGCGCCTACCACGACGTCGACTCGTCGGTCCTGGCCTTCGAAATCGCCTCACGTGCCGGCTTCCGTGAAGCTATCGCGAAGGCGGGTCCGAAGCTGCTCGAGCCGATCATGAAGGTCGAGGTCGTGACGCCGGAAGACTACGTCGGCGACGTGATCGGCGATCTGAACTCCCGCCGTGGCCAGATCCAGGGCACCGAGGCTCGCGGTATCGCGACCGTGGTGAATGCGATGGTCCCGCTGGCGAACATGTTCGGCTACGTCAACACGCTTCGCTCGATGTCTCAGGGCCGTGCGCAGTACACGATGCAGTTCGACCACTACGAGCAGGTGCCGAACCAGGTCGCCGAAGAAATCCAGAAGAAGTACGCCTGAGGCCTCCGGCCTCGGCGACGACCATCTGAAGCCCATCCGGGCGCATGAATTGGAGAGCCTACC
>NZ_BBWJ01000064.1 GCF_001463745.1 Aureimonas sp. AU22 | reverse complement strand
CATCCCGCGCCAGCGCCCGCCCGGCCGGTCGCCACGCCCTCGCAGGCCGCCGCGCCCGCCGCGGCGCCAAGCGGCGCCGGTCTCGTGACGCGGGCGCCGGTGCCGCTGCGCCGGGCTCCGCAAGCCGGTGCGCCGGTCTGGATGGTTCTGGACGCCGGACGGCCCTTGCGCGTCACGCGCCGGGAGGGGGCGTTCGCGCGGGTGGAATCGGGCATCTTCACCGGCTGGGTCGATGCCGCCGTGCTTCCTCCTGCCGCCACGCCTCCCGCCGGGGCGTCGGCGCCCGCGACGCGGAGCACCATGCCGACGCTCGCGGCGGCGGGTGCGCGGCGCGCGGGCCCTACGCCGGCTGCGGGCGTGCCCGGCGCGCGCTGACGGCGCGGACCCACCGTCCGTTCAGCGCTCGGACAAGGTCCGCATCACGACGAAGGTGGCGGATGCCCGGTTCTCGACGCCGAGCTTGGCGAAGACGACCTCCAGGTGCTTGTTCACCGTGCGCGGGCTGAGCGACAGGATTTCGGCGATGTCACGGTTGGACTTGCCGCGCGCCAGCCAGACCAGAACGTCCGCCTCGCGGGCGGTGAGCTGGAAGCGTTCGCGCAAGGCCGCCTCCTCGGCGGACGCGTCCTCGACGGCGAGGCGAAACAGGTGCTCGCCTTCCGCCACGGTGCCGACGAAGGAGAGAGCGATGCGGCGGCTCCCCTCGGCGGGAAGGGCCCAGCCGCCGGAGGGCGCCCTTCCGGCG
>NZ_BBWJ01000063.1 GCF_001463745.1 Aureimonas sp. AU22 | reverse complement strand
GGAGGGCGCCCTTCCGGCGTCCGCCCCGCCCGCGAGCCAGTCCCGCGCGGGGGCGGGAAGGGCGGGGCCGCCGGTGCCCGGCGTCGGCTGCAGGAGCCGTGCCGCCTGGGGCGTCGCCCAGAGAAGCCGGCCGTCCGCGCCCGTCGCGAACAGAAAGCGGCCGGTCGTATCGAGCGCGGCGCGCACGCTCTGCGCGGAGCGGGCATTGTCGAGGTGGACACGGATGCGCGCGAGAAGCTCGTCCGGCACGATCGGCTTCACCACGTAGTCGACGCCGCCCGCCTCCAGTCCGCGCACCACATGCTCGGTGTCGTCGAGCCCGGTCATGAAGATCACCGGCACATGGCGCAGCGCCGGGTCCGCCTTCAGGCGACGCGTCGTCTCGAACCCGTCGATGCCCGGCATCATCGCATCCATCAGGACGATGTCGGGCGTGATCTCGGCGGCGATGGCGAGCCCCTGGTCCCCGTCCAGCGCGACGAGGACGGTCGCGCCCGTCGCCTCGATCGCATCGGTGAGAAGGCGCAGCGTGTCGGGCGAATCGTCCACCACCAGGACGATCTGGCTCTCGCCGCCGGGTCCCCGATCAGGCATCGTCCGACGCCTCCAGGATGGCGACGAAGCGCTTCCAGTCGAAGTCGCGGGCGGGCGCGCGCAAGGCGGCGACGAACCCGGCGAGCTGCGGGTCGGCGTCCAGCGCGTCCAGCTTGCGCTCGACGCCCTTGGCGAACCCGATCCGGCCGAGGCGCTTCAGCTCCGCCATGTCGGCGGCGCCGGGACGCGCGGCGGCATCGGAGACGGCGGGCGCGGGCGCGGGCGACGGCTCCTCGCGCGTCCACTCGAGAGCGAGGGTCCGGCCGATCGCCGACAGGAGCGCCTTGAGGTCCACCGGCTTGGTGAGCGCGCCCGCGATCGCCGGATCGTCCTCGGCCTCGCCGTCCGGCGCGGGCATTTCGGCAAGCGTCGCCGAGAGCATCAGGATCGCCCCGCCCTGTCCGGCGGCCCGCAGGCGGCGGGCGAGCCGCCATCCGTCCATTCCGGGCATCTGGATGTCGAGAAGGAAGAGATCGGGCCGGATCTCCGACACGAGCCGCAGCGCGGTGGCGCCGTCGGCGGCCGTCAGAACGATGAAGCCGAGCGGGCGCAACAGCTCCATCATCAACTCGCGATGCGCCTCGTCGTCGTCGGCGACGAGGATGGTGCGCCGGCTTCCCGCATAGCCGCGCGCCGGGGCCTCGGGCCGCGGCACCGCCACGCCCGCATCGCGAGACGGGCGTGGCGGTGCGGCCGAAAGCATGACGCGCACCTCGAAACGGCTGCCTTCGCCCAGGCGGCTCGACATCGAGACGTCGCCGCCCATGAGGCTGGCGAGGAGCCGCGTGATGGTGAGGCCGAGCCCGAGGCCCGGCAGCTTGCCGCGCGCAGCGTCCCCACGCTCGAACGGTTCGAAGATGCGGGCCGCTTCCGTCTCCGCGATGCCGGGGCCGGTGTCGGTCACCGACAGGATCGCCACCTGGCTGCGATAGGCGACCTCGAAGGTCACCGATCCCGCCTCGGTGTACTTCACCGCGTTGGTGAGGAGGTTGATCAGGATCTGGCGCAGGCGCTTCTCGTCGGTGCGCACGACGTCGGGCAGGCCGGCTGGCTTCACGAAGCGGAACGCGAGCCCCTTCGCCTCGGCCTGCAGGCGCACCATCTCGACGATCTGGGCGAGGAAGTCGTCGAGGCGCACGTCGGCGCGCTGGAGCGCGAGGCGCCCGGTCTCGATGCGCGAGATGTCGAGGATGCCGTCGATGAGGCCGGACAGGTGCTCGGCGGAGCGCCGGATGGTGCGGATGCCGCCCGCCTTCTCGCGCGGAATGGCGGCGTCGTCCTCCAGGAGCTGGGCATAGCCGAGGACGGCGTTGAGCGGCGTCCGGAGCTCGTGGCTCATGCCGACGACGTATCGGCTCTTGGCAAGGCTTGCCGCTTCCGCCCGCTCCTTGGCGGCCTGGAGCGCGGCGTCGGTGCGCTTGTGGGCGGCGATCTCCTTGAGCAGCAGGCTCGTCTGGCGAGCCGATTCCTCCTGCGCCACGCGCCGCGATTCCTGCGCCAGAACGAAGAACCAGGTGGCGATGCCGGCGACGATGAGGAGGATGAAGAAGGCGGCCCAGAGGGCGGCGGCGATCGTCTCGGAATCCCGGGGGCTCGCGAGCGTCGCCTGGTAGTGGATGAGGCCGAGCACCAGCGACAGGACGGCCGCCAGAAGGCCGAGGCCGCCGAGGTAGCGGCCGGTGCGCGAATCGACACGGGCGAGGAGGGGTTGGGGCAGGGTCGCCCTCGCCAGCGCCGAGGCTTGCGCGGCAAAGCGCGCATGCGGCTTGCAGAGATCGTGGCAGCGTGCGTCGAGCGAGCAGCAGAGCGAGCAGATCGGCGCGGCATAGGCCGGGCAATGGGCCATGTCCTCGGGCTCGAACGGGAGTTCGCAGACCCGGCAGGTGATCGCCTTGCGTTTCGCCCATTCGGCCCGCGGCTTGCGGGCGAGATAGAAGCGTCCGCCCGTCCCCCAGGCGATGAGAGGCGCCGTGAGAAGCGCCGTGCCGAGCGCCACGAAGGCCGACAGCGCCTGCGCCATCTCTCCGAAGACCCCGGCGAAGGCGAGCATCGACAGGAGCGTCGCCAGCCCCATGGAGCCGAGGCCGACCGGATTGAGGTCGTAGAGATGGGCGCGCTTGAACTCGATGCCGGGCGGAGAGAGGCCGAGCGGCTTGTTGATCGCGAGATCCGCCACGATCGCGCCGAGCCAGGCGACCGCGACATTGGCGAAGAGGCCGAAGGTCGCCTCCAGCGCGCGGTAGATGCCGAGCTCCATCAGAAGAAGCGCGATCGCCACGTTGAAGACCAGCCAGACCACGCGGCCGGGATGGGAGTGGGTGAGGCGCGAAAAGAAGTTCGACCAGGCGAGCGAGCCCGCATAGGCGTTCATCACGTTGATCTTGAGCTGGCTCACCACCACGAAGGCGGCGGTGAGCAGGAGCACCGCCGTTCCGTTCGGCACGACGAAGCCGAAGGCCGCCTCGTACATGTAAGCGGGCTCGGCCGCGTGCTCGGGCGAGACGCCGGAACGTAGCGCGAGGACCGCGAGGAACGAACCGAACAGGAGTTTCGGCGCCCCCAGCACGATCCAGCCGGGCCCGGCGGCGAAGAGCGAGAGCCACCAGTTCCAGCGCTTGCGATGCCCGTTGCCGGGCAGGAAGCGCAGGATGTCCACCTGCTCGCCGATCTGCGGCATCAGGGCGAGGATCACCGAACATGCGGCGCCGAACTGGAGGAGGTCGAAGCCGCCGCCCGTCGCCTCCAGGCCCGGAAACGCCATCCAGGCCTCCACCGAGCCCCAGTCCTGCGCGAGGATGAAGCCGACGGGCAGGAGGTTGAGGCCGATCCAGAGCGGCTGCGTCCAAAGCTGGAAGCGGCTGATCCAGGTGACGCCGTGGGTGACAAGCGGGATCACCGCGACGGCCGAGACGATGTAGCCGATCCAGAGCGGCAGGCCGAAGGCGAGCTCCAGCGCCGCCGTCATGATCGAGGCCTCCACCGCGAAGAGGATGAAGGTGAAGCTCGCATAGATCAGCGAGGTGACGGTCGAGCCGATATAGCCGAAGCCCGCGCCGCGCGTCAGGAGATCGATGTCGACGCCGTGGCGCGCGGCGTAGACGCTGATCGGGATGCCGGTCAGGAACAGGATCACGGTGGCGGCGAGGATCGCGGCCACCGCGTTGGCGAAGCCGAAGGAGAGGGTAATCGCCCCGCCGACGGCCTCGAGCGCCAGGAACGAGATCGCGCCGATCGCGGTCTGCGAGACGCGCGCGGCCGTCCAGCGCCGCGCCGACTTCGCCGTGAAGCGCAGCGCGTAGTCCTCGAGCGTCTGGTTGGCGACCCAGCGGTTGTATTCGCGCCGGACGGGAAGGATGCGCTGGCGTCCGTTCATTCCGGCCCTTGAGCGGTTCGCGTGTCCCCCGATCCTATGCGCGCCCGCCTGCCGGCCGTCTACGTCATTTGACGTATGTCCCCGCGCGACGGCCCGGCCGATGGTTCGCCTCGTGCGGCGGGGGTGCCGCGAACCATTCACGAGGGGACGAACCCATGCGAGTTTCGACGAAGGCCGGCTGGCTGCTCGGTGCCTACGCCGCCACCACGTTCGCGGCGGGCCTCGCCGCGCAGGCGCAGGAGGAGACGATCAAGGTCGGCATCCTTCATTCGCTGTCGGGCACGATGGCGATCTCGGAGACGACGCTGAAGGACGCCATGCTCATGCTCATCGACGAGCAGAACAAAAAGGGCGGCGTCCTCGGCAAGAAGCTGGAAGCGGTGGTGGTCGACCCGGCTTCCGACTGGCCGCTCTTCGCCGAGCGCGCCCGCGGCCTGATCGCGCAGGACAAGGTGGCGGCCGTGTTCGGCTGCTGGACGAGCGTGTCGCGCAAGTCCGTGCTGCCGGTCTTCAAGGAGCTGAACTCGATCCTCTTCTACCCCGTCCAGTACGAGGGCGAGGAATCCGAGCGCAACGTGTTCTACACGGGCGCCGCTCCCAACCAGCAGGCGATCCCGGCCGTCGACTACCTCATGAACGAGGGCGTCGAGCGCTGGGTGCTGGAGGGCACCGACTACGTCTACCCCCGCACCACCAACAAGATTCTCGAAGCCTACCTCAAGTCCAAGGGCGTCGCCCCGCAAGATATCAAGGTCAACTACACGCCCTTCGGCTTCTCCGACTGGCAGACCGAGGTCTCCCAGATCAAGGAGTTCGGCGGCGCCGGCAAGAAGACTGCCGTCGTCTCCACCGTCAACGGCGACGCCAACGTGCCGTTCTACAAGGAACTCGCCAACCAAGGCGTCGCGGCCTCCGACATTCCGGTCGTCGCCTTCTCGGTGGGCGAAGAAGAGCTCGCCGGCATCGACACGAAGCCGCTGGTCGGCCACCTCGCGGCCTGGAACTACTTCCAGTCGGTCGACACGCCGGAGAACGAGGCGTTCATCACGAAGTGGCGTGAGTTCACCAAGGACGACAAGCGCGTCACCAACGACCCGATGGAAGCCCATTATATCGGCTTCAACATGTGGGTGAAGGCGGTCGAGGCCGCCGGCACGACGGACACCGACCAGGTGATCGACGCGATGGTCGGCGTTTCGGTGCCCAACCTCACCGGCGGCTTCTCCTCGATGGGCGCCAACCACCACATCACCAAGCCGGTGCTGATCGGCGAGATCCAAGAGGACGGCCAGTTCGAGGTGGTGAACGAGACGGCGGGCCTCGTGCTCGGCGACGAGTGGTCCGACTACCTGCCGGAATCCAAGCCCCTCATCGCCGACTGGCGCGCCCCGATGTCCTGCGGAAACTTCAACACCGAGACCGGCAAGTGCGGCGGCGCGGGAGCTGCGGCCTCCAACTGACCGCACGGGGGAAGGGGCTGTCCCGGCGGCTCCTTCCCGCTCCTGCGCCTCGCCCGGTCGTTCCCGGGCGAGGCGTCCTGCCCTTCGCCTTCCCCCCGACGTCTTCGACCGGCGCCTCGACGCGCCCCGTGGTCAGGAGCGCCTTCGATGCCCGATCCCTTCCGCCGCCTTCGTGCCGCGCGATGCGTGCTCGCCGCCCTGGCCCTGGTTGCCGCGGCGCTTCTCGCCCCGCTCCCCGCCGCGTTCGCGCAAACCGCCGACCCCGCGGCGCTCATCCAGTCCTTCGGCGGCAAGAAGAGCTTCGAGGAGACCGAGGCGACGATCCGTGCACTCGCCGCCACCGGCGATCCGGCGGTGGCGCCGGCGCTCCAGGCGCTCGGCGACGGCAATCTCTATCATGAGAAGGACGGCGGCCGGGTCGTGATCGGGACGCCCGCCGGTTCGCAGATCGCGGTCAGCGACCCCCTCACCGGCGAGGCGCTGGGAGAGCGGGCGAAGGGCGCGCTCGACAAGGTGCGCGTTAAGAACTCCATTCGTACGCTGGTCGCCTCCTCCATGGGCGCGCTGACGCTTGGCTCCGACGATCCGGCGCAGCGCCTGTCCGCCGCGAGCGCCCTGTTCGAGCGGGCAAGCCCCGACCAGATCGACATGCTGGACGCCGCGATCACGCGCGAGAGCGATCCGGCGATCGATACGGCGCTGGAGGAGGCCCGCGCCGCCGCCGTGCTGCGCTCCGACCGTCCGGCAGCCGCGAAGCTCGAAGCCCTCTCATGGATCACGGCCAGGGGCGACCGTCCGGCACTGAACATCCTGCGTGCCGCGGCCTCCGACACCGATGCCGCCGTCGCCGCGGCCGCCGCCAAGGGCGCCGCTACCGTGGAGGGCACGATCGCCCTCTGGGGCCATGCGCAGACCGTCTGGTACGGGCTGTCGCTCGGCTCGGTGCTGCTGCTCGCCGCGATCGGCCTCGCCATCACCTTCGGCGTCATGGGCGTCATCAACATGGCGCATGGCGAGATGGTGATGCTCGGCGCCTACACGACCTTCGTGGTGCAGCAGGCGATGCGCGACCATGCGCCGGAATGGCTCGACTACTCGCTCGCGCTCGCGCTGCCGCTCGCCTTCCTCGTGTCGGGCACGGTTGGGCTCGTCATGGAGCGCGGCATCATCCGCTTCCTCTACGGGCGCCCCTTGGAGACGCTGCTCGCGACCTTCGGTGTCTCGCTCATCCTGCAGCAGGCCATCCGCATGATTTTCGGGCCGACCAACCGCGAGGTGTCGAACCCCACGTGGATGTCGGGCTCCTTCGACATCGGCCAGATGGCCGTGACCTGGAACCGGCTCTGGATCATCGTCTTCGCGCTGGCCGTCTTCGCGGCGCTGCTGTTCGTCCTCAACCGGACCTCGGCGGGGCTGAAGATGCGGGCCGTCACGCAAAACCGGCGCATGGCCGCCGCCATGGGCATCCGCACGCCGATGGTGGACGCGCTGACCTTCGCGCTGGGGTCCGGCATCGCCGGCATGGCGGGCGTTGCGCTCTCCCAGGTCGACAACGTCTCGCCGGACTTGGGCCAGGGCTACATCATCGACAGCTTCATGGTGGTGGTGTTCGGCGGGGTCGGAAACCTCTGGGGCACGCTCGTCGGCGCCTTCAGCCTAGGGATCGTCAACAAGCTCCTCGAGCCCTATGCCGGCGCCGTGCTCGGCAAGATCGTGGTGCTCGTCCTCATCATCCTCTTCATCCAGAAACGGCCGCGCGGCCTCTTCGCCCTCAAGGGAAGGTTCGTGGACGCATGATCACCGCTCGGCTTCTCGGACCCCGCGCCGTCTGGCTGGCGCTCGCCCTTCTGGCCTTGGCGATCCTCGTGCCGGTCCTCAATCTCGCGCTTGCGCCGACACATCCGCTCCACGTGCCCGACCACCTCGTGCCGCTCTTCGGCAAGTACCTCGCCTATGCGCTGCTCGCGCTCAGCCTCGACCTCGTCTGGGGCTATGTCGGCATCCTGTCGCTCGGCCACGGCGCCTTCTTCGCGCTCGGGGCCTATGCGTGCGGCATGTACCTGATGCGCCAGATCGGGTCGCGCGGCGTCTACGGCAACCCCGACCTTCCGGACTTCATGGTGTTCCTGAACTACCGGGAGCTGCCCTGGTTCTGGCATGGCTTCGACCAGTTCTGGTTCGCCGCCCTCATGGTGGTCCTCGTACCGGGGCTCCTCGCCTTCCTGTTCGGCTACTTCGCCTTCCGCAGCCGAGTGACGGGCGTTTATCTCTCGATCATCACGCAGGCGCTGACCTACGCGCTGCTTCTCGCCTTCTTCCGCAACGACATGGGCTTCGGCGGCAACAACGGCCTCACTGACTTCAAGGAGATCCTGGGCTTCCCGATCCAGGCCGCTGCGACGCGGGCCGGGCTCTTCGCGGCGACCGCGCTGGCGCTCGCCGCCGGCGTCCTCGTGGTCGCCGCCGTGACGCGCTCCAAGCTCGGGGCGCTGATGGTGGCGGTGCGCGACGCGGAAGGGCGCACGCGCTTCCTCGGCTGGCGTGCCGAGCACGTGAAGCTCTTCGCCTTCACGCTGTCGGCCATGATGGCGGGCGTCGCCGGCGCGCTCTACGTGCCGCAGGTCGGCATCGTGAACCCCGGCGAGTTCGCGCCGCTCAACTCGATCGAGGTCGTCGTGTGGACGGCGGTCGGCGGGCGCGCGACGATCCTCGGGCCGGTGATCGGGGCGGTGCTCGTCAACGGGGGCAAGAGCTACTTCACGGCCGCCGCGCCCGACGCCTGGCTCTTCATCCTCGGCGGGCTCTTCGTCTTCGTCACCCTGTTCCTGCCACGCGGCATCGTCGGAACCTTTGACCACGGCTGGCGCGCGCTCAAGGAACGCCGCCGTGCCGCGCGCGCCGAAAAGGGCGTCGACACCGGCCTCGGCGACACTGCCGCCAACCCCGCGGAGTGACGACGATGCTGCAGGACAACACGGCCCCCGCCCGCATCTCACCCCATCCCTTCGCCACCCAGATGGCCGAGCGCCGGGCGGCCGAGGATCGGCTCCGCCCGCCGCGCGGAGAGACGCTGCTCTACCTCAACGGCGTCTCGAAGACGTTCGACGGCTTCAAGGCGATCAACGACCTGTCGCTCGTGGTCGCGCGCGGCGAGATGCGCGCCATCATCGGCCCGAACGGCGCCGGCAAGACCACGATGATGGACATCATCACCGGCAAGACGCGGCCCGACACGGGCGACGTCTACTTCGCCGGCTCGACCGATCTCACACGCCATGACGAGGCCGAGATCGCCTCGATGGGGATCGGACGCAAGTTCCAGAAGCCGACGGTCTTCGAGGGCCACACGGTAGAGGACAACCTACGCCTTGCGCTCTCGGGCAGCCGCTCGATCTTCGCGGCGCTCCTGCACAAGCGGACTGAGACGGAAAACACGCGGATCGACGAGATCCTCGCGACCGTGCGCCTCACAGACAAGCGCGGAGCGTCCGCCGCCGACCTCAGCCACGGCCAGAAGCAGTGGCTGGAGATCGGCATGCTGCTCGCGCAGGATCCCGAACTCCTCCTCGTCGACGAGCCCGTCGCCGGCATGACCGACGCCGAGACCGAAGAGACGGCGCGGCTGCTGCGCGAGATCGCGCAAACGCGCTCGGTGGTCGTGGTCGAGCACGACATGCATTTCGTGCGCATGCTCGGCGTCAAGGTCACGTGCCTCCACGAGGGCCACGTGCTCGCCGAGGGGCCGCTCGACGCCGTCTCGGCCGACCCGCGCGTCATCGAAGTCTATCTGGGGCGCTAGCGCCCTTTCGAACGGCCGGTCGGGGCGGTCCGGCGGGTCCTTTTCCGCCTCCGGAGCGTCCCCGATGCTTGCCGATGCCGCCGCCATCGACTGCGCTCGGCTCCTCCCGAACGACGAAAAATCCCGCGCCGGCTCTCCGCCGCCGGCCATTCGAAAGGGCGCTGATCATGCTGGAAGTCTCGAACGTCGATCTCTACTACGGCGCGGCGCAGGCACTGCGCGGCGTTTCGCTGGAGGCGAAGGCCGGCGAGATCACCTGCGTCCTCGGGCGCAACGGGGTGGGCAAGACGAGCCTGATGCGGGCGGTGGTCGGCCAGCAGCCGATCCGGCGCGGCACGATCCAGCTCGGCGGCGAGGATCTCGGATCGAGCGCCCCTTACGCGCGGGCGCGCGCCGGCATCGGCTTCGTGCCGCAGGGGCGCGAGGTGTTCCCGCTCCTGACCGTGAAGGAAAACCTTCAGACCGGCTTCGCGCCGGTGAAGCGCGGCGACCGCTCGATTCCCGAACACGTGTTCGAGCTCTTCCCCGTGCTGAAGACCATGCTCGGTCGGCGCGGCGGCGACCTCTCGGGCGGCCAGCAGCAGCAGCTGGCGATCGGGCGCGCGCTCGTCACGCGCCCGCGCCTCCTCGTGCTCGACGAGCCGACGGAGGGCATCCAGCCCTCGATCATCAAGGACATCGGCCGGGCCATCCGCTACCTGAAGGAGGAAGCCGGCATAGCGGTCCTCCTGGTGGAGCAGTATCTCGACTTTTGCCGCGAGCTCGCCGATCGGGTCTATATCCTCGACCGCGGCCGGATCGTGTTCGCGGGCGTCGGCGCCGATCTCGACGACCCGGAAGTGCGCCGACACCTCATGGTGTGAGGCGGCGACGCCTCAGGGTCAGATCAGCCCCTCGGCATGCGCCGCATCCGTCAGGCGGGTGAGCGTGCGGCCCATGCGGGTCATGATCTCCGCGACGTCGTCTTCCGTGACGATCATCGGCGGGCAGAGCGCCAGCTGGTCGCCGATCGCGCGGAAGATCAGGCCCTCCTCGTGCCCGATCGCCGACGCCATGCGGCCCGCAACGCCCACCGTCTCGAACGGCCGCTTCGTCGCCTTGTCGGCGACGAGCTCCAGCGCGCCGATGAGGCCGTCGCCGCGGGCCTCGCCCACCATCGGGTGGTCGGCGAAGGCCCGGAGGCCCGCCTGGAACGGTGCTTCGAGCCGCGCCGCGTTGCCGGCCCAGTCCTGCTCTTCCATGATCTTGAGGTTCTCCAGCCCCACCGCCGTCGCCACCGGATGGCCGGACGCCGTAAAGCCGTGGCCGAAGACGCCGACCTTGGCCGAGTTGTCGGCGATCGGGCCGTAGACGTCGTCGGAGATCATCACGGCGGCGAGCGGCATGTAGGAGGAGGTGATCTGCTTCGACAGTGTCATGATGTCGGGCGTGAAGCCGTATTTCTGGCACCCGAACGGCGTGCCGAGCCGCCCGAAGCCGCAGATCACCTCGTCGGCGACGAGGAGGATGTCGTTGGCGCGGCAGATGCGCTCGACGCCCTCCCAGTAGCCGGCGGGCGGCGGCATCACGCCGCCGGCGGCCATCAGCGGCTCGCCGATGAAGGCGGCGATCGTCTCGGCGCCCTCCTCCGCGATTACGGCTTCGAGTTCGGCGAGAAGGCGCTCGGTGAACACGGCCTCGCTCTCGCCCTCCTGCCCGAAGCGGTAGAAGTGCGGGCAGGTGAGGTGGCGCACCGGGATCGCCGGCAGGTCGAAGTCGCGGTGGTTGACGGGAAGGCCCGTCAGCGAGCCCGACGCGATGGTGATGCCGTGATAGGCCTTGGTGCGGGCGAGGAACTTCTTCTTCTCCGGCCGGCCCATCGCGTTGGAGCGATACCAGACCATCTTGACGATCGTATCGTTGGCTTCCGACCCCGACGAGGTGAAGAAGGCGCGCGTCAGCGGTTCGGGGGTGATCTCGGCGAGCTTCTCGGCGAGGCGAATGGAGGGCTCGTTCGCCTTGGAGGTGAACGTGTGGTAATAGGGCAGCTTCAGCATCTGGCTGTAGGCCGCGTCCGCCAGCCGCTTCTGCGAGAAGCCGGCGCCGACCGACCAGAGCCCGGCCAGCCCCTCGATATACTCCTTTCCCTTGTCGTCGTAGACGCGGATGCCCTCGCCGCGCGCAATCACCAACGGGCCGTTCTCTTCATGGGCCCGCAGGTTGGTGTTCGGGTGCAGCGTGTGCGCCATGTCCGCGGCGGCCAAGCTGTTCGAGAGCGTGTCCATGGATAAGCCTCGTTTCCTGTCTCCGGCCGGCGCGTCGGGCGCCGCCGGATGGTTTCACGTGTGACAACAGCGCCTCGGCGCCGGATCGGTCAAGCCGCGGCGGCGCGCTTGCGGCGGTTCATCAGGGCGGCGAGCGCCGCAAGCAGCAGCGTGCCGACGATCAGCACGAAGGCGGCCGCTGCAATCGCCGGCGAGATGTTCTCGCGGATCGAGGAGAACATCTGCCGGGCGAGCGTGCGCTGGTTGGGGCCGGCGACGAAGAGGGTGAGCACCACCTCGTCGAGCGAGGTCGCGAAGGCGAAGACCGCGCCGGTGACGACGCCGGGCAGGGCCAGCGGCAGCGTCACGCGCCGGAACACGGTGGCGGGCGAGGCCCCGAGGCTCGCCGCCGCGCGCTCGACCCGCCGGTCGATGCCCTGGAGCGCTGTGGAGACGCTGAGGACCACGAAGGGGACGCAGAGCACAGTGTGCGCCAGGATCACCCCGCCATAGGTCGAGGTGAGGCCGAGGCCGCCCAGCGAGATCTGCAGGCCGACGCCGAGCACCACGGCCGGCACCACCATGGGCAGGAGGAAGAAGGTGCGCAGGACGTTGGGAAAGGGGATCAGCCCGTTGCGAAGGCCGAGCGCCGCGAGCGTGCCGAGCACCACCGACAGGGCGGTCGCGCCCGAACCGATGATCAGGCTGTTGACGATGGACAGACGCCAGGCGTCGGCGCGGGCGAGTTCGGCGAACCAGCGGAGGGAGAAGGACGGGATGGGGTAGTTCAGGAAGATGCCGCCGGTGAAGGCAAGCGGCAGGATGGCGACGAGCGGCGCCAGCAGGAACAGGACGGCGAGCGTTCCGAAGAGGGCCTGGGTGGGCTTCAACATGGTCAAGCCCCCAGCGGCGAGCCGGAGCGCGAGAGCCGGCCGTAGACGAGATAGAGGACGGTGGTGACCACGAGGAGGATGAGGCCGAGCGCCCCGGCCATGCCCCAGTTCGCGGTCTGGAGGGCATAGAAGGCGATGATCGAGGAGATCATCTGGTCGTTCGGGCCACCGACGAGGGCCGGCGTGATGTAGTAGCCGATCGCCACCATGAAGACGAGGAGGCACCCCGAGAGGATGCCCGGCATGGCGAGCGGCAGGAGGATGCGGCGGAAGGCGGCAAACGGCGGCGCGCCCATGGAGGCGGCGGCCGGCATCAAGGTCTTCGGGATGGCGTTCACCACCGAATAGATCGGCAGCACCATGAAGGGCAGGAGGACGTGCGTCATCGCGACGACGACGCCGGTGCGGTTGAAGATGAGGGGGAGGGGACCGTCCGTCAGGCCGATCGCCTGCAGCGCGCCATTGATGACGCCCTGGTCCTGCAGGAGGATGAACCAGGCGGCGGTGCGCACGAGAAGCGAGGTCCAGAGCGGCAGAAGGACGGCCATCATCAGGACGTTGCGCTTCCAGCCGGTGGTCGCCGCCATCAGCATCGCATAAGGCAGGCCGATCGCCAGGCAGCAGAGCGTGATCGTCGCCGCGATCAGGAAGGTGCGGGTGATGATGAGGCGGTTAGCGGACGCACCGGCGGGAAGGCTCTCGATCGCGCCGGCGTCGTTGCGCGTGAGGTCGACGGAGGCCAGGAGATTGCGGTCGGTATAGGCGGAGGCCGCCGAGCGGATCGCGGTCCAGAAGGCGGGGTCGGTCCAGCGCCTGTCGAGGGCTCCGAGATCGACCGGCTGGCCGTTCGCGTCTTTCGCCGCGCGCTGCGTCTTCGGGATCAGGGTGCGAAAGCCCGACACGTCGCTGTTGAGCCGGCGCACCGCCGCCCCGAGGCCGATGGCATCGGCCTCCGCGAGGTCGGCGACGAGCGCGGCCTGCGTCTCCGCGTCCGGCACGCCTTCGCCGCTCCACGACGAGATGGCGGCGGCTGTCCGGGGCAGGACGGAGCCGACGGCGGGGTCGCGCACCGACACCGACACCATCGTCCAGAGCGGCCAGAGGAAGAACACCGCGAGGAACAGGAAGAGCGGCGCGATCAGGCCCGCGCTGCGCAAGGTGGAGCCGGCGCGCCTCATGCCGGAAACACCGCGACGTCGGCGGGATCCACCGTGACATGGGCCGGTCCGCCGAGCGCGGGGGCCCCGAGGCGGCGCTCGGCGCGCGCGATGAGGCGCAGGGGCCCGCGCGACAGGTGCAGCCGCAGGTGGTCGCCCTGGTAGACGACATCGTCCACCCGTGTCTCGATCGAGCCGAGCCGGGGATCGTCGTGGAGATGAAGGCGCTCGGGGCGAACCGAGGTCATCACGACGCTGCCCTGCCGGAAGGTCGGACCGGGGCCGGCGCGAAGTTCCGGGCCGCCCTCCAGCGTCAGAACCGTGCCTGCGGCATCGGAGGCGGCGACGGTGGCGTTCAGGAGATTGGTCTCGCCGATGAACTGGGCGACGAAGGCGTTCTCGGGGTGGTCGTAGACGGCGGTCGCCGTGCCGATCTGCGAGATCCGGCCCTTGTCGAAGATGGCGATGCGGTTCGACATGGTCAGCGCCTCGCCCTGGTCGTGGGTGACGAAGACCACGGTGAGGCCGAGACGGCGGTGAAGCTCGCGGATCTCGAGCTGCATCTCCTCGCGCAGCTGCTTGTCGAGCGCGCCGAGCGGCTCGTCCATCAGCACGACCTTCGGCTCGAAGACGAGGGCGCGGGTGAGGGCCACGCGCTGCTGCTGGCCGCCCGAGAGCTGGTCGGGGCGCCGGTCGCCGAGATGCCCGAGGCGCACGCGCTCCAAGCCCTGTCTGACCCGTTCGCCGATCTCGGCCTTGCCGAGGCCCCGCATCTGCAGGGGGAAGGCGACGTTCTCGGCGATCGTCATGTGCGGAAAGAGGGCATAGTTCTGGAACACGACGCCGATGCCGCGCCGGTGCGGCGGCAGGTCCTCGATGCGCTCGCCGTCCATCAGGATCGTGCCCGAGGATGCGTTCTCAAAGCCGGCCAGCATCATCAGGATCGTGGTCTTGCCCGAACCCGATGGGCCGAGCAGCGACAGGAATTCCCCCTTCTCCACTTCGAGATCGAGATTCTCGACGACCCGCGTCTGGCCGAAGGATTTCGACACGTCCTGGAAATGGATGAAGGGCATCGGGCCTCGTCGGAACCGTTAGGCGGGAGAGATGAGGCCGGCGGGCAGCCGCCGGCCCCGCAGGTGTCGTTACTGCGCCACCCAGGCGTTGAAGCGGGTGTTCAGCGCCTCGATGTTGTCGACCCAGAAATCGGTGTCGAGGGGAATGGCGACGTCGAGATTGGCCGGGGCCGTCGGCAGCTGGGCGGAAACCTCCGGCTTCAGCATCTCGCCGGACGCCTTGTTGGGAAGGCCGTAGGCGATGTAGTCGGGCAGCTTCGACTGGTTCTCCGGAGCGCTGGCGAACTGGATGAAGTCGAAGGCGGCGTCCTTGTTGGGCGAACCCTTGAGGACGACCCACGAGTCGACCGCGTAGATCGAGCCCGGCCAGACGATCTGGAAGTTCTTGCCCTCCGACTTGTTGATGCCGGCGAGGCGCCCGTTATAGGCCGAGGTCATCACCACTTCGCCCGATGCCAGAAGCTGGATCGGCTGGGCGCCGGCCTCCCACCAGACGATGTCCTTCTTGATCGTGTCGAGCTTCTTGAAGGCGCGGTCGACGCCTTCCGGGGTGGCGAGCGTCGTGTAGACGTCCTTCGGCTCGACGCCGTCGGCGATGAGGGCGAACTCGAGCGCGTATTTCGGGCCCTTGCGGAGCGCCCGCTTGCCGGGGAACTTCGCGGTGTCGAAGAAGTCGGCCCAGCTCTTCGGCGCCTCCTTCAGCTTGTCGGCGTCGTAGCCGAGGCCGGTCGTCCAGACGATGGCGCCGACGCCGCACTCGCTGACCGCGGAGGGGATGAACTTGTCCTCGCCGCCGAGCTTCGACCAATCGACCGGCTCGTAGATGCCGTCGGCGCAGCCGAGCGCCAGTTCCTCGGCCTCGACCTGGACCGCGTCCCAGTTGGGCGTGCCGCCCTGCATCTTGGCCGACAGGACGCCGTAGCCGCCGTCCCACGACTCTTCCAGCACCGGCTTGCCGGTCTTGGCGGCGAAGGGCTTGAAGTAGATCTCGCGCTGGGCGTCCTGGTAGTTGCCGCCCCAGGAGACGACGGTCAGGTCCCGCGCGGCGGCGGGAGCGGCGGAAAGAAGCGTGGCGGCAAGAAGGCCGCCGACGAGGTTTCGAATGGCAGTCCGCGACATGGTGCTGTTTCCCCCGGCTTGTTGAACCGTTCAAAAGGAAGCACGAAAGGCCGCAAGCGCAAAATGCTTCGCGAAAGCGCTCGAAATAGTTTCCAGCGCTCGCGGCTTCGTCAATAGGTGGGTGGGGTGATGGCGCTGATCAGTTCGGCCGGCTCGTCGCCCGGATTGCGGAAGCGGTGCGGCGTCTCGCTGTCGAAGTAGTAGGCGTCGCCGGGGTGGAGGAGCCGCGTCCGGTCGCCAACGCAGACCTCGACCCGCCCGGCGGTCACGATGCCCGCCTCCTGCGCCTTGTGGGAGAAGGCCTGCCCCGTGTCGGCGCCCGGCTGGTAGGTCTCGCGCAGCATCAGGAGCTTGCGGTTGGGATGGTTGATGCCGACCATGCGGTAGGAGATGCCGTCCGCGCGGCCGATTTCGGCGAGATCCTCCGCCCGGTAGAAGGGCGAATGGGGCATGGCGTCGCCGAGCTCGGAGAAGAAGCCCGTGAGCGTCGAGCCCATGGCCTCCAGGATCGCGCCGAGCGTATCGACCGACGGGCTCATCCGGTCGCGCTCCAGAAGCGAGATGGTGGAATGGGCGATGCCGGACCGGGCCGCCAGCTCGCGCGTCGACAGCTGGCGGCGACGGCGCAGCTCGCGGATGGCGGCTCCGATGGCGGGCATGGTTCTCCCTTTCGCACTCGTCGCCCTGTAGCACGGCTGCTCATCATAATGAACGGCGCGCGCCATGCCATTGCCGGTGGATGGCGCTTCTGCGAGCGTCCTGCGCGCAAAACCAGCAGGAAGACCCCCGATGGCTCACGAGATCGACACCCTTCGCGCCCGCCTCCATTTCGTGAAGGCGCCGAAGCCGCAGGGGCAGACGCATGCGAGCGTCGCGGGCACCGTGGCCGAGGTCCTGGCGGCGGTGCGGGGCGAGGGCGATTCGGCCGTGCGGCGCTATTCCGCTGCCTTCGACAAGGTGGAGCCTTCGAGCGTCGAGGTGACGATGGCCGAGCGCGAGGCGGCGGTGGCCCGGCTCGATCCGCAGACCCGGGCCGACACCGAGTTCGCCATCGCCAACGTGCAAGCCTTTGCGCAGGCGCAGCTGAAGACGATCCTGCCGCTCGAGATCGAGCTGCGGCCCGGCCTCCATCTCGGCCACCGGGTGATCCCCGTCAGCCGCGTCGGCGCCTACGTGCCGGGCGGTCGCTATCCGCTCCTGTCGGCGCCGATCATGACCATCGTGCCGGCCAAGGTCGCGGGCTGCCCGGAGGTGATCGCCTGCCTGCCGCCGACGGCGGCGGAAGCCATGATCGCCGGCTGCCACCTGTCGGGCGCGGACCGCATCTTCCGCATCGGCGGGGCGCAGGCCATCGCGGCCATGGCCTTCGGGACCGAGACCATCCCGGCGGTGCACAAGATCGTCGGTCCCGGCAACGCCTACGTCAACGAGGCCAAGCGCCAGGTCTTCGGGCCGGTGGGCATCGACCAGCTGGCAGGCCCGAGCGAAATCTACACGCTCGCCGACGAGACGGGGAACGCGGAAATCATCGCGACCGACCTCCTCGCCCAGGCCGAGCACGACATCCACACCCGCGTCGGCCTCATCACCACGCACGCGCCGCTGGCCGAGGCCGTGATCGCGGAAGTGGAGCGCCAGCTCGAGACGCTGTCCACCGCGGGCGTCGCGCGCGTGTCCTGGGAGGCGCAGGGCGAGGTCACCGTCTGCGCGTCGGAGGCCGACATGGTCGCCTATTCCGACTGGATCGCCGCCGAGCACCTCCAGGTGCACACGCGCGACCCGCGAGCCTTCGCGGCCAAGCTCTCCGGCTACGGCTCGCTGTTCATCGGCACGAAGGCGAGCGTCGTCTATTCCGACAAATGCTGCGGCACCAACCACACGCTGCCGACCATGGGCGCGGGGCGCTACACCGGTGGGCTGTGGGTGGGCTCCTACGTCAAGATCGCCACGCACCAGTGGCTCGACGACGAAGGGGTCGCGGCGGTCGCGCCGCCGGCTTCCCGCCAGAGCGCGTCGGAAGGACTGGAGGGGCACCGCCGCGCGGCGGCGCTCCGCCTGGAGAAGCCCGAACTCTTCCGCTGACATCGTCGAGGCGCGGCCGTCATATATGATATGCTGGCCGCGCTTCGGAGGCTGTGGCGTGACCAAGATCGAGTACCGGACCCTCAACGACCTCGCCTACGATCGCATCCGCGACGGGCTGATGGCGGGCGGGTTCCATCCCGGGCAGGTCCTGGTGATCCGCAGCCTTGCCGAGAGCTACGGGATCTCGACGACGCCGGTGCGCGAGGCGCTGCAGCGCCTCGTGGCCGAGCGGCTCCTCGCGCTCCTGCCCAACCGCTCGATCGCGGTGCCGGCGCTGGAAGCGGGCAAATATGCCGAGCTCGCGCGCATCCGGTGCGAGCTCGAGGGGCTCGCGGCGGAACTTGCCGCTCCCCGCATCCGGAAGGCGGTTCTGCGGAAGCTGTCGCGGCTGGCCGACGACATGGACGAGAGCCTGGTCAGCCACGATCACGACAGCTATCGCCGGCAGAACCAGGCCTTCCACTTCGCGGTCTATGCCGAGGCGGCCTCGCCGCGCCTGATGGAGATGATCACCGACCTGTGGAGCCAGACCGGCCCCTACATGAAGGAGCTGTTCGGCGCGCCGGACTACGAGCCCAAGGCCAACGAAGCGCATCGCGCGCTCGTCGCCGCGCTGGAGCGGGGCGACGGCGCGGGCGCCCGCGCCGGGATCGTGGCGGACCTGAGGGTCGCGGGCGGCTTCCTGATCCCGCATCTGGAAGCGGTGGAAGCGGCGCGGCGCCGCGAGGCGGAGCCGGCCTGACCGGCGGTCAGGCGGTCGCCGTCAGGGCCTCGCCCAGAACATCCGCGAAGAGGTCGGCGTTCTCACGGGAGAAGACCATGGGGGGCCGGATCTTCAGGCTGTTGTGGTGCTGGCCGGAGACCGAGATCAGGACGCCGCGCTCGCGCATGGCGTTGACGACGCGCGAGGCGCGTGCCCGGTCGGGGGCCCTGGTCGCCCTGTCGGCCACGAACTCGACGGCCAGGAACAGGCCGACGCCACGCACGTCGCCGACGGCGTTATGGGCGGCGCAGACGGCGGCCACGCGCTCGAGAAGATAGCGGCCGGTATCCAGTGCGTTCTCCTGGAGGCGTTCGGCCTCGATCGCGTCGAGCACCGCCATGGCCGCGGCGCAGGACACGGCGTTGCCGCCGAACGTGTTGAAGTAGCGGGCGTTGCGACCGAAATCGGCGACCACCTCCGGGCGCATCACCACGGCCGAGATCGGCTGGCCGTTGCCCATCGGCTTGCCGAGCGTCACCATGTCGGGCACGACGCCATGGCGCGCGAATCCCCACATCGCCTCGCCCGTGCGCCCGAAGCCCGGCTGCACCTCGTCGGCGATGAAGAGGCCGCCCGCGGCGCGGATCGCATCCGCCGCCCCTTGGAGGAAGCCGGTCGGACCGGGCAGCACGCCGTCGCTGGTGAAGAGGGAATCGACGATCAGCACCGCCGGCTTGATGCCGTGTCGCTTGAGGTCCGCGATGGCGGCCTCGACGCCGGCGCGAAAGGCCGCGCCGACATCGACGTCGCCGAGATGATAGCGGTCGGGCGCCGGCACGGTGCGCACGTGGGACCCGAGATCGACGGATGCGCCGAGCGACGGCGAGAAGGCGGCCACGCTTTCCGTGATGCCGTGATAGGCGTTGGCGGTGACGATGACGCCGGTGCCGCCGGTGCGGGCCTTGGCGATGCGCAGCGCCAGATCGTTGGCCTCGCTGCCCGTGCAGGCGAACATCACCTGGCCGAGTTCGGCGGGGAAGGTTGCGACCAGCCGCTCGGCATAGTCGAGGATCGCCGTGTGAAGATAGCGCGTGTTGGTGGCGAGCACGCCGACCTGCGCGCGGATCGCCTCCACCACGCGGGGATGGCAGTGCCCGATCGAGGTGACGTTGTTGTAGGCGTCGAGGAAGGCGCGGCCCGTTTCGTCGTAGAGCCAGACGCCCTCGCCGCGCACGAGATGGAGCGGCGTCTCGTACATCAAGCGGTAGGCGGGGCCGAGCACGCGCGCGCGGCGCGCGACCAGCGCCTCGTTCTCCACCGACAAGTTGCCGCGTCCGGGAACGAAAGCGTTGGGCATGGACAGATCGGCAGTGGCGCTCATGCGAACTCCGGCTGGGTAGAGGGGCCTGGCGTCGATGCAGCCGCGACCTTCGATACATGATATACCATGCCGAGTGGCGGAGATAGATGGGAGGTGTGGGGTTCATGACCCCCAAGTGAGGACGGACCACGCGATCCTCACGGCGAAAACTTGTCCACGGTTCGTATATGGTATACCAAAAACTCTCTCGCGGCGGTGGTCCGCGCGCGTGTTCAGTCCCATCGCTACCAAAACGTCCCGATCGAAAGGCCGGTCATGTCCGCATCCGAGACCGCCGAGCCGCGATCGGCCTTCACCACGAGCGCGCCGGCCTTCGGGATCGCGGAGATCGAGGCTCTCGTCGCCGAGCGCTACGGGATCGAGGCCGAGGCCTCCCTGTTGACCAGCGAGCGCGACCTCACGGTGCGGCTCGACGTGGCGGACGGCCGACGCTTCGTCCTCAAGATCGCCAACGCGGCGGAGGACCCGGCGGTCTCCGCCTTCCAGAACCGGGCGCTGGAGCATATCGAGCGCACGGTTCCGGACGTGCCGGCCTCGCGTCTTGTGCGCACGCTGGCGGGGGAGGCGGAGTTCCTGGCCGAGCGGGGCGGGGAGCGCCACGTCACGCGGCTCCTGACCTGGTTGCCGGGACGGCCGCTCTTCGGCGCGCCGCGCACGCCCCGGCAGATGCGCTCGATCGGCACCTCGCTCGGGCGCCTGGCGTCGGGCCTTTCCTCCTTTTCCCATCCCGCCGCGGTCCACGAGATCGTCTGGGACATCCGCCGCTCGCCCGGGCTGATGGAAAGGACGCGGCATATTTCCGACCCGGTGTTGCGCGCCCGCGTCGAGGCGATCTTCGCCGGCTTCCGGGACGAGATCGCGCCGCGCGAACCGGGGCTTCGGGCTCAGGTGGTCCACAACGACTTCAACCCGTTCAACCTCCTGGTGGACGAGGCGGAGACGGACCGCATCACCGGCATCCTCGACTTCGGCGATCTCGTGGAGACCTGCGCGATCTACGATCTCGCCGTGGCCTCCGCCTACCAGGTGTCCGAGACGGGGCATCCGTTCGCCGCGATCGCGGAGCTCGTCGCCGCCTACCACGCCGTCCACCCGGTGCCGGTGGATGAACTCGACCTCCTGCCCGACCTCGTCGGCGTCCGGCAGGCGATGACGATCACGATCGGCGAATGGCGCGCCAGCCGGTATCCGGAGAACGCCGCCTATATCCTGCGCAACCACGCCAAGGCGAAGGCGTCCCTCGATCGCTGCTCCGGCGTATCGCGCCAGGAGGCGCGCGCCATGCTGCGCCGCGCCTGCGGATGGGACGCCTAAGGGGTTCCGAACCCATCGGTACCGCCGCTCCCGAGGCGCGGCGAGGGCCTTGCGAGCGAGAGTTCGGCCGCGCGGAAGCGGATCGGCGTGCGAAGACCCGGCACGCCGTCCGGCTCGATCCGCATGCCGCGATGAACGACCTGGGGGTCGGCGAAGACGTCGGCGAGCGTGTTGATGGGGCCGGCCGGCACGCCCTCGCGCTCCAGCGTCGCGAGGAGCGCGTCGCGGGCCATGAGAAGAAGCCGTCCTTCCATGACCTTGACCAGCGCGGCGCGGTTGGCGACGCGCGCCTCGTTGGTGGCAAAGCGCGGATCGGCGGCCAGACCCGCCTCGCCGATCACGTCCGCGAGCCGGGCGAACTGGCGGTCGTTGCCGCAGGCGATGACGACATGGCCGTCGGCGACTGCAAAACCCTGGTAGGGCACGATGTTGGGATGGGCGTTGCCGAGGCGCTTCGGGGGCACGCCGCCGGCAAAGTAGTTCAGCGCCTGGTTCGCGAGGACGCCTGTCATCGCGTCCATGAGGGCCATGTCGATGTGATCGCCGCGCCCGGTCCTGTCCCGGTGGGCCAGCGCCGCCTGAATCGCGATCACGCCGTAGAGGCCGGTGAAGATGTCGGCGAACGCGACACCGATCTTCTGCGGGGGACCGTCCGGCTCGCCGGTGAGGTCCATGATGCCGCCCATCGCCTGGATCATGAAGTCGTAGCCGGCTCGGGCGGCATAGGGGCCGTCCTGCCCGAAGCCGGTGACCGAGCAGTAGACGAGGCGCGGGTTTTCCTTCGAGAGCGTGTCGTAGTCGAGGCCGTATTTCGCAAGACCCCCGACCTTGAAGTTCTCGACGAGGACGTCGGCCTCCAGGGCGAGGCGCCGCACCAGGGCGCGGCCCTCCTCGGTCGCGAAGTCGGCGACCACCGAGCGCTTGCCCCGGTTGCAGGCATGGAAATAGGCCGCCGTGCGCTCGCCCTCATGCTCGATGAAGGGTGGGCCCCAGCGGCGCGTGTCGTCGCCTTCCGGCGCCTCGACCTTGATCACCTCGGCGCCGAGATCGGCGAGCGTCTGGCCGATCCAGGGGCCGGCGAGGATGCGCGCGAGCTCGAGGACCTTGAGGCCGGCGAGCGGCGTGTCCGACATCAGAAGAAGGCCTGGAGCCCGGTCTGGGCTCGGCCGAGGATCAGGGCGTGGACGTCGTGCGTGCCCTCGTAGGTGTTCACCGTCTCGAGGTTCTGGGCGTGGCGCATCACGTGGTACTCGCCCATGATGCCGTTGCCGCCGTGCATGTCGCGGGCTTCGCGCGCGATGGCGAGCGCCTTGCCGCAGTTGTTGCGCTTGACGATCGAGATCATCTCCGGCGCCATGCGGCCCTCGTCGAACACGCGCCCGACCCTTAAAGATGCCTGCAGCCCGAGCGCGATCTCGGTCTGCATGTCGGCGAGCTTGCGCTGCACGAGCTGCGTCTGCGCCAGCGGGCGGCCGAACTGGGTGCGCTCCAGCGTGTAGGCGCGCGCGCGGTGCCAGCAGTCCTCGGCCGCGCCCATCGCGCCCCAGGAAATGCCGTAGCGCGCCCGGTTGAGGCAGCCGAAGGGCCCCTTCAGGCCGGAGACGTCGGGCAGCAGCGCGTCCTCGCCGACCTCGACGCCCTCCATCACGATCTCGCCGGTGACCGAGGCGCGAAGCGAGAGCTTGCCCTCGATCTTGGGGGCGGAAAGGCCCTTCATTCCCTTGTCGAGCACGAAGCCGCGGATCGCCCCTTCATGGGCGTCGGACTTCGCCCAGACCACGAAGACGTCGGCGATCGGCGCGTTGGAGATCCACATCTTGGCGCCGTCGAGGACATAGCCGCCCTCCACCTTGCGGGCGGTGGTGCGCATGCCGCCGGGGTCGGAACCGGCGTCGGGCTCGGTCAGGCCGAAGCAGCCGATCCATTCGCCGCTGGCGAGCTTCGGCAGGTATTTGCGGCGCTGCGCCTCCGAGCCGTAGGCATGGATGGGGTACATCACGAGCGAGGACTGCACCGACATCATCGAGCGGTAGCCGGAATCCACACGCTCCACCGCGCGCGCCACGAGGCCGTAGGCGACATAGGACGCGCCGGCGCAGCCGTAGTCCTCCGGCAGGGTCAGCCCCAGAAGCCCGAGCTCGCCCATCTCGCGGAAGATCGACGGGTCGGTTTCTTCCCGCGCATAGGCCTCGACGACGCGCGGGCGAAGGCGCTCCTCGGCGAACTCTTCGGCGGTCCGCGCGATCAGCCGCTCGTCCTCGTCGAGCTGGTCGTCGAGGAGGAACGGATCGGCCCAGTCGAACGCGGCGCGCGACGGGACGGGCTGCGGGGAAGAGGGCAGGGCGGACATCACGGCTTCTCCTGTCGGTTCGGCCGGAGTGTGCGCGCCGTCGTGCGCCCGAGCAAACGATGATATCGGTTGGAAACATTCGCAAATTCGATGAACTCCACGCCATGCGCCCTGCCTACCATCCCACAATCGCCGAGCTTCGCGCCTTCGTCGCCTGCATGGAGAAGGGCTCGGTCACGGAGGCCGCGGACACCTTGTTCCTGACGCAGAGCACGGTGAGCCGTTCGCTGGCGCTCCTGGAGGAGAAGCTCGGCGTGCCGCTGTTCCACCGGGTGCGCAAGCGCCTCGTGCCGTCCGACGCCGGCCGCCTCTTCGCGGTCGACGCGGCGGCGATCCTCGACCGGCTCGACAGCGCGACGGTGAAGACCATGGCCTTCGGCGGCCGGCGGGAGATCCTGAACCTTGCCGCGCTGCCGACATTCGCCGCGCGCTGGCTGAGCCCGCGCCTCGTCGCCTTCTCGCAGGCCGAGCCCGAGATCAGCCTCAACGTCAGCGCCCGGCTCGGGCCCGTCAACTTCGAGGCGGAGGGGTTCGACGCCGCCATCCTGCGCTCCGGCACGCCGACCGGCCCCATGCGGGCGCTTCCCCTGCGGGCCGACCGGCTGCGTGCGGTGGCGAGCCCGCGGCTTCTTGCGGGACGGGACCTCGCCGACGCCGGCACGCTCCTCGGCCTGCCCCTCCTGCAGCAGGCGACGCGCCCGACGCTGTGGCTGGAATGGTTCCGCGAGGCGGGGATCGATGCGCGCGACATCCTGCGGGGCCACCGCTTCGACGAGTTCGCCATGGTGGTGGAGGGCGCGGTGGCGGGGCTCGGCGTCGCGCTGGTGCCCGATTTCGCGGTGGAGCGGGAACTCGCGGCGGGCCTCCTAACGCCCGCCTCGCCGCGCGAGATCGCGCTGCCGGCGCCCTATGCCCTTCTCCATCCGCCGCGCAGCCTGGAGCGGCCGGCCTTCGCACGGTTCCACCACTGGCTGCGCGAGACGGTGGCGCAGGAGGACGCACCCTGAGGGCGATTCTCCCGTTCCAGCATACCCTGTGAGACGGGGACCGCCCCGACATCGCGGCCGACGATTCCCGTTTTCGGATTGTGCGCCGCACCCAAACATCAACGAATGCGGCCAAGACGGGGCACGGCAAGGTTAGCGAAACGTAGAGCATCGGTTCGGCTTCGACGAGCGATCGCGCGGCATACTCTTCGGAAAATATAACGCAATCAATCTGTTGGGTAGATCACATACGGCAGCGGGCCTTCTCGTGCGGGCCCGGGCGCGGCGGCTGGGATGTTCGCGTCGAGATTGAATCAAAATGTATATTTTAACGTTTGGATTTTATCTTTCGATCGGCAAGCAACCGAACGGTCGGAACGACGTTAATGATGCCTTTTTCGCTCAAGGGCCCCTGCACCCTCTCGCAGGCCGAAGCGATCCATGCCGCGCTCGGTGAGCATCTGCTCGACCATGCCGGCGAAGCGCTGGTGATCGACGCGACCGCTGTCGAAGAGGCCGACGTCAGCCTCGTCCAGCTCCTCGTCGCCGCCGGCCGCACCGCGACCGCCCGCAACGTCAGCCTCGCCCTTCGACCCTCGCCGGCCGTCTCGGCGCTCCTCGCGCGCGCCGGTCTTGCCGGTTGGGCCGAGAGCGTGCGCGCGTAAGCATCATTCAAAGGTTAGATCCCATGGGCAAGCCCGTTCTCTGCGTCGACGACAGCGCGAGCGTCCGTCAGATGGTGTCCTTCACTCTCGAATCGGCGGGCTACTCGCCGACCACGGCCGAGGACGGCGTCGATGCCCTCTCCAAGCTGGCCGGCAACCGCTTCGCGCTCGTGATCACCGATCTCAACATGCCCAACATGGACGGCATCACGATGATCGGGAAGATCCGCACCATGCCCGAGCATGCCGGCATGCCGATCGTCATGCTGACCACCGAATCGGACGAGGCCAAGAAGGCCGCCGGCAAGGCGGCGGGCGCCACGGGCTGGATCGTAAAGCCCTTCGACCAGGCTCGCCTGCTTGCCGTCGTCAACAAGCTGATCGGGGCCTGACACCCATGAACAGCGGGAACGCCGTCGAGATCTTCCTGAACGAGGCACGCGACCTCCTGGAGCAGCTGGAAGCGGCGCTCCTCGACCTCGAGGCCCGTCCCGACGATGCCGAACTCATCAACACCACCTTTCGCGCGCTCCACACGCTCAAAGGTTCGGGCGGCATGTTCGGCCCGCCCGACATGGCGGCCTTCGCCCACAAGCTGGAGGACGCCTTCGAGAAGGTTCGTCGCGGCGAGGTGCCGCTGACGCCCTCGCTCGTGGGCGTGCTCCTGGCCGCCACCGACCAGATCCGCCGCCTCCTGTTCGAGCCGGCGCCCGAGCTCGCCGCCCGCAGCGCCGAGCTCGTGGACGCGCTCGGCCGCGAAGTCGGCGGCGAGCAGGCCGCAACGGCGCCGAGCGCGGCGAGCCCCGCCGCGTCGCCCTCGACCGCCGCGGACGCCGGCGCGCGCCGCTTCGCCATCACCCTGCGCCTGCCTGCCAACGCGCTTCTGTTCGGCACCAACCCCCTGGCGCTTCTCGACGAGCTGCGCGCGCTCGGCACTGCCGAGGTCGAGGCGATCACCGACGCCGTTCCCGAACTCGCGCTCCTGTCGCCGACCGACCTGCACCTTGGTTGGCGCGTCGTTCTGACGACGGCCCTTGGCCTCGACGCCATCGAGGACGTGTTCATCTTCGTGGACGAGCCGGGCGCCGTCGCCATCGAGGAGCTGGAGCCCGCCCGCGAGGCGTCGGCCGCCGTCGTCGCCGAAACGGCGTCGGCCGCCGAACCCGTCGCCGCCGTTGCGGCGACGCCCCGCGCCGCGGCGCCGGAGGGCGGCAAGGCGGAGCCGAAGGCGCAGGCCCAGCCGGAAGCCAGCGTGCGCGTTTCCGCCTCGCGTCTCGACACGCTGCTCGATCAGGTCGGCGAGCTGGTGATCGCGCAGGCGCGCCTCACCGCGCTCACCCACCAGCGCCACGATCCGGTGCTGACCGCGGTCGTCGAGGAAATCGAGCGCATCTCGGCGGATCTGCGCGACTCCGCGATGGACATGCGCATGCTGCCCATCGATTCCTTGTTCTCGCGTTACCGGCGCGTGGTGCGCGACCTTTCGACCGATCTCGGCAAGGAGATCGACCTCGTGCTTTCGGGCGAGGACACCGAGCTCGACAAGACCGTGCTCGACCGTCTCGGCGACCCGCTCGTCCACATCATCCGCAACTCGATCGACCACGGCATCGAGATGCAGGACAAGCGGCTTGCCGCCGGCAAGTTGAAGCGCGGCTCGCTGCGCCTCTCGGCCCGCCAGTCCGGCACCGAGGTGATCATCACCATCGAGGACGACGGCGCCGGTCTCAACCGCGGCCGAATCCTGGAAAAGGCGCGGGCCGCGGGGATCGTCGCCGAGGGCGTCACGCCCGCGGACCGCGAGATCGACGAGCTGATCTTCCATCCCGGCCTGTCGACAGCCGCCGCCGTGTCGAACCTGTCGGGCCGCGGCGTCGGCATGGACGTCGT
Organism: Aureimonas sp. AU22; assembly: GCF_001463745.1. Lineage (GTDB taxonomy): Bacteria > Pseudomonadota > Alphaproteobacteria > Rhizobiales > Rhizobiaceae > Aureimonas. The sequence continues at coordinate 2,409 of NZ_BBWJ01000063.1, read as the reverse complement.
CCGGCGCACGATTGGCGAGCTGCACGGCTCGATCGAGATCTCGACCGAGCCCGGCCGCGGCACGCGCTTCACGCTGCGCCTGCCTCTCACGCTCGCCATCATCGACGGGCTCCTGGTGCGCGTCGGCGAGACCAAGTGCATCCTGCCGCTCGCCAACGTCGAGGAGTGCGTCGAGCTCGCCTCGATCGAGCGCCGCAACTCCAACGGCCGCAACTTCGTCGACATCCGCAACACGATCGTGCCGATCTTCCACATGGACGCCGTGTTCGGCGGCACCGGGGGCGACGACGGGATCGTGGTGGTGGCCGATACGGACACCGGCCGCGTCGGCGTGGTGGTGGACCAAGTGGTCGGCCAGCACCAGACCGTGATCAAGCCCCTGTCGCCGCTGCACCGCGCGACGCCGGGCCTCGCCGGGGCTACGATCCTCGGCGACGGATCGGTGGCGCTCATCCTCGACATCAACTCCCTGGTCCGGCAGGCGGGCGCCCCGCGCGCCGACCGCCTCGCCGCCTGAGCCGGAACCCGACGCCATGAGCCAAGCCGCCGCAACCGATCCCGCCGCCGGCGCCCCGCCCGTGGACTTCCTGACCGTCTCGCTCGGGCAGGACGTCTTCGCCCTCAAGGTCGAGGCCGTGCACGAGGTGCTCGACCCGCCGCCGGTGACCACGGTGCCCAACGCGCCCGACTTCGCGCCCGGCCTCGTCAACGTGCGCGGCAACATCATGCCGCTGATCGACCTGCGCCGCCGGCTCGCCATGCCGCCGGTGGCCGACACGGAAAGCTCGCGCGTCATCGTCTCGCGCGTCGAGACGGCGGGCGAGGGCTTCTACGTCGCCATCAAGGCGGACGCCGTCCACGAGGTCGTCTCGCTCGACCGCGGCGCGGTGGAGCCGGTGCCTGAGAACGGCACGCGCTGGCCGCTGCGCTTCCTGTCGGGCGTCGCGCGGCAGGGCGGGCGCTTCGTGGTGCTGCTCGACCTCGAGACCGTGCTGCAGCCCGACCCGCCGCCTGCCCTGAACTGACTCCGACCTCTTCCGTCTCCCTTTCGCACTCCTCTTCGGACCCGGACCCATTCCGATGCGCGTCACCATCAAGACCAAGCTGATCTGCTCGTTCGGAGCGGTTCTCGCCCTTCTGGGCACCGCCGGCTATTTCGGCATCTCGAGCCTCGGCCAGAGCAACGACAACATGCGCGACTTCGTGGCGCGGCCCTTCGAGCAGACCGGGCGCATCAGCGAGCTGGCCGTCAACCTCCAGAGCCTTGGCCGCAACGTCAACGGCCTCCTGATGATGACCAGCGACAAGGCCAAGGCGGATCTGCGTGCGGCAGTCGAGACCCAGGTGGCCGACGCGTCCAGGCAGCTCCAGACCTATCGCGACCGCGTCCGCGCTTCGGACACCGCGACCCTTGCCAAGGTCGATGCTCTGGCCGCCGACCTCGGCACCTGGCGCGGAAGCGTCGTCGAGGTGATGGAGTTGTCCCAGGCCAACGGCACGGTGCGCGCCAACGAGCTCATGCGGGACGAACTGGCGCCGAACTTCCAGAACCTCAACGCTGCCATGGCGGCGCTGGGCACCGAACTCGCCACAGCCAACGGCGCACCGGCCCCGCGCGATCTCCTCGCCGGGATGCGCATGGACGTCGCCGGCCTGCGGTTCCAGGTCGCCAATCTCATCCTCCAGGACGACGAAGCGGTTCTGAAGTCCCTGAGCGACGACTACCGCTAGTCGACCGGCTCCATCCAGCAGTCGCTTGCCGCCCTAGAGCGCGAACTGGCCAGTTCCCCGTTCGCCGCGCGCACTGCGGCGATCTCCAACGCCTGGACCACGTTCAAGGCCTCGGCCGACAGGATCACGGCGCTGGGCGTCACCAACACCCAGGCCCGTGCCATCGCCCTCAACGTCGACAAGGTGCGCCCCGTGCTTCTGCGCATGCTCGACCAGATCACCGTGATGATCGGCGATCAGAAACAGATCGCAAGCGAGCTCGCCAACGACACGCAGGCGGCCTACGAGAGCACCCGCACCATGCTGATCGCGATCGTGCTCGGTGCCATCGCCATCGGCGCTGCGGCCGCCGCCTGGATGTCGATCTCGATCTCGCGCGGCTTGTCGCGCTCGGTGAAGCTTGCCGAGGACATCGGCGCCGGCGACCTCACGCAGACCGTCGAGGCGCGGGGCCAGGACGAGATCGGCGACCTGATGCGCGCCATGAACACGATGACGGAGAACCTGCGCGAGATCGTCGCCGAGGTGACCGCTTCGGCGAGCCAGGTGGCGGCGGGTGCCCAGCAGTCGGCGGCCACCGCCGAGCAGCTGAGCCAGGGCGCGACGGAGCAGGCGGCCTCGACCGAGCAGCTCGGCCAGGGCGCCAGCGAGCAGGCCGCGGCGACCGAGCAGGCGTCG
>NZ_BBWJ01000062.1 GCF_001463745.1 Aureimonas sp. AU22 | reverse complement strand
TAGATCCGGGTGCGTCGCATAGGGCGCGAGATCCGACGCCATCCGGTAGAGACCGATGTCGTTCGCGGCGCAGTAGTCGAGGATCTTGTCGACATATTCGAGGGAGACCTTAAGATGCGGATTGTTGGCGGCTCGACGAGCATCGTTGCTCTTAAGGTCGTCGCGACCCATCACCTTGACCGGGAAACCCAGTTTCGAAATCCGCGTGGTCATCGCCTGTCCTCATGCCGTATCGCGAAGAGGGACGCGTTGACCGCGGGTCGGGTTCCCCTTTGCTCAGGGGATGGATCTGTAGCGCGGCAGACACAGGCACCGCGCGTTGCACCGCAGTGGCTATTTCCTGACTTGAAGAGTCATCTTTTCCTTGTGAAGGAGGTTGCAGCCAACCTGTCTCCGGGAATCCCCCCATGCGTCCGCGTTCTCGCCTTCTCCTGTCCGTCGCCGCCATCGCGCTGTCCACCGGCGCGCCAGCCCTGGCTCAGACCGCACCCATCGAACTCGCGACCGTGGTCGTCGAGGGCGCCGGCGGCCCATCGGGCGAGGCGATTTCGGGTTCGCAGGCGGCGGGTACCGCGCCCGTGGACGGCTATGTCGCACGTGCGACCACCACGGGATCGAAGACCTCGACGCCGCTCGCCGAACTGCCACAGTCGGTTTCCGTGATCGGGCGCGAGGAGTTCGAGGACCGCGGCGCCCAGAAGGTGGACGAGGTGTTGCGCTACACGGCGGGTGTGTTCACCCAGCCCTTCGGCTTCGATTCCGACACGGACTGGTTCTATATCCGCGGTTTCGACGCCACGCAGACCGGTGTCTATCTCGACGGTCTCAACCTCTACCAGTACGGCTTCGCCGGCTTCTCGATCGATCCGTTCTTGCTGGAGCGGGTCGAGGTGCTGCGCGGTCCCGCGTCCGTTCTCTACGGCGGCTCGAACCCTGGCGGCATCGTCAACCAGATCTCCAAGCGCGCCACCGGCGAGCGTCTGCGCTACGTCGAGGGCTCGCTCACCGACGATCCCAACGGCTCGTTCGCCTTCGACATGGGCGACAAGCTCGGCGCCGAGGATGGCCCGTGGAGCATCCGGGTGCTCGGCAAGATCAAGGGCGGCGAGACGCAGGTCGACTATGCCGACAACTTCCGCGGCATGATCGCGCCGATGGTGGCCTACGAGCCGGATGCCCAGACGCGCCTCGATCTCTACGGTTTCTTCCAGTACGACAACCTGCGCCACACTAACGGCTTCTTCCCCTACGAGGGCACGGTGGTGGACGCGCCGTTCGGACGCATCCCGCGCGACCTGTTCTACGGCGAGCCCGACGTCGACAAGTTCGTCGGCCGCCAGACGCTGCTCGGCTATGAATACGAGACGGAGGCGCGCGAGGGCCTGACGCTGCGCTCCAAGACGCGCTATGCCCGCACGGAGCGCGAGGAATACGGGCCCTATACGTTCGGCTTCTTCGACCCGGCGACGGGGACGGGTTTCCTGCCCGAACCCGTGGACGGCAACTCGATCCTCGGTCGCCTGAACTTCGCGCACGACACCGAGGCCGACCAACTGACCACCGACAATTCGGCGACGATGGAATTCGCGACGGGGGCGGTGGACCATACCCTTCTCGCCGGCATCGACTACAAGCACTACCGGATCGACCAGGTGCAGGCCTCGGGAAGCGCCTCGCCGCTCGACCCGATCCGCCCGCGTTACGGTACCCCCCTGCCGCCGCTATTCTCGCCCTATATCGACGAGACCATCACGCTCGACCAGCTCGGCTTCTACGCACAGGAACAGGCGAAGATCGGCGGCTTCATCGCCACGTTGAATGGGCGTTACGACCGCGTCTGGATCGACCGCGACGACCGCCTCGCCGCTGACGCCGACTACGACGGCAACGAAGGGGCCCTGTCCGGGCGCGCGGGCCTCGCCTACGAGTTCGACAACGGCATCACCCCTTACGTCTCCGCGGCGACCTTCTTCAACCCGCAGGTCGGCACCGCAATCGACGGCACGCCGGTAGAGAACCAGACGGGCGAGCAGTACGAGGCGGGCCTCAAGTACAGCCCGACCTTCTTCGACGGAACGTTCACCGCCTCGGTGTTCGACCTGACGCGCCGCAACGTGGTGCAGACCGATCCGCTCACCTTCCTCCCTGTGCCCGTCGGCGAGGTTCAGTCGCGGGGCGTCGAGCTGGAGGCGAAGGCGAACATCACCGACAACTGGAAGCTGACCGCCGCCTTCACCGCACTCGACCTCGAGATCACCGACGACATCGATTCCACGCTGATCGGCAACCAGCCCTTCCTGATCCCGGACGTGACGGCCTCCGCATGGGCCGACTACACGGTGACGAGCGGCTCGCTGGAAGGGCTCTCGGCGGGCCTCGGCCTCCGCTATGTCGGCGAGTCCTATGCCGACAACCAGAACACGCTGACCGTTCCGGATGCCACGCTGGTGGACGCGGCGATCCGCTACGAGAAGGACGACCGCGGCCTGTCGCTCAACGTCAACAACCTCTTCGACAAGCGCTACGTCACCGGCTGCCAGGGCGCGCTGACCTGCTCCTACGGCCAGGGCCGCGAGTTCGTCCTCAAGGCGCACATGAACTGGTGACCTCAGTCGCCTTTCGCCGCTGAACACCCGGGAGCCCGGACGCCGCGAGGTGTCCGGGCTTCTCTCGTTCCGGGGCGCCGCGTCAGTCGCCGGGATGGATCTCGGCTCGCGTCCCGGGATCGGCCTCGGGGGCAAGGGGCCGCGCGCGGTTCTCGCGCCACCAGATATAGAGGCCGCTCGCCACGAGAACCGCGGTGCCGGCGATCGTGGTCGAATGCAGCGGGTCGCCGAACACCATGAGGCTGATGCCGGCCGCCGTCAGGACCTGCGTGTAGAGAAAGGGCGACAGGAGCGAGGCGGGCGCGTAGCGGAAGGCCCGGACCAGGAGGAAGTGGCTGAGCGTGCCGATGAGACCGATCGCCAGCATCAGAAACGCCGTGCCGAGGTCCGGCGTCTGCCACACGGGCACGACGAGGACGGACATGACGATCGCCCCGGCCGCGGTGGTGTTGAACTGCGTCGAGGCCGAATCCTCCTGCCCCGCCAGACGGCGCGTCAGGAGAAGATAGGCCGCGTTGAGGACGGACGCGATGAGTGCGAGGAACAGGGCGGGATGGAAGTTGCCCATCCCGGGCCGCAGGATCAGGAGCATGCCGCCGAAGCCGGCGACCACCGCGCCGATGCGATGAAGCCCGATCCGCTCGCGCAGCACCGCGACGGACAGGATCGTCACCACGATCGGCGTGAAGAACAGGACGGCGGTGGCGTCGGCGAGCGGCACGCGCGACAGGGCCTGATACATCAGGAAGGTGCAGGCGAGGAGCAGGAGCCCGCGCGTCAGCTGCAGCCGGGGATGGGTCGTCCGCAGGAACCGCGTGCCGGTGGTCGCGCCGAGCCAGACGCTCATCACCACGGTCTGGACGACGTAGCGGCCCCAGATCACCTGCATGACGGGAAGCAGGGTCGACAGGTGCTTGCCGATGGAATCCATGCCGGCAAAGAGCGCGCCCGCCACGATCGTGAGGAGGATGCCGGCGAGGAGCGGGTTGGCGGGGGTCACGGCTGATCGGGTCCCTGGGGCAGGCCCGGCTCGGGAGACGGACGCCGCGGCGTGGGAGCCGACGAGCCCCCGTGTCGCCAGACGCCATGTAACGTGACATGGGCCGGGGGGAAAGTGCCGCGCGGCCGCTGGATGAAGAGCGCCGCGCGGCGCTGTGCGATCAGCCCCCCGTCGCCCGCCGGATCACCGCGAGGAACAGATCGCCATAGGCCTGCAGCTTGGCCTCGCCGACGCCGGGAACGGCGAGGAAGCTGTCCTCGTCGTGCGGGCAGCGTTCGGCCATGGCGCGCAGCGTCGCGTCGGAGAACACGACATAGGCCGGCACCGACTTCTCGCGGGCGATGCGGGCGCGCTCACCGCGTAGCGCCCCGAAGATCGCCGCCGCCTCCTCGTCCATCGTCTCCGTCACGTGGCCGGTGCGCGCAAGGCGCGTCGCCTTGCGGCGACGGTCGCGGCGCAGCACGACGCGGCGCTCGCCCCGGAACACGGGGCGCGCCTCCTCGGTGAGCACCAGCGCGCCGTAGGCGGCGTGGTCGACGGTGAGGAGCCCTTGCGCGACGAGCTGGCGCGCGATCGACTGCCAGGTGCGCGGCTCGACTCCGGCGCCCTTGCCGAACACGGGAAGCGCGTCGTGGCCGGCCTTGCGGACCTTCTCCGTATCCTTGCCGGTCAGGACTTCGATCACGTGGACGAGCCCGTAGCGCTCGCCGGTCCGGTAGACGGCGGCCATCAGCTTGATCGCGTCCTCGCTGCCGTCGAACGTCTCGACCGGCACGAGGCAGGTGTCGCAGTTGCCGCAACCGCCGGGATGGCTCTCGCCGAAATGGGAGAGGATCGCCTGGCGCCGGCAGCCGGCGGTTTCGCAGATGCCGAGAAGCGCGTCGAGCTTGGCGCGCTCGACGCGCTTGATCGCTTCCTCCGCGCCGCCTTCGTCGATCATCCGGCGGCGCTGGACGACGTCCTGCATCCCGTAGGCCATCCAGGCCTCGGATGGCTGGCCGTCGCGCCCGGCGCGCCCGGTCTCCTGGTAGTAGGCCTCGACCGAGGAGGGCAGGTCGAGATGGGCGACGAAGCGCACGTCCGGCTTGTCGATGCCCATGCCGAAGGCGACGGTGGCGACGAGACAGACGCCTTCCTCCTTCAGGAAGGCGTCCTGGTTGGCGTCCTTGCGGCGTCCATCCATGCCGGCATGGTAGGGCAGGGCGCGCACTCCCTGCCCGTTCAACCACTCCGCCGTTTCCTCCACCTTGCGGCGGGACAGGCAGTAGACGATGCCGCTGGCGCCGCGATGGTCCTTGAGGAAGGCGAGGAGCTGGCGCTTGGGCTCGTCGCGCTCGACGATGGCGTAGCGGATGTTGGGCCGGTCGAAGGAGGTGGAGAAGACCGGCGCGTGTTCGAGCCGCAGCCGCTCCACGATGTCGCGGCGCGTCGCAGGGTCGGCGGTGGCGGTGAGCGCGATGCGCGGCACACTGGGATAATCGTCGGCGAGGCTCTCCAGCGCCCGGTACTCGGGGCGGAAATCGTGGCCCCAGGCGCTGACGCAATGCGCCTCGTCGATGGCGAAGAGCGCGATTTCGATGCGCGAGAGGGCCTGGCGGAAGCCGGGGGTGACGATGCGCTCGGGCGTCACGTAGAGGAGGTCGAGCCGGCCGGCCATCAACTCGCGCCGGACCGCGGTCCGCTCCTCCTCCGAAAGCGCAGAGTTGAGGGCGGCCGCCCGCACGCCGACCTCGAGAAGCGCCTGCACCTGGTCGCGCATGAGGGCGATGAGGGGCGAGACCACGATCGCCGTGCCGGAGCGGCAGAGCGCTGGGATCTGGTAGCACAGCGACTTGCCGGCGCCCGTCGGGAACAGCACCACGGCGTCGCCGCCCGCCACGACGTGGTCGACGACCTCGGCCTGCCGGCCGCGGAAGTCGGCATGGCCGAAGACGCGCGCGAGCGCCTCGCGCGGCGAGGGGAGGCCCGTCTCGAACAGGGCGCGCGTGGCGGCAGCAGTGGCGGGTGGCGGGTTCATGCGCGGCGCTTCTGGTCTCAAAGCGTCGACAGGCCGGCCTGGAAGCGACGGGCGTTGGCGACGTATCGCGCGGCCGACTGGCGCAGTCCCTCGATCGCCGCCTCGTCGAGCGGCCGCACGACCCGCGCCGGCGCGCCGACGATCAGCGATCCGTCCGGGAATGCCTTGCCTTCGGTGACGAGCGCGCCGGCGCCCACCAAACAGTTCGCCCCGACGCGGGCGCCGTTGAGGATCGTCGCCCCCATGCCGACCAGCGTGTTGTCGCCGAGCGTGCAGCCGTGGACGACGGCGCGATGGCCGATCGTGCATCCCTCGCCGATCTCCAGCGGAAAGCCGGGATCGGCGTGCAGGATCGCACCGTCCTGGATGTTGGTGCGCGCGCCCACCGTGATCCTGGCCACGTCGCCCCGGATCACGGCACCGAACCAGACGCCGACCTCGGACCCGAGCGTGACGTCGCCGATCACATGCGCACCGGGCGCGATGAAGACCGAGGCGCCATCGGGCAGGGTCGGGGCGAGGTCGTCGAGGGCGTAAAGGGGCATCGTGGTCCGGGATGGGGTGGGAACCGCCGCAAGATAGGCGTCCGGGCCGCGGGACGCGAGCCCTCCGGCCGGAGTTTTCGTCGCGTTGCCGGGATCGCGGCGTCGGACGCGCACGGCCCGTCCATCGTGGGTGGCAGTAAGTTGACGTTGACGTAAGACGCAGGAGTTTCGTTGCGGTCCGAGCTGCGCTAGCTTGTCGGAAAACGGGAGGAACGACCGCATGCAGAGGCCCTGGCTCGCCCATTATCCGGACGGCGTCCCGCAGGAGATCGGACCCTTGCCGCACGAGAGCCTGGCCGGCCTTCTGGAAGCCGCCTTCCGAGCTCACGGCGAGCGGCCGGCGTTCCGCTTCATGGGCGCGGTGATGACCTACGGCGAACTCGACCGGGCGTCGGCGCGCTTTGCCGGCCATCTCCAGTCGATCGGCCTGTCGCCCGGCGACCGCGTCGCGCTGATGATGCCCAACGTCTTCCAGTATCCGGTGGCGCTGGCGGGGGTCCTGCGGGCCGGCATGGTGGTGGTCAACACCAACCCGCTCTACACGCCGCGCGAGCTGGCGCACCAGCTCAAGGATTCGGGCGCACGCGCGATCGTGATCCTCGAGAACATGGCCGCGACGCTGCAGGGGTGCCGGGCCGAGGTTCCCGTCGAGCACATCGTGGTCACCGGCGTCGGCGACATGCTGCCGGGCCTGAAGGGTCACCTCGTAAATTTCGTGCTGCGTCACGTCAAGAAGGCGGTGCCGACCTACAGCCTGCCGGGCTCGGTGCGCTGGCGGACGGCGCTGAAGACGGCGCCCGGTTTCCGGCCGGCGCCGCGCAAGGCCGAGGAGCCGGCGGTGCTGCAATACACCGGCGGCACGACGGGCGTCGCCAAGGGCGCGGTGCTCACCAACCGCAATATCGTCGCCAATGTGATCCAGTCGGAACTCTGGCACCAGCCGGCGCTCGATCTGATCCCGAAAGGGGAGCAGCCCGTCACGGTCTGCGCGCTGCCGCTCTACCATATCTTCGGCTTCACCGTGAACATGATGCTGTCGCTGCACACCGGCGGCTGCAACATCCTGATCCCCAACCCGCGCGACCTGCCCGCTCTCCTGAAGGAGCTGAAGCGCAACCGCTTCCACCTGTTCCCGGCGGTCAACACGCTGTTCGGGGCGATCGCCCGCCACGAGGATGCCAAGACGGTCGACTGGTCGCACCTCAAGCTGTCGGTCGGCGGCGGCATGGCCGTGCAGCGGGCGACGGCGGATCTCTGGAAGTCGGTGACGGGCTGCTCGATCTGCGAGGGCTACGGCCTGTCGGAGACCTCGCCGGTGGCGAGCGCCAACCCGGTGCTCAGCCGGGACTATTCGGGCACGATCGGCCTCCCGCTGCCGAGCACGGAGATCGCGATCCTCGACGACGACGGGCATCCCGTGGCCTTCGGCGAACGGGGCGAGGTCGCCATTCGCGGGCCCCAGGTGATGCAGGGCTACTGGCAGCGTCCGGACGAGACGGCGCGCGTCTTCACCAGTGATGGCTTCTTCCGCTCGGGCGACATCGGGGTGATGGACGAGCGCGGCTGGGTGACGATCGTGGACCGCAAGAAGGACATGATCAACGTGTCGGGCTTCAACGTCTATCCCAACGAGGTGGAGGACGTGGCGACCCGGATGCCGGGCGTGGCGGAGGCGGCGGCCGTCGGCGTGCCGGACGAGACGTCGGGCGAGGCGGTCAAGCTCTTCGTGGTGCGCAGCGACGCCAAGGTCGACGAGGCCGCGGTGAAGGCGTGGTGCCGCGAGAACCTGACGGGCTACAAGCGGCCGCGCGACGTCGAGTTCCGCGACGAGCTGCCCAAGACCAATGTCGGCAAGGTGCTGCGGCGCGCGCTGCGCAGCTGAAGGTCGACCGGCGTGCCCCTGCGGCCCACCGCTTGCATCGGGGGCTGTTCCGGGTAGTCTCGTCGGCCAGGACATGCCCGGCTCGCGGCCCCGCTTGCGAGAGCGTTGTCGTCTTTCTGTCAAAAACCTCTCGAAAAGGGGTTTTCATGCCCCTCGGTTTCGCCTATATCGACCTCACCGCAGGCGGCCAGGCCGCTTCGGCAATGGCGCGGGGTGGAGCAGCCCGGTAGCTCGTCAGGCTCATAACCTGAAGGTCGCAAGTTCAAATCTTGCCCCCGCAACCAGAATTCGCCCGTCGGATTAGTCGTCAAGGCTCGATCCGGCGGGCTTTTTCGTACGCCGACGCTTGACGACGGGTCACGCTCGGTTCGCCGGCCATCGATGGGCTGCGCGTCGGGCCGCAACGGGCTCTGGTGCATCCACGGCCGAGCGATGGGACGGGACGCACGGTTCCAGGCCCGTGATGCGTGGGCACGGCCTGGCGGGGTCGGAATTTCTTTCATCCTGGTTCCTGCGCGGGAAGGGCTTCCTCTTCGGCCGCGGGCAAACGCGCTCGACCCGTTCGGCCCAAGCGGATGGCGCGGCCGGCTCTCCGCTGCGAACGCCGAGCGAGGCGGCGGCATCGGAACCAACGACATCCGCCAACGTCCTCTCCAGAACAAGAGGAGACATCGATGTCGAACACGATCCATCAGCCGGGACAGGATCTGCCCGAGCCCGTCCTTCCCGGCCAGGAGGGCAACGACGCGATCGGCCGCCCCGACGGGGGACCCGGGATCGGCAACGATCTGCCCACCAAGCCAGTCGAGCCCAACCCTGCGGGCGAACCGGACCCGACGCGTCCCGGGCCGGCTGTGCCGGGCATTCCCGGCAGCATCTGACCGAACCGGTCGATGGACCGCCCGTCGGGCGGTCCCTATGCCACAGGACGGCGCGGGGCCCTTGAGCGCATGAATGTCACTGCCGAATGGGCCCCGGACCCCTATATCCTCGTGCTCACCGGTGCCGGGCTGCTGATCGCCCTGGTGGCGTGGCTCCCCCTGGCTCTGAAACGGTTGCCGCTGTCGCTGCCGATCGTGTGCATCGGGCTCGGCGCCGCCATCTTTTCCCTGCCGGCCGTGACGCTTCGCCCGCTGCCCATGCACCATCCCGAGATCGCCGAGCGCTTCTCGGAGTTCGTGGTGATCATCGCGCTGATGGGCGCCGGTCTGAAGATCGACCGCGTGTTCGGATTCCGGCGGTGGTCCGTCAGCTGGCGGCTGATCGCGATCACCATGCCGCTCGGCATCGCGGCGATCACGGCGGTCGCCGGTTGGTGGATCGGCCTGTCCTGGACGGTGGCGCTCCTTCTGGGCGCCACGCTCGCGCCCACGGATCCGGTCCTGGCGGCCGACGTGCAGGTTGGGCCGCCGAAGACCGGCGAAGAGGACGAGGTGCGCTTCGGCCTGACCTCCGAGGCCGGGCTCAACGACGGCTTCGCCTTTCCTTTCGTGCATCTGGCGATCGTTCTGTGGGCCGCCGCGCGCACGGGCGAGCCGTGGCTCGGCGAATGGCTGACCTACAACGTTCTCTGGGAGATCGCGGCCGGCACAGCGGCCGGCTACGGGATCGGCCGCCTCTTCGGCTGGCTGACCTTCCACGTGCCCGCCGAGACCAGGCTCGCCAAGACCGGCGACGGACTGATCGCCCTGTCGGCCACCTTCGTGTCCTACGGCTTCAGCGAGATCATCCACTGCTACGGCTTCCTCGCCGTCTTCGTCACCGCCCTGACGTTCCGCCACGCCCATCGCGACCACGACTTCCAGGTCCACATGCACGAGCTGACCGAGCAGATCGAGCGCATCGCCATGATGGTGCTTCTCATCCTGTTCGGCGGGGCGATCGTCGACGGGCTGCTGGCGCCGCTCGGCTGGCGGGACGTCGCGGCGGTGCTTGCGATCCTGCTGGTGATCCGCCCCGTGACCGGCCTTCTCGGACTGCTCGGCCATCGCGCCGACTGGAGCGAGCGCCTGACGCTCGCCTTCTTCGGCATCCGGGGCGTCGGCTCCGTCTACTATCTCGCCTACGGCCTGAACCACATGGAGGGCGTGCCGGACATGGAGCGACTGTGGGCGATCGTCGGGCTGGTGATCCTCGTCTCGATCCTGATGCATGGTCTCACCGTCACGCCCATCATGCGGCAGCTCGACCGCATGCAGGGCCGTGATCCCGATGCGGACGAAGCAACCCCGCCCCCCGGCCTTCAGGGACCTGCGCCCCGCCGGTAATCCCGGGGGCGCTCCCGCGCGTGTTTCAGCCGAGCGGATCGGGTCCACCGCCGTTTCATCCACCGCGGCGCCTCGCGCTTCAGCGGGATCCCGGCGGTCGCCCTTCTCGATCCCGGCGCAGCGGCCCCTATCGGCGGGCATCCGTCACCGCGGTCTGCCCAGCCGGCCTCACGCAGCCTTAGCAAGCGACACCTTGCGTCGCAGGCTCACGCCCGGCTCGCGGTCGAACGATGCCTGATCCCGGCACTGCTCATACAGCGCCAAGCCGACCGTGCCGGCAGCCTCGTAGAGCGCATGTTCGCTACAGTCCGCGGCGATCACCAGCGCGATCCGCCGCATGTGCGTCCTCGCGACGCAGTAGGCGGCGAGCGTCGCGCGCTGAAGCGGAGGCAGTTCGCGGACGGTTTCGACCACGCGCTCGTCGCTCGATCGAAGCAGCAAGGCCAACAGTTCGAGCGGGACGGGACAGGCGGGTTCGTTCGGGCGATACCGGTTGCTCATGGGAAGGCTCCGACGGAGGTGGACCGCGCATCGCGGTCGGATACGAGAAGAGGTAGCGCCGTCTGCGGGTCGGTAATCCCTCAAGATTTAGGGATCGCCGAAAGGTGTCGGTCACCACGAAGGATTGCCGGGCGCGCCGGCGGCAGGCGCGGCGGCCTCGCCCCACCTGGCATTGTCGGTGCGGGCGGGAAGACGTCGCGGACTTTCTCTCCCGATGTTGTCGGCTTGGAGTGAAGCATGGCGGTCGGGCGTGTATCCTGCGATCGACCGGCCCCGCACGTGTGCCTGCCCGATCGCGAGGCGCCGACGCGGTGGAAAGGCCGGGGGAAAAGGCTCCGCCGTGTCCCGCATCGCGGGCCGTGAACGTGTGAGGAAACGAATGTCGCTACGGGTGATCTGGAGAGCCGGATGGCTGTCGATCGTCGGTGCCGTCGCGGCGATACCGCAAGCGCGCGCCGACGGGTGCGTGCCGGATCGTTTCGAGGACCAGGCTTACCTCGTCTGCACGTTCGACCCCGCCACCTCCGATCTGCGCCTGTTCTGGCAGGACGATCAGGGAAAGCCGTACCGGAGCTTCTCCAACCTTGCCCGCTCGGCCGGTGGCTTGGGCAAGACGCTGACGTTCGCGATCAACGCCGGCATGTACGACACCGACTTCTCGCCGATCGGCCTCTATGTCGAGAACGGCCGGGCGTTGCGCTCGGTCGATACGACCACGCTCGATCGGCCGGCGCGCGACGTGCCGAACTTCTACAAGAAGCCCAACGGCGTCTTCTTCGTTGGGGACGGGACGGCGGGCATCGCGACCACCGAAGCGTACACGGCAAACCCCCCGCCTGCTCGCTACGCCACGCAGTCCGGACCGATGCTCGTCATCGAAGGCACGCTGCATCCGGCGTTCATCCGCGGCTCGACCGACCGGACCCGGCGCAGCGGCGTCGGCGTGTGCGAGGCGGGCAAGGTGCGCTTTGCGATCAGCGATGGACGCGTGAATTTCGACGAGTTTGCCCGGCTCTTCCGCGATCAGCTGGCCTGCCCGAACGCCCTGTTCCTGGATGGCGGGCGAGGCTCGGGCCTCTATTCGCCGTCGCTGCAGCGGAACGATACGTCGTGGCACGGGGGTTACGGTCCGATCCTCGGCGTCGTCGAGTGACGGTTCGCCGGACCGACGCTGGAGCGGATGAGCGACAGGCCGGCGGGGGCCGGACGTCCCGGCTTCCACCACGCCGGACGGCTTCGGTGGGGGGGCGGCTTGCGTGCGCAACGGGGAGGATAGGCGGCACGACGGCTTCACGGCTGATGCCGACGTCGCAGGCGTGACCGTCGAGACGAGGGCGATCTCAGGTGTGCGGACGACGAGGTTGCGCTTTCGATCCGGACAAGGCGACGCAGACGAGCGCGAGCGCGGTCAGGATGGCGATCATTCCCCAGGCCTCGTTGATCGCCTGGGTCAGGGCCGCCTTCTCGACCATCGGGCGCAGCATCTCGATCGCGCGCGGTGTCGGCGGAACATCGCGTTGCATCTCGATCATGAACGCCGGGATGCCGACGAACGCCCCCGCCGACAGATCGCCGGCCACAAGCCGGTCCCGGAGCGCCGCGCCGATCGCGGGCGCCCTGCCGAATATCACGGTGTCGACGAGGGCGATGCCGATCGCCCCGCCGAGATTGCGCATGAGGTTGAAGAGCCCGCTCGCGTTGGGAACGTCCGCTTCGTCCAGGTGCCCCAGTGCCAGCCGCGTCGGCGGGAGCAGGCAGAACATGATCGCGACGCCGCGCACGACCTGCGGCACGATCATCTCCTGGAAGTCGGTGCGCGGGGTCTGGAACGCGCTCATCCCCAGGCCGACCGCGAACACGGAGAAGCCGAGCGTGGTGAGGAGCCGGGCGTTCGCGCGCTCTTCGAGGAAGACGGCGATTGGTGCCATCAGAAGCTGGGCCAGACCGGTGACGAGCATGACCTCGCCGATCCCGAGCGCGTCGTGGCCGCGCACGAAGGCGAGGAACACGGGCATCAGATAGACGGAGCCGAACAGTCCGATCCCCAGAACGAAGCTGAGCGCGCACCCGGCCGCGAAGCGGCGATCGGCGAGCGCGGTCAGGTCGACGAGAGGAGCCGCCTGCCGGAGCGCGCGAGCGACGAAGGCCCAGCCGCTCGACAGGGACAGGACGAGGAGCGACAGGGAGAGGGCGCTCGTCCAGCCGCGCCGGGGCGCTTCCTTCAGGGCGATCTCCAACGCGCAGAGTGTCGTCGCCAGAAGCAGGAGGGAGATCGCGTCGATGCTGGCGAGCGTCTTCCGGTTCACGACGGTGCGCGGCAGGCAGAGCGCACCGGTCGCAGTGGCAAGGATCCCCGGCAGGACGTTGACGAGGAACAGCCAGTGCCACGAGGCGCTGGCGGTGATCCATCCTCCGACGATCGGTCCGACCGTGGGGGCGAGAACCGCGAGCACGCCGGCAAGCGTGGTCGCCGGTCCCTGCCGGGATACGGGAAACAGGACGAACACCGCCGCGAAGACGGCCGGGATCAACGTGCCCCCCGACAGGCCCTGGAGAATCCGCCAGGCCACCAGTTCGGAAAAGCTGCCGCTGGCGGCGCAGCCGACCGAGGCCAGCGTGAAGAGCGTCACCGACCCCGCGAAGAGGCGCCTCATGCCGAGCGCGGCGGTGAGCCATCCGGTGAGCGGGATCGCGATGATCTCGGCGATCAGGTAGGCGGTCTGGATCCAGCTCATCCGATCGGGGTCGATCCCGAGCGAGGTCTGGATCGTCGGCAAGGACGTCGCGACGATCTGGACGTCCAGGACCGCCATGAACATGCCGACGCACATGGCCGTGAAGCCGATCCAGGTCGCCACCGCGGATGGCGCCCGCGGTGGACAGGGCACGCCCGGTTCAGGCTCTCCGGGCATGGACGCTCTGCCCGAGGGCCGCCTGTTCCGCGCGAATGCGAATGGCGAGAACCACTGCGTTCAGCCCGGAGAAGACAAGCGCGTACAAAGGCAGTCCGAACACGAGGGGCAGGACGGCGATCTCGCCGACGACCACGGCGTAGTTCGGATGAGACAGGAAGCGGTAGGGGCCGTGCCGAACCAAGGGCGCGCCGGGCAGGACGATGATCCGCGTCGTCCAGCGCCGGCCCAACGTTGCGATCACCCAGACGCGCGCGATCTGAAGCACCGCGAAGACGGCGAGCCATCCCCCGTGAACCGGCCGGTCCCAGCCGAGCCACCAGAGACCCGCGAGCCAGGCGGCGTGCAGCGTCACGATCAGGGGATAATGGCCCGGTGCGAACTCCACCGCGCCTCGCGCGACGAGGTCCGCCGTGTTGCGACGCGCCAACCAGAGTTCGGCCAGCCGCTCGAGGGTGACGAAGGCGAGGAGGAGGATCGCCGCCGTCATGGCGTTCTCGTCAGGGAGACGCAGCTTGCGGTGAACCCCGGTCCCATGGCCGTCAGCAGCGTGCGTGGGGCCATTCCGGCGCGCGATCCGGCGAGCCGCTCCAGGACGAAGAGGGCGGTCGGGGCGGACATGTTGCCGTACTCGGCGAGGATGTGCCGCTCGTCGTCGAGCGCATGATCCGGAAGCCGCAAGGCGGCTTCCAGCGCCTCGATGACCTTCGTGCCGCCGGGATGGCAGGCGAAGCGGTCGACGTCGCCCCGCGAGAGACCGTTGCGCTGCAGGATCGCGTCGATCGCGGGCGCGATGTTGTCCCGCGCGAAGGGCGGAATCGCCCGGTCGAAGACGACGCCGAGGCCCTGCGCTTCCACGTCCCAGCCCATGATCGACAGGGTGTCGGGCCAGGTGTGCTGACCGCTCGCCTCGATCGCGGCGATGCCGTCGTCGCCGGTGCGAAGAAGACAGGCCGCCGCGCCGTCGCCGAACAGCGCGGTCGCCACGATGTTGGCCTTCGTCAGCTTGTCCAGGCGGAAGGCGAGCGTGCAGATCTCGACGGCGACGAGAAGCACGAGGCTTCCCCTTCGCCCGGCCGCCAGGCGGGACGCGATCGACAGTCCGGACACGCCGCCGGCACAGCCGAGACCGAACACCGGAATACGCTCGACGTCGGCGCGCAAGCCGATCCGGCCGCCGACGCGCGCCTCGATGCTCGGCGTGGCGATGCCGGTCGACGAGACGGTGACCACGGCGTCGACGTCGCTCGCCGCCAGACCCGCCGCGTCGAGCGCCTTCTGTGCCGCCGTGACGAAGAGATCGGAGGCGGCCTCGAGATAGGCCTCGGTCCGCTCCGGCCATTCGATGGTGCGGGGATACCATTCGAGCGGTCGGACGGCATGGCGCTTCCGGATGCCGGAACTCTCGAACACCTTCACCAACCGTTCGAAGTCGTCGAAGCGATCGGCGAAACTGCGGTGCGCGACTTCCGCCGCCTCGCGCTGGGTGATGACATGGGGCGGGACGGCTGTCGCGACGGACAGGAGCTGGACGGGTGTTTCGGATGGCATCGGGAGCTTCCTGGCACTGGAGCCGATAGGGTACCCGATGGGTGCGTTCACCGAGTCGTGACCGAAGGGTCACGGCTACCAACGCGCACGGCGGCAGATCATATCCCATGCGGCAGTCGCTGCGACGCAATGGCCGCTTCCCGCGGTCGCCTTGACCCGGGGCTCCGGCGCGCGGCATCAGTTGCCTTCGGGACGGCGCGCCGGGTGTGGCGCGTTCCCTTGGGTCTTGCAGTTCGGGAGTTGAAGGATGGCGCGCAAGAACCGGGACGCCGACTGGCACGCCGAAGAGCCGGCGGAAGCCGTGCCAGCCGAGCCGTGCTGGCTTTGTGGACGGCCGCTGGGAAAGACGGTGGACCGCTTTCACCCCATCCCGAAAAGCCGGGGAGGCCGGGATACCGTACCCGTCCACCCCATCTGCCGGGAGACGATCGACGCCAATTTTTCGGCGAGCGAGTTGGTCCGCCATGCCCAGGCCGGGATCGCCCTGACGGACAACGAGACGGTCGCGCGGTTCGTGAAATGGGTCGCCGGCAAACCCGTCGACTTTCATTCCGCGACGAAGACCGGCCGGTAGGCGCTCGAAGGTGGTGGGCCCCGGACCTGTCGCGATCGCGGGGCGGACGTCGTTGTCCGAAGCGCGAGGTCGCCCTGGCTACAGCAGTCCTGATCCCTGAACCGTCGCGGGGCCGACTGAGGGCGGACCTTCCGAAACCGAGGCCCGACCGTCGCTGCCGTCCCGCCGGCTCAAGCCGCGCGCGTGTTCAAAACAGGGAGCGCAGGTCGCGGGACTGATCGTTGCGGTGGGTCAGATAGATCAATCCGGCAGTGGCCGAGATGATCACACCTGCAACGAGGCCGATCGCGACGCCGAGAGCTAGCATGGTCAGACCCCTTCCTGCGATGGAAGCATCCATCCGATAGTTATGGTCTGCATGATCGATGAATGCAAAGCCTCGCTTAGCGTCGGTCTCGAACTTGTGATAGGGGCCGCCGCATTCGGCAGTTCGAGGTCGTCGGCATGCCATCGCCGGCAAAGCGCCAGAGGCCAAACGCAGACGCGAAAGGGATCGCCGAAGCAGGCCGGGCTGCAGGGCGCAGCCTCGCCGGCCGGCCGGCGGGCGCCGCCGATCGCCTCAGGCGACGGGCAGATCTTCGTAGGTGCAGCCTGCCGCGTCGAGCGCCTTGTCCACCCAGGAGCGGTCCACGGTGCGCGCTTCCGTCTCCGCCATCTGACGCGTTTCCGCCGCGTGCTTGCGGTGGGCCGCGGCGATCACGGTCTCTACGTCGGTGCGCGCGATGGCGACCACGCCGTCCCCGTCGCCGAGCATCAGGTCTCCCGATATGACGGTCAGCCCCTCGAACGAAATGGGATAGCCGATTTCTCCCGGACCCGTGCGATAGGGGCCGCGATGGGTGATGCCGAGCGCGAAGACCGGGAGGTTGCGCGCCTGGAACGCCTCGGCGTCGCGGATCGCCCCGTAGAGCACGAAGCCGGCAACGCCGCGCCCGATCGCGTGCGCCAGCATCAGTTCGCCCATCAGCGAGTTCGTGCAGTCGCCGCCGGCATCCACCACGATCACGTCGCCGGCTTCCGCCATGTCGATCGCCTTGTGCAGCATGAGATTGTCGCCGGGCCGCGTGCGCACCGTCAGGGCGGGGCCGGCGAGGACGCCGTCCCGGTGCATCGGGCGAAGCTGCGGTCCGCCGGCCGCGAGGCGCGACATGCAATCGCTGACATTGGCGACGGGGAGGGTTCGGGCGTCCTCCACGATCGCAGCAGCGGTGCGGGTCCAGGTGCGGTTGATGCGAAAGCCCACGGGCATGCGGTCAGTCCTTTTCGTGTCGTCAGGCGGCGAAGGCGTCGGGCGAGGACAGGCTCGCCGCATCGGGGGCCTTGCCGTCGAGGACGTCGATGATGTGGCGCGCGGCGATCTCGGCCATCGCGCGGGCGGACCCGTTGGTGACGCCGCCGATATGCGGGGTCGCGACGAGGTTCGGCAGGCTCCAGAGCGGGCTGTCGGCCGCGGGAGGCTCGCTCGCGAAGCTGTCGAGCGCGGCCCCGGCGATGCGGCGCTCCGAGAGCGCCTCGGCCAGCGCCGCCTCGTCGACGATACCCCCCCGCGCCGTGTTGACCAGGAAGGCGGTCGGCTTCATCCGGGCAAGGCGCGGGGCGTCGATCAGATGGCGCGTCGCCTGCGTCAACGGGCAGTGGAGGCTGACGATGTCGGCGGCGGCGAGGAGATCGTCCAGCCGGTCGGCCCGGGTATGGCCCGCCGCCTCGATCGCGCCCGGCTTAGCCATCGGGTCGTGGACCGTCACCTCCATGCCGAGCGCCTCGGCGAGACGGGCCGTCTCGCGGCCGATCGCTCCGAAGCCGATCAGGCCGATCACCGAGCCCGCGATGTCCCGCCCGATGAAGGTGGGCTTGGGCCACTCGCCCCGCTTCACGGCCGGATCGAGCCAGGTGACCTCTTTGAGAAGCGTCAGCGCCAGCGCGATCGTATGCTCGGCCACCGCGAGCGAGTTGCTGTTAAGCGAGCGCAGGACCGGAATGCCGCGCCGCGCCGCGCTGGCCACGTCGATGTTGTCGATGCCGACGCCGTGCTTGACGATGACCTTCAGCTTCGGCGACGCACCGATGACGAGGTCGTTGACCTTGCCCTGCCGGACCATGATCGCGTCCACCGCCAGATCGCGCGCCCGCTCGGCCACGATCTCGGGCGCGTCGTAGGGCGGCGAGAAGAACACGTCGACGTCGTGCCGGTTGAGGAGCTCGACCGCGGAGGGTGCGATCGAGTTGTGGGTCACGAGGATGCGGCGGGTGCGCGACCCATCTTGCGGGTGTGACTCAGGCATCACGGCCTCCGGTGGGGTTGGGAACCGCCTGCGCCCGGGCGATGAGCCGTTCGGCGCGGGCGAGAATGGGCGCATCCACGAAGCGACCGTCGACGAGGAAGGCGCCGCGACCCTCGCGGCGGGCCTCGATCTGCGCGCCGACGACCCGCCGGGCGAAGGCGAGATCCGCCTCGCTCGGCGAGAAGGCTTCGTTGAGGACCGGCACGACGCTCGGATGGATGCAGCTCGCGCCGTCGAAACCGAACTGGCGCGCCTCGCGGGCCGCCGCCACCATCCCATCCCGATCGGAATAGTCGGCGACGGTGCGAAGGAGCCCGAAGGACAGGACGCCGGCGGCCTTGGCCGCCATGTGGATGAGGAGCTTGGGCAGGCGCAGGACGTCGGGCACCGGCTCGGCGCCCATCGCGGTGGCGATGTCCTCGGCACCGGCGCTGAGGGCGAGGACGCGCGGCCCCCGTGCGATGTCACGCGCGTCGAAGACAGCGCCGGGATCCTCGATCAGCGGCACGAAGTCGAGCGGGCGCCGGCCGAGCGCCGCCTCGATCGGGGCGAGATGGGCGGCGATCTCCATGAGAAGGCCGGCACTGGCGACCTTCGGGACGTAGAGCCCGTCCGCGCCCGCCCGGCAGGCGGCCTCCGCGTCGGCCAGAAGGCGTTCGCGCTCGTTGTTGATGCGCACGAAGACGAGCGCGCCGCCGCGCCGCACGGCGGCGACCGTCGCCGGCAGCGCGTCGCGCGCCTCCGCCTTGCGCTCGGCCACCACGGCGTCCTCGAGGTCGACGATGATCGCATCGGCGCCGCGCTCGTGCGCCTTGGCGATGAAGCGCTCGCTCGTGCCGGGAACGTAGAGGAGGGACCGGATCACGAGCGCTGTTTCCGGGCGGCCGGCGCGGCCGGGCGTGTGATGCCGACCTCGGCGAGGATCTCGTCCGTGTGCTCGCCGAGCCGCGGGGCCGGATGACGCCAGCCGCCGGGCGTGCCCGACATGCGGGGCAGGATGTTGTGCATGGGAAGCGAGCCGTTCTCGGCGTCCTCCACCTCGACGATCACGCCGCGCTCGGAAAAGTGCGGGTCCGCGGCGATGTCGGCGATGTCGTAGACCGGGCCGACCGTGGCGCCCGCCTCGCGCATGATGCGCAACGCCTCGTCGCGCGGACGCCCGGCGAACCAGGCGCCGACGGCCTCGTCCACCAGGGCGCGGTTGCGCACCCGCTCCGCATTGGTGGCAAAGCGCGGGTCGGTCTTCATCTCGGGATGCCCGATGATGTCGAAGATCCGCATCGCGACGACCTGCATCGACCCGGAGAGGGCGACGTATTTTCCGTCGGAGCAGAGATAGACGTTGCGCGGCGAGACCGTGTTCGAGGCCGAGCCGGTGCGCTGCTTCACCTTGCCGGTGACGCGGTGGATCGCCGCCTCGGGCCCGAGCACCGCATACATCGGCTCGAGCAGCGACAGGTCGATGACCTGGCCGCGCGCCGTGCCCTTCTCGCGGGCGAGAAGCGCCATGGTGACGGCCTGCGCGCCGTAGATGCCGGAGATCATGTCGGCGAGCGCCAGCGGCGGCAGGACGGGCTCGCGGTCGGGAAAGCCGGTGCGCGTGGCGAAGCCGCTCATCGCCTCGACGAGCGTCCCGAAGCCCGGATACTGCGCGTAAGGGCCGGTCTGGCCGAAGCCCGAGATGCGCACCACGATGAGGTCCGGGTTCAGCTGGAGAAGCCGGTCGGGGGCGAGGCCCATCGTCTCCAGCGTGCCGGGCCGAAAGTTCTCGATGAAGACGTCGGCCGTGCGCAGGAGCGCCTCGAGCGCCTCCATGCCCTCCGGCTGGCGCAGGTCGAGCAGGATCGAGCGCTTGTTGCGCCCGTAGGTCTTCCAGTGGAGCGACTGGCCGTCGTCGGTCCAGTCGCGCAACGGGTCGCCGGAGGCGGACTCGATCTTGATCACGTCGGCGCCGAAGTCGGCGAGCTGCACCGACAGCATGTTGCCGGCGACGAGACGCGACAGGTCGAGCACGCGCACGCCCGACAGCGGGCCGCCCGCACCCGCGCGGAAGCGGACGACGTCCTGGGGGTTCGACATGGTGCCGCTCCTCACTTCGCGTCCGGTCCGGCCGCGAAGATCGCCGCGGCTTCCGGCGGGATGCGGACGAAGGCGGTCCCGCCCTCGACGGGGCGCGTGGTCTGGATGCGGAAGCGCGACCCGCCGCCGGTGACCTCGTACTGGTAGACGGAGCCGAGATAGGTGCCCTGCGCGATCTCCACGCGGATGGCGTTCTCGCCAGGACCGCCGACCAGCTCGATCCGCTCGGGGCGCACCGCGACCACGAGGCCGCCGTCCGCCGAAGCTTTTCCGGCCAGAACCGAGAGCTCCGTCCCGTCGCCCAGCCGGACCCGCGCCCGGCCGCCCGCCTCGCCGATCATGCTGCCCGTCAGGAAGTTGGACGAGCCGATGAAGTCGGCCACGAACGCGTCGGCGGGGTTCTCGTAGATCTCCCGCGGCGTGCCGAGCTGGCGCAGGTGCCCCATGCTCATGACGGCGATCCGGTCGGAGACCGCCAGCGCCTCGGCCTGGTCGTGCGTGACGTAGATCGTGGTGACGTTGAGGCGCTCCTGAAGCTCGCGCAGCCAGACGCGGGCGCGCTCGCGCAGCTTGGCGTCGAGGTTCGAGAGGGGCTCGTCGAGGAGCAGGAGGCGCGGCCGGTAGACGAGCGCGCGCGCCAGCGCCACGCGCTGCTGCTGGCCGCCCGACAGCTCGAACGGGTAGCGTTCCGCGTAGGGCATCATCTCGACCAGCGAGAGCGCCTCGCGGATGCGCTCGTCGCGCTCCGCGCGGCCGAGCTTGCGCAGCTTCAGCGGGAAGGCGAGGTTCTCGGCCACCGTCTTGTGCGGCCAGAGCGCGTAGGACTGGAACACGAGCCCGATGTCGCGCCGCTCAGGGGGAACCGAGATGCCCTTCTGCCCGTCGAACAGCACCGTGTCGCCGATCCGGATCGTGCCGGACGTCGCGTGGTTGAGCCCGGCGATCGAGAACAGCGTCGTGGACTTGCCGCACCCCGAAGGGCCGAGGAAGGTCAGGAATTCTCCCTTGCCCACGGTCAGCGAGATGTCGTTGACGGCGGTGACGTCGCCGTAGCGGATGGTGAGGCGGTCGAGGACGAGGTCAGCCATAGATCTTGGCTCCGAAAACGCGGCGCGCGAGGATGACGAAGAGGGCGGTGATCACGACCTGGATCGTGGCAAGGGCCGCCACCGGTCCGTTGTCGCCCTGGGCGCTCAATTGCAGCATGGTGGAGCCGATGATCTCGGACCCCGGCTGGTAGAGGAACACGGCGGTGACGTATTCCTTGAAGAAGTGGATGAAGAGCAGCGCGAAGCAGGAGAAGAGCGCGGGCTTGAGGATCGGCAGGATGATCTGCGTGACCGTGGTCCACCAGTCCGCGCCGGAGATGCGGGCGCCCCGGTCCAGTTCGTCGCCGATCTGCGAGAGGGCGGGCGCGATGGCGCCGAAGCCGACCGGGATGTAGCGAAGGATGAAGGCAACGATTAGGATGAAGATCGTGCCCCGGATCACGTCGAGTCCCGGGACCCAGACCACCGCGTAGAAGAAACCGAGACCGGCGATGATGCCTGGCAGCGAACGCGGGAAGAGGGCGACGTATTCGAGCGGCCGCGCGAAGCGGAACTCGGACCGCCGCGCGACGAGCGCGATGACTGCGATGAAGAACGTGCCGACCACGCCGCCGATCAGCGCGATCAGCACCGAGTTGACGATCGAGCGGACATAGGTGTCCGAGGCGAAGACGGTCTCGTAGTTCGCCGTCGACAGAAGCTTCCAGAACGGGATGAGCGGCGTGAGGAACGACACGCCCGAGCGCATCACCAGCCCTGCGAAGACCGCCACGATGGTGAAGAGGACATAGGCGGCGACCACCGCGAAGGCGATCCAGCGCCAGGGTCCGAGATCGAGCGTCGAGGCCCGGCTCGCCTTGCCGCGCACCGTGACGAAGCGGCCGGAACCCTTCATCAGGAAGCCTTGCAGCCAGACGAGGCCGGCGACCACCACGAGGAGGATCAGGGCGGCCGCTCCGACGATGCCGTAGTCGGGGCGCACCGCGGCGTTGATGCCGACATTGTAGAGGAAGGTGGTGACGGTGTTGATGCCGCTCGGCGCGCCGAACAGGAGCGGGATCGCCAGCATCTCGACGCCGATCACGAAGTTCAGCACCGCCGAGTAGATCATGGCGGGGCGCATCATCGGCACGGTGACCGAGAACAGGGCGCGGAACGGCCCGGCTCCGGCGGAGCGGGCGGCGTCCTCGAGCTGCGCGTCGGCCTTGGTCACGGCGCCAAGGCACATGAGGTAGGCGAGGGGCGCCTGGCTGAGGCCGGCGACGATGCCCATGCCGGTGAGGGAGTAGAGGTTCCAGGGAATGAAGCCGAACCACGAGCGCACGGCGAGCGACACGTAGCCCGAGGGGCCGTACATGGTCAGCCAGCCGAAGGCGATCACGAGGTTGGAGACGAAGAGGGGCCAGATCAGGATCTCGCCGATCCACTTGCGGCCCGGCAGGTTGGTGCGGCCGATCACGACGGCCATCACGGAGCCGAAGATCTGCGCCACCACCATGGTCAGCACGGCGAAGTAGAGCGTGTTGCCGAAGATGGTGAGGATCGCGGGGTCGCCGAACAGGCGCGCGAAATTCGTCAGCGTCCACTCGGTGTCCGGCGCGTAGAGCGGCTTGTCGAGGAAGGCCTGCGCGATGATGGGCGCGATCGGGCCGATCACGAGAAGGGTCGTGACGAGGGCGACGCCCCAGAAGATCAGGCGCGAGCGGTCGATGCCGGGCGCGTCGGCCCGGTCCAGCGCGGTCGTGGTCATGGCTAGGATCCGCTGATCGAGGATGTGGGGCGCGGCGGCTTGGCGCCGCGCCCGGCGGGACGGGCGATCAGCGACCGGCCAGCGCGGCGTTCCACTTCTCGACGAAGGCCGGGGCCTCGTCGATCAGGCCCTTGTCGAAGCCGGCGACGATGAGCTTGTCCTGGCCCACCTCGTCGGCGATGCCCTGGAACGTGTAGCGGACCTGCGTCTCGTCGACGTCGTCGCGATAGGGCGTGAGGCCGCCCTTGCCGATAAGCGTCTGACCGGGATTGCTGAGGGCGTAGTCGACGAAGAGCTTGGCCGAGTTCGGATTGGCGGCGCCCTTCGGGATGCCCATGCCGCGCAGCATCATGATCGTGCCGTCGTCCGGGAAGGCGAAGCCGAGGAGTTCGCCCCCGGGCTGTTCCAGGCGCGGGAAGATGGTGATGCCCGAGACCGCGATGCCGGTGACGTATTCACCCGTCGCGATCTTCTCGTTCATCGGGCCGCCGGACACCTCGCCCCGGATCATCGGGCCGATGGAGGCGAGCTGCTTCCAGCCGTCGTCGCCCTTGACGTTCATGTAGTTCCACCACGCCGCGAGGCCGAACGAGTTGCGCGCCGCATCGTAGGTGGTGATCTTGCCGTCGAACGTGCCCTTGTCGGCGAGCGCGTCCTCGACGAGCGAGGCGAAGCCCGTCGGGCGCTGGTCCTCCGAGAGGAGGGCGGCGTTGTAGGTGATGACCAGCGGATCGGCCGAAAGCACCGTGACGCCGGGATAGGGCTTGGCGAAGTCCGGCAGCTTGGACAACTCCGGGCTCTCGTAGGGCATCATCTTGCCGTCGATGCCGTAGGAGGCCCAGCGGTCGTTGGCGCCCGAGATGAGGATGTCGGCCGTGCGCGAGCCGGAGCCCGCTTCGGCCTCCCAGCGCGAATGCACGGTGCCCGATCCAAGGTCCAGCGTCTCGACCTTGATCCAGGGATAGGTGGCGCGGAAGCCTTCGAGGATCGGTCCCCAATTGTTGTCGGCCATGTTGGAATAGATCACGAGGCCGTTCTCGCCGCGCGAGCCGTCGATCACGGCCTGATAGTCGGCGGGGTAGCCTTCGGGCACCTTGGCGTCCTGCGCGTGGGCCGTGCCGATCGAGACGAAGGCGGCGCCGAGCGCCCATGCGGCCAGCTTGATCGTGTTCATGCGTCAGATTCCTCCCTTGGATGCTGGTCTGATCCGGTTTCGCCGCGCGAGTTCCTCCGAAACCCGTTGCGCGGTGCGGATGGCGATGTCGGTGAGTTCGGCGACGTGGGCGACGATGCGCTCGCGCGGCCCCGATAGGTTGATGGCGGCGACGATGCGCCCATCGGTGTCGCGGATCGGCGCGGCAACGCCGGCCGCACCCTCGACGACGCCCTTGAGATTGACGGCGCAGCCGGTCGCTCGCGCTTCGGTCACCGCCGCGAGAATGTCCGCGCGGGCCT
The DNA here is from genome assembly GCF_001463745.1 of Aureimonas sp. AU22. Lineage (GTDB taxonomy): Bacteria > Pseudomonadota > Alphaproteobacteria > Rhizobiales > Rhizobiaceae > Aureimonas. The sequence goes on along the minus strand of NZ_BBWJ01000062.1, from coordinate 7,196 downwards.
CCGGCGTCGGCGCGGCGGCGTCGAGATAGGCATCGAGCGAGGCGTCGTCGAAACCGGACAGGATCGCCAGGCCGCTCGCCACCAGATGCGCCTGGCGCAGATGGGTGATGTCGCGATCGTAGCGGATTTCCCGCAGGGGCAGCCGCTTGGTGAGATAGCGGATCCGGGCATCCTCCATCACCGCCACGAAGCCCGTCTCGTTCGACGCCTCGACGGCTTCGCGCAAGGGAGCCTCGCTGAGGCGCAGGAGCGTGCCCCAGGCCTCGGTGCCCGAGCGAACCTCTCCGGGGAGCCGAACCAAGGCGTAGGCGCCGTTCTTCGAGCGCTCGACGTAGCCGCGTTCGGTCAGGAGCCGCAGGAGAAGCAGGCCGCTGCTCTTGGGAACGTCGAGCGCAAGGGCAATCTCGGTCAGCGAGACGCCGTCCGAGCGAGCGGACAGCCATTCCAGCAGATCGAGGATTCGCTCCGCACCACGCCCGCTCAAGTTCCGCCCTCCCGCTTGTTCAGCATTTTGAACATGTTTATTATTGTGAAATCTGACGATCTTGCCCTGGGATGTCAAGCCGCCGCGGATGAGCGCCGCAGCGGTTGCCGATGGGCGGCCCTGCGATCCCGGTTGCGGTCGACCTCGTGAGGCGGGAGCGTCCGCCCGCTGGCAGGTCCGCACGCTCGGCTTTTCGCACCGCCGGCGGATGCCGGCGCGAAAGCGCCCCGGCGCGCACGTGACGACGTGCCTCGCCGCACCGGGCGGCGAGGTCGAAGGGTTTCAGAGGGGGAGGACGGCGCACGAGCCCGGCCCCCATCGTTTCGGATGGCGACAGCTTGGCGGTGAATGCTTGGAGTCGATGGGAGACGCCGGGGATCGGGGTGTCCGCTCTGGCACGAAGGGCCAGACCCTTGTCAGATGGCCGGGTTCAACTCCAACGGATGGTGGACGGCTTGCGCGCCTTGTCGAACGTCGGCTCCCAGAGCCCGGCCGCCCGGCAGACCTTGCGCGACGGCGGTCGCGTCCCCGGCCCGCGCCCGGGAGCACGGGTGGAGGATTCGCAGTTCGAGCCGTACGGGAAACTGGCAGCGTCTCTCCGCGGCTAGATCATCATCTTCAGCGACGTGGCGAAGAGGAAGACGCCGAACAGGCGCTTCAGCCAGACCGGATCGAGCGCGTGGGCGGCGCGGGCGCCCAGCGGCGCGAAGAGCATGCTGCTCGCCGTGATCAGCACGAAGCCGACGACGTTGACGTGTCCCAGCGAAAACGGCGGCAGGTCGCTCTTTCCCCAGCCGTTGACGATGAACCCGATCGCGCCGGGAATGGCGATGATGAGCCCGACGACCGAGGCCGTGCCCACCGCCCGGCGCACCGGGTAGGACGAGAGCGAGAGGACGGGCACCGTCAGCGTTCCGCCGCCGATCCCCATCAGCGAGGAGATCAGGCCGATCGTGGTCGCCAGGAACGCCTGGATCGCTCGTCCCGGCAAGCGCGGCGCGAGATGGGCGCCTTCGGGCGAGAGCAGCATGTAGGCGGCGACGATGAAGGCGACCACGGCGAAGACGAGGGTCAGCACCTCGCCGTCCATCCAGGTGGCGAGCGTCACGCCCAAGACGACGCCCACGGCGACGAACGGCCCCCACCATTTCAGGAGAGCGACGTCGACCGAGCCCCGCGCATGATGGGCACGGAAGGACTGGACGGAGGTCGGGATGATGGTGGCGAGCGAGGTTCCGACGGCGATGAAGGGGATGAGGTCGGGGTCCACGTCGAAGGCGGCGAGGACGATGTAGAGCACGGGAACGATCACGATGCCGCCGCCGACGCCGAGCAGCCCCGCCAGGAAGCCGGAGAGGCAACCGGTGAGGAGCAGGCCGAGCGCGAAGAGGATGAGAAAGGACGGATCGTGCATCGGCTCGAGCTCCGCGAAGGGCGAGTGAGGGGCGAAGATACGGGAACGGGCGCCGCGGCCGATGCGGCGCCCGTCCGGAATGCCGGTCAGGCGAGGGGGATCAGACGACCCGGGTGCGCAGCTCGCCGACGCCCGCCACGGTGCCGACCAGTTCGTCGCCGCGGTTCACGGGACCCACGCCGGCGGGCGTTCCCGCGAAGATCAGGTCGCCCGGCTGCAGTTCGAAGAGGCCGGACAGGTAGGAGATCATCTCCGGGATCTTCCAGATCATCTGGTTGAGATCGCCGCTCTGGCGCATCTCGCCGTTGATCCGCAGCTCGACCGAGCCCGCGGTGACGTCGGGAACCTCGGCGGCCGGCACGAGCTCGGTGCAGGGCGCCGAGGCCTCGAACGCCTTTCCGGTCTCCCAGGGGCGGCCCATCTTCTTGGCCTCGCCCTGAAGGTCGCGCCGCGTCATGTCGAGGCCGACGGCATAGCCGAAGACGTGGTCCATCGCCTGGTCCAGCGGGATGTCGGTGCCGCCCTTGGACAGCGCGACGACGAGTTCGATCTCGTGGTGCACGTCCTTCGACGCCGCCGGGTAGGGGAAATCCTGCCCCGAGAGAACCAGCGTGTCGGGGTTCTTCTGGAAGAAGAACGGCGGCTCGCGGTTCGGGTTGTGACCCATCTCGATCGCATGGTCGGCGAAGTTGCGCCCGACGCAGTAGATCCGATGCACCGGAAACAGCTTGGTGGTGCCGCGCACGGGCAGGGTCGGCACCGGCAGGGGGGCGAAGACGTAGGTCTCGGGGGTCGCGTGCATGTTCATGCTCTGGCTCCAGCGTAGTATTCGATCTTGGTTTCGAAGTGTTCGACGACGGCCGAGAGGATCATGGCGGCCGCGAAGAGGATGATGGTCAGCGCCCAGAAACTCGCCATCTCGAAGTTCCGGGAAAACAGTTCGAAGAGCTCGCCGTAGCCGAGGATGGAGACGAGGATCTGCCCGATGACGACGCCCTTCACCCCGCGGATGAGGCCGATGCGGATCCCCGCGAGGATTTCCGGCAGGGCCGAAAGCAGGATGATCTTGGCGAACAGCGTCCAGGGGCGGGCGCCGTAGGACCGTCCCATCTCGAACAGCGACCGGGGCACCTGCATCACGCCCGCCCTGGCATCGAGGACGATGATCCAGACCGCGAACAGGAAGACGGTGACGACGACCGTGGTCTCGCCGAGCCCGAAGAGGATCATCAGGATCGGCACCAGCGCCGACAGCGGCGCCGAGACGAACATGTTCACCCAGAGCGCCATCAGGTTGTCGACGCTCTTGAAGAGGCCCATCAGGATGCCGAGCGGCACGCCGATGCCGATCGCGAGCGCCATGCCGACGGTGAAGGAGCGCAGCGTGATCAGGGTGGCGTTCTGCCAGGATCCCGTCTGCACGAGACGCAAGCCCGCCTCGATGATCTCGGTCATCGGCGGGATCAGGAAGATCACGTCGAGCCGGCCGACGATCTCCCAGACCACGGCCCAGACGATGAGCGAGGCCATCATCGGAATGCGAATGCCGAAGAGGGTCATGGCCGCCTACTCCGCGTAGTGGCGAAGACCGTTCCAGATCTCCTCCACGGTATCGAGATAACCCGGATCCCGGCGGATCTCGTCGGGCGACGCGCTTCGGTCGATCGCGGGATCGATGACCTGCGAGATCCGGCCGGGCCGGGGCGACAGGAGGACGATCCGGTCGGAGACGTAGACCGCCTCCTCGATCGAGTGGGTGACGAAGATGAAGGTCTTGCGCTCCAGGGCGACGAGGCGGAGAAGGTCCTCCTGGAACTTGCGCCGGTTCTGCTCGTCGACCGCCGAGAAGGGCTCGTCCATCAAGAGGACGTCGGCATTGACGGCGAAGGCCCGGGCGATGCCGACGCGCTGCTTCATGCCGCCGGACAACTCGTGCGGATACTTCGTCTCGAAGCCGGACAGCCCGACCTCGTCGATGTAGCGCTGGGCGGTTCGCCGCCGTTCGGCCTCGCCGACGCCCTTCAGCTCGAGGCCGAACGCGACGTTGCGCATCACGGTCGCCCAGGGCATCAGCGCGAAGTCCTGGAACACGAAGGCGCGCTCCGGTCCCGGGCCGGTGACCACCTTGCCGTTGACGCGGATCTCGCCGCGTGTGGCCGGCACCAGGCCGGCGACGATCTTCAAAAGCGTGGTCTTGCCGCAGCCGGACGGGCCGAGCAGCGTCGTCAGCTTGCCGCGCGCGACGTCGAGGTCGACATTGCGCAGCGCCTCGACGTCGCCGTAGGTCTTGCAGATGCCGCGCACCTTGACGACGGCGTCCTCCACGCAGGTGTCGGGGGCGGCGGAGACGTCTTCTCTCAATCGGATCTGAGACATCAGGCGGACATCCTCTTTTCAGGCCGCAGGAAGCGCAGCTCGAAGCGCTGCAGACCGACCAGCGTCACCGTGGACAGGACGATGATCGAGGCGACGGCGGCGTACATGTGCCCGTAGTTGGCGATGGAGCGGTGGTAGGTGATGAGGTCGCCGACGCCTGTCGGCGTGATCAGGAGTTCGGCCAGCATCACGCCGATGAAGCCCGCGGCGATGCCGAGCCGCAGCCCGGCGAAGATCACCGGCGAGGCGTCGGGGATGATGATCTTCAGGATGCGCTGCAGACGCGAGCCCCCGAAGGATCGGCACATGGCCACGAGCGACGGGTTCACGTGCCGCACGGCCTTGTAGGAGTTCAGGACGATCACCGGCAGGGCCAGCATGATCACCGCCAGCGTCTTCGCCGTCAGTCCGATGCCGTAGACGAAGGTGACGAGCGGCACGAGGGCGGCCATCGGCGCGGCCTGGAGCACGATGAAGATCGGCGCCAGCAGCCATTCGGCCTTCTTCGACAGGCCCATCACGACGCCGAGCGCGACGCCGAGGAGGGCGGAGACCGCCACGCCGAGCACCAGCGGCTGCAGCGTGATGAAGTAGGCGTAGGCCATCGAGCCGTCGGCCACCATCTCGAGGAAAGCGAGAACCGTCTCGGAGAACGGCGGGAAGGCGAAGCTGATCGGCACCCGTCCCGCGATCTCCCAGGCACCGAAGAGAACCGCGAGCGAGGCGATCGTCCAGAGCGATGGAAAGCGGGTGAAGGCCTCGGAGACCCGCGCGGTCACGCCCGCGGCGACCGGACGGGGCGCCTGCCCCGTCCCTTCGATCTTCATGAGGGAATTCATGCGCCCGACCTTCAGCCCTGACCGAGCTTGGCGAGGGCGGCCTTCAGCGGCTCGAACTCCCAGAAGTCCTCGACCTTCAGCTCCTCGGCCTTGCCTTCCAGGGCCCCCGACGTCGTGTAGAAGTCGAAGTCGTCCTTCACCGCTTCCTCGCCGCCGCCCGCGAGCGGCAGACCCGCCTTCGCCGCCTCAGCGAAGTAGGGGTCGATCTCGGCGACCATCTCGGGGCTCGCGTCGGGCAGCAGCTTGTACTCCTCGCGCAGCCGGGCGACCGCGCCGGGGTCCTTGGCAACCTCGCGCCAGGTGGTGAGGATCGCCTCCACGAGGGTCGCGACCTCCTGCGGGTGCTCCTTCAGGTAGTCGGTGTTGGCAAACAGGCCCTCGTCCGTCGCGGTGAGGTCGTCGAGCGGCAGATACAGGAACTTGCCCGGCGCCTGCGCCTCGAGGATGCGCTTGCCCGACGCGTCGACAATGGTCGCCTTGACGTTGCCCTGCAGGAGCGCGCCGGTGCGCACCTCCGAGCCCGGGATGTACGAGATGCCGGAATACTGGATGCCGTTCTTCTCGGCCGCGAGGCGCATGATGGCCTCGGTGCCGGACCCGCGCGAGTGCACCGCGACCTCCTGGCCGTCGAGGTCCTTCCAGCTCTTGTAGCTGTCGGCGGCGACCACCGGATACATCTGCAGCGTCGAGAGCTGCATGAACATGCGCACCGGGGCGCGGACCTTCTGGATGAGGGCGTAGGGGCCGCCGACGCCGACGTCGGCCTGGCCGCTGACCACCGCCTGCGCGGCGATGTCCTCGGATTTCAGATAGGTCACCTCGAGATCGAGCCCGGCCTCCTTCGCGCGCTCGAAGGCGATCAGGAGATGCAGCGTCTCGACGCTCGGAATGTCGCCGAAGGCGACGCGCAGCGGGGCTGCATCGGCCGATGCCGGCGACAGGGCGACGACGCATCCGAAGACGGTCATCGCAACGGATTTCTTGAACGCGCTCAGCAAGCTCATGGTGTTCCTCCCAGGATGATGCGCCCCACGCTCTAGCGGCGTATTAGGCAACCAATCTGAAATTGAATTGATCTTGTTCCGCCGCGGCTGTCAACGAGTTTCCTGAACTGTCGGGGCATTCGATCCCGTACGAGTGCTGAAACCAAAGTGTTTTTAACGTCGTTCCCCCTCGAAAATGAAGCGGACGATCGCTCCACAGCCGGCTTGACCGGGAGGATTGGCAATCGTATATCCAAACCAATACCGGATTGGTTTTGGAGCGCGCCTTTGACCCTTGAGACGACCCTGGAGGCGGATGCGCTCGGCCGCCTGCGCGAGTTCCTCGCCGGTGCGGTCCTCGGCGACGACGGTCGCCTTCCTCCCGAGCGGGAACTCGCCGACCGCCTGGGCCTGACCCGGGCGTCCCTGCGCCGGGCCTTGACGACCCTGCAGAGCGAGGGCGTCGTCTGGCGCCACGTCGGCAAGGGAACCTTCGCCGGCAACCGCCCGATCGACACTGCCTCGGACGTCGCCTCTATGGCGCGGCGGACCAATCCGATCGAGATCGTCAATGCCCGCATCTCGATCGAGCCGGAGATCGCCCGCGTCGCGGCGCTGAACGCGACGCCGACGGCGATCGCCGAGTTGCGCCACTGCATGACCCGGGCCGTCCACGCGCCGGACTGGCGGCAATACGAGAACTGGGACAACCGGCTCCACCGCGCCATCGCCGAGGCGACGCAGAACAGCCTGCTTCTCGGCCTTCTCGATACCCTGAATGCGGTCCGCCGCGAGGTGAACTGGGGCCGGCTGCGCGCCGATCCCCGGCGACCGCCGGCCGACCATCACAGCTTCGGCGAGCACGAACAGATCGTCGCGGCGATCGCCAACCGCGACACCGCGGGCGCGGCGGCCGCCATGCGCGCGCACCTTCAGAGCGTCGAACGGCACCTGCGCAATTCCTGACGCACGGCCGTCCCTTTTTCCTTCAGCGAGTGAACACCATGCAAAAGATCAAGGTCGCCAACCCCATCGTGGAGCTCGACGGGGACGAGATGACGCGGATCATCTGGCAGTCCATCAAGGACAAGCTGATCCAC
>NZ_BBWJ01000061.1 GCF_001463745.1 Aureimonas sp. AU22 | reverse complement strand
GCAGTGCAGGTCGCCGCGGTGCGCCCGAGCCGCGCCCTGCCGCCCGCCGCCTTGCCGAACGGCGTTCCCATGCCCGAGCGCGACGCGTTCGACGGATCGAGCCCGGCCCGCGCCGCGCCGCCCGCCGGCATCCCGACCGCGGAAACGGCCGTCGCCGCCCTCGTGCCGGCCCGCGTTCCGTTGCCGACCTCGGCGCCGGTCCGCCCCGATGCCGTCGATCCCGCCGCGACGCTCGTCGCCGCGTTGGAAGCGGAAGCCGCCCCCGGCGCGCCGGCCCAACTGGCCTATGCCGTGCCGACCCCGCGGGCCCGCCCGCCGTTCGAAGCCGTGCTGCGCGGCGAGCAGGCCGCGCTGCCGACGCCTCGCATGATCGGCGCCGACCCCGAACTGACGCCCGAATCCATCATCGCCGCGGCCATGGCGGAAAGCGCGAGCGCCGCGGCAGGCGCCGCCCCGGCCGCCACCTCGCCCGTTCAGCCGGCAGCGGTTCTTCCCTCTCACCGCCCGGCCGACGCTTCGCTGATCGCGGCGGTGGCGGCGATGGCCCCCATGCCGGCCGCCTCGGAGCCGGTCCGTCTGGCCGCCCTCAAGGCAGAGCCTGCGGCCGCCAAGCTGCAGCCGGCGCCGCGCACCGGCGTTTCGGCCAAGGGCGGACGTGTCGTCGGCGACGAGGCTGCGATCGCCGCCGGCCGGCGCGCCGCGCGGCCGTCCGCCCGCCTGATCGCCGAACGCGTCGAGGTCGCCTCGCTCATCTCCAACCAGGAGCGCCGCGCCCTGAAGCAGGAGTTGCAGCGCCCCGTCGCCCACAGCCTCATCGGCAACGTGCCAGAGGCGGTGTTCGCCCACGGCTTCTCGCGCAAGGCCGGCGCACCCGCCGCGTCGTCGCGCTTCGAAGGCAAGGCGGTCAACTTCATGCCGGTCCACAAGATCAACTGATCGCCGTCTCTCCCCCAGCGACGCCCGCGTTCACACGCGGGCGTTCGCGTTTTCAGGGGATGGGCGCGTCTCGCGTCGTCAAGTTTATGCCGGGTCATCACTCCTGCGGGGCGAGGTCGCGGAAAGATGATCCCGTTGTCGGCAGCCGCATCGGGCGCCCGAGAACTGTGCGTTTTGCAATCCGAGCTTGACAAAAACCGGGCCGTTTCTCAGATATCGCATAGATTAACGAAAGCGCACAGTTGCCGTTCGGCGCAGGCAAGACGATTCGCACCATCGCGCGGATCCGCCATGCGTCGTTGACTTCACCGACTGCGGCGCCCGAAGATCGGATCGGAAGAGAGATGGACGAGTTGAACCTGCCGGGCGACGACGAGGGGCTGATGGAGCTCACGGCGGAGGTCGTGGCGGCCTATGTCAGCAACCACGCCATGCCGGTTGCCGATCTGCCCGCTCTGATCGCCGATGTCCATGGCGCGCTCGGGATGACCGGCGCGCAGCCCGAGCCGCCGCCGGCCGAGAAGCCGAAGCCGGCCGTCTCGGTGAAGAAGTCGGTGACGGACGACTACATCGTCTGTCTCGAGGACGGAAAGAAGTTCAAGTCGCTCAAGCGCCACCTGATGACGCACTACAACCTGTCGCCGGAAGAGTACCGCGAGAAGTGGGACCTGCCGGCGGACTACCCGATGGTGGCGCCGAGCTACGCAGCGGCACGCTCGCGCCTCGCCAAGCAGATGGGCCTCGGCCACAAGCGTCGTCGCGGCCGCTGAACCCTCGCGGTTCCCCCAACGCCTACGAAACGAAAACGCCTCCGGATCGATCCGGAGGCGTTTTCGTTTTTGGCTTGGAGTCAGGCGGGGCGAAGTGCGGCGCCCTCACTCGCCCGAAGGCATCATGCCCAGCGCCTGCAGATAGAGATCGAGGATCGCATCCATCTCGGCGCGCTCGTTGGCGTCCTGCTTGCGCAGGCTGATGACCTTCCGCAGCACCTTGACGTCGAAGCCGTTGCCCTTGGCCTCGGCATAGACGTCCTTGATGTCGTCGGAGATCTGCTTCTTCTCCTCTTCCAGGCGCTCGATGCGCTCGACGAAGGAGCGGAGCTGGTCCTGGGCGACTTCCTCGGTGGCGTTGGACATGGGGTTTGACCTCGTATCGGACGACAGACGCGGGCCGCCCGATACGGCGGCCGCTTATCCCTTCTTCGATGACGCGGAATGGTTACCCGAGCGTTACGTTCGGCTCAATCGTGCTTCGGCGAGCCGGAAAAGGCGGCCTGCGCCTCGGGGCTGGCGTCGCGCTGGTGGCGGGCGCGCCACTCGTCGTAGGGCATGCCGTAGACGATCTCGCGCGCCTCATCTTTGGCGATCGGATGCCCGGCCTCGGCCGAAGCCTCGGCGTACCAGTTGGACAGGCAGTTGCGGCAGAAGCCGGCGAGGTTCATCAGGTCGATGTTCTGGACGTCGGTGCGCGCGCGCAAATGGTCGCGCAGGCGTCGAAAGGCGGCGGCCTCGAGTTCGGTCGTGGTCGGGGCACGGTCCATGGGGGGCTCCTCGTCGCGGATCATGGGCTCGATATCGGCGGGGCGCCGTCCGCCCGCAAGGCGGCCGAATGGCCCGATCGCATCGATTTAGGAAAAAGAGTGCGTCGGAGGGGCCGCCGCGTCTTTGACAGTTTTAACGACTATGCGAGAAGGGCCCGCCGCCGTCCTTATCCAAAGGGTCGCCCATGCCGTCTCGCCCGATCCTGGGGCTCCGTTCCCCGATCGCTGCCGCCGTTCTGGCTCTTGCCCTCTTCGCCGTCTCCGCCCCGCTCCTCAGCACCGCTGCCCGCGCCGACTTCCGGGTGTGCAACGGGACGCAGGCGTTGGTGGGCGTCGCCGTCGGCCAGCGAACGGCCGAAGGCTGGGTGAGCGAGGGATGGTGGCGCATTCCGGCGACGACCTGCCGCTCCGTCATCGAGGGCGAGCTGCAGTCGCGCTACTACTACATCTACGCCGAGGACGCCGAGGGCGTCGGTCGGTGGGCGGGCGACATCGACATGTGCATCGCCGAGAACGAGTTCAAAATCGTCGGGGTCAAGGACTGCTTCGCCCGAGGGTTCCAGAAGATGGGCTTTCGGGAATACGACACCGGCGGGCAAGGCAGCTGGATGGTCCAGCTGACGGAAGCGGCACGCGAAGGGACCGATCAGCCATGAAACGCAATCGCCGCGTCAAGATCCTCGCAACGCTCGGGCCGGCGTCGTCCGACGAGGCGATGATCCGCAAGCTGCACGAAGCGGGTGCCGACGTGTTCCGCATCAACATGAGCCACACCGACCACGACACGATGCGCGAGCTCGTCGCCCGCATCCGACGGGTCGAGGCGGCGGTGGACCGGCCCATCGGCATCCTCGCCGACCTTCAGGGGCCCAAGCTGCGCGTCGGCAAGTTCGCGGAAGGAAAGGTCGACCTTCAGCCCGGCGACATCATCACGCTGGACAACAACCCCGAGCCCGGCGACCGCACCCGGGTGTACCTGCCCCATCCCGAGATCCTGCAGACCGTCCAGCCGGGTCATCGCCTCCTGATCGACGACGGCAAGCTCCAGCTCCGTGCATTGGAGACGACGGGCACGGCGATCCGCTGCGAAGTCGTCGCCGGCACGCGCATCTCCGACAAGAAGGGCGTCAGCCTTCCCGACACGCTTCTCACCAGCGGCGCGCTGACCGACAAGGACCGGCTGGATCTCGACGCCGTGCTCGAAGCCAAGGTCGACTGGCTCGCCCTGTCGTTCATCCAGCGCCCCGAAGATCTCGCCGAGGCGCGCAAGCTGTCGCGCGGTCGCGCCGGTCTCATGTCCAAGATCGAGAAGCCGCAGGCGGTCGAGCGGCTCGACGAGATCATCGAGCTGTCCGACGCGATCATGGTGGCGCGCGGCGACCTCGGCGTCGAGATGCCGCTGGAGCAGGTGCCCGGCATCCAGAAGCGGATGACGCGCGCCGCACGCCGCGCCGGCAAGCCGGTGGTCGTCGCGACCCAGATGCTGGAGTCGATGATCACCGCCCCGGTGCCGACACGCGCCGAGGTGTCGGACGTCTCGATCGCCGTCTTCGAGGGCGCGGACGCGGTCATGCTGTCGGCGGAATCGGCGGCCGGCGCCTATCCGATCGAAGCGGTCCAGACCATGGACCGAATCGCCATCGAGGTGGAGAAGGACCCGCTCTATCCCGGCATCATCTTCGCCCAGCGCCCGGCCGCGGAAGCGACGGGGGCCGACGCCGTGTCGCTCGCCGCACGTCAGATCGCCGAGACGCTGCAGGTGGCGACCATCGTCACCTATACCTCGACCGGCACCACGGGACTGCGCACCGCGCGCGAGCGCCCGCAGATCCCGATTCTCGCCCTGTCGCCGATCGAGGCGACCGCGCGCCGTCTCAGCCTCGTCTGGGGCCTGCACTGCGTGGTGACGGACGACGCCTCCGACATGGAGGACATGGTCAACCGCGCTTGCCGCCTCGCCGTCCAGCAGGGCTATGCGCGCGTCGGCGAGCGGGTGATCGTGACCGCCGGTGTGCCGCTGCGCACGCCCGGCGCCACCAACATGATCCGCATCGCCTATATCGGCTCGGACGGCCTCTCGGCCATCTGAGCCGGACCCGGCCCCGTCAGGCGGGCTGGCCGGACAATTCCTCGGCCAGCCGCGCCGCCGCGTCCTGCGCGGCCTTCATGGTGGGGTAGACGGCGAGTGCGCGGTTGTAGGCGTCCAGCGCCTCCCTGTCGCGGCCGAGTTCTTCCAGCATCGCACCAAGACCCGTCAGCGCGCCGAAATGGCGCGGCTCGCGTTTCAGCACCTCGTCGACATCGGCCATCGAGAGCGCATAGCGGTTCTGCGTGTAGTGCAGCGTGGCGCGGCGGTTGTAGGCTTCGGCGAAATCCGGCTGCAGCACGATCGCCTGGTCCACGAGGTCGAGGGCCGCGGCCGCGTCCTTGCCGGTGATGGCCTGCGTCGAGCGCAGCATCAGGAGGTCCACCGTGGCGCTGCCGCTTTCCAGCCACGCTGTCTGGATCTGGTTGGCAAGCGCTGCGGCCTTCTCCGTATCCGGCTCGCGCTTCAGCGCGGCGAACAGGCGGTCGAGGCGCGCCTCGCGCGATTCGTCCGCGGGCGGGGCGGCCGGTTCGGCGGCCACGCCGGGCGCCGGCGCGTCCTGCGCCCGCGAGGGCAGGCCGCCGGTCGCGAGCAGGGCGATGGCAAGGAGAGCGGGGCTGAAACGAGAAAAGGCGCGCATGGAACGACCTTAGGTCGTCGCAGCGCGCCTTCCAAACGATTTCGTCGGGCCGGTCGGTCCGGCCCGGAGCGTCAGCCCTGGCGCGCCTTGTAGCGCGGGGCGAGCTTGTTGATGATGTAGATGCGGCCCTTGCGGCGAACCAGGCGGTTGGCGCGGTGGCGGCCCTTGAGGGACTTCAGCGAGTTCTTGATCTTCATGGGTTCGACCGTCGATTGCGAGGCGACGATCGGGCCTAGTCCCATTCCGCCGCATAATGAAAAACGCGCCGTTGCGGGCGCGTCGACCTGGGGTGGCAATAGCGGCAGGCGGGGTGCGATGTCAACCATGTGACGCCATCCTGCCGCGGTTTCGTCAGCCCTTTCGCGGGGTGAGGCGGGTGGCGTGCCCCATCTTGCGCCCGGCGCGCGCCTCCCGCTTGCCGTAAAGGGTGAGGAGCGTGTGCGGCTCGGCCAGAAGCGTCCCGGCGCGCTCGACATCGGCACCGATGAGGTTTTCCATCACGCAGTCGGAGTGCCGCTCCGGCGAGCCGAGCGGCAGGCCGGCGACGGCGCGGATGTGCTGCTCGAACTGCGAGATCGTGCAGGCGGCCTCCGTCCAGTGGCCGGAATTGTGGACGCGGGGCGCGATCTCGTTGACGAGGAGCCCGCCGTCGGCCTCGACGAAGAACTCGACCCCGATCACGCCGACATAGGCGAGGCGGTCCAGGATCGTTTGCGCCGTGGCGATCGCCTGGTCCCGCACCGTGTCCGGGACGGCGGCGGGGACGGTGGAGCGGCTGAGGATGCCCATCCGGTGGACGTTCTCGGCCGGATCGAAGGCCGCGAAGGCGCCATCCTGGCCGCGCGCGGCGATCACCGAGATCTCGCGCTCGAACGGCACCTTCTTTTCCAGGATCGATGGCACCGAGCCGAGGCTCTCGAACACGTCGTCGTGCGGGCTGCCGTCCGTGATCGTCGCCTGCCCCTTGCCGTCGTAGCCGAGGCGGCGGGTCTTGAGGATGCAGTCGCCGCCAAGATCCAGGAGCGCGTGATCGAGCTCCTGCGGATCGTCGATCGCCCGCCAGGGGGCGGTGGCGATGCCGATGCCGTTCAGGAACGCCTTCTCGACGACGCGGTCCTGCGCCACCTCCAGGGCCTCGATCGGCGGGTGGATGGATTTCGCCGTTCCGAGCGATCGCAGCGGGGCGACCGGCACGTTCTCGAACTCGTAGGTCACGACGTCGCTGCGCTCCGCGAGCGTGCGCAGCGCCGCCGTGTCGTCGTAGGCCCCGCGAACGAGGTCGCTGGCCACCTGGGCTGCGGGGCAGTCCGGGTCCGGGTCGAGAACGAGCGTGCGGAAGCCGAGGCGCGCGGCGCTCGAGGCCAGCATGCGACCGAGCTGGCCGCCGCCGATGATGCCGATCGTGGCGCCGAAGGGGAGGGGAGCTGTCATGCGGGCCACGTGACTAAAGGAGTGATCAATGCGCCGCGTCTTCGACGGGACGCTCGGCGACGGCCTCGCTCTGGCGCGCGCGCCAGGCGTCCAGACGCTCCGCCAGGGCGGTGTCGGTGAGGGCGAGGACGCTGGCCGCCAGGAGCGCCGCGTTGACCGCGCCCGCCCGGCCGATGGCGAGCGTGCCGACCGGGATGCCGGCCGGCATCTGAACGATCGACAGGAGGCTGTCCTGGCCGGACAGCGCCCGGCTTTCCACCGGCACGCCGAACACCGGCAGCGGTGTCATGGAGGCCGCCATGCCGGGCAGGTGGGCGGCGCCGCCCGCGCCCGCGATCACCACCTTGAAGCCCTTGGCTCGCGCCCCCTTGGCGAAGGCGACGAGGCGGTCGGGCGTGCGATGGGCCGACACGATCAAAGCCTCGTGAGCGATGCCGAGCGCGTCCAGCGTCTCGGCGGCATGCTTCATCGTGGCCCAGTCCGACTGGCTGCCCATGATGACGGCGACGGGGGGCGTGGTCATGCGATGATGTCCGGCAGGACCTGGTCTTCGAGGTCCTGGAGCCTGTCCTTGATGAGGAGCTTCTTCTTCTTCATGCGCTGGATCTGAAGCCGGTCGCAGCCGGTGGTCTCCATCGCCTCGATCGCCGCGTCGAAATCCGCGTGTTCCTGGCGCAGCCTGGCGAGCTGCAGCCTGAGTTCGGCCTGTTCCTGATCCGCCACCCCGGTCCCCTCGAACGCGACACCTGGCCTCGGCTCCCGCCCCGGGTGCCTCGGCCATCACAAAAAATCGACCTGACGTCCGAACCCGGCGGCAAACCCGCCAAGTCCCTGGGATCGGACGCTTCCGTCCCGCCTATTCGTTACCAGCCTTGGCAGAATTTAAAAACCCGGCCTTGAACCCCATTCGACACGTCAAACCTTATATGACACCTTCATGGCATCCATGACGCGTCGGTCGTCCGGGCGCCATTGGAGGGAGACTAGAGACCTAGAGGAGCTCAAGAATGTCCTTGGATGCCCATCTCGCGACCCTGGAACAGCGTCATTCGGCCCTGAACGAGGAAATCGCCACGGCCCACACCAAGCCTGCCATGAGCGATGCGGAGATACAGGAACTGAAGCGGCGCAAGCTGCTTCTGAAGGATGAGATCGAGCGCCTGCGCCAGCCGCAGCACTGATCTCCGACGAGCATTCTTCGACGCGGCCTCCCCGGCCGCGTCTTCCCCGCAGACCCTTGTAGTCTCGCCGCAATCGGTATCTACAGCAGCCCGCCGACGAGACCGGCGAACCGACCCGGCCTCACTATCCGGCCCCTGTCCGCCCGCTGCGCAGATGTTTCCATGATCGACGAAGACCGCATCCGCCCCCGACTGGTCCTGGCGACGACCCTCCTGCCGGATGGAGAGGTCGGCGAAGCCGCGCTGCGGGAAGCGCTCGGCGCCGGCGACGTCGCCTCCGTCCTGATCGATCCCGCCGGCCGCCAGCCCGCACCCTTCCAGGATTTCGCCGAGCGCCTCGTCCCGCTCATCCAGGCGGCGGGCGCCGCCGCGATCGTCGCCGAGGACACGCGATGCGCCGGCCGCGTCCGGGCCGACGGTTTCCACGATGCGTCGGGCAGCGTGCCCGCCTTGCGCGAGGCGGTCGGCCGCTTCTCGCCGCGCCTCATCGTCGGCGGTTCGGGCTTCACCACCCGTCACGAAGCGCTGGAGGCCGGCGAGTGCATGCCGGACTACCTGTTCTTCGGAAAGCTCGGCGCCGACCTGGGCCCAGAGCCGCTCCGCCGCAATCTCGAGCTTGCCGAATGGTGGGCCTCGATCGTCGAGATCCCCTGCATCGTGCAAGGGGGCTCGGACCTCGGCACCCTCGCCGCCGCGATCGAGACGCGCGCCGAATTCATCGCCCTCTCCAGCGCCGTCTTTTCCGACCTCGCGCGTGCGGGCACGCAAGTCGAGGCCGCCAACCGCCGGATCGACGCGGCGATGGAGGAGGCTACGGCATGAAGCGCCTCGCGCTCCTCGCCGCGCTCCTCGCCGTCCAGCCCGCCGCGGCCGAGGACACACCGACGCCCGCGCCCGAACCGGCGCCGGCGGCCACCTCCGCCGTGCCGGCGGCCGGCGCTCCGCCGCTCCTTTCGCCCAACCTCCTGCCGACGCCCGTCGCCAAGGCGACCGACGACCCGGCCGCGCCCGACGCGCCGTCCGCCAGCGCGCAGGCCTATGGCGCCTTTCAGCGCGGCTACTACCTGTCGGCCCTGCGCATCGCCGAGCCCCTCGCCAATCTCGGCGATCCGGCCGCGCAGACGCTGCTCGGGGAGATCTACGGCCGCGGCCTCGGCGTGCCGCGCGACGAGACGGAATCGGCGCGCTGGTACGGCGTCGCCGCCAAGGCGGGCGTGCCGGAGGCGCAGTTCCGCTACGCCATGCTTCTCATCGAGGGGCGCGCCGTTCCCCCGGACGACGCGACCGCGCGCGACCTGATGAAGGCGGCGGCCGACGCCGGCAACCCGCTGGCAGCCTACAACTACGGCCAGATGCTGATCCGTGCCGCCCCGACGGGCGGCTTTTCGGAAGCCGTCGGCTATTTCCGCAAGGCGGCCGAGAGCGGCCTGCCCGACGCGCAATACGCCCTGTCGCAACTCTATGCCTATGGCCGTGGCTTGGAGAAGGCCGACGACGCGGAGGCCCGCCGCTGGCTGACCGAGGCCGCCAAGGGCGGCAGCGACACCGCCCAGATCGAGCTGGGCATCTGGCTGCTCAACGGGCGGGGCGGCCCGCCGGACCCGCTGGAAGGCTTCCGCTGGCTGAAGGGCGCGGCCGAGCGCGGCAACCCGATCGCGGTCAACCGCATGGCCCATCTCTACAAGGACGGCGTCGGAACGGCGCGCGACCGGGGGCAGGCCGCCATGTGGACGGTGCTGGCTCGGCGCGCCTCCAACTCAGATGCGACGCTGGACGGCTGGTTCCGCACCCTGCCCGACGCCGACCAGAAGGCGGCGCTCGAGGCGGCCAACCGCTTCCGCGCCGGATGACGTGCGGGGCTTGAACCCACCGCAAGGATGTGGTTCTGAAGCGCCCGTTCCCCCTTTCGTCCCGTGCCGCATCCCGGCCGCGGGAGTGCGGCATCCCGCGCTGCGGCTGCCGCCCGTTCTTTCGATCGCTATCAGGAAAGTTGAAGCCATGGCCCGTTCGGCGCTGATGAACGTCATGACGCAGGCCGCCATGAAGGCGGGCCGTTCGCTCACACGCGACTTCGGCGAGGTGCAGAACCTCCAGGTCTCGATGAAGGGGCCGGCCGACTTCGTGTCCCATGCGGACCGCAAGGCCGAGGAGATCGTCTTCCAGGAGCTTTCGCGCGCCCGTCCCGACTGGGGCTTCCTGATGGAGGAGCGGGGCGCGGTCGAGGGCAAGGATCCCCAGCACCGCTGGATCGTCGATCCGCTCGACGGCACCACCAACTTCCTGCATGGCATTCCGCAGTTCGCCATCTCCATCGGCCTCGAGCGCGACGGCCAGATCGTGGCCGGCGTCATCTTCAACCCGGCGACGGACGAGCTCTACTCCGCCGAGAAGGGCGGCGGCGCCTTTCTCAACGACCGACGCATCCGCGTGGCGGCGCGCTCCAAGCTCGCCGAATGCGTGGTGGCGACGGGTATTCCCCATCTCGGCCATGCCGACCACGCCCGCTATCTCTTCGAAGCCCGCCAGATGATGGGCGAGACGGCAGGCATCCGCGCGTTCGGGGCGGCCTCGCTCAACCTCGCCTATCTCGCCGCCGGGCGCATCGACGGCTTCTGGGAGCACTCGCTGCAGCCTTGGGACATCGCCGCCGGCTCGATGCTGGTGCGCGAGGCGGGCGGCTTCGTCACGCATTCCGACGGGTCGAAGTTCGAGTTCGTCGAGGGCGACCTTGCCTGCGGCAACGAGCAGGTGCACCGGGCGCTGGTCGCCGAGCTGAAAAAGGCGAACACCGCCTTCCGCGGCTCGCCCAAGCCCAAGGCCGAGCCGGCAGCGGAAAACCCTGCGTAAAGCCTTGGAACGGCGCGCTTTCCGCCAAAAAGCGGTTTGCAGCGCGCCGCCGCTCCGCTAGCGTGCCCGCCAGCCAGCGAGTTCGCCAAGCGGGTGCCGTACCGATGCAGGTTCTGAGTTCATCTCCCGATGGCCGCCCCCAAGCTCCGGGCGGCCCAGAACGGTTTTCGAGCCCCCTGGTCTTCCTGTGGGCGATGCTGGTGTTCCTGGCGCTCGCCGGCTTCGTGGCGATGATCCTCGGCCGGCAGGTCATTCAGGCCTTCTCGACCAATCCGGGTCTCAACGGCCTCATTCTCGGCGTTCTCGCCGTCGGCATCCTTCTCGCCGTCCTTCAGATCGCAAGGCTCGCGCGCGAGGCGCGCTGGCTGAATGCGCTGCGCGACAACGACCGCGAGCGCCGCGCCCGTTCGCCCGTGCTGCTGGCGCCCATGGAGGCGATGATCGGGCAGGGGGCACTGCCGCGCACCCTGCCGTCGCCGTCCGTTCGCGCCATTCTGGATTCGGTCGGCGGTCGTCTCGACGAATCGCGCGACGTGTCGCGCTATCTGGTCGGCCTGCTCGTGTTTCTCGGCCTTCTCGGCACGTTCTGGGGTCTCCTCACCACGATCGGCTCGATCTCGGCGACGATCCAGTCGCTCGATCCGGCGGCGGGCGATGCGGCCACCGTGCTCGATTCCGTGAAGTCCGGCCTGTCGGCGCCGCTGTCGGGCATGGGAACGGCCTTCTCGTCCTCGCTCTTCGGCCTTTCCGGCTCGTTGGTCCTCGGCTTCCTAGACCTGCAGGTGGGGCGCGCCCAGAACCGTTTCTACACCGAGCTCGAGGACTGGCTCTCCACCCTGGCGGTGGAAGGCGGTGCAACGTCCATCGCCCCGTCGATCGCCGCCCCGGACGGCACGGCGGTCGCCACGATGGTCGGGTCGGGAGGCGAGGAGTTCCGGCTCCTGTCGGACCGCATCAACCGGCTCGTTCTCGAGCATTCCACCAGCCCGCGCACGTCGGCCGCCATGGCCAATCTCGCCGAAAGCATCCAGGGGCTCGTCCAGCACATGCGCGGCGAGCAGCAGACGCTGCGCGAGTTCGTGGAGGCCCAGGCCGGCGAGCAACGCGAGATGCGACGCGTCCTCGAGCGGCTGAACCGGTCGCTCTCCGAGATCGAGCGGAACTGAGCCGGTGGCGCTCGGGCGCGGACGCCGGCTGAGGCGTGACGTCGACTACTGGCCGGGGTTCGTGGACGCCCTGTCCACGCTGCTCCTCGCCATCATGTTCCTTCTGTCGGTCTTCGTGATCGCGCAGTTTCTTCTCAGCCGCGACCTGTCGGGGCGCGACACGGTTCTCGACCGGTTGAACTCGCAGATCGCCGAGCTCAACCAGCTGCTGGCGCTGGAGCGCTCCAACTCCACCGATTTCCAGGACCAGATCTCCGCGCTCCAGGCGTCGCTGGCGGGCGCCGAGACCGAACGCACGCGCCTTCAGGCCGCGCTCGACGGCAGCCGCGTGGGGGCGGGCGCGTCGGGCGCCGGGAACCAGGTCGGCGATCTCCAGGCGGCGGTGGAATCGGAGCGGCAGGTCTCGGCGCAGGCACGCACGCAGATCGACCTCCTGAACCAGCAGCTCTCCGCGCTGCGCCAGCAGATCGCCGCGCTGGAGGATGCCCTAGGCGCCTCCGAGAGCCGCGACCGGGAATCGCAGACCCAGATCGCCGATCTCGGGCGTCGTCTCAACGTCGCGCTCGCCCAGCGCGTCCAGGAACTGGCGCGCTATCGCTCCGACTTCTTCGGCCGCCTTCGCGAGATCCTTGCCGACCGCGACAACATCCGCATCGTCGGCGACCGCTTCGTGTTCCAGTCGGAGGTGCTCTTCTCGTCCGGCGCGGACGTTCTGCAGGCCGCGGGCCAGGACGAGATGCAGAAGCTCGCCGAGGCGATCATCCAGCTCAACCGCGAGATCCCGTCCGACATCAACTGGATCATCCGCGTCGACGGGCATACCGACAACGTGCCGATCACCGGTGGACGGTTCACGGACAACTGGCAGCTTTCGACCGCCCGTGCGGCGGCCGTGGTGCGCTTCCTCGTCGGGGCCGGCGTGCCGGCCAACCGCTTGGCCGCCACGGGCTTCGGCGAGTTCCAGCCGCTCGTGCCCGGCGACACGCCGGACGCGCGCGCCCGCAACCGCCGCATCGAGCTGAAGCTGACCGAGCGCTAGTGCATTTCCAGCGAAAGCCGTTGCGGTTTTCGCGCCCGGACAATGCTACGAACAACCGTCTGGAACACGTCCGGAGAACGGGGGTTCACCGGACGTGTTCTAGCGACGCCAGCTGGTCGCGCACCAGCCGGCCGAGGCGTGGAATGCCTTGCGTCACCGCGCGTTCGTCCGCCAGCGTGAACGACAGGCGCAGCGTGTTGCGCCCCGATCCGTCGGCGAAGAACGCGCTGCCGGGCACGAAGGCGACGCGCTCCTCGCTGACCGCCCGCGCCAGGAGCGTCGCCGTGTCGATGCCCTCGGGCAGTGTCACCCAGATGAACATCCCGCCCTCCGGCCGGCTCCAGGTGACGCCGTCCGGCATCGAGGCTTCAAGGGCCGCGAGGATGGCGTCGCGCCGCTCGCCGTAGACGTGCCGGACCTTGTCCACCTGCGAGGCGTAGCTCGTCTCGGCGACGCGATGGATCGCCATCTGGTTGATCGAGGGGCTGTGGAGATCGGACGCCTGCTTCATCAGCACGAGCTTCTCGACGATGCGGCGCGGGGCGCAGATCCAGCCCATGCGGAGACCGGGAGCGAGGATCTTGGAGAAGGAGCCGCAATAGATCGTGCGCGCCTCGTCGAGACCGCCCGAGCGTGCGCAGTCGAGCGCGATGATGGGAGCGACGGGATCGCCGTCGTAGCGCAGCGCCTGGTAGGCGGCGTCCTCGATCACGGCGATGTCGAGTTCGGTGGCGAGGTCGAGGACGGCTTCACGCTGCGACAGCGTCAGCGTCTCGCCGGTCGGATTGGCGAAGTCGGGCACGAGGTAGGCGAACTTGGGGCGCCCGCCGGCCTTCGCCGCCGCGTCCGCATAGGCCGCAGGCGTCGTGTTGCCGCCGTTCGGTTGAAGCCGGTCGTAGCGCGGCTCGTAGGCGTTGAACGCCTGAAGCGCGCCGAGATAGGTCGGCCAGGTGACGAGCGCCGTGTCGTCCGGCGACAGCATCAGCTTGCCGAGATAGTCGAGACCCTGCTGCGATCCCGAGGTGATCAAGATGTTGCCCTCGTCGCAGGGGACACCGAGCGTCGCCATGTGGGCCGCCAGCCAGCGGCGCAGCGGCAGATAGCCTTCGCTGACCTGATACTGCAGGGCGGCGTTGGCCTGGGCTCCGGACAGCACCTCGGCATAGGCGTTGCGGAAGGCCTCGTGCGGAAACAGCGCGGGGTCGGGAATGCCGCCGGCGAAGGAGATGATGTCCGGCTGGTCGAGAAGCTTCAGGAGCTCCCGGATCTCGGATGCCTTCATGCGGGCGGAGCGGGTGGCGAAGAGATCGGTCAGGGTCATGGATATCCTCCTGCACGTGCTTCACACCCGCGGGCAGAATATGTCAACAATGCTGACCTATTTTTATTCCGCGGCCCCGCGCAACGCCGCCTCGGCCGCGCCGAACTGGAGACGGGCGAGACGCGCGTAGGCGCCGTCTGCCGCGATCAGGCTGGCATGGGTGCCTTCCTCGACGATCCGACCCCCGTCGACCACGAGGATACGGTCGGCCTTGAGGATGGTCGCGAGGCGATGGGCGATGACCACGGTCGTTCGCCCGCGCATCAGTCGATCGAGTGCCTTCTGGACGAGGCCCTCGCTTTCCGCGTCGAGCGCCGAAGTCGCCTCGTCGAGAAGCAGGATCGGCGCATCGCGCAGAATGGCGCGGGCGATCGCCACGCGCTGGCGCTGGCCGCCCGAGAGCGTGATGCCGCGCTCGCCGACCGCCGTATCGAAGCCGTCCGGCAACGGGCGCACGAAGGGCGTGACGAGCGCCGCATCGGCGGCGGCCTCGATCTCCGCCCGCGTCGCCTGGGGCTCGCCGAAGGCGATGTTGGAGGCGAGCGTTCCGGCGAACACCGTCACGTCCTGGGGCACGAGCGCGATGCGACGGCGCAGGGCGGAGAGTTCCACCCGCCGGATATCCAGGCCGTCGACGAGGATGCGGCCGGCGCTCGGATCGTAGAAGCGCTCCAGAAGCGCGAAGACCGTGGACTTGCCTGCGCCCGAAGCGCCGACGAGCGCCACGGTCTCGCCCGGCCGCACATCGAAGGAGAGGCCGCGCAGCGTCTCGCGACCGGGGCTGGTCGGATAGTGGAACCTGACGTCCTCGAAGCGCAGGGCACCGAGGGCGCGGGCGGGCAGGGGGAGGGGATCGACGGGGTCGGCGATCTCCGCCCGGTCCTCGAGGAGTTCCGACAGGCGTTCCGTGGCGCCGGCGGCGGCCGTCAGTTCGCCCCAGACCTCCGAGAGCTGGCCGAGGCTGGAGGCGGCAAAGACCGCATAGAGCAGGAACTGGCCGAGTGTTCCCGGCGTCATCGTGCCGCCGATCACCTGCTGCGCGCCGACCCAGAGCACGGCGACGATCGAAGCGGTGACGAGGAAGATCGCGAAGGCGGTGAGGCCGGCGCGCGCCGAGACCGAGCGGCGGGCCGCCTCGAAGGCGTCGTCCACGGCGGCATCGAAACGGCCTCTCGCTTCGCCTTCCGCGGTGAAGGCCTGGACCGCGCGCACCGAGCCGATCGCCTCGCCGGCATAGGCGCTGGCGCCGGCTAGAACGTCCTGCGCGGCGCGCGAGCGGGCGCGCACCTGACGCCCGAAGGCGACGAGCGGCAGGACGATCAACGGGATCGCGCCGAGCACGATGGCCGAGAGGCCGGGGCTGGTGACCACCATCATGGCCGCGGCGCCGAAGAACAGGATCGAGTTGCGCAGGGCAAGCGAGGCCGTCGCGCCGACGGCGGACTTGATCTGCGTCGTGTCGGCGGTGAGGCGCGAGACGATCTCGCCCGACAGGTTCCGGTCGTAGAAGGCAGGGGACAGCGTCAGGACGTGGGCGAAGACGTCCTTGCGAAGGCCTGCCACGACCCGCTCGCCGATCGTGATGACGAAGTAGTAGCGCCCGGCGCTCGCCAGGGCGAGCACCAGCGCCAGCACCGCCAGCATGCCGAAGTAGCTGTTGACGAAGGTCGTATCGGCCGACGCGAAGCCATGGTCCACGACGCGACGCACGGCGAGCGGCAGGGACAGCGTCGTGATCGAGGCGAGCGCCAGGAAGAACAGGGCGGCGGCCACATGGCCCTTGTGTGCCATCATGTAGGGCCAGAGGCGCGCCAGCGGCGTCAGCGTGCGGCGGGGTGTCCCGCCGCCGGCTTTCTCGGCGGTTCCGTTTCGCAAACTGGTTGTCCCTTGCGGCCGCCTTTGCGGCTCTTGTGCGCTTTCGGGCCCTGATGTATAGGCTCGCCCTTGAATTTGAAAGCGATCGCGCTCCTCATTCCGGTCCTTGGTCGAAATGTCCACCCGGCACCTTGCCGGCGGGCTCCGGTCTTGGGCCCCAGTGGGTGCGAGCGCGTAGCCTTGGAAGCTGAGTCATGAAGCAGAACATCCATCCCGACTACCACACGATCACCGTCGTGATGACCAACGGCACCGAGTACCAGACGCGCTCCACCTGGGGCGCCGAGGGCGACAAGCTCAACCTCGACATCGACCCGATGAGCCATCCGGCCTGGACCGGCGGCAACCAGCAGATGCTGGATCGCGGCGGCCGCGTGTCGCGCTTCAAGAAGCGCTACGAGGGCCTCGGCATCTGATTGCCGGCTCTTTACGGACCACAAGGAACCCGGCGCGAGCCGGGTTTTTTGTTGGCTCGAGACCAAACGAAAAGGGCGCGCGGGTGGATGACCCGCGCGCCCTTTATCGTGAAAGCTGGCCGGCGTTCAGACGGCGAAGGCCGTGCGCAGGAGGTGCATCTGCTCGCCCACCGGGTTGGCCGATGCGTCGAGCTGCGGTTCGCCGTAGATCTCGCGGTCGAGCATGGCGACGCGCCGCTCCAGCATCACCGCGCGCTCCACGAGGTCGCGGAAGGCCAGGGGCAGTTCCTCGTAGAAGGGAGAATCGCCGCCGCCGCCGATGCCGTCGAGCCGGACCTTGACCTTCTCCGCCTCGACCTGGGCGCGCGACATGTCGCCCTGGTTGGCGGCACGCTGGAGGAGGAGCCAGGACGCGACCTGCATCAGGCGCGTCGTCAGCCGCATGGACTCGGCCGCATAGAGCGTCGCCGCACCGCGCGAGATCGCGCGTGCGTCGCGCCGCCCGTCCCCGTCGAGATAGGCCGCGGTTTCGTCGACCAGGGTCATCCCCTCGTCGAAGATCGGCTGGAAGGAGGACGAGAAGGCTAGCCGCTCCGCCAGCTTGATCGTCCGAGTGGGTTCGCCGTGATCGAGAACTGAATGTGTCATGCGCGGAAAACCGACCTTGAAGCGAATCGTTGCAACGGCGCGGCGCCAGTGCGGCGCATCACTGCCTTGTTGCTCCTAGAATCCACCCCCGCGGCCTGTTGCGCAAGGCGCCCCGGTCAATGTTGGTTAACGGCGGGAAAGCATGCCGAACCCCTGCGTTTGCGGCAAAAAGAGAGCCGCACTTGGCGGCTCTAGAGTGTCAACAGGGAGGCTCGACAACCGGCAAGGTCGCCATCCAAAGCAATCTGGACTGCCTCGACTATGCGGCGGAATGGTCAACGAGAGGTTAAGACGGGGAGGACATTTCGCTCGCTCGCGTTAAGTGACGCCCGACGTTTGCGAAAGGCTCGACCGATGACCCAGCCCGATCGGATGACGATCATTGCCCTCGATGGCCACGGGGGACCGGAGGTGCTGGTGCCCCGCGAGGCCCGCGTGCCGAGCCCGGGCGCGGGTGAGGTGCTGATCGCGGTGCGGGCGGCGGGCGTGAACCGGCCGGACGTCCTCCAGCGCATGGGTGCCTACCCGCCGCCGCTGGGCGCTCCGGACTGGCCGGGGCTGGAAGTGGCGGGAACGGTGGCCGCCGTGGGCCCCGGCGTCGAACGCTGGCGGGAAGGCGATCGGGTGATGGCGCTCCTGGCGGGCGGCGGTTATGCCGAATACGCCCTGGCCGACGCGGGTTCGATCCTGCACGTGCCGGAGGGCCTCGGCTTCGTCGAGGCGGCCGCGATCCCCGAGACCTTCCTCACCGTCTGGCACAACGTCTTCCAGCGCGGCGGGCTGCGGCAGGGCGAGACCTTCCTCGTCCATGGCGGCACGTCCGGCATCGGCACCACCGCGATCCAACTGGTGCACGCGTTCGGTGCCCATGTCGCCACCACCGTCGGCAG
Organism: Aureimonas sp. AU22; assembly: GCF_001463745.1. Classification (GTDB taxonomy): domain Bacteria; phylum Pseudomonadota; class Alphaproteobacteria; order Rhizobiales; family Rhizobiaceae; genus Aureimonas. The sequence continues at coordinate 13,015 of NZ_BBWJ01000061.1, read as the reverse complement.
CGCGGACAAGGCGGAGGCCGCCCGGAGGCTCGGGGCGGACCTTGCCGTGAACTACCGGGCGGAGGATTTCGTGGCGGCCCTGAAGGGCTGGCAGGGCGGACGCGGCGTCGACCTGACGCTCGACATGATCGGCGGCGACTACCTCGCCGGAAATGTCGAGGTGGCGGCGGTGGACGGGCGGATCGTTCAGATCGCGCACCTCAACGGTCGCAAGGCCGAGGTGGACCTCTTCGCCATCATGCGCAAGCGCCTGACGCTCACCGGCTCGACGCTTCGCGCGCGCGACAAGGCCTTCAAGGCGGCGCTGGTGGCCGATCTCGAGGCGAAGGTCTGGCCGTTGCTCCGGGAGGGCCACGTGAAGCCGCTGATCGACACGACCTATCCGCTGGACCGGGCATCCGAGGCGCATGCCCACATGGACGTCGACCATATCGGCAAGATCGTTCTGGTGACCGGCGCCGCGAAGGGCTGACGGCGGGCGCCGGGCCCGGCGTCGCATCGTTCCTTGCGAACCGCGCCGCGGATGCCTATAGTCGATGTCGATTTCCGGAATTTCGTGGCATGACCACAGCCTGCCTGACCGGGGCCGGCCTACAGGAGACCTATATCCATGGCTCAGCAGCTTCTGATGCCCAAGGCCACGGCCGTCTGGCTCGTCGACAACACGTCCCTGTCCTTCGAACAGATCGCCGAGTTCTGCACGCTGCATCCGCTCGAGGTGAAGGCGATCGCGGACGGCGAGGCGGCGCAGGGCATCAAGGGCATGGACCCGATCATCACCGGGCAGCTGACGCGCGACGAGATCGTGCGGGCCGAAAAGGACGAGAAGCATCGTCTGAAGCTCGCGCCGCCCAAGGTCCGCGTGCCGGAGGCCAAGCGCAAGGGTCCGCGCTACACGCCCGTCTCCAAGCGCCAGGACCGCCCGAACGCCATCCTCTGGCTCGTGCGCAACCATCCCGAGCTGAAGGATCCCGCGATCTCGCGCCTCGTCGGCACCACCAAGCACACGATCGAGCAGATCCGCGAGCGGACCCACTGGAACTCGGCGAACCTTCAGCCGATGGACCCGGTGACGCTCGGCCTCTGCTCGCAGATCGATCTCGATCTCGAGGTCGAGAAGGCCTCGCGCGGCATGCCGCGTCCGGAGGAGGTGGCGGAAGAAGAGCGCCTGCTGTCGGCCGCCCAGACGCAGAACTACCGTTCGGGCCAGCCGCGCGAGGACGGCGAGCTCGACGCCGCCGCCGTGTTCGCCAAGCTCACCTCCATGCGCCGCACCGAGCCGGAGGAGAACGAGGAAGAGGACGAGCTGCGCTGAGCGGTTCGCTCCATCGCAGGATCTCTGGAAGGGCGGCCCTCGGGCCGCCTTTTCTCGTTCAGCCGTTGCCGCGGAAGCCGGGATAGAGCGCCATCCCGCCGTCGACGAACAGGGTCTGGCCGACGATGTAGTCCGAAGCGTCGGAGGCGAGGAACGCGACCACGCGGCCGACATCCTCCGGATCGCCGACGCGCCCGTGCGGGATGAGCGTCAGCATCGCATCCATGCCGCCCTGCTTCTCGCGCTCCGTCCTGTTGATGTCGGTCGCGATGGCGCCGGGAGCCACCGCGTTGACGCGGATGCCCTCGGACGCGACCTCTTGGGCCACCGACTCCATCAGGAGCTTCAGCCCGCCCTTGGACGCCGCGTAGTTGACGTGGAGCGCCCACGGAATGCGCTGGTGGACCGAGGAATCGAAGATCAGCTTGCCGAGCGCGCGCGAAACCTCGGGCCGCCGCCCCTTGGCGCGGAAGCGGCGCACCGCCTCGCGCGCGATCAGGAACCCGCCGGTGAGATTGGTGCGGATCACCGTCTCCCAGTCGTCCAGGGTCATGTCGGAGAGCGCGGCGTCGCGCTGCAGGCCGGCATTGGAGACGACGATGTCCGCGGGCCCGAGCTGCCGCTCCGTCTCGTCGAAGAGGCTGATGACGTCGGTCTCGGTGCCGACGTCCCCCTGGACGGCGATCGCCCGGCGGCCGAGCGCCTCGATCCGCGACACGGTCTCGGCGGCGCCCTCGTGCGAGCCGTGAAAGCTGACCGCGACGTCCGCGCCGGCGCGCGCCAGCTCGACCGCGCACGCGCGCCCGATGCCGGCGGATGCGCCGGTGACCACGGCCACCTGGCCCCGCAGCGAGAGGAGGTCAGAAGATGCCATCGGGGTCCTCGATCATCCGGAAGCCGGGATGGGCCGGGTCGGCGGGGTCTGCCGTCAGAGCCCGGTCGAGCCAGATGGCGGCCGAGATCAGCGACAGGTGGGTAAGGCCCTGCGGAAAGTTGCCGAGATGCTGCCCGTCGGTGGAGAGCTCTTCGGCATAGAGGCCGAGATGGTTGGCATAGGCGTGGAGCTTCTCGAACAGAAGCCGCGCCTCGGCGACGAAGCCCGTGCGCGCCAGGGCTTCCACGTACCAGAAGGAGCAGATGGTGAAGAAGCCTTCCTCGCCCTCCAGCCCGTCGTGATTGTCCGGACCGTTGATGTAGCGCCGCACCAGGCAGTCGTGGACGAGGGTTTCGCGTACCGCCTTCAGCGTCGAGACCCACATCGGGTCGCGCGGGTTGATGAAGCGGACCAGCGGCATGAGGAGCACGACCGCGTCCAGCGTGTCGCCACCCTTGAACTGCGTGAAGGCGCCGACCTTCGGGTTCCAGAACTCCTCCACGATGGTCTTCTGGATCGTGTCGCGCTGTCCGTGCCAGAGGGCGAGGTCGGCCGGCATCGATTCGCGGATCGCGATGCGGATCGCGCGATCGATCGCCACCCAGCACATCAGGCGCGAGGAGAGATACTCCTTGTCGTCGCCGCGACTTTCCCAGATGCCACGGTCCGGCAGGTGCCAGTTGGCGCACAGCCAGTCGATGAGCCCCGACAGCTTCGCCCAGACCGCATAGCCCGGTTTTCCGCGCGCGCGCGTCGCGATATAGAACGCGTCCATGAACTCGCCGAAGATGTCCATCTGGCGCTGGTCGAAGGCACCGTTGCCGACGCGCACCGGCCTCGATCCACGGTAGCCGGAGAACTGCGGCAGCTCGGTCTCCGTCAACTCGCTGCGCCCGTCCATCCCGTACATGATCTGCAGGCCGGACCGATCACCGTCGCTGAGCTCGACCCGCTCCATCAGGAAGTGGGTGAACGCCTCGGCCTCGTCGTAGTAGTTGAGGCGCGACAGGGCATAGAGGGTGAAGGCGGAATCGCGCACCCAGCAGAAGCGGTAGTCCCAGTTGCGCTCGCCGCCCACGACCTCCGGAAGGCCGAAGGTCGCCGCCGCCGCGATGGAGCCGTGCCGGGCGGACGTCAGGAGCTTCAAGGTCAGCGCCGAGCGCACGACCAGCTCGCGCGAGAAGGTGGGATAACGCCCGCGCGCCACCCAGGCGTGCCAGTAGGCGCGAGTCGCGCGGAACGCGGTGCGCACATAGTCCGCACCGGCGCTGTCCCATCCCTCCCGGGCCGGACACAGGACGGCATAGGCCGTCTCGCCTTCGCGAAGGGTGACCTCGCCGACCAGCGCGCCGTCCTCGATACGCAAGGGGACGGACGTATGGAGATACAACGTCTGCGCGGCGCCGCCGTCGCGTGACCAATCGATGCGCGCGCCATCGTCCGTCCGGGTCAGGGTGGGGCGTATGCTCGCGTATTCCGGGCGCGGGTCGAGACGAAGGGCGAAGGAGACGGGCCCCATGACGGCTTTCGCGCGGCGCACGATGCGCCCCGACCCGTCGAGCGGCATGAAGTCGGAGACCTCGCCGATCCCATCCTCGCCGAGAAAGCGGCTCAAAAGGATATTGGTGTCGGGCAGGTAGATCTGCCGGCGACCCATGCCCTCGGCCGTCGCCCAGAAGCGGAACTCGCCGCCCTTCTCGGGGTCGAGGAGCGAGGCGAAGAGCGTTGGCGAATCGATGTCGGGATGACACAGGAAATCGATGCGCCCGTCCGGCGTGACGAGCGCGAGGGTGTTGAGATCGCCGATCACGCCGTGCTGGCCGATCGGAGTGGACGTCGTGACGGGGGACGGCATCGGCGGACTTCGGACGTTTTCCGGTGGTTCGTCGGAACAAGGTCGGGCGGCGGCGGGGAAAGGAAAGTGGCCGGACGTCGCCACGCGGCCCGGCCTTCACGCCGCACCATCGCGTGCGATTGCTCCATTCCGCCGCATTCGCTATCCAGATGCGATGCCGAGGCACTGTCGCGACGGTGTCGCCTCGATCGGCCGGGAGATGACATGAGCGCAATGGAAGACAGCCTGCGGCGTGCCCTGCAGGGCGGCGACGCGAGCGATCCGGCCTTCCGGGAAAGCATCTACGCCGCTTCCGAACGCGCGCTGGAGCGCATGCTCGAGACGCGCGGCGCGGACGCGGCGGAGGTGGACGCGCAGCGCGCCAAGCTCGCCGAGACGATCGACCGCGTGGAAGCGGACCATGCCGACTGGCAGGCTTCCGACCCCGTCGCCGAAGCGGAAGCCGAACGGGGCTTCGCGCCGGATGCGCGGGCTGCCGACGACGCGGGGCGCGATGCGCCGGATGCCCCGCGCGCGCCGCGCGCCTTCGAGCCCACGGAGGCTGCCGACGATCCGGTGGCGAGCACCTGGACCCCCGGCGGCGAGCGCCCCGGCGCCGAACCCGTGCGCGAAGCGCGCTCGCCGCGTTCCGTCCTGATCGCGGCCGTCGTCTTCGCGCTCGTGCTGGCGCTTCTGGCCTATTTCATCGGCGGCATGATCCGCGGATCGGGACCCGATTCGCCGGCCGCGCAGAACGAGACCTCCGCTCTCGACTGGATCACGGTGTTCGACGGCGACGACCTGGAGAGCCTCTCGACGCCCGCCGGCGGGCGTATCGAGGCGGCGCCCCGCTCGGGCGGCCGCGACGCGGTCCGCGTTTCGGGGCCGACCGCCGGCGAAGGCGAGGTGCTGATGGCGATCGGACCCGGCGTCGTCGGCGAGATCGCCGGCTCCAACGTGCGCATCGAAGTCACGGCCGGCTCGCCCGACGGCACGCAGCGCGAGTTCTCCGTGCGCTGCCTGTTCGGCGGCACCAGCCTGTGCGAGCGCCAGCGCTTCTCCACGACCATGAGCGAGGAAGCCTTCATCTTCGACGTGCCGGTGCCGGCCGACGCACGCTCGCCGGCCTCGATCGCCATCGGGCCCGGCGTCAACGGCACCACCAACGACGTCGACGTCTTTTCGCTGCGACTTCGCCGGGTCGGCTGATCTTCGAGCATCTGGGGTAGGGCGTGGACGAGACGGGACGCTCCGGCGGGGAGACGGCACGGCGCTGGCTGCGCTTCGTACCCGCGATGATCTGGGCCGGCGGGCTCGTGGTGGCGGCCGTGACGATCCCCGAAGCGCGAGGAACGGCCGTCGCCTTCGTGTTCGCGGGCCTGCTCGTGCATCTTTTCCTGCGCGGCGCTTCCCGCACGCGGCCCCACGGCGCCGGCTCCGGGCGCACGCGCCAGCAGCCGCTCTGGCCCGATGCGAGCGTGAAGGGCGTCGTCGAGGCGGTGCGCGAGCCCGCCGTCGTGGTCGATCGCTCCCTCGCCCTGCGCTACGCCAATGCCGCGGCGATGCGCGCCTTCGGTCCCCTGGCGCTCGGCGATCCGATCGCCATGCGGTTCCGCGCGCCCGACCTCCTCGCGGCGCTGGAGCGCGCTGTCGAGAGCGACGAGGCGGAGCAGGAGGAGCTGACCGAGCGGCTGCCGACGGATCGCTCCTGGGGCATCGATATCCTGCCGCTCCAGCTGGCCGGTAGCGAGCGTCCGCCCTTCTTCCTCCTCCTCTTCCGCGACCATACGCAGGCGAGGCGCCTGGAGCGGATGCGCACCGACTTCGTGGCCAACGCCAGCCACGAGCTGCGCACGCCGCTCGCCTCGCTGACCGGCTTCATCGAAACCCTGAAGGGCCCGGCGCGCGACGATGCCGCCGCACGCGCGCGCTTCCTCGACATCATGCAGGATCAGGCGCGTCGCATGTCGCGCCTGATCGACGACCTCCTGTCGCTGTCGCGGATCGAGACGCGCCGCAGGCTTCGCGCGAACGAGGCCGCCGACATCGCCGACGTCCTGCGCAGCGTGGCGCGGCAACTCGGCCCCCAGGCGAGCGAAGGCGGGATCGCGGTCCAGCTCGTCGGGCTCGACGGGGACGGCGTCCTCGTCAACGGCGACCGGGACGAGCTCATCCAGGTCTTCGCCAATCTCTTCGAGAACGCCTGCAAATACGGCAGCGACGGGGGCAGGGTCGAGATCGGTCTGCGCCGCGACGGGGAGGGCGTCGAGGCCTATGTCTGCGACTTCGGCAAGGGCATCAAGGCCGAGCACGTGCCGCGCCTGACCGAGCGCTTCTACCGCGTGGAGGAGGGCACGGCCGGCAAGCCGGGCACCGGCCTCGGCCTCTCCATCGTCCGCCACGTCCTGACGCGCCACCGGACGCGGCTTGCGATCGTGTCCGAGCCGGGAAAAGGCGCGACATTCTCCGTCCGCTTCGGGCGATTCCTCGATACTCTGGAAAAACCGTAACAAAAACAGCATCTTGTGCTGTCATATTTCGATTAACGAGCTGTCATATAGGAGTTGTGCGCGGTCGATAGACCAAGCGGCGAACCGGTGCCGCAGACTCCGATGTCCGGCGGTTCGCTTTTGAAACTCCATGACGGAGACAACCTCGTGTTGAACAAGACGCTTGCCGGCCTCGCGCTCGGCGCTGCCTTCGCCCTTTCCAGCCAGGCCTTCGCGCAGTCCGCCGAGCCCGTGCAGGCCGCCGGCTCCTCGACGGTTCTGCCCTATGCGCAGATCGTCTCCGAGAACTTCGGCGAGGTCTATCCCGACTTCCCGACCCCGGTCGTTGAGTCCGGCGGCACCTCGGGCGGTTTCCGCCAGTTCTGCCAGGGCGTCGGCCCGGCCACCGTCGACATCGCCAACGCTTCGCGCCCGATCTCGGACTCCGAGAAGAAGGCCTGCCAGGACGGCGGCGTGAACGACATCCAGGAAGTCCGCTTCGGCTATGACGGCATCGTGTTCGCCTCGTCGGCGCAGGGACCGAGCTTCGCCCTGACCCCGGAAGCCGTCTTCAACGCGCTCGCCGCCAAGGTCGTCAAGGACGGCAAGGTCGTCGACAACGCCAACGCCGCCTGGAACGAAGCCGACGCCTCGCTGCCGAGCCAGCCGATCGCCGCCTTCATCCCCGCCGAGAACCACGGCACGCGCGAAGTCTTCGAAGAGAAGCTCCTCGTCGCCGGCTGCAAGGCCTCGGGCGCCCTGGAAGCCTACAAGGCGTCCGGCATGGACGACAAGGCGGCTGCCGAGCAGTGCCACCAGGTCCGCAACGACGGCAAGGCCACCGACATCTCGGGCGACTACACCGAGACGCTGGCCCGCATCGCCGCCAACCCGCAGGGCATGGGCGTCTTCGGTCTCGCCTTCTACGAGCAGAACCAGGACAAGCTGAAGGTCGCCACCGTCTCCAACATCACCCCGTCGGTCGAAACCGTCGCCTCGGGTGAGTATCCGGTGTCGCGTCCGCTCTTCTTCTACGTGAAGAAGGCCCACATCGGCGTCGTTCCGGGCCTGTCCGAGTTCGTCGAGTTCTTCCTCTCCGAGCAGATGGTCGGCCCGGATGGCCCGCTCGCCCAGTACGGCCTCGTGCCCGCGCCGGACGCCCAGCGCGAGGAAGCCCGCCAGAAGTTCGCGGCCGGCACCACGATCGAAGGCTGATAAGCCCGATACGGAGCGCGGCCCTCGAGGGTCGCGCTTCTTCCTCTGCGCGGCCCGGCCTCCCGGGCCGTTTCGTTCGTTCATCCTGTCGGGAGACGCGGGACGGTGTCCATTTTCGCAATCGTTCTGACCGTGCTGGTGATCGGCGCCGTCGGTTTCGTGCTGGCGCGCCGACGAAGCGCGCAGCTCGCCGCCGCCTCCACCGACAAGCTGCATTCGCGATCCATCTATCATGGCGTCTACGCGGCCATGGCCGCGACGATCCCGGCGCTGCTGGTCCTGGCGGTCTGGTTGTCCGTGTCGCCCGTCGTGGTCACGAGCCTCGTCGACATTCCGGCGGCCACCGCCGACGAGACGAACCTTGCGCCGTCGCTGCGCGCCAGCCTCGTGCGTTCCATCGGCCAAGGCATCCGCCTCCTGCCGAGCGAGGAGCGTGAGAATCTCGACCAGATCAGCGTCGCGGACCTGCGTCCGCTGCTCGCGCGCCGCGGCATCCCGGTTCCGAACGAGACGACGGACTCGATGGTCCGCCAGGCCCTGGAGCGCAACCAACTCGAGGACACGAGCAGCCTCGCGATGACGGCCGCGGTGCTGGCGGTCTCGGTGATCGGCCTCGTTCTCGCCCTGCGCCGGATCGCGGTGCGACTGCGCGCGCGCAACCAGGTCGAGCGGGTGGTCAAGACCTTCCTGGTGCTCTGCTCCTCCATCGCCATCCTGACCACGGTCGGCATCGTCTGCTCGATGCTGTTCGAATCCATCGACTTCTTCAGTCGCGTACCGCCCTCCAGCTTCTTCTTCGGCACGGTGTGGGAGCCGCGCTTCGCGGCGGCCGGGTCCGACGCCACCGGCCAGTTCGGCCTGATCCCGCTTCTCCTCGGCACGCTCTACATCGCCTTCGTGGCCATGCTCTTCGCGGTGCCGGTCGGGCTCTTCGCCGCCATCTACATGGCCGAATACGCGTCCAGCCGGGTCCGCTCGGTGGTGAAGCCGCTTCTCGAAGTGCTGGCCGGCATCCCGACCATCGTCTACGGCTTCTTCGCGCTGATCACCGTCGGTCCGTTCCTGCGCGACCTCTCGTCCGACATCAACGGGCTGCTCACCGGCGACTATTCCAGCTTCATCCAGGCGCAGTCGATCCTGACCGCCGGCCTCGTGATGGGCATCATGCTGATCCCCTTCGTGTCGTCGCTCTCGGACGACATCATCACCGCGGTGCCGCGCTCGCTTCGCGACGGCTCGCTGGGCTTGGGCGCGACGCCCTCCGAGACGGTGAAGAAGGTGGTGCTTCCGGCAGCGCTTCCCGGCATCGTCTCGGCGCTGCTCCTCACCGCCTCGCGCGCCATCGGCGAGACGATGATCGTGGTGCTGGCGGCCGGCATCGCCGCCAACATCACCGCCAACCCGTTCGAGGCGATGACCACGGTGACGATCAAGATCGTCTCGCAGCTCACCGGCGATCTCGACTTCACCTCGCCGCAGAGCCTCGTGGCCTTCGCACTCGGCATCACGCTCTTTGCGATCACCCTCGTCCTCAACGTCGTCGCACTGGCGATCGTGCGCAAGTATCGGGAGCAGTACGACTGATGAGCGACGCGACCTTTCCCACCGGCGGCCGCACGGTCGTCGACGCCAAGGCGCCGCCGCGCCGCGACATCGGCCTGAAGAAGCGCTACGCCTCCGAGCGCCGCTTCAAGGCCTACGGCGTCGCCGCCATCGCGATCGGCATGATCTTCCTGGCGACGCTGCTCTACACGGTGGTCAGCCAAGGCTACACCGCCTTCTGGCAGACGCAGATCCGCCTGCCGATCACCTTCTCGCAGTCCGTGATCGACCCGAAGAACACCGGCGGCAAGGACCTCCAGGCGCTGCGTCTCGCCAACTATCCGAAGCTCGTGCAGGACGCACTCGTCCAGCGGCTCGGCATCGACCCGGCCAACCGCGCCGACGTGACGCTCGCCACGCAGCTCGTCTCGCAAGGGGTGCGCACCCAGCTCGGCGGGATGGTGATGGGGGACCTGTCGGTCATCGGAACCACCGAGGACGTCTGGCTCTACGCGAACTCCACGGTGGACTCGGCCGTGAAGGGCCAGTTCGACCTGTCGATCCCCGAGGCGCGCCGTCCGATCAAGGACAAGCAGCTCGAATGGATCCGCACGCTGGAGCAGTCGGGCGACCTCGAGCAGCGCTTCAACACGGGCCTCTTCACGTTCGGCGCCTCCTCGCGCGCCGAGACGGCGGGCGTCGGCGTCGCCATCATCGGCTCGCTCTACATGATGGGCATCGTACTCGCCCTTGCCCTGCCGATCGGCGTCGCCGCCTCGATCTATCTCGAGGAGTTCGCGCCGAAGAACCGGTTCACCGACTTCATCGAGGTGAACATCAACAATCTGGCGGCCGTGCCATCGATCGTCTACGGCCTCCTGGGCCTTGCGATCTTCGTCAACTACATGGGCCTGCCGCGCTCGGCCTCGCTGGTCGGCGGCCTGGTGCTCACGCTGATGACGCTGCCGACCATCATCATCGCGACCCGTGCGGCGCTGAAGGCGGTACCCCCCTCGATCCGAGCGGCAGCGCTGGGTCTCGGCGCGTCCAAGATGCAGATGGTGTTCCACCACGTCCTGCCGCTCGCGATGCCCGGCATCCTCACCGGCACGATCATCGGCCTCGCCCATGCGCTCGGCGAGACGGCACCGCTGCTTCTCATCGGCATGGTCGCCTTCGTCGCCAACTACCCGGCGACCCCGATGGACCCCTCCACGGCGTTGCCGGTCCAGATCTATATGTGGGCCAACGAAGCGGAGCGCGCCTTCGTGGAGCGCACCTCCGGCGCGATCATCGTGCTGCTTCTTTTCCTGGCCGTGATGAACATCACGGCGATCATTCTTCGCCGCCGCTTCGAGCGGCGCTGGTAGAGGCGAAACTCATGATGGAACAGCTTCCGATCAAGGCGGCCGCACCCGCCGTCCCGACCCTGGCGCCGAGCGCCAAAATGCGCGGCAAGGGCGTATCGGTCTTCTACGGGCCCAAGCAGGCGCTCTTCGCCGTCGATCTCGACGTCTACGAACGGCAGGTGACCGCGCTGATCGGCCCGTCGGGCTGTGGCAAGTCCACCTTCCTGCGCACCCTCAACCGCATGAACGACACGGTGGACGGCGCCCGCGTCGAGGGCCTCGTGACGCTCGACGGCGAGGACATCTACAATTCGGGCATCGACGTCGTGGAGCTTCGCGCTCGCGTCGGCATGGTGTTCCAGAAGCCGAACCCGTTCCCGAAGTCGATCTTCGAGAACATCTCCTACGGCCCGAAGATCCACGGCCTCGCCAAGTCCAAGACGGACCTCGAGGAGATCGTGGTCACCTCGCTGCGCAAGGCCGGCCTGTTCGAGGAAGTGAAGGATCGCCTTCACGAGCCGGGCACCGGCCTGTCGGGCGGCCAGCAGCAGCGCCTGTGCATCGCACGCGCCATCGCCGTCAGCCCCGAGGTCATCCTCATGGACGAGCCGTGTTCGGCGCTCGACCCGATCGCAACGGCGACGGTCGAGGAACTGATCGACGAGCTGCGCCAGAACTACACGATCGTGATCGTCACGCACTCGATGCAGCAGGCGGCGCGCGTGTCCCAGCGCACGGCCATGTTCCATCTCGGCAAGATCGTGGAGGTCGGGCCGACCGAGAAGATGTTCCAGAACCCGGACGACAAGCGCACGCAGGACTACATCACCGGCCGCTTCGGCTGACCGGAACGACACAACCGGGCCGCGGTCCGGATCCAAGAAGGGAGCTGAGCGTCATGGTACAACACATCGTCACGTCCTACGACGAGGAGCTGAAGTTCATCCTGCGCCGCATCTCCGAGATGGGCGGCCAGGCCGAGCGGATGGTGGAACAAGCCGTGTCGGCACTCATCCGATCGGACGCGGGGCTCGCCCAGTCGGTCGTCGCGGACGACGTGCTTCTCGACGCCGCCCAGCGCGAGATCGACGAGCATGCGATCATGACCATCGGCAAGCGCCAGCCGATGGCCCACGACCTCAGAGAGATCGTCGGCGCCATCCGCATCTCCAACGACCTGGAGCGTATCGGCGACCTCGGCAAGAACATCGCCAAGCGTGTCCTGGCGGTCCACGACCACGCCCAGCCGGTGCAGCTCGTGCGCGGCATCGAGCACATGTCCGAACTCGCGCTCGGCCAGCTGAAGGAAGTGCTCGACGCCTACGCCACGCGCGACCATCTGCGCGCCGAAGCGATCCGTCGCGGCGACCAGGAGATCGACGCGCTCTACACCTCGATCTTCCGCGAACTCCTGACCTACATGATGGAGGATCCGCGCAACATCACCGCCTGCACCCACCTCCTGTTCTCGGCCAAGAACATCGAGCGCATCGGCGACCACGCGACGAACATCGCGGAGACGATCTTCTACATCAAGACCGGAAGCCAGATGGAGATCGAGCGGCCGAAGGGCGACTCGACCCCCACCCTGGTCGCGCCGGCCGGCGTGCGGGGCGCCTGATCATGGCGCCCCGGATCACGGTGGTGGAGGACGAGGAGGCCTTGTCGATCCTCCTTCGCTACAATCTGGAGTCCGAGGGCTACGTGGTCGACACGATCGCCCGGGGCGACGAGGCGGATCTCCGGCTGAAGGAGCAGGTGCCCGACCTCCTGCTCCTCGACTGGATGCTGCCGGGTCTCTCCGGGGTCGAGCTCTGCCGGCGCCTCCGGGGTCGGCCCGAAACCGAGCGCCTGCCGATCATCATGCTGACGGCGCGGGGCGAGGAGTCGGAGCGCGTGCGCGGGCTTTCGACGGGCGCCGACGACTACGTGGTCAAGCCCTTCTCGACGCCCGAACTCATGGCGCGCGTGCGCGCCATGCTGCGCCGGGTGAAGCCGGAGCGGATTTCCAGCCAGCTCGTCGCCGGCGACATCGACCTCGACCGCGAGACGCACCGCGTGCGACGGGCGGGACGCGAGCTGAAGCTCGGGCCGACCGAGTTCAAGCTGCTCGAGTTCCTGATGCAGTCGCCGGGCCGCGTCTTCTCGCGCGAGCAGCTTCTGGACGGTGTCTGGGGCCGCGACATCTATGTCGACGAACGCACCGTGGACGTCCATGTCGGACGCCTGCGCAAGGCCGTGAACCGGGGGCGCCAGCGCGATCCCATCCGCACGGTGCGCGGCGCAGGCTACGCGCTGGACGAGACCTTCACGGCTGCCGCGCCGCGAGTGGCCGCCCGCTCCGAGACCGCCTGACGATCCCTGCGCGAAGCGGAAGCTTCGTCGCACCTGCGCGAA
>NZ_BBWJ01000060.1 GCF_001463745.1 Aureimonas sp. AU22 | reverse complement strand
GCGGAAGCTTCGTCGCACCTGCGCGAAGCGGAAGCTTCGTCGCACCCGCGCGAAGCGGAAGCTTTCTTGAGCGCGCGGCTAGGCCGCGTCGCCCTTGAGGAAGGGCTCGACGGTGCCCTTGAGCTTCAGAAGGATGGGCTTGCCGCGCCGGTCGCGCGCCGTGCCGGCGGCCACCTTGATCCAGCCCTCGCTGACGCAATACTCCTCGACATTGGTCTTCTCGGTGCCGTTGAAGCGGATACCGATACCCTGCGTCAGTAGTTCCTCGTTGTGGAACGGGCTGTCGGGATCGATGGCGAGACGGTCGGGCAGTGGGCTCTGGCTCATGCGCGCCCCCTTAGCGCAACCGTCCGCCAGGCGCCAGCCCGCACGGCGACCCTCGAAGGCGGAGCCCCAGACGAAAAAGGCCCCGGTCGATGCCGGGGCCTTGCTCGTTCGACCGCGAACGGATCAGCGGACGCGGCGCCGTTCGGAAACGGGCTGGAACGCGATGCGCGCGTGATACTGGCAGTAGGGCGAGGCGTCCGGCGCGTGGTTGCCGCAGAAGCGGAACTCGTCGGACAGAGGGTCGCCGAGCGGCCACTTGCAGGTGCGGTCCGACAGCTGCACAAGCGTCAGGTTGCGCGAGATCGGCACCACTTCGCCAGGGCCGTGCTGCACCTCGACCCGGCCGACGACCTCGGCCTCGTCCTCGTCATCCGCCTCGATCTCGATCTTCAGAGCGGTGGCTCCGAGCGTCGCGGGACGGGCGGGGCGCGGGGAGGCGACGGGCGCCACGGCGACCGCCGCGACCGGCGGCACCGCCATCGGCACGGCGCGAGGGAGCGGCACGTCCTCCGGCGCGGTCTCGACCAGGACGGGGCGGGCGATGCGAGCCGACAGGACCGGCTCCAACGGGACGGACGCCTTGAGGCGGCTGTCGAGCTTCAAGCGATGAACCTTGCCGATCACGGCGTTGCGTGTCACGCCGCCCAGTTGCGCGGCGATCTGGCTTGCGCTCAGACCATCGCCCCAAAGTTGCTTCAGAAGATCGATCCGCTCGTCGGTCCAACTCATGAACTGACTCCTAACTCTTGGCACATGCGGCGCGTCCCAGATCCGCGCAATATCGAAAAGGGGGATCCCAACTACCAGATCTGGTAGACATCCGATCTCGCCGCACGAAATATGGTGTCTAGCGTCAACTTAACTCGCGTCGAGGCGCTGTGGCAAGGTGCGCACAGTGTGGCACGAATCGCTTTTGTGGCTTTTCAACAGGTTGCTGCGATGGCGCGTGGGGTCGGAAAGGCCGCAATTCCGGGGTTCCGATTGACAATCCGCCGTCGCGACATGGTATAGCAAGGCCGCTGTCGGTGGCCGCATCGGTGGCCCGTCCCCCCTTCGTGGTGGCGCGGCGGCAAGCTGTCGGCGGGCCGCTCGAGCCCTTGCCGGAACCTGTTCCCATCAACCCAAGAAGTCAGCCCATGTCCGAGCATGACAATCCGCTTTTCGCCACTTTCGCCCGCGCGGACCTGCGCGTCGAGCGAGGTGAGGGCGTGTGGCTCGTCACCGAGGATGGTCGGCGCTTTCTCGACTTCACGGGCGGCATTGCCGTCAACTCGCTCGGGCACGCGCATCCGCATCTCGTCGCGGCCCTGACCGAGCAGGCCTCGCGCCTCTGGCACGTGTCCAACCTGTTTCACATCCCGGGGCAGGAGCGCCTTGCCGCGCGCCTCGTGGAGGCCTCGTTCGCCGACAAGGTGTTCTTCACCAATTCGGGCGCCGAGGCGCTGGAGTGCGCGATCAAGACGGCCCGCCGCTACCAGTACGTTTCCGGTCGCCCGGAGCGTTTCCGCATCCTCACCTTCGAGGGCGCCTTCCACGGCCGCACGCTCGCCACCATCGCGGCCGGCGGGCAGAAGAAATATCTGGAAGGCTTCGGGCCGAAGGTCGAGGGCTTCGACCAGGTGGCCTTCGGCGACATCGAGGCCGTGCGCGCCGCGGTCGGGCCCGAAACGGCCGCCATCCTGATCGAGCCAATCCAGGGCGAAGGCGGCGTGCGTGCGGCGCCTGCCGAGTTCCTTCGCCAGCTTCGTGCGCTCTGCGACGAGCACGGCCTGCTGCTCGTCTATGACGAGGTGCAGACCGGCATCGGGCGCACGGGGCGCTTCTTCGCCTACGAGAACGCGGGCGTGGAGCCGGATGTCCTGGCATCGGCCAAGGGCATCGGCGGCGGCTTTCCGCTCGGGGCTTGTCTGGCGACCGCGGAGGCCGCCAAGGGCATGACGGCCGGCACCCACGGCACGACCTTCGGCGGCAACCCGCTCGGAATGGCGGTGGGCAACGCCGTGCTCGACGTCATCCTGGCGGACGGCTTCCTCGACGAGGTGCGCCGCACCGCGCTTCTGTTCAAGCAGAGCCTCGCCTCGCTGAAGGATCGCTATCCCGACATCGTCGAGGACGTGCGCGGCGAGGGCCTCCTGATCGGCCTCAAGCCCCGCGTGCCGAACGGCCAGTTCGTGGAGACGCTGCGCGCGCACATGCTTCTGGCGGCGCCCGCCGGCGACAACGTGGTGCGCTTCCTGCCTCCGCTCGTGGTTTCGGCCGACGAGGTGCGCGAGGCGATGAGCCGGATCGAGGCGGCGGTGGCCGACCTTTCGGCCGATGCGACGGAAAGTTCGGCAGCATGAGCATTTCAGCGGCCGGGCCACGGCACTTCCTTGATCTCTCGGCGGTCTCGGCAGGGGACCTGCGCGCCATCCTGAACGACGCCGGCGAGCGCAAAGCCAAGGGGCGCGCCGGACCGCGCCCGCTGGAAGGGCGCATGCTGGCCATGATCTTCGAGAAGCCCTCGACGCGCACCCGCGTGTCGTTCGACGTTGCCATGCGGCAGCTCGGCGGCGAGACGCTGTTCCTGTCGGGCTCCGAAATGCAGCTCGGCCGCGCCGAGACGATCGCCGACACGGCGCGTGTCCTGTCGCGCTACGTCGACGCGATCATGATCCGCACCACCGAACACGCGCGCCTTCTCGAGATGGCCGAAGCCGCGACCGTGCCGGTGATCAACGCCCTGACGGACGACACCCATCCCTGTCAAATCATGGCCGACCTCCTCACCTTCGAGGAGCATCGCGGCCCGGTGAAGGGCAAGACCTTCGCCTGGACGGGCGACGGCAACAACGTGCTCAACTCGCTGATCGAGGCGGCCGGCGCCTTCGACTTCTCGCTGCGCATCGCGACGCCTGAAGGCTCCGAGCCCGATGCTCGCTTCATCGAGCGCGCGAGAGCCGCCGGCGCACGTCTTCACCTCACGAGCGAGGCGGAGGACGCGGTCGCCGGCGCCGACTGCGTCGTCACCGACACCTGGGTCTCGATGGGCCGCGAGGCCGAGGCGCGCGGCCACAACGTCTTCATGCCCTATCAGGTCAACGCGGCGCTGATGCGCCATGCCAACCCCGAGGCGCTGTTCATGCACTGCCTGCCCGCCCATCGCGGCGAAGAGGTGACGGACGAGGTGATCGACGGGCCGCAGTCGGTGGTCTTCGACGAGGCCGAGAACCGCCTTCACGCGCAGAAATCGATCCTCGCCTGGGCCTTCGGAGCCGTTGCCTCGCATGGTTGATCACGGAACGGAACTGGGCGAGTTCGGCTTCGCCGGCGACGATGCGGTCGTGCCCTTCGCCGTGGAGGCGCTGGATGCGCGCGGGCGCGCGGTGCAGCTCGGCTCGATGGTGAACGCCATCCTCGGGCGCCACGACTATCCCGAGCCCGTCGCCCGGCTGCTCGCCGAGATGATCGTGCTCACCGTGCTCCTCGGCACGTCCCTGAAGTTCGAGGGCAAGTTCATCGCCCAGACCCAGACCGACGGGCCCGTCGATCTTCTGGTCGTGGACTTCACCATGCCCTCCAGCGTGCGCGCCTACGCGCGCTTCGACGCCGATCGTCTGGCCACGGCTGTTGCGGAAAGGAAGACCGATCCGTCGGACCTCCTCGGCCACGGCATCCTGGCGCTGACGATCGACCAGGGCGCGCATACGCAGCGCTACCAGGGCATCGTGGAACTCGCGGGAACGTCCCTCGAGGCAGTCGCCGAGACCTATTTCCGCCAATCCGAGCAGATCCCGACCACGGTGCGGCTCGCCGTTGCCCGCATGTCGCGCCGCCAGGACGGCGGCGGCTTCGCGGACAGCTGGCGCGCCGGCGGCCTGATCGCGCAGTTCCTTCCGGAAGCGCCGGAGCGCATGCGCCTCGCCGACCTGCCCGGCGGCGACGCGCCGGAGGGCGCCGAGGTCGAACTCTTCACCGAGGACGACGCCTGGACCGAGGTGCAGGCGCTGGTGGGCACCGTGGAGCCGTCGGAACTTGCCGATCCCGATGTCGGCGTCGAGCGGCTCCTGTTCCGCCTGTTCCATGAGCGGGGCGTGCGCGTCTTTCCGGCGACGGAGGTGCGGGACGACTGTTCGTGCAACCGCGAGAAGATCCGCGGCGTGCTCCAGGGCTTCTCCGCCGAGGACATCGAGCACAGCACCGAGAATGGCCGCATCCACGTGACGTGCGAGTTTTGCGGCGAGGCCTACGACTTCTCGCCCGACGAGTTCACCTCACAGTCCTGAGCCGGACCCGGAGGGTCAAAGTCCGCCATAGCGCCGGAGGAGGTCGAAGGCCCCTTTGAGGAGCGCGATCGTCGCGAAGCCGCCGCCGACGACCACCGCGGTCAGCAGCATCGCGGTCGTACGCCGGTCGCGCGGGCTCTCCATCTCTTTGTTCTCGTCGTCCGATGCCATGCCGGGAATACGGCTGGCGCCCCGTCCGGGTTCCCGCCGCTTGCCTGGCGTCCCACCGTATCCCATCCTGCGTTCGGCGAGGTCGGGGGGAGGAGCGAGGCATGGACGCCGACGCGTTTCGACGGGGACCGATCACGGTCACCGCTTTCGACTGGGTGCCGCGCTTCGCGCAGGGGCATGTGCGCGACCTTCGGGTGCGCTGGGCGTTGGAAGAGGCGGGTCTGCCCTACGAGACGACCCTCGTGGCGCAGGGCGAGCAACGGCAGCCCGCGAACCTCGCCCGCCAGCCGTTCGGACAGGTGCCCACGCTGACCGTCGGCGAACGCAGCCTGTTCGAAACGGGCGCTTGCGTGTGGCGGATCGCGGAAACGAGCGAAGCGCTCCTGCCGTCCGGCACCGCGGCACGCGACGACTGCCTCGCCTGGGTCTTCGCCGCGGTCGACTCGGTCGAGAAGCCGATCGCCATGCTGGCCATGCTGCGCTTCTTTACGAAAGACCGGGACGCGGCCGAGCGCGCTCAGCCGGACATCGAAACACTCCTGCATGAGCGCCTCACGCGTCTTTCGGACGCGCTGGGCGAGGCGGCGCATCTGTCGGGCGGACGCTTCACGGTGGCGGACCTGATGATGACGGCGGTGCTTCGCGATGCGGGGCGGGGCGATCTCGACCCGTTCCCGACCCTGAAGGCCTATGTCGCGCGCCACGAGGCGCGCCCGGCTTTCAAGCGGGCCCTCGCCGCGCAGCTTGCGCCCTTCGCCGAGAATGCGGCGCGGTATCGCGCTTCCGCGCCAGGCGGAGCGGCCCCGAACAGTTGACGCACAGCGCTTGGCATCACCAGATCGCTGGTATACTAGTATGCCACGATGATGGATGTGCCCGACTATCGCGATGTCGCCTGACGCGCCGCTCGAATTGACGTCCGGCGGTCGCCGTGGTGCGCGCCCCGCGCGGCGCGTCACCTCGGCCACGCAGGTCTTCGAGACCCTGCGGACGGAGATCGTCGCCTGTCGCTTCCCGCCGGGGACCCCGCTCTCGGATCGCGGTCTGGTAGAGCGCTTCGGCGTTAGCCGCACACCGGTGCGCGAGGCGCTGATCCGGCTTGCCGAGATCGGGCTGGTCGATGTCAGGCCGCAGTTCGGGACCTTCGTCTCGCGCGTTCCCGTCGCCGCGATCCCGGAAGCCGTGCTCATCCGCAAGGCGCTGGAAGGCGTGACGGTGGAGAAGGCGGCGGAGAACGCCGGTGCCGGACGGCTGGAGGCGCTCGACCAGGCGATCCGCCGTCAGAAGGCGAGCGCCGCGGTGGGCGACAACGACGGTTTCCACGTGGCCGACGAAGCGTTCCATCAGGCGATCGCCGATCTCGCCGGGCATCCCGGGATCTGGACCCTGCTCGCCCAGGCCAAGGTCCAGCTCGACCGCGCCCGGCGCCTGACCCTGCCGGAACTCGGCCGGGCGGCCGGCGTCGTCGTGGAGCACGAGGCGATCCGCGAGCGGATCGCGGCGGGCGACCCAATGGGCGCGCGGGAGGCGATGGAGCGCCACCTCGGCGCCGTCATCCCGGACGTCGCGGAGATCCGCAGTCGTCATCCCGATTATTTCGTCTGAGAACAGGACCGGCCGGGGAGCCGGGTGAGGGGGAGCATCGATGCGCCAGGGCTGGAGATGGTTCGGACCACGAGCCAATGTGACACTGGACGAGGTCCGGCAGGTCGGCGCGACCGACGTCGTCTCGGCACTCCACGAGGTGCCGATCGGCGAGGTCTGGACGCGGGAGGCGGTGGAGGCGCGCCGCGACCTGATCGAGACCACCCCGCCGGGTCGCGCGCCGCTGCGCTGGTCGGTGGTCGAAAGCATTCCCATTCCCGACGCGGTGAAGCGCACGGGCGGGGCGGCGAGCCACGAGATCGAGGCCTGGATCGCGAGTCTTGAAAGCGTCGCGAAGGCCGGGATCGGGGTCGTCTGCTACAATTTCATGCCGGTCGTCGACTGGTGCCGCACCGAGCTCGACTATGTGACCGATACCGGCGCGACCGCGATGCGCTTCAATTTCGAGACCTTTGCCGCGTTCGAGCTCCACATCCTCCAGCGGCCGGGTGCCGAGCGCGACTACACGGCGGAGGAACAGGCGCGCGCGACGGCACGCTTCGAGGCGATGGAGGACGGCGAGATCGCCGATCTCACGCGCAACATCGCAAGCGCCCTGCCGGGCTCCACCACCGAGCCGATGACGATCCCGGGCTTCCGCGACAAGCTCGCGCAGTATCGCGACATCGACGCGCCGCGCCTGCGCCGCCACCTCGTCGAGTTCCTGGAGGCGGTGACGCCGGCGGCGGAGAGCTTCGGCGTGAAGCTGACGCTGCACCCTGACGATCCGCCGCGCCCGCTCTTCGGCCTGCCGCGCGTCGCCTCGACCGAGGCCGATTACGCCGCGCTCTTCGAGGCCGTGCCCTCGCCGGCAAACGGCATGTGCTTCTGCACCGGCAGCCTCGGCGTGCGGGCGGACAACGACCTGCCGTCGATCGCCCGCCGTTTCGCGTCCCGCATCCATTTCTCGCATCTGCGCGCCACCAAGCGCGAGGCCGATCCGCGCTCCTTCCATGAATCGGCGCACCTCGAAGGCGACGTCGACATGGTCGTGGTGCTGCGTGAACTCGTGGCGGAGGACAAGCGACGCGGGAAGGGGGAGACCATTGTGTTCCGCTCCGACCACGGACACCGGATGCTGGACGACCTTCGCAAGGACGTGACGCCCGGCTACCCCGCGACGGGCCGCATGCGCGGGCTCGCCGAACTGCGCGGCATCCTCCACGCCCTCGGCCATCCGCCGGAGCGACCCACCGCCTGAACCGGAAAAGACTTGTCGCTTCGGCGATTGTGCGCCGCCCCTTTCTCCCACTAGACGTGGGGGCGAGCATCGGGAGGCGACGAGCATGACGGAACTGGGCGAGCGGCTTTCGGGAATCCTTGGACCCAAGGGGTGGATCCCCGCCGCCGAGGCGGCGCCCTGGACCCGTGACTGGCTGGACCGGTTCGGCGCACCGCCGCTCGGCGTCGCCCGGCCCGCCACGACGGCCGAGGTGTCGGCCGTGATGGGCGCCGCCCATGCGGCGGGCGTGCCCGTGGTGCCCCAGGGCGGCAACACCGGCCTATGCGGCGGCGCGGTGCTGGGCGCTCCGGGCGGGGTGATCCTGTCGCTCGCCCGGATGGCGGCGTGCGGCGAGCCCGATATCGCCAGCGGATCGATCGAGGTCGAGGCGGGTCTCGTGCTGCAGGTCCTTCACGAGGCGCTCGAGGGGGCGGGGCTGATGTTCCCGATGCATCTCGGCGCCGAGGGCAGCGCGCAGATCGGCGGGCTGATCGGCACCAACGCCGGCGGCAGCCACGCCTTCCGCTTCGGCATGATGCAGGATCTCGTCCTGGGGCTTGAGGTCGTGCTCGCCGACGGCACGGTGTGGGACGGCCTGCGCGCGGTTCAGAAGGACAACGCCGGCTACCAGCTCCGCCGCCTCTTCTGCGGCTCGGAGGGAACGCTCGGGATCGTGACCCGCGCCGTCCTGAAGCTCTATCCGGCTCCGCGCCAGCGCGCGACGGCGCTTCTGGTGCTGCCGGATGCCGCGGCGACCGTCGCGTTCGGCACGCGACTGCGCGCGGAGGCGGGCGAGGTGCTGACCGGCCTCGAGTTCTTCTGCGACCTCGGGCTGGATCTGGCGCTCCGCCATGTCCCGGCGCTCACCTACCCGCTGCAGACGCGCGGTGGCTTCTATCTCCTGGTCGAGGTGGCGAGCGCTTCGGACCGCATGCCGTTGGAGGAGATCCTGACCGGCGTTCTCGAATGGGGAATGGAGGAGGGGCTGGTGCTGGACGGCACGATTGCCGCATCTGACGCTCAGCGCTCGGCGTTCTGGAGGCTGCGCGAGGAGCAGCCGGAGGGCCAGCGGCTGGAAGGGGCGCAGCTCAAGCACGACGTCGCCGTGCCGCCCGGCCGGATCGCCGAGTTCATGGAGGCGGCGGGCGCGCTGTGCGAGGGGCTCGTGCCCGGCGTGCGCATCAACCCGTTCGGGCACCTGGCGGACGGCAACATCCACTACAACCTGTCGCCGCCGCACGGGGAGGCTGGTTTCGGGGACAGGGCCCGGGATCTCGGCCTCGCCGTCGCAAAGCTCGCCACCGAGATGGGCGGAAGCTTCGCTGCCGAGCACGGGCTCGGCCAAGCCAAGGTCGGCCTCGCCGATGCCCTCCGCTCGCCGGTGGAGCGTCGGCTGATGCTAACGCTGCGCCGGGCATTCGATCCCGGCGCGACGCTCAACCCCTGGGCGGTGGTTCCGGCGGACGCCGCCTAATCCAGAGCGGCGGCCACCGCATCGAAGAAGACCAGCGGATCGACGGGCTCCTTGCCGGTGGGCTTGGGCTGCGCGCCGAAGGTGACGATCACGACGTTGCGCTTGGGGTTGATGTAGATGTTCTGCCCCTGGATGCCGATCGCGGCGAACGCCCCGTCGGCGATCGAGGGCTCGGTCCAGCCCGTCCACCACATGTAGCCGTAGTCGAGCTTCGAGCCGTCCTTCAGCGTGGTCGGCCCGGCTGCTTCTCGCACCCAGCCATCGGGAAGGAGAGAGGCGCCGTCGATCGTGCCGTTCTCCAGGAAGAACTGCCCGAAGCGCGCGAAGTCGCGCAAGGTAGCGGAGAGACCCGAACCGCCGATCTCGTGTCCATCCGGCGAATCCAGCCACCAGTTGGCGTCGGCTTCCATGCCGTAGGGAACCCAGATCTTCTCCGAGAGATAGTCGGCGAGCGGCTTGCCGACCGCGCCGCGCACGATCTCGCCGAGCACCTGCGTCTCGCCGGTGGAGTAGTTGTTGAGCGTGCCGGGCTCGGCCGCGCGCGGCAGGCTCGCCATCAGCTTCATCGCCGAGCCCGGCTCCTGCGCAATCTGCGCCTCGAGGAGGGCGCGCCGGTCCGACGCGAGATCGGTGTAGGTCTCGTTCCAGCGCACGCCCGAGCTCATCATCAGGATGTCGCGAAGGGTCACGCCCTCGTAGGCACTGCCCTTCAGCGCCGGAACATAGGTCGTGACCATGGCATCGAGGCCGGAAAGCTTGCCTTCCTTGATCGCGATGGCGGCGAGCGTCGAGGTGATCGATTTGGCGACCGACATCGACATCCAGCGCGTTTCCGGCGTGTTGCCACGCTGATAGGTCTCGAACGCCACCTTTCCGTCCTTCAGGACGATCATCGCCGTGAAGCTGTCGAGCGCCATGACGTCGTAGAGGTCGTAGGTCTTCTCGCCCTCCGTCAAACTCACCTCGCCGAGCGGCTTCTCGGCGGCCGGCAGGTCGCGGACCGTGCCGCCGGCCTTGATCGGGCGCGTCGGGAACAGGCGGTCGATGTTGCGATAGGTCGAGACGGCTTCGTCGGGCAAAAGCTTCCCGTCGTAGACCTCGGCGACGGTGCCGATGCGCTCGCCCGCATGCGGATACGCCGCAGCCCTCGCCGGCATCGCGGCCATGAGGGCCGCCGACAAGGCAGCCAGGGCGACGCCCGTCTTCGCAATCCGTTTCGTCATCAGAATCTCTCCCCATCGGTCCCCACAGTGTTTCGCGGGCGGGCGGGGGAGGCAAGGCGGGAATGCGATTGCGCTACTGGACCAGCGTCAGTTGCTCGCCCTTGGCCTCGAAGCGCGACAGGCGCTTGAGGAAGCTCATGCCGAGGAGCGTGGTGCCGGGGCCGACGCCTTCGAGCACCATGACGTCGATGTCGGACAGTTCCACCGGTCCGATCGACAGGCGCCGAACCCTGGCGAGTGCCGCGCGCACGGTCCCCTGCGCCGTCTGGGCCGTGTGCACGAACTCGGACGGGTCCACCCGCACGCCGAGGCGCCGGGCCGCGTCCTGCCCGAGCGCCACGTAGGTCGCGCCCGTATCCACCATGACCTCCTCGCTTCGCCCGTCGAAGCGGGCAAGCGTTCGGAAATGGCCGTCGCGGCCCGCCTGAAGCCGCACCATGCGGCCGGCCGGCAGCGGCAGGGCGGCTTCGACCACCGGCTGGGGCGGGTCGAGGCGCTCCACCTCGCCTTCGGAGACGAGGTTCGCGCGGTATCGTTCGAAGGCGGAAGGGAAGACGAGGGCGATCGCCGTGGCGCCGACGAGAAGGGGGAAGAACTTGGACATCGGCCGGCATCCGGGGCAAGCGTGCCGGGACCAGCGCGCGTCATCAGCCTGAGCCAAGCGGGTTTCCAAAGCGTTGAGGCGCCGGAAACGAAACCATCACGCCGGGGCCGGGTTCGCATGCCCCCATGGGGCGGCACGGCCGCCGGGATCGGAGGTGTGATGGATGCCTTGTCCGCCGCCTCCACCCTCCGTTTGTCGTTCCCGCTCGCCCGGATTGTCGCAATACCCGCGCCGGCTCGCCTCGAATGGTCGGCTACTTCGTGCCGTACATCCGGTCCCCCGCATCGCCGAGGCCGGGGATGATGTAGCCCTTCTCGTTCAGTCCCTGATCGATCGAGGCGGTGTAGACGGGAATGTCGGGATGCGCGTCGCGGAAGCGCTTGATGCCCTCGGGGGCGGCGAGAAGGCAGAGGAAGCGGATGTTGCGCGCGCCCCGCCCCTTCAGCATGTCCATCGCGGCGGTGGCCGAGTTGGCGGTCGCCAGCATCGGATCGACCACGATGACGAGACGGTTCCCCAGATCCTCCGGAGCCTTGAAGTAGTATTCGACCGGCTGCAGCGTCTCGTGGTCGCGGTAGAGGCCGACATGGGCGACGCGTGCGGCCGGCACGAGGTCGAGCATGCCTTCCAGAAGGCCGTTGCCGGCGCGCAGGATGGAGGCGAAGACCAGCTTCTTGCCCTCCAGGATCGGCGACGACATCGGTCCCATCGGCGTCTCGATGTCGATCGTCGTCATGTCGAGGTCGCGCGTCACCTCGTAGGTGAGAAGGGTCGAGATTTCCCGCAGGAGGCGGCGAAAGCTCGCCGTCGAGGTTTCCTGCTTCCGCATCAGGGTCAGCTTGTGCTGGACCAGCGGATGATCGATCACGGTGACGCCGTCCATACGGATGCCCTTTGCCTGGATGTCTGCCGTCATGGCTCTAGAGCCTGGGGACGGTGCCGCCAAGATCGAAGCGGGACGGCGTCGCGAGAAAGCTTGTCCCGTGTGGGCCGGGGGGGAGGCCGAGATGGGCGGCGACGCTCTCGCCGATGTCGGCAAAGGTCGGTCGCACGCCGATCGCCCGCGCGCCCACGCCGGGGCCGAAGCCGAGGACGGGCACGCGCTCGCGCGTATGGTCGGTGCCCGGAAAGGTCGGGTCGCAGCCGTGGTCGGCCGTCAGAATCACGAGATCGCCCGGCCGCAGCGCGGCTTCGAGTTCGGGCAGGCGCCGGTCGAACGCCTCGAGCTCGGCGGCATAGCCCGCGACGTCGCGCCGATGACCGTGGATCGTATCGAAGTCGACGAAGTTGGCAAAGACGAGGTCTCCGTCCGCTGCATAGCCCACGGCGCCGAGAAGCGCGTCGAACAGCGCCATGTTGCCGTCGCCCTTGCGCACCTCGGAGATGCCCCGATGGGCGAAGATGTCGCCGATCTTGCCGACCGCGATCACGCGGGCCCCGGCTTCGAGCGTTCGGTCGAGGACGGTGGGCTCGGGCGGCGGCACCGCATAGTCGCGCCGGTTGCCCGTGCGGCGGAAGGTTTCGGCGGTCTCGCCCACGAAGGGCCGCGCGATCACGCGTCCGATATTGAGCGCATCGACATGCCGTCGCGCGATCTCGCAGAGGGCATACAGCCGATCGAGCCCGAAGGCTGTCTCGTGCGCGGCGATCTGGAGGACGCTGTCGGCGGAGGTGTAGAGGATCGGCCGGCCGGTGCGGATGCTGGCTTCGCCCTCGCTTGCGATGATCTCGGTGCCCGAGGCGTGACGGTCGCCGAGGATACCCGGCAGGCCCGCCTCGCGCACGATCGCCTCGATGAGGGCAGGGGGGAAACATGGCACGGTGCGGGGGAAGTAGCCCCAGTCGAAGGGCACGGGAACGCCTGCGATCTCCCAGTGGCCGGACGGCGTGTCCTTGCCGCGGCTGACCTCGCGCGCCGCGCCATGCAGCCCGCGAGGCTCGGGACCGCCCGCGATATCAGCCGCCGCCAGAAGTCCGAGGCGCTCCAGGAAGGGAAGGCGCAAGGGGCCGTGCCGCAGCGCCTCGCGATCGGCCCGGCCGGCGAGCGCCGCCGCGTGGATATGTCCGAACGTGTCGGCGCCCGCGTCGCCGTAGTCGGCGGCGTCCGGCGCCTGGCCGATGCCGAAGCTGTCGAGCACGATCAGGATAGCGCGGCCCAAGTTCTCTCTCCCGTTCGACCTCGCTCTTTCTGTCACGAAAGCGGCTGGTCGGGAAACAGGGGCTTGGCGGGATGGCAGCCGGAGCCGCTCCTTGCGATCAGTTGCCGGGCTGGGACAGCTTCTCGTGATCCTCCAACTGCTCGACGGCTACCTGGTAGGCGATGTGGTTGTCGCCGATCGCAAGCTTGGGCTCGCAGGCGGGCGAACAGGAATAGGTGGTCCGTTCGGCCTGCCGGAACACGCGCAGCGAATGAGACTCGTCGCTCGACACCATCACGCTGTCGTCGAGAACGACCTCGCCGGCGGTGTCGAGCACCACGAGGTTGGTGATCCCGTAGGAGCGCCCCGTCAGAACCAGCGTGCGAGCGTCGTGGATCGTGATGTCGGCGATCGACGGATTGCCGATGATCACGCTGCCGGCCTGTCGCGGAATGCGCAGGATCCGCACCTGGTCGATCGGAACGCTGAGACCGTTGGTGCTCTCCGCCTGGGCCGAGGTGGGCGCTGCGAGAGCGACGATCGCCGCAAGAACGAAAGGACGCATAGGGAAGCTCCGCCGATCGCAAGATGCCGGCGATCTTTCATAAGGCGCGGATGCTTAAGGAGAGGTTGCGGACATTTCTAAGTGCTAACTTCACCATACGGCAACCATGCCTTTGGTTACCGTTCCTTAAGGCTGTTCCTTAAGCCGCCGGAAAACGCTCCTCTGTAGTTTGGATCTCACCGAACGACGGACGATGTCGGGTCGTCGGGACTGGTTTCCATCGAACGGGCAGGAGTCCCCCATGTTCAAGCTCATCCAGCGTTTTCGCAAGAACGAGTCCGGCGCGACCGCGATCGAATACGGCCTGATCGCCGCTCTCGTGAGCGTCGTCATCATCGGCGCCATCACCACGATGGGCGAAAACCTCACCTCGACGTTCACCACCGTGAGCGAATCGCTCGGCGGCTAAGCCGAACGTACGGATCCCAACAGCTATCTGTTGCTGATCGCTGCCTACACAACGGAAAGGAGGTCCTCTCGATGTCTGTGGTCCTCCTTTCCGTGTTTCCGATTGCCTTGTTTGCCGCGGCACTGAGCGACCTGAAGTCCATGACCATACCGAACTGGATGGTCGGCTTTCTCGCGGTGTGTTTCCTTCCGTTTGCGTTGACGGCCGGCTTGTCGCCAACCGCCGTCGGCATGCATGTTCTCACCGGCGGCGCCGTTCTGACGGTCACCTTCTGCTGCTTTGCGGCCGGCTGGATGGGCGGAGGCGATGCGAAACTGATCGCGGCCGCCGCCGTCTGGCTCGGCCCGACCCCGGCGCTCCTGTCCTTCGCAATCTGGACATCGCTTCTTGGCGGCGTATTGACGCTCGCCTTCCTTCTCGCCCGAGCGTGCCTTTCGCCGACGACCGGGCTGGCGTCCGTCGATCGTCTTCTGCACGCCGATACGGGCATTCCCTACGGTGTCGCCATAGGGGGCGCGGGGCTGATCATGACGCCTTCGTTGCTTGCGGCCCTTCCCGTGTGAGGACGCTGTCCTCCTTCAACGACGGCTGCGTCAGCAACTCATTAACCATGCCTTGAGGATTTATCCTCCATAACGCCTCATCGGTCGAACTCCAGGAGACCGCAAGAGGAGTTGAGAGGATGCAGGCAGCCCGCTTGGCGATCTTCGGCATCGCGGCCGTAGCTGCGATCGGGGCTGGTCTGCTCGCCTTGAATCTCGGCGGCGGCAACCCCGAGCCGATCATCATCTCCGCGCAGCCCGTCCAGCCGCCGATCAAGCTGCTCGAGGTCCTCGTCGCTTCGCGCGACATCGGCATGGGATCGGGCACCGAGGGCGCGCTCGACTGGATGAAGTGGCCGGAGGACGGCGTCTCCGCGACCCTGATCCGCCGCGACCAGCGCCCGGACGCCATCACCGAGCTGAAGGGCACCATCGCCCGCCAGAGTTTCTTCTCCGGCGAGCCGATCCGCGAAGCCAAGCTCATCCGCTCCGACCGCGGCTTCATGTCGGCGATCCTGCCATCCGGAAGCCGTGCCGTCTCGGTCCAGATCTCTCCCGAAACGTCCGCCGGCGGCTTCATCCTGCCCAACGACCATGTCGACGTCATCATGACGCGCGCCCGCCCCCCCGTCGAAGGGCAGCCGCCCTCCTACGACACGCAGACCGTCCTGAAGAACCTGCGGGTCCTCGCCATCGACCAGACGGTCGAGGAGAAGGAAGGCGAGCGGGTCGTGGTCGGCTCGACCGCGACGCTCGAGGTCGACGCCGCGCAGGCCGAAGCCCTGACGGCCGCGCAGCGGATGGCCGAGCGCCTGGTCCTGTCGCTGCGATCCCTCGCCGATTCCGTGCCGGGATCGCCGGGCTACGCGGCCTTCCTGCTCGAGCAGCAGAAGCGCACCACCAACACCGAAATCCGTCTCGTCCGCTACGGCAAGACGACCAACCTCACCGCGGGGAACTGACCGATGGCCAACCGCATCCTGCGACCCCTGGCCCATGTCGCGCTCGCCGCCCTCGCGGCCGGCGCCCCGGAAGCGGCTTTCGCCGCGTCCAACGACGCGATCATCTCGATCAACCGCCTCAACCAGACGGTCGCGCTCGGGCTGAACAAGTCCAAGGTCATCGACCTGCCGCGCGATGCGCACGACATCGTCGTCGCCGATCCCTCGGTGGCCGATGCCGTCACCCGCACGTCCCGCCGCATCTACCTCTTCGGCAAGCGGATCGGTCAGACCAACATCTTTGTCTTCGACGCTGCGGGCCGCGAGATCGCGGTGCTCGACCTGAAGATCGAACGCGACATTGCGGGCCTCGCGGCCACCATCCGCCGCTTCATCCCGACGGCGGACGTGAAGGCGGAGATGCTGAACGACAACGTCATCCTGACCGGTACGGTGGAGAATGCGCAGGACGCCGCCCGCGCGGTGGACCTCGCGACGATCTTCACGCGGGGCGGCGAGGCGACAACCGGCCAGTACGTCCAGACGGCGTCGGCGTCGGGTTCCTCGGCCAATCTGTCCTCCTCCTCCGTCTCGCAGATCAGCCCGGCGCTGCAGCGCAGCCAGATCGTCAACCTCCTGCAGATCCAGGGCGAGGACCAGGTCACGCTGAAGGTCACCGTGGCCGAGGTTCAGCGCTCCATCGTGAAGCAGCTCGGCCTCAACGGTTCGGTCAGCGGCTCCAGCGACGGCGTGGCGTTCTTCGGCGGGGTCGACAACCCGTTCGCCCTCGGCAAGGCCTTGTCTTCGTCGGGCATCGGTGCGGCGGGCGCGGTCGGCGACGTCAACTTCGACGCCATGCTGTCGGCTCTCGAACAGGCGGGTGTCATGCGCACCCTGGCCGAGCCGAGCCTCACCGCCATCTCCGGCGAAAGCGCGAGCTTCAAGGTCGGCGGCGAGTTCGTCGTGCCCGTCAGCCAGAGCTACGAGTACGGCGAACCGGAAAAGCGGGAGTTCAAGGGCTACGACGGCTCCGGGCAGCCGATCTTCGAGACGACGCCGGCCACGCGCGACAGTCGGACCGTCCAGCGCAAGGAGATCGACTACGGCATCGGTCTCGACTTCACGCCGGTGGTTCTCTCGCCGGGGCGCATCAGCCTCAAGATCCGGACGGCTGTCTCCGAGCCCACCTTCGAGACGCCCTTCCACACGTCGGGCGGCCGCGACGGCGGCGTCGGCGCGGTCAGCATCCGCAAGCGCCTGGCCGATACGTCGGTGGAACTGCCATCGGGCGGCAGCCTGGTGATCGCGGGACTGGTGCGCGACGAGATGCGACAGGTCATCTCGGGCTATCCCGGCCTGTCCAAGGTCCCGATCCTCGGCACCCTGTTCCGCTCGCGCGATTTCCAGCGCTACGAGACCGAACTCGTCATCATCGTGACGCCCTATCTCGTGCGGCCGGTGGCCCGGCAGGACCTCGCCCGGCCCGACGACAACCTGGCTTTCACGTCGGACGGGGCCGGCAACCTGCTGGGCCGGATCAACCGCGTCTACGGCCATTCCGAAACCGCCCTTCCGTCCGGCCGCTATCACGGCACCGTTGGATACATCTACAAATGAGCGAGCAAGCGACCTCTTCCGCCGCCCGTCGCCTCGCCACGGCCGGCTTCGTCCTCACGGTTCTCGGCCTTGCCGGCTGCGCGCAGCGGCCCGATGGCCCCCTGAACTACGCGCCCGACGACTACCGTGCGCGCCATCCCATCATCGTGGGCGAGGCGACGCAGGACCTCGACATCCTGGTGGCCTCCTCGGAGACGCGGCTGACCCATGCCGACCTGACGCGCGTGCAGAGCTTCGCCTCGCGCTTTCGCGCCGCTCGCGCCTCGGTGATCCGCATCCAGGTGCCGGCGAACACGCGCAACGCCCAGGCCGCCGGTCTCGTGGCCAAGGACATGGTGCGCGCCCTCGGTCGCGAAGGGGTGGCGCGCTCGCGCGTGCTTCTCACGTCCTATGACGTCGAGACGAGCGGCGAGGCCTTCCCGATCCGCCTGTCCTTCAACGGGCTGACCGCCGGTCTCGAGCACGCCTGCGGGCAATGGCCGGCCGACCTCGGGGAAACCTACCAGAACCGCAACTACGAGAACTTCGGCTGCGCGAGTCAGGCAAACCTTGCCGCGCAGATCGCCGACCCGCGCGACCTCTTGGGCCCGCGCGGCATGAGCGAGATCGACGCCGAGCGCCGCACGACGGTGATCGGGGACTATCGCCAGGGCAGGTCGACGGCTTCCGACCGGAGCCGGACCGAATCGAACTACAACTGGTAGGAAGGCGTATCGCCATGTCCCCTCCGCCCTTTTCCGAGACGGCCTACCATCTCGACGACGAGACGCTGCGCGAGCGGCTCGATGCGCTTCGGCCGATCCCGCGCATCTCGATCCAGGCCTTCTGCGAGACGCCCGAGGTCGCGGGAACGATCGAGGCCGCCGGCGCCGACCGGCGCATGGCCAAGGCGCACCTGCGCGTCCACACCGGAGGCATCCGTGCGGCGGCCGAGCACTACGCCTCAGCGCCGACGCCCAATCTGGTGATCCTCGAGTCGCAGTTCGCGGCGGCCGAACTCCTTGCCGAGCTCGACACGCTGGCCGAGGTCTGCGATCCCGGCTCGAAGGTCGTCGTGGTCGGTCATTGCAACGACGTGTCGCTGTATCGCGAGCTGACGCGGCGCGGCATTTCCGAATACGTGCTGGCACCGCTCACGCTGTCCGAGTTCATCGGTCTCGTGTCGCAGCTCTTCGCCGCTCCCGATTCCGCGCCGCTCGGGCGCTCGGTCGGCTTCGTCGGCGCCAAGGGCGGTGTCGGCGCCTCCACGATCTCCCACAACGTCGCCTGGTCGATCGGCAAGCTCTTCTCCTCCGACGTCGTGCTCGCCGACTTCGACCTGGCGTTCGGAACGGCCAACATCAATTTCGACAAGGATCCGCCGCAGGGCATCGCCGAGGCGGTGTTTTCGGCCGATCGCCTGGACGAGGTCTTCCTCGACCGCCTGCTGGCGAAATGCGCCGACCACCTGTCGCTGCTGGCGGCTCCGTCGACGCTCGATCGGACCTACGACTTCGATGCGGAAGCCTTCACGCCGCTGATCGAGGCGGCGCAGCGCGGCACGCCCTCGGTGGTGCTCGACCTGCCGCACGCCTGGAACGAGTGGACGCGCAACGTCCTCCAGCGGATCGACGAGATCGTGATCGTCGCGACGCCCGATCTTGCGAACCTGCGCAACGCCAAGAACCTCGTCGACACGCTGAAGCGCCTGCGCCCCAACGACGGGCCGCCGCGTCTGGTGCTCAACCAGACCGGCATGCCCAAGCGTCCGGAGATCGAGGCCGCGGAGTTCGCCGAGCCGCTCGGTCTCGTGCCCCTGGCCACGATCGCCTTCGATCCGGCCGTGTTCGGCATGGCGGCCAACACGGGGCGGATGGTCTGCGAGACGGAGCCCAAGCACCCGTCGGTGGAGGCCTTCGCCGAGATCGCCCATGCCGTCACCGGGCGCAGCTCCACCAAGCGGGCCCTCAAACCGGCGCGCTCGGGCCTGTTCGGCCTGATGCGCCGCCGTTGAAGCGTCTCCCGGCGCGGCGGCAACGCCTGCGCGACTGGGTGACGCAGTGAAATCAGACAGCTCGGATCGTCCCGGCGAAAGCGGTTCGCCGGAGGTCCGAGACCCGGAGGAACCATGTTCGGAAAGCGCGGACCCGATACACCGACCAAGGCTCCCGTGCCCCTCGCGGCGCTGGTGCCCGTCGTGCGCGAGCCGTCGCCCGCGACCCCCGTTGCCGCGGCGGCGCCCGCACGCCGCGTTTCCGAGCCTGCACCCACGCCGCCGGCGACCGCCGCCAAGATCCGGCCCGACAGCTATTACGAGACCAAGAGCAAGGTCTTCGCGGCGCTGATCGACACGATCGACCTCAGCCAGCTCGCCCGCCTCGAGACCGAAGCGGCGCGCGAGGAAATCCGCGACATCGTCAACGACATCATCGCGATCAAGAACTTCGCGATGACGATCGCCGAGCAGGAGGACCTGCTTTCCGACATCTGCAACGATGTCCTCGGCTATGGACCGCTGGAGCCGCTGCTGGCGCGCGACGACATCGCCGACATCATGGTCAACGGCGCGCGGCAGACTTTCATCGAAGTCGCCGGCAAGGTGCAGGAGGCGGGCGTCCGCTTCCGCGACAACCAGC
Source organism: Aureimonas sp. AU22 (assembly GCF_001463745.1). GTDB lineage: Bacteria > Pseudomonadota > Alphaproteobacteria > Rhizobiales > Rhizobiaceae > Aureimonas. The sequence continues at coordinate 18,862 of NZ_BBWJ01000060.1, read as the reverse complement.
AGCTTCTCAACATCTGCCAGCGCATCGTGTCCCAGGTCGGACGGCGCGTCGACGAATCCTCGCCCATCTGCGATGCGCGCCTGCCCGACGGCAGCCGCGTCAACGTCATCGCGCCGCCGCTCGCCATCGACGGCACGGTTCTCACCATCCGCAAGTTCAAGAAGGACAAGCTGACGCTCGACCAGCTGGTCACGTTCGGCGCGATCTCGCCGGAAGGTGCCGAGATTCTTCAGATCATCGGCCGCGTGCGCTGCAACGTGGTGATTTCCGGGGGCACGGGCTCGGGCAAGACGACCCTTCTCAACTGCCTGACGCGCTACATCGACGAGGACGAGCGCATCATCACCTGCGAGGATTCGGCCGAGCTCCAGCTCCAGCAGCCCCATGTCGTGCGCCTGGAAACCCGCCCGCCCAACATCGAGGGCGAGGGCGAGATCACCATGCGCGACCTCGTCAAGAACTGCCTGCGCATGCGCCCCGAGCGGATCATCGTCGGCGAGGTGCGCGGCCCGGAGGTGTTCGACCTTCTTCAGGCGATGAACACCGGCCACGACGGATCGATGGGGACGATCCACTCCAACTCCCCGCGCGAGTGCCTCAACCGTATCGAGTCGATGATCGCCATGGGCGGCTTCTCCTTGCCCTCGCGCACGGTGAAGGAGATCGTCACCGGCTCCATCGACATCATCGTGCAGGCCGCGCGCCTGCGCGACGGCTCGCGCCGCATCACTCACATCACCGAAGTGCTGGGCATGGAGGGCGACGTCATCACAACGCAGGATCTCTTCGTCTACGACATCCTGGGTGAGGATTCCCGCGGCAAGCTGATGGGCCGTCACCGCTCCACCGGCGTCGGTCGTCCGGCCTTCTGGGACCGCGCGCGCTACTACGGTGAAGAGCAGCGGCTCGCCCGTGCCCTCGACGCGGCTGAGATCAAGGGCGCGGGCGCCTCATGATCACGATCGGCTTCGTGGTCCTGGCGACCATCGCCCTCGGTGCCTTGACCTATGCGCTGCTCGAGCCGCGCCTGCAGGTCGAGAAGAACGCCCGCAGCCGTCTCGGCCAGTACAAGCAGAGCGAGAGCGACATCCAGGCCAAGCGCCAGGCGCGCGACCGATTGCAGGAGGTGGCCAAGCGTCGCAAGTCGATCCAGACCTCGCTGGACGATCTCGACAGCAAGCAGAAGGCCAAGACGCGCCACACGCGCAACCTGACGATCGAGCGGCGCATCGCCCAGACGGGGATGAAGCTGTCGATGCGCAGCTTCGTTCTGGGCAGCATCGGGCTCGGCCTTCTCGCGTCCTTCCTGGCGCTGGTGTTCGGGGCGCCGCTGCTGGTGGTTGCGGGGCTCGGCCTCGTCGGTGGCCTCGGTGTCCCTCGCTGGCTCCTCAGCTTCCTGAAAGCCCGGCGGCAGAAGAAGTTCGTCGAGGAATTCGCCAACGCGGTGGACGTCATCGTGCGCGGCATCCGCTCCGGCCTGCCCTTGAACGACACGCTGCGCATGGTCGCGGCGGAAACGCCGGAGCCGGTGCGCTCGGAATTTGCCCGCATCGTCGAGGCGCTCCAGATGGGCCTGTCGATGACGGAAGCGGTCGAGCGCCTCTATCAGAACATGCCTCTGGCGGAGACCAACTTTTTCGCCATCGTGGTCTCGATCCAGAGCCAGGCGGGCGGCAATCTCGGCGAGGCGCTGTCCAACCTGTCGCGCGTCCTGCGCGAGCGCAAGAAGATGAAGGGCAAGATCCAGGCGATGTCGATGGAGGCCAAGGCCTCCGGCGGCATCATCGGATCCCTGCCGTTCATCGTCGGCGGTCTCGTCTACATGACCTCGCCCGACTACATCGCGATCCTCTTCAATACCGGCGCGGGCAATATCGTCCTCGCCTGCGCAGGCATCTGGATGGCGATCGGCGTCGTCGTCATGCGCAACATGATCAATTTCGACTTTTGAGGTCGCTCGGGCTGCTGGTGTCGTCACCCGAGCGGCCGCAAGCCTTGCCACCGCCGGACCATTGAGCCGGATCGACGGGCCGGGTCTTCGGTCCCTTGTTTCTTGCCGCGTTGTTCCCGGGCGAAGCGATCCCGCTTCCCCTCGGAACGTTCTAGGATGCAGCGCCCATGGACGCAGTCTTGAGCTTCCTCGGCCTATCGAGCCAAGCGGCCCTCGGCCTTCTCGTGGCCGTCGCCGTGTTCGCGACCTTTCTGTCGATCGCGTTGCCGCTCCTCAGCGGCCGCGAGATGAAGACGCGCATGCGCGCCGTCGCCCTTGAGCGGGACGAGTTGCGCGCACGCGAGCGCGCCCGTCTGGCGAGCGAGCGCGACACGGGACGCGGCAAGGGCTTGCGCCGGGAAGAGGACCGCTCGTTCGCCGCGCGGGTCGTGGAAAAGCTGGACCTGCGTAATGCCCTGATGGACGATGCGATGGTCACCAAGCTGAAAGTCGCCGGCCTTCGCTCGCAGCGCGCCACAACCCTGTTCCTGTTCTGCCGGGTGACGCTGCCGCTCGTGTTCGCGATCCTGGCGGCCTTCTATATCTTCGGCATCGGCGTCCTGAAGGAGCATACGCTGTCGGTGCGCGTGTTCGTCTGCATCCTGGCGGCCTATGCCGGGTTCTACGCACCCAACTTCTATGTCAGCAATCGCTCGGCCAAGCGCGGCCTGTCGCTCACCCGGGCCTGGCCGGATGCCCTCGACCTTCTTCTGATCTGCGTCGAATCCGGCAATTCCATCGAGGCGGCCTTTCGCCGGGTTGCCGACGAGATCGGCATTCAGTCCATCGAACTGGCGGAGGAACTGGTTCTCGTCTGCGCCGAGTTGTCCTACCTGCCCGAGCGCCGCCAGGCCTACGAGAACCTCGTCTCGCGAACCGGCATGGAATCGGTCCGCGCCGTCTCGACCGCGCTGATCCAGGCCGAACGCTACGGCACCCCGCTCGGCGTGGCGCTGCGCACCATGGCGCAGGAAAGCCGCGACTCGCGGATGATGCTCGCCGAAAAGAAGGCAGCCGCCCTGCCGCCCAAGCTCACCGTCCCGATGATCCTGTTCTTCCTGCCCGTCCTCTTCGCCGTCATCATCGGACCCGCCATCATCCAGATCATGCAGCGATGACGACGATACGGGCTGCTCTGCCTGCCCATTCCCCGATCCGGCATGTCGTCGTGGAGAATGCCCGGGTACAGGCTTTCGTCGCGCCGATCGTCCAGCATCCCGTCGGTTATCGCGGCGGCCCGATCCTCACGGATCCGACGCTTCAGGTCTTTCGCCATCATCGCGGCGGGGCGATCGTCGACAACTTCGCGCCCGACGCCCCACCCGGACGGTTCCTGCCGGGCGATCTGATCTATGCCGGGGCGCTCTACGATCATTTCGGACACTTCATGGCCGAGATGATCCATCGGATCCTGCCCGCACGCGCGCTGGGTCTCGGTCATCGCTTCCTGTTCGTGGGCGCTCGCGGGCACGAGCCGCATGCGTCCTTCGACCGGTTGCCGCGGCATCTGCGCGATATCCTGTCGTTTCTCGGGCTTGGTCCGGACGACGTGGTGATCGCCCTCGACGACGTGGTCGTCGAGCGCCTGCACCTCGTCCCGCAGGCTTCGCAGCATCACGGCGATCCGGCCGACTGGTATCTGGATCTCCTGAGCGCCCATTCCGGACCGGCCCTCGACGCCGCGTTCGAAGGCGTGCCGCGTCCGCAGCGGCTTTATGTCTCTCGCACAAGGCAGGCCCTGGAGGGCGGCCTCCTCGGGGAAGCCTATCTCGAGCGCTGGCTGGAAGGGGCGGGGTTCCAGCCGTTCTATCCCGAAGAGCACGGGTTCGCCGAACAGATGGACCATTATCGCAAGGCCGAGTGCGTGGTCTTCACGCAAGGGTCGGCCTGCCACGGTACGGAACTTCTGGGCCGGGAGGCGATGGCACGCGTGGTGCTGATCCCCAAGTCGATCAAGGCCGGCTTCTTCGAACGCGTTCTGGCGCCGCGGGCGCGCCGTTTCGCGCAGGCGGGCAGCCCCGATCAGGTCGGAACGATGTACTACGACGCGGCGACGCGATTTCAGCACATCCATCTCGGCGTATCGCTGGTCGATCTCGCCGCGGTGTCGCGCTGCCTCGACGGCATGGGGATCTCTTGTCCCCCGTTTCGTCCCTGGGCTTATCGGCGAGCCGCCGCGCGGGACTTGCGGCGGTACATGGCGGGAGCGAGGGCGGCGCGAGGCCCGGATCGCCCACAGGCCTTGCGGCTGATCGCCTCCTTCATGCGTCGCATGCTGGGTGACGGCTTGCGCCCGCAGCCTCGCGCGTAGCGAACCGGATCAGCCCCGGTCTTCGGCCGCGAGTTCGGACCAGGTGTTCTTCTGCGACAGCATCTGCCGGAGGTAGGCGACGTTGGCCTTGGCTTCGTCAGGGCTGAGAACGGCGGACGCTGTGCGCTCGGCTTCGTCGAAACGTCCCTGCAGGCCCATGACCAGCGCGAGGTTCTGGCGCACGCGCGCATCGGCGCCCGGCAGGTCGACGGCGCGCGACAGGGTGCTCTCCGCCTTCGGCAGGTTGTTGGCCAGGAGATAGGACATGCCGAGGTTCGACAGGACCGACGGCTCGTTCGGCTCGAGAACGAGCGCCTTCTCGTAGAGGACGCGCGCCTTCTCGGGCTGGCCGAGCTGGTCGAGGATCGCGCCCTCGGCCGAAAGGAGGCGCCAGTCGGGGCGGTCCGGCGTCTGGGCGCGGCGCACGGTCTCCAGCGCCTTCGGCAGATCGCCGGCCGCCGCCAGCGCCTTGCCGTAGGCCGACAGGACGTCGCGGTCGTCGGGATGGGCGATCGCCACCTGCTGCATGACGGCGAGCGACTGCTCGTTGCGCCCGGTCATCTGAAGGGCCGAGGCGAAGGCGAGGCCGGTGCCCTTGTCCTTCGGGTTGCCTTCGTAACGCGCCCCGTAAGCCGTCACCGCGCCTCTGAGTTCGGCGGCCGACATATCCGCCAGCGGCTTCTCGCCGCGCAGGGCGCCTGAGGTGCTCGAGGCTGTGGACGGCGAGATCGATCCCGTGTGCATGCGCGACGTCTGGTTGCAGCCGGCAAGCATCGCAAGCGCGAGAAGGCCCGCGCCCAGCGCCGCCCTCCTTGCGTGCGGAGCCGAGCGGGCGTAGGCCGCATCCTGAAGCGAGGCGGCGGACCGGCTGAATGGTTCGATGGCGCGCATGGGTCCCGATCCGGCTGTGCAGTCTGTTGTCTGAGCCATAAATCGTTAACCTTACCGCTCCCTTAATCCTTCGGAGCGCAGACGAGGACCCGATCCGCGATGACCAGCCGTCTCCTGTCCGCCGGTGCCACCGCCCGCCCCATCCACGTGGCAGGGGAGGGCGAAGCCGGCGACCTGCCGGGGGTGCTCGGCACCTGGGCGCAGGCGACCGGCTGGAAGGCGAGCGCCGGGAGCGTCCTCGTGAGCCCAAGTGCCGACGGGGGCCTGGGGGCCGCGGCGCTCGGGATCGGCGCCCGGGATGTCGGTCTCGCGGAGCGCTCCCTCCTGACCGGCGCGCTGGCCACCGGCCTGCCTTCGGGTGACTGGGCGCTCGCCGACGGTCATGACCTCGATCCGGACCTTGCCGCGCTCGGCTTCCTCCTCGGCGCCTATCGCTTCGATCGCTACCGCACCAAGCCGGCCGACGAAGGCGCGCGGCTCGTCCTGCCCGCGGGTGCCGACGAGGCGCGCGTGCGCCTTCGCGCCTCCGCCGTCGATCTCGTGCGCGATCTCGTCAACACGCCGACGAACGACCTCGGGCCGGACGGCATCGAGGCGGCCGCGCGGGCGCTCGCAACGGAGTTCGGTGCCAGCGTTTCGGTGACGCTCGGCGACGAACTCCTCGCGGCCAACTTCCCGATGATCCACGCGGTCGGCCGGGCGAGCGCGGTCGCGCCGCGCCTGATCGACCTGCGCTGGGGGCGGGCCGACGCGCCGCGCGTGACGCTCGTCGGCAAGGGCGTGGCCTTCGACACGGGCGGGCTCGACATCAAGCCGGCCTCCGGCATGCTCCTGATGAAGAAGGACATGGGGGGCGCCGCCAACGTTCTCGGCCTCGCGCGGATCGTCATGGGCGAGCGGCTGCCGGTCCAGCTGCGCGTCCTGATCCCGGCCGTCGAGAACGCGATCGCCGGCAACGCCTTCCGCCCCGGCGACGTCCTGGCGAGCCGCAACGGCAAGACGGTGGAGATCGGCAACACGGATGCGGAGGGGCGTCTGATCCTGGCCGACGCCCTGTCGCTCGCCGACGAGGAGGCGCCGGAGATCCTGATCGACATGGCGACGCTGACGGGCGCGGCGCGCGTCGCGCTGGGACCCGACCTGCCGCCGTTCTACACCGACGACGAGGCGCTCGCCGCCGACATCGCCGCGGCGAGCGTCTCGGTGCACGATCCGCTCTGGCGCCTGCCGCTCTGGAAGCCCTACGCCCGCAACCTCGCCTCCAAGATCGCCGACATCAACAACGTGACCACCGACGGTTTTGCGGGATCGGTAACGGCGGCCCTCTTCCTGCAGGGCTTCGTGACCCGCGCGAAGTCATGGGCGCATTTCGACGTCTTCGGCTGGCGGCCGCAGCCCGGTCCGACCGGCCCGGCCGGCGGCGAGGCGCAGGGGATCCGCGCGCTCGCCAAGGTGCTGCAGGAGCGTTATCCGTCCTCTTGAAACGGCCTCAATTCCTCTGTCCATTGACCGGACCGGCTCCGAAACGAGAGCCGGGCTCGGTGGGGACCGTGAATGGGGATCGAAATCCGTCCGGCGCAGGCGCTGCGTCTGCTGCACGGAAATGCATTGAAGCAGACGCGCGAGGCGGGGCTCGACCTGACGACCCGCCAGACGGCGATCCTGCTCACCGTCTATCTCGAGCCGCCCCCCCACACGGTGCGGGGGCTGGCCGAGAAGCTGAAAGTGACCAAGCCCGTGGTGACGCGGGCGCTCGATACGATGGGGCGCATGGAACTTCTGGAACGTCGGCGCGACCCGCAGGACCTGCGCAACGTGCTCGTGCGCCGCACGGTGAAGGGCAGCCTGTTCGTCTCGCAGATGGCCGACCGTCTGGTCGACGAGGCGGGAGGACTGACCCGATGACCGTGGCGCTGGATCGCCGGCTCCATGCCGCACGAGCCGATCTCGCCGACGAACGGCTGCGCGGGCAGGTGAAGGCAGACCGCTTCGTGGCCGGCGAGCCCGGCCATGTCGATGCGCCGATCGCGGACCTCCGCCGCCATCCCTCGCCGGACGCCCCTCTCGAGACGCAGGCGCTCCATGGCGAAGCGCTCACCATTTTCGAGGAAACGCCGGAAGGCTGGTGCTGGGTGCAGCTGACGCGCGACCGCTATGTCGGCTGGATGCCGACGGCGGCGCTGCTGGCTGGTCCCGCGCCGGCGGCCACCCACCGCGTGCGTGTGGCGCGCACCTTCGTGTTCCCCGGCCCCGACATCAAGCGGCCGCCAATGCGCGAACTGATGCTCGGAGCGAGCGTGAGCGTGCGCGGCGAGGCGACGGACCCCAATGCCACCTATGCGCTCATCGCGCCGTTCGGCGCGGTTGTGCGGCAGCACCTCGAACCCGCCGATGCCCGCGCGGCCGACTTCGTTTCGGTGGCAGAAGGGTTCCTCGGCGTGCCCTATCTCTGGGGAGGCAAGTCGTCGTCCGGTATCGACTGCTCGGGGCTGGTGCAGCTTTCGCTGGGGATGGCGGGCGTCGAGGCCCCCCGCGATACCGATCTCCAGACTGCGTCGCTGGGAACCGAGGTGCCGTCCAGCGAGCCTCTGCAGCGAGGCGATCTCGTATTCTGGCGCGGCCATGTCGGCATCATGCTGGACACTGAGACGCTTCTTCATGCCAACGCCCATCACATGATGACCGCGGCCGAGCCGCTGGCCGAAGCGGAGGCACGGGCGCTCGCCAAGGGCTCACCCGTCACGGTGCGGCGCCGCCTCGGCCCAAGCCTTCAGTAACCCGCGCTGCGGTCCACGACGTTGTCGAGGCGCTCGCCGCGCCGGTGCGCCGCGATCTGCGCCATGATGATCGGCGCGAGCGCCGCCGGATCGGACGAGGCGGCGGAGTGGGGCGTGACGAACACGCGCGGATGGCGCCAGAGCGGGCTGTCGGAGCCGAGCGGCTCGCGCTCGAAGACGTCGAGCGAGGCTTCCATGAGCCGCCCGTCGTTGAGCGCACGCAGGATCGCCGAATCCTTCTGCAGCCCGCCGCGTCCGGCATTGACGAGCGATGGCGTGCCGAGCGGCGTCTCGCGTTTCAGCTTCGACAGGAAGCCGTCGTCGATCATGCCCCGGGTGTCCGGCGTCAGCGGCAGGAGGACGACCAGGATGTCGGCGCGGCCGAGCACCGCATCGAGGCCGTCCTCGCCATGGAAGCACTCAACCCCCTCGACGACTTTGGAACGCCGGCTCCAGCCGGATACGCGGAAACCGAGGCCTCGCAGCTTGCCGGCGGCGTCGCGGCCGAGTTCGCCGAGACCGAGGATACCCACCTCGATCTGCGAGGCCGCCGGCTGGCGCCGCTCGTTCCAGATCCGCGCCGCCTGCTGGGCCCGATAGGTCATCCCCCGGCGGTGATGATCGAGCACCCGCCAGACGACGTATTCGCTCATGCGTGCGGTGAGATCATCGGCCACGATGCGCAGGATCGGCACGTCGGGAAGCGTCTTGTCCTGGAGGATGTGATCGACGCCTGCACCCAGCGAGAAGACGGCGCGAAGGTTCGGCAGGTTGGACAGGACTCCCGGCGGCTGCTTCCAGACCACGGCATAGTCGATGCTCTCGTCGGCCGCGCTCGCGGGGCGCAGCACCACCGTCTCGCCGGGGGCTGCCTCGAGCAGAGCCTCCATCCAGCGCGTGGCGTCGAAACCGGTGACGGAAAGGAGAATGCTCAAAGGTCTGCGTCCGTATGGCGTGTGTCGGCAAGGAGCTTGGCATGGGCGCGGCCATGGCGCGCGAACCAATGTGTCGCGGTCACCAGGAACCCGTTCTGCAAGGCGCCCCGGTCCACCGCGTCCAGGAGCGCCTCGAAGGGGGCGGGAATGGGCAGGATGTCTTCGTCCTCGTCGGCCTTGCCCCCCTGGCCCGACAGATGCGCCGTGTCGACGATCGCGAGGAACACCATGGCGAGCTCGTCCGTCAGTCCGGGCGTCGACAGGATGGAAAAGCAGTGCCCGATCGCGCTGGGCACGAGGCCGGTCTCTTCCGTCAGCTCGCGCGCCGCGCCCGCGGCGGGGTCCTCCCCCTCGTCGATGCCGCCGGCCGGCAGCTCCAGCGGGGCGGCATGGGGCGTTGCGAGCGCCGCGCCGATGCGGAACTGGCGGATCACCACGACGGCGTCGCGCTCGGGATCATAGGGGATGACGACCGCGCAGCGTCCGCCGCGAACGATCTCGCGGCGTACCCGGGCGCGCTTCGATTGCCCAAGCGGTTCGTGGCTCAACGTCAGGACGTCGAGCGGACGGAACCCGTCGAAGACGCGGCGCTCTTCGCTGACGTCGAAGCCGAGCGCCTGGTCCTCCAGCCGCGAGCGGTAGGTCGGCCCGCTCACTGGGCGACGTTCCCGCTGCCCGACGCCTCGATGCGGAAGGCGGCAGCCATCAGGGCCTTGGTGTAGTCGGTCTTCGGCCGCTCGAAGATCTCCTCCGCGGGCCCGCGCTCCACCACTTCGCCGCCGCGCATCACGATCACTTCGTTGGCGAGCGCGCGCACGACCTTGAGGTCGTGGCTGATGAAGAGATAGGCGAGGTCGTGCTTGCGCTGCAGGTCGCGCAGGAGATCGACGACCTGCGCCTGCACGCTCATGTCGAGCGCCGAGGTCGGCTCGTCCAGCATGACGAAGCGCGGGTTGAGCACCATGGCCCGGGCGATGGCGACACGCTGGCGCTGGCCGCCGGAGAACTCGTGCGGGTAGCGGAAGCGGGTTGCCGGATCGAGGCCGACCTCGGTGAGCGCCGAGACGACGCGCGCGTCGCGCTCGGGCCCCGAAAGCTTGCGCTGGTGCACCTGCAGCCCTTCCGCCACGATGTCGGCGATGGGCATGCGGGGGCTGAGCGAGCCGTAGGGGTCCTGGAAGACGATCTGGATGCGGTCGCGCCAGTCGCGCATCTCGCGCGAGGACTTCGTGTCGATCCGCTCGCCGTCGAAGCGGATCTCCCCCTGGCTCGCGATCATGCGGCAAAGGGCAAGGCCGAGGGTCGTCTTGCCCGAGCCCGATTCGCCGACGACGCCGACCGTCTGGCCGGCGCGCACTGCGATATCGATGCCGTTGACGGCCTTCACGTGGTCGGTGATGCGTCGCATGAGACCGGTTCGCACGGGGAACCAGACCTTCACGCCCTTGCCCTCCATGACGAGCGGCGCGTTGACGTTGGCGGCGGGCGGGCGGCCCTTCGGCTCGGCGGCGAGAAGGTGCTTCGTATAGGCGTGCTGCGGGTCGGAGAAGATCTCCGCCGTCGGCCCGGTCTCCACGATCTCGCCGCGATACATCACGCAGACCCGGTCGGCGATCCGTCGCACGATGCCGAGATCATGGGTGATGAAGAGGAGGCCCATGTCGCGCTCGGCCTGGAGCGTCTTCAGGAGTTCCAGGATCTGCGCCTGCACCGTGACGTCGAGCGCCGTGGTCGGCTCGTCGGCGATCAGGAGGTCGGGCTCGTTGGCGAGCGCCATCGCGATCATCACGCGCTGGCGCTGGCCGCCGGACAGCTGATGGGGATAGGAGCCGAGGCGCTTTTCCGGCTCGCGGATGCCGACTTGGACGAGAAGCTCCAGCGTTCGCTCGCGCGCGGCCTTGTCGGATAGGCCGCGATGGATCTTCATAACCTCGCCGATCTGCCGCTCGATCGTGTGGAGCGGGTTGAGCGAGCTCATCGGCTCCTGGAAGATCATCGAGATCTTGTTGCCGCGCACGCCGCGCAGTTCCTTGTCGGGCGCGGCGATGAGGTCGCGCCCCTCGAAGAACACCGCGCCGCCCGGATGGCTGGCGGAGGGGTAGGGCAGGAGCTTCAGGATCGAGAGGGCCGACACGGACTTGCCCGAGCCCGATTCGCCGACGAGCGCCACGGTCTCGCCCTTGGCGATCGAGAAGGACACACCTTTGACGGCAAGGCTCGTCTCGCCGTTCTGGTGGAAGGCGACCTGGAGATCGCGCACGTCGAGAAGGGGCGAGGCGGCGGTGCGGGGGGCGATCTGGCTCAAGGGGCGTTGGTCCTCTCAGGCCGGACGGGGCAGGGGGTCGTGGGAGTGGCGATGCTCCCTCGCGTGGTCATGGTGGTCGTGGCCGTGCGCATGGGCATGATCGTGGTGTTTGCCCGGTCCGGCATGGTCGTGATGGTCGTGGGCGTGCCCACTCCCGCATTCGCTGTCCGCGTCGGCGCAGCGACCGTGCTCCAGTTCGACCGTGGCATGGTCGATGGAGAAGGCCGTGCTGAGTTCCGCCTTTACTCGCCGCACCACGTCGGTGCCTTCGGTATCCTCCGGCACGCAGACATGCAGCGTCGCGGCACGCCGGCGCGGGGTGATCATCCAGACGTGGACATGGTGCACGTCCTCGACACCGGCCACCCTTTCGCGCAGGCGCCGCCCGACCTCCGTGCCATCGACGCCGGCCGGGGCGCCTTCGAGGAGGACATGGGCGGATTCGCGCACGAGACGCCAGGCGTTGGTGAGGATCAGCAGGCACACGAGGACGGACAGGATCGGATCGATCTGGGTCCAGCCCGTCGCCATGATGACGAGCGAGGCGACGATCGCGGCGACGGAGCCCAGGAGATCGCCCAACACATGGAGCAGGGCTCCACGCATGTTCAGGTCCTCTTTGTCGCCGCCGTGGAGGACGAAGAAGGCCGCGATGTTGACGAGGAGGCCCCCGATCGCGACCACCAGCATCGGCCCCGCCAGTATCTCGACCGGTTCGGCGTAGCGCCGCCACGCCTCGTAGATGATCACCGCCGTGATGCCGAAGAGGACGAGGCCGTTGGAATAGGCGACGAGAATCTGGAACCGGTCGTAGCCGTAGGAACGCCTTGCATCCGCCGGTCGAAGCGCGAGCCGCGCGGCGGCGAATGCCAGAACCAGCCCGGCGAAGTCCACGAACATGTGGCCGGCGTCCGCCAGGAGTGCCAGCGAGCCGGAGATCAGCCCGCCGACAATCTCGGCCAGCATGAAGAGGCCGGTGAGCGCCGCGGCGATCCCGAGCCGCTTGGTGCCGGCATGCGCCGCGTGGTCGTGATGATCGTGGCCGTCGGCGTGATCGTGGGAATGGCCGTGATGGGCGCTCATAGCTGTCTCACCGGAAGCTCTTGCGGGGGTCGAAGGCGTCGCGCACCGCCTCGCCGACGAAGACGAGAAGCGAGAGCATCAGCGACAGGACCACGAAGCCCGAAATGCCGAGCCAGGGCGCTTGCAGGTTGTTGCGCCCCTGCGCCAGGAGTTCGCCGAGCGAAGGCGAACCGGGCGGCAGACCGAAGCCGAGGAAGTCGAGCGAGGTGAGCGTCGTGATCGAGCCGTTCAGGATGAAGGGCAGGAAGGTCAGCGTCGCGACCATGGCGTTGGGCAGGAGGTGCCGGCCCATGATGGTCCAGTCGCCGACGCCAAGCGCCCGGGCGGCGTTGACGTATTCGAAGTTGCGCGCGCGCAGGAACTCGGCGCGCACGACGCCAACGAACGCCACCCAGGAAAACAGGAGCATGATGCCGAGCAGGATCCAGAAACCCGGCGGCAGGATCGCGGCGACGATGAGGAGGAGGTAGAGCACCGGGATCGACGACCAGATCTCGATGAAGCGCTGGAAGAGTAGGTCCACCCAGCCGCCGAAATAGCCCTGCACCGCACCCGCGAAGACGCCGATCACGGCGGACGCCGCCGTCAGCACGAGGCCGAAGAGGACCGAGACCCGGAACCCGTAGATCAGGCGGGCCAGCACGTCGCGCGCCTGGTCGTCCGTGCCGAGCCAGTTCCAGTTGCCGACGACGCAGTTGGGGTCTGACACCCCGCCGGGATAGCGCGCGCAGCGCTCCTCCTTCGAGAAGGTCCAGGAGGGCGGCGAGGGCGCGGGCGTCGGGATCTCGTTGTTGACGCTCTGGTAGGAGTAGCGGATCGGCGGCCAGACCATCCAGCCGTTGGCGGCGATCTCGTCCTGGATGAACGGGTCGCGGTAGTTGGTGACGGGCAGGAAGCCGCCGAAGACCTCTTCGGGGTAGTCGGTGAAGATCGGCGCGTAGTACGCGTCTTTGTAGGAGATCAGGATCGGCTTGTCGTTGGCCACGAACTCCGCGAACAGCGTCACGACGAAGAGGATCGCGAAGATCCAGAGCGACCACCAGCCGCGCCGGTTGGCCTTGAAGTTCTGCCAGCGGCGCTGGTTGAGCGGCGACAGGCGGGGCGGGCGGCCCATCGCCACGACGGGCGGCGCGTTCTGCGCGACGCCGCTGGCGCCCCCTTGCGCCTCGCGCAGCATCGCGGGCTCCGGCGGACGGTCCTTGGCGTTACGCTCTTCCACGGTATTGGTCACGGATCAGACCTCCCGCCGCTCGAAATCGATGCGCGGATCGATCCAGGTATAGGTGAGGTCGGAGATCAGGGTCGTCAGAAGGCCGATCAGGGAGAAGATGTAGAGCGTGGCGAAGACCACCGGATAGTCCCGCTTGTAGATGCTCTCGAAGGACAGGAGGCCAAGCCCGTCGAGCGAGAAGATGGTCTCGATCAGGAGCGAGCCGGCGAAGAAGGCCGAGATGAAGGCGCCGGGAAAGCCGGCGACGATGATCAGCATGGCATTGCGGAAGACGTGGCCGTAGAGGACGCGCCGCTCGGTGAGGCCCTTGGCGCGCGCGGTCGTCACGTATTGCTTGCGGATCTCGTCGAGGAAGGAGTTCTTCGTCAGCAGCGTCGTGGTCGCGAAGGCCGAGAGCGACAGCGCGATGAGCGGCAGCGTCAGGTGCCAGAAGTAGTCGACGATCCGCTCCGGCCAGGACAGCTGCGCCCAGTTGTCGGAGGTGAGGCCCCGCAGCGGGAACCAGTCGAGGAACGAGCCGCCCGCGAACAGGACGATCAGGAGCACGGCGAATAGGAAGCCGGGAATGGCGTAGGCGACGATGATGACCGCGCTCGTCCAGGTGTCGAAGCGCGTGCCCTCGTGCAGCGCCTTGCGGATGCCGAGCGGGATCGAAATCACGTAGGACAGGAGCGTGATCCAAAGGCCGAGCGAGATCGAGACGGGGAGCTTCTGCAGCACGAGATCCACCACGGTGGCGTTGGAGAAGAAGCTCGTGCCGAAGTCGAAGCGGGCGTAGTTCCAGATCATCTCGCCGAAGCGCTGGTAGGCGGGCTTGTCGAAGCCGAACTGCTCCTCCAGGCGCTTGATGAACTCGGGGTCGAGCCCTTGCGCGCCGCGATAGCCGGACGTCTCGCCGCTCTGCGCGGCCATGTCGCCGCCACCGCCGCCGAGGCGATCCGCCGCGCCGCCGCCCTGGCCCTGAAGGCCGGCGATCACCTGCTCCACCGGCCCACCCGGCGCGAACTGGATGACCACGAAGGACACGGCCATGATGCCGAGCAGCGTCGGGATCATCAGGAGAAGGCGTCGGAGGATGTAGGCTGCCATTCACCGGTTCCGTTGCGCGAAGGCTGGCATCGGCGGGACTACGCCCGGCCGGCCGCCCTGGCCTTGGATTCGTCGTACCACCAGAGCTGTTCCACCGGGAAGCCGTAATCGGGCATGGTGGGTGCCATGCCGAACATGTCCCACCAGGCGCTGGCATGACCCTCGGCGTGGATGTTGGGGATCCAGTCGAGGCGCCAGCGCAGGACCCGGTCGAGAACGCGCATCACGAGCGTCAGCTCGTCGCGGCTCTTCGCCTCGCCGATCCGGTCGAGCAGCTTGTCGACGGCGGGGCTCGCCATGCCGGGATAGTTGTAGGAGCCCTGGCGATCGCGGGCCTGCGAGCCGAAGAAGATCGACAAGCCCTCGCGCGTCGGCGTTCCGTTGAAGCCGAAGCGGCAGAGAATCATGTCGAAGTCGAAGCGGCTCAGCCGGTCCTGATACTGCGCGGCGTCCACCACGCGCATCGTGGCGTCGATGCCGAGAAGCTTCATGTTCTCGACCATCTTGCCGTAGACGCGGCCCTGTTCGGGATCGTTCAGAAGATATTCCAGGCGGAACGGCTGGCCCGCGGCGTCGATGAGGCTCGAGCCCCGGCGCGTCCAGCCTGCGGCGGTCAGAAGCTCCGATGCTTCGCGCAATGTGCGGCGGTCCCGGCCGGACGCGTCGGTGACGGGTTGCGTCCAGACCTCGCCGAAGACCTCCGCGGGCAAGTCCGCACGGAGCGGCTCCAGGATCGCCAGTTCCTCCGGCGAAGGGGCGCCGGTCGCCACGTAGTCCGACAGCACGAACGGCGACTGCGAGTGCTGGCGCAGGCCGAACAGGAGGTTGGCGTTGGTCCACTCGAAGTCGAAGCACAGGTTGATCGCGCGGCGCACGCGCGCGTCCGCGAACTGTGCCCGGCGCTGGTTCAGCGCCCAGCACTGGAAGTTCGGCCATTTCTCGCCGGGGAGGATGTCGCGCTTGACGCGACCGTCCTGAATGGCGGGAAAGTTGTATTCGCTTGCCCAGGCTCTTGTCGTGAACTCCTCGCGATAGGTGACGTCGCCCTTCTTGAAGGCCTCGAGCGAAGCCTGGCGATCGCGGAAGCACTCGACGCGGATCGTCTGGAAGTGACCGAGCCCCTTGGCGAAGGGCATGTCCCGGCCCCAGTAGTCGGCGCGCTTCTCGTATTCGATGAAGCGGCCGCCGACGAACCGGCCGACCTCCCAGGCACCCGAGCCCGGGATGGCCTCGAAACCACCTTGCGTGAAGGGTCGGTCGGCGAAGAAGGCGGCCGGCACGATCGGCATCGACAGGGCAGCCAGCGCGCTCACCACGGTCTGCCGCCCGGAGAAGACGATGCGCACCGTCCGCTCGTCCTCGGCCGCGACTTCGGTCACCTCGACGAGCTGGATCGCCATCGCGGGATGCCCGTCCGTCTTCAGCGTCTCGTAGGAGAACACGACGTCGGCGGCGGTCACCGCGGCGCCGGTCGAGAAGCGTGCTTCGGGTCGAAGCCTGAAGGTGAAGCGGTTGCCGTCGGCGGAGACCGCGACGCTTTTCGCCAGCAGCCCGTAGAGCGCGTCCGGCTCGTCCAGCGTCGAGAGCATCAGGCCCTCGTAGAGCATCTCCATGCGCGGCGGCGCGTTTCCCTGCAGCACCAGGGTGTTGAACGTATCGAACGTGTCCGGCGATTGGTTGAAGAACCAGCTCGGCACGGTGAAGGTGAACCGCCCGCCCTTCGGCGCGTCGAGGCTGGCATAGTCGAAATGTGTGTAGCCCACCGGATATTTCAGATCGCCGAAGGCCGAGATGCCGTGCAGCGGCGTGTCGCTCGGATTGTCGGCGAAGGAGAGGCGGGGCAGGGCGGCCGAGGCGGCGGCCGCCAGCGCGAGCTGGCCGAAATGGCGTCGGCTCAGCCGGATGAAACTGTCCGTCATCCCCGACGCCTCACGGCCGCGTCGGCGGGATGGCGGGCGCGGCCGCCGGATCCGGCGCATCGGCGGCCGCCTGATCCGCCGGCGTGTCGACGGGCACCTCGCCCTTCACCCACCAGGAGAACGGATCGACGCCGGCATAGGCGGGACGCTTCTCCGGCATGCCGAACTTGTCCCACCACGCCAGCCAGACGCTGGGATTGTGGTACTGCGGCACGACGTAGAAGTTCCACAAAAGCACCCGGTCGAGCGCGTGGGTGGCCGCGACGAGACTGTCGCGGTCCGGCGCGTAGATGATCTTCTCGATGATCGCGTCGACCACCGGATTGCGGATGCCCGGCGAGTTGCGGCTGCCCGGCTGGCCGGCGGCGGCGCTCGACCAGAAATCGCGCTGCTCGTTGCCGGGAGACAGCGACTGCGCCATGACGTCGGTCACGATGTCGTACTGGAAGTCGTTGCTGAGCGCCTGATACTGCGAGGCGTCGACGATGCGCGTCGTGGTCTCGATGCCCAGCCGCTTCAATTGGTTGGCGAAGGGGTCGATCACCCGGCTCGACGAGGGGTCGGCGGCCAGGAACTCGATGCGGAACGGCTCTCCCCGCGCGTTGACGAGTTGCGAGCCCTGTCGCTTCCAGCCGGCCTGCGTCAAGAGCTCGAAGGCCTCGCGCAGGTAGGTGCGCTCGGCGTTCGGCTGGCTGTAGTCCGGCAGCGTGAAGGGTGTCGTGAAGACCTCCGCCGGAACCTGGTCGCGCAGCGGCTCCAGGATCCGCAGTTCCGCCTCGCTCGGCAGGCCGGACGAGGCGAGCTCGGTGCCCTGGAAGTAGCTCGTGGTGCGGGCGTACTGGCCGTAGAAGAGCGACCGGTTCATCTCCTCGAAATTGTAGGCGAGGGTGAGCGCGCGCCGGGTGCGCGGGTCGGCGAACTTCTCGCGCCGCGTGTTCAGGACGAAGCCCTGCATCGGCTCGCCCGTCTCGGAAGCGATCGCTTCCTTTTTCACGCGTCCGTCGCGAAAGGCCGGGAAATCGTACCCCTGCGCCCAGCGTCCGGCACTGTTTTCCGAGCGGTAGTCCGAGAAGCCGCCGCGCTTGAAGGCCTCCCAGCCGGCGCTCTGGTCGCGGAAATAGGTGTAGCGGATCTCGTCGTAGTTGTAGCGGCCGACGCGCGGCCCCTTGCCGGCCGCCCAGTAGTCGGCCACGCGCTCCCAGGTGATGGTGGCGCCCGGCTGGTACGCCTTGACCCGATAGGGGCCCGACCCGACCGGGATCTCGAGCGTCGGGTTGTCGATGTCGCGCTTGCGCCCCTGTGCGTCGGTCCCTTCCCAGAAATGCTTCGGCAGCACCACGAGATCGCCCATGATGTTGGGCAACTCGCGGTTTCCGGTCTGGTTGAACCGGAAGGTGACCTCCCGCTCGCCGGTCACGGCGGCGCTCGTGACGTTGTGGTAGTAGTTGGCATAGAGCGGCGACAGGCGCGTCACCGTCTCGAACGTCCAGACCACGTCGTCCGCGGTGATGGGCTGGCCGTCCTGGAACGTCGCCGCTGGATCGAGGCGGAAGGTCACCGACGAGAAGTCGGCGGGATAGCGCATCGCCTCCGCGATCAGCCCGTGGCTGACGCCCGGCTCATCCAGAGCCTGATCCATCAGTGTGTCGTAGGCGATGCCGCCGCCGAAGGCGGCGAAGCCCGCCGCCGGGGTGCCGCGGACGGGAAACGGATTGAAGCTGTCGAACGTGCCGGCCGCCTGCAGGTTGAGGCGCCCGCCCTTCGGAGCGTCCGGGTTCACGAAGTCGTAATGCGCGAAGTCGTTGCCGTATTTCGAGGGCCGGATCAGGGACGACCAGGTTCGCCACTCCCCGGCTTCCTGCGCCGCTGCGCCGGTGGCCGGCGCGGCTGGCGTGTCCTGCGCAAGCGCCGGGGCCGCCGACAGGGCCAGGAGAGCGGTCAGGGTCAGGGCGGACACGGCGCGCGAGACTGGCGGCAAATCGATCTCCATGCGGCAGGGCAGGTCCGGCACGTTTCAAACGCCGGATGAGCGGACCCCGCCCGAGCTTTGTGGCCTTCCTCGGGCGAAAGGCGCGTCTGACGAAAGTGTAAGCTTCGCCGGAGCCCTGTCCACCCGTGCGGCGGGCCGGACCGGTCCCGCAAACGAAGAAAGCCGGACCTTGCGGCCCGGCTTTCCGGAGATCGGTGCGATGGTGGCGCCGGTTACTGGGCCGGCGCCGGTGTTGCGCCGTCGGCGGGCGCCGCGGCCGGGGCCGGGGCGGCGGGGGCAGCAGGAGCCGCAGGCGCTGCCGGAGCGGCGGGGGCCGGTGCGGCAGGCGTCGCGGCCTCCGG
>NZ_BBWJ01000059.1 GCF_001463745.1 Aureimonas sp. AU22 | reverse complement strand
TGTTTGATCCCAGGGTTTGATGGTGTGATCCTTTCCGTAGAATGGAAGGAGGCCTTATGGGACAGGTTCGTCACGGCAGCGCCACGACCACGCACGCCATCCGAGCAGCAATACAGCGATCGCAAGCTTCGCTCGCGACGCTGAGCCGAGACCTCGGCATCAACCCGAAGACGGTGGCCAAGTGGCGCAAACGTCAGACCCTGGAGGACATGAAGACCGGACCGAAGGAGCCGCGTTCAACGACCTTGAGTGAGTCCGAGGAGGCGATGGTCGTTGCGTTCCGCCGGCACACGCTGCTGCCGTTGGATGACTGCCTCTACGCGCTGCAGCCGACGATCCCGCATCTGACCCGGTCAACGCTGCACCGGTGCCTCCAGCGACACGGCATATCCAGATTGCCAGACGTCGATGGCGACAAGCCCAAACGACAGCGCTTCAAACGTTATCCAATCGGTTTCTTCCATATCGATATCGCTGAAGTGCAGACCGGCGAAGGCAAGCTCTTCCTGTTCGTGGCCATTGATCGAACAAGCAAATTCGCGGTCACCCAGTTGATCGACAAGGCTGACAGGCGGACGGCTTGGGAGTTCCTGGAGCGCCTGCTGCTAGCCGTGCCGTACCGGATCCACACCATCCTGACCGACAACGGCATCCAGTTCGCCGATCAACCGCGCAACCGCAACACGGCCTGGTCCCGGCAGATGCGCTTCGACATGATCTGCGAGGC
>NZ_BBWJ01000058.1 GCF_001463745.1 Aureimonas sp. AU22 | reverse complement strand
AAACGGCATCGAGCACCGCCTTACCAAGCCGAACCATCCTTGGACCAATGGTCAGGTCGAGCGGATGAACCGCACGATCAAGGACGCGACCATCAAACGCTTCCACTACGAAAGCCACGATCAGCTTCGAACGCATCTCGCCGACTTCATGGCAGCCTACAACTTCGGCCGCTCGCCATTGCAGCCTTCCTGCCTTTCAACGAAGACAATCACGAATGGCAACAAGACTCTACCCGGCCGGAAAACGCTCTAGATGGGTGTTCGATCGCCGCCTATAGTCAGTCGTCGCACTGTACCTGCGCATGGCGAACGGCGCATGGACCAAGGCCAATCAAGCTGAGATGCTCGACGTGACGGAGAGTTTGGCGTTCGTGAACGTCGATGCTCTGTTCACTGTGAAGGACTGGGGTTGCGTGGAGGGGCAGGCGCTGCCCGCATGGGCGGCGGCGGGTTAGCTGCCGACTCGTCGAGACATCCGCTTCGGCGTTTGCCTCGGCTGTCCATCCTCTTGGCGCGCGATCGTCCGGATCGAGCGAGCCATGCCGCCAGACGGATCTGGATGGCTCCGCATGGCGCGTCGGAGGCCGCAGCATAGCCGGCGTTTGTTGACGGGTCCGATGGTGCGGGTCGCGCATATCCCGAACCCAACCCGACAACCGGGTTCGTGAAGCTTCCCCGAACAAAGAACCGGACTGCAAGATTTTGTTTGGGCACGAACGCTTCGTGCCGCACCTCGAACGTCGTCGGCGAGGTTTTCCTTACGCCGGCGGCGCAGAACGAGACGAGGTTCGTCGGCCGTGACCGCAGTGCAAATCCACCGTCGAAGACCACCCTCGGCAATCGAACGTTGAATTCACGATTCGTAGCAGGTTTTCGCTCCCGCTCATGCACTCTGTATCTCACCGTCCGACGAACCGATCCATTAGGTCGGGGCCTCCCATCTGACCGCCTTTCAGTATCAGCAGCATGCCGTCGCGATCAGGTCGGTCGGAGCGCGCTTGGGAAAGCGTGACGCCCTTGTCAGCGCGACCAGCGAAACCAAGACCCCAAATGCCGAGCGCCTGAACGAGATGGCTGGAGGTGTCGCCGCCGGCAGCGAACAGGCGACGGACCGGACACTGGTCGAGGATCGCACCGACGAGTTTAGCCCCTTCCAGAGCGAGCAAAGCGTCGGCTGCATCGGGTGTTGAGCCATCCAGCGACATTGTGTGGAGGAGCAGGTTGTCGCCAATTCCCAGGATTTTTGTCGCGTCCGCTAGGATGTCATCTCGATAGGCGCTGCTGGCGATAAGAGCGGAGGGATCGATCTGGAGCCGGTGGTAGCGTCGCGACGCAAGGACTTGCGCACGAGTGGTCGGCGACAGGGAACCAGCTATGGCCAGCACCTGCGAAACCTCCAGATCGTTGGTTGCCGCAACCGTTGGCGCGTGGCGAGCTTCAAAGAAAGCTTCGGCGACACCGCTCGCCCCCATTGCCAGAATGGAGCCGCTTTCCGCCGTCCGTCTCAAGGCTGTGCCAGCCACGGACACATGCTCCTGCGTCAGTGCATCCAAAAGGACGGCTTCAGCTTCCGAAGAGGCAACTCGATCTATTAGACGCGCTACGTCATCCAGAATGGGGGAGTGAATCCCCTCGACCGTTTCGAGACCAAGCGCCGCAAAATGCCGTCGCAGATCCGCCTCGCCCATGGGTGTCGCGGGATGTTGGCTCATCGTCGGATGCCGATCGAGACGGTGGGTATCGTCGCCGGCGATAGCGAAGAGGTTGGAGAAAGCGCAATAACGGCCGAGCGAGGGCTGGCCGCCCAAGATCACGGCGGTCGGTTGGTCGACGAAGGGGCGGAGCGTCTCGAGAGCGATCGCGAGGTTCCCGACCTCCGGCGCACTGTCGAAGGTCGAGCAGCATTTGTAATGGACCAAACGGACCCCGAGCGCGCGGAAAAAGCGGCCGGCCGGCTCCAACACCGCGCGCAGTTCGCCCGGTCCCATCGACCGCGTGGCGCTGGCGATGCCGACCGCATCCAGCGGCCCCGTCGCGCGTAGACGCGCAGCGTCGGGAACTCCGAGGAACAGGAAGGCGCGGTGTCCCCTTTCGCTGATCGTCGCCAGCGTATCCGTCGCACCCGTGAAGTCGTCGCCGAACCAGCCATAGCGCGGCGCGTCCATCAGCGCGCGCCGAAAAAGTCGAGCGCCTGCGCCAAGGCGCGATCGATGCGGGCCGCTTCGCCGAGATCGACGCCGTTCTCCGCCGCAGCCCAAGCTGCCCGGATGCTGGCAACCCCCTCGGCCGGTCCACCGGGATGGGCCATAATGCCGCCGCCCGACATGAACAGGAGGTCGCTGGTTCCGACGGCCGCATAGGTCGGCTCGACCGTGCCGGCCCACTGCCCGGAGGAGAAGGCCGGCAGGACGCGGTCGTCGTTCTCGGCCAAGGGCGTCAGGCAGGCGCGAGCGCTGTCCACCACCTCTTCATCCTCTTGCGCGAACTTGCCCGACAGACCGTGGACATGCATGTGGTCGACGCCGGCGAGTCGCCACAGTGTCTGGTAGGCGCGGAAGCCGATGCCCAACGCCTCGTGCCTTGAGAAGGCGCCGTAGCCGTTGCGATGGCCGTGGAGCACGAGGTCGGTGTGGCGGCGCAGCGTTTCCACCGCCGAGAAGCCGCACCAGTTGAGACTCATCATGGCGCAGGTCCCGCCCTCGCGGGCGATAAGGTCGGAATGCCGGCGCATGGCGTCGGTCTCGTCGGTGATGTTGAAGGCCACCATCACGGACTTGCCCGTGCGGTCTTCGTGCGCCCTCACCGCTCGCATCACGGCTGGAATGCGCTCGGCAAGCGGCGCATGGTCGGGGTCGGCGGAGATTTCGTCGTCCTTGATGAAATCGAGCCCGGCGGCGCACAGGCGTGCCACGAGCTCCCCGGTTTCCTGAGCGGACAGACCGACATTCGGCTTGATGATCGAGCCGATCATCGCCCCACTGGCGACGCCTGTCAGCCGCCGCGTACCCACGACACCGTGGCGCGGCATGGGAAAACGACGGCGGTAGGCGGCGGGAACCCGTACCTCCTCCAGGCGCAGCCCGGTCGTCTCACCGAGGTCGAAGAGGTTCCCGGCGACGGTTGCAGCCAGCGTGGAGAGGTTCGCGCCGACATTCGCCACGGGAAACCGGATAACCACCCGGCCCCGACGCGAGACGCGCGTCTCGCCACGTCGCCGCAGCCAGGCGCTCGGCACGGAGGGCCGAGCTGCCTCGCCAAGGTCCTCGACCGAGACGACGATCGCCCGGGCGCGCTCGCGCAAAGCGTCGGTCTCGCCCTCGACGCGGGTGAAGGTGCCGCAGGACTGCTCGCCCGCCATGATCTCCGCAACCTTCTCCAGCGGCAGGGGCGTTTCGACGAGATAGGTCGCCTCGAAGGTCTCGGCACTCATGGCCTTCAGACCGTCGCCAGGTCGGGGAACGGACGCACCGGATCCCGCCCGTCCCAGCTCTCCGATGCCGTGCGGATCATGTCGAACATGCGCCCCTTCGGGCCCGCCACCTCGGACAGTTCGATCACGGTGCCCGGATGGAACTCGGTGTCGAAGTAGACGAAGCGGCCGCGCTCGCCGACCTCGCCGCTCATGACGGGCTCGAACCCTTCCGCGATCAGGCGCGCGAGATCGGCGTCGTATTCCTGCGTCCAGTAGGCGACATGCTGGAGACCGCGATGGCCAGCCTGTTTGAAGTCGCGATACATGGAGGGCGCGTCGTTACGGGTCTGGATGAGCTCGATCTGCAAAGGGCCGGAATTGGCCAGGGCTACCGAGTTGTGCGGTGTGTGGCTCGTCCCGCGATACTGATAGTTCTCGATGGGCACACGCTCCTTGTAGAAGAACGGCCCGACGCCAAGGACCCGCGACCAGTGGTCCATCGCGGCCTCGATGTCGTCGACGACATAGCCGGCCTGTCTGATTTCACCGAAAAATCGGCTCATGGATCGTCCTTCTGAAAAGGAGGTGCAAGCCGTCGCGGCCTGCCGGAAATGGGCAGCGGGCGGACCGCATGGGCCACCCTCGCCGGATCAGGCGAGCGTGCCGACGGCGCTTTCGAGGTGGCCCCAGGCCTCCTCGCCGAACTTCCCCTTCCACTCGGCGTAGAAGCCGGCTTCGCGCAGCTTGGCGCGGAAGCTCTCGGTGTCCGCTTCGTTGAAGGCGAGGCCCTTGGCTGACAGGTCAGCCTCGACGGAGGCGTTCAGTGCCTTGATGTCGGCGCGTTGCTGGAGACCCGCCTCGTTGATGGCGCGCGAGACGATCTCCTTCACGTCGTCGGGCATGCCCGACCACTGCCGACCGTTGGCGATGAACCAGTAGCCGTCCCAGATGTGGTTGGTGCGCGCGCAGGACTGCTGCACTTCGTAGAGCTTGGCGACCTGGATGATCGGCAGCGGATTCTCCTGCGCGTCCACGACCTTGGTCTGAAGCGCGGTGTAGACCTCGGAGAACTGGAGGCTGGCAGGCGCGGCGCCCAGCCCCGAGAACATCGAGATACTGATCGGCGAGACCGGCACCCGGATCTTGAGGCCGGCGAGCGAGGCGGCGGACGTGATGGGCTCGCCGCTCGTGGTCATCTGGCGGAACCCGTTGTCCCACATGGTCTCCAGCGCATGGAGGCGGGAGCCCTCGATCGCCTTGCGCACATGGGCGCCGACCGGGCCGTCCATCGCGGCCCATACCTGGTCGTAGTCGGAGAAGGCGAAGCCGACCGCGTTGATCGCGGCCACCGGGACCAAGGTCGCGATCACCAGCGCGGAGGGCGTGAAGAAGGTGAGCGCTCCGTTGCGGACCTGGGACAGCATGTCCGTGTCGCCGCCGAGCTGGTTCGCCGGGAAGATCTGCATCTCGACGCGGCCGTCGCTCTCTTTGGCGATGCGCTCGGCGGCTTCCTTGGCGCGGATGTTGAGCGGGTGGCTCAACGGAAGGTTGTTGCCGTAGCGCAGCGTGATCTCGGCGGCATGCGCATAGCGCGGAATGGAAAACAGCGTGGCGGCGGCGGGAACGGTGGCCAAGCCCCGCAGAAGCGTGCGTCGGGTGAGCGTCATGTCGGTTTTCCTCCCCAGGTTCGATTTGGGCTTCCCTCCATGCAAAATCGATCATAAGAATGATTGGGTCAAATCATGATTTTGATGCGAAATGATGTAATCAGATGAGCGTGATCGAAGAGGAGTCCGCACGGCGTCGCGCCACCATCACCGACGTGGCCCGGTTCGCCAACGTCTCCACCGCGACGGTGGACCGAGTGCTGAATGGTCGCGCCGGCGTCAAGGCACTCACGACCCGCCGCGTCATGCAGGCGGCGGCCGAGCTCGGCTATGTCGACGAGAGCGACGAGCGCGCCCGGGAGGTGGTGCCCAAAGGACAGATCGTCTTCCTGCTGCCGGAAGGGACGAACCGCTACCTGACGCAGCTCGGACGTCAGATCACCGAGATGGCGCCCCACTTCGAGCGCCAGTCGCTTCGCGCGACCGTCGAACACATCCGCTCCTTCAACCCCGAGCTTCTAGCCAAGGCGCTCCAGAAACACGCCAAGACCGCCGCAGGGATCGCTTTCATGGGCATCGAGCATCCTGTCGTGCGCGAGGCGGTGACGCGCATCGGCGCGGCTGGCGTGCCCGTGATCACCCTGATCTCCGACGTCGCGAGCCCCGGCCGGACCGCCTATCTCGGCCTCGACAACCGTGCGGCCGGGCGGATGGCCGCCTATCTCCTCGCCCGCTTCATCACCCGGCGCCCCGCCAAGGTCGCGATGATCGCCGGCAGCCTCGGCTACCGCGCTCACGGGGAGCGCGAAATGGGCTTCCTCGACCTCCTGCAGGAGGAGCATCCGGGCATCGAGGTGGTCGGCTTGCGCGAGGGGCACGACGACGAGGCGTTGAACCATCGACAGATGCGCATGCTCTTGTCGCAACACCCGGACCTTGCCGGCATCTACAACATCGGCGGCGGCGCGTCCGGAGTCGGGCGCGCGCTGAAAGACGCGCGGCGCGAGCGCGAGATCGTCTTCGTCGGCCACGGGCTGACGCCCGACACGCGCGAATACCTCGTCGACGGGACGATGGACGCGGTGATCACCCAAAGCGCTGAGGACACGGTGCGCCGTTGCGTGGCGATCTTCGCCGATGTGCGAGCAGGTCGCCCGGTCGAGGCTGCCACAGCGACCATGCGCATCGAGGTTGTGTTCCGCGAGAACCTGCCTTGAGGGTGCCGGGGCGTCGGAGGACCGCCCCGGCACTGACGGCAAGCCGCGCGGCCGACACGCCGCGCCAATGAATGGGGAGGAGGCCGCGATGTCGCTGGCGCAGACGAACGATACGACCTACGAGGCCCTGGCCGAGGAGTTGCTCGAGGTGCGCTCCGGCTCCCCGCTGATGAGGCCCGTCGAAGCGGTCGCAGCCTTGCTGCTCGTCGGGATCATCGGGCTTCTGCTGATGGGCGTCGTGTCGCGCTACGTCTTCTCCATCCCCGTCGTCTGGATCGACGAGGCGGCCTCGATCGCCTTCCTTTGGCTGGCGATGCTGGGAGCCGCCATCGCGATCGACCGGGCCGAGCACCTACGTCTGACCATCTTCCTCAACATGCTGCCCGAGCGACTGCGTGGGCTGGCTTCGACGCTCGGCTTGCTGCTCGTCGCGACCTTTCTGGTCGCGTTGCTGGTGCCAGCCGTCGAGTACGTCGTGGAGGAATCCTACCTCACCTCCGCCGCGCTCAACATTCCCATGAGCTGGCGGGTCGCCGGCCTGCCCGTCGGCATCGGGCTGATGCTCCTCCTCGTACTGCGGGACGCGTTCCGGTCGGGCACGCTGGCCCAGTTCGCCGGCTGCGTGGCTGCGATCGGCCTTGCGGTGGCCGGCCTCTGGTTCCTGTCGCCCGGCCTCCCGTCGCTCGGCTACGGCAACATCCTCGTCTTCCTCGTCGGCTTCGTCGGCTTCTTCCTGGCGATCGGCGTGCCCATCGCGTTCTGCTTCGGCCTCGGGGCGCTGGCCTTCCTTACTTTCACGACATCGATCCCGACCATGGTGATGATCGGCCGAATGGACGAGGGCATGTCGGCGCTGATCCTGATCTCAGTGCCGATCTTCGTCCTCCTCGGTTGCATCCTCGACGCCACCGGGATGGGCAAGGCGATCGTGGAGTTCCTTGCCTCGATGCTCGGCCACGTGAAGGCCGGCATGAGCTACGTCCTTCTCGGATCGCTTTTCCTTGTGTCGGGAATTTCGGGCTCCAAGGTCTCGGACATGGCGACCGTCGCCCCTGCCCTCTTCCCCGAGATGAAGCGCCGTGGGCACAAGCCCAAGGAGATGATCGCGCTTCTGGCCACCGGCGCAGCTATGGCCGACACGGTGCCACCCTCCATCGTCCTGATCGTGCTCGGATCGGTCGCGGGCGTCTCTATCGCAGGCCTCTTCACCTCCGGCTTCGTGATCGCGATGGTGCTTCTCGTCGTGCTCGCCGTCCTTGCGCGCTGGAAGGCACGTCACGAAGCCATGGAGGGCATCCGCCGCGCACCGCTGAAGGCGATCGGCAAGACCGCGCTGATCGCCGCCCCGGCCCTCGTCCTGCCCTTCCTCATCCGATCGGCGGTCGGCAGCGGCGTCGCGACGGCTACGGAGGTCTCCACCATCGCCGTCCTCTACGCGCTGGTGATCGGGGCTGTGCTCTACGGCGGCATCCGACCCCGGAAGATGTACGCCATGCTGGTCGAGACCGCGGCCTTGTCGGGCGCGATCCTGCTGATCCTCGGCACCGCCTCGGCCATGGCCTGGACCCTGACGCAGACGGGCTTCGCCTTCCACATGGCCGCGCTCGTCACCGACCTGCCTGGCGGCTGGCTGACCTACATGCTGGTGACGATCGGGGTCTTCATGCTGCTCGGCTGCGTGCTGGAGGGACTGCCCGCGCTCGTCCTGATGGCGCCCATCATGTTTCCGATCGCCAAGAACCTCGGCATCCACGACATCCACTACTCAATGGTGGTGGTGACCGCCATGAACATCGGCCTCATGGCACCGCCCATCGGCATCGGTTTCTACATCGCCTGCAAGATCGGAAGCGTTTCCCCGGACGAGGCGATGGGAGCGATCTGGCCCTACATTGCGGCGCTTTTCGTCGGCCTGGTCCTGATCGCCGTGGTGCCTGCGTTCTCGATTGGATATCTTTGAGGGGCCGATAGCAGCTGGCCGGCTTCTGAGCAGGCCGTAGCGTAAAGCTGCCGATACGAACCGGAGCCTGCCTGAGCCGCTCCAGGCGAAGTAAACACGTCCATCCCCGTGTATAGCCGCTGCAAATTTAGGTGGATCAGCGCTTTGTGCATCAATTGAACGAGTTTTTATATGGCGAAACCGACTGCGCAAATACAAGAATTACTATATTTTTGAGTCGCAGCAGCGTACTTTTTATTGAGAGCTCTCTATAATACAAAGACGCGCTAGAGGGACGGGCCAGCCTACTTCTTTGATCGTATGGCGACCTGCAGGTACTCCGAGCTGTTGTCGATATGCGCTCTCATAGCCCGCTTGGCCTTTTCCGAATCGCCTGAACGAATTGCGTCGTAGATCGCAGCATGCTCGGCGTAGGCATCCTCGTACGACTTTGTCGGCACGCTCGAAGTCAGGCGGATAACTTCGGTGACGAGGCCGAAAACATTGTCGTAGAACACCGACAGGATTCCATTTCCGCCAGCGTTCACAAGGGCGCGGTGAAACGCTGCGTCGGCATCGGCAAAGCGCAGGAAATCCTTGCATTCCCCTGCCGCTCGCATCTCTTCCAATGCGGCCTCGACAGGGCGGTAGTCGGCATCAGTCCGGACGACTAGAAGATCGATGACATCGCTCTCGATCATCCTTCGGACGACCATGAGTTCGGTGAGGTAGGCTGGATCCCGGCTGAGAGACCGCCGGATGCTCGTCGCCAAAGTGCCGAGGTATTCGTCGACGTCGTCCCTAGCTACGGTCGCCTTCTCACCGTGGCGGAGACGGATCAGACCTTTCGTCGCGAGGATCTGCATTGCCTCCCGGACGGGCCGTGACGAGACCGAGAACTCCCGAGCGATCTCGGCTTCCGAAGGCATCCTCTCGCCGACCGCCATATTGCCCGCAAGGATGCGCTCCTCGAAGGCCGCAACGATCTGTTCCGCGAGCTTGCCGCGGGCCTTGGGCACTGATTTTTCCTGCCGGTCCATGCTTGCCCCTTTGCCGGGTGTCCCCGCCGCAACGAGGAATGCGTACCGTCGATCCCTCGAAACACAACGCCATAAGCCTGTTGACAGGTACTTATGTCATAAGTCATATGTCAAGGGTAGTCAGCGAGCGGCGGGAGGTTCGTCGCGGATGACGGCACCCAGGCGATGGAGGTCGCCTTGTCCGTCTCGTTTGGGAGAACATCTGATGACCCTGAAGTTCTTCGGCCAGCTTGCGGCCGTCGCAGGCATCGCCGCGGCCATCGCCGTATCCACTGCGGCATCGGCTCAGTCGATTGCGGACATCACAGGGAAGGGTAGGATCTCCATCGGAGTCCTGACCGGAATCCCGCCATACGACACCACGGATGCGTCAGGAAAAACCGACGGGTTCCTGGTCGATCTCGCCAAGGACGTCGCTAAAAATCTTGGCGTCGAGGTGGACGTCGTTCCGGTGAACAACGCCTCGCGAGCTGCCGCACTCGAATCCGGCCGCGTCGATATGCTGATCGCACATATGACGGCGACGCCCGAACGGGCGAAGACATTCCTCATGACCAATCCCTACGGCGCCTACGAGATGCGCTTCGTGGCGGCCAAGGATCTCCCGCTGACGAGCCTGGAGGGTCTGGCCGGGAAACGCGTGTCCGTGCCCCGCGGGAGCACGCAGGACGTTGCGGTCAGCGGATACGGGGTCGAGGGTCTGGAGGTCGTGCGGTTCGACGACGACGCGCTCGCCATGCAGGCGCTTGTGTCCGGGCAAGTCGACGCCACGGCCGCCGTCGCAACCGTGGCGAATGACATCATCGCCAAGCGGAACCTGTCAAACCTTGAGGTCAAGAACGACGTTCCGATCTTCACGCTCTACTGGTCCATGGCCGTGCGCAAGGACGCGCAGGAGTTGCACCAGTGGTTGAACAACTTCATCTACTATTCCGAAGTGACCGGCCGCCTCGGCCAGCTCCACGAGAAGTGGGTCGGCGTCCCGATCCCCGGCGGCAAGCTTCCCACCTTCTGACGTCCTTCGCCCGAAACCCGTGACCGTGCCGCGGGAGGAGCCTCGTGTTCCTCCCGGCAGAGGAGGCCGTCCATGGACTACGCGATGAACTTCGGTCCTGTTTTTGCCCGGTCGGACCTCCTGGTTCAGGGCGCGATCGACACTATCGTTCTTTCGGCTCAGGCGATCGCCATTGGTCTCACGATCGGTCTGGTAGCCGCGCTACTGCGCACCGACGGACCCCGTTGGGCAGGCCGCATCGTGGCCGTCTACGTCGAGGCGTTCCGAAACACCCCGCTTCTCGTCCAGCTCTTCCTGATCTTCTTCGGGCTTCCTTATCTCGGTCTGCGCCTCAGCGCGGAGCAGGCGGCGCTGCTCGCCGTATCCGTCAACCTCGGAGCCTATTCCACCGAGATCTTCAGGGCGGGGATCCTTGCAATCCCGAGAACGCAGGTCGAGGCCGGCCTTGCGCTTGGCATGTCTAGGCTGCAGGTCCTCAGATACGTTATCGTCGTTCCCGCCATCCGGATCGTCTATCCTGCGCTGACCGGGCAGCTGACGCTGACCCTTCTGGGGACCTCTATCGTATCGGCGATCTCGGCGAGCGAACTGACGCTGGCCGGCGCCCGAATCGAGTCACAGACCTTCCGCAGCTTGGAGACCTTCCTCGTCCTGGCTGCGATCTACATCTCGATTACCTTCGCCTTCCGCGCCCTCTACGGCATCGTCGGCCTGTGGCTCTTCCGCCGCCGGAAAGGCCCATCGCAAACGGCCGCCACGACCCTCACCCCCGTCGAGGGAGCGCCGCTGTGATCCAGGACTTCGGCTGGTCCAGCTTTTCCTTCCTCGGCATGGGCCTCATGTGGACGGTCGGTCTATCGCTGATCACCTTCGCTCTTGGCGGGTTCTTCGGACTGATACTAGCTCTAGGACGCGCCCTCGGCCCGTCCTGGCTGCGAACGACCATCGCCGCCTTCATCCAGATCGTCCAGGCGACGCCGCTCCTCATCATCGTCTTCCTGGCTTTCTACGGCCTGAGCTTTCTCGGATGGTACTTCCCGCCATTCGCGGCCGCCACGATCTCGCTCGCGATCTACGCGACAGCCTATCTCGCCGACATCTGGCGCGGATGCATCCAGGCCGTCCCCCGCACGCAGTGGGAGGCCGCCGATTCGCTGGCTCTCGGCCGCCTCCAACGCTTGCGCTACGTGATCCTGCCGCAGGCGGCTCGGATCGCGCTCGGGCCGACGGTCGGCCTCATGGTCCAGATCGTAAAGAACACCTCGGTGACTGCCCTGATCGGCTTCGTCGAACTCACGCGGGCGGGCCAACTCCTCAACAACATGACGTTCCAGCCCTTCCACGTCTTCCTCTCGGTCGCTGCGATGTACTTCGTCGTCTGCTTCCCGCTGTCGTGGTGGAGCGAGAAACTCAAGGAGAGAAGCGTTGCCGGCACTCCGGATTGAGGGACTGTGGAAGTCCTACGGCGCCATTCCCGTGCTCAAGGGAATCGACATGACCGTGAACGAGGGCGATGTGGTCGCTGTGATCGGACGCTCGGGGTCCGGCAAGAGCACGATGCTCCGTTGCATCAACGGGCTCGAGGCCTTTCAGCAGGGCCGTATCGAGGTTGCTGGACACGCCATCGAAGGCGCCAATGCATCGAAGCTTCGCGACCTGCGCAAGGAGGTCGGCATGGTGTTTCAGAGCTACAACCTCTTCCCGCATCTCAACGTCGCCGACAACATCACGCTCGCCCCACGCGTCGTGAAGAAGATCCCGAAGGCGGAGCGCGATTCGATCGTCGGCAAGGTTCTTTCTCGAGTAGGCCTTGCGGATAAGGCGGGCGCCTATCCCGACGAGTTGTCCGGTGGCCAGCAGCAGCGCGTCGCCATAGCCCGCTCTCTCGCTATGGAACCGAAGGTCATGCTCTTCGACGAGGTGACGTCCGCCCTCGATCCGGAACTGACAGGCGAAGTTCTCGTCGCCATCGCCGAACTCGCCGCCGCAGGCATGACCATGGTCCTCGTCACGCACGAGATGGGTTTTGCCCGGAAGGTCGCCACCAAAACCGTCTTCATGAATCAGGGCACCGTCTGGGAAGAGGGACCGTCAGAAGAACTCTTCACTAACCCCCGTACGCCCGAACTCGCAGCCTTCGTCGCGCCGAGCCTGAAATAGCCGCCGGCCGCGCCGGTGACCGGAAACCCACGGAGAAACTTCTTGAGCAAATATCTGAATACCGCTCTCGCGGCGAAGATGAAGGCCGGCGAGCCGACGTTCGGCGCGACGTTCTACACGGGATCGACGACAGCGATCGAAGTGGCTGCCAACTGGAAGCTTGACTTCGCATTCATCGACGCCGAGCACACGCCGGTCAATGTCGACGCACATTTGGAAAAGTTGATCCTGGCGGCGCTTCTGGGCGGCATCGCTCCCCTTGTCCGCATCCGTGGGACCAACCAGTGGGACATCCGTAAGGCGCTGGAGTTCGGCGCCACCGGTGTCATCGTCCCTATGGTGAAGACCGCCGACGAGGCGCGCGAGATCGTGCGCGCCGCCAAGTTCCCCCCGCACGGACGCCGCGGCGGCGACGCCTCGTGCCGTGCAGCAGGCTTCGCAGGACCTGGCTTCCAATGGTCGGCCTACATGGAGAGCGAGAACGCGAACCGCCTCGTGATCCCGATGGCCGAGAGCTACGAGTTCTTCGATAACATCGACGAGATCCTCGAAGTCGAAGGCCTTGACGTCATCAACTTCGGCCCCGCCGACTACTCGATCTCGCGCCGGATTCCGATCGACTACTCGATGTCCAATCCGGAAGTCGACGAGAAGCTCGCCGAGCTGATCGAGAAGGCGCACGCCCGCGGGATCAAGGTCATGGCGCCGTGCATCCCGCCGGTCGCCGAAAACGTCACGGCGCTAAAGAAGCGCGGCGTCGACATGATCATCATGGGGAACGACGTGATGTTCCTCAACGAGGGATGCCGCCGCGCCAGCGAGGCGATCGCCGCAGCAACGAACGGCTGACGCCGAAGGTAGGAGGAAATCATCATGAACGACATCTTCAGCGTCGAAGGCAAGGTGATCGTCGTCACGGGCGGGCTCGGCCAGCTCGGCACGCAGTTCTCGCGCTCGCTCGCCGAGGCGGGGGCCAAGGTCGCGATCTACAGCCGCCGTCCGTTCTCCGACGAGCAGCTCGCCGACAAGTTCCCCGGCCTTGGAGAGGGCATTCGCGTCTACGAGGCGAGCGTGACCGACAAGGAAGCATTGACCGAGGCGACGAAGCGTCTCGTGGAGGATTGGGG
This sequence comes from Aureimonas sp. AU22, assembly GCF_001463745.1. Classification (GTDB taxonomy): domain Bacteria; phylum Pseudomonadota; class Alphaproteobacteria; order Rhizobiales; family Rhizobiaceae; genus Aureimonas. Next base: position 58,860 of record NZ_BBWJ01000058.1, on the reverse strand, counting down.
TGTTCCGCACGGACTCGTCAACAACGCCGGCATCGATTCCAAGCCAGACGGATCGGCCGAGCAGAACGCGCCGTTCGAAGTGTATCCGCAGAAGTACTGGGACGACATCATCGACACGAACCTGACCGGCGTGATGCTGACGAGCCAGATCGTCGGCAGTCTGATGGCCGCGGAGAACCGCGGATCCATCGTCAACGTCGGCTCGATCTACGGTCTCGTTTCGCCCAACCAGGCGCTCTATGCCTACCGCGAGAAGCGCGACGGCGTGCCTTTCATCAAGGCGGTCTCCTACGCCGCCTCGAAGTCGGGACTGATCAACCTGACCCGCTACCTCGGGACCTACTGGGCGCCGAAGAAGGTCCGTTGCAACCTGATCTCCTTCGGCGGCGTCAAGACAGGGTCATTCGACAAGGAGTTCGTCGACAACTTCCTCGAGCGTGTTCCCATGGGAAGGCAAGCCGAGATCGACGAGTACAACGGCGTCGTCCGGTTCATGATCTCCGACGCCTCGACATACATGACGGGATCCAACGTGGTGGTCGACGGCGGCTTCACCGCCTGGTGAGATGCCCCAGGGCGGACGACGTCGTCGTGGCGGCCGGCTGTGACGACGGCTCAGCACGACACATCGCGGCTTTGCCGCACGGGAGATGGACCATGAGCCACGACTATTCGCAGACCGATTGGGATTCCATCAATCGCCTTTCGAAATGGTACTCCGGCGACATCCACGATGTCATGGACAAACATGGGGTCTATGGGCACCTGAAGGGCATCTCGCTCTTCGGGACGCTGGGCGAAGGCGAGGTCGTTTGCGGACCTGCGGCGACGGTCCGCTATGAGCCAAGCACCCGCACAGGCCAACCCCAGGACGTTTATCATGGAACGATCGACGCCATCGTGCGCGGCGGCATCTTGATGGTGGATGCGTCCTGTGCCGAGGGCTCGGGTACCGGCGAACTGATGTCGACGGGCGCGAAGGTCGCAGGCGCCGCTGCGACTGTCGTGCACGGGACCGTCAGGGATCTCGCGGAGGTGCGTCGCCTCGGATACCCACTGTTCGGGTGCGGGTACAGTCCGGTCGGCGTGTCGGGACGGATGGAGGCCATGCATTCTCAGGTGGAACTCGACATCGGAGGCGTCAGGGTGCGTCCCGGCGACGTAATCTTCGGCGACATCAACGGCGTCGTCGTCATCCCGTACGAGCTGGTGGGAACGATTGCCGACGCGGCCGACGCGAACGGCAGAGCGGAAGCCGACTGCCGCAAGCGGTTGCTAGCCGGTGATAAACTACGGGACATTTGGCCGGTTGGAAGTTCAGGCCCTGTCTGACGTTCCAACATGAAGTGCCGGTCGATAGGCGCATCATATGCGAGTGGGATAGGCCTGATGGACGTGTGGCGTCTATCGCTGGTATTTCGCTACACGAGGCGTTTATTTTACAGCGGGCTCTTCGCTTTCCTTCCAAATATTAAAATCATCAACCTTTGCTTTGGGCCGAAAGCAGACCAGCAGCTTTCGATTTTATCTTGATGAAATCTGCCTTTCCGCCTTCGACCCAACAAAGACATACGGTTTGTTGCTTGAACGCCCAAGAGCGGACATGAGCGAACTCAACGACTCTACTCAAATTTCCAGGTTCGAATCAGCATCGATAAGAAGCGCTCGGCAGCTGGCGAGAGCCGCCCATTGCGCCGCCGGACAATCCCGATCGTGCGGGTCACAATCGGATCGATGATCGGTCGCGTAATAAGGAACGGATGGTCGTCCTGAGGGGTGGCCAAACGCGGGAGAACCGATATGCCGAGACCAGCCTCGACGAGACCCAACGAGGTGTTCAGGTGCGTCACTTCGTAGAACCAGTTGAGCTTCAGCTTTTCCTTTGCGAGGCTGGCGTCGAGAAGGGTTCGGTTCCCGCTGGAGCGATCGACGACGATCAGCGTGTGGCCTTCCAGATCGGGCCAGGTCAGTTCCTTGTGCTGGGAAAGCACGTGGTCCTTACGCATGGCTAGGACGAACGGGTCATCGATCAAGGGTTCGAAATCGAGGTCGGGGTCTGAGTTCCCCATGAGGTTGATGCCGAACTCCACCTCCCCCCGCGCCACGGCTCGCAGGCCATCATTGGCGGTGAGATCGAGGATCCGGAAGCGGATATGGGGGAACTCCTCATTGAAGCGGCGGACGACCTTGGGCAGGAAGTAGAACGCAGCTGTGGGGAGACACGCCATCGTGATCAGCCCGCGCTGCTGGCTGCTTGTGTCCTTCAACGCGAAGAGCGAGCCGTCGAACTCCTCCAGCATTCTACGAACCAGCGGCATCAACTCTTGGCCCATCGCGGTGGGTGCTACGTGGCGCGTGGTCCTTTCCAGAAGCGGGGCGCCGATGGAAGCTTCAAGCTTCTGAATGCGTCGCGTCAACGCTGGTTGCGACATGTTGAGAGCCTCGGCAGCACGATGAAAACTCTCGAACTCCACCACGTTTTGGAAAGCTCGAAGATCGAGAATCTCGCAATTTATGCGCATATCGCAATAATCCTACCATTCTTTGCATTTCACTAATCGCCTTCATACCGCCAGATAGCAATAAAGCAACGGATTGTTCCGTTCTGTGAATAACTGGTGTGGCTATGAATGATTTGACCCGAATCCCCTGTGTGCTGATGCGCGGTGGTACCTCGCGCGGTCCGTTCTTCATCGCGTCCGATCTGCCCAGCGATCCAGTGGAGCGCGATGCCGCTCTCCTGTCGATTATGGGATCGGGACATCCGCTTCAGATCGACGGGATCGGCGGCGGCAATCCGGTCACCAGCAAGGTCGCGATCATCGGCCCTGCCAGCATCGAGGGTGCGGACGTCGACTACCTTTTCGCCCAGGTCCGCAACGACCGGCAGATGGTCGACTATTCTCCCAACTGCGGAAACATGCTTGCAGCCGTCGGCCCCTTCTCGATCGAGGCCGGCCTTGTGCCGGCCCAGGAGGGCCATACGCTCGTTCGCATCCACAACGTCAACACCGGCAAGCTGATCGTCGCCAAGGTTCCAGTGAAAGACGGGGACGTGACCTATCTCGGCGACGCCTCGATCGACGGCGTTCCCGGCCAGGCCGCGCCGATCGCCCTGACCTTTTTGGATGCAGCAGGCGCCAAGACCGGGAAACTGCTCCCGACCGGGCACGCCGTCGATGTCATCGATGGTGTCGAGACCACCTGCATCGACTGTGCGATCCCGATGGTGCTCGTGCGGGCTGGCGATCTCGGGATCACCGGATACGAGCGCGCCGACGAACTCTCCGCCAACGCCGACCTCATGCAGCGCCTCGGCTCGATCCGGGTCGAGGCGGGACGGCGAATGGGCATGGGCGACGTGTCCGACATGGTGATCCCGAAGCCGGTGCTGATCTCGGCTGCCGCTAAGGGCGGAACCCTCAACGTCCGTTATTTCATGCCACACGAGTGCCATCCCTCGCTGGCGACCACCGGTGCGGTTGGAATCGCAACGGCCACGATCACGCCGGGCACGATCGCGGCAACTCTCGCCGGCACTCTGACGCTTCCTGCGCGGATCGGCGTGGAGCACCCTGGCGGGCGCCTCGACGTGGAACTCGAAACCCGAAACGGCGTGACGGTCGCAGGACTCCTGCGCACTGCCCGCCGCCTGTTCGAAGGCTTCGCCTTCGCAAAGCCTGCCTCGCAGTTAAACCGCGCGGCCTAGACCCAACGTCCGGCCGAAGAGCCGGTAATCTCCAAGGGAGGAAATTCATGCGTCGTCTGCTTTTTGCCGCCACCGCCGTCCTGGCGCTGGCCAATGTCGCCCATGCTCAGTCCGTGCGGATGAGCGTCGGCTCCTACAATCTCAACAACCTGCCCTTCCCCGTGGCATCGAGCCTCGGCTTCTACGAGGAAGAGGGCCTCGACGTGACGACCGAAAACTTCGCGCAGGGCGGCTCGAAGGTTCTGCAGGCACTGGTCGCCGGTTCAACGGACGTCGCCGTCGGCTTCTACGATCACACGATCCAGATGCAGGCGCAGCGCAAGGACGTCGTCGGCTTCATCCAGCTGGCCCGCAACTCCGGCCTCGTTCTTGCGGGCACGAACGACACCGACTTCGACCCGGCCAAGCCGGAGACGATCAAGGGCAAGAAGGTCGGTATCACCTCGCCCGGTTCGTCGTCCGACTTCTTCGTGCGCTATTACCTTCAGCAGCATGGTCTGGGCGAGAACGACGTGTCGATCATCGGCGTCGGCTCGGGCGCTGCCGCCGTCGCGGCCCTTCAGCAGGGAAAGATCGACCTTCTCGTGAATTACGACCCGGCCGCGACGATCGTCGTCGAGCGCGGCATCGGCAAGATCCTGATCGACGCCCGCAGCGACCAGGGCGCGAAGGAAGTCTACGGCGGCATCTATCCAACGTCGGTGCTCTACGCCAACCAGAGCTTTATCGAAGAGAACCCTGAGGTGATCCAGAAGGTCACCAACGCGACGGTAAAGGCGCTGCATTGGATGAAGGCGCACACCGCCGAGGAGATCGTCGAGCAGTTGCCGCCCGACTTCGTGACCGGCGACCGCGAGACCTACGTGAAGGCCGTCGAGAACGCGAAGGCCATCTTCTCGGACGACGGCCTGTTCGTTGCGGCGGATCTCGAAACCCCGCTCGCCGTGCTGAAGTCGTTCAACGACAGCGTGAAGAACGCCGACATCGACCTTTCCAAGACCTACACGAACACGTTCGTAGAGGCCGCTGGAAAGCCGGCGGCCAATTGAGGATCGGTCCCATGTCGGCTACCGTGCGCAAATTGCAATCCGTATCTCCCGTGAACGCCACCGGCACCCGACCGATGGTCGGCATCGAGAACGTGACGATGGCCTTCGGGAACTTCGTCGCGGTGGAGAACGTCAATCTCCAGGTCGGTGATGGCGAGTTCCTCGCCATCGTCGGCCCCACCGGCTGCGGCAAGTCCACCATCCTGAACGCGATCGCCGGGCTCCTGAAGCCGGCGTCCGGAACGGTCGCCATCGACGGCGCGACGGTCTCGGGCGTTCAGAACGAGATCGGCTACCTCTTCCAGCAGGACGCGCTCCTTCCCTGGAAGACGGCGTTCGAGAATGTCGAACTCGGTCTGATGTTTCGCCGGGTCAATGCCGCCGAACGGCGGGAAAAGGCCATGGCGTGGCTCGAGAAGGTCGGCCTCAAGGGCTTCGAGGGGCGCTACCCCCATCAGCTCTCCGGCGGCCAGCGCAAGCGCGTCCAGATGGCTCAGGTTCTGATCATGGAGCCGAAGGTGATCCTGATGGACGAGCCCTTCTCGGCGCTCGATATCCACACCCGCCATCTCATGCAGAACGAGCTCTTACGCCTTTGGCAGGAAGACCGCCGCGCCGTCGTGATGATCACTCACGATCTCGAGGAGGCGATCGCCCTCGGCGACCGCGTCGTCGTGCTCGCGGCCGGGCCGAAGAGCCGCATCATCGACAGCTTCCCTGTGGACCTCGAGCGGCCGCGCAACGTCGCGGAGATCAAGCTCGATTCCCGGTTCCTGACCCTTTATCGCGACATCTGGGCGTCGCTTCGTGGAGAAGTGGAGAAGAGCTATGCACGGCGCTAACGTTCGGCTGATTCAGATCACCCTTCTGGTGGTCGTCCTGGGCGGTTGGGAACTCGGCGTGGCGTCGGGCATCATCGACCGCTTCTTCTTCCCGGCCCCACTCGACATCGTGAAGCAGGTCTTTGCCTGGGTCACCGAACTCAGCTTCTACAACCACGTCTACATCACGCTGACCGAGACCGTTCTCGGCTACGTCATCGGAACCGGCCTCGGCGTCGCCGCAGGCGTATGGCTAGGCCTCAGCCCCTTCATGGCGCGCGTGCTCGATCCGTTCATCAAGGGCCTCAACGCGATCCCGCGTGTCGTGCTGGCGCCGATCTTCGTTCTCTGGCTGGGTCTTGGGCTCTGGTCGAAGGTCGCGCTCGCTGTGACGCTCGTGTTCTTCGTCACGTTCTTCAACGCCATGCAGGGCGTGAAGGAAGTGAACCCGGTTGTCCTGTCGAACGCTCGCATCCTCGGCGCCAGCCGCTCGGACCTCCTGCGCCACGTCTATTTCCCGGCGGCGGCCAGCTGGATCCTGTCGTCGCTTCGCACCTCGGTCGGCTTCGCCGTCGTCGGCGCGATCATCGGCGAATATCTCGGCGCCTCGGCCGGCCTCGGTTACCTGATCGCGCGTTCGGAAGGCAACTTCGACGCGGTCGGCGTCTTCGCCGGCATCCTGATCCTGGCGATGTTCGTTCTCGTGATCGACGTTCTCCTCGACTTCGTGGAGCGTCGCCTGATCACGTGGCGGCCGAAGGCCGGCGAAGAGCGTCCGGCCTGACCGATCGAATTCCGGGTCGCCACGCCGGGCCCTGATCCAAAGTATCGATCCGCCCAACGGCTGTCCGTCGGGCGGATTTTTGCCTGATTTGACAATGAAACGCAGATCATCGCAGCCTAGTGGGCGGAAAAATAATATTTATTATTGCGAATATTGCAATCAAACTTGGGAACGTTGCATTTATCGCAGCCGGAAAACTATGCCAGCATTACGGTATCGAAGGCCAATCGGGAGGATAGCCGCGTGCCGTATTCCAGCGTATCGAGACGTTCGCTTCTGAAGAGTGTGGGCGGAGGGGTCGCCAGCCTCAGCCTCGTGTCCGCTCTCGGCCTGCCGGCCGCGGCCCAGTCGAAGACCTCCGACGCATCCCGCATGGCGGTCGCCGACAGCGGCCCGTTCAAAACGGACGGACTCTTGGAGATGGAGCGCAAGCTCTACGAAATGCCGACCACGTCGCTGCTGGTCTACAACGGCGGCAGGCTCGCCTACGAATACGGCAACGGCCGCGACGTGAGCTACCTCGCGTCCGCCCGCAAGAGCGTCCTCTCGATGCTCTATGGCAAGTACGTCGAGGACGGCACCATCGACCTCGATGCGACGCTCGCCAATCTCGACATCCAGGACAACGAGACCTTGAGCGATGCGGAGCGGCAGGCGACCGTTCGCGATCTCCTCTCGTCGAGTTCCGGCGTCTACCATCCGGCCGGCAGTCCAGGCGGCAACGACAACAATCCGCCTCGGGGCAGCAAGCCGCACGGCAGCTATTTCCAGTACAACAACTGGGACTTCAACGTCCTTGGCGCGATCTTCGAAAAACGAACGGGCCAGAAGATCTTCGAGGCTCTGAAGCGCGATCTCGCCGATCCGCTGGGCTTCCAGGACTTCGAACTCGGGCGTCAGAAGATGCTGGGCTACGGCGACCGGTCGCGATTCCTTGCCTATCACATGTTCCTGTCGGGCCGCGACATGGGCAAGCTCGGCCAGTTGATGTTGCGCAAGGGCGAATGGAGCGGGCGCCAGATCGTGCCCGCAGAATGGGTGGCCGAGAGCACGAAGCCGCGTTTCACGCCTGTACAGACGCGCGATTCCGCCGGATACGCCTATCTCTGGTGGATTCCCGATCGGAAAGGCGCGGCCTGGGAAGGCTCCTTTTATGCCAACGGCAATCTCGGTCAGTATATCCTCTGCCTGCCCGCCATCGACACGGTGATCGTGCACCGTCGCGCGGTGACGGACCAGTACGCCATGGCCCGCAATCTCGGCGAGACGACTTATCTGCCCGCCGGCGTCAAGGCGACCGCCTTCCTCGACATCGCGGATGCGGTCGTCGCCAGCCGCGGCTGAGACGGAAACGCGATCTTCGATCGAGCGCGCGGCGAGTGTTTGCCGCGTGGCGGATTTCCCAAGCTCCAGGACATGTCCATGATCATTCGTTCGCCCCTCCTCGCAGCGGGGATTCTCCTCGTTTCCACGTCTGGCGGCACGCTGGCGGCCGCCCTGGACCGGCAGGCCTGCGAGACGCTTTCGTCGTCCGGCATCCCCGCCGACACCATCAGCCTCAAGACGGGAGGCGCGGCGATCTCGAGCGCGCGCTGGACCGATCTTTCCGGCTCTGCTCCCTTCTGCAAGGTCTTGGGGACGGTGCTGCCGGTCGACCCTGAAGCGCCCGCGATCTCCTGGGAGATCGATCTCCCGTCCGTCTGGAACGGCCGGATGCTGCAATACGGCGGTGGCGGGTACAACGGCATCCTGCCGGAGACCACGAAGGCCTCGATCCATGGGCCGCTCGATCGCCCCGTGCCCCTGGCGCAGGGCTACGTGACCTTCGGCTCCGACAGCGGACACACCGCCCAGAACACGAACGACGCGTCCTTCGCCAAGAACGACGAGGCACTCGTCAACTACGCCTACATGCACATCCGCAAGACTCGCGACGTCGCGGCATGGCTAGTGAAGACGGCCTATGGCGAAGAGCCGAGGGCCACCTACTTCGCCGGCGGATCGACCGGGGGACGCGAAGCCCTGACGGCGGCGCTGCGCTGGCCCGACATCTACAACGGTATCATCTCCTACTACCCCACGGCCAACTTCGTTGGTCTGCGCCTCTGGGGCGCCGCGCTCAACCGGGCGATCTACGACGACAATTCGGCCGGTTGGATCGCACCGGACCTCGTGAAGGCGATCGCGGACTACGCGACCGAGCAGTGCGACGACCTCGACGGAGCCAAGGATGGGCTCGTGAGCAACGTGGCCGCTTGCCGCGCGCGCGCGCAGGACGTGATCGATCACTTCGCCTGCCAGGACGGCCAGAGCGACGCTAGCTGCCTCACGCCCGTCCAGATCGACCGCACGATCAAGGTCTACCACGAGGGTTACAGCCTGCCTTACGAACTGGCTAACGGCTTCGACCGCTATCCCGGCTACAACAGCCTCGAGGGGATCACGATGAACCTCGGCAAGCAGGCGACCTATGACGAGCCCGTGATCTCCGGCCCCAACGCCCACCATGCGGCTCGCGCCTACGAGTTCTTCCAACACTTCATCGGCCGCGACGGAAAATTCGACTACCGCAGCTTCGACATTGCGAACCCTGGGCCCTACCGCGATCGGCTGCTTGAGATTTCGGAGATGGCCGACGCCAACAACCCGGACCTCTCTGCGTTTCAACAGGCCGGAGGCAAGGTGATCCTCGTGCAGGGCAGCGAAGACCCTAGCGTTACCCCCCTCGGCACCGCAGCCTACTACGAGAATGTCCGGGAAACGATGGGAGCGGACAAGGCATCGTCCTTCGTCCGCTTCTACATGCTGCCCGGTCTCGCCCATGGAAAGGGCAACTTTGCGCCGACTTGGGACAGTCTCGCGGCCCTCGACAACTGGGTGGTAAACGGGATCGTGCCGGAAGGTTACGTCGCCACCGACACGACCGACACGCCGACGCGCGGCCGGACCCTACCTGTCTGCGCCTATCCGACCTGGCCTCGTTTCGAGGGCAAAGGTGACGTTCGGGACGCGGCCAACTTCACCTGCGCGTCCAAGAACTAGGATTGCGAACGCGCCTCTGCCGTCTGGTGCTCGGGGCGAGGGTCATTGTCCCATAGCGGTCAGCCGCCGTCGCCGGGAGCCCTGGCTAAACTTCCGTTCAAGGATCGTCTGCTCCGAGTTTTGTCTTGTCGAAAGCTGACTGATCGCAAACCACCCAAGCGCGTCGATCAGAAGCAGAGAAGCAGACGCTTGCAACCCGACCTTCCGCACTCGACCCAACGCGGCTGTCCCAATGGCACTCCTGCTTTCAGGGGTGCCGCAACCAGGGCGACCCCGTGCTCCGGAACAAGACGTCCACTCCCAGGTATTCGGTGGCGAATGCCTCGAATTCATCCTTCCTGAAGAGCTTGCCCGTCTTCGGGTTCTCGTAGGTCAGCGTCGGTTCCTGAACCGCCATGCCGACGAAGGCGAGCTGGCCCTTGTAGCGTTTGAAGAAGGGGTTGCTGTTCTTCATCTGCCCCTTGCGGCCCGTTACGACGTCGGGACCGCCCAAGCCGACGTCATTCTTCGCCGCGAACGCGAAAAGGCGTCCCATGTCGTTGTGATCGTTCTCTCACTCGCACGGCAAGAAACTGACATACTGGACGACGCGTGTGCGCTGGAACGCACGACGGGCCGCACCGAGGGTGTCCTTCTCTGCCTCGGAGTAGACGTCGCAGGTGAAGCCCGCGTTGCCCTTCCTGGTGTCGAGGTCCACTGAAGTCTCGGGTAGGTTCACGGCAAACAGCCGGCCGTCGAAGCGTTCAGCCAGCGCGGCGAGAAGCGCCTGGAAGCGGGCGCGAACGGCAGGGTTCCACTGGGCTGCGACCCAGCCTGTCAAACGGCGTTGGAACGGGGATATGACGCCGTCTCGATGACTAAAAGGACGCTCCGAGACGTCGCGCTTCGAAAAGGTCCAGCTTGGCGCGGCCGTACATCTGGCGTTTGACAAGCTTCGGGCGGTTGACGTGTCCTTCGGTCTGGCCGTTCGACCAGGGCTCGATAACGGCAGCACGCTTAGCCGCAAGATCGCTGGTGATGCCGCGGGCGAAAGAGGCGATCAGGCTGGAGCCGGCGTTTTGGAGCCAAGGGGCGACATCGGGTTCGGCCTTACGGTGGACGATGGACTGGAAGCGGTCGACCAGGGTTCACGCTTCCGCCAGGGCTGGCGCGCTTCCCTCGATCGCAGCGACGGTGAACCCAGTATGGCAACAGCGCGTGAACATTGCTCCAACGCAGGCGCCGATTGTGTAGGAGGGATCGACTACAAAGCCCGAGCGACCGACGACCGCCATACAAGCGATGCCTCGAACACGCGATCCGCCGCTCCCTCGACGATCCCGTCCGCGACGATCCGCACCGTCCAATCGGTGATGTCCGCTACGGGCTGCGCGAAGGTCGTCAGATCGTACGACGCCCAACCGGCCTGTTCGATGTCGTCGAAGCCGATCACCCCGACTTCGTCCGGAATGCGGCGCCGGAAGCGGTGACGCACGGCGTCCATGACGCCGCAGGCCAGGAGGTCGGTCACGGCAAAGACGGCATCGGGCGGATCGTCGGAGGAGAACAGCGCCGTTCCCCCCTGAAGCCCGCTCTCGTAAGCCGTCGCGCCGCCCTCCCACACCGTGACATCTGCCCCAGCCTCCTTTGCGACGGCGATGAAGCACTCACGCCGAGCAATCAGGCTCGGAGTTCCGATGCCCGAGGTGACAAGGGCAAGGCGTTTGTATCCGGCGCGAAGGAAGAGGGTCGCAGCCGTCCGGGCAGCACGAGCGTTGTCGACCGAAAGGTTGACCGTGCCCGGCAAATGATCGTTCCGGTTGAGAAGAACGAGGCGCTGGCCGCTATCGAGGCAACTCTGCGCGATCGAGCGATAGGGCGTGCCGGAGAGAACGACCGTCGCGTCGGCGCGATAATTGAGTGTCTGGCGCAGGGCCCCTTCCACGTTGCCGGAGGCCCTGCCCGCATTCAGCACCATGACGACCTTGCCCGCCTCCTGGAGCGACCGCGAGAGGCTTTCGAGCAGTCGCGACAGATAGGGCGTGTGGATGTCCGCGACGACGAGACAGACGATCCCCGTCTGCTGGCGCATCAGCCCTCGCGCCAGATGGTTCACGTGATAGCCGAGTTCGGCCGCGGCCGCCTCGACCTTGGCGCGGGTATCGGGGGAGATGCTGGCACCCGGCGTGAAGGCGCGGGACACGGCGGAACGAGACACACCGGCAAGCCGCGCCACTTCCTGAGCACTTGCAAAGGCGGGTCCGTTCCCCGGGCTACGCGTCGTCTTGCTCAGAGCCCCGATCTCCATTGCATGGCCGTGCACCGGCTTTCGGCGCGACCATGGCACCGCAGTACGCGGTTGACAATCAGGGACTTCCAGTTGAGCTTGCACAGCAGTGCAACGACGATCACGATGCTGGGAGGCTCGACCATGCGCACCAAACTTCTCGTCACGACCATCCTGTTCGGCGCGCTGGCAGCCGCCCCATCCGCCCGTGCCGCCGGAACGCTGAATCTTGTCTGCGCCGCCGACGTGAAGTGGTGTGAGTTGATGGAACGAGAGTTCGAGGCGAGCCACGACATCGACGTCAACATGGTCCGCATGAGCTCCGGCGAGGCGTACGCGCGCCTGCGTGCCGAGGCCCGCAACCCGAAGACCGACATCTGGTGGGCGGGCACCGGCGACCCGCATCTGCAGGCGGCGGACGACAACCTGACGCTCGAATACAAATCGCCGGTTTTCGATCAGCTTCAGCCCTGGGCGCAGAAACAGGCGGAAGTCTCTGGTTACAAGACGGTCGGAGTCTATTCCGGTGCGCTCGGCTGGGGCTACAACACGCAGATCCTCGAGAAGAAGGGGCTTGAGTCGCCCGCCTGCTGGAAGGACCTCACCGACGCCAAGTACAAGGGCGAGATCCAGATCGCCAATCCGAACTCGTCCGGCACCGCCTACACGGCGCTCGCCACGCTCGTCCAGCTCATGGGCGAGGACGAGGCTTTCGCCTACCAGAAAGCGTTGAACGCCAACGTCACCCAGTACACGAAGTCCGGCTCTGCCCCGGTCAAGGCGGCGGCGCGCGGTGAGACGGGCATCGGCATCGTCTTCATGCACGACGCGGTCGCCATGACGAAGCAGGGCTTCCCGGTGAAGACCGTCGCGCCGTGCGAAGGCACCGGCTTCGAGGTGGGCTCGATGTCGATCGTCAAGGGCGCCAAGAACCTGGAGAACGCCAAGATCTTCTACGACTGGGCACTCTCGCCCGAGGTGCAGTCGAAGGCCGCCGAGGCCGACAGTTTCCAGTTGCCGTCCAACAAGAGCGCGACCGTGCCGCCCGAGGCGCCCAAGCTCGATGACATCAAGCTGATCGACTACGACTTCGCCAAGTACGGCAATGCGGAGACCCGCAAGGCGCTGCTCGAGCGCTGGGACCGCGAGATCGGCGCTTCCGCCAACTGATCCGGCTTCGGCGGGCACCGCGTTGGTGCCCGCCATCCCCAGCATCCCGGAGGATCTGTCGATGGATTCGCGCGTTCGCCGGCTCGACGGCGCCTTGGTTCTTGCTCTCGTCGCCTTCGCTGTCTTGCCCTGGTACGGGCTCGACGGCGGCCTCTGGACGCTCGGTTGGGTGGGAGACTGGCCGCTCTCGCCGAATGCGGCGCCAGGCCTTCTCCAGATCGGCCTGCGATCCGCCCTGTGGCTCGTGCCGCTGGGCATTGCGATCGCCGCGGCCGTGGTGCTGCGCTTCACGCCGCCCGGCGAACGGCGGGGCCAGCGGCTGGCGACCGTCGGCGGCATCGGTCTGACCTTCCTGATCATCGAAGGTCTGGCCGTCGGCTACGGCGGCTGGAACTGGAGCGGCTGGGAATCCCTGTTCGGCCCTTTGAACGACGGCCAGCCGCCGTTCGGCCTCGGCGCCTTCGCGCTGGCTCTGGCGTTCCTCCTGTTTCTGTCCTTCGGTCTGGCCGAACGTGGTCGGCTGCGCGGCGACGCGTTCGTGCTGTCGGCCATCGCGGTGGTGGTCGCGCTTGTCACCGCCTTCGTGCTTTATCCGCTGGCAAGCCTCTTTGCGGGCGCATTCCAAGCCCTCGACGGTTCGTTCGACGGGTCGAGCTTCCTGTCGAACATCCAGGATCCGTCGATCTGGTCGCTCGCGTGCGTCACAGGCGCCGGCAATTGCGGCCTCGCCTGGCGGACCGTGACGCTCGCGATCTGCACCGGGCTCGGCACGACGATCCTCGGCTTCGCCTTCGCCCTCGTGGCGACCCGCACTGCCTTTCCGTTCAAGCGACTGCTGCGCCTTCTCACCATCCTTCCCATCATCACGCCTCCCTTCGTGATCGGCCTGGCCCTGATCCTCCTGTTCGGCCGATCGGGCGTCATCACGCAAAGCATCCTCGCGCTGACTGGCCTCGACGGCGGGCGCTGGCTCTATGGCCTCCCCGGTATCTGGATCGCACAGATGCTGAGCTTCACCCCCATCGCCTTCATGGTGCTGATCGGCGTGATGGAGGGTATCAGCCCCGCGATGGAGGAGGCCGCGCAGACCATGCGGGCGAACCGATGGCGCACGTTCTGGACCGTCACGTTCCCCCTCATGCGACCCGGCCTCGCCAACGCCTTTCTCGTCGGCTTCATCGAGAGCATGGCCGACTTCGGCAATCCGCTGGTGCTCGGCGGCAGCCATGGCGTCCTGTCGACCGAGATCTTCTTCGCCGTCGTCGGCGCGCAGAACGATCCGGCCCGAGCCGCCGTCCTCGCCCTCGTCCTCCTCGGCTTCACCCTCTCCGCCTTCTTCCTCCAGCGCCTCTGGCTGCGCGGGCGCAGCTATACGACGGTTACCGGCAAGGGCGATTCCGGCCGCCATGCGCCCCTCGACCCGAAGCTGCGCGCCGTCGTGGTGAGTGCGGTCTCGATCTGGGTGTTCTTCACGCTCACCGTCTACGCGATGATCGTCGCCGGCAGCTTCGTTCGCACGCTCGGCCTCGACAATACGCTGACGCTCGAACACTACGCCAAGGCCTTCTCGGTCTCTGCCGGGGAACCGGGCCTGCGCTGGACGGGCGTCGCGTGGGACTCGTTCTGGACGACGATGGAGATCGCCCTGATCGCCGCGCCCCTCACGGCGCTCGTTGGTCTCTTGTCGGCCTATCTCCTGGTCCGCCAGAGGTTCGCCGGCCGCGAGCTGCTCGAGTTCGTGCTGATGCTCTCCTTCGCCATCCCAGGCACGGTGATCGGCGTGTCCTACGTCCTCGCCTTCAACCTGCCGCCGATGGAGATGACCGGCACCGCGCTGATCCTCGTGATCTGCTTCGTGTTCCGCAACATGCCGGTCGGCGTACGCGGCGGCATCGCAGCCATGAGCCAGCTCGACAAAAGCCTCGACGAGGCGTCGCTGACGCTGGGCGCCAACTCCTACACGACGCTCCGGCGGGTCGTGCTGCCCCTTCTGAAGCCCGCGATCGTGGCTGCGCTGGTGTATTCCTTCGTGCGCTCGATCACCTCCATCAGCGCCGTCATTTTCTTGGTCAGCGCACAGTACAACATGGCGACCTCCTACATCGTGGGCCTCACCGAGAACGGCGAATACGGCGTCGCCATCGCCTATTCCACCATGCTGATCGTGGTCATGATCTGCGTGATCGGACTGTTCCAGCTTGCGGTGGGCAGGCGCACGCTGCGGCGCGAGACCCGCAACGCCGCACCGGCCGCCGCAGCCCCGGCGACCGCCGTCACGCTTTCCAAGGAGTCGCCCGCATGAGCCAGCCCACCGCACGCAAGGGGTCCGTGCGCTTCGATGCCGTCGAGAAGCGCTTCGGATCTGTGATCGCGATCCGCTCGCTGTCCTTCGACATCGAGCCGGGAACCCTGGTGACGCTGCTTGGCCCCTCCGGCTGCGGCAAGACCACGACGCTGCGCATGCTGGCCGGCCTCGAGCAGCCGACGGCGGGGCGCATCCTCATCGGCGGGCGGGACGTCACCAACCTGCCAGCCAACGAGCGCGACGTCTCGATGGTGTTCCAGTCCTACGCCCTCTTCCCGCACATGACGGTGGGCGAGAACGTCGCCTACGGCCTGCGCTCGGGCGGCAGTTCCAAGCGCGACGCGCTCGAGCGGGGGAAGGACGGCCTGGCGCTCGTTGGTCTGGCGGGCTTTTCCGACCGTCTGCCGAGCGAACTGTCCGGCGGCCAGCAGCAGCGCGTGGCCGTGGCCCGCGCCCTGGTGCTGGAGCCTCAGGTGCTCCTCCTCGACGAGCCCCTGTCCAACCTCGACGCACGCCTGCGCCGCCATGTGCGCACCGAGATCCGCGAGCTTCAGCAACGCCTCGGCTTCACGGCCGTCTACGTCACGCACGACCAGGAAGAGGCGTTGGCCGTCTCCGATCGGATCGTCGTGATGCAGGCCGGCGAGATCGCGCAGGCGGGCACGCCGCGCGAACTCTACGAGACGCCGGCCTCCTCCTTCATCGCCGATTTCATCGGCGAGGCGAACGTCGTCCCCTGCGAGGTCGCAAGGCGCGCGGACGGCGGGCTGGAAGCCCGGCTCGGTGGCCTGCGCCATCCGATCCGAGCGCCGGCCGAGCGCGAAGGAGCCGCCAAGCTCGCGATCCGGCCCAACGCGATGACGATCGGTGAGCCCAGCCCCGACCGCCTGGACGGGCGCGTCGCCAGCGCCGCCTATCTCGGCGACCACATCGAATACGAGGTCGAGACGGCGCACGGCCGCCTCTTCGTCGTCGACACCGCGATCGAGAACGTGCGGGCCGTCGCCAGCGATATCGGCATCGGCCTGCATGAGCGCGGCGTCGCCCTGATCCCTGCCTGAGAGAGACCATGTCCGACACGATCGAACACTCCGACACCGCCGTTGCAACTCGCCAGATGCTGGCTGAAGCCATCGCCCGCGAGGGTGGACGCATCGCGCTTGGCTATTTCCGCGACCGCTCGCGCCTCACGATCGACCAGAAGACGAGCGGGCAGGACGTCGTCTCCATCGCCGACAAGGAGGTCGAGACCCTGTTGCGGGAACGGATCGCGGAACGCTTCCCCGACGACGGCTTGCTGGGTGAGGAATACGGCCTTCAGGAGGGTACATCCGGCTTTCGTTGGGTGATGGATCCGATCGACGGAACCAGCCCCTTCGTGTTCGGCATCCCCGCCTGGTGCGTATCGATCGCGATCATGCAGGGCGAGGCGATCGTCGCCGGCGTCATCTTTGCGCCGACCACCGACGAGCTCTATTCTGCGCGTCGTGGAGGCGGCGCGACAATGAACGGGCAGCCCATCCGGGTTTCCAGTGAGGCGACGCTCCAATCCGGCGTCCTTGGCCTCGGCGCCAATCACCGCATTCCCAGCCGGGTCGTCTCCGGCGTCGTCCGGCAACTGCTCGACGAAGGCGGTATGTTCATCCGCAACGGGTCCGGCGCCCTGATGATGGCCTACGTCGCGGCGGGGCGACTGGCGGCCTACTGGGAGCCCCACATGAACGCCTGGGATTGCTACGCAGGCTACGTCCTGATCGAGGAGGCGGGCGGCTGGATCATCGATCCGTCGAACTGGAGCAGCATGAACGCGGGCGGACCCGTGGTCGTGGGTTCGCCCGGCACCAGGGCGGACCTCCTGCGGATCGTCGAGGCGAACGCGGCCTGAACGGTCGTCGCATCCTGCCCCCATCGAACCCATACTCGGCGCAGCGTCCGTTTCGTCGCTTTGCCGAGCCTTCCCCATGGCATCGCTCCTCTTCGCCAAGCATTCCGAAGCGATCATCGATCCCGCGGTGCCGACCGAGCGCTGGCACTCAAGCGGCAAGGGCATCGAGCGGATGCGGTGGGCGATGGAGAGGGCCCGGATCGCCAACTATCCTCGCACCTCCAAATCCCTCGACCTGACGACCTTGCTTCCCAGATCCGCGTCGACGAGTTGGGAGATGGTTTCGACCAGGATCTCTGCGATTCGACTGTTGAACCAATCACGCCGCCATTGGGCAGCGCCTTTTCCAGCGCGTCCGGGAAGAGGTCGACTTCGGCAACGCGGCCATCGGCCCCTATTGCAGGGCGTCTTCGTAGGCCTTTGATCCTCGGGCGTATCGCGTCATTCCCGACGATTGCGGTTGTTCGACCATGCTTTCGCCCTTGCCTCCAGCCGCGTCGGGTGTGAATGACGCGAATCGAACAAGGTTCTGGCGGATCACAAGATGCGGTCGACGACGAAGCTCGTGGAGTTGGAAGCGCTCCGCGGCATCGCGGCCATCGTCGTTCTGATCCACCACTTCATGCTGGGATTTGCGCCCCGCCTGCACGGAATGACCTACGGCGATCAACCATATTCGCTGTTCGGCACGCCTGCCTTCGCATTCGTCAACGGATCGGCGGCGGTCATCGTCTTCTTTGTCCTGTCCGGCTTCGTTCTGTCGCTGCGGGTCCTGCGCACGGGCAGTGCGATCGACGCCTTGATAGCTGCAGCGAAACGGTGGCCGCGCTTGGCAGGCCCCGTGATGCTGACGAACGTCGTGGCAGGCGCGATGATGGCGGCCGGTCTGTTCCGGAACGTCGAGACCGCGCCGAGCGTGCCGTCCGTCTGGTTGGGGTGGTTCTACACTTGGCCGAGCATGGGATGGCGAGAAATCTCGTCGAGCCTTTGGGAGGGGGCGAGCACCTTCGTCACCGGTGACAGCTTCTACAATTCGAACCTGTGGACCATGGTCTACGAGTTCGTGGGAAGCTTCGTGGTCCTGGCGGTGGCTCTCCTGGTCTCGCGCCTTCCACGCTTGCGCTTTGCGGCACTCGGAGCCGTCTGGCTCGTCGTCTTCCTGTTGAGCCCCTATGTCAGCGCCTTCGTGGCCGGTGTCGCGCTGGCGCTCTGGTGGCGAGAATGTCCCCGTCGCGACTGGCGGCCCTGGCAGTCCTGGTTGGCCTTCGGCGTCGCTGTGCTGCTCGCGGGCTTCGATCGAAGCTTCGTCAGCGAGGAACCTTCTGGCATCTACGCTTGGCTCACGCCGCTTGCGTCGGGGAACATGCAGGGTTTTCGCGTCGTCCTCCATACGCTCGCTGCCGCGCTCCTTATCCTTCTGTTCCTTCGCTCGACGGCTGTCCGCCGTCACATGTCCGGTCGCGTGGGCTTCGCCCTCGGCTACCTGTCATTCGGCATCTATCTCAGCCAGGTCGTCGTCATATGCTCCGTCGCGAGCGTCGTCTTCTCGGGGACGGCAAGCTGGGGTCATGTGCCCCAGCTCGTCGCCACCTTCGCGGCGACGGCCTCGGCGACCCTGATCCTGGCCATTCCGGTCGCGGCATTTGATCACTGGTGGGTTCGCCGGGTCGGTGCGTGGACGGACAAGGCGATGTCGGCTCTGTCTCGAAGAGTGCCCGGGGCGAAAGCCTATGAGCCAGGACCGCCTTTCCCCGTATCGACGGATCGAGTTGATCGCGCGACGCGACGACCGACGATCGAGCCGGCGGCTCCGGGCTGAACGGCATCGTCGTCTCCTGAACGAAGGAGGCGACGATGCCGAACACGATCACCACCTGGGTCAGGATCTGTCCGAGCCCGACCGACCCGGCCACCGTGACAACGATGCGATCGGCCGACCGGACGGTGGCCCAGGCATCGGCAACGATCGGCCGACCAGCCCAATCAGGCACACCCCGTTGGCGCCCGCGGCTCCGGGCATTCCGGGCGGCATCCGAGGGGGATGAAAACGGGGTCACCCGCTGCGGGCGGCCCCATCTCTACACCGTGGCGACGGGCTTCAAGCCGCGGCGATCGCGTTCTCGATGTCGCTGCGGGTCTGGCCGGTCAGATCCTTCGAGATCTCGCCGACAAGCGCGTCCTTCAGCTTGACGTGGTAGTGCTTGCGCATCTCGCCCAGCGCGCGCGGCGCGGCGACGACGACGATCTTCGAGATCTTGCCCGCAACGGCCTGCTTGTTCAGGACGTCCACCACGCCGGCGACGAAGCCATCTTCGTCCTGCGTGTCGTCGTCCGGATTGGCCGAGCTGCTGGAGTGCCCCTGACCGCCACTCTTGTTGTCGGTATTGATGTCGCCGACGGGAAGAGCCGTCAGCTTCGGGGACGCCTCGTCGCCGCTATTCTGGAACAGGCTGAGCTTCTGTCCGTCGACCACAGCAACCGTCGCGCCCTTGGGAATGTGCATGGTGTTCTCCGTTCGCCGCAACGGATGATCCGCTGCCTATGGAGAAGCGCAACGCATGGCGGTGGGGAAGGCTCCGGCAACAGCGGAACCGGAGCGGCCCTTGCAGAACCCGCATGCGATGCTTCTTCCAGCCACCGGGCGGTCGGGGTCGACTGACGTCGCCCCCTTCCATCGGAGCCAAGCCTGCAACGCATTCCCTCACATCGGGGGCACGACGCCTTGGTTTCCGACCACCACGAAGGCCGTCGAAAGCGACCCGTCCGCCGCTTTGGTCGCCGGGACGAACACGGGCGCACCCGGCTTGAGATCAGCCGCCGTAGCCTCCGCGAATGTCACGACCGGGATGCCCTGCGGCAAGGTGATCTGCCTGGACCCCGTCGGATAGGTCAGGGTCAGCTCGCGGCCCGACACGCTCTCCACCGCGTTCGACACCGTGGCGTTGGTCATGGTGGAGTTGGGCTGGAGATCCCAGGGGAAACTACCCTCGTTTGCCCCCTTCATCACAGCGGGGAAGATCAGGACTTCCAGCGCGCCGGACTTGCCGCCCTCCGCAGGCAGCGTGGCCGCGCCCACGTAATCGCCGGCCTTGATGTCGCTGGCCAAGGCGGCCTTGACGCCGCGGATACCGACATCGGGCGCCATGGCGATCTTCACCACCGGCCCCTCCCGCGAGGTGACGGACAGTGTGCTGCCGTCGACAGCGGCGATGGTGCCGCGAACGCGCGACGGTTGCCCGTCCTGTGCGGCAGCCAGAGTGGTGGAAAGGGCCAGTGAGCCGAGAAGCAAGGCAGCGGTTCGGGCAAGGCGGCGCATGGATCGAAGCTTTCGCACGGGGGCACCTAAGGGCAGGCGTCCAACCTGGAACGGCAGGAGACCGCGCCAATTCCGGTGGATTCAAGGCCGGAAGCCCCATCGTGATCCGCTCGGAATGCCGAGAGGGCGACGGCACATCTCGTCGAAGCGGCAGATCGCCAGAAACGCGGTCAACCGAGCCCTCCCCATCAGGCGCCAGGTCGAGATCCATTGCAGGTGTGTTTGGCGTACCCCCTCGTTGTCAGATCGTCTGGCCGCGGGATATCCGGGCTCGGTCGCTCGAGCAGGTGCGGTAGCCATGCGAGAGCTTCATCGGCTCGAACGGGGTCTTTCGGCCCTTCGTTCAGCGGAAGATCGTTCGCGCGTCGGTTGTTCGACTCGGCATTCGAGGTCCCACGATGCCGAATCCGTTCGCTGCGCTCGTTGTCGGCGGCCCAGCCTGCGCTTGCCCGACCAATCCGCCACTCCACAGGCACCGTGACAGCAGATCGCTTCAATCGTGATGCACTGCGCCACACGAATGGTTTGGAACTCTATGGAACTGCGCCTGCCGACCTATTCCAGACTACGCACTTTCACTTGTCCCAACGAGTTTCCACAGGGGACAACACCAAACATTTTCAACGCGGTCGTTTGCGCGAGCATGTCGACTGCCCGAAGGTAACCACACAACCAGTTCCCGATGGACTTGCTTGGCGATAGAGGACATGGTGAACAAAACATAAAATAAGAGACTCGGTGGGGAGGACATGCAGACAAGACGACTTGACGAGTTCGAGGGATTGCGTGGCGTACTCGCCTGGTGGGTCGTTTTCGGACATGTCACCTTCGCGTTTTCCGATCGTGCGGGTCGCCTTACGCAGCATACGTCTGCGGTCAGCCTCTTCATCATCCTTTCCGGCTTCGTCATCGCGCACCTCCTCGTCAGCAAGAACGAGGGGTACAAGCCATTCATCGTCCGTCGATTCTTCCGCATCTTTCCAGCATACATCGCTGCCTTGCTTGCCGCATTCCTCATGCTTGGCATCCAGCGATCGGCGATCTTCAGCTCTCCGTTTTCTACGGATAGAAATCTGACGCGTATCGACCTCGTCGACGAGGCCTTGATGCATCCCGTTCAGCATCTTCTCGCTCACATCACGATGCTGCATGGACTTGTTCCGGAAACAATACGGAAGTCCTCGGATTATGCGATCCTCGGCCAAGCCTGGTCGATCAGCGTAGAGTGGCAATTCTACCTGATCGCGCCGTTTCTGATCCGGATGCTGTTCCGCGGCCCGTTGATGGCGGTTTCGACGGTTGTCATCATGCTGGGTCTGGCCGAATTCGCGACGGGAGACGGTCTGAAGCTGAATGACGCCTTCATGCTGAACCATCTGGCGTGGTTCCTCGTCGGCATCGGCTCGTTCTGGCTCTGGCATAACCAAGGGTTGCCGAAGCGGCGGCTGGTCGCCGCGGTCGCGGCGCTGTGTCTCCTGGCAGCGGGCCTGATATGGCGCGACGTGGGCGCGGTGTTATGGGCGCCGCTTCTGCTGATGCTGTGCGGCGTCAATCGGCGGCTGACGAGCGCGGGCCGCTCGATCCTCGGGAATCCGTTCCTCATGTGGCTCGGCCGGATCTCGTACTCGACATACCTTCTGCACATGATCGCGCTCTACGGCTGCATGTGGATCGCCGTTCGCCTTACCGACAGTCTCTCGGCCTATGCGCTCTTCGTGATCGCCGGCACGGTCTCATCGACGATCCTGATGAGCTACCTTTCGTTCCGCTTCATCGAAAAGCCCGGCATCCTGCTCGGCACCCGCATGGCGACCGGGCGCTTCGCGCAGAGATCCCAAGTGGATCGAAGGGAAGCGGACGGCACGCAAGCCGTTTGACGGACGTGCGAGGGCGGCGCACGCCGGCGGAGCGGCGAAACCACCGCCGACCCCTAAGCCGCGCGCGCCCCTCCGGAGGGCGCCACGCCGACATCCCCCTCGCCGGTGTCGCTCGCGCGGAATGCGTGACGGAGCCATCTTCCTGCCCATTTCCGGCATAGTTTGCCTCCGAACGACGTCGAGACACCGCATGACCCCTCCACCCCGCGCCAGATACCGTCTCACACGCCGGCAGGCCGGCGTGCTGTTCCTGTCCGGATGCGCGTCCGCCCTGGTGTCGGCGCCCCGCGCCATGGCCGCCGGTTCCGCTCCCGCACCGGTCGAGGAGGCTGACGTCCGGCGATCCACCGTCCTGCGCGACTTCCGGGATCTCCGCATCGATGGCACGACCTATCGGACGCAGACGGCGAACCGGTATCCGACCTATCGCAAACCGTGGGCGCTCACCCGGTTCGACGATGCGGACGAGTTTCGGTTCGAACTGCGCGACGGCGACGGATGGGCGGGCGACAAGGACGCCAAACCACCCCGCAACCGGGCCGAGATGCAGCAGCGCGGCGCCGCGCTACCGGCAAGCGGCGAGGCGATCTGGTTCACCGACACGATCGCGGTGGAGACCGACGATAAGCCCCGATCTCCCTGGACCATCGTCAATCAGCTCCATTCCGGCATCGCGCGCGTCAACCCGCTGCTTTTCACCCAGCTCATCGGGACGAAGCTGCTGATCCACACGAGCTTCGATCGCTCGGACGTCGCCAAGCCGGGACCCGGGACGCTGCGCTACGCCGATCAGGCCTTCGAGCGCAGACGCTACACCCGTCTCGTCTACCGGGTGGTGCTGGGCGATGGCACCGGCGAATTGACGATCTGGCGGGACGGCCGATCGATCGTCGACGAAACGGGATTGAGCATTGGCTTTCCCAACGACAAGCGCTGCACGCCCCACCTGAAATGGGGGCAGTATCGCCGCGCCGGCACGCAGACCTATGCCGTGCGCCATGCCAATGTCGAAGGAGCCACCCTCGCCTCTCTCGAGGCGCGCGTCCGCGATCCTCGGCCGCTGGCGAGCGATCCCCTCGTTGCCGCGCCCCGGCGTGTCCCGTCGTGAGTCCGACGCTCTTGCGGCGACGGTCGTTCCGATGATCGCAGGCTCGCCGCGGGCGGCGATGCGACGGGCCGTCGACCGAGTTCGGGGCGACTGCGCGACGACGTCCGCAGCCGGCCTGCCGATGGCGGTGGCATCCGCGCGGCAGGGTCGATAGAAGCCGTCCCCGAGCCCGCGCTCGGTGCGGTGAAGGGATCGTCGTGCCGACGAGCAGGAGCAGGACGCTGGATCGCGATCGAAGAGCAGTGTTGGTCGGCCTCGGCGCGACGGTGGCGGGCTCGATCGCCGTCCCGTTCACGAGCGGCGCGGGCCGCGCTTCGACGGCGGAAACTGGACACGCGCCGTCCCTGCTCTTCGGGCTCGTGGCGAAGACCACGGACGGCTCGGCCGGGCAGACCTATACCGGACCGGACTGGGACATCCCGCAATGGCATCGTGAGACGCTGGCAATGCCGCGAGCGCGCACGCAGATCGCGGGAGCGACCGGCCGGACCTATGTCGCCACGCCCGAGGACGTCGGCTTCCGCCTCGTGATGAGCGGCATCGACGGCGGCAAGCCTAGGGTCGCGGCCGCCTGGAACCCCGTGCCGGTGACCATCCTGCCTCTGGAGAATTTCGAGACGACCGCCGGCTGGACGGTCGCGGGACGCGCCGCCCTGTCGCTGGCGGGCGGCAAGCTCGTCGTCACGGAGACCGGCGGCCCGGGGCGCGCCCACAAGGCGATCGGCGTGCACGCACCGTCCGAATGGGGCGTGGTGACGATCCTGCAGGATCGCGGCAGCGATCCGGCGTTGAACCAGTCGAGCGGTCCGACGAACCTGTTCTCGACCGGCACGGACTTTTCGATCGCGATCGGCGGCGGCATCCGCTCGGGCCCTTCGGACGACGGATCGCTCGGGGTGCACAACAGTGCCCGCCATGTCAGCGAGGCTCCCGCGCTTGCGGCCATGAGGAGGCCGGTCGCCCTCAACCTGTCGACCGCCGCGTCCTTCAAGACGTCGAACTTCCGGACGGTTCGGCGGCATCTGCGCACGCTCGCCTGTTCGCAGGGCCGCGCCAAGGTGCTGCTCACCTGCGACGACGGCTTCGAAACGCAGCACGGCAAGACCGCCCGCCAGGCCGAGGCCGTGGACATGAGACTGTCGTTCTTCGTTCCCTGGCAGGTCGTGGACGGCACGATCCCGACGCGCGGTCGCATGTCCGTCGCCATGCTGCAGGACCTCCACGCGCGCGGCCATGCCGTCTGCCTCGACGGGACCGCGGACGACAACGCCATGAACGCGAGCAGCAACGGCTTTGCCCGCCGCCGCCCGGCTGACAACGTCGCCGAACTCGCAGCGGGCCGGGCCTGGCTGGAGAAGAACCGTCTCGTCGACGGCCCCGGCGGCGATGGCCGGGACGCGATCTGCTACCCCAACGGCTTCTACGAGGACCGGGAACCCGGCCCGTACTTCAAGGGCCGCCTGCCGGCGGCGCTGAAGGCGGCGGGGTTCAAGTTCGCCCGCACGACGCTTGCCGGAACCTACGCGACGCGGTTCGGCTTCGACGACGGCTGGCTGCAGTTTCCCGGTTGCTCGACGTCCCGCTTGAGCGCGGACGAGATGCGGAAGAACGTGAACCTTGCCATCCTTCGCGGCGCCGTCGCCTGCCTCTACTTCCACCGAACGGTGGACGAGGCGTTCGTGCCGTTCCTCAGGTGGCTGGCGCGCCAGCGCGACGCCGGCCTGGTCGATGTGGTCACGGTTCCCCAACTGATCGCCGCGGACCATGGATCGGGCTTTCCCGACTGACGCGCCCCATCGCCCCGCGTGGGGCGACGGGCCGCGGCTCGTCAGGCGAAGAGCACGTTCTCGTGCGTCAGGTTCGCCAGCGTCATGCGGTTGAGCGTCAGGTCGGCGTGATCGCCAAGGGTGATCACCACGTTTCCATCCACCTGCCGCGCGTCCGCCATCATGTCGGCGAAGCTCGAGAACAGGCCGCCCTCGAACTGCAGGATGTCGCCGCCCTTGGACAGGGCGCCGCCCTTGAAGTCGTTGATGACGTCGTGTCCCGACCCCGGTGCGAAGACGAACGTGTCGGTGCCGCCGTTGCCGGTGAAGACGTCGTCATGGGCGGTGGAGCGCAGGACGTCGTTGCCCCGGCTCCCGAGGAGCGCCGCCCCGTCCATCGTCCCGAGATTGCCGGCCAGGTCCTTCGCCGCGAAGGTGAAGGTGTGGGCCTTGTCGGGATCGGCAACGAGGTCCACCAGCCATTTCGCATAGGTCGTGTTCAGCGTGGCCTCGAGCTTGCCGTTGTCGTAGACGAGCACTTCCGACGGGGTTTCGCCGACGGTCCCGCGGAACTGCACGCCGCCCTCGCCGCCGGTCACCGCCATGCGCGTCAGGACCATGTCCGGCGCGGTCTGATCGACCACGATGTCGCGCAGCTGCGACATGCCGCTGACGTTGCCGGCGAGATCGCTGGCCTGCGCCGTGAAGCGATGGTTGCCCACCGCCAGATCCTTGGCGAGGTAGCTCCAGTGTCCGTCGGCGTCGGCCTGCGTCGTGCCGATCACCGCGCCGTTGTCGTGCACCGCGACGCTGGCGAAGGCCGTGGTCTTGCCGCTCACCGAGGCCTCGTTCAGCATGGTCGCCGACTTGGTGAAGGCGCCGTCCATCGTGGGGCGTGTGGGAGCCTGCGTGCTGATCGTGACCGATGCGGTCTGCGAAACGGTGCCCTTGTTGCCGGCCACATCCGTCTCGATGGCGCTGAAGTCGTGGCGGCCGTCCGCCAGCGATCGGGCGCCGAACGTCCAGGTTCCGTCCGCACCCGCCACGACAGAGCCCAGACTGCGCTCGCCGTCGAGAACCTGGATGCGCGAGCCGGCATCGGCCGTGCCCGAGAGCATCACGGTCCTGACGTTGGTGATGCCGTCGCCGACGACGCCGTTGTCGTCGTAGGAGAGGGTGAAATTCTTCGTGGTCGGCGCGATCGTATCGACGACCAGCTTGTCACTCGCCAGGGCCGGCGCGGTGCCGGGGACGAGGGCAAGGCCCGTCACCGCCGAACGCACGCCGACGCCCTCGCTGACGAGCTTGGTGACGCCGAGATCGGCATGGTCCTGGCCGGCCTCGACCTTATAGGTGAAGTAGAACGTGTCGCGTCCGTTCCCGAAGGCATAGCGGGCGATCGCCCCGTTGTTCAGCTCGATGCCGAGCCCATCGCCGACGACGCGGACCGCCTCGCTGAACTTCACTGCGATCGTCACCGTCTCGCCGGCCCGCACCGTGCCGTCGGACTTCTCGAACGTGTAGGACACGAGGGCCGGCGCTTCCGCCGGCTTCTCGGGCGCGATCACCGGGGGCTTATCCGGCAGCGTCGCGGAGGGCGTCCCGGGCGCGACCGTCGCAGGCTGCTCCGGCTGGGTCACAGCCGGCTTGTCGGGCGTCGTCTGCACCGGCTGGCCGCCGACCTGAACGGGGGCGGAGGCCGCGCCCGCCTTGCCGTCAACGTCCGACAGAAGCCACTGGACGTTGGCGGCCGTGAACTGCGTCGCCTTCACCTTGTCGAGCGTCGCAAGCAGGGTCCAGGAGCCGTCCGCACCCTTGGCCTCGACCCGCGTATCGCTCCCCGAGGCGACCGCGCGCAGATGGCCCGCCGCGATCGGGTTGGCAAAGCCCCAGCCGAGCCGGGCACCGAGCGCCGAGACGTCGATCAGGTCGCCGTTCGCGCCGGCCTGGAAGTCCGTGATGTGGTCGCCCCCTTCCGAGAGGGCGTTGTAGGCGAAGCGGTCGCGCCCGGCTCCGCCCGTCAGGATGTCGGCGCCGGCCCCGCCCCAGATGTAGTCGTTCCCGTCACCGCCATCGATCACGTCCTTGCCGAGACCGCCGAGCAGCTTGTCGTCCCGGACCGTGCCGATGAGGATGTCGTCGACACCCAGAATGCTTTCGACGATCTTCGTGGTCGCCATCGAGATCGCGGTCGGCGCGATCTTGTAGCCCTTGCCGAGGCTCTCGAAGGTGCTGTCGACGATCCTGTTGTCCTGGATCTTGCCGGAGATCATGACGCCGTAGTTCTTGATCTCGCGCAGCGTGACGTTCTCGATCAGCGTGTTGCGGCCATCGCCGACGCCGTATTCGAAGATCTGCAAACCGTACTGGGTGCCGGCACCGGCACTGTCCTTCACCGTGTTGCCGATGCCGCGCACGCTGGCGAGCATGCGGGAATCGAAGGCCAGCACGTCCTCGTAGAGGGTCGAGCGGGATTCCGAATGGGTGTCGTAGGCCGATCGCGCGGCGTCGTAGACGACCGCGTTGACGACCTGGAGGCCGATATTGGCGCCGTAGCGCGACGCGCTCGTGTCGTTGGCGGCCGTTCCGATCCCGTGCACCATCACGCCGTGGTCGGCATGCTCGACGAACAGGCCGTTGGCCTGGGTGTTGTAGGACATGCCGGAGTAGAGACCGGCATAGACGTTCTTGGCGTTGACGTTGGTGATCTCCGCATTGACGTTGTTGACGGTCTTCACCGCCGTTCCGCCGTCCTGCGCGATGATGTCGCTGACCTTGGCGTTCACGAGGCTGCGCAGCTGAATGAGATCGGCCGAGCTCGTGGCGGTCGTGAAGTCCCCCTGACCGCCCTTCAGCGTTCCATTCTTCAGCGAGAACTCCCCTTCCGAGAAGGTCATCGTGCGCACGTTGGTCTTGTAGAGATCCTGTTCGAGCATCGAACCGGCGAGCGTGACCTTGTCGCCATCGATGGAGACGACCTGCATGGCCTGGCCGAGACGCGTCGGCATGCCCTTGTCGGCCGCGTCGATATGGTCGCCGGGCAGCGCGTCGTCGGACACGACCTTGATCCAGCTCCCGATCTTGATGTCGCTCGGGATCTTGGAATAGGTGATCGTGGCATTGCCGCCGGCATCGACGCCCAGGGAACTGGTGGCTGTCAGTCCGCCTTCCTTGCCGTCGACATAGAAGATGGTGTTGCCCGGCGTGCCCTTGAGCGTCGCTCCGTTGAGGTCGATCGCCACGTTCTTGTCGGTCAGCGTCAGGGTGAACGCCTTGCCGACCTGGATCGTGGCGTCCTTGGGCAGGACGAGCGTGCCGCCCGAGAGCTTGAGCGCGTTCAGGGCGGACTGGATGTCGGCTTGCGTGGCGCCGGCTGCCAGCT
Organism: Aureimonas sp. AU22; assembly: GCF_001463745.1. GTDB lineage: Bacteria > Pseudomonadota > Alphaproteobacteria > Rhizobiales > Rhizobiaceae > Aureimonas. The sequence continues at coordinate 30,380 of NZ_BBWJ01000058.1, read as the reverse complement.
GGATGGTCTGGGTCATGGTCGCTTCCGTTCCCGGTGCCGCCCTTGATCATGGGTCATCGCGGCGTATGGGAGGACGGTAACAGCGACGGCTTGAACCACTGTTGTGTTGCAAGGCGGCTTTTTATTCGATTTATACTGACAAAAAGTCGACGCCTCGCAAATAGTTAGGCGTCTCAAGCAAATTTGCATTCTATTTTGAAGTATATTTATTTAGAATTTTTGGCAGATTGCGCGTATCCACGCCGCGCCTCGCAGCGGGCGCCCCTGGGGCGCGCACCAACTCCATCCGTGGGCATCCCTCAATCCCCACGCTCTAGATTGCAGCCTCACCACGAGGCGTCGAGCGATCTCGCCACACGGCCGCATCCTGCGAAACCCGGGCCGGGAGCGGTGCCGCCGCGCCTATATGCATTGCAGCATGCAGAGAAATCGCCTACCGAACGGCATCCCGGCGCTTCTGAAAGGTCCCGTTGCGATGGCATCGTTGAACAAATTTCTGGGACTTCGTCGTCGGCTCGTCGATGCCAAAAGGTTCTGGTTCAACCGCGTCTGGGGAATGGACATCCACCCGACCGTGGAATTCTCGCTGAGCACGCGCTTCGACAAGACATTTCCGCGAGGAGTTCATGTCGGAGCCGAAACCTATATTGCCTTCGACGCGACCATCCTGTGCCACGACACGACGCGACTGATATGGGTCGACACGTACATTGGCCGCCGATGCTTCATCGGCGCGAAGAGCATCATCATGCCCGGCATCACGGTGGGCGACGAATGCATCGTCGGAGCCGGCAGCGTGGTCACCAAGGACGTGCCGGCACGCAGCATGGTGGCCGGCAATCCGGCGAGGATCATCCGTTCGGAGATCGAGGTCGGCCCTTACGGCCGCCTACGGTCCGCCCTCGATCGGAAGAAGGCGGCAACGGCCTGAAGCGCGATCGGAGAAACGGCCGCCGGACTGCGCGGCCGTTTCCTCGGCATGAGTCTTCGTTGGAAGGGGATGCCGCGGGCTGCCCGCGGGCACCGTCTTCTCAGATGAAACGGCTGAACGCCGAGACGTAGCGCTCGGCCTCGCGGTCCCAGTCGAACTGGGCGTCGGCCAGGGCCTTGGCGCGCATGCCGGCGGCATGGCGCAGCTCGAGATCCTCGACCAGGGGACGGGCGGCGGTGGCAAGGCCCGCGGGCGTCGCATCCCCGGCGTAGCGTCCCGCATCGCCGAGCAGGCGACGCGTCTCGGTCAGGTCGTAGGAAACGGACGGGATGCCGAGCGCCGAATACTCGAACACCTTGTTCATGCTGATCTTGTCGTTGTACTCGTTCACCGGGTCCGGAATGATGCCGATGTCGAACGTCGACAGGGCGGAGAGGAGCTCCTCGCCGCGCAGGTAGCCGGTGAAGGTGATCTGGTCGGAGACGCCGAGTTCGACGGCCAGCCGCTTGACCGATTCGAGCGCCGGACCGTCGCCGACGACGACCGCGCGGATGGACCGGAGACCGTGGTCCGACACCAGATGGTGCACGCAGCGCACGAGGTGATCGACGCCGTCCTGATCGGCGATGATGCCGACATAGCCGAGCACCGTCGCGGCGCCCGCGCGCAGCGCCTCGTTCGGGGCGACGCGGCGGATGCGGGCCTTGTCCGGCACGCTGTAGACCGTCACCACGTCCTCGGGCTTCTTGCCGCCGCGCGAGATGGCGAGGCTGCGATAGGTCTCGTTCGCCGAGATCACGAGGTCGGCCGTGCGGAACGTCATCTTCTCCGCAAGCAGGAGCAGCGAGTGGAAGAAGCCCTTGCGCTCGAACTTGGCGACGAAGAGTTCAGGGCAGACGTCGTGATGGTCGAAGACGAAGCGCTTGCCGAGAAGCTTGAAGGGTGCGGCGACCAGGAAGATCAGGTCCGGCGGATTGCAGGCCTGGATCACGTCGAAGCCGCGGCGCCGGCTGACCTTGAAGAGGAGGCGCATCTCGTGGAAGAGCGCCGCCGCGTATTCATAAAGGAAAGCGGCCTTGCCCGAGGCCTCCAGCGGCAGGTCGTGCCGGAAGATCTCGATGTCGTCGATCGTCTCGAAGGCGGCCGAGAACTGCTTGCTCTTCGGGCAGATCACCGAGACCGTCCAGCCGGCGTCACGAAGGGCGCAGGCCTCCTGCCACACGCGCCGGTCGAGCGGCACGGGAAGATTCTCGACGATGATCACGCAGGACGGCATCGCAGGCCCTCAAACTCTTCGGGGATGATCGGCTGCGCGGATCAGGTCCCGGCATCAGCTTCCAACGTATAGAGGACGCAGCTTTAGCTTGCTGCAGCGCACCAATCAAGGTTTCCCCCGCCGGCCCCAAGGACGACCGGCGCTATGGTGAAGATCGCCGCCCTGTCGAGGCAGTTCAGGCGTCACGACCGATCAGCGTCCTGCGACCGACGTCCGCCGGCGCCCGTTTCCGCCCCGGCCAAGGCTGATCGTCGTCGCGGCCGCCAGGTATGTGGCGAAGTAGGCCGCCATGCCCGGAATCTGGAGCGAGAAGTCGACGAGGCCGTGCAGGGTCACGAGGAGCACGGCGCCGAGCGCCAGAAGCGGGACGCCGCGCAGGCGCCGGCGATGGCGCAGGCCTCGCCCGAGATTGGCGAGGACATGGGCGTAGCCGAGGAAAAGCACGGGAACGAAGCCGATCCCCAGCCCGACGAGCCCTTCGAGATAGAAGTTGTGGGCGCGCAGGATGACGTCCATCGGCGCCCCGCACCCCGGAAGTCGATAGATGGGAAACACGGAGGCGAAGGTTCCGAACCCCGTGCCGAACCGCCAATTCTGCCCGAACGCGTCGAGCGCCGACCAATAGAGGCACAGCCGCGCCTCGTCGAAGCCGCGCGCGTCCATCCGCTGAAGGGTCAAGCCACCGAAGAGACCGGCGACCGCGAGGACGGCCAGCGCCACCGCACCGAAGGCGATAACGGCGCGCCAGGGAAAACCCGATCTCGAGCCGGACGCCGCCTCGGAGCGGGCGGAAAACCGCCTCCCGCTCAGGATCAGGAACGGCAGGACCGCGACGAAGGCGACCGCGGTGGACAGGACCGCGCCGCGCGACCGCGTCAGGAAAAGCGCCGCAAAGACGAGAACGACGGAGAGAACCAGGACCGGGAGCCGCCGGGAGCCCTGCCAAGGCCCAAGCGGACCGGTCGGCACCGATCCGGCATGACGTCCACCGCCCCTGTGCCGGGGAAGCATCGTGACCGCCAGGGTGATCAGGATCAGGCTCGCGATACCGAGGAACGTGCCGGCCGTGTTTCTGTTGACGAAGACGCCCGTGAGGCTGTCGAGATAGGCGGTCTTGTCCGTCAGAAGCAGTCTGCGGGGAAAGAAGGCGATCTGCGCGATGCCGAAGAGGGCGAACAGGACACCGAACGCCGCCAGCCAGGACAGAAGGCGCAAGGCCCCCTGGTCGCGTGGAAACAGGGCGAGCGCCGCGGCGTAGAACACGAACGGCGAGACGAGGAGAAGGGCCGCGTCGCGCGTTGCGGCCGGGTCGACGGAAATCGCGCCGCCGGCCGGCGAGACCAGTCTGGCAACGGTGCTCCACAGGGGATTGGCGACCGGATTGCCCGGAGCGCTCCAGGACTGAAGAAGGACGTAGGCGACAAGCCCTCCGGCCAACAGGAGTGCGAAGCGGAAGGAGCGAAGCGCCCTCGTCTCGCTCGGAGGGGAGAGAGCGCCGAGAAAGAGCGCCGAGCCGGCCAGGAGAAGCGTTCCGCTGAGGGCGACATAGGACACCGCCCCGCGCGTCGAGACGATCGCCACGAGCGCGGCCAGCAGGAACGCGCGCCCTACCAGCACCCGGATGGGCGTCCTGCGTTCCGGCCAGGTCTCGGCGTCGGCGCCACGACGCATCGTGCTGTCGGAGACGCGGGGCGCCACGGCATCAAGCGGCGCGCGGGAGGTCTGTGTTCCGGTCATGGCTGGTTCGAGGCGTCGCTTCCTGGCCCGAGCCGACCGAGACGCTCATCCTTTCCCGCGTTCCCGCGCTGCTTCAGGTCCGTATCAGGCGGTCGGCGTGAACCATCGACCGAACGCTCCTTAGCGTAAGGTGCCGCGCTTCAACAACAGGCTCGCCGCGTTCCACCAACGGCCGGACTAGAGCGACCACGGGGCGAGTCGAGAGGCGGCGGGCAAAACGGCATCCGCAAGCTGCCGTCAACGTTAATGAACTCGCTTCCTGCGGAGCGTCATCCGCGCTTTCTTATATTCATTATCCTGTGCTAGTCAGTAAATGAGTATGAGATGACTTGTCCCGCGTCGACGTCGAGGTTGGTTATGAAAACGTTCTGGGCTGGAGTGATGGGTCTGGCGCTGATCGCGCCAGCAAGCGGCGCCTTCGCGCAGGACGGCGCGGCGTCGCCGACCCAGACGCCGGCAGCCACGCAAGCCGGCGAGGTTCCCGACGCTTCGACGCCGCCGGACGCCGCCGCTCCGGGTCAGACGGTTCAGGCCGAAACCATTCCGGGCGAGCCCCAGCCGGCCGCGATCGACGAGACCGTGGCGGGTTGGGAAGGCCCCATTCCCGAGGCTCCGCCCGCCTTCCGCAACCGCCTGACCGCCAATGCCCTGGAAGCCTGGATGGCGCAGCCGCGCGTCCTTCTCGACAACAATCCGGCAGGCGGTCGCGCCATGTCCCAGTTCGTGCGCTCCCTGGTGGGGACGGACAATCGCACGGTCGCGATGCTGGTCGGCCTCGCCAAGCAAGCCGACGTGCGCGACGCCCAGATCGGTGCCACCGCCGAAGGCCTGGCGAGTGGCATGCGCGACGCGGAGAACGGCTCGCCGGAATATGCGGCCTACATCCAGTGGGCGGTTGCCCAGTCCGGTTCGCGCGAACTGATCGCGGCGTTCGAACGCGCCTCGGGCGCCGAAGAAGACCAGACGGCGTCGATCGGTGCCGCAGGCGCCGCGGGCGGCGGCGCGGCGGGCGGATCGCCCGGCAGCGGCTCGCTGTCGGGTACCGGCACCCCCGGCACGTCCGGTCCGGTCGGCGTGGACTCCACTGTCGCCCAGACGGGCGGCGGATCGGGTTCGCGCGGCGGCAACGGCAGCGTCGCCTTCAGCGAGGGCGACAGCCTGCTGGACGGCGCGTCCGGTCGCCTCGTGGTCTGCACCCTGGATGCCAGCACGACCGGATGCCAGGTCGTTTTCTGAGATAGATCGACCCTGCGGTGCCCTGGCGCCTTAATTTGGTCCCGGATTGGCGGAATTCGGGAGCACGACATCAGGAAGGGGCGGTTCGCGCTCCGGTCGGACGATGCGGGACGCGAACGGGGCGCCGGACAAGCCGGGCCTTTCTGCGTTTCGCACTCCCTTCGTCGCGCTTCGAAGGTCGTCCGATCGTCGTCGCCGGTCCGATGCCGCGATGCTCCGGCCCGACGGTGTCCGGTCATTTTCTGAAGGTGCGATGGCCCTCGAGGTCCTCGCGCCCGTCCAGAAGCCATTCTTGAGGCGTCATGCTGCACTATACCGAGATGACCGCACACGACACCGCCGCCTCCAAGGCTGCCAAGGGCGGCGCGAGCGAGTTCCTGAACGTCGAGCGCATCCTGGCGATGGTGCGGCGCCAGATGTGGGTGGTGATCGCGGCCGTCGCGGTCGGCATCGTCCTCGGCATCCTGTATCTCCTGACGGCGGTTCCGATCTACACGTCCTCCACCGACATCCTGATCGACAAGGGTCAGTCGAAGCTCGTCGACGAACTGGCCAGCGCCAGCGGCGTGTTCCAGGACGAGGCGGAGATGCTGAGCCAGGTCGAGCTCCTGAAGTCCCGTCAGATCGCCGGCAACGTGGTGGACGAGCTCAAGCTCGACGAGAACGATGCGTTCCTCGCCGGAACCCCGTCCATCCTCAGATCCGTGCGCGTGGCCGTCGGCGGGCTCATCGCCGCGGTTCGCTCCGAGCTTCCGGTCGAGCAGGCCGACGCGTCGGCGCAGCGCCGCGAGACGGCGATCAACATCCTGCAGAACAATCTCGACGTGCAGCGCGTCGGGCGGACCTATGTCCTGCGCCTCAGCTACGATTCTCCGGATCCGGTCCTGGCCAGCAGCATCGCGCGCGGCTTCGGCAGCGCCTATCTCGACGACCAGCTGCAGGCCAAGTACGCGGCCACCCGCCGCGCCAGCAGCTGGCTGCAGGACCGCATCGCAGAGTTGCGCCAGCAGTCCTACGATGCCGATCTCGCGGTCCAGAATTTCCGCAACGACAACGGGCTGCTCCTCACCGGCACCGGTCTCGTATCGCAGCAGCAGTTGAGCGAGATCAACACCCAGCTCACGGCCGCCCGCGCCCAGACGGCACAGTCCAAGGCCCAGCTCGACCAGATCGAGAAGATCATCCAGGACGGGCGCACGGACGCCCTGGTGAACGACGCCCTCCTCAGCAGCACGATCAACACCCTTCGCGGCAAGTATCTCGACGCCGCCCGGCGCGAGAGCGAGATCGCGGGCAAGCTCGGCCCCGACCATATCCAGGCGATCCGGCTGAAGACCGAGATGGCGGAATACGAACGCCTGATCTTCGGCGAGCTGCGCCGCATCGCCGAAAGCTATCGCAGCACCTACGAGGTGTCGCTGGAGCGGGAGCGCTCGCTCGAGACGAGCCTCACCGACGTCACGGCGGTCAACGCCGGCAACAACACGCTGCAGGTCCGCCTACGCGAACTCGAGCGCGAGTCCGAGGCCTACCGCGCGCTCTACGACGACTTCCTGCAGCGCTATCAGCAGACGGTGCAGCAGCAGTCCTTCCCGATCACCGATGCGCGCGTCATCACCGAACCCCAGGCCCCCGACAAGCCGAGCGCGCCGAAGAAGCCGCTGATCCTCGCGCTGTTCGCGTTCATGGGCGCTGCGGCCGGCGCGGGCATCGCCGGGTTCCGCGAGTACCGCGAGCGGTTCTTCCGGGTCGGCAGCCAGGTCCGCAGCGAACTCGACATGGAGTTCCTCGGCTTCATGCCCATCCTCACCCCCGAGGAGGCCAAGTCCGACGAGCAGAAGGCGGCTCCGTCCAAGCTGTGGCGCCCGGGTGCCCTGGCGACCTACGTCCGGCGGCATCCGATGTCATCCTTCGCCGAGACGCTGCGCAACATCAAGGTGGCGGCGGACCTCAGCATGCCCGACATCCCCTGCAAGGTGATCGGCGTGGTGTCCTGCGTTCCCGGCGAGGGCAAGTCGTCCGTGGCGGCCAGCTTCGGCAATCTCCTGGCACTTCAGGGCATGCGAACCCTGCTGATCGACGGAGACATCCGCAATCCCGGCCTGACGCGCGGTCTCGAAACCAAGCCCGAGCAGGGCCTCGTCCAGGCCGTGCTCGAACAGGCCGACGTCGAGGACGTGACGCTTCGGGACGATCCGATGCCGCTCGCCCTCGTGCCGACGGTCATGCGCAGCCGCATCACCAACACCAGCGATCTTCTGGCCTCGGCCAGCATGAGCCGCCTCCTCGCCCGCTTCCGCGGCCAGTACGACTACATCGTGGTCGATCTCCCGCCGGTCGGCCCCGTGGTTGACGCGAAGGCCTTCGCACAAAGGGTGGATGCCTTCGTCTTCGTGGTGGAGTGGGGCAAGACGTCGCGCCAGCTCGTGCGAAGCGCCATCGCCAGCAATCCCATCTTCCACAGCAAGTCGCTTGGCGTGATCCTCAACAAGGCCGATAGCAAGAAGATGCGGCTCTACCGGTCCTACGGGTCTCCGGAATACTACGCGTCCCGCTACGAATCCTACTATCGCGACTGACGATGCCGGGGCGCGGGGCGGACCGTGTGGCATGCCTTGCGGCGCTGGCCCTCCTGATGGCGAGCGGCGTCGCGCTGGTCGGCGCGCTCCGGGCGGAGCCCTGGCTCCGCTACGCGCTGCGCATCGAAACGGCCGCCGCTCCTTTGAATTTGCCGAGTGGGGTCCGCAACCGCCTGAGTGCGCGACTGGCCGAGCAGGACGTGACATCCTGCGACTGGGATCTGCCGGAAAGCCGTGTCACGGTTGCCATGGAGCTTCTGCGACGCAGCCGGGAGGACGCACCGGATTCGCCCAACCGGTCCGATGCGGAGGGCGCGGCCGGCAAGGCCGTGCACGAAGCCATCAGTTGCAACGCGGCCGATGCCAACCTCTGGTACCTCCTGGCTCTCCTGGAACAGCGATCCGGGACGGACTGGGGACGCGTCCAGGAGTTGCTTCTTCTCTCCGCGGCCTTGGCACCGCATGAAACGGACCTTCTGACGAAACGAGCGCGGCTGGTTTCCTGGCAGTTGGGGCGCGGGAGCGTCGCGCTGCCCCTGGACCTCGAGGCGGACCTGCGCCGGGCGATCGCGAGCGCACGGATCGAAGATGCGGCCGCGATCCTGGCCAGCCTGCGCAAGGGAGGCCGGCAGGCACTGGCGGACGATCTCGTTGCTGGCCTCTCCGACGAGCGCCTGCGAGCGCTGGAGACCGGCACGAGTTGGCGGCGCTCGACCTTCGGGCGTCCGGAACGCTACCGCACCTACGAGTACCGACCCTTTGGCGAACCGGCCCGATGATCCTCTCCCGCCTCGGGCACTGTCGCCCGCGATGGACCGATTATCCGGGTGAAGGGCCATTCGTGAAATCGAAAGCGTGGACGGCATAGGATCATGTCGCTCGCTCCGCTCCAAGAGATGGATCAGGGCAATTCGGACGGGGTAACACGCATGACGGAGTCTGACGGAGCATGAGGCACCCTGGCCGAAACAGAGAGTTGGTGAAGGCGATCGGCACCTGCCGCTGGGCCTTCCTCGGCATCGCCCTTCTGAGCTGCGTCCTGAACGTCCTGTTCCTGACCGGCTCCTTCTACATGCTCGAAGTCTACGACCGCGTCCTGCCGAGCGGCAGCGTCCCGACGCTGGTCGGTCTCGCGATCATCGTGGCCGTCCTCTACGTGTTCCAGGGCATCGTCGACGCGATCCGCGGTCGCCTCCTGGCGCGCGTCGGCACGGCGGTGGACGCACAGATCAACGGCCGGACCCTTCAGGCGCTGACGCACCTGCCGCTGATCACCACGAACATCGACAGCACGCAGCCGGCGCGCGACCTCGACACGATCCGCAGCTTCCTGGCGAGCCCCGGCCCAACGGCCGTGTTCGACATTCCCTGGATCCCCTTCTACCTCGTCATCTGTTTCGCCTTCCATCCGGCGATCGGCTGGGCCGCGACGATCGGCGGCCTCGTCCTCGTGGTCATCGCCCTTTTCACCGAGATCCTGTCGCGCAAGCCGGTCGAGGCCGCCTACGTTCTCGGACGCCAGCGCACCACATTGTCCGAGACGTTCCGCCGCAATGCGGAGGTCCTGCGCGCCATGGGCATGGAGGGGCGTCTCGGCCAGACCTGGACCAGCGTCAACGACCAACTCGCAACGGCGCAGCAGCGCAACGCCGACCTGAACTCGGGGCTGGGCGCGATCTCGAAGGTCACGCGCATGATGCTGCAGTCGGCGGTCCTGACCGTCGGTGCCTATCTCGTGATCGATGGCCTGGCCACCGGCGGCATCATCATCGCCAGTTCCATCCTCAGCTCCCGCGCTCTGGCGCCGGTGGAGCTGGCGATCGGCAACTGGAAGTCCTTCATCTCGGCCCGCACGAGCTGGAACCGCCTGTCCAACGTGCTCCAGCATCTCCCCGAGCAGTCCGAACCGCTCGATCTTCCCCGCCCGTGCCGTCATCTATCCGTGGAGAACCTCAGCGTCGCGCCTCCGGCCAGCCGCGTGCCGATCGTGCGCGACGCCACCTTCCGCGCCAAGGCCGGCGACGGGATCGGCATCATCGGGCAGAGCGCCTCGGGCAAGTCGAGCCTCGTGCGCGCGATCGTCGGCGCCTGGGCTCCGCTGCACGGCTCGATCAGACTGGACGGGGCGGCGATCGACCAGTGGTCGCCGGACCGGCTCGGGGTCCACGTCGGATACCTTCCGCAGGAGCTCCAGCTCTTCCCCGGAACGGTGGCGCAGAACATCGCCCGCTTCGACGCCAGCGCGACGCCCGAGGAGATCATCGAGGCCGCCACCGCGGCGGGCGTCCACGAGATGATCGTGCGCCTTCCTGACGGCTACGAGACCACGACGGGCGAGAACGGCCTCGGTCTTTCCGTCGGCCAGCGCCAGCGGATCGGTCTGGCCCGGGCGCTCTTCCGCAAGCCCTTCCTCGTGGTTCTCGACGAGCCGAACTCGAACCTTGACGCCGATGGCGAGGCCGCCCTCACCAACGCCCTGGCCGGCGTCCGGCTGCGCGGCGGCATCGTCATCGTGGTGGCCCACAGGCCGAGCGCCCTCGTTGCCATGAACCTCGTCATGATGATGGCCAACGGCCGCGTTCAGGCCTTCGGCGACAAGGACGACGTCCTCGGACGCATCCTGTCGCCGGTACCCGCGGCGCCGGCCGTCGCGGCCGACCGCCCCTCCCCGCAGCAGCAGATCCCGCAGGCGGAGTCCGCATGAGCACGCTTCTCACGCAAACCACCCGGCGCTCCATACGGCGCCACCTGACCGTCGGCATCGCGCTCGTGGCACTTCTTGGCGGTGTCGTGGGCGGCTGGGCCGCGAACGTCTCGCTGGCGGGAGCGGTGATCGCTCACGGCACGCTTGTCGTGGATACTGCCATCAAGCAGGCGCAGCATCCGCTCGGCGGCATCATCGAGACGCTTGCGGTGCGCGAGGGAGACCAGGTCGAGGCCGGCCAGCTCCTCGTGCGCCTCGACGCCACACAGGCGCGCACGACGCTTCAGATCGTCGTCAAGCGCCTCGACGAGGCGCTCGCCCGCAAGGCCCGCGCCGAGGCCGAGCAGGCGTCCCGGCCGACCATCGCGATGCCCAGCGAACTCGCCGGCCGAGCGGACCTGCCCGACGTCCAGGAGGCCCTGTCCGGCGAACAGACCATGTTCGAACTGCGCCGGGCCGCTCGCGAGGGCCAACAAACGCAGCTCCGGGGCCGGATCGACGAGCTGGAAGGCACGATCGCCGGTCTTACCGACCAGGTCGCGGCCCGGGACGATCAGCTCGGGCTGATCGACGAGGAGCTCGGCAACGTCGTCTCGCTCGTCCAGAAGAAGCTCGTCACCGCCACGCGGGCGATCACCCTCAAGCGCGAGCGGGCCGAGACGCTCGGCGAGCGCGGTCAGCTGACCACCACGATCGCCGAGGCGCGCGGAAAGATCGCCGCCGCCAAGCTGCAGATCACGCAGGTGGATCACGACGCGCGCGAGGCGGCCTCGCGCGAAATCCAGGAAGCGCGCACCCAGATCGCGGAACTCGTCGAGCGCAAGACCGCGGCGGAGGACGAGCTTCGCCGCATCGAGATCCGCGCCCCCCAGGCGGGCGTCGTCCACAAGCTGGCCGTCCATACGGTGGGCGGCGTCATCCGGGCGGGCGAGACGATCATGGACATCGTCCCGCTCGAGGAAAAGCTCAGCGTCGAGATCAAGGTCCTGCCCAAGGACATCAACGACGTGCATGTCGGCCAGACGGCGAAGCTGCGGTTCTCCGGCATCAACCAGCGCACGACGCCCGAGGTCGACGGAACCGTCACCCGCGTCGCGGCGGACGTGTCCGAGGACAAGCGAACCGGCGTTCCCTACTATTCCGCGCGGATCGACGTGACGAGCGAGGAGATGGCGCGGCTCGAGGGGCTGCGACCCGTACCCGGCATGCCGGTGGAAGCGTTCGTGCAGACGGGGGAGCGCACGGCCCTGTCCTACCTGGTGCAGCCGCTGTCGGATCAGGTCTCGCGCGCCTTTCGTGAGCGCTGAGCCGGCAATCGCGACGGAACCGGCCGTTCGGCCGGTCTCCGACGGGGCCCGGCACCGAATGCTATGCTGCGGCGCGGCGAAAATGGTGTCGCGTAAATGCAACCCCTGACAATTTCCGTGAAATTTAATCTCTTACCTGTATATGACGTTTTACCACGTCGGCTTATGGTTCGCGGCCGAGTCTTTGCGTCCGTCGGATAGGTGTATCGATTTGTATAGATCCAAGACGATCGGTCTAACCTTGGGCCTCCTTGGGGCCTTCACCTCCGCCGGTTGCACGACCCTGCCCCGTTCCGGGCCGGACGATCAGCGAATCCGCGACGAAGCGACGATCTATTTCGCCGCGGACAAGAAGAAACCGCTCACCGACTACGTTCTGGTGGACCTCACCGAGACGGTTCTGGGCTATTTTCCGATGCAGACTCAGGGTCTCGCCTCGGGCTTCGGCCCCAGTCGCCGCGGCGCACCCGAACTGCCGCTCGGCAACGGCGACACGATCCAGATCACGCTGTTCGAATCTTCGGCTGGCGGTCTGTTCATTCCGGCCGAGGCCGGCAGCCGCCCCGGCAACTTCATCACGCTGCCGCCGCAGACCATCGACACGACCGGCCGCATCTCGGTCCCCTACGCGGGCACCCTGACCGTGACCGGCCGCACCCCGGGCCAGGTCCAGGCGGAGATCGAGAACCGCCTCTCCAACCGGGCCATCGAGCCGCAGGCGATCATCAACCTGATCGAGAAGCGGTCCAGCCAGGTCTCGGTGCTCGGCGACGTGAACGCCGCCGCGCGGGTCAGCCTCAGCGAAGCCGGGGAGCGCGTGCTCGACGTCATCTCGCGGGCAGGCGGCATCAGTGCCCCCGCCGAGGAAACCAGCGTCACCCTGCAGCGTGGCGGCACCTCCGCGACCGTGCCGTTCAACCAGCTGGTCTCGAGCCCGCAGGACAACATCTTCGTCTACCCCAACGACACCATCTACGTGAACCGCGAGCGGCGGACGTACCTGGCGTTCGGCGCCTCGGGCCTCAACGGCTCGATCGATTTCGAGGACGCCAACCTCAGTTGGGCGGAAGGCGTCGGCAAGGCCGGCGGCCTCCTCGATTCGCGTGCCGATCCGGGCCAGGTCTTCCTCTACCGCATGGTGGACGCCGAAACGCTGACGCGCATGGGCTTCCCCGTCGCAGGCAAGACGGGCATGACCTTCCCGGTCATCTTCCGCGCAAACCTGCGCGATCCGTCGACGCTCTTCCTGGCGCAGCGGTTCCCGATGAAGGACAAGGACATCATCTACGTGTCCAATTCGGACTCGGTGGAGGTGGTGAAGTTCCTCGACGTCGTGAACGCGGCGACGAGCGGCGTCAGCGGCCCGCTGGTGGATGCCGCGTCCGTCCGGACGTCGACGCGCCTCATCCGGCGCTGATCCTTCGGCGCCGCCCCGATCCTTGCGACCCTATGGCGGGTCGCAAGGGCTGGCGCGCCGGTACCACGTCTCGGGCTGCGTGCGCCATTCCAACCACCGAAGCCGCTGCTCGCAGATCCGTGCGAGGGAGCGAACCCCGGGCGGCGAATGGCCGATCGTCAAGACGTCGCGATCGAAGCGGTCGATGGTGGCAGCGGAACGGGACATTCCGTGATACGTGTTTCGGGGTCCGGGACGTCAGGCCCTCCGTCGCCTTTCGCGCCCGGTATTCGTGAAACCGTCCACGCCGACGGGCCATTTCCTCCATTCTCGTCTCGTTGAGGATCGCGCCAGGCATGGGTTTCAGCACCATTCCGAAGATGCTGAAGCGCTTTCTTTCGCGGCCCGCTCCGGTCGCCCCCCCGAGCCCCAGAGCGCCGCGACGAAAGTTCGACATCGGCGTCGATCCGCGATGCGCCTACGCCATCGGCGATATCCACGGTTGCATCGACAAGCTGCGACGTCTGGAGCAGGCGATCGTCGCCGATGCCGCCGTGATCGAGAGCTCGAAGCTCCTCGTCTACCTCGGCGACTATATCGATCGCGGACCGGACTCGTCGGCGGTGCTGGAACACCTCATGGCGCCGCCTCCGGCCGGTTTCAGCAGGGTCTGCCTGTGCGGCAACCACGAGGAAGCGCTGATCGACCTCGTGGACGGACGTCGTTCGCTGGACGACTGGCTGCGCCTCGGAGGTGAGCGCACGCTCCTGTCCTACGGCTACGATCTCGCCTACATGACGCGGCACCGCCGGGCCGGTGGCGGGAACCGGATGGCCGAGATCCTGGAAGCGATCCCGAAGCGGCACATTGCCTTTCTCCGCCAGCTTCCCTCCGTTCTGTCGACGCCGTCCTACATCTTCGTCCATGCTGGGCTTCGGCCCGGTGTTCCCCTCACTGAGCAACAGGACCAGGATCTCCTCTGGATTCGTGAGCCGTTCCTGACGCACGGCGCCGGCGAGGACGGACGGCTCGTGATCCATGGCCACACGCCCGGCAACGTGCCTGTCGCAACGCGCGGACGCGTCGGAGTGGATACGGGTGCCTATATGGGGGGGCAACTGACGGCTGTTCGTCTGATGGCGGGCACGATGGCGTTCCTCGACGACCGCTGAACAGCCGCATGCGTGACGGCGTTTTGCCGTTCGCTCCCGGACGGGCGCTACCCCCATCCCACTGGCCGGTATCGGCTTCAGGCAGCCGATGCGTTAGACTGCGCTCCCCCGGTTGGCGGCAAGGTTCCGATCGGGGGAAGCGATGGAGAGGCGGATGATGAAGGTTTTTTTCCTCGCTCTTGGCACATGCCTGTTCGTTGGCGATGCGCAGGCTCAGCAGCCCGTCGGCGGTTCGCGTTCCCAAGGGGAACGTCTGCGCCAGGAGCGACGCCTCGACGATTCGGTGCTGCGCCATGGTTCACGCAACGCCCGGGAGCTCGATCAGCTGCAGCGCCTGCGTCAGCGTAGCCAGGATCGGGTTCAGCGGCTTCGCCAACCGAGCCAACCTTCACGTCCAGCCAATACAAAGAATTCTAATAAAAATACAGTCGTCACACAGTAGATGGAAATGGCTTCGAACCACCGGGAGAAGTTTCGTTCTTTTCGCCGGTAAGTTTCGGTCTCTTAAAAATCGAATAAGTCCCTAAACGGGATATCCGAACTCGTCATGTCTTCTGGTGCCAATCAGCGCATTGGAGACGTGGCATGGCACTCCGAGACATTTTATCGAGAATTCTATCGACCGTCCTCGTGAGCGGCGCGTTGCTTACTCATGCAGACGCAGGAAGCCTCGCACCTCTGAGGCAGGAACGCGCCTCGCCCCACCCGAGACTGCAGGAGGGCATCAACACGCGGGCTCCCTTCGCCTTCATCCGCTATTGCGTCGCGAGCCCGCAGGCCTGCCGGGTGAGTGGGCGCGAGACGATGGAATGGACGCCGAACGTGCGGGACCTGGTTACCGAGATCAACCGGAGCGTCAATCGGAGCATCCGCCCCGTCAATGACAAGGGCGGGGACATCTGGCAGGCGAACGTTGCGGCGGGAGACTGCGAGGAATTCGCGCTGACGAAGCGCGAACGGCTTCTGAAGATGGGGCTGCCGGCCTCCGCGCTGCGCATGGCCGTGGCGACGACCGCATCGGGCGAAGGCCATGCCGTTCTGGTCGTCAGCACGCCGTCCGGCGATTTCGTCCTGGACAACCGTCTCGACCGCATCCTGCTCTGGCACCAGACCGACCTGACGTTTCTGAAGATCGCATCGTCGGAAGACCCACGTCTGTGGCACCGTCTCGCCTGACGTGCACCTCGCGCGGCGACACGCGATCATCGAGCACCTGCGCGGAGCGGATGGAGCGCGCTTTCCATCCCGGTGCGCTCGCCTTGAACGAAAAAGACCGCCGACCCGATGGGCCGACGGTCTCCCTATAGCGGACAGGCCAGCCTGATCAGGCGAGCAGGATGTCCGTGTGGTCGAAGAAGCCGAGCTTCTTGCCGATCGAGGCGATCTCCTGCGCGGCGCCGCCGCCGGTGCCGTCCGCGTCGTAGGACAGGACGCCGGTGTTGGAGTTGTAGAGCACCTGCGCGTGATTGGCCGTCGCCTTGGTGCCGATCACGAAGTCGGTCATCGCGAGCACGCCGCCGTCGGACGTGAGGCCCGAGAACACCGAGGAGTCCAGCTGGATCTTGTCGTCGGCATCGAAGTCGAAGATCGTGTCGCGGTTGGCCGAGCCGAACTCGGCGAAGACGAACGTGTCGGCACCGCCCTTGCCCCAGAGCTGGTCGTTGCCAGCGCCGCCGGCGATGACGTTGTTGCCCGTCGAGCCGGTGATGAGGTTGTTCAGCTCGTTGCCGGTGCCATTGATGTTGCCGCCCTGCAGACGAAGGTTCTCGACATTGGCGTTGTCGCGCAGGTCCACCGAGATGGTGGCCCAGATCGTGTCGATGCCGCCGTTCGCCGTCTCGCCGACAACGCGCTCTCCGACCGTGTCGAACACGTAGCCGTCGTTGCCGGCCGAGCCCTGGAACGTGTCGAGGCCGCCCTTGCCGTCAAGCCAGTCGTCGCCCGCGCTACCAGCGAGAGCGTCCGCATCGGCGCTGCCCTTGATGATGTAGCGCTCGACTTCCGTAACGGAAATGGTGCCGCCGGTTTGGCCGTAGGAGATCGTGGTGCCGAACGCGTCGTTCGTCATCGTGATCCGCGAGCCGGCCGTCAGCTCGAGGGTGTCGATACCCGCGCCGCCGATGAAGTTCACGCCCTGCGCGACGGTGTCGATGTCCTTGATGATGAGGCGGTCGTCGCCCGCACCACCGAAGAACTGGGAATAGGCATAGGTGCCGCCGGTGCTGGCGGTCTCGAACGTGTCGTTGCCGCTGTTGCCGACGACGGCAGCGCCGACGTAGCCGCCGGCGATCAGGCGGTTGTCGCCTTCGCCGAGAAGCTGGAGGCCGGAAAGGGTTTCGGTAGAGCGATCGTAGATCATGGGATCTCCAAGGTGACGCATCGGCAGCACCATATGCACGCCGCTGCGTTACAAACAATATAGGTTAGCAAATTATTACTAACCGCTGCAGGGCAGATACGAAAGGTCTCGTCAAAGGAAAGGGGGCCGCCGATCGTTCGCCGGCCGCCCCTTGCCGAATTGATGCTCGGAACCAAGGCAACGGCGCAGCAAGGGCCGCCGCGGGGCCGAAAGCGGCGAGGCCGTTGCCAGGAACGCCAAGTCTTCGGCCTCAAGACCACCCGCGCACCGTTGGCGTTGCAGGACAGGGCCATCGCGTTCCCAGTGGGCCCAAACGGGCCGGTCCGCGGTCGCCTGGCATCGAAGGAGGCCCGGCCTGCGAACTCTCCCCGTCCGTCCGCCGACGGCCCCATCGTCGGCTCGAACCGTTCGCCGCCTTTGACGTTCTTCCGCGACATGAAGTCTGGGCATCGGGGAAGCACGAGATGGAGGAAACCGAGCGGGCGGACGAGACCTTGCGCGATCTGGAAAGCCGGACACCGGCCGCGATCCTCGACGTGCTTCTCGCCGGTCAGCGCCGATCGCTGGACGCGGTCGAGGCGGCCCTGCCCGCGATCGAGCGGGCGGTCGCGGACGCGGCCGACCGGCTCGGCGCGCAAGGGCGCCTGATCTATTGCGGGGCAGGCACGTCCGGGCGGATCGGACTGCTGGATGCAGTGGAGCTCGGGCCGACCTTCGACTGGCCGGACGGACGGCGCCACGTCATCCTGGCTGGCGGCGAGGCGAGCCTCGGGCGTGCGCGGGAGGGCGCCGAGGACGATGCGGAGGCCGGCCGTGCGGCCATGCTGGCGATCGATCCGTCTCCGGCCGACGTCTGTCTGGCGCTCGCCGCCAGCGGGCGTACGCCGTTCACGATCGCCGCGGGCGAAGCGGCACGTGAGGCAGGCGCCCTCACCGTTGGTTTCGCCAACAATCCCGGCTCGCCGCTTCTGGACGCGTGCGAGCACGCGATCCTTCTGCGCACCGGGTCCGAGGTCGTCGCCGGATCGACGCGCCTTGCCGCCGGCACCGCCCAAAAGGCGGCGCTCAACCTCTTCTCCACGCTCCTGATGATCCGTCTCGGCAAGGTGTTCCGCGGCCGCATGGTGGACATGCGTCCGACCAACGCCAAGCTGAGGGCCCGCGCCGGTCGCATCGTTCGCGAAGTGACTGGCTGTTCGGAGGCACAGGCGGATGCGGCGCTCCAGGCGTCCGGCGGCTCGATCCGCGAGGCAATCCTAATGGTGGAAGGGAAGCTTTGAAGGTTCGCTTCAGGCGCGCGCCGGCCAGAGGCCGCGCAGACGCTCGCGCCAGATCCGCCGGCGGTTGAGGCGGCGACGCGCGCCCTCGATCGCGGCGACAGCATCGGCGACATCCTCGCCTCGCCGGTCGTCGAGCCCAATCACCAGGGTGCCGATGGCGATCCGACCGCGCCATAGCCGGTTCATCACGCGGTGGTCGGGCACGGCGCAGGAATCGACGGTGCCGATGTCGGGATCGGCGATCAGCGCCCGCGTGGCGAGCGCGGCCACGAGGGCGCCCGGGCCGTAGCGTCGCAAACGTTCGTCGTACGCGGTCTTCCAGGCGACGGCATGCCCCTGCGAATGAAGCACGACGAGACTGGCGGCGGCCTCGCCTCCCGCACGCAGGGTATAGACGCGCGCCAGGTCGCGCTCGGCAAGACCGTTCACCGCCTCGCGCGCGAAGGCGGCGCGGTAGCGGTCTAGGAGGAGCGCGCTGCGCCGCTGGCCTTTCCAGCCCGAGGCTTCGAGATGGAGGAAGTCCTCTAGCGCTTGGCGCACGTCGCCGGGCGAACGCGCGCATTCGAAGGCGAGCGGGCCGCGCTCGGAAAGCTGCCGCAGCCGGCGCCGATGGTCGCGAAACGTCGCCGGCCCGAGGGCCTTGGCGAGCGCCTCGTCGGGATCGCGATCCCCGGCGTCCAGAAACGCGCGGCTCGACCGGTCCGCCCAGGCGAGCGGCATTCCGGCCGCTCGCGCGGTCTGCGTGAAGACCTTGGCGAGGTCGCCGCCAAAGGGAAGATCGGGCAGGACAAGGAGCGGGGGGAGGCCGTGCTCCGGCGCGCGCAACGCCTCGAAGAGGCTGCGCGCGGTCCCGGCGGGATCGTCCTGGTCGAGCAGCAGACTGCCGAGCGGGCCGAAGGGGTGGGTCCACGCCCGCACCGCCGTCCGGCGGGACGGGCGCTCCAGACGCTCCACCGTAAACGGCATCAGGAAGCGCAGGCGGCTCCGCCGGTCGTCCTCGTCGCGCGCCACCATGAGGCGCACGTGGCGCTCGTCGAGGCGCGGCATGGCGGGGGCGAGAAAGCGTGGAGTGAAAAAGACGTTGGGCTCCAGGGCCCGTGCACCGAGATGCTCGAGTTCGTCCACGAGGCCGAATACGGCGTGCGGATCGTAGATCGCGACGCGCCGAATGTCGGCGCCCGCTTCCATGCCGGCAAAGCCATCCAGCGCCGGGGCGTCGACCTCTTGCAGCAAGGGCCTTTCGCCGACGGGCTCGACCGAACCCTCTCGCGCCTTCGTCAGGGTCGGGTTCGCCACGCTCTACGCCTCGAAATGCTGTCGGTCTTTCTGGGTCCTCCATAGGCTATTGGATGGGGCTTAAAGGTTTGTGTGCGGCGCGGCGATCAGCCGGCGAAGCCGCCGCCGTCGAGGAAGGTCGTCTCGTCCGCCGTCGTCGCGCGTCCCAGGATCGCGTTGCGGTGGGGGAAGCGACCGAAGCGGGCGACGATGTCGCGATGCTCGACGGCGAAGGGCACGTTCTCCTCGCCGATCTCCCCCATCCAGCGCACGCAGTCCTCCTGGTCGGCAAGGTCTTCCGAATGCATCAGCGGCATGGCCAAGAACTGGTTCACGTCCTCGCCGACATGCCACTGGTCGCCCCGCTGCAGGGCGGCCTTGGCGATGTCCAGCGCCTTTTCGTCGGTCGCGAAGGCTTGGGCGGTGCCACGGAACATGTTGCGCGGAAACTGGTCGAGCAGGATCACGAGCGCCAGTGCACCGTTCGGCTCCTGCGCCCAGTCGTCGAACTCGCCCTGCGCCGCCCGCTCGTAAACGTCCCGGAAGCGCTGGGTGATGGTCTCGTCGAGTTCGTCGTCCTTGACGAACCAACGCTCCGGGCCGAGATCGCGCCAGAAGTCGACGATGGTCTGGGGATCGATCGAGTATTCGCTCATGGAACCGTTCGGCAATGGAGAGGGACGTGGTCGAGCCGAAAGATAGGATACGCGACGAGGACGCAAAAGGGCGTGCAGACGGCCGAGCGCTCGATCTGCGCGGCCTGAAATGCCCGCTGCCGGCTCTCAGGACCGAAAAGGCGCTGGGGCGATGCGAGCCGGGCGCCGAGTTGCTGGTGCTGGCCGACGATCCGCTCGCGCGGCTCGACATCGCCCATCTCTGCCGCGAGAGCGGCCATGAACTGCGAGCGGTCGAGGACCTGCCGGACGGCGGCTGGCGCTTTCGCATCCGCCGCGCGCAAAGCTTGCGCTAGAACCCGCGCGACGACAGGCTGAGGGGATTGTCGACGAGCGCCGCGCGATCAGGCGCGTCGATACGGGGCGCGCGAGCAAAGGCGGCGAAGAGATCGCGCGCCACCCGCTCGTCCAACCCCTCGCCGATCAGCACGAAGGCGGTGCGGGGTGTCTCCCCGGGAGGCCAGGCGGGGAGGTGCACGGGCGGATGGAGATAGGTCCGCACCCCGTGAAGAACGAGCGGCCGGCCGGGCTCCTCCTGCGTCCACACGACGGCCTTCAGGCGCAGGAGCCCTGCCCCGAAGCGCATCAGGAGAAGATCCAGGAAGCCCTCGGCGTCCGAGCGCGTCATCGGCGCGTCGTGGGTGAGCGACAGGGAGCGAATCCCCGCGTGCACGCCATGGTGGGACCCATGCGCATGGTCGTGGCCGCAATGCGGATCGTCGCAGACGCCGTGATCCTCCCCGGCTTCCTCGCCCAGCCAGCGCCCGATGTCGGCGCGCCGGGTGGCGGGGTCGACGAGGCCGCAACCGAAGAGCTCGGCGGGTCCCACATCCGCCACCGCAACCAGCGGCGCGCGCGCGTTGAGATGGCGCAGCGAATGGACCAACGCGGCCGTGTCCGGCGCAAGATCCGTCTTGGTCAGGACCAGGCGGTCGGCGGAGGCGACTTGCCGGCGCACCTCGGGACGCTCCGCCAAGCTTTCAGTCCCGCTCTGCGCGTCGATCAGCGTCACGACGCCGTCGAGCGCGAAGTGCTGGACCAGCACGGGATGGCCCATCAGCGAGGCGAGGATCGGGGTCGGATCGGCGAGCCCGGTGGTCTCGATCACCACGCGGCGCATCGGGGCGAGCCGCGCCGTCTGGACGCGGTCCACGAGGTCGGCGAGCGTATCGACGAGGTCGCCGCGCACCGTGCAGCAGATGCAGCCGTCCGCGAGTTCGACGATCCCCTCGCCCGAGCTTTCGACGAGAAGATGATCGAGCCCGACCGCGCCGAACTCGTTGACGATGACGACGGTGTCCCGGAGGGCGGGATCGCGCAGAAGGCGGTTGAGGAGCGTGGTCTTGCCGCTACCAAGGAACCCGGTCAGCACGGTGACGGGCACCGGTCCCGCGATGCCCGCAGCTTCTCTCCTCATTCGCCGCCGGCCGCCGCGGTTTCGGCTGCCGGTGCGGGCGAGGCGGGATGCTCTTCGCCCGATGCGCCGCCCACCGGCAGTTCGCCGTCGAAGCCCGGCTCGCCCGGACGCGCCGGTCGCCAGGTCGGCACGGGGATGCCGTAGGCCGCGATCAGGCGCGTGCCGGCCTCGATGCCCGGTGCGCCGGCGGCGCCGCCGAGGTCCACCGGTACGGCGACGGCCGTGCGCTGGAGATCGGTCATGTAGGGCGAGCCGAACGTATCCTCGCGCTTGTCCTCTTCCTGCCGCTCGTTGGCCCGGGCGGTGCGACCGGCCGGCGAGCATATGGCGGCGCTGATGTCGGCGGGCGGGCCGCTGGAGACGGGAAGATCGGCCACCGTGTCGCGGATCGAGCGCGGATTGGTGTTGAAGCCGTTTTCGAGGATCTCGGCGGCGGTGCGCTCGCGCACGATCGGCCCCTCGGCGCCCAGCACCACGGCGACGAGAGTCCGGTTGTCGCGCGTGGCCGATGCCACGAGGTTGAAGCCGGAGGCGCAGATATAGCCGGTCTTCATGCCGTCGGCGCCGTTGTAGCGACCGAGCAGCCCGTTGTGGTTCTTCATCGTCCCCTTGCCGACGGCGATGGCCTCGGTGGAGAAGTAGTCGCTGAAGGCGGGGAACTCCTTGCGCAGCGCGACGGCGAGGATCGCCAGATCCTTGGCGCTGGAATACTGGCCGGGCGCGGGAAGTCCGTTCGCGTTGACGAAGTGGCTGTCACGCATGCCGAGTGCTGCGGCTTCGGCGTTCATCCGGTCGACGAAGGCTTCCAACGATCCCTTGCCGAGGGTCTGGCCGATGGCGAAGGCGACGTCGTTGGCCGACTTCACCAGCATCATGCGCAACGCCACGTCGAGCCGCATGACCGAACCCGCGGGGTAGGCCATCTTGGAGGGCGGCTCCGCGGCGGCCGCACGCGACATCACGACGGGCAAGTCGGCGGAGACCTCTCCCGTCTGCAGCGCCTTCAGCGCCACATAGGTGGTCATCAGCTTGGTGGTCGAGGCGGGATACCAGCGCTGGGTGGCATTGCTTTCGGACAGGACCTTGCCCGTCGCCACGTCCACCACGATCGTGTTGGCAGCCAGCGCCGGTCCCGCCGCGATGCCCGTGCCGGCCAGAACCAGGAGCGCCGAAAGCGCGCGGATCAACGTGAGCCGGCGGATGATTGTCATGGGACCCTTCTCGCGGACGCGCGAAGACGCTTTGCGTTCTCTTCGCACCCGCGTTCATATCATGGCAAGGTGATTCAGGCGTCCCTTGAAACAGGCGATTTCCGCCTTTTGATGGCACCGGGAGCGGTTATGAATCTTGATGAAACATCGTGCTGACCGGATCCCTCTGCCGGGCGAAGCCGGACACCGTCGACAGCGGGCCTATCGGCGGGAACGGCAACACGCTCCGGCACGAAGTCCCCTTCAGCCCGCAGCCTCGGGTTGAGCCACACCGCCCACTCGCCTGAACGTCGCCGACGCGGCACAACACCTGTTCCAGGTGCCCGACAGCCTCTCGACCGGAAGACATCGATGCCCCTCGTTCCCGAGATCGCAACGCGCGTTGCCGACATCGCCGCATGGCGGCAGGCTCTGCACGCGATGCCCGAGATCCTCTACGACCTGCCGGACACCGCCGCGTTCGTGGCGGGCAAGCTGCGGGCCTTCGGCTGCGACGAGGTCGTCACCGGCCTGGGCAGGACGGGCGTCGTCGGGCTCATCGAGGGCCGGGCCGGCGACGGGCGCACGATCGCGCTTCGCGCCGACATGGACGCCCTGCCGATCACGGAGGAGACCGGGCGGCCCTACGCCTCGACGCGTTCGGGAATGATGCATGCCTGCGGGCACGACGGGCACATGGCGATGCTGCTTGGCGCGGCGCGGCATCTCTGCGAGACGCGAGCCTTCCGGGGCCGCGTCGCGCTTGTGTTCCAGCCCGCGGAAGAAGGCGGCGCGGGGGCGCTGGCGATGATCGAGGACGGGCTGATGGAGCGCTTCGGCATCGAGGCGGTCTATGGGATGCACAACCTGCCCGGCCTGGCCGTCGGCCGGATCGCGCTGCGCCCCGGTCCGATCATGGCCGCGACCGACGAGTTCGAAGTGACGATCCGCGGACGGGCAAGCCACGCCGCCCTGCCGCACGAGGGCGCCGACCCGATCCTGGCGGGAGCCGCGCTGGTGCAGGCCCTGCAGCAGATCGCCGCCCGCAACGTCGATCCGCTCGATTCGCTGGTCCTCTCTGTCACACGCTTCCATTCGGGCTTCGCGCGCAACATCATCCCGGACGAGGCGCAGCTTTCCGGCACCGTGCGATCCCTCACGGCCGCGTCCCAGGACCTTGCGGAGCGGCGCATCGGCGCGATCGCCCATGGGATCGCGTCGGCGCACGGGGCCACGGCGACGGTGAGCTACAAGCGCAACTATCCGGTGACGGTGAACGATGCGCGCGAAGCCGCTTTCTGCGCCGCCGTCGCTGCCGAAGTCTGCGGAAAGACGGAGGTCGATGCCGCCGCACCACCGCTGATGGCGGCCGAGGACTTCTCCTACATGCTGGAGGCGCGCCCGGGAGCCTTCGTGTTTCTCGGCAACGGGGCGACGGCCGGCCTCCACAATCCCGGCTACGATTTCGACGACGCGGCCATTCCCTTCGGAGCGTCCTATTGGGTGCGCCTCGTGGAGCGTGCGCTGGGGCCTTGATGCGCCGGGGGGTGCTCTGCCGTCAGGGGTCCTGGGTGGGCGCGAGGGCGTCGATCAGAAGACGCAGGCGGTGGCGAATCTCGCCGTCGGGAATGCGCCCGAGGGCTAGGGAGGACTGGATGACCTCGGAACTCGGCGCGGTGACCTCGTCCGGCCCGCCCTGCTCCGTGAGCCCCTCGAAAAAGAAGGTCGGGCTGACCTCGAAGAACTGCGAGACGCGATAGAGCGTTGCCGCGCTGATGCGGTTGCTCCCGGTCTCGTACTTCTGGATCTGCTGGTATGTCACGCCGATCTGTCGGCCGAGTTCTTCCAGAGACAGACGCCGCGACGTCCGCACGAGGCGCAGCCGAGCGCCCACATGCAGGTCGATCGGATCTCGCTCGGTCTTCACAGTGGTCACGAATTACACCTGTCGCACGACGGACGGCCAAGGCGTCCATCCCGAACCCTTCAAAAATTGTCTGAGCAGTAAAGCGCGACACGCCGACGCGCAACTCCGATGCGTACCATTATCGCGCAATCTGCGTCTGCGTGAATTCGATAGCCGGCCGGCGACCCTTCACGTCATGCCGTCGCGCTTGGGCAGGATATGCAGACCGGCCACGGCCAGCCATGTCGTCATCCAGACCGGATTGCCGCGTGCGAAGAGAAAGGATTCCAGAAGCGCGTTGAGGAGCGTGAACGCCAGCACCATCAGGAAGAAGTCCGCCACCCGTGTCACGGCCGCCCCTTGCGCGCCGATGCGCACGAAGTCGCGCAGCGGCAGGACGACCAGCACCACGAGCCCGAAGGCGAGGCCCGGCCAGCCGAGTGCGATCGCCAGGTCGAGATAGCCGTTATGCGCGTTGACGATGCCGCGCGGGTCCCAGCTCGAGCCGAAGGGCGGCTCGGCCTGCATCACGGCCGGGGTCGACCAGAACGCTTCGAAACCGGCTCCCGTCCACTCACGAGGCCCAAGGGCGTGGATGGCGAAACG
Organism: Aureimonas sp. AU22; assembly: GCF_001463745.1. Classification (GTDB taxonomy): domain Bacteria; phylum Pseudomonadota; class Alphaproteobacteria; order Rhizobiales; family Rhizobiaceae; genus Aureimonas. The sequence continues at coordinate 5,335 of NZ_BBWJ01000058.1, read as the reverse complement.
CCAAAGGTCCAGCCGGCCGGTGTAGGTGGTGCCCGGAAGCGCCCATTGCAGGAGATCGTAGAGAAGCGGCGACAGCACGGTTCCCAGCGTCATCAGCCCCGCCCCGCCGAGCGCGAGTGCGAGGACGATCACCGGAAGGCGCCGCCCCCCGAAGACCCGGCCGGCGGAGACCAGGATGGCGACGAGCGGCATCAGGCCGAGCGTCGTCTTCGATCCGGTCTTGAGGACGAAGAAGGCCGACAGAAGCGCGATCACGATACCGGTCGCCCATTGCCCGCTGCGCACGAGATAGAGCCCGGCGAAGCACAGCACCGCCATCACCGGCCCCGCGACGTTCTTGTGGGAGTAGATGCCCCGCCACAGGCCGATGTTCTGCGCCTCCAGCGCCTCGTTGTGGATGGCGGCGGCCGGCATCAGGACGATCCCCGCATAGGACAGGCCGAGGACACCGAGCGCGGCCACCGTGAGCGCGAAGCGGAACGCGCGCTCGTCGGGCGCCAGGCACAGCGCTCCCGTCATCGCCAGCATGGCGGCGAGCGAGAAGACCACGGCGCGCAAGGACGAATCGGGCCAGATCGACTGGGTGGACGACAGGAGGAGGACGAGCGCCATCAGGACCCAGGCCGGCCGCATCAGCCGTGCTGCCACGGCGCGCGGTGTGATGCTCACATGGATCAGCACCGCCACGAGCCCGAGCCCGCCATAACCGAGCTGGTTGACGAGGTTGCCCGAGCCCGCAGGCCCGACGAAGGCCGCCTGATAGGGCTCGAAGGTGACGAGAAGAAGCGTCAGGATCAGCGCCGACAGCGCCGCCTTGACGGCCCGCACCTCTTCCGTGCCGAGCGGGAACGCCTCGGAGGGCGCGTCGAAGACGACCCTGCGGGATGATCCGGAACGGGGAGGCGGCAGGGGGCGCATTGCGCAAGATCATCCGCCATCTCGCTGAACGGCCGGTTAAGGCCGTCTTGTCGTCCCCGCCGGGGTCATCGGACCCCGTGCCAAGCGTCAGGCACGCTCGATGTCGTCCGGACGGTCGCGATGGACCTCTTCCGGGTCCGGTTCGATGGGCATCGGATCGTCGGCGGGCTCTCGAACCTCGTCCGGATCGACCATGGGCTGCGGCGGGTCGCCCATGGGAACCGGCCCGTCGGGCGGACCGGGATCGCGTCCCGGTCCGTTGGGGATCTCTTCGATGTTGGACATCGGCGTATCTCCTGCGAGCGTTCTCCGGGAGTAGACGCCTGGCCTGACGCTTCCGTTCCGGCTCGAAACGAGTCGGATCAGTTCTGGGGCTTGGCCGCCGCCTCGTCCTCATCCTCGTCCTCTTCCTCGCCGAAGGGGAAGGATTCGACCATCTGCTCGACGTCCTCGTAGATCTCGTCGAGGAACTCCATGGCGCCGTCGGCGTCCTCGCTCCCTTGTGTGACCAGCATCGCGATCTGGATCTTCAGGACGTTGGCGACGTCATCGAGCTCCATGCCCTGGAACAGGGTCGAGATCTTCTCGGAGATTTCGTCGGTCTGGGCGTCGGTCAGCATGCTGCGGTCTCCTGTTGGCTGGGGTAAGACGAGGTCGGATGCCTCGTGGTTCCCCCGAACGCGCGGGAACGGGGGTGCGCCCCCGCCTTCCCCGCGCGTTCGCGCGTCGTCGCGCTGCCCTGCCTCTAGCACGGAACCGTCAGGGGTGAATGGTGCCGCGCGCGCCTCTCCCGGCTTTCGGCTCGGCCCTATTGCGCTGGCGTGCGCAGCGCCTGCCGGTCCGGCTCGCGCGCGCCGTCCCCCATCAGGACCAGAAGCTCGTCGCGTCGGCGCGCGGCCTTCCGCATGGCCTCGTGCTTGACCGGGCCGAAGCCGCGGATGCTCGCCGGCAGTGACAGAAGCTCCACCGCGACATCGCGATCGGCGAGCCGTGCGCGCGAGAACAGCGTGCGGCAGTCGGCCTCGTAGTCGTCGATCAGCCGACGCTCGGCGCGGCGCTCCGCCGAGCGGCCGAACGGATCGAACGGATCGAACGGCGTGCCGCGCAGACGTCGCATGCGGGCAAGGACACGCAGCACCGGCAGGATCCACGGTCCGAACGTGCGCTTCTTCGGACGTCCGTTGGCATCCAGTCCACCGAGGAACGGCGGCGCGAAGTGGTAGAGTCGGCGTCTCGTTCCCTCGAACTCCTCCTCCAGCATGCGATCGAAGGCGCCATCGGTCTGGAGCCGCGCCACCTCGTACTCGTCCTTGACCGCAAGGAGCTTGGCGTAGTTCTCGGCCACCGCCCGTTCGATGCGCCCGTGCGCCTCCGCTCGCCCATCGGCAACGCGTGCCCGCTCGACGAGCGCACGATAGCGCATGGCCAGTCGCTCGTCCTGGTAGCTTGCGAGGAAGGCTGCCCGGTGCTCGATCAGATCCTCGGTCGACAGATCGGCAAGCGCTCGCGCCGACGTGCAGGGCCTCAGATACTCCTTCATCTCGTCGGGGCGTGCGGCGGCGAACCGGCCCCAGGCGAAAGCGTCGAGATTGGCCTTCACGGCGACGCCGTTGATCTCGATCGCATGGCGGAGGCTCGCGAGCGTGACGGGAATCAGGCCCTTCTGCCAGGCATAGCCCAGCATCATGATGTTGGTCGCGATGGCGTCGCCGCTCACCGTTTCGGCAAGATCGGTGAAGTTGACGAAGTCAGCCGCTTCGCCGACCGAGCGGCGAATGGTGCCGGCGACCAGCGTGCGCCGGAAGTCGAAGTCGGGATCGCGCACGAACTGGGCAACCGGCGTCAGGTGGGTGTTGACGACGGCGCGGGTGCGCTCGGGGCTGAGGAGACCGGCAGCATCCTTGGAGGTCGCGACGACGTCGTCGGCGGCGATGAGGACGTCGGCCGAGCCCGAAACGATGCGCGGGCACGTGACATCCTCTGCCCGGCGGCCGATGCGCACGTGGCTCAGCACCGCCCCGCCCTTCTGGGCAAGGCCCGCCATGTCAAGGAGCATCGGCGCGTTGCCGTCGAGATGGGCCGCCATGCCGAGCACGGCGCCGATGGTCAGGACGCCCGTGCCGCCGACGCCGGTGATGGCGATATTGCAGGGCTCGGTGAGGCTCGGCAGCGCCGGCTCCGCAATGCCGGCAAGGTCGGGAACCGCAAGGGCGCTGCGCGTCTTCGGCTTGGCACCTTCCAGCGTCACGAAGGACGGGCAGAAGCCCTTGAGGCACGAGGTGTCCTTGTTGCAGGTCGACTGGTTGATGTGTCGCTTGCGGCCCCACTCGGTCTCCAGCGGCTCGACCGACAGGCAGTTCGACTGCACCGAGCAGTCGCCGCAGCCCTCGCACACCGCCGGATTGATCGCGATGCGCAGGTCGGGATCGGGCAGGAGCCCGCGCTTGCGGCGGCGCCGCTTCTCGGCCGCGCAGGTCTGGTCGTAGACGATGGCGGAGACGCCCGGCATCTCGCGAAGCGCCAGCATCGCCGCCTCGACGTCGTCGCGGTGGTGGATTTCGGTGCCCGGCGCGAGCTGCGAGGCGTGGTAGCGCTCCGGGAATTCCGACACGAGCCAGATCGGCGAGACGCCTTCGCGCTGGAGCTGATGCGTGATCTTGGCCGGGTCCAGCGGCCCGTCCACATGCTGGCCGCCGGTCATCGCGACCGCGTCGTTGTAGAGGATCTTGTAGGTCGCGTTGACGTTCGCGGCGACCGCCTGGCGGATCGCGAGCTGGCCGGAATGGAAATAGGTGCCGTCGCCGAGATTCACGAAGACATGGCGCTCGTCCGTGAAGGGTGCGGCGCCGACCCAGGCGACGCCCTCGCCGCCCATCTGGCTGAACGTCTCCGTCCGGCGCCCCATCCAGGTGACCATGAAATGGCACCCGATCCCCGCGAGCCCGCGCGAGCCTTCCGGCACCTTGGTGGAGGAATTATGGGGACAGCCGGAGCAATAGAACGGTGTGCGCGCCACTGGCGGCTCCAGCTGTCCGGCCTCTTCACCGCGCCGGCGGAAATGGCGAACCCGCGCCTCGATGAAGGCCCGGTGCTCCTCGTCGAGATGGCTCATCGCGAGGATGCGTTCGCCGATCACGACGGCCGCCGTCGCGACGGTGAGTTCCTTCGCCAGCGACAGGACCGGCCGGTCGAGATGGTCGAACTTGCCGATGATGCGCGGCCGCACGTCGGCGCGCCAGTTGAACAGCTGCTGCTTGATCTGGTTCTCGATGATCTCGCGGCGTTCCTCGACGACGAGGATTTCCTCGAGGCCGACGGAAAACTCGCGCACCCCCTCCGGCTCGAGCGGCCAGGGCATGCCGACCTTGTAGAGCCGGAGCCCGGCACGATGCGCGGTATCCTCGTCGACGCCCAGCTCGCGCAACGCCTGCCGGACATCCTCGTAGGCCTTGCCCGAGGCGATGATCCCGAGGCGCGCGTCCGGCGTATCCAGCGTGACGCGATCGACGCGATTGGCCCGCGCGAAGGCGATCGCGGCATAAGCCTTGTAGGTCTGGAGCCGGTTGTCCTGGCTCCAGCGATCGTCGGGCACGCGAAGGTTCAGGCCGCCGGCGGGCAACTCGAAATCGTGGGGAATAGCGAACCGGCGGCCTTCGTTGGAAAGATCCACCGACGCCGTGGTCTCGACGGTGTCGGCAATCACCTTCATGCCGACCCAGCAGCCGGAATAGCGCGACATGGCGATGCCGAGCAGACCGAACTCAACGAACTCGTGGATCGACGACGGATAGAGCATCGGCATGACCGCCGCCATAAAGGCGTGGTCGGACTGGTGCGGGACGGTGGACGACTTGGCACCGTGATCGTCGCCGGCGATGGCGAGAACGCCTCCGAGCGCTGCCGAACCGGCGGCGTTGGCATGCTTGAAGACATCGCCGGAGCGGTCGACGCCCGGGCCCTTTCCGTACCAGATACCGACGACGCCCTGCTTTCGCGCGCCCGGAGACAGGCCGACCTGCTGCGAGCCCCAGACCGCGGTGGCCGCCAGATCCTCGTTGATCCCCGGCTGGAAATGGACGCCCTCCGCGAGAAGAAGGTCGCGGTTGGCCTCGAGTTGCTGGTCGTAGGCGCCGAGCGGCGAGCCGCGGTAGCCGGAGATGAACGCGCCGGTTTCGAGCCCCGCCTCGCGGTCACGGCGCATCTGGACGAGGGGAAGCCGGACCAGAGCCTGCGTCCCGCTCATGAAGACGCGGCCATGCGTCGCCAGATACTTCTGGTTCAGTTTCGCTGCGAGCCCCATGGGATCCTCCCGATCCGCTTCACCACCGGCGGCTTACCCGCTCTCGTTGCGAAGAGATCTAAGGCATGTGCAGCGCACCGGCACGCTGCGACGCGGCAGGCGCGTTTTTCCGCGTCT
>NZ_BBWJ01000057.1:2500-6581 GCF_001463745.1 Aureimonas sp. AU22 | reverse complement strand
GACGTTTTGTGGGTACACGGTCGGACGGGGGTGCGTTTGGTGTTCGACCACCAGCATTTCTGGTGCTGGAACCCGGAGGGGCTGGATTTGCGGGAGACGGTTTCGGCGATGGTTTCGACGTGGCCTTTGGGCGAGGTTGCCAAGGTTCACTATTCCTCGCCGCGCACGGAGCTTCGGGAGGTGTCTCAGGTGGACCGTGCGACGGGCAAGCGGGGTGTGAAGCTGGTTCCGCCGGTTGCGACGGGGCATGCGGACTATGTGAACCCGTTCGAGTTTGCGATGTTTCTGCGGGCGGTTGAGGGGCTGGATTTCGACGTGATGCTGGAGGCGAAGGCGAAGGACCTGGCGCTGTTTCGGCTGCGCGCCGATCTTCAGCGCTACGGCCAGGGGCTCGGCGCGCGCTTCGGGCTTGCGGCATTGCCCTGAAGGGGCCGTGAGCGGGGCGGTGAGCGGCGCCCTGCCCGGCCTCGGGATCCCGCGGGCTTTTCAGGCGGGGGCCGAGACGCAAAACGCCCGCCAGGGCGAACCGTGGCGGGCGTTGAGGGAGGCGAAGAGAGACAAGGGATGCGATTGGCAGACCTGGCAGCGACCGACTTTCCCGCGTCTTGAGACGAAGTATCATGGGCGCTGAGGCGTTTCACGGCCGAGTTCGGAATGGGATCGGGTGCGGCCGCCCCGCTAAAACCACCAGGTCGGCCAATCGCATCAGTCTGGAAGCTGGATTTTCGTGTCTCGAGCGACAAGCCGCCGTCCGAGCGCTCCCATGGAGCGAGGACAGCCCCGACCCGTCACGGGTCGGCGGAACATGTCTGTTCCGGCCCTCCGCAGACAACCGGCAACAGCCGGTTGGCGCAAGGAGACAATCTGGGAGAATGAAGGCCATGATCATCGCGAAGCGATGAACATGGGCGAATGAGAACGATCAAGCCAATCGGGCGATTAGTACCGGTCAGCTTCACGCGTTACCGCGCTTCCACATCCGGCCTATCAACGTGGTCGTCTTCCACGGCCCTGATAGGGAATACTCGTTTCCAGGTGGGTTTCCCGCTTAGATGCCTTCAGCGGTTATCCCGTCCATACATAGCTACCCTGCACTGCGGCTGGCGCCACAACAGGTCCACCAGAGGTATGTCCATCCCGGTCCTCTCGTACTAGGGACAGATCCTGTCAATATTCCTACACCCACGGCAGATAGGGACCGAACTGTCTCACGACGTTCTGAACCCAGCTCACGTACCGCTTTAATTGGCGAACAGCCAAACCCTTGGGACCTGCTCCAGCCCCAGGATGCGATGAGCCGACATCGAGGTGCCAAACAACCCCGTCGATATGGACTCTTGGGGGTCATCAGCCTGTTATCCCCGGCGTACCTTTTATCCGTTGAGCGATGGCCCTTCCACGCGGGACCACCGGATCACTATGACCGACTTTCGTCTCTGCTCGACTTGTCTGTCTCGCAGTCAGGCGGGCTTATGCCATTGCACTCGACGACCGATTTCCGACCGGTCTGAGCCCACCATCGCGCGCCTCCGTTACTCTTTGGGAGGCGACCGCCCCAGTCAAACTACCCACCATACACTGTCCCGGACCCGGATGACGGGCCGCGGTTAGACATCCATGACGATAAGGGTGGTATTTCAAGGATGGCTCCACGCGAGCTGGCGCCCACGCTTCAAAGCCTACCACCTATCCTACACATGCCGACACGAATGCCAGTGTAAAGCTATAGTAAAGGTGCACGGGGTCTTTCCGTCTGACCGCAGGAACCCCGCATCTTCACGGGGAATTCAATTTCACTGAGTCTGCGTTGGAGACAGCGGGGAAGTCGTTACGCCATTCGTGCAGGTCGGAACTTACCCGACAAGGAATTTCGCTACCTTAGGACCGTTATAGTTACGGCCGCCGTTTACTGGGGCTTCGATTCAGAGCTTGCACCCCTCCTCTTAACCTTCCAGCACCGGGCAGGCGTCAGACCCTATACGTCGTCTTGCGACTTCGCAGAGCCCTGTGTTTTTGATAAACAGTCGCTACCCCCTGGTCTGTGCCACCACCACAAGCTTGCGCCCATGGAGGTCACGCTTCTTCCGAAGTTACGCGTGCAATTTGCCGAGTTCCTTCAACGCAGTTCTCTCAAGCGCCTTGGTATGCTCTACCAGTCCACCTGTGTCGGTTTCGGGTACGGTCTATACGGTGGGGCTATTTCCTGGGACCCCTTCGCAGCCAACCCAATCCAATAAGGGTTGACAACACACGGGATCCGTCACTCACCACCAGGCCCACGATTATTAACGTGGTTCCCATCGACTACGCCTTTCGGCCTCGCCTTAGGGGCCGGCTCACCCTGCTCAGATTAACTTTAAGCAGGAACCCTTGGACTTTCGGCGAGGGTGTCTCTCACACCCTTTATCGTTACTCATGTCAGCATTCGCACTTCCCATACCTCCAGCAGCCCTCACGGGTCCGCCTTCAACGGCCTAGGGAACGCTCCGCTACCGCTTGCACCAGAGGTGCAAACCCGAAGCTTCGGTGTATGGCTTGAGCCCCGTTACATTTTCGGCGCAAGAACCCTTAAATCTAGACCAGTGAGCTGTTACGCTTTCTTTAAATGATGGCTGCTTCTAAGCCAACATCCTGGTTGTTTTGGGATTCTCACATCCTTTCCCACTTAGCCATAACTTGGGGACCTTAGCTGTCGGTCAGGGTTGTTTCCCTCTTCACGACGGACGTTAGCACCCGCCGTGTGTCTGCCGGACAGTTCTCTCAGGTATTCGGAGTTTGATTGGGTTTGGTAAGACGGTGAGTCCCCCTAGCCCATTCAGTGCTCTACCCCCTGAGGAATACATCCGACGCTCTACCTAAATAGATTTCGCGGAGAACCAGCTATTTCCGAGTTTGATTGGCCTTTCACCCCTAGCCACAAGTCATCCCAATCTATTGCAACAGATGCGGGTTCGGTCCTCCAGTGCGTGTTACCGCACCTTCAACCTGCTCATGGCTAGATCACTCGGTTTCGGGTCTAATCCGACGAACTGAACGCCCTGTTCAGACTCGCTTTCGCTGCGCCTCCACCTATCGGCTTAAGCTCGCTCGCCAGACTAAGTCGCTGACCCATTATACAAAAGGTACGCAGTCACCCAGGACAAACCTTGGGCTCCTACTGTTTGTAGGCATCCGGTTTCAGGTTCTATTTCACTCCCCTTGTCGGGGTGCTTTTCACCTTTCCCTCACGGTACTGGTTCACTATCGGTCATGCACGAGTACTTAGGCTTGGAGGGTGGTCCCCCCAATTTCAGACAGGATTTCACGTGTCCCGCCCTACTCGAGGACCATCGAGAACATTATGCCTACGGGACTATCACCCACTCTTGTCAGGCTTTCCAACCTGTTCGGCTTCTTTCTTCGATGGTCACTGGCCTGGTCCGCGTTCGCTCGCCGCTACTGACGGAGTCTCGGTTGATGTCCTTTCCTTCGGGTACTTAGATGTTTCAGTTCCCCGAGTTCGCTTCTAACCCCTATGTATTCAGAGCTAGATACCTCACTGATGAACCTTGGTCACCGCAACACCACCGGGCAGCTTTCGCCATCCAGTGCCGTTCCGATCTGACCAAGGCTCGGAGGTGGGTTTCCCCATTCGGAAATCCACGGATCAAAGCTTATTCGCAGCTCCCCATGGCTTATCGCAGCGTATCACGTCCTTCATCGCCTGTGCATGCCAAGGCATTCACCAGATGCCCTTAAGACACTTGATCGTTCTCATCGCCCATGATCATCAGTTCCCCTTTGCAAGGGAAGAGAGAGACGATCATGAACGCTTCATTCTCTTCGAGAGCCATGCAAACACCGGCCCGCGTGCAACGGGTGTCGGCGTCCTGCAGCATGGCTCATGCCAATCCCGTGCCGGCTAGACACAGGACTGGCGAAAGACCAGCTTCCAGAGACGAACCCCAAGGGCGGCGGTCAGGCACACCCATCCATTAGAAGCCCTCGTTTGACCCGGTCGGGCGATGAACCCTTCCAGCGAGGAACCTCGGACCAGACCACCCGTGCGTTGCCGCCAGATGATCCGTCAGGATCCGTCTTC
>NZ_BBWJ01000056.1 GCF_001463745.1 Aureimonas sp. AU22 | reverse complement strand
GGCCCCGGCGACACGCCGCGGCAAAACCGCGGACCGAGGCGAGGGGCGGACCACCAGCATGGCGAAACCGTGCTGATGGTCGCCCGCTGGCGCCGTCGCTTCACGTCGGACGGCTGCATGGGCCCACGGCGGACACGACGGGCGGGCACCGGGCGATCGCTCGCGATGGCGCGAGGGTCCTTAACCCTTCGCCTTGCCGCGTAGCGTGTCCCATATCGTCCGCCAGCGAGGGCGCGTTCGCACGGGCGGAGGCAACGAGGCCGGATCGTGGTGCAAAGGGTAGTCCGCGAAGAACACGGGCAAGCTGGACGGCCCACCCCGTTTGGCGCGGCCGATCGCCTCCCTCAGCCAACCCGCATAGGCCTCGTCGCGACCGCTCCCCTGCTGCACGATCCGGGGAAACCGCTCCTCGAACAAGGCAGCCAGTTCCTCGGCCGTGCGGCCGGGTGCGTCCGACCAACCGAAGTATCGGTCGAGGGAGCCCGTCGAATAGGATGCGACGTCCCCGCTCGATGCGTGATCGATGATCCGGAGCCCGTCGTCGCTCATGTTGCCGGCATGGGTGATCGCACAGCGCCAGTGCACGCCGCTCGGGGCCATCCCCGAGGAGAAGCGGACGCGCTGGTATCCGCTCCGATGCAATGCCTGGACGACGCGCAGGAGCCCCAGCGCGGCCTGATGTGCCGGGTGGGAGGACGGTCGGGGAGCGGCCGGATCGGACATGGCACCTTTCTGCGAGAAGGTTCGGCGACCCCGTCCGGGTTTCCCCACGCGGCGTCCGGCGTCGCGTTCGCAGCGGGATCGCCGGCTGGATCGTGGGGGACAAGCCGCGCCGGCGTCCAGTCCGGCGTTCCGGAACCGCCGATCCGCGTATCGCAAGCCGACGCGCCTCCCACGTTCGCGCGCGGCCTTGGTCTGGAGCTTGCAAGAGTGCTGGGCGGTGTCGTGGCGCCGTGCGCCGGCAGGAGCGGCGCCTGGCTTTGCTGAAGCGGTCACTCTTCGGAACGACCGACCGGGGTTCCTGCGCGACGGGGCCGGGGGCCGCTGGCCTTCAGGACGCCTTCACGATGCGAAAGCCCTCGATCTCCTCGACCACCGGCAGGTTCGGCCAGCGCTGCATGTCGTGCAGGATCACGAGGCGGCCGAGGTCGCCGGCGATCTCGCGGTTGATGCGGTCGAAGGTCTTGAGCTGGTCCCAGACGCTGCCCGTCGCATTGGCGAGCGGAACATAGACGCCGTCGTGGTTGTGGCCGCAGATGTTGCGCTGGGAGTAGACGCAGTCGCCCGAGATCACCAGCCGCCCGCGCGCCGTCTCGACGATCGCGAACTGCTGGCCGACCGTGTGGCCGGCGCCGAGCCGGAGGTGCAGGCCGGGCAGGAGGTCGTCGACGTCGCCTTCCACGAGATTCAGGCGATGCTCGAGCGAGGCGTCGAAAGCGTGGCGCAGGTCGTCGGGGTTGATGATCTCGGTGAGGTAGCCGAACTGGCGCGGCAGGGCGAGCGCCTCGATCCAGGACAGGAGCTCGGACTTCTGGATGTGGAGCCGCGCTGTCGGAAACTCGTGGATCGAGCCCATGTGGTCGAAATGGGCGTGGCTGAGGACGATGTCGGTGACGTCCCCGGGCGCGACGCCGAGCGCCGCCAGCATGCGCAGCGGCGAGATCCAGAACGGCACGCCGAACTTCGTGCTCATGGCCTCGCCCGAACCCTCCTTCATGAAGCCGGTATCGACCAGCACCACATGGGATCCGCTGCGGGCGAGCACGAAGGAGAAGGGCACGTCCACCGTGCCCTCGTCATAGGCACCGTGCACGAGGCCGGCCACGAGCTGGTCTTTCGAGCGGGCGAACTCGATGACGTGGACGTCCCAGTTCGGCTGATCGGTTTCGGGCATGGGGGTCAGCTTTCCGCGATCGAGCGGCCGAGGCTGGAAAGCCCGACGGCCAGGATGAGAATGGCGCCCTGCAGCACGTATTGCGAGAAGGTGGGCGCCCCGAAGATGTTGAGGCCGTTGAAGCCGAAGGCGATGATCAGCGCGCCGATCAGGGTGCCGAGGATGTGGAATTCGCCGTCCCGCAGCGTGGCCGAGCCGAGGAACACGGCGGCGAACGCGGTGAGGAGATAGCTGTCGGCCGCGCTCGCCGTGCCGCTGCCGAGGCGCGAGGCGAGGAGGATCCCGGTCAGCGCGGCGCAGACGCCCGAGATCACGAAGCCGAGGATCTTGATGCGGTCGACGTCGATGCCGGCCAGCCGCGCCGCGGCCGGATTGCCGCCCACCGCCTGGATCTCCTGGCCGAGCGCCGATCGCTCCACCAGCACCCACAACCCGCCGACCACGAGCGCCATGATGACGATGTTGTTGGGAATGCCGAAGAGCCAGCGGCCCAGCGACAGCTGGAGAAAGGCTTCCGGGACACCCGAGACGATGGGCACGCCGGCGGAATAGGCGAAGGCGAGGCCGGTCAGGATCGTGCCGACGCCGAGCGTCGCGATCACCGAGTTGACCTTGATCTTGGTGACGATCAGCCCGTTGACGAGGCCGATCAGGGCGCCCGCGCAAAGGACGATGAGGATTGCGAGCGGGATCGGCAGCCCGTTGGAGACGATGAGGCCGGTGACGAGGATGCCGTGCAGGCTCGCCGCGAAGCCGACGGACAGGTCGAGTTCCCCGACCACCACCGCGAGCGTCAGCCCGGCGGCGATGATCATGGTGAGCGAGGCCTGGTTGAGGACGTTGGTGAAGTTGTTGAGGGTCGGAAAGGCGCGCGGGGAGAGGACCGCGAAGGCGGCGATCATGGCGAGGAGGCCGATGATGGTCGCGTAGCGCGCGAAGATGCCGAGCGCGGTCTTCGCCTTCGGGGACAGGCGGCGGGGGGAGACGCTGGCGTTGGTCATGGTCTCGGGTCTCCGGCGTTGCGCCCTTCGGCGTAGCTCGCCTCGATGATGGCGTTGCGGGTGAGGGCGGATCCCGTCAGTTCGCGCACGATCCGGCCTTCCGCCATGACCAGCACCCGGTCGCAGAGGTCCGGCAGTTCGTCCGGCTCGGACGAGACGACGAGCACTGCCATGCCCTGGCGCGCGAGGTCGCGGATCAGGCGATGGATCTCGCCACGGGCGCCGATGTCGACGCCGCGCGTCGGCTCGTCGAGGATCAGGATCTTGGGCCTGCGCAGCAGCCAGCGACCGATCACGACCTTCTGCTGGTTGCCGCCGCTGAGGCGGCCGACGGGGACGTGCCTGTCCGGCGTCCGGATCGCGAGGTCGCGGATCATCTCGTTGGACAGCGTACGCTGCCGGCCGGCGCTGACGAGCGGCAGGAGGTTGCCCGAGACGATCCGCGACAGGCTGGAGAGGTGGAGGTTGAAGGCGACGCTCTTCGTCAGCACCAGGCCCTCGCTGCGCCGTTCCTCCGGCACGAGGCCGAACCCGGCCTTCACGGCGTCCGTCGGGCGGCGAGGCGCGAACGGGCGGCCCTCGAGGCGCATCGTGCCGGCGTCCGGGCGGTCGGCGCCGTAGACGAGGCGCACGAGTTCGGTTCGCCCGGCGCCGACGAGGCCGCCGATGCCCAGCACCTCGCCGCGATGAAGCGCGAGGCTGACGTCGCGCACGCGTGGGCTCCGCGTCAGTCCCGATACCGCGAGGACGACCTCGTCGCTCTGAGCGTTGCCCACCGGTTTCTCGAGATGCTCGACGGCGCCGCCGACGATCGCTTCCACGAGGCTTGACCGCGTGAGGTCGGCACCCTGCAGCGTCGCCACCGACCGCCCGTCGCGAAACGCGGTGACGCGTTGGCAGAGGCGCAGGATCTCGTCGAGGCGGTGCGAGACGTAGAGCACCGCGACGCCCGAGCGCGACAGGTCCTCGACGATGCGCAGCAGCGTCTCTGCCTCGGTCGCCGAGAGCGAGGCGGTCGGCTCGTCCATGACGATGAGCCGGGCCTTACGCACCAGGGCGCGGCAGATGTTGATCAGCCACTTCTCGGCGACCGACAGGCCCTTGACGCCCGAGAAGAGCGGGGCAGCGAGGCCGACGCGCCGGGCCACCGGCTCGACCTCGCGGGCGATCGCGCGCCAGTCCACCATGCCGAAGCGCCGGCGTTTGGGCAGTCCCAGCATGATGTTCTGGAGAACCGTCATGCCGGGCACGAAGGCGAGTTCCTGATGGATGAACGTCATGCCGAGATCGGCCGCGCGCTGGGGCGCGGAGATCGCCACAAGCTCGCCGTCGACCGCGATCCGTCCCCGGTCGGGCTGCGTCAGCCCCGCCAGGATGCGGATCAGGGTCGACTTGCCCGCCCCGTTCGCCCCCACGAGCCCATGCACTTCGCCCGGCCGCACGGCGAGCGAAACACCCTTGAGCGCCTGGACGCCGCCATAGGACTTGGCGATGTCCTCGGCCACGAGAAGGAGCGCGGCGTCGGGAACGGCCATGCTCTCGGCCGGGCTCGGCGCGGCCTGCAGCATCACTTGCCGAGCGCCTCGGGATGCTGCTTCACGAAGTCGGCGACGGTGTCCTGCGTCACCAGGATGGCGGGCACCTCGGCGGCCCGCGGCGTCCAGTCGGCACCGGCCTTCCGGATCTCGTCCAGCATCTCCACCATGCGCTGGCCCTCGGTGTAGCTGTCCTCCCAGGCGGTCGCGGTCATGTGGCCGTTCTGGACGTTCTCGATCGCCTGGGCGTTGCCGTTGACGCCATAGACCTTCACGTCGTCGCGGCCCTGCTGGCGCAGTGCGCCGATCGCGCCGATCGCCGGATCGTCCCAGCAGCCCCAGATCGCGAGGTTGCCGTCGCCGGCCGGGTGGGAGGCGAGCCAGGCGTTGGCGTACTGCGCGCCGTCCTCGAAGTAGCCGGGGATGCGCACCTCGTTCTTGGTGACGGTGATGCCGGGGCTCGCCTTCAGCATCTCGTCGAGAAGGACCTCGCGGTTCCGGCAGACCTCGCCGGTGCGATAGGTCAGGGCGAGAAGGCTCCCCTGGCCGCCGAGATCGGCGATCATCTTCTCGATCACCGGCTGCGCGATCGGCGCGCCCGATCCGTTGGTTGCCGCGACCGAGGAGCCGAGGCCTCCGCCCCATGTCACGACGGGAATGCCGGCGTCCTTGGCCGCGGCAAGGCCCGCGCCGATCGAGGAATAGGGGAAGACCATGTCGATGATCGCCCCGGCGCCCCGACCGGCGAAATTCTGGATCGCCGAATTGGCCTGGTCGGCGCTGCCAGCGGCGTCGATCACCGATACGGTCCAGCCCGCCTTTTCGGCGGCGGCCGTCGCGCCGGCGATGTAGCGGACGTTGTTGGCTTCGGTGGCGGAGATCGAGACGATCCCCAGAAGCGGCTTGTCCTGCGCGCCGGCGGGGGCGAGCGTCGCGGCAAGGCCGGCTAAGGCCAGGGCGATCGTTGAAGCGTTCATCGGTTCCCTCCCACGGTTGCTTTGAGCTCCCGTCACCCTCCCGGCGAACAAGAGCGAACCGTTTTGCCAGTCTGTGCCGAACGCCGGCAGGATTGCAAGTGGCGTTGACGTTCAATCGCCGCCGCGTCACGGTATGGGAATGCAGAAGCGCTCCGGCGCATCGCTGAAACGGTTAGCTGCGGGGCGGGTTTGGCCACCATACGGGATGTCGCGAAGGCGGCGGGGGTTTCCACCGCCACGGTGTCGGCGGTGGTCAACGACACCGCCTATGTCAGCCCGTCGCTGCGGGCCCGGGTGCTGGCCGCGGTGCGCGATCTCGACTATGCGCCCTCGTCCGCCGCGCGCAACCTGAAGCGCGGTCGCAGCCAGCTGATCGCGCTGGCCGTATCGGACCTCACCAATCCGTTCTTCGCCCGCATCGTCTGCGCCGCCGAAGCGGCGGTGGCCGACTGGGGCTACTCGCTGGTGCTCTTCAACAGCGACGAGAAACCCGAGAACGAGCGGCGGATCCTCGCCCGGGTGCGCGCCCTGTCGTGCGACGGGCTGATGCTGGTTCCGATCGATGCCAGCCTGCGCCTCGACGGCCGCGAGGGCGAGGGCGGGCGGATCCCGACCGTCCTGTTCGGACGGCGCGTCGCGGACGATCGCTGCGACACCGTCACGATCGACAATGTCTCGGCCGCCCGGCAGGTCGCGAACTACCTCCTGGACCTCGGTCATCGCCGCATCGCGACGATCACCGGGCCGCTTCACCTGACGACGGGACGGGGACGCCTCGACGGCCTCCTGGAGGGAATGGCGGCGCGCGGCCTCGAGCCGGAGCCCTCGCACATCCGCAACGGCGCGTTTCGAGAGGACGTGGCCTATTCCGTGGCCCGCGAACTCCTGACGAGCGCCCATCGTCCCACCGCGATCTACGTCGCCAACGGCGTCATGGCGCTCGGCGTCATGCGGGCGCTCGCCGACCTCGGACTGTCGTGCCCGAACGACGTGTCGATCGCCTCCACCGATACCATTCCGGGCATCGGCGGCCTGCGCCCGCGCCTGACGCGAACCGAGCATCCGATCGCGGACATGACCAACGAGGCGCTGCGGCTGCTCGTCGACCGGATCGAGCGGGGTCCCGAGGCCGCTCCGCGCAACGTCGTCTTCCAGCCCGCCTTGATCCTCGGCGACAGCTGCGGGCCGGTGCGCCGGACCGCGGCCGCCTGAGGGTCGAACCGGCGGCCGGGGACGAGGGCCGCGCTGTTCACAGCCGTGCGCGTGGCGGGCGCCATGGACTGGCGCCCGCCCGTTCGATGGCGAGGCTCTAGCTCGCCGACCGGCGTAACCCGTATTCCGCTTCCGTGGCCGCCTGGTCGAACCCGTCCATCCACCGAGCCCAGTCCTCGGAATTGATGTCGTACGGGTTGTCGTGCCGGGCCTTGCCCTCGGTGTATGCCTTCCTGCCTTCGTCGTAGTGGTGTGACATGACGCGTCTCCGGACGTCCCCCGCGTCAATATGCGCACCCCTTGCGACCGATTGATGGCAGGCTACAGGATCGACATCGCATCCGGCGCCACGACCTTTCGGTGCCGCCTCGCACGAGGCATCGTCCGCGGCCGTCTGCGTCCGGTCAGCGAACGATGCGCCAGAGCTGCGTCGCGAGCGCGGCCGGCGCGTCCGGCTTGAAGAAGGCGCTGTCCTGGATGCGCGAGGTCGTGACATAGACCGTGCCGTCCGGCCCTTCCGCCAACGTGTCGGGCCAGCGCAGGCGCTCGTCCTGGACGAGGACGCGCGCCTCGCCCGCCGCGCCGGCGGCGAGATCGCGGATCTTCACCGCGTCGTCCTGCGGCGCGGTCACGTACATGTCGCCGCTGTCGCGGCCGATGAGAAGCCCGTCCGCGACGCCGTTCTTCCCGTACGGCTCGACCTTGGCCGCCGGATCGGCACCGCCGCCGAGCGCCTCGACCAGCGCCGCCGTCTCGATCCGGTACAGGGTGTCGCCCTTGATGGCCTGCCAGTAGAGGTGCCGGCCGTCCTTCGTCAGGGCGATGCCGTCGGCCGAGAACTCGACGCCGCGCCCGTCGGGCCGCCGCAGCGGCGCCGCGTCCGCCTCCACCACGAGCCCCTTCTTCACCTGCGTCGACGGATCGCCGTCGAGCACGCGCCTGGCCTTGCCGGATTCGAGGTCGACCACCACCAGCGCCCCCTTCGCCCCGCTGTCGGTGATGAACGCATGGCGGCCGTCGGGCGAGAAGCGGACGTCGTTGAGATAGGACCCCTGGGGTGCCACCGTCTCGTCGAAGCGAACGGTCTTCGTGGCGGCGTTCGTCTTCAGGTCGATGCGCACAAGCTTGGGCGCGCCCGGCACGAGGAGGCTCTGCGCCGGCGCGCCGGCATCGAGCGCCCAGACGCTGCCCCGGCCGTCGGCGACGACGCTCTGCACGCAGACGAAGTGGTCGCCCGGCGAGAGCTCGTCCTTGCGCGCGTTGCGCCACGCGTTCCAGTCGTCGTTCGGATAGGCCTTGATCGAGCCGTCCTTGCCGACCTCCGCGACGGAAACGGGCGAGTCCTCCGTCCAGCGCGGGAAATTGACGAAGATGCGCCCGTCCTCGGACACGGTGACGCCCGTGACCTGGTGGGGGAAGTCGGCGACCTTCTCCACGCTCGCCGCACCGCCCTCGGCCTGCGAGACCGTGGGCGCGGCGAGGAGGGCGGAGGCGGACAGGGCGGTCGCGGCAAGAAGCGACAGGGTGCGGGTCATGGGGACTCCGGAGAATGGGCCGGGAGCCCCGGCCGTTGACGTCGATCCCCGGAACGACTGACCCGCAGAAACCGACCCCTTCGGCGGCTCAGCGACCCGGTTCTTTCGTGAGGTGGCTGACGACCGCCCCCTTCGGCTGAGCCGTTGACGCCGGGGCGCCACGACCGTAGACACGACCCGACGGTTTCCCCGAGACGACGAGTTCGGGGAATTAAAAGGGAACACGGTGAGGACGACCCAATCGGGGCCGAAACCGTGGCTGCCCCCGCAACTGTAAGCGGATGCCGATCATCCCCGCGCTGGTCCTCGGACGGGCGCGGCGGGCCGCCGGGTCGCCCCGGCGCCATGCCACTGCGAAGGCCCTCGGGCTGCGAGCGGGAAGGCAGATGATCGGTGCGACCTCCGTGAGCCAGGAGACCTGCCGTCAGCGATAGATCCACACGTTCGGGCGGGGATGCCCGGAAAGGATGCCCATGACGGCTCACCCTCGGCGCGTTGGCGCCCACACTCCCCCTTTCTGCTTCCGCCCGCGAGCGTCCGCGCGCCGCTGAGGCGCCGCGCTCCTCGATCCCATCAATAGGGCCGACCCAAGCCGCAGGCCGCGGCATGGCGAAGCCGCGCCCGTCCACACCCGGAACCCGTCCATGACATCCTTTCGCCGACCGGCCGCCCTCAGCCTCCTCGCCGTCATCCTCTCCACCGGCGCGGCCCTCGCCGCCCCGACGCAGTATCCGCTGGAGCTGGAGAACTGCGGCCGCACGCTCCGCTTCGAGAAGGCCCCTTCGCGCACCGTCTCGATCGGCCAGTCCACCACCGAGATCCTCTACCTGCTCGGCCTGTCGGAGAAGGTCGCGGGAACCGCTCTCTGGGTCGGTCCGGTGCTGCCGGGCTACGAGGCGGCGAACGCCGGGGTGAAGCGCCTCGCCGACAACGACCCGAGCTTCGAGAGCGTCGTCGCCGAGCGTCCCGACCTCGTGACCACGCAGTTCGAGTGGCAGGTGGGGCCGCAGGGCGTGGTCGCGACCCCGGAGCAGTTCGGTGAGCTCGGCATTCCGGTCTACACCTCGCCCGCCGACTGCAAAGGCAAGGACAACTCGGGCGGCGGCGACGGCACGCGCACGGCTAGGTTCACCATGGACCTCGTCTATCAGGAGGTCGAGGACCTCGCCCGCATCTTCGACGTCGGGGACGAGGGCGCGGCGCTGGTGGCCGACCTCAAGGCTCGCGAGACGGCGGCCAAGGCGAAGATCGCCGGGCTGAAGGAGGGCACCTCGGCGGTGTTCTGGTTCTCCTCGGCAGAAGGCGATATCGACCCCTATGTCGCCGGGCAGAGCGGCGCGCCGGGCTATATCCTGTCGCTGCTGGGGGTGCGAAACGTCATCGACAGCCAGGAGGAATGGCCGACGGTCGGCTGGGAGACGGTCGCGCGCGCGAACCCGACGGTGATCGTCGCCGGCAAAATGGACCGCCGCCGCTTTCCCGCCGACGACATCGCGGTGAAGCTCGAGTTCCTGCGCACCGACCCCGTCGCCAGCCTGATGCCCGCCGTGAAGGATGGCCGCGTCGTCGAGATGGACGCGCAGGCGATGAACCCGACGATCCGCACGGTCGACGGCATCGAGGTTCTAGCCGACGCGCTCGCAAAGGCCGGCCTCGCGCAGTGAGCCGGGCCACCGCCCATCCGGCACGCGCCGCCGGCTTCGCCATCGGCGCCCTCGCGCTCCTCCTCGCCGCCCTGGTGTTCGGAGCGGCGGTGGGGGAGACGCGCATCCCGTTCGACACGGTCGCGGCGACGATCGCCAACCGCATCTGGGGCGGAGGATACGCGCTCGATCCGATCGACGAGGGCATCGTCTGGAACTACCGCCTGTCGCGGGCGGTGGTGGCGGCCGCCTGCGGGGCGGCGCTCGCCGTGTCCGGTTCCGTCCTCCAGTCCCTCCTGCGCAACCCGCTCGCCGACCCCTATCTCCTCGGCATCTCGGCCGGGGCCTCGTCGGGCGCCGTGGCGGTCGCCATCCTCGGGCTCGGCGGCGGGCTCCTGTCCCTGCCGCTCGGCGCGCTCGCCGGGGCGCTCCTCGCCTTCGCGCTGGTCTCCGGCCTCGCCGTGCTGGCCGGGCGCGGGCCTGCGGCGATCATCCTCGCGGGCATCGCCGGCTCGCAGCTCTTCAACGCGCTGACCTCGCTCATCGTCACCAAGTCCGCCACCGCCGACCAGGCGCGGGGCATCATGTTCTGGCTGCTCGGCAACCTGTCGGGCGTGCGCTGGCCGGACGCGGCGCTCGCCGTTCCCGTGGCGCTGGCGGGCCTCGCCGTCTGTCTCCTCCACGCCCGCGCGCTCGACGCCTTCGCCTTCGGCACCGCCTCGGCCGCCACCCTCGGCATTCCCGTGCGCCGGGTGCGGGCGGTGCTGATCGGGGCAACCGCGCTGATGACGGCGGTCATGGTCTCGATCGTCGGCTCGGTCGGCTTTGTCGGTCTCGTGATCCCGCATGCCGCCCGCCTCGTCGTCGGCGTGCGCCACGGCGCGCTCCTGCCCGCCAGCGCCCTGATCGGCGCCCTCTTCATGATCGCCGCCGACGTCCTGTCGCGCACCGCCATCCCCGGCCAGGTCCTGCCGATCGGCGTGATGACGGCGCTCGTCGGCGCGCCGGCCTTCGCGCTGATCCTCATCCACCGTCCGGTGGCGAACGGGGCGGGCGGGCGATGAGGCTCGCGGCGAACGACCTGACGTTCCGCGCAGGCGGGCGTGCAATCGTCGACGGCGTGTCGCTGGAGGCGCGGCCCGGCGAGTTCCTGGCGCTCGTCGGCCCGAACGGATCGGGCAAGACGACGGTGATCGCGATGCTGGCGGGTCTGAAGCGCCCGCACGGCGGCGCGGTGACGCTGGACGGCCGGCCGCTGTCGGGGATGCATCGGCGGGACATCGCCCGCGTCCTCGCCCTCGTCGAGCAGCAGGCCGAGACGACGGAGCGGCTCACCGCGCGCCAGGCGGTGGAGCTCGGGCGCACGCCCCATCTCGGCGCACTGTCGCCCTGGGGGACACGCGACGACGCGATCGTCGCCGGGGCGCTCGAGGCCGTCGACATGGCGCCCTTCGCCGAACGGCTCTGGCATTCCCTGTCGGGCGGCGAGCGCCAGCGCCTTCACATCGCCCGGGCGCTCGCGCAGGAGCCGCAAGTGCTCGTCCTCGACGAGCCGACCAACCACCTAGACGTCGAGCACCAGTTCGGCCTCCTCGCGCTGGTGCGCCGGCGCGGCGGCACGGTGCTGGCCGCGCTCCACGACCTCAACCACGCCGCCATGTTCGCCGACCGGATCGCGGTGATGGAGGCCGGGCGCCTCGTCGCCGTGGGCGCGCCGACCGCGGTGCTGACGCCGGGCCTCATCGCGGAGGTGTTCAAGGTGGCGGCAGAGGTCGAGATCGGCGCCGACGCGCGTCCCTTCATCCGCTTCGCCCGGCCAGCGCTTCGGGCGGAAAGACGACCCGCATGACGAGGCCGGGGTCGGCACTGCCGACGTCGATCCGTGCCCCGTGCAGTTCGGCGATCGAGGCGACGAGCGCGAGGCCGAGCCCGTGGCCGGGCGTCGAGCGGCTGCGGTCGAGCCGGTAGAGCCGGCGGAAGATCCGGGTCCGCTCCGCTTCCGGCACACCCGGCCCGTTGTCGGCGACTTCGAGGAGCGCGCCCCCGGCCTCGCGCCGCGCGGCGAGCCGGATGCGGCCGGGCGCCGGCACATGGGTGATCGCGTTCTCCACGAGATTGGCGAGGAGCTGCGTCAGGAGGTCGGCGTCGCCGGTGATGGCAAGCCTCCGGTCGATCGCCGTCGACAGGTCGTGCCCGGCGTCGACGGCCACCTCGCCGTAGGCGTCGGCGACGCGCTCGCAGAGCTCCGACAGATCGATTGGGCGGAAGCGTGCCTTGCGTGCGCCCGCGTCGATCTGGGCGATGCGCAGAAGCGCGTTGAAGGTCTCGATGATCGCGTCGGTTTCGGCCACCGCCGCTTCCACGGCGCGCTCCAGTCCGGCCTTGTCGCGCGTGCGGCCGATCCCCTCCAGTCCCTGACGCAGCCGGGCGAGCGGCGTGCGCAGGTCGTGGGCGATGTCGGCCGAGACCTGGCGCAGGCTTTCCACCAGGGTCTCGATCCGGGCCAGCATCGCGTTGATGTCGGTGGCGAGGCGATCGAGCTCGTCGCCGCGGCCCGAAACGGGCAGGCGCAGGTCGAGGCGTCCCTCCACGATGGAGCGCGTGGTCGCGGCGATCGCGTCGACCCGCCGGCTCGGACCGAGCCCCACGACGATGCCCCCGACGAGCGCCAGCGCCACCGTCACCACGCAGCCCGACAGGATCGCCGACAGGAGGATCGACCGGATCACCTCCAGGATGTCGGAGCGCCGCGCGGCTAGAACCCGGTAGTCGCCGAGCGAGATCCCTTCGGCATAGAGCGTGTCGCCCCGCGCGCCCTCCATCGCCTCCGGTGCCGCGTGCGACAGGTGGGTGGCGCTGACCCCCGCGATCCAGGCCGACGTCGGCAGGTTGCCAGCGACACGCTCGCCGTTCGGGCCGAGCAGCAGGAAGAAGCGGTCCGCGGCCGCGCTGTCGACCCGCTCCTGCACCTCCTGGCGCAGGCCCCCTTCGCCGCCCTCCTTGAAGCCATGGGCGAAGAGCGCGAGGTCCTCGGCGATGGAGGCGCGCACGATGCCCTCCATCTGGCTGCTCGCCGCCACGTAGGTGACGGCCATGATCGCCACGGCCGACAGGCCGAACATCAGCCCGTAGCCGAGCGACAGGCGGAAGGAGATGGTCCGGAAGCGGTCAGGCAGGCGCATCGAGGAGATAGCCGGAGCCGCGCACCGTGCGGATCATTTCAGGGCCGAAAGGACGGTCCACCTTGGCGCGCAGGCGGCTGACATGGGTTTCGACGACGTTGGTCTTGGGGTCGAAATGGAATTCCCAGACCCGCTCCAGAAGCATGGTGCGCGTCAGCACCCGGCCCCGGTTGCGCATCATGTATTCGAGGAGCCGGAACTCGCGCGGCTGAAGCTCGATCGCCTGGCCCCCGCGCGAGACGGCGCGCGAGATGAGGTTCATCTCGAGGTCCCCGACGGTGAGCACCGTCTCCTCGCGCCGCTCGGGCGTCACGCGCCGGGCCAGCGCGTTGAGGCGTGCCATCAGCTCGGAAAAGGCGAAGGGCTTGAGGAGGTAGTCGTCGGCGCCCGCCTCCAGGCCCTCCACCCGGTCGTCGACCCCGCCGACCGCCGTCAGGAAGATCGCCGGCGTGCGCCGTCCGGCCGCGCGCAGGGCCTTCAGGAGGGACAGGCCGTCGAGATCGGGCAGCATCCGGTCGACCACGGCCGCGTCGTAGGGCCGGGTCAGCGCCAGCTCGAGGCCGAGCCCGCCTCGGGCCGCATGGTCCACCTCGTGCCCCTCCTCGCGTAAGCCGTTGCACACGTAGGCGGCGGTGGACGCGTCGTCCTCGACCAGCAGTACCTTCACGCGGCCTCCTCTTCTCGTCCCGCTTCTAGCGTGCTTTAGGGCACGCTTCACGCGCGCCGACCCCACTATACGAAAGCGTATAGTCCCGGCGACGTCGTGCCGGGGTGCTCCCGCTATGAGGGTCGAACGGACCATCGCCCCTCATCGGATCCCTCTCCATGCGACTTGCCAGACCCGCCATCGGCAGCCTGCCTCTCGTGGCGTTGAGCGCAGCCTACCTCGTGTTCGTGACCAACGGCACCTTCTGGCGCAAGGGCCTCCTCTACTTCGCCGACCATCCGCTGCACCTCGCGGCCCTCGGGCTCGGCCTGTTCCTGATCCTGTTCTCGGCATTGGCGGCCGTGTCGGTGCGCTATCTCGTCAAGCCGGTGGTGATCGCCTTCGTGCTCGTGTCGGCCGTCGCCTCCTACTATGTCGACAGCTACGGCATCCTCATCGATCGCACGATGATCGCCAATGTCGCACAGACGACCGGCGCCGAGGCGGGGCATCTCGTCACCGCCGGGTTCCTCACGCATCTCGCGCTCTTCGGGCTCCTGCCGGCCGCGCTGGTGATGCTCGTGCGGGTGCGCCATCGCCCGTTCTGGCGCAAGGTCCGCTGGAACGTCGCCGCGATCGTGCCGAGCCTCGGCGTGGCGCTCGCCATCACGCTCGCCTTCTACCCCAGCTACGCCTCGACCTTCCGCATGCACCGCGACCTGATGGCCAGCCTCAACCCGCTCGCGCCCGTGGTCGCCCTCGTCAAGTACGGCCAGCATTGGGACGGCGAGCGGACCTATGTGGTCGCCCCGCTCGGGACCGACGCCGTCGCCGGTCCCCGGCTCGCGGCCGCGCGCAAGCCTGTGGTGACCGTCCTCGTGGTCGGCGAGACCGCGCGCGCCCAGAACTTCTCCCTGAACGGCTACGACCGCGACACCAATCCCGAGCTTGCCGCGCGCGGCGTCGTATCCTTCACGGACGTGTCGAGCTGCGGCACCTCGACCGCCGTGTCGGTGCCCTGCATGTTCTCCAACCTTACCCGCGCCGGCCATTCCGACGAAAAGGCGCGCTCGGTCGAGAACGTCCTCGACGTCCTCGGGCATGGCGGCATCGACGTGCGCTGGATCGACAACGACACGGGCGCCTACCACGTGGCGGACCGCGTGCCCTACACGTTCCTGCCGGGTGGCGGCGACCCGCGCTTCTGCGAGGGCGGCGAGTGCCACGACGAGATCCTGACCGACCGGCTGGAGGCCGAACTGAAGACGATCACGAAGGACACGGTGATCGTTCTGCACCAGCTCGGCAGCCATGGGCCGACCTACTACCTGCGCTATCCCGCAGGCTTCGAGCGCTTCGCGCCGGCCTGCCGCACCGCCGAGTTCGCCGACTGCAAGCGTGAGGAGATCATCAACGCCTACGACAACACGATCCTCTACACCGACCATGTCCTGGCGCAGACGATCGACCGGCTGAAGGCGCGCACCGACTTCGACACCGCGATGCTCTACGTTTCGGACCATGGCGAGTCGCTCGGCGAGAACGGCATCTACCTGCATGCGATGCCCTATGTGTTCGCGCCCACGACGCAGACCCGCGTGCCGATGATCGCCTGGTTCTCCGACGGATTCGCCGGGGATATGGGCGTCGACACCGCCTGCCTTGCCGGTCGGCGCGACGCGCCGCTCTCGCACGACAACCTGTTCCACACGCTGATCGGCCTCCAGGATCTGCGCACGAAGGTCTACGACGCCGGCCTCGACGCCTTCGCGCCCTGCCGCGCCGCGCCGACGCCGGCTCAGGTTTCCGAGCTGGCGGGGGCGGGTCGATGAGCCTCGACCTACCCGTGCGCACCCTCGCGCCGGAAAAGCTGCGCGGGTTCGCCCATCTCTTCGCCTCGGTCCGCTATTCCTTCGCCGGCCTGACGCGTCTTCTCGGCGAGGCCGCGTTCCGGCACGAGATCGTGCTGGGCATCGTCCTGATCGGCACGCTGGCGGCGGCCGACGCGTCGACGCTCGCTCTCCTTGTCCAAGGCGGGCTTCTCCTGCTGCTGGCGGCGACGGAGGCGCTGAACACCGCGATCGAGCTGATCGTGGATCGCGTGTCTCCGGAAATTTCCGCCTTCGCGGGGCAGGCCAAGGACCTCGGCTCCTTTGCCGTGTTCTGCGTCCTCGTCCTCAATCTCGGCTTTGCCGCCGCCTGTCTCGCCTCGTTCGTCTGATCGCCGACCGACGAGGCCGGGATCGAATGCGCGGTCTCGTCGTTGCCCCGTTCGACGCGTGGTGGCGAGGTGGCGAATGCGGGATCCCGGGCGACGAGCCGTCCTGACGATGGGCGCGGCGGCGTTGACGCTGGCGACCTTCGGCCGCTCCGCCGCCTCCGCCCCGGTCGTCGCGGCGCGCGACCCCCGCTTCTACGCCGTGGCCGATCCGGGCGCGCGCCTCCGGGAAGTCTACCGCGACGGCCGCTGGTGCGAGGGCCCGTGCTGGGCGCCCGCACTCGGCGGCCTCGTGTTCAGCGACGTCCGGCGCAACCGCCTGTGCGTCCTGCGCGACGATGGCACCGCGGACCCGTTGCGCGATCCCTCCGACAACGCCAACGGCAACGTCCTCGATGCGCAGGGTCGGCTCGTCACCTGCGAGCACCGCACGCGCCGCGTGGTGCGACGGGAGGCGGACGGGAGCCTCGCGGTGCTCGCCGACCGGTTCGAGGACAAGCCGCTCAACGCCCCCAACGACGCCGCACTGGCGCCCGACGGCGCGATCTGGTTCACCGATCCGGTCTTCGGCATCCGCCAACCCGACGAAGGGCTCCAGGCCGAGCCGGAGCAGGCGGCGCGCCGCGTCTACCGCATCGACCCGACGGGCCGCCTCGACGCCATGGTGGACACGCTCGACCAGCCGAACGGCATTGCCTTCTCGCCGGACGGGCGCACGCTCTACGTCGCGGATGCCGGCGCCGGGCTGAACCCGGAAGGGCCCCGCGAGATCGTCGCCTTCCCGATCCAGGCGGACGGGCGTCCCGGCGAGGGATATCGCTTCGCCGAGCTGACGAGCGGCGTTCCCGACGGGCTCGCGATGGATACGACCGGCCGTCTCTACGCCGCCTGCGAGGACGGCGTGCGCGTCTACGACCCCGACGGAACATGGCTCGGCCGGATCGCGACGCCCGGCCCGGCTGCCAACGTCGCCTTCGGGGGGAAGGACGGGCGCCGTCTCTTCGTCGCCTCCGGCTCGTCCATCCACGCCATCGACCTCGAGGCACGAGGCCTCGGCCTCTGACGCCGTTCGTTCGAAAGGGACGCCGCATGACGATCGCCCGTCGCCGTCTTCTCGTCTCCGCCCTGGCCGGGGCGGCCGCCCTGCCGTTCGCCGGCCGGGCGTTGGCCGAGCGCTCGCCCGCTCCCGCCGCGTCCACGGGCGGGACGGCCACGGCCGCGCGCGAGGCCGGCGAGATGGAGCTCGCGATCCTCGCCGACGCGCCCTCGACGCCGACGGGCCTTGCGATCTCGCCCGCGGGCCGCGTCTTCGTGATGATGCCGCGCTTCACCGGCCGCGAGCCCTTCACGCTCGGCGAGGTGGCCCCCGACGGCTCGGTCGCGGCGTTTCCGGACGAGGCCGCCAACCGGCCCGACCCGGAGCGCCCGCAGGCGACGCTGTTCCACGTGCCGAACGGCGTCTTCGACGGCGAGGGCAAGCTCTGGCTCCTGGATGCCGGACTGCCCGAAGGGTCCGGTCCGCCCGTTCCGGGCGCCGCCAAGCTCGTTCAGATGGACATCGAGACCCGCGAGGTGCTGCGCGTCGTGCCGCTCGATCCCGGCGTCGAGCCGACCTCCTCGCTCAACGATCTGCGGGTCGACATCGCCGGCGGCCGGGCGCGCGCCTTCGTCACCGACCAGGGGCAGCGCGGGCAGGGGGCGATCCTTGCCGTCGATCTCGACAACGGGCGCGTGGTGCGTCGTCTCGGCCAGCATGCCTCGACCCGCTCGCAGAAGGGCGTACAGAAGTTCGTGGAACACTGCCCGGTGCTGCGAAACGCCGGCGAGGGCAAGCCGCAACCCGTCGAGGGCGGGGCGAACGGCATCGCGCTCGGCCCCGACGGCCGGCGCCTCTACTACGCGCCCCTGATGGGGCGGCGCCTCTACGGCGTCGACGCCGACAGTCTTCTCGACGCCGCGCAGTCCGACGCCATGGTGGCGGCCGGCGTCGAGGATCTCGGCGAGAAGGGGATGACGGGCGGGCTCGGCGCGGATGCGCAGGACCGTGTCTATCTCACGCTGCAGGAGCAGAACGCGGTGGGGCGCCGACTGCCGGACGGCACGGTGGAGGTGCTCGCCTCCGACCCGCGCCTCGTCTGGGCGGACACGATCGTGATCACCACGGAGCGCTGGCTCTACGTCTCGGCCGCGCAGGTCAATCGACGCCCCGAATACAACGGCGGCGAAGATCTCCAGAAGCCGCCCTACGCGATCCTGCGCATCCGCATCGACGCCGGTCCGGCCTGACGAGCCGGAACCTTCAGCGCGCGATGCGCGTCGAGAGGATGATCGAGGACTGGGTGCGCTCCACGCCATCGATCGCGCCGATCTCGTCGATCCGCCGGTCGAGCTCGGCGATCGAGGGCGAGGCCACCATGGCGATGAGGTCGAAGGCCCCGCTCACCGAGTGAAGCTCGGTGACGGCCTCGACCCGTCCGATCGCCGCCGTCACCTCAGTGAGCGACTTCGGCGCGATCGTCACGAGCACATGGGCGCGCACGAGGCTCGACGCATAGGCCTCCGACAGGCGCAGGCCGTAGCCGGCGATGACGCCGATCCGCTCCAGGCGCTCAAGCCGCGCCTGGGCGGTGGTGCGCGAGATGCCGAGGCGCTTGGCGAGCGTGGCGACAGGGGCCCGCGCGTTCTCGCCGAGCAGTGCCAGAAGCTCGCGGTCCTTGGCCGTCAGATCCATCGAAACCGGTCGCTTCGCATGAGTTCGTCGTCGATCTGTCTAGAATGCGCCGACGGATCGCGCAATCCGCAGCTTCTATCCGCCATGCCGGCCTTTACACTGCCTTGATGCGGAAACGGCTGGAGGACGGCATGAAGAGCGTTGTGGTGATCGGGGCGGGCAAGATCGGCGGCGCGATCGCGCTGATGCTGGCGGCGACGGGCGACTGGCAGGTCACGGTGGCCGACCGCAGCCCCGAGCAGCTGGCCAAGCTGGACAAGCATCCGGCGATCGACGGCCTGGCGCTCGACATCCTCAATCACGGCGAAGTGGTGGAGGCGCTCCGGGGACGCTTCGCGGTGCTCTCGGCCGCGCCCTTCCACCTGACGGGCCGGATCGCGCAAGCCGCGCGGGAGGCCGGCGTCCACTATCTCGACCTGACGGAAGACGTCGCGACGACGCGGATGGTGGAGACGCTGGCGGAGGGGGCGTCCAGCGCCTTCATCCCGCAATGCGGCCTCGCGCCCGGCTTCATCTCGATCGTCGCCAACGACCTCGCCGCCCGCTTCGACAGCCTGGACTCCGTGCGCATGCGCGTCGGCGCGCTGCCGCAGTATCCGTCGAACGCCTTGAACTACAACCTGACCTGGAGCACGGACGGGCTGATCAACGAGTATATCGAACCCTGCGAGGCGATCGTGGAGGGGCGGCTGATCAGCGTGCCGGCGATGGAGGAGCGCGAGGAGTTCTCGCTCGACGGCGTGACCTACGAGGCCTTCAACACGTCGGGCGGGCTCGGCACCTTGGCGAAGACGCTGGAAGGCCGCGTGCGAACCATGAACTACCGCACCATCCGCTATCCCGGCCACCAGGCGATCATCAAGGCGCTTCTCAACGACTTCAATCTGCGGAACCGGCGCGACGTCCTGAAGGACCTCTTCGAGAACGCGCTGCCGGCGACGATGCAGGACGTGGTGGTGGTGTTCGTCACGGTCTGCGGCTGGCGCGAGGGGCGCTATCTCCAGGAGACCTACGCCAATAAGATCTATGCCGGGGTCGTCGCCGGCCGGCGCATGAGCGCGATCCAGATCACGACGGCGGCCGGCATCACGGGCGTTCTCGATCTCCTCGCCGAGGGCAAGCTGCCGACGACAGGCTTCGTGCGGCAGGAGGAGATCGCGCTGTCCGACTTCCTCGCCAACCGCTTCGGCCGGGCCTACGACCCGGAGGCGGCGACCCTGCGCAAGGCCGGCTGAGCCGGCCTCAACGGATGGCGGCGAGAGCCGCCTTCATGCGCCGGACCTCGTCCGCATGGGTCCGGCGCGGCGCCGTGTCGCCGAAGCCGAGCGCGGCAGCGCGCGGATCGTGGGTGCCGGCGACCCGCGAGCAGGAGGCATGCACCTCGCCGAGCGGCATCGCGCGCAGGAGCGCGGCGACGTTGTCCGCCGACAGGCCCGCGCCCGCCATGATCGCGATACGACCCGCCGCCGCCCGGTGCGCGCGCTCAAGGTCTGCGACGCCGTCCGGCGCCTTCGCAGCGCGGCCCGACGTGAGGATGCGCTCGAAGCCGAGCGCCACGGCCGTCTCCACGGCGGCCTCGATGTCGGGCACGAGATCGAAGGCGCGGTGGAGCGTCAGCCCGAGACCGGTGCTCGCCGCGACGAGGTCTGCCAGCGTTTCCCTGTCCAGCGTCCCGTCCGGCCGCGAGGCGCCAAGGACGACGCCCGCCAGCCCCGCCGCCCGGATCGCCGCGATGTCGGCGAGCATGGCGTTCCTTTCTCCGCATCGGAAGACGAAGTCGCCGCCACGCGGGCGCACCATGGCGTAGACGGGCACGGGAACGTGCGCCGCGAGTGCCAGGAGGCCCGGCGTTGGCGTCAGGCCGCCGAGTTCCAGCGCAGAGCAAAGCTCGATCCGGTCCGCGCCTCCCGCGACCGCGGCCTGCAAGCTTTCGGGATCGCCTACGCAGACCTCAAGCAGCGGCATCGGCGTTGTCCCGGAGCGCGAGGATGGCGGCGCCGATCAGGCCGGGTTCCAACCGGCATTGCGCGGGCACGACGAGCGGCGTCGATGCGCGACGCAGGATGCGAGCACGCACGGCCGCGTCCAGCCGCTCGATCAGCGGACGCACCTTGCCGAGGCCCCCACCCACCGGCACGACGTCGGCACCGACGATGTTGACGACGAGCGCGAGCGGGTCGGCGACGAGGTCGGTCCACACGTCGATCGTTCGCGTGGCCGCGGCATCGCCGCCCAGCCATCCGTCCGCGATCTCCCGGCTGCTGCGCTCCAGCCCATGGAGATGCCTGTGCAGCCGCTCCAACCCGCGCGCGCCGCCGACCGTATCGACGCAGCCGGTCTGGCCACAGCCGCAGGGCCAGCGCGGCAGGTCGGCGGGCGGCGTGCCGGCGCGCGTGGCCGCGATCGGCCCGTGGCCCCATTCGCCGGCAAAGCCGCCGGCACCTTGTAGCAATCGTCCGTCGATCACGAGGCCCCCGCCGACGCCGGTGCCGAGGATCGCGCCGAAGACCACGCGATGTCCCGCGCCCGCGCCCTCGATCGCTTCGGCCAGCGCGAAGCAGTCCGCGTCGTTGGCGACGAGGACCGGGCGGCCGAGACGCCGCGAGAGGTCCGCCCCGAGCGGCCGCCCGTCGATGCACAGGATGTTGGCGGCCTTGATCGCGCCGCTTGCGGGATCGACGACGCCGGTGATGGACAAGGCGGCCGGTGCGCCGTCCGGCAGCCCGCCGCGTGCGATCGCCTCGTCCAGGAGGTCGGCGAAGGCGTCGAAGTCGTGACGTGGCGTCGGAGTGTCGCCGAGGATCTCGATGTCGGCGGGCGAGCGGGCGAGCGCGGCCTTGATCGCCGAGCCGCCGATGTCGAAGCAGGCGATCATGCGCTGGGGATCGTCAGTCCCGCGGCGTCGAAGCGGTGGATGCGCCCGGGCAGGGGCGACAGTCGGACCGCGTCGTCCACCGCGATCGGGGTCTCCTCCGGGATGCGCACCGTCACCTCCTGCCCGTCGCCGAGGACGACGTAGAGATAGGTATCGGAGCCGAGATGCTCGGCGTGGCGCACCGTGCCGGCCCAGACCCCTTGCGGATCGACCTTCAGGTGCTCCGGCCGGATGCCGACCGTCATGGCGTCGGCCTCCTCGGCGATCCGGCCGGTCAGAAAGTTCATCTTCGGCGATCCGATGAAGCCGGCGACGAAGAGGTTGTCCGGCCGGTTGTAGAGGTCGATCGGCCGGCCGACCTGCTGCACCATGCCCGCGTTCAGGACCACGATCCGGTCGGCGAGCGTCATCGCCTCGGTCTGGTCGTGGGTGACGTAGATCATGGTGGCGCCGAGCGTGCGATGGAGCTTGGCGATCTCGAGGCGCGTCGCGACGCGCAAGGCGGCGTCGAGGTTCGACAGCGGCTCGTCGAACAGGAACAGCGTCGGCTCGCGCACGATGGCGCGCCCGATCGCGACGCGCTGGCGCTGGCCGCCGGAGAGCTCCGCCGGGCGGCGCTTGAGGAGGGGCGAGAGCTGCAGGAGGTTCGCGGCCTTCTCGACACGCGCCTCGCGCTCGGGCTTCGAGACCCCATCCTCCTTCAGCGCCAGCGTCATGTTGCCGGCGACCGTCAGGTGCGGATAGAGCGCGTAGGACTGGAACACCATGGCGATACCGCGTTTTGCCGGCACCGTGGCATCGACGTTGCGCCCGCCGATCTCGACGGTGCCCGCCGTCTGCGTCTCCAGCCCGGCGATGATGCGCATGAGCGTGGACTTGCCGCAGCCGGACGGCCCGACGAAGACCACGAACTCGCCCCGTCGCACGTCGAGATCGACGCCCTTCAGCACCTCGACCGGGCCATAGGTCTTCACGATGTGCGACAGCTTGAGGGATTGTTCGGGAGCGTTCACAGCCGCACCGCCTTTCCCTCGCGCATGGATCGGTCGGCAGCGAGCACCACGGCGAGCGAGCGCACGGCGTCGTCCATATGCCTGCCGAGGTCCATGTCCTCGCGGATGGCTCGGCGCACGAAGCGCTGCTCGGCGTCGCAGAGCGCCTGGTGGTCGGGCTCGCCCGCCATCGAGACCATCTCGTCTTGCTGGGCGAAGCGCCCGTCGGGCCCGCGCGCGGCATGGTGGATGCGCAGGCGCTGGGTCTTGGTGTGGGTGTCGATGTCGGCAGACTTCGCGCCCTCGTCCATGACGATCGAGACCGAGCCGTTCGGGCTCATCACGTCCTTCACGAAGAAGGCGGTCTCCGAGATCATCGGCCCCCAGCCCGCCTCGTACCAGCCGAGCGAGCCGTCCGCGAACAGCACCTGGAGATGGCCGTAGTTGACTTGTGTCTCGGCGATCTCGTCGGAGAGGCGCAGGCCCATGCCGCGCACTTCCACGGGCGCGGCGTCGGTGATCTGCAGCATGACGTCGAGATAGTGGACGCCGCAGTCCACCACCGGCGAGGTCGTCTCCATCAGTCGCTTGTGGATCTCCCAGGCCGCGCCGGCGGACTGCTGGTTGAGGTTCATGCGGAAGACGTAAGGGCCCCCGAGATCCCGCGCGCGCGCGATGAATTCCACCCAGGACGGGTGGTGGCGCAGGATGTAGCCGACCACGAGCTTTCGCCCCGTACGCCTGGCCGCATCGACGACGCGCTGCGCATCCTCGACCGTGCCGGCGAGCGGCTTCTCGACGAAGACGTGGGCACCGGCTTCCATCGCGCGGATCGCGAGATCGGCGTGGCTGTCGGTGTAGGTGGCGATCGACACGAGGTCGGGTTTCAGCGCGAGGCCCGCCTCGAAGCTTTCGAGCAGGGGATAGCCGGCGAGTTCGTCCGGCAGGGCAACCGGCGAACGGTTGGCCAGCCCGACGATCTCGAAGCCGGGGTCCGTGTGGTAGGCGAGGGCGTGGCTTCGGCCCATCTGGCCGAGACCCATCACGAAGACCTTCAGAGGGGCGGTCATTTCACGGCTCCGGCGGTGATGCCGGCGATGAGCTGGCGGGAGAAGACGAGGTAGAGGACGAGGATCGGCAGGATCGCCAGCGACAGGGCGGCGAGCACCGCCTCCCAGTTGGTGACGAACTGGCCGAGGAAGATCTGGGCGCCGAGCGTGACCGTCTTGGTGCTCTCGCCGGGCGCGAGGATCAGCGGGAACCAGAGGTCGTTCCAGATCGGGATCATCGTGAAGACCGCGACGGTGGCGAGCGCCGGCCGGACGAGGGGAAGCACGAGCACGAAGAAGATGCGGTATTCCGACAGGCCATCGATGCGCCCGGCGTTCTTCAGGTCGTCCGACACGCCCCGCATGAACTCCGAGAGGATGAAGACGGCGAGCGGCAGCCCTTGCGCGGTGTAGACGAGGACGAGCGCCGTCAGCGTGTTCACGAGGCCGGCCGAGACCATCATCTGGAGGATGGCGACGGTGCCGAGCCGGATCGGCACCATGATGCCGAGCGCCAGGAACAGGCCGAGGAAACTGTTGAGCCGGAAGCGGTATTCCGACAGCGCGAAGGCCGCCATCGCGCCGAACAGGAGCACGAGGAACAGGGTGGCGAGCGTCACGGTGAGGCTGTTCTGGAAGTAGAGGAGGAAGTCGCCCTGCGTGATCACGGTGCGGTAGCCGGCAAGGCTCGCCGTCGTCGGCAGCGGCGGCTCGAGCGGGGCGGCGAAGATCGCGCGGCGCGTCTTGAACGAGTTCATGACGATCACGAGCACCGGCAGGACCGAGATCAGGCCGTAGAGGCAGAGCGCGAGGTGGACGAGGCCGAGGCGCAGGCGCTGGGTCGGGGCTTTCGGGGTCATCGGCCGCCGCCTCACATCTGGTAGCGGCGCATGCGCCGTTGGATGACGAAAAGGTAGAAGCACACGCCGACGAGGATGATCAGGAACATGGCCGTCGCCACCGTCGCGCCCATGTAGCGGTCGCCCGCCTGCAGCTGGAAGCCGAAGAAGATGCGGTAGAGGTAGGTGCCGAGAATGTCGGTCGAGAAGTTTGGCCCGGCCAGCGCCCCCTGCATGGCGTAGACGAGGTCGAAGGCGTTGAAGTTGCCGACGAAGGTCAGGACGCCGACCAGCCCGATCGTCGGCAGGATCAGCGGCAGCTTGATCTTGAAGAACTGGCGGAAACCGGTGACCCCGTCGCATTCGGCCGCCTCGATCACCTCCTTCGGAATGGTGATGAGGGCGGCGTAGATCAGCATCATCGGGATGCCGACGAACTGCCAGATCGAGACGAGCGACACCGTGGTCAGCGCGTAGGCCTCCTGGCCGAGCCAGGGCGCGAAGAGCGATTTCAGCCCGACCGAGGCGAGAAGGTTCGGCGCGACGCCCCAGAGCGGCGAGAGAAGGAGCTTCCACAGAAAGCCGACGATCACGAAGGAGAGGATCGTCGGCAGGAAGAGGGCGGTGCGGTAGAGCGCGACCCCGCGAAGCCGCGGCACCGAGAGAAGCGCCGCCAGCGCGATGCCGATCGGATTTTGGATCAGCATGTGAAGGACGAAGAAATAGACGTTGTTTCGAAGCGCGTTCCAGAACCCCTCGGAGAAGCGCGGGTCGCCGAAGAGCGTGCGGAAGTTGTCGAGGCCGACGAAGACGCGCTGGCCTTCGCGCACGTTTTCGAGCGCCAGGAGCAGCGTCTGCATCAGCGGAACGAGCATCACGATCGTGTAGACGAGAAGCGCGGGGGCCAGGAACACGGCGATGTGCCAGCGCGTGCGAGCCTTCGGCAGATCCACCTTGGGGTCTTGCGTCATCGGGGGCGCCTCAAGGCTTGTCCGGTCGGGGTGGGGGGAGGCGGCGCGGACGCCGCCTCCCGACATGGTTCAGGCGATCACTTCGCGGCGGCCGGCTTGTACCAGCTGTCGAGGCCCTTCTGGAGCTTCTCGGCGGCCTGCGCCGGCGTCTCGGTGCCGTTGATCACGTTGGCCGACGCCGTCCAGGTCTCGTTCTCGAGATTGGGCGTGCCGCGCGACAGGATCTGGTAGGTCGAGCGGATCGAGGACTGGCACTCGCCCCGCCAGCCGACGATCTCCTTGGCGAGCGCGTTCTTGAGCGTCACCGGCTTGTCGATCAGCGGGAAGAAGCCCGGCGCGGCGTTGGCGTAGATCGTCGCGAACTCGGGGCTCGCCACCCACGACAGGAAGGTCCTGGCGGCGTCCGCGTTCTTGGAGGCGGCGTTGAGGCCGAGCGCGATGTCCGGATGGTCCGAGACGTAGCAGGTGTCGCCGGCGGTCTGGACCGGCGGCAGGAAGGCGCCGATCTCGAAGTCGGCCTGCGCCTCGAAGGTCGCGATCTCCCAGGAGCCGGCGGGGTAGATCGCCGCGCGCCCTAGCGTGAAGAGGTTCTGGCTGTCGGGATAGGTCTGCGCCTGAAAGCCGTCGCCCATGTAGGGGCCCCACTTCGCCAGCGTCTCGAACGGCTTCACCCAGTCCGGATCGGTCAGCTTCTGCGTGCCCGCGATCAGCGCCTTGCGGCCCTCCTCGCCCTTCCAATAGTTCGGGCCGATGTTCTGGTAGCCCATGGTCGCGGCTTCCCACTGGTCCTTGGTGCCCATGGCGAGCGGCACATAGGTTCCGTCCGCCTTGATCTTGTCGAGGAGGGCGAAGAACTCGGTCTCGGTCTTCGGCGGCTGGAGCCCGAGCTCCTCGAAGGCCTTCTTGTTGTACATGAAGCCGTGCAGCACGGCGGCCATCGGCACGCAGAAGGTCTGCGAGCCGTCGTCGGTCGCCCAGGCGGTGCGGGCGGCCGGCGTGAAGTTCTCCATGCCGGGCAGGCTCGTGAGGTCGGCGAGCTGCCCCTTCTGGAAGAGGCCGAGCGAGGCGTCGAACGGACGGCAGGCGACGAGGTCGCCGGCCGAGCCCGCGTCGAGCTTGGCGGCGAGCGCCGAGTTGTATTCCGTCGGCGCGGTCGGCGCGAAGGTCACCTTGATGCCGGGATGCTGCGCCTCGAAGGCGGGAATGATCTTTTCCTGCCAGGTGGCGAGGTCGTCGTTGCGCCAGCTCTCGATGGTCAGCGTGGTCTGCGCAAGCGCGGTGCCGGAAAGGGCGAGGAGGGCTGAAAGCGCCACCGTCGCCTTGAGGATGCTCGTCGTCATGGCCGTCTCCTGTTGCCCTCCCGGACGCGCCGGGGGTTTTCGTTATCGTCCGAGCGTGTCGAGCGCCCGTCGCAGGTTGCCGTCCGCGCGGGCAAGGCGTGCCCGCGCGTCGGAAAGGTCGGAGGCGCCGGCGGCGATGAGCACGGCGGGCTTCACCTCGCCCCCGGCATCTCGAAGCGCAGCGGCGGCAGCTTCCGGCGTCGCCGCGGCCGCGTCCGCCACCATGCGCGTGGCGCGCTCGCGCAGCTTGGCGTTGTCGGCGCGAAGGCTCACCATGTGCCCGTCGTGGACATGGCCGCGCCGAACGGCCAGCGCCGTCGAGATCATGTTAAGGACCGCCTTCTGCGCCGTTCCCGCGCCCATGCGCGTCGAGCCGGCGACCACTTCGGGACCGGTGTCGAGAAGGATGGCGACGTCGGCCCCGGCGAGAAGCGGCGCGCCGGCGTTGTTGGCGATGGCGATCGTCGCCGCGCCCGCGGCGCGGGCGGCGGCAAGACCCGCCGTCACGAACGGGGTGGAGCCGCTGGCGGAGACCGCGAGGACGCAGTCCGCCGGGCCGATGCCGGCCGCCGCCACATCCCGCCGCCCGGCGGCGGCGTCGTCCTCCGGGCCGCCGGCGAAGTCGCGGACGATGCCGAGGCCGCCGGCGAGGATCGTGGGGAAGCGTTCCGACGGTTCGCCGTAGGTCTGGGGAATTTCGAGTGCGTCGGCGAGCGCGATCAGGGCCGGGCTGCCGGCGGCGAGATAGACGAGGCGTCCGCCGCGCTCCAACGCCGATGCCGCGATGGCGACCGCCCGCGCGATCTCCGGCAGGGCAGCTTCCACGGCACCCAGCGCACGCACCTGGCCGGAGAGGAGGCGCGCGAGCACCTCTTCCGGCACGCAGGCGTCGATCCCCTGGGAAGCCGGGTCGCGCTGTTCGGTGCGGCGAAGACCTGTCGCCAAGCTCGCACTCCCTATCCGGCCGGTGCGCCCCGCGGCGGCGACCTTGCTGCACAAGCAGGAAGGCCGGATCACCGGCCGCGCGACGACGGAGCACGAGGGGGCGATCGGCGCGCCCCCGAAGGCGGCGACCGCTGCGAACCCTGACCGTCGAATCACGGGGTTCGGTGGTGCCGACCCCTCCCTGCATTTTCTTGGGCCGGATCGTACCAACCTAAAACCATTTGTCCAGAAGCGCCTGCAAAGTTTTACAACGCTCTTCGCAGTTGCGGAAAAACCCGGCATCGTTTGAGCGATTTCGATACCCGGGCACTGATTTCCGCGGGATCGGCTGGGATCGCGGAGGCGAAGAAAAGGCTGGCGGTGAATCCTCGCGTCCCGTATAGCTCGATTGGTATTGTTTTGGTCGCTAAGGAGCGGGGCATGTCCGAAGCGTTGCTCGTCGGGGTCGATGGCGGTGGCACGAACTGCCGCGTGCGCGTGCGCGGCATCGACGGCTCGCTCGTCGGCGAAGCGACAGGAGGCACGGCCAACGTCTTCGCCGGGCTTGACGCGGCGCTTGCTGTGATCGTCGCGACAGTCGAGCGCGCGCTGGAAGTGGGAGGGCTCGGGCCCCCCGATCTCGCGCGCTGCCACGCCGGCCTTGGCCTCGCCGGCGCCAACGTGCCCTCGGTCGCCGAAGCGCTGCACGCGCGCCACCTGCCGTTTGCCGCCTTCGGGCTCGAGACCGACGCGGTCACCGCCTGTCGCGGGGCGTTCGCGGGCGGCGAGGGGGGCATCGCGATCCTCGGAACGGGAACCGCCTACTGCGTGCGAGCGCGCGGCGCGCAGACGCTGCTGGGCGGCTGGGGCATGCTCGTGTCCGACCAGGGCAGCGGCGCCGATCTCGGCCGCCGCGCCCTGGCGCAGGCGCTTCTCGCGCTCGACGGGGCCCGGCCCCGCACGCCCTTCTGCGACGCCGTCCTCGCGCGCTTCGGCGGCTCGGCGGAAGCCGTCGTCGAGTTCGCGACGGGCGCCCTGCCGCGCGACTTCGGCAGCCTTGCCCCCCTCGTCTGGGATTTCGCGGAAGGCGGCGACCCGGTGGCGGACCGTCTCGTCGCGGATTCGCTCGCCGACATCGAACCCATGCTGCGCCGGATGACCGCGCTCGGCGCGCCCGCGCTTGCGCTTCTCGGCGGCCAGGCGCCGCGCTACCGTCCGCGCCTTGCCGCCGATCTCCGGGCGATCCTGGTGGAGCCGGAGGGGGACGCGATGGAGGGCGGCATCGATCTCGCCCGCGCCATTCACCGCGCCGCGGGCGGGCGCGCATGAGCGCGCTCCTCAAGATCGGCGCGCTGAAGCCCGGCGAGGGACCGCTCTACCTCCGCCTCCAGGCCCTGATCCGCGCCGCCGTCGAGACGGGCGATCTGAAGCCCGCTGACGCCCTTCCCCCCGAGCGCGACCTCGCGGAAAGCCTCGGTGTCTCACGTGTGACAGTGCGCAAGGCCCTGGCGGGCCTGGCGGGCGAGGGTGTCGTCGAGCAGCGGCAGGGCTCGGGAACCTTCGTCTCGGGCGGCCGGCGCAAGCTTCAGCAGGGGCTTTCCCATCTCACCTCGTTCTCGGAGGACATGGCGACGCGCGGACGGCGCACGACCTCCGACTGGCTCCTGCGCAGCCTGGAGCGGGTGACGCCGACGGAGGCCATGCAGCTCGCCCTTTCGCCGGGCGATCTCGTCTGCCGCATCCATCGTCTCCGCCGCGCCGACGGGGTGCCGCTGGCGGTCGAGCGCGCCTGCGTTCCCGCCACCATCCTGCCCGATCCCGCGCTCGTCGAAACCTCGCTCTACGCCGCGATGGGCGCCGCCGGCCGCCATCCGGTTCGGGCGCTGCAGCGCATCGGCGCGGCCAACCTTCCGGCCGACGAGGCGGCGCTGCTCGACGTGGCGCCGGGCACGGCCGCGCTCTCCATCATCCGTGTGTCCTTCGACGAGGAAGGGCGTCCCGTCGAGTTCACCCAGTCCCATTATCGCGGCGACGCCTACGACTTCGTCGCCGAACTCAGCCTGTCCGGAGGAGGAGCCCCATGACCGACACCAGCCTCATGGCCCGCGAGATCGCCGAAATCCCGGAGGCCGTCCGCCGTTTTCTCGATGGGTCGGGCGAGGCGGTGGAAGTCATCGCAAGGCGCCTTGCCGACCTCTCCCCCGCCGTCACCGTCACCGTCGCGCGCGGGTCGTCCGACCACGCGGCGACCTATTTCAAGTATGCGGCCGAGATCCTCACCGGCCGGCCGGTCGCCTCGCTCGGCCCCTCGGTCGTATCCGTCTACGGCACGCGGCTGCATCTCGAGGGGCAGGCGGCGCTCGCCGTCTCGCAGTCCGGCAAGAGCCCCGATATCGTGGCGCTCCTCCGGGCGGCGCGGGACGGCGGCGCCGAGACGATCGCACTCGTCAATGTCGAGGGTTCGCCGCTGGGGCAGGCCGCCCATTGGCAACTTCCCTTGCGCGCCGGGCCCGAGCGCAGCGTCGCGGCGACCAAGAGCTTCGTCACCTCCGTCGTCGGGGCGCTGTCGCTGCTGGCCGCCTGGAGCGCCGACGAAACGCTGAAGGCGGCGCTGCGGGCCCTGCCGGACCAGCTCGCCGAGGCCCTCAACCAGGATTGGTCGCCGGCGCTCGAGACGGCGGCGGGCGCCCGCTCGCTCTATGCGCTCGGGCGCGGCCCGGGTTTCGCGGTCGCCAGCGAGGCGGCGCTGAAGCTGAAGGAAACCTCCGTGCTGCATGCCGAGGCCTATTCCGGCGCCGAGGTGCTGCACGGGCCGGTGTCGCTGGTCGAGGAGGGTTTTCCCGTCCTCGCCTTCGTGCCGGACGATGCGGCGCGGCCGGGCCTCGCCGAAATCTGCACCCGCGTCGCGAACTCGGGCGCCGCGCTCTTCACGGTGGGCGAGGCGGGCGCGGGCACGCGGCTGCCTCACGCCCAGACCGGTCACCCGTTGACCGAGCCCCTGTCGATGCTCGTATCCTTCTATCGCTTCGTCGAGGGCGTCGCGCGGGCGCGCGGCCACGACCCCGACGTGCCGCGCGGCCTCAAGAAGGTGACGGAGACGCTGTGATGACGGTTGCGTATCTTGGCGCCGACATCTTCGACGGGGCAACCCGCCACGCATCCTCAGCGCTGGTGGCAGAGGGCGGCCGTGTCGCGGCGATCGTGCCCCCAAGCGAGCTCGGCCCCGATGTCGCGACCGTGCGGCTCGACGGCGGCCTTCTCGCGCCGGGCTTCGTCGACATCCAGGTCAACGGCGGCGGCGGCGTCCTCTTCAACGAGGCACCCGACGTCGAGGGCATCCGCGCAATCTGCGCCGCCCATGCCCGCTTCGGCTCGACGGCGCTCCTGCCCACCGTGATCACCGACCGGCCGGAGGTCACCTTCGCCGCGATCGAGGCCGTCGAGGCTGCGATGCGGGGCGGCGTGCCTGGTTGCGCCGGCATCCACGTCGAGGGGCCGTTCCTGTCTGTGGCCCGCAAGGGCGCGCACGATCCGGCGCTGATCCGGCGTATGAATGATGCCGACCTCGAGGCCCTGTGCGCCTCGCGCGTGCGCCCGTTCCTTCTCACCGTCGCGCCGGAAAGCGTCACGGCGGCGCAGATCTCGGCCCTGGCGGCGGCCGGCATCCGCGTGTCCCTCGGCCACACCGACGCCAGCTACGAGACGGCGCACCGAGCCTTCGCTGCCGGAGCCTCCTGCGTCACCCATCTCTTCAACGCGATGAGCCAGCTCGGCAACCGCGAGCCGGGTCTCGTCGGCGCCGCGCTGGATGCGCCAGACGTCTGGTGCGGGTTCATTCCGGACGGACATCATGTCCATCCCGCCGCGCTCGGGGCGGCGCTCCGGGCCAAGCGCGGACCGAGGACGCTGATCGCGGTCACCGACGCGATGCCGACCGTCGGCTCGCCCCGCGACGTGTTCGAGCTGAATGGGCGCGAAGCCCGGCGCGAGAATGGACGCCTGACGCTCGCCGACGGCACGCTCGCCGGCTCCGACCTCTCGATGATCGGGGCGCTGCACTATCTCGTGCGCACGCTCGGCTTCGATCTGGAGGAGGCGCTCCGCCTCTGCTCTACCCATGCCGCCGAGTTCCTGGGGCTTGCCGCCACCCACGGGCGCCTCGGGCCGGGAAGCCGCGCCGACATGGTCTGGATCGACGAGGCGTTGGAGCTCAAGGGCGTCTGGATCGGCGGGACGCCGGTCGCGCTCGGCTGAACCGCCGGCCTCACCGCTGCGGCGGCGCCGACCAGTCCGCCGCCTCGTCGACGAACGCCTTGCGCGCCCGCTTGTCGTAGAGGCAGAGCTTCGGCGCGGATCCGCCCCGCTTGCGATCGGACACCAGCATGGCGACGGTTCCCACGCGGTCGTCGAAGCCGACGATCGGGGAGGGGCGCGCGTTCCGGATGCCGCTCGCCGCGACGCAGGCCTTCGTCACCCGCGCGTCGAACTCGGCCCAGGCGTCCGGGCTGGAGGCGGAAGCCACCGATGCCGACAGGGCGGCGATCGCAAGTCCGAGGGAGATCGTGACGGCGGGCAGGCGCATGGGTTCCATCCTTTGGGTCCGGCATTGCGACCAGGGAAAGACGGGGCGTTGCGGGCGGTTTGATGGCAACGCGCGGGCTGCGCCGCACCCCCGGGGGTGCCTCGGCCTGCGCGAGGTGGTAACGAGCCCCGGCGGCGCATGGGCCGGGACAACGAAAGACGCGGCATGACCAACAGGCAGGATCGCCGCTTCGCGGCCAAGCTCGCGCGGCAGGCGCAGAAGCGCGGCAAGACGCCGACGGAGCGCGCGCTCTTCACCGCCGCGGCCGCCTTTTCCGCTGAAGAACCGGTGGAGCTCGACTTCGCCCTCGAAGGCTTCGACGCGGCGTGGGCGAAGCTCGAACCCGAGCTCGACGCGTTCCTCGAAGGCGGCTTCGAGGCGTTCCGGCGCGAGGTCTTCGCGCAGGGCGCTTGGGCCGGCCTGACCGCGACGTCGCCGTCCGGCGAGGAAACGGCGTTCGACCTGCAGCCGATCCTCTTTCCGGTCGCCGGCGAGGCGGCGGAGATCCGTCGCTTCGTGGCGGACCCGGTAAGCCTCGGGACGCTCGGGTCGTCCTTGCGAGAATCCGGCGTGTTTCCGGAAAACGCGGCGATCGCGATCCTGCCCGTGGTGCTCGCGCCCGCGGCGGTGGACCTTGCGGGCATCGGGCCGGCCGCGGTCTCCCGGCTCGTCGACGGCCTGTCGGGGCTGATCGAGGGGGCGGCGGCCGGCGACGCCTCCGCGCGCGCCGACGCCGCACTCGCCGACGCCGCACTCCCGCACGTCGGGGAGGCGGAGGGCGATCTGTCCGCCCTGCTTCTCGGCATCGCGCTAACGCCGGTCGAGGACTGGGATCTGCCGGACGGGGAGGTCGAGGCACGCCAGCTCGCCATGGCCGCCACCCGCGCCTCCTGGCTCGACACCTATGCCGCCGCGCTGCCGTTCCGGCTCGACGAGCCGGTGTTCTGGCATGAGGCGGCGTCCTCGCTCGCGTGGCACGACGTCGCCGGCCGCATCGAGGCGGAGATCGCACGACGCGGGATCGAGGCTTCGGTCTCGCGCATCGACGCGTGCCTGGCGCCCGAAACCGGCGATCCCGTTCTCGCCGTCCAGGCCGGCACGGTGCGTCTCGGGCCGTTCCACGCGCCGCGCGCCCTCGTCTTCACCGACATCGACGGCTTCGCGGGCCTCGCGGAGCGCTTCGCCGGCGAGCTCGTCGAGCATGAGCGCCCCGGCCAGGTGCTGCGTCTCCTCGCCGACGCGCGGTAGCCGGGGTTCGGCCGCGGGAGGGCCTTCGCGAATTGATTGTCGCTCCGGCCCGCTGTCGTGGCATGCTGTCGGCGCAACGTCGTTAGGAGATCGTCATGGGTGAGAAGAATCGCGGCGGAAAGGAAGCCAGGAAGCCGAAGAAGGTCGTCGAAAAGACGATCGCTGCGGCGCCGAGCCTGAAGGGCGGCACGACGCCCGCCGGCAAGAAGTCCTGATCGGCCGGCATCGAACGAACGGATCGAGCCTTCGGGAACCGTATCTTAAGGCCGACCTGTTTCAATCGCGTCAGTGGTTGAGGCGTGTTGCGTTGGCCCCAACTATCGAAGGCGTCGGGCCCCGGACCCGGCGCCTTCTTTGCATTTGCCGATCCCGTTCGGCGCAGAAGGTTCGCATTTTGCCGATCGGCTTCCCATATGAGCGGTATTCAACCAGCGGCCGGGGAGTTGCCCATGAAGAAACCGAACTTCGATTTCGAACGCCGCGAGCGCGAAAAGGCCAAGGCCGCCAAGAAGGCGGAGAAGGCGGCGGCGAAGGCGGCGTCCAAGGGCGCGTCCGACGATGCGTCGCCCGAGGCGCGCTCCGCAGAGGCGAACGACCCCCTCCCTTCCGCAAATTGACGCGGAGAAAGCTGCACCCTCATGGTTGCGAAGAAGACGGCGGGCGACACGGCCCACACGGCGTCCGGCGAGGAACCCTACGATCCTGAGGCATTTGCCCGGAAGTACGGAATTCCTCCCGGCGAGGCCAAGACGATCATCAAGCGCTACGGGCCCTCCCGAAAGAAGCTTGACTCCTACATGGCCGCGCGCGACGCCTGACCGCGATGGCGACCGGACCACAAGTCATGGTCCGGTCCAGCCCTCTTGAACCCGGCCGGCAGCGGCGGCATGGTCGGCCGAGCCGAAACCACAGCCACGGTGCCGGCATTCCCTTGAGATGCGAGTGAGACAGACTTTGAAACAGGTAGGCACGGACTTCATCGATCGCCGGAACGCGGCCAAGGAAGCCAAGGCGGCTCTCCTCGAGAAGATGAAGGCCAAGCAGAACGATCCGGAAGCCCAGGCACGGCGCGAGGAGCACGCGGCTCTCGTCGCGGCCCGCGAGGAGCGCGAAGCGGCCAAGCGCGAGCAGCAAAGAGCCGAGGATGCGAAGCTCGAGGCGGCCCGCGCTGCCGAGGCGGCGGCCGCGGCCGAAGCCGCCGAACAGGCGGCCGTGTCCGAGCGCGACAAGCTGATCGCCCAGGCGATGGCCGACCAGGCCGCCCAGAAGGCCAAGCGCGACGCGCGCTACGCCGCGCGGCAGAGCCGCAAGGGCTGAAACCCTGCCCCGGCGGGCGCCCGGCGCCCGCCGCCGCACGGGTGCGCGCCAAGCCTTGCGATGCGCAGCGCGAAGGTCCTTCGGGCCGTGCGCCGTCTACGGCTCGCGGCGCCGCCGATCCTCGCCCGGCGCCTGCTGATCCCACCCATCGTCGGCCGGGGCCCGTCCGTGCGGTTCTCCCATGCTTCAGAGAAGAAGGGTGCTGACCTCGTCGCCGCCGGCACGGGGCGGTCGACCCGCGCCCTGATGGCGCTCGCGGATCACGGCGAGCCGACCGGGAGGCGGTGCCGGCAGCATGTCACCCTCATCCTGCGGAACTGCGAAGGCCAGGGCCATGCGGCGCAGGCGCGAGCCGAGGTCTTTCCACCGTCCGGGCGAGGAGGGCGGAAGCGGAGAGGCGTTGGCGGAAAGGCACAGCGACATCGGGGCGTTCCTTCTCTGCGGGTCCGTCGAGACCGCTCGGGGGCGCGGTCATCGGGTGCCCCCGCGCAACGCCGCGGCGTCGCGCAGGGCTTTTTCCATGGGTCCGTCGGCCGTCAGAAGCTGTCGGAGCCGGGGACGATCTTTCCGGTCGGCACCGCCTTGGGAGCCGGA
This sequence comes from Aureimonas sp. AU22, assembly GCF_001463745.1. Lineage (GTDB taxonomy): Bacteria > Pseudomonadota > Alphaproteobacteria > Rhizobiales > Rhizobiaceae > Aureimonas. The sequence goes on along the minus strand of NZ_BBWJ01000056.1, from coordinate 33,808 downwards.
ACCTCGCCCGGCGTCCGTTCGTCCGCGGCGCGGTCCCTGGCGCGGACGGGGTAGCCGTAGGCCTCTTCGCCGGTCTCCCGTGTGGCGGCCGGCCCGACCACCACGGACCAGTCGGCAGCCGCCTGTTCCTCGCGAACGGACTGGTCGGAGCCCGGCACGAGGCCGGCGGCGGAGCCGAGCCCGGTCGAGAGGAGAAGCGCGGCGGCGGTGGCGGTGAGAAGAATGCGGGTCATGGCGTGGTCTCCTTTGCGGAAGGCGCGCGCTCTCCCGGCCACGCCCGGGGGAGGGCGCGGAGGCGAGCGGTGTCTCGTCGTTTGAGATCGGGGAGGCGCGCGGCCGGCGGCCGGGCGTCGCCCCCCCGCCGGCCCGAAAGGAACGGCGGCATGGGTCTGGATGCGGGATCGCTCATGGGAGGAGCGACCCGTCCGGTCGTGAACCTCGTCAGTTCATTACCGATCGGTATGGAATGAGTTAGGGGCTTGGTTTCCCGCTGTCAACGGACTATTTTACCGACAGGTATAAAAATAGATCCCGGCCGGTTCGAGCCGGGACAGGAAGCAAGGAGAGCACGCGATGGGTGCCGGTCGTCCGCGGGCGTTCGATCCCGACGAGGCCCTGGACAGCGCTTTGGAGCTGTTCTGGCGTCAGGGCTACGAGGGCACCTCGCTCTCCGACCTGACGGAAGCCATGGGGATCGCCAAGCCCAGCCTCTATGCCGTGTTCGGCAACAAGGAGGAGCTGTTCCGCAAGGCGCTCGACCGCTATGCCGCGCGTCGGCAGGACCTGTCCTGCAGCGCGCTCGGCGAGCCGACCTCGCGCCGCGCCGTGGAGCGGATGCTGCTCGCCTTCGCCGGTGTCGGCGAGGACGAGGACGCCCCGAAGGGCTGCCTCATGGTGCAGGGCGCGCTGGTCTGCAGCGAGGCCTCGGAGACCATCCGCCAGGAACTCTGCGACCGCCGCACGGAAAGCGAGGCGGCCTTGTGCCGCCGGATCTGCGAGTGGAAGGCGGCGGGCGACCTGCCGCCCGAGACCGATCCGAAGGATCTGGCGCGCTATGTCATGGCGGTGGCGCAAGGGCTCTCGGTCCAGGCGGCGAGCGGCGCGAGCGCCGAGGATCTGCGCCGCGTCGTCGGCATGACGCTGCGCACCTGGCCGCCGGTCTGACGCGGCGTCCGCGCCCCGGAGACGTTTCGCGTATCGAGGGCTTGCGCTCTGGCCGGCGCGATGGATTGCTCGGGCTTCAACCGGAGACCCGTTCATGTCGCTCGAACACTGGCTCGCCTTCGTCGCCGCCTCCGCCGTTCTCCTGGCGATCCCCGGCCCGACGATCCTTCTCGTGATCTCCTATGCGCTCGGCCACGGTCGCCGGGCGGCGGGCTCGACGGTCGCGGGCGTGGCGCTCGGCGATTTCACCGCGATGACCGCCTCCATGCTGGGTCTCGGGGCGCTGCTCACCGCTTCGGCGGCCCTGTTCACGGCGCTGAAATGGATCGGCGCGGCCTATCTCGTCTATCTCGGGATCAAGCTCTGGCGCGCCCCCGTCCCGCAGGGCGCCGCCGGGTCCGAGGAGGGCGAGGCGAACGCGGGCGAGCGCCCGATGCGCATCTTCCTCCACACCTATGTCGTCACCGCCCTCAACCCGAAGAGCATCCTCTTCTTCGTCGCCTTCCTGCCCCAGTTCCTCGACACCTCGCGGCCCCTGTTCGGACAGATGGCGATCTTCGAAGTCACCTTCCTCGTGCTGGCAACAGTGAACGCGGCGCTCTACGGCCTGCTCGCCTCCATGGCGCGCCGATCGATCCGCAAGCCCCGCGTCCAGCGCGCGGTCAACCGCGTCGGGGGTTCGCTGATGATCGGCGCGGGGCTCCTGGCTGCCGGCTGGCGGCGCGCGCAGGCCTGAGATTCTCCGCGCTCAGAGGCGCTCGGTCCCGCCGGCCTGCAGGCGCAGCCGCCCCGGCGCCGTGCCGATGACGCGCTTGAAGGCGCGGCTGAAGGAAGCCTCCGATTCGTAGCCGAGGCGCCGCCCGGCTTCGGCGATGCGCATGCGCTCTGCCGAGATCCACTGCCGGGCCTGGTGCATGCGCACCTGCGTGACGTAGTGGGCCGGCGTCGCGCCGACGATCGCGGTGAACTTGGCGGCGAAGCCGGAGCGCGACACGCCCATGAGGGAGGCCATCTCCGCCACCGTCCAGTCGCGCTCGGGCTCGGCATGGATCGCCGCCAGCACCCGTCCGACCTCGGCGTCGCGCACGGCGGCGATCCAGCCGGCCGAATCGCCGCAGCCGTGTTCCACCCAGGAGCGGATGATCTGGGCCGCCATCACGTCGGCGAGGCGCGCCAGGATGCCGCTCGCGCCGACGCGGTTGAGGCCGCATTCGGCGACCATCGCGTCGAGAAGATGCGGGATCGCCGGTTCCGACTGCATCAGTTCCTTGGCCCGCATCAGGTCCGGCATCATCTGCAGCAGCGGATGGAGCCCGTCGAGGTTGAAGCGCATCGTGCCGCAGAACAGGATGCAGACGCCGTCCGTCTCCCGGGCTTCCGCCTCCTCGTAGGTGAAGACGCTGTCGCACACGGGAAGGCACTCGCGGCGGGGAAAGGCGCGCGGCTCGATGCCCGGCGTGCTCGCCAGCGTGTGGGCCGCCCCACGCGGCACGAGGACGGCGTCGCCCGCCGTCAGCTCGCTCCATCCCCCGTCCGGGCCGAGAAGCCAGCAGCCCTTGCCCGCCACGAAGTGGAAATACGCGTGCCCCTGCGCCGGATAATGGAAGCTCCAGTCGCCCGACAGACGGCAGCGACCGTATTCGACGCCGTCGAGCCGCAGTCCGCGTAGCATGTCGGTCAGCGGGTCGGCGCCCGATGCGGCGTGCGATTTGGACGATCGGTCAAGCATAATGGCGTTCCTAGCATGGAAACGCCAAGCCAGGAAGACTAGGTTGGCCCAACCTTGTTGCACCGCATCATAACGGGATCCGCCGTCATGTCCGAGATCGCCTGCCCCCTCGTCGCCTCCGGGGCCGACCCCGCATCGCCCACCGCGCGCGCCGCCTGGCCGGCGGTCTTCTCCCTGTCCTTCGGCGTCTTCGGTCTCGTGACGGCGGAGTTCCTGCCCGTCAGCCTCCTGACCCCGATGGCGGCCGAGCTCGGCGTCTCCAACGGCGCGGTCGGCCAGGCCATCACCGCGACGGCGGTCGTCGCCGCCTTCGCCGGACCACTTCTGGTGCTCGGCTCCGGCCGGCTCGACCGCCGCGCCATCGTCTGGGCGCTGATGGCGATGCTCGTCGTCTCCAGCGTCCTGACGGCGTTTGCCGGCAGCATCGAGGTGCTGCTCCTGTCGCGCGCCATCCTCGGCTTCGCGCTCGGCGGCTTCTGGGCGATGATGACGGCCCTGGCGCTGCGTCTCGTGCCGCCCGCCGATGTGCCGCGGGCCATGTCGATCATCGTCATGGGCGTCTCGGTGGCGACCGTGGTGGCAGCGCCGCTCGGCGCCGCGCTCGGCGCGCTCTGGGGCTGGCGTGCGACGTTCCTGGCGGCCGCCGCCCTCGGCGCGGTCTCGCTCGTGGTGCAGCTCCTCGTGCTGCCGAGCCTGCCCTCGGCCGGCGCCCCGGGCCTTGCCTCGTTCCGCGCGGCGCTTTCGCGGCGCTCGGTGCTGATCGGCTTTGCCACCGTCATCATCGTGGTATCGGGCCATTTTGCCGGATTCACCTTCATCCGGCCCTTCCTCGAGGTGGTGCCGCAGCTCGACGTCGCCACGATCTCGCTGGCGCTCCTCGCCTTCGGCGTCGGCGGCTTCCTCGGCAATCCGGTGGCCGGCTTCGTTGCGGCGCGCAGCCCGGCGTGGGCGGCGGGCGGCGTGGCGCTCCTGATCGGCACGGCCTCGCTCGTTCTGGTGCTGTTCGGCGGGACGCCGGCCGCGGCCTTCGCCGCCGTCGCCCTGTGGGGCTTCGCCTTCGGCGGCTTCCCCGTCGCCGTCTCGATCTGGAACGCGCGGGCGGCGCCCGACCTTGCGGAGAGCTCGGGCGCGCTCCTGTCCTCGTCCTTCCAGGTGGCGATCGCCAGCGGCGCGCTGGTGGGCGGCCTCCTGATCGACGGCATCGGTCCGCACGGCGTCATCGTCTATGCCGCCGTCGCGGTGGTCCTGGGAGCCGGCGTCATGCTGACGCTCGGCCGGGCGGCCGAGCGCCGGTTTCAGGTCCAGGGCGTGACGCGGTAGCCGCCGAAGATGCGCTCGCGCGGCAGCTCGAAGATGAAGTAGGGGTTGATCGGCGGCAGCGCGCCTGCGGCGTCCAGCCTCGCCTCGTGGCGGTCCGACAGCGCCACGTCGAGCGAGGCGACGTTGCGCTTCACCTGATCGGCGCGGCTCGCACCGATCAGGACGGAGGAGACGCCCTTGCGCCGGGTGACCCAGGCGAGCGCCACCTCGGCCATCGAGCGGCCGACCTCTTCCGACACGGCGCGCAGGACGTCGACCACGTCGAAATTGCCGGCCGTGAACAGCATGCCGCCGTAGGGATTGTCGCCGTCGAGCCGGTTGCCCTTGGACCCTGTCTCGTCCGGCCCGTTCGGAAGGCTCCCGGCAGGACCCGCCGCGTCGAGCTTGTCCCGGCCGTATTTGCCGGTCAGCAACCCGGCGGCGAGCGGGCTCCAGGCCACGAGCCCCATCCCGAGCGCCTCGCCCGCCGGCACGAGCTCCAGCTCCACCCCCCGGTCGATCAGCGAATAGGCGTATTGCAGGCCGATCGGCTCGGGCAGCCCGTGCGCCCGCGCGAGCGTGGCGATCCGGGCGACGTACCAGGCAGGGGCGTTGGAGAAGCCGTAGTGCAGGATGTCGCCCCGCCGCACCGCGTCGGTGAGGGCGCGCAGCACCTCCTCGGGCGGCGTCGTCCGGTCCCAGACATGGGTCCAGTACAGGTCGATATAGTCGGTCCGCAGGCGCTTCAGCGAGCCCTCCAAGGCGTTGCGGATGTTGCGCGCGCCGTTGCCGCCCGCAAGCGGCGTGGCGCCGCCGCGCGGGAAGCCGGACTTGGTGGCGATCACCATGCGGTCGCGAAGCCCGCGTTCGGCGATGAAGCGGCCGAGCAACGTCTCGCTCAATCCGCCGGAATAGATGTCGGCGGTATCGGTGAAGTTGCCGCCGAGCTCGACATAGGCGTCGAAGATCGCCGCGGCCCCGGCCTCGTCGGGGCCCCAGCGGCCGGCGCCGAACGTCATGGTGCCGAGCGCCAGCGGGCTGACCAGAAGGCCGGAACGGCCGAGCGTGCGAAAATGGGTGAGGTCCATTCGTGTCTCTCCTCGAAAGATCCACGAGAACATAGCGACCGCCTTCGCCTTCGATTACCGTGCCCCGACGGCAAGGGTTTGTGAGGGTGGCTCATCGATGCGGCGCGGCGATCTCGACGACCTGGCGGTTTTCGCGGCCATCGCCCGGACGCGCTCCTTCACCCGCGCCGGCGCGGAGCTCGGCCTGTCGCCCTCCGCCCTCAGCCACACCATGCGCGCCCTGGAACGGCGGCTCGGCGTGCGCCTCCTGGCGCGCACGACGCGCAGCGTCGCGCCGACCGCGGCCGGCGAGCGGCTTCTCGCCTCGCTCGGCCCTGCGCTCGAGGAGGTCGAGCGCGGGCTGGCGATGCTGGCGGACTGGCGCGACGCGCCGTCCGGAACCTTGCGCCTTGCGACCTTCCAGTATGCCGCACGCACGATCCTCGCACCGCGCCTGCCGCGCTTCCTTCTCGATCACCCCGACATCGCCGTCGAGGTGGTGGTCGACGACCGGCTCGTGGATCTCGTGGCGGGCGGCTTCGACGCCGGCATCCGGTTGGGGGAAAGCGTCGAGCGCGACATGGTGGCGGTGCGCGTCGGGCCGGACCTGCGAACCGTGGTGGTGGCGACGCCGGGCTATTTCACGGTGCACCCGGCGCCGGAGACACCCGCCGACCTCCGGAACCATACGTGCGTCAACTACCGCCTGATCGGCGGCGGCGGCCTTCTGCCGTGGGAGTTCGAGCGCGACGGCCAGGCCGTCAACGTCCGGGTCGGCGGGCAGCTCATCGTCAACGACGAGACCGTGGCCGCCGCCACGGTGCGCGCCGGCGCGGGGCTCGGCTATATGATGGAGCACGACGTCGCCGACGAGATTGCCGACGGACGCCTGATCCGGGTGCTGGACGACTGGTGCGCGCCGTTTTCCGGTTGCCACCTGTTCTATCCCAGCCGTCAGGTGCCGCAGGCCCTGCGCGCCCTGATCGACGCGTTCCGCTGGCAGGCCGCCGCGCCACCCGCCTGATCGCGTCGGGGACCGCTTGCCCGCAAGGCTCCCCTAGGTTCTACGCCCGAGCTGGGCGACGATCCTCGCGGTGGACGACGAGCCGGCGATCCACTGCTTGCCGAAGCCTTCACTCCAGGCCGAGAACTACGGCGTCCTCCAGGCGGCGAACGGCACGCACGCGCTGCGCCTCGCCGCCTAGGGGGCACCGGACGCCGTGTTGCTCGACCCCGGTGCTCCGCGCCATATCCTCACCGGGCCGGGCGTCGGATAGCGCCTGGTCTGACGAGGCCGGCGACGGGCGTCAGGGGTTGCCCTTGCCGCCATGGGCGCCGACCGCGGTGCCGGTCGAGAAGCTCGCGCCGTCCTCGGCCAGCGCCACGTAGAGCGAGGCGAGTTCCGCCGGCTGGCCGGCGCGGCCGAGCGGCGTGTCCTGTCCGAACTCGCCCATCGTGCCCTCGATCTGGCCGCCCGCCACTTGGAGCGGCGTCCAGACAGGGCCGGGCGACACGGCGTTGACCCGGATACCCTTCTTGGCCAGCTGCTTCGCCATGCCCTTCGTCAGGTTGAGGATGGCGGCCTTGGTGGAAGCGTAGTCGATCAGCTCCTCGCCGGGATCATAGGAGTTCACCGACACGGTGTTGATGATCACGGAGCCCGGCGGCAGGCTCGGGATCGCCGCTTTCGAAAACCGGAAGACGTGAAAGACGTTGGTCTCGTAGGTCCGCACGAACTGCTCGTCGGAGATCTCCAGGATGTCCTCTTTGGACTGCTGGTAGGCGGCGTTGTTGACGAGAAGGTCAAGGCCGCCGAGCTCGGCAATCGCTTGAGACACCACCCTCTCGCAGGCGTCCAGCGTGCGGATGTCGGCCGGCAGGAGCACGGCCTTGCGGCCGGCGTCCCGGATCAGCCGGGCGACGTCCTGCGCGTCCGGCTCCTCGTCGGGATGGTAGTTGATGGCGACATCGGCGCCCTCGCGGGCGAACGCGATCGCGGCGGCGCGGCCGATGCCCGAATCGCCGCCCGTGACGAGGGCGCGGCGTCCGGCGAGGCGGCCCGATCCCCGGTAGCTCGCCTCGCCGCAGTCGGGCACCGGCGTCATCTTCGACTGGAGGCCCGGCCAGGGCTGCTTCTGCTCGGGAAAGGGCTCGCTCGTGTACTTGCTGCGCGGATCGCTGAGGCGCGGCGTGCCATCCCCGGAGGAGCCGGTTTGGGCGCCTTGCGTCTGCGCGACGGCCGGGGCCGCCATGGCCGCGGCGCCGAGAACCGCGCCGCCGAGAACCGTGCGGCGGGACAAGGGTGTGTCGTTCATGGTCGTCGATCCCCGCTGATGCGCCGTGTCGCATGGAGCCGGCTTCGGCCGTGCGGCGTGGCGCGACTCATCGTGGAAGGGTCGGGCGGGGACCGGGTTCCAACCCTTGCCGCGCTCGAAGGTCGCGGTGGCCCGAAAAAACCCGTAGCCTCGCCCGAAACGCAAGCGGGCGCGGCGGGGTCGCCTCCGGCGGCTAGCCGTTCGCCCCGGACGCTCCCTTCCGCGACAGCGCGGCGAGGATGATCCGCTCGGCCTGTGCGAGATAGTCGGCGAGAAGGCGCGACGCTTCCCCTGCGCGACCGGCTTCCAGCTCCGCGAGGATCGCGCGGTTGCCGTCGATGAAGGGCGCGTGCAGCGCTTCCGCGGCGTCGAGACGGCCGAAGGCGAGGCGCAGTTCGGCCGCGACCTGGGCGTAGAAGGCTGCAAGGCGCGCGCTGTCGGCAAGATCCACGATCGCGGCGTGGAAGGCCATGTTGGCGCTGCCCACGGTGCGCCAGTCGCCCGCCGCGCGCCCGGTGAGCGCCGCCTCCACCGCGGCGCGCATGCGCGCGATCGCGGGGTGGCCCGCCGGCGCCTCGGCCAACGCGCGGCACTCCACCAGCCGACGGACGCGGTAGATGTCGATCACGGCGGCATGGTCGGGAACGGTGACGAAGACGCCGCGGTTCGGCTCGTGCCGCAGGAGCCCGTCCTTGGTGAGCAGGCGGAAGGCCTCGCGCAGCGTGTTGCGCGACACGGCGAGATCGGTGGCGAGCGCTCCCTCGGAGAGGCGCTGGCCGGGCAGGAGCTCGCCCGCGATGATCCGGTCGCGCAGGGCTTCGGCGATGCGCGCCGTCAGCGCCGGGGGCGAAGGGGCGATGGCGCTCAACGCGGAACGCCGCGCGGCGGACCGGAGCGGTCCCGTCTCGTCCCTCGGCGCTTCATGTCCGTGCTCCTCCCTCGTACGCGATCGCGGCGACCATCGGGCAAGCCGGCGCGCGCGGCAAGCCGGCGCGCGTCGAGCGCTGGCCTTCGCGCCCGGGGTTTGTGCAGGATGCCTGCACAGCACGAGCGGAAAAGGCGCATGATGCCTCTGCGGTGAACAGATTGAAGAACAAGAACACCAAAATCGTTCAACAATATTGACGTGGTCGTTCAATCGTCACAAGCTGTCTTCGCAATTCGGCCTCAATCCTGACGGCGCGCCGCGCCCCCATGGGAGCATGACGATGGATCCAGCCCCCTCCACACGGCTCGACGCGCCGCAGTCGCCCCGCCTGGGCGACGCCGCCGCCGACCGCCGCGCTTCCCTCGTCGCCGCCGTGTTCCTGATGGCGACGTCGGCCATCGGACCCGGCTTCATCACCCAGACCGCGACGTTCACGGCGACCATGGGGGCAGCCTTCGCCTTCGGCATCCTCGCCTCCGTGCTGATCGACTTCGTGGTACAGCTCAACATCTGGCGTATCGTGGCCGTCTCGCGCATGCGAGCCTCCGACATCGCCAATGCCGCCATTCCCGGCGCGGGCTATCTCCTGGCCGTTCTCGTCATCTTCGGCGGCCTGATCTTCAACATCGGCAACATCGCCGGGTCCGGGCTCGGCCTCAACGCGCTTCTGGGCCTCGACCCGAAGATCGGCGGTGCCTTGTCCGCTCTCGTCGCCATCGGGATCTTCTCGTCCAAGCGCGCCGGCGTCGCGGTGGACCGGATCATCGTGGTGCTGGGCATCCTGATGATCGCGCTGACGCTGTTCGTCGCCTTCACCTCCAGCCCGCCGGTGGGCGAGGCGCTGCGCCAGACCGTGTGGCCGGACGAGATCAACTTCGCCACGATCACCACTATCGTCGGCGGTACGGTGGGCGGATACATCACCTATGCCGGCGCGCACCGCCTCCTCGACAAGGGCACGGTGGGCGTGGAGAACCTCGGCCCGGTGACGCGCGCGGCCCTGTCGGGCATCGCGGTCACCGGCCTCATGCGCTTCGTCCTGTTCCTGGCGGTGCTGGGCGTCGTCGCGAGCGGCATCACGCTCGACCTGTCCGGACAGGCCGCCAATCCGGCGGCTCAGGCCTTCCAGGCGGCCGCGGGCGAACTCGGCCTGCGTCTGTTCGGCCTCATCTTCTGGGCGGCCGCCATCACCAGCGTCATCGGCGCGGCCTATACCTCCGTCACCTTCTTCAACACGTTCAACCCGCGACTGACCGAACGGGGCCGCGCCTGGTCGACCGTGGTCTTCATCGCCGTCTCGCTCGTCGCCTACCTGTCGATCGGCACGGCGCCGGCCGCGCTCCTCGTCTTCGTCGGCGGCTTCAACGGGCTGATCCTGCCCATCGGACTGACGATCTTCCTCTATGCCGCCTGGGCGCGCGCCGATCTCATGCCTGGCTACCGCCACCCCGTCTGGCTCAGCGTGCTCGGCATCCTCACCTGCGCCCTGACCTGGTGGATGGGTTACAAGTCCATCGGCCCGATCTTCGCCTTCCTCAGCATGTAACCTCGGGAGAGACCGCGATGCGTTCGATCGACCTCAACAGCGACCTCGGCGAAAGCTACGGGGCCTGGACCATGGGCGAGGACGAGACCATGCTCGGCCTCGTCTCTTCCGCCAACGTCGCCTGCGGTTTTCACGCGGGCGATCCGGCGGGGATCCTGCGGACCTTGAGGGCGGCGGCCGCGCGCGGCGTCGCAGTGGGTGCCCACGTCTCCTATCCCGACCGCGGTGGTTTCGGCCGGCGCAACATGGACGTCGCCTCCGAAGACCTTCGGGCCGACGTGATCTACCAGATCGGTGCCCTGAAGAGCCTGGCGGCGGTGGCGGGCACGCGCGTCACCTACGTCAAGCCGCACGGCGCCCTCTACAACACGATCGTGGCCGATCCCCGCCAGGGCCGCGACGTGGTGGAGGCGATCCTGGCGGCCGATCCCTCGCTGGTCCTCATGTGCCTCGCCAACGCGCCCCTCGTGGCGCTCGCCGAGGATGCGGGTCTCGCGACCGTGTCGGAAGCCTTCGCCGACCGCGCCTATACGCCGGCGGGCACGCTGGTCTCGCGCCGCGAGGCCGGGGCGGTGATCCACGATCCCACGGTCGTCGCCGCCCGCATGGCGCGCCTCGCCGCCACCGGGGAGATCGAGGCGATCGACGGCTCCACCGTGCGCCTGCAAGCCGATTCCATCTGCGTCCACGGCGACAGCCCCGGCGCGGTGGCGATCGCAAGAGCCGTGCGCGAGCGGCTGGAAGCCGACGGCATCGCCATTCGAAGCTTCGTCGCGGCCTGACGGGGAGGGCGCATGCGCATTCTTCCCGTCAGCCTGCGTTCGGTGCTGGTCGAACTGGCCGACCTCGACGAGACGCTGGCCCTCTTCGCCTCGCTGGAAGCCGAGCCGATCGCGGCGATCGAGGAGATCGTGCCGGCGGCCCGAACGCTTCTCGTGCGCTTTCGCGCGGGCACGTCGCCCGACCTCCGAGCCTTCGCTGCGGACCTTCGCGCCCGCGACATCACGGCCGAGGCCGCCCCGTCGGAGCGCCTCGTCGAGATCCCGACGCTCTATGACGGCGAGGACCTCGACGACGTCGCCCGGCTCACGGGCCTCGCACCGGACGAGGTGATCGCCCGCCACGTCGCCTCCGAATTCACGGTCGCCTTCACCGGCTTCGCGCCGGGCTTCGGCTATCTCGTCGGCGGCGATCCGGCGCTCCACGTCGCACGGCGGCAAAGCCCGCGCACCCGCATTCCCGCCGGCACCGTGGCGCTGGCTGGGCAATTCGCCGGCGTCTACCCGCAGGAAGGCCCGGGCGGCTGGCAGCTCATCGGCACGACGCCTCTCAAGATGTTCGACCTCGCGCGCGATCCCTCGACCCTGTTCCAGCCGGGCACGCGGGTGAGATTCACGCGTCTCATGGATCGCGCGGCGTTCGACGCGATCGCCGCCGTGGAGGCGGCGCGCGGCGGGCCGGCCGCGATCGGATGCCACGCGGGAACCGCGTTCCGCATCACCGCCGCGCCGATGCCGCCGCTCTTCCAGGACGACGGACGACCGGGCCGGGCGGCCGAGGGCGTCTCGGCCTCCGGTGCGCTCGATCGCGCCAGCCTTCACGCCGTCAACCGCCTCGTCGGCAACGCGCCCGGCACGCCGGCGCTGGAGATCGTCGCCGGCGGCTTCGCCTTCGAGGCGGACGGCCCGGCCGTCGTCGCGATCGCCGGCACGGACGCCGCGCTTGAGATCCGCGACGCAGCCGGACGGCGGCAGGTCGCGCCGGCCCATGCCGCCGTCGCGCTGGAGGCGGGCGACCGCGTCACGCTGCGGGCGCCGACGCGCGGCCTTCGCACCTATCTCGGCGCTCGCGGCGGCTTCGCCGTCGATCCCGTCCTCGGCTCGGCCTCCGCGGATTCGCTGGCCCGCCTCGGACCCGCGCCGGTCGCCGCGGGGGACCGGCTCACTGTCCTGCCCCGCACCGGCGGCTCCGCCGTGGGCGAGGCGCAGGCGCCACCGGACCGCCGGCCGGCACCCGGCGAGACGGTGGTGCTGGACGTCGTCATGGGCCCGCGCACCGAATGGTTCACGGCCGCCGGCATCGAGACGCTGATGCGCCAGGACTGGACGGTGACGCCGCTCTCCAACCGCGTCGGCCTGCGCATCGAGGGCGCGATGCCGATCGAACGGCGCGACCCGAAGGCCGAGCTGCCGAGCGAGGGCACCGCCAACGGCGCGATCCAGGTGCCGCACAACGGTCAGCCCGTGCTGTTCCTCGCCGACCATCCGCTGACCGGCGGCTATCCGGTGATCGCCACGCTCGCCGAGCACCACCTGGACCTCGCCGGGCAGATCCCCGTCGGCGCGCGCATCCGCTTCAACGTGATCCGGCCCTTCGCCGAGATCGAACCCGAGTCCCCGGTAGGTCGCCCATGAAAAAAGTCCTGATCGCCAACCGCGGCGAGATCGCGCTGCGCATCGCCAGAGCCTGCCGCGACCACGGGGTCCGCTCGGTCGCCGTCTACGCCGATTGCGACGCCGACGCGCCCTATGTGCGCTTTGCCGACGAAGCCCATGGCCTTGGCGGCGACACGCCGGCCGAGACCTATCTCCATATCGACAAGCTCCTCGCCATCGCGGCGGCGTCCGGCGCCGACGCCGTGCACCCCGGCTACGGCTTCCTCTCGGAGCGGCCCGAATTCGCGCGCGCCGTCGCCGAGGCGGGCCTCGCCTGGATCGGGCCGGACGCGGCCGTGATCGAGGCGCTGGGCGACAAGACGCGCGCGCGCGAGATCGCCGCGCGCGTCGGCGCGCCGCTCGTGCCGGGCTCGGACGGGCCGGTGAAGGACGGTGCCGAAGCGCTGGCGTTTGCGCAGGCGCATGGCCTGCCGATCGCCATCAAGGCGGCGTTCGGCGGCGGCGGGCGCGGCATGAAGGTCGCCTGGAAGCTCGACGAGGTCGAGGAGCTCTTCGCCTCCGCGACGCGCGAGGCGGAGGCCGCCTTCGGGCGGGGCGAGTGCTTCGTGGAGCGCTTCCTCGACCGGCCCCGCCATGTCGAGGCGCAGATCCTTGCAGACAAGCACGGCCATGTCCTCGTCGTCGGCACGCGCGACTGCTCGCTCCAGCGTCGCAACCAGAAGCTGGTGGAGGAGGCGCCCGCGCCCTTCCTCACCGACGAGCAGCGCGCCCGCATCCACGAGGGTGCGCGGGCGGTCTGCGCGGAAGCCGGCTATGTCGGTGCGGGGACGGTGGAGTTCCTGCTCGGGGCCGACGGCTCGATCTCGTTCCTGGAGGTCAACACGCGGCTCCAGGTGGAGCACCCTGTGACCGAGGAGACGACGGGGCTCGATCTCGTGGTCGAGCAGCTGCGCATCGCCGACGGCGAGCCGCTGCGGATCACCGAGACGCCCGAGCCGCGAGGCCATTCGATCGAGTTCCGCATCAATGCCGAGGATCCTGGCCGCGGCTTCCTGCCGACGCCGGGCCCGGTCGTCGTCTTCGAGCCGCCGGCGGGGCCGGGCGTGCGCGTCGATGCCGGCGTCGTGTCGGGCTCCACGATCCCCGGCCATTTCGATTCCATGATGGCGAAGCTCGTGGTCACCGGGCCGACGCGCGCCATCGCGCTGCGCCGAGCCCGGCGCGCGCTCGCCGAGTTCAGGGTGGAGGGCGTCGCCACCGTCCTTCCCTTCCACCGCCTGGTGGTGGAGACGGACGATTTCGCGGGCGAGGCGTTCCGCGTCCACACGCGTTGGATCGAGACCGATTTCGCCGGAGACCTCGCGGCCGCCGCGCGGCCCCAGCCGGTGGAGGGACCCGCCATGCTGCGCGTGCCCGTCGAGATCGACGGGCGACGCCACGAGCTCGGCCTGCCGGCCGCATTCCTGTCGCGGCTTGGCAGCCCCGCCGGGACGCCCAGGGCGGCGGATGCGGATGAACCGGCGGACACCGGTCTTCTCGCCGCGCCCGTCGCCGGCACGCTGCAGGGCTGGCGCGTCGAGGACGGCGCAGAAGTTGCGGCGGGCGACGTCGTCGCCGTGATGGAGGCGATGAAGATGGAGACGCAGGTGACGGCGCACGCCGCCGGCGTCATCGCGCTGACGGCCGAACCCGGCGCCTACCTGGAGGCCGGAGCGGCGCTGGCCCGCATCACCGCCGCCCCTGCCTGAGATCGGTCAGGCGCCGAGCGCGATGGAGTGCACGGTCTGGATGCCGAACGGGCGGTCGAGATCGGCCATGGCGATGGCGTAGCGCGAGCGGATCGTCTCGATGTGGATCGGCGTCGCCGCGAGGTCGGCGGCGATGCGATCGAAACCGCCGCGTCCGCCCGGCATCGCCACTCCCGCGCGCACCACCTGGTCGGCATAGGCGTCGGCCTTGTCGTCGCCGAGGCCGAGGTGGCCGGCGGCCCACAGCGCCACCAGGCGGTCGGTGCGGGCCCGGTCGCAGAACGAGCGGCGCTCCTGCAGCGCGTGGCGGGTTTCCGACAATTCGTGGCGAAGTTCGATCGTCTGCATGGTCCCGATTCCCCTCGTTGACCCCCGCCGCCGGTTCCTCGGGCGACGGGACAACGTTTAGGCCAGGGGCTCTCAAGGGAGCCGGAATCCATTTGCGACAATTGATTCGAACGTTCGGAAAAAGTCCTGCCGAAGCGTTAACGCCGACAGGCGAAATCGTCTTGCGAACTTACGATTTCGCGAGCGACCGTTTACATCGCCGCGATCAGGTGCGGGCGACCGAGTGGGAGAAGATGTCCTCCTCGTCCCATCCGAGAAGGTCGAGCTTGGCGCGCGTGGGAAGAAAGGCGAAGGCAGCCTCGGCGAGCTCCAACCGGTCCTCGCGCTCCAGCCTCTTCAGAAGCACGCCCATCAGGTCGTGGAGATAGAGGACGTCGGAGGCGGCGTAGTCGAGCTGCGCGGGCGTCAGCGTCTCGGCCGCCCAGTCCGAGGACTGCTGCTGCTTCGACAGGTCGACGCCGATGAGCTCCTTGGACAGATCCTTCAGACCATGCCGGTCGGTGTAGGTGCGCGTCAGGCGCGAGGCGATCTTGGTGCAGAAGACGGGCTGCGTCATCACCCCGAAGGCATGGTAGAGCGCGGCGATGTCGAAGCGGGCGTAGTGGAAGATCTTGCGCTTCGTGGTGTCGGCGAGGAGCGCGCACAGGTTCGGCGCCTCCCGCTGACCCTTGGCGATCTGAACGATGTCGGCGGTGCCGTCGCCGGAGGAGAGCTGCACGACGCAGAGCCGATCGCGCCGCGTGTCGAGGCCCAGCGTCTCCGTGTCGATCGCCACCGACCCCGTGTAGCGGGCGAGGTCGGGAAGGTCTCCCTTGTGAACGCGGATCGTCATGAAGCTGTCTCCGGGCCCCGTCACCGGGGCGCTTGGCCTGTTGCGAAGGATCGCGTCGGCATAGCGGATTTCGCCCCGTCGCCAAACCTTATCTTCGCGGGCGCCGCACGAAACATCGGCGACATCGCAGCGAAACGGCCGGGGCCTAACCCTCCACGCATCCGCAGGAGAGAGCCATGCCCATGACCGCCACCATTCATCCGCACCCGCGCGCCCGCAAGACTCCCGGTGCGGGCTACCCCGCCGCCTTCGGATCGGCCGCGGGGCCCGCCTTCCAGTGGAGCGTGCCGACGCAGCCCGTGCGCGCCGTCGCGTCCCTGCCGCTGCGTCAGCGGATGGGCAAGCCGGAAGCCGGCCTCGGCCGCCTGGTGCGGCTCGCCGCGCGCTGACGCGTCAGCCGCCGTCCGCCAGGAACCAGGCGACCAGCTCGGCTCCGTTGCGCACGCCGACCGCCCGCGACAACCGCAGGCGGTGCGCCTCCACCGTGCGCTGCGACAGGCCGATGGCGCCGGCGATCTCGGCATTGGTGCGCCCCTTGGCCACCAGCGCGAGGATCTGGCGCTGGCGCCCGGTGAGCTTCAGGGTCGCGTCCGTCACCGGGCGGTTCAGCGGCTCGAAACAGTAGACGGCCTCCGCGAACGGATCGGCGGCGTGGCGCGAGCGCCCGTTGACGCGGGCCCAGAAGCGCCGGCCCATGGCGCCGCGCATGATGCGCTCGTCCTGATAGACCTGGCCGCCCGGCAGATGGGCGCGCCACATCTCGCCCGTGCGCACGAAGTCGTCGAGCTGGGGGTAGAGGCGCGAGAAGCTGGTGTCGACGAGGTCTTCGCGCTCGAAGCCGAAGAGCGCGGCGAACGCGGCATTGCAGTCGCGGATGATGCGATGGGTGGCGAAGACGAGAGGTACCGGCAGCTCGGCCAGCGCGAAGCGTGGGGCAGCGTCGGATTCGCCGAAGGAGCCGGGGTGTGAGGCCATGCCGTAGAAATACGACTCGCCGCACCAAGCCGGCAAGCCCTAGCTTTACCCTCATTCGGGCCGTCGGAGACGGCCGGCGACGGGAGGCGCGACTTGCGGAAGGTTTATTCGACGGCGACGGAGGCCCTGGCGGGGGCCTTGCGCGACGACATGATCGTCATGGCCGGCGGCTTCGGCCTGTGCGGCATTCCCGAAGCGCTGATCGACGCGGTCCAGGCGTCCGGCGTCAAAGGCCTGACGGTGATCTCCAACAATGCCGGCGTCGACGGGATCGGCCTCGGCCGGCTCCTCGCCACGCGCCAGATCCGCAAGATGATCTCGTCCTATGTCGGTGAGAACAAGCTCTTCGCCCAGCAGTACCTGTCGGGCGAGCTCGAGCTCGAGTTCAACCCGCAGGGCACGCTCGCCGAGCGCATCCGCGCCGGGGGCGCCGGCATCCCCGCCTTCTTCACCAAGACCGGCGTCGGCACGCTGATCGCGGAAGGCAAAGAGGTGCGCGAGTTCGACGGCGAGACCTACGTCATGGAGCGCGGGCTCGTCGCGGATCTCGCGCTCGTTCATGCCCACACCGGCGACGCGCAAGGCAACCTCGTCTACCGGAAGACGGCGCGCAACTTCAATCCGATGATGGCGACGGCGGCCGCCATCACCGTGGCCGAGGTGGAGCACATGGTACCGGTCGGCTCGATCGACGCCGACGCGATCCACACGCCCGGCATCTTCGTGCAGCGCATCGTCCATGTGGCGAACCCTTCGAAGCATATCGAGCAGCGCACGGTGCGGCCGCGCGAGACGGCCGGCGCACCGGCCGGCGCAGGGGAGGACGTCTGATGGCCTGGACGCGCGACCAGATGGCGGCCCGCGCCGCCCGCGAACTCGAGGACGGGTTCTACGTGAACCTCGGTATCGGCATCCCGACGCTGGTGGCCAACCACATTCCGGACGGAATCGAGGTGGTGCTCCAGTCCGAGAACGGCATGCTCGGCATGGGGCCCTTCCCTTATGAAGGCGAGGAAGACGCCGACCTCATCAACGCCGGCAAGCAGACCATCACCGAACTGCCGATGACGAGCTTCTTCTCCTCGGCCGACAGTTTCGCGATGATCCGGGGCGGGCATATCGACCTCTCCATCCTCGGCGCCATGCAGGTGGCGGCCAACGGCGATCTCGCCAACTGGATGATCCCGGGCAAGATGGTGAAGGGCATGGGCGGGGCGATGGATCTCGTCGCCGGCGTCAAGCGCGTCGTCGTCGTGATGGAGCACGAGGCCAAGGGCGAATCGAAGCTTCTGCCCGCCTGCACCCTGCCGCTCACCGGCGCGCGCGTCGCCGACCTCGTGATCACGGACCTCGGCGTCTTCACGGTGGAGCGCAAGGGGCCGGAGCGGCTGACCCTGATCGAGCTCGCCGACGGCGTGACGCTCGACGAGATCCGGGCGAAGACGGCGGCAACCTTCGAGGTCGCGCTCTGACGCTAGAGGGATAGCGGCGTGGTGTAGCCGGTGAGTTCGAGATAGCCTCGGCCGCCTTCCGTCCTCACCGCACCCTCCCAGTAGACGGGCAGGCCGCCGGCTCGCCCGTCGAGTTCCTGGTCGTCGAAGAGCGGCGTCAACGGCAGGCGCCGCTCGCCCTCGGGCAGGCGGACGGTGAGCACCTGCGCCACCGGATAGGTCGCGCCGGTGCGCTCGGAGCGCCAGTGGCGCTGCGGCTCGAAGCGGATGTCGCCGGGCCCGAGGCGAACGATCGTCCCGTCCGGCCGGCGCCAGGAACCGCCGGCATAGAGCGTGTCCTCCTCGCGGCCCCGGATGCGGAAGGCGACGAGCGCCGAGCCGTCGTCGAAGTTCAGACCCGTCCAGTCCCAGCCGGTGGCCTCCGGTGACAGGAACTGCGAGGACCATTCGCGGTCGAGCCAGGCGCGGCCGGTGACCTCGATCGTGCGTCCCTCGCGGGTGAGCGTGCCCGTCACCTCCAGCTGCGGCATGGAATAGTAGTAGCTCGCCTCGCCCTCGCCGGTGCCCTTGCGGCTGAAGCCCGCCTCGCCCTGCAGGAAGATGTCCTGCGTCGGGCGGAAGCCGAGCGAATAGGCGAAGTCGGGTGTCGTGACCTCGGCGGTCCAGCGCCCGTCCGCCGCGCGCGCCAGGTGCCAGTCGCGAATGGCGATGTCGGCGTCGCCCACCTTCGCCTCCGCCAGCCCGAAGCCCTCGCGCGCCGACCGCTCGCCGTGCATCAGGGCCCCAAGCTTCGGATCCGACAGGGCGGCATGGGCGAAGAGCACCTGGGCGGGCGCGAAGCGGCTGGGATTGGCGGGGTCGATGCCCGGCCGCGTGCGGAAGAAGGTGACCTGGAAGCCGAGCTCCTCGCCGTCCGCCGCCTCCAGCCAGCCGGTGACGTACCACCATTCCGTGCGGAAGTCGGGGTGCGCACCGTGGTCGGCGGGAAAGGCCAGCGGCACGCCCGGGCGCACGGCCGGAAATTCCTGGGCGCCCGCCGGAAGAAGCAGCGCGATCGACAGGAGGAGGGCCAGGAACGCGCGCATCACCAATCCTCCCTGACGGCCTGAACGGCATCCTGCGCCGTTGCCCGCCGCCCGGCCAGAACCGCCGTGACGGCGGCCGCCAGCACCAGCACGGTGGCGACGAGAACGAGCGTCGCCCCCGGCACGCGGGTGTCCATGGTCCAGTTGAAGCTCTGCGGATTGATCACGTGGATCAGCACCTGCGAGAGCGCGAGGCCGAGGAGGATGCCGGACACGGCGCCGACGCTGCCGAGCAACGCTCCTTCCAGTCCCAGCATCGCGCGGATCTGCCCGCGGGACACCCCGAGGTGTCGCAGCATGCCGAACTCGCGGGTGCGCGCCAGGGTCTGGGCCGAGATCGTCGCGGCGACGCCGGACAGGCCCACCAGCATGGCGACCGCCTGGAGCACGTAGGTCACGGTGAAGGAGCGGTCGAAGAGGTCGAGCGCATAGGCGCGCAACTCCGCCGGCCGGGCGAGGTTGGCTTGGCGGCCCGGCGGGAGTGCGGCGAGGAGGGCGCGCCCGACCTCGTCCGCCGCGGCGTTCGGCGCCAGCGTCACCGCCGCCTCGTCGCGCGTCGGATCGCTGGTCAGCGCGGTGTAGTCGGCGCTCGCCATCGCCACCGCGCCCTGCTGGCGCGCATAGTCGCGCCAGATGCCGGCGACGAAGAAGGCGGCATTCTGCCCGACCGGCAGCGTGATCGTCGCACCCGGTCGCCAGCCGTAAATCCGGCTGGCGGGCTCAGAGACGTAGACCGGCACCGTGCCCGCCGGTGCCGGCGTGTCCGTCGTCTCGACCGAGCGCAGAAGGCCGCCGGCCTCGCCGTCGCCGATGTCGCGCGCGATCAGGGTGACCGGCGGGCGGTCCGGCGCGATGGACAAGGGGATCTGCCGGCTGAAGCGCAAGGCGCCGACGCCCGGCACCGTCATGAGGCGCGCTTGCGCCTCCGGGTCGAAGGCGCCTCCCGCCGATGCTCGAAGGTAGAGGTCGGCCGACAGCACGTCGCCGAGCCAGTCGTCGACGGCCGTGCGAAAGCTCGTGACCATCGTGGCCATGGCGATCACGAGCGCGGTGGAGGCGACGATGCCGCAGAGCGCCGTGGCGGCCTCGCCGGGGCTGCCCTGGACGTGGCGCACGGCAAGCTGGGCCGGCACCGCTGCGGGCGCCCGGGCGAGGAGCGGCTTCAGGAGCTGGCGCGCGGCCCAGGGCACCCCCGCGACACCGCCCGCCAGCATCAGCGCCATGCCGGCAAAGCCGAGGATGGGCAGGCCTGCCACGGGGGGCGCGAGGCTCGCCAGAACGCCCGCCGCGAGAAGCACGGCGGCCGGCAGGACGGGCACGCGCGAACGCGGGTCGATCATGTCGCCGGCGTTCTTGAGGCTTGCGGCCGGGGCCGCGCGCGAGGCGGCGCGCGCGGGCAGGGCGCTGCCGAGAAGGGCGGCGAGCAGCCCCAGCGCGAAGAAGGCGAAACCGGCGACCGGCTGGAACACGACGCGCGCCGCGCCGCCCTCGAAGTAGCCGGCGCCGAGATCGCCGCCGAGAAGCCGCAACGCCAGCGCCGCCAGCCCGTAGCCGAGAGCCAAGCCGAAGCCGGAGCCTATGATCCCGATCGCGAGCCCTTCCAGCGTCACCGCCGCGATGATCCCGCCGCGCGGCAGGCCGAGCGTGCGCAGGAGCGCGAAGGTGCGCAGGCGACGGGCGACGGAGAGCGCCTGCGCCGAGAAAACGAGGAAGCCGCCGGTCAAGAGCGCCACGAGGGCCAGCATGTCGAGGTTGACGCGGTAGGCCCGGCTCAGCGCCGAGCCCTGGCGAGCCTCCGTCTCGTCCGTCCCGAGACTGGCATTGGCGGGGAGGAGCGCGGGCAGCACGTCCTCGGCCGCCCGGCGGTCGCTGATGGCGAGGTCGATCCGGTCGAGCCGCCCCAGCCGATCGAAGCGCCACTGCGCGGCCGCGATGTCGATCGTGCCCAGCCGCTGCGCGTCGCCCGCCCCGTCCAGCGTGCCGGCGATGCGCAGGGGCACGGTGCGCCCGTTCGCCGATACGTCGATCGTCTCGCCGATCCTGGCGCCAATGGCGGCGAGAGCCGCGCGCGACAGGAAGAGGGCGTCGGTGGAAAAGACTGCCGAGCGGTTCTGGTCCACCCCTTGCGCGTTCAGCCCCACGAGCGTCGGCGTGACGCGGGCGGCGCGAAGCACATCGAGCCCGAGAAGCGTGAAGGACGCGGCGCCGGCGCTGGCATCGAGCGTGACGACGGGGCTCGCGTCCGCAACGCCGCTCGCGAGCGCCACCGGTCCATAGGCCGCCTCGTCGAAACCCAGCGGGCTGGCCGCGCGCACTTGGAGGTCGGCGGCGCCGTTGACCGAGCGCACCGCGCCCTCGAATGAGGCGAGCGCCGAACCGTTGACGAGATGAACCGCAAAACCGAGTGCCACGCCGACCGCGATGGCCAGCGCCGTGAGCACGAAGCGCGCGGGGTGAGCGCGCCCCTCGCCGCCGATCAGCCAGCGCAGCGCGAGCCGGGCCTGGGCAAGACCCGCGTCAGCCACGGGCGGCCTTCAGGCCCGTGGCGGTCAGTGTCAGGACACGGTCGGCGACCGCCGCGGTCGCGGGCGAATGGGTGACGATCACGGCCGCCGCGCCGCCCTCGCGCACGGCCCCTGCGAAGAGCGCGAGGATCCGGCTTGCAGTTTCGGGATCGAGATTGCCGGTCGGCTCGTCGGCGAGGATCAGCGCGGGGCGGTGGACGAGGGCGCGGGCGATCGCCACGCGCTGCAGCTCGCCGCCCGACAGGTCGCGCGCGTAGTCGTCCGCGCGGCCGCCGAGCCCCACGGCGGCGAGGAGCCGTTCCGCTTCCCCCTTGGCCCGTGCGGCATCGGGCGAGACGAGGGCGAGCGGCAGCGCGACGTTCTGGCCGAGCGTCAGATAGGGCAGGATGTGGAAGGCCTGGAACACGAAGCCGATGCGCTCGCGCCGCAGTTTCGTGCGCGCCGTCTCGTCGAGATCCCCGAGAGCGGTGCCCCCGACCGCGACCAGCCCGGCATCTGCGTCGTCGAGACCGGCGAGGATATTGAGGAGCGTCGACTTGCCGGTGCCCGATTCGCCGACGATCGCCACGAGCTCGCCCCCGGAAACACCGAGGTCGAGGCCGGAAAAGAGCTGCCGCCCGCCCGGCACGGTCTTGGCGAGACCCCGCACGAGGAGGCGGTCTCCCTTGCCTCGGGCGGCGGCGGCTTCGGGCACGGAGGAAAGGCCGGGATCGTGCTGCATCGCGCCGGAAACTGGGGCGCGGCGCCCCGCGATCCAGACGCCCGGCCTGTAGCCGGACGCCGCAGGGGCGGGGGCGCGCCTGCTCCCCCGCCCCCGCCCCTAACGTCTAGAGGCCGGAGGCTTCCAGCCAGCGCCGGGCCAGCGTCAGGTCCATCTGCGTGAGGCCGTGACCGACCGGCAGGACCTCGTGTCGCAGCTCGGCCCCGCCCTCCTCCAGGATGGCCGCGAGGCGCCGGGCGTTCTCCGCCGGCACGATCGGATCGCCGGCGCCCGACAGGATCAAGACGGGCTTGCCTTCGAGATCGAAGCGCGGCGGCGCGGCGAGCGGCACCATCGGCCGGATCAGGACGGCCCCGGCGAGCACGGCCGGCTCGCCCATCAGGAGCGCGGCGGCGATGTTGGCGCCGTTGGAGAAGCCGACCGCGACGGGCGCGGCGAGGCCGTAGCGGTCGCGCGCCTCGTCTACGAACCGGGCGAGGGCGCCCGCCCGGGCGACGACGTCCGCCTCGTCGAAGACGCCCTCGGCCAGGCGCCGGAAGAAGCGCGGCATGCCTTTCTCCAGCACCTGGCCGCGCGGCGACAGGAGCGCCACGCCGGGGGCCAGCGCCGCGCCGAGGCCGAGAAGGTCGTTCTCGTCGCCGCCCGTCCCGTGCAGGAGAAGAAGCGGCGCTTCATCGTTCGCGGAACCCGGGACGAAGCGGTGGATATGCGACAGGGTCTGGATCGTCTGGCTCATGGCATCCTCCGAATGTGAGCGGGGCGGCTCGGTGCCGCCCCGCGTGATGTCAGGCCGCCGGGAGTTCCGTCCCGAGATCGGGCAGGACGCTCTCGATACGCGAGCGCTGCGCCTCGAGGCCCGCCGGTAGCTTCAGGGTCCTGCCGAGGCTTTCCGCCGGCTCGTCCACGGCAAAGCCCGGAACGTCGGTGGCGATCTCGAACAGGACGTGGCCCGGCTCGCGGAAATAGACCGAGCGGAAGTAGTTGCGGTCCCGCTGCTCCGTCACCGCGATGCGATGGGTCTCCTGGAGCCGCCGTGCCATCGCCGCCTCCGCCGCATCGTCGGCCGCCCGGAAGGCGACATGGTGCACGGAGCCCGCGCCCGGCCGGGGCTTCAGGAAGCCGCCGACGGCCCGGATATCGACGATCCCGCCGATGGAGGTGCCGTCCACCTGGAAGCGCGTCGTCGAGCCCTCCGATCCAAGCTCGCGAAAGCCGAGGACGTCGGTCAGCACCGCGCCGGTCGGCGCCTTTTCCTCGAGCAGCAGGCTCACCGAATGGAACCCGCGGATCGCGACCTCCTGCGAGATCCCGCCGCCGGTCCAGCCGGGCTCGGCCTCGGCGCCCGGCACCGCGACGAGCGCAAGGTGCATGCCGTCCGGGTCGCGGAAGGCGAGCGCCGTCTCGCCGAAGCGCTTCACCGGCGGATCGAACGCGACGCCGCGCTCGATGAAGCGATGCGTCCAGAAGCCGATCGAGCCCTCCGGCACGCGGAACACGGTCTCCTGCGTCTCGCCGACGCCGAGCCGGCCGGGCGCTGCATGCTCCCACGGGAAGAAGGTGAGGATCGTGCCGGGCGATCCGGCCTCGTCGCCGTAGTAGAGGTGCCAGGTGCCGGGATCGTCGAAATTGACGGTGCGCTTCACCAGCCGGAGGCCCAGCGTGTCACTGTAGAAGCGCACGTTGCGCGCGGCGGGACCGGCGATGGCGGTGACGTGATGGATGCCGTGGGTCATGTCGGGCTCCTGTGTGTTCGTGTTGAAGCCAACATAATCGCAATGATCGACGTCCGTCAGATGCAATGCGATTGCATCCGTGCAATGCTGCGCTTGCAGTGACGATCGAACGGATAAGCGGCGATGGACCTCGACAGGTTGGCCTGGGACGATCTTCGGCTGGTTGGCGCGGTGGCGGAGGCGGGAACGCTGCCCGCGGCGGCCGATCGGCTCGGCGTTGCCCATTCCACCGTGTTCCGGCGCCTGCGCCAGATCGAGGCGGCCATGGGCTGCGCCCTGTTCGAGCGCAACGGCGCGCGGCTCGAGCCGACCAGCGCCGGCGAGGAGATCGCCACGGTGGCGCGCACGGTGGGTCAGGCGGTGGACGCCGCGGCGCTCCGGCTCGCGGGGCGGGAGCCGCTGCCGTCCGGCGAGGTGCGCGTCACCACCAACGATTCGCTGCTGATCCACTTCCTGACGCCGCTCTTCGCGGCCTTCCGCCGCGCCTGCCCCGCCGTTCGCCTCGACGTGGTGCTGGGCAATCCGGCGCTGAACCTGTCGAAGCGCGACGCCGACGTCGCGATCCGCGCCACCGACCGGCCGCCCGACACGCTGGTCGGGCGCAAGAGCGCCCGGATCGCCTGGGCGCTCTACGGCGCGCGGGACCGACCTTCCGGGGACTGGGTCTCGCTCGGCGACGCGATGGCGGGCATGGCCGTGGTCCGGCATGTCGGCGGAACCGTGCCGCTGGAGCGGATCGGGTATCGCGTCAACACGGTGCTGGGACTGGCGGAGGCGATCGAGGCGGGGCTCGGGCAGGGCTATCTGCCGTGCTTCGTCGGCGACCTCCGGCCGGCGCTGCGGCGCCTGGGCGAGCCCGACGCGCGCTTTGCCACCGATCTCTGGCTCCTCACCCATGCGGATCTGCGCCAGGTGCCGCGGGTGCGCGCTCTGATGGACTTCCTCGGCGAACGGGTCTCTGAGCAACGCCCCCTCCTCGAAGGGCAGCGACCGCAGCCGGACTGACGCATTTTCGCAACCGCGGGCGGATTGCCGCAGGCGGTGCGGGAGGCGGAACCCAGGGGAATCCCCCCGGATTCCGGAGCGATGGCACCGAACCCGATCCACCATCCCCATCCGGCGGACGCCCCGGCGCGCCGCGGCTCCGCGCGCCGCCCACCGGCACCGCCGAAGGTGCCCGACGAGACGCATGGCTTAGACCCGGCGCCCGCCGATCTCGTCGCCAAGGCCCGGCTCGTCCACGACCGGCTCTGCGCCGTCTACGGCTGCCCGATCGGCTACTTCCACGACCTCGATCCCTTGAGCGAGCTCGTGTCCTCGCTTCTGTCGCATCGAACGCGCAATGCCGATTCGGGCCGGGCCTTCAAGGCGCTGCGTCAGCGCTATCCCGACTGGGCCGACCTCATCGAGGCGCCGACGGCGGAGGTCGAAACGCTGATCCACGGCGTGCGCTGGCCCGAGCAGAAGGCGCCGCGCATCCAGGCGATCCTCAAAGGGGTGCGCGAGCGGGCAGGACGGCTCGACCTCGGGTTTCTGGCTGATATGTCGCCCGCCGAAGCGCGGGCCTGGCTGGAGGCGCTTCCGGGTGTCGGGCCGAAGACTAGCGCGGCAGTCCTGTCCTTCTCGACGTTGCGCATGCCCGCCCTGCCGGTGGACAGCCACCATCACCGCGTCGCCATCCGCCTCGGGCTGATCGAGGCGCATGTCGCGGTCGGCCCCTCCCATCCGTTGCTGCGCGCGCAGCTTCCCGAAGGCTGGAGCGCACAGGACCTCTACGACAACCACGAGGTCCTGATGCTGCACGGGCAGAAGGTCTGTCACCACCGGCGGCCGGCCTGCGACCGCTGCACCCTGGCCGACATCTGCCCGAGCGCGTTCCAGGTGACGTGAACGGCCGGAAGCGTGTGGAGGGATCGCCGGTCAGAGGGGCCCGTCGATCCGGCTGGGCGCGATCGGGTCGGATCCCGGGAAGGTTTCGTCCAGGGCCTCGTCCAGCTGCTCCTCCTGCGTCATCGGCCGCTCCTGGTTGCCGGGCGTCGGCTTGTCCTCGGCGATCGGTGGCAGCGGAGCCTTGGTGCCGGGGTGGGACGTGTCGTCCGTCTGGACGATGCCGTCCTCGCCGATCGGCTCGGGCAGGATCGGATTGGCGGCGTCCTGGTCATGGGTGTTCGACATGGGTCGTCCTCGAAAAATGGGATGGGAGCGAAACGGGATCGGCTTCGGAAGGCCTCAGCCCGCCCCGGCGTCGTCGCCAGCCTCGCCCGTCTCGGGCAGGCTGCCGGCGCCGGGCGTCGCGTCCTCGTTGGTCAGTTCCGGCTTGGCGTGCGGCCCGGCGCCGGGCGTCGGCGCCTCGCGGTCCGGCTTTTCGGTCCCGCCGGCGGGCGTCGTCGTTCCGTGTGTCTCTCCGCTCATGGTTTCGCGTCCCTTTGCTGACGGCTTCGGGTGATGACGCCTGCGGGCGGGTCCTGGTTCCCGGCCGGCGCGAAACGATCGCAATGCAGCCACACGCTCGCGCAAGCCTGCGCTGGAACGCTGGCCTCTCGGGGTTTGAG
This sequence comes from Aureimonas sp. AU22, assembly GCF_001463745.1. Taxonomy (GTDB): domain Bacteria; phylum Pseudomonadota; class Alphaproteobacteria; order Rhizobiales; family Rhizobiaceae; genus Aureimonas. The sequence goes on along the minus strand of NZ_BBWJ01000056.1, from coordinate 7,394 downwards.
CGAAACGCCCGAAGGAGGCGCCCATGAGGAACCACGTCAGCCAGATCACGCCGGCTCAAGGACATATGCTGCGCCGCCTCGACGACGGCCCGTCGCGCGACAGTGTCGGGCTCCACACGGGCGAGCTCGCCACCGACGAGCTGCGCCACTGCCTCGAACTCCATGCGCTCGGCCTCGTCTCGGCCGCCATCGGCTGGCGCGACACGTGCTGGTTCCGTCTCACGGCGAGCGGGCGCCGGATCGGGCGTCAGCTTCCCGCCTGATCCCGGCTCCAGTCGGCGGCAAGCCGGAGGAAGCGGGCGAGCAGGCGGTCGCCCTGCGGGGTCAGGACGGATTCGGGATGGAACTGGATGCCGTAGGTCGGATGCGTCCGGTGCCGGAGCGCCATGATCTCGCCCGCGGGCGAGCGGGCGTCGACATGAAGGTGCCGCGCCATCCCCGTGCTCTCGCGCACGATCAGCGAATGGTAGCGTCCCGCGGCAAACGGGGCGGGCAGACCGGCGAAGAGGCCGGCGCCCTCGTGCGGAAGATGCGAGACGCGCCCGTGCATCGGCTCGCGCGCGCGCTCCACGTGTCCGCCGAAGGCCGCTCCGATCACCTGGTGGCCGAGGCAGACGCCGAGGATCGGCAGCTGCCCGGACAAGGCCGCGACGGCGTCGAGGCACACGCCCGCTTGCTCCGGCCCGCAGGGACCGGGCGAGAGGACGAGGGCGCTGGGGCGCGCGCTCGCGATGCCGGCAAGGTCGATCCGGTCGCTGCGCACCACGGCCACCTCTTCGCCCAGCCGCTCAAGGTAGCGGGCGAGGTTGTGGGTGAAGCTGTCGTAGTTGTCGAGGACGAGGATCATGGCGCCCCGAACGCGGCGAGGATCCGCGCCGCCTTGGTCTCGGTCTCCGCCCATTCGCCGGGGCCGTCCGACAGCACCGTGACGCCGCCGCCCGCCCCGAAGGACACGGTGTTCCCTTCGAATTCCAGCGTGCGGATCGCGATCGACAGGTCGGCCGCGCCGCAGAAGGACAGGGCGGCGACGGAGCCGCAATAAAGGCCGCGCGGGGCGCCCTCGATCGCGGCCACGATGTCGGTCGCCCGGATCTTCGGCGCGCCGGTGATCGACCCGCCGGGGAAGCAGGCCGCGATCAGCGCGCCGACCCCGACGCCCGGCCGCAGCCGTCCGGTGACGGCGGACACGAGATGATGGAGCCCGGCATAGGATTCCAGCGCGCAGAGTTCGGGCACCTCGACGCTGTGCGCCTCGCAGACCCGCGACAGGTCGTTGCGCAGGAGATCCACGATCATGACGTTCTCCGCCCGATCCTTCTCGGATGCGAGCAACGCCTCTGCCGCCGCACGGTCGGCCGCCTCGTCATCCTCGCGACGGATCGTGCCCTTGATCGGGCGCGTCTCGACCTCCGTTCCGCGCAGCCGCAGGAAGAGTTCGGGCGAGGCGGAGGCGAGCGTGCGGTGCGGCTCCTCGAGATAGGCGGCGTAGGGCGCCGGGTTGACGGCGCGCAGGCGCCCGTAGAGCGCGAACGGGTCGAAGCCGGGGGGCAGCGGAGCGCGAAGCCGGCGCGACAGGTTGGCCTGGTAGACCTCGCCGTCGAGGATCCGTCGCTTCACCTCCTCCACATCCGCCGCATAGGCTCTAGCGTCGCGGCTGGAGGTCCATTCGGGCGCGCGCGTGGGGAGGGGGGCAAGCGGCGCTGCGGGACGCGCCAGCGCCTGTGCGAACTGGGTAAGGCGCGCCTCGGCCCGTGCGCGGCGCAGCGAGAGGGGCGACGAGGCGTCGAGCCCCGGCCCGAAACCCGCCGACACGAGCCGCGCGGAGCCCGCCGCGTGGTCGAAGACGAGAGCCGTGTCGTAGAGGCCGAAGCCGAGGAGCGGGCGCTCGGGGTCGAAGCCGGTCGGCCGGTGGAGGCGCTCCAGGAGGTGGCCCGCTTCGAAGTCGATCGTGCCGAGGAGCCCGCCGGCGAAGGGGAGGCCGTCCGACGCCGTCTCCAGCCGGTATCGCGCCAGAACGGTGTCCAGCGCTTCGAAGGGCGCGCCGGGCAGGAGGGCACCGCCCAGCTGGGCGCCGCGCAGCGTCGCTTCCAGCCGGTCGAAGGGGGCGCACGAGAGGATCGACCAGCGGCCGTTGCGCGGGTGCGGCCTTGCCGAATCCAGCCAGACGAGGCCGCCGAGCGGTCGCAGGCGCGCCGCCGCCTCGGGGAGGGATGGGATCTCGACGGCTCGCTGCCACATGGGCCGTCGATCTAGCGCATCGCAGCGGAAACCGGAATCGGTTTCGGGCGTCGGTTCAGCCGACGCCGGTCGGACCGTCGAGCACGATCCGCACTCGCCGCGTCAGGTCCTGGCGCGAGTAGGGCTTGTTGATCAGATCGAACTCGGTGCCGCCCGCGTCCGTCCGCTCCAGCGACGCCTCGGCATAGCCGGTGGTGAGCAGGATGCGGATGCGAGGCCGCAGCCGCCGCGCCTCGCGCGCCAGCACCACGCCGTTCATGCCGCCCGGCATCACGAGGTCGGAGAAGACGAGATCGAAGCCCTCGCCGGCCTGGAGGCGCTTCAGCGCGGCCAGCGGCGTCGTCTCGACGGTGACCGTGTAGCCCTGCTCCTCCAGCATGTCGCGCGCGAGCTCGGCGACCTCGGCCCGGTCGTCCACCACGAGGATGCGCTCGTGACCCTGACGCTCCACGCTGCGCACGCGCTGGAGCGACTTCTGCTCCTCGCCCGCGGCGGCGGGGAACAGGAGTTCCACCGTCGTGCCTTCGCCCTCGCGCGATTCGATATGGATCGTGCCGCCCGACTGCTTGGCGAAGCCGTAGACCATGGACAGGCCGAGGCCCGTGCCCTTGCCCTCCTCCTTCGTCGTGAAGAACGGATCGAGCACCCGCTGGAGCACCTCGCGCGGCATGCCGGAGCCCGAGTCCTCGACGCATACCGAAACGTAGGCGCCCGGCGTCAGCCCGTCGTAGCCGGTGGCGTCCTCGACCGAGATCTGCCGGTTGCGGGTGCGGATGCGCACGGTGCCGCCGGAGGAGGCCGACATGGCGTCGCGCGCATTGATGAGGATGTTGAGGAGCGCGACCTCGGCCTGCGTCGGATCGATGCGGCAGGTCGCGAGGTCGGAGGCGAGGTCGGTCTCCACCGTGATCTGGTCGCCGAGCGTCCTGTCCGCGATCTCGCTGAGGCTCGCGACGAGGCCGTTCAGGTTGACGAGACGTCCCTCCAGCCGCTGCTTGCGCGCAAACGCCAGAAGCTGCTGCGTCAGCGTCACGGCGCGGGCGGAGGCCGACCGGACGTTGTCCACGGCGCGGATGGCCCGCGCGCGGTCGAGCTCCGGCTTTTCCAGCTGGCTGGCGATCACCTCGACATAGCCGGTGACGATCTGCAGGAGGTTGTTGAAATCGTGGGCGATGCCGCCGGTGAGCTGCCCGAGCGCCTCCATCTTCTGGGCCTGGCGCAGGCCTTCCTCGGCGTCGCGCCGACGCGACACGTCGAGCTGGGAGGCGAAGAAGTAGACGAGCTTCCCGTCCGGGTCGTAGACGGGCGAGATGAACAGAGCGTTCCAGAAGGTCGAGCCGTCCTTGCGGTAGTTGAGGACTTCGGTCGCGATCTGGCTGCGGCTATCGATCGCGGCCCGCACCTCCGCGATGGGCGCGCGATCGGTGTCCGGGCCCTGCAGGAAGCGGCAGTTGCGGCCCACGATCTCTTCGCGCGCGTAGCCGGTCATCTGGATGAAGGCGTTGTTGGCGAAGACGATGGGGTTGTCGGGCAGGTGCGGATCGGTCACCGTCATCGGCATGCGCGTCGTCTCGACGGCGGCGAAGAAGATGTCGTCGTGGCTGTCCAGGCGTCCAGCCGCGCTGGACCGGACCGTCGGCCTCGGGCCGTCGAAAGGCGGGGGGCTGTCGAAACGGTTGGTCATGAAGGCCTTGTGACTGCAGCGCGGGCGACGGGAAGCGCTTCCCCTGATAATTGTTCCCGATAAACATGTTTGCGCGATGCGAATGGGAAAGGCGGCGATGACCGTTTCCGAACACAATGCGCCGGCGGGTGGCAAGGTCATGCTGGTCGAGGACGATCCGATGATCCGCGCGTTGACGGCCGAGTGGATCGAGGACGCGGGTTATGCCGTGTTCGAATTCTCCAACGGGGACGAGGCCTTGCGCGGGCTGCGCGATCAGGGGGCCTGCCAGGTGGCGGTGCTCGACCTGTCGCTGCCCGACATGCGGGGAGACGAATTGGCGCAGGCGCTGCGCGCGCTGCAGCCCGGCCTCGCGCTGCTGTTCGCGACCGGAAACGTCGACGATCTGTCCGCCGCGACCCTGAAGGATCCGCGCACCGGCGTCCTGCGCAAGCCCTATTCGGCGCGCGACCTCGCGCTCGCCATCGCGGGTCTCGAGGGCTGAGGCGTCGGGCCGCGGTCTCCTAGCCCTCGACCAGGAAGATGTGCAGCGTCGCCGGGCCGTGGACGCCGATCACCAGGCTGCCCTCGATGTCGGTGGTGCCGCTCGGGCCGGTGACGATCACGAGGTTGCGCGAGCGGGCGAGGTCGGCGCCGGCCACGGCATCCTCGAGATGGGGGACGATGTCGGCCGTGCGCAGCGCCACCAGGTGATGCAGCGGCAGGAAGGCGTCGAGGATCGCCATCGCGGGCCCGGAGCGCACGACGAGGCTCGCGGTCTCGGCAATCCCTTTTTCCGCTACCGACAGGGAGACGCGGTCATCGACATCGGCCTGGCGGACGAGGCCCGCCCCCGCCCAGTCGAGTGTTTCGAGGTCGCGGAGGGGCTGGATCTTCAGGGCCGGTTCGAGATCGAGGTCGCCGAGGCGCCGGGCACAGGCGGCGGGAAGCTCGCGCCAGCTCCCGAGCCGTTCGCACGAGGCGCCGGGCGGCAGGCGCTTCACCGCCGCCTCGAACAGGCCGACGAGGTCGCCGTCCGGCAGGTGCGGGCGCACGCGGCCGGGCTCGGTGAGAAGCGCATCGGCCTGCGCACGGATGGCGGCGGGGTCCGCCGGCTTGCCCAGCGCCCGTTCGATGGCGGCAAAGATCGCCTCGCGCGCGCTCAACGGGCTGCCCCCTTCCGCGCGCGCGCCGCCTCGGCCTCGAGAAAGGTCGGACCGGCGGGCGGTGCGGGCATGTCGCGGTGGAGGGTCCAGGCGCCCGCAAGACCGGGAAGCTTGGCGATGACGCCGCGTCGCCCGCCCATGAGGCGCAGCGCGCGGGCGGCGAGCCCCGTCCCGAAGCGGTAGAGCCACGGCCTGGTGCCGGCGAAGGCGAAGAGGCGCAGCCCCGAGCGCATCGAAACGGGCTCCAGCCCCTCGCGCCAGCTCCGCTCGCGCCATCCCTTGATGAGCGTCGGCAAGGGGATGTCGACGGGGCACACCTCGCGGCAGCGCCCGTTCAGGGTGCAGGCGTGGGCAAGGTCGCGCGTCTTGTGCGTCAGCCCGTCGAAGACGGGGGTGAGCACCGCCCCCATCGGTCCGGGATAGGTGCCGCCATAGGCATGGCCGCCGATCTGGTTGAACACCGGGCAATGGTTCATGCAGGCGCCGCAGCGGATGCAGCGCAGCATCTCGCGCAGGCCCGCGTCGGCCAGCATCCGCGTGCGCCCGTTGTCGACGAGGACGATGTGGAACTCCTCCGGCCCGTCGAGATCGCCCGCCCGTTTCGGCCCGGTGTGGAAGGTCGTGTACTGGGTCAGCGCCGCGCCGGTGGCCGAGCGCACGAGGAGCCGCAGCATCATCGCCGCGTGGCCCATCGTGGGCACCAGCTTCTCGATGCCTGCCGTGACGATGTGGACGCGCGGCGGGGTCGTCGTCATCTCCGCGTTGCCCTCGTTCGTCACGGTGCAGACCGAGCCCGTGTCGGCAACGAGGAAGTTGGCGCCGGAGATGCCGACCTCGGCGGTGAGGAAGCGCCGGCGAAGGTGCCGCCGCGCAGAGGCCGCCATCGCCTCGGGCGTTTCCTCGCGGTGCGGGTCGGCGTGAGCTTGTCTGAAGAGGACGGAGATCTGCTCGCGCGTCTTGTGCATCGCGGGCCAGATGATGTGGCTGGGACGCTCGCCCGCGAGCTGCACGATGTGCTCGGCGAGATCGGTCTCGACGCGCTCGATGCCGGCCGCCTCCAGCGCATGCGGCAGGCCGATCTCCTCGCCCAGCATGGACTTGGAGCGCGTCACGCTCCGGGCACCCGCGCGCCGGCAGAGACCGACGACGATGCGGCAGGCTTCGTCGGAGGTGGCGGCGTAGTGGACGGTGGCGCCACTGGCCGTGGCGTTGCGCTCGAACTCGGCGAGGTAGTGTCCGAGGTTGGCGACGACGTGGTCCTTGATCGCCTTGCCGCGCTCGCGCGCCACCGCGAAATCCGGCCATTGCCCGACGATGGCCGCGCGCTTGGTGCGCGCGGTGCCCGTGGTGCGGTCGATCGCGACCTTCAGCCATTCGTCGGCGAGCGCTTCGCTCGTGCGGGCGTGGAAGTCGAGCTCGGCCCGCTGGCTGGTGGCGCTCATCGACGGGTTCCCTTCGGCCCCTCGCCGACGCCGGCCGTGGAGAGCCGGCCGGTCAGTGCCTCCACCGTATGGAACACGCGGACAGGGGAACCACGACGCCCGAGCCGGCCGGCCATGTTCATGAGGCAGCCGAGATCGCCGCCAAGAAGGACGTCCGCCCCGGTTCCTTCGATCGCGCGCGCCTTCTCGTCCACCACCGCGTTGGAGATCGCGGGATACTTCACGCAGAACGTGCCGCCGAAGCCGCAGCAGACATTGGCGTCGGGCAGCGGGACCAGGTCGAGGTTCTCGACGCTGCCGAGGAGCCGGCGCGGCTGGTCGTGGATGCCAAGCTCGCGCAGGCCGGAGCATGTGTCGTGATAGGTGGCCCTGGCGGCGTGGCGCGTCGGCGCCGGGGTGAAGCCCATCACATCGACGAGGAAGCTCGTGATCTCGAAGGCGCGGGCGGCCAAGGCGCGCGCGCGCGGACCCCAGTCCGGGTCGTCCGCGAATGTCTCGGGGTAGGTGTGACGGATCGTGCCGATGCAGGAGCCGGACGGGGCGACGACGTGGTCGTAACCCTCCAGGACCGCGATCTGGTGGCGCGCGAGCGCCCGCCCGTCCGCCGTGTCGCCCGAGTTGAACGCGGGCTGGCCGCAGCAGGTCTGGCGGAGCGGCACGTCGACGGTGCAGCCGGCGGCGACGAGAAGCTCGCGCGTCGCCTCGGCGACCGCCGGGCGCATGACGTTGACGAGGCAGGTGACGAACAGCGCGACCCGCGGAGGGCGGCCGGATGCCGGGCCGGACGCGCCGGTGGCCGAATGTTCGCTCATGTCCTCCACCCGTTCCCCGTCGTTCGCCCTCCGTTGTGGCGGTGCGCGCGCCCGCGTGCAAGCCGCAACGCAT
>NZ_BBWJ01000055.1 GCF_001463745.1 Aureimonas sp. AU22 | reverse complement strand
CGCGTGCAAGCCGCAACGCATCGCCCCGCCACAAGCCGCACCATCGGCTCGAGGCTGTCACGAGAGTTTCGCTTGGCGATCGCGGCGAGCCATGCTTAACTTTTCCGCAACTGCAACGGAGGCCCAAGAAATGTTCGTTGTGCGAATGGACTACGAGGACATCAGCAAGTTCCAGGCCTTCCGTTCCGTGGTCGATGCCCGCAGCCACGCGCGGCGTTGCCGGAACGAGGACGACCTCGCCCCCGAAAGCGTTCGGATCTTCGACGTTCCCGACACGGCGGACGCCGAGATCGCCGTGATGGCGGTGCGCGACGGGCTCGGCATCTCGGTGAGCGAGGCGGACGCCGACCCGGCGCTGATCCTCGCCTCGATGGGGCTCGGAACCGGCCTGCGCATCTAGCGGCCGCCTGCCGCCATCCCCTGGGGCTTGTCCGGGAACGGACGGGCCGCTGATCCGTTTTGTCGCACATGCAAACGGAGAGGAGCCGGGAACCATGGCAACCGATGCATTCCAGCAGGGCAAGCTCGCCTTCCAGAACAATGTGCCGAAGTCGGCCTGCGAATATCCCGTGGGCTCGACGCTGCGCACCGAATGGATGGAAGGCTGGACGCAGGGGCTGAACGCCCGTCCCGCCGACCACGGCCATGCCGCGCCCGAGGCCGAACCGCGTCACTGAACGGGTTTTGAACACGATTTCGCGAGGCCGGCGGTATTCCGCTGGCCTCGCCCGTATTCGTCACGGCTTGCCGCGCGCCGGCCTGTCGGAATGCATCGTGCGCCATATGTGTTCCCGGCAACGGGATCGGACGCGTCGGCGGCCGCTCACGTGAGGGGGATCGCGGCGCGGGGGCGCCTCGTCGGTCCGAGCATGGGGGCCGAACCTGAAGCGCTTGCACACCTCGATCCGGGCGATCGCGCGCCTCGGCTGCGTTCTTGGGGCCGCCGCCGTGCTGTCGGCCTGCCGCGGCCCGCAATCGACCTTCGATCCGGCAGGGACGGAATCGGTCGAAGTGCTGCGCCTCTTCTGGTGGATGCTGGGCGGCGCCGTCCTCATCTGGCTCTTCGTGATGGGCGTCTCGGTCTATGCCACCAAGGCGCACCCGAAAGCCCATAGCGAGCGCACCGGTACGCGGCTGATCGTCTGGGGTGGCGTCGCCTTTCCGGTCGTGGTGCTGACCGCGCTCCTCGTCTTCGGTCTCCAGATGATGCCGGGCTTTCGCGCGCCCGCCGACGGGCCGCGCATCGCCGTGTCGGGCGAACGCTTCTGGTGGCGCGTCCACTACGAGGCACCCGACACGCCGGGTGTCGCCAAGGCGCTGTCGGGCGAGGGCGTGCCGTCGGCGAACGAGCTCTGGATTCCCGTCGGCCGGCGCTCCGAGATCCTCCTGTCCAGCCCCGACGTCATCCATTCCTTCTGGGTGCCCAACATTGCCGGCAAGGTCGACACGATCCCCGGCCGCGTCACCCGCCTCGTCCTGGAGCCGACCCGCACCGGCACGTTCCACGGCATCTGCGCCGAGTTCTGCGGCGACGCCCACGCCCAGATGCGCTTCGTGGTGAAGGTGGTCTCCGAGGCCGAGTTCGCGGCCCGCGTCGAGGCCGAGCGCGCGCCCGCCAGCCTCGTCGATCATCCCGGCCGGCTCGCCTTCGAGGCCAATGGCTGCGGCGCCTGCCACCAGGTGCGCGGCACGGCGTCGGCCGGCCTCGTCGGTCCCGACCTCACCCACCTTGGCTCACGTGAAACATTGGGAGCCGGCATCCTGCCCGTCACCGCGGACAACATCCAGCGCTTCATCGCGCTGACCGAACACGAGAAGCCGGGCGTCCAGATGCCATCCTTCGCGACACTCCCGCAGGATCAGACCCGCGCGATGGCGGAGTGGCTGGAGGCCCTGAAATGAGCGCCGCCGCCGAGTTGAACGCCATGCGCCGCCCGGGAGACCCCGACCAGGAGGACGAGGCCGTCCGCCGGGGGCAGCAGGAGCGCCTCATCAAGGTGTGGGAGACCCCGCCCGGCTGGCGCTACTGGTCCGACGTCAACAACACGACCGTGGGTGTCTGGTACACCGTCACCTCCTTCGCCTTCATGCTGTTTGCAGGCGTCCTCGGCCTCCTGATCCGCGTGCAGCTGGCGGTGCCGGAGAACGACTTCCTGTCGGCGACGATGTACAACCAGGTGTACACGCTGCACGGCACGGTGATGATGTTCCTCTTCGCCGTCCCGATCTTCGAGGCGGTGGCGGTCATCCTCCTGCCGCAGATGCTCGGCGCGCGCGACCTGCCGTTCCCGCGCCTCTCGGCCTTCGGCTACTGGTGCTTCCTGATCGGCGGTATCTTCGTCTGCGGCTCGATCTTCTTCGGCCAGGCGCCCAATTCCGGCTGGTTCATGTATCCGCCGCTGACCACCCAGGCGCGGTTCACGCCGGGCTACGGCGCGGATATCTGGCTGCTCGGCCTCTCCTTCATCGAGGTGGCGTCGATCGCGGCGGCCGTGGAGCTGATCGTCGGGGCGCTGAAGTGCCGCCCGCCCGGCATGCGGCTCAACCTGATGCCGCTCTACGCCTGGTACGTCCTGGTCGTGGCGGCGATGATCCTCTTCGCCTTCCCGCCGCTGATCGCGGGCGACATCCTGTTCGAGATGGAGCGCCTGTTCGACTGGCCCTTCTTCGACCCGACGCGCGGCGGCGACCCGATGCTCTGGCAGCATCTGTTCTGGATCTTCGGCCACCCCGAGGTCTACATCATCTTCCTGCCGGCGATCGCGCTGCTGGCGATGATCATCCCGACCTTCGCGCGGCGCCCGCTGCTCGGCTACTCCTGGATCGTGCTGGCGGCGGTCGGCACCGGGTTCCTGAGCTTCGGGCTCTGGGTCCACCACATGTTCACGACGGGCCTGCCGGCGATCTCGCTCGGCTTCTTCTCGGCGGCCTCGGAGGCCGTCGCGATCCCGACGGGCGTCCAGATCTTCGTGTTCCTCGCGACCTGCCTTGCCGGCAACGTCATCTACTCCGTGCCGATGCTCTTCGTCTCGGGGGCGCTCGGCATCTTCGTGCTCGGCGGCCTCACCGGCGTCATGGTGGCGCTCGCGCCCTTCGACTGGCAGGTCCACGACACCTATTTCGTGGTGGCGCATCTCCACTACGTGATCTTGGGGGGCGTCCTCTTCCCGATCGTCGCCGGCATCTACTACTACTGGCCGATCGTCTCCTCGCGAAAGCTCCACGACAAGGCGGGCAAGATCGCGTTCTGGCTGATGTTCATCGGCTTCAACGTCGCATTCTTCCCGATGCACTATTCCGGCATGATCGGCATGCCGCGCCGGGTCTACACCTATCCCGCGCAACTCGGGCTCGAGATCCCGAACCTCATCTCGACGGTCGGTGCCTTCATCTTCGCCGCCGGCTTCCTCACCGTGGTCGCCGACATGCTGCGTCCGCGCAAGGACCCCTACGCCGACCGCAACCCCTGGAACGCCGGCACGATCGAATGGTCGGGCGAAATCCCCGACCAGCCATGGGGCGTGCGCTCCGTGCCGATCGTGAAGTCGCGCTATCCTCTGTGGGACCAGCCGGGCTTCGTCGACGACATGGACAAGGGGCGCTTCTATCTGCCCGATGCCGAGGAAGGAAAGCGCGAGACGCTGGTGACGAGCGTGCTGGACGCCGAGCCGATCCAGTGCCTGCGCGTGCCCGGACCCTCCTTCGTGCCGATGTGGGCGGCGATCTTCCTCGGGGCCTGCTTCATCGCCGCGACCTTCCATCTCTGGACGGTCACGATCGCGGCGCTCGTCGTCGCCATCGCCGTGATCCTGTTCTGGCTCTGGAAGGCGACGGCGGTCATCCCGGAGAAGGAGACGAAATATGTCGGGCTCGGGCTGGAGCTGCCGACCTACGTCTCCGGTCCGCACTCGGTGTCGTGGTGGGCGATGTTCATCACCATGCTGGGCGATGCCACGGCCTTCCTGTCGCTGCTCTTCGGCTACTATTTCTTCTTCACCGTCCATGCCGACTTCCCGCCCGCCGGCACGACGGGGCCGGGCACCCTCTGGCCCACCGTCTCACTGGCGCTCTTCGCGCTCGCCTGGGGTGCCTGCCTCCTGTCGCACAAGGTCCTGAAGGGCGGCGGGGTCCTCGGCGCGCGCGCCCTTCTCGCCGTGTGTTTCGTGGCCTCGCTCGCCGCGGGGGCGGCGCTCCTCTGGGGGCCGCATGCGACGGGCCTCCAGCCGACCGCCCACGTCTATCCCGCAACCGTCTGGATCCTCGCCATCTGGACGGCGATCCACGCCTTCGTCGGGACGCTGATGGCCGGCTACTGCCTTGCGCGCTCCTTCGCGGGCAAGCTCACGCCGCGCCATGACATCGACCTGTCCAACGTCACGCTCTACTGGCATTTCGCCGGCGCGACCGGCCTCGTGACGGTGGCGACGATCGCCTATTTCCCGCTCGTCGCAGGGGGGTAAGAATGACCTTCAAAACCTCCGGGGTCGGGCAACGGGGTCCTTTCCCCGCCGAGCTGCGTTGCCGATGCTCTTCGATGCCGCCAGCATCGACTGCGCTCGGCGCCTTGTCCGCGACGAAAATCCCTCCGCTGCCCTCCGCCCGGCGATTTCGAAGGTCATTCTGAGATGTTCGGCCTCCGGCGCGGCACGCGCGATTCCCTCGTCACCATGATCGCGACGCCCACCGTCTGGGCGCTGCACTTCCTGTTCTGCTACGTCGCAACCGCAGTCGCCTGCGCGCCGAATGCCGACATCTTCAAGGCGATCGGGGGCGTGCGCGCGGCGATCGGGGTGGCGACCGTCCTCAGCCTCCTCTTTTGCTGGTTCGCCGGCTTCCGGGCGTGGCGCGAGTGGCGACAGGCGGGCGGCAAGCCACCGCACGACCAGCCGACCGACGAGGACCGCGAGCGGCAGATGGAACTGGCGTCCGCGCTTCTCTCAGGGTTGTCCTTCCTGGCGATCATCTTCACCGCGCTGCCGGCTCTTCTCGTGGTGGATTGCCGGTGAGCCCGGTCGTCTCGCGGCACGGCCCGCTGGCCTTCGGCCTCGCTCTGCTCGCGGTCCTCTGGGCGGGACCGCTGGTCGGGCGCGCCGAGACCTCGTTCGCCGCGCACATGATCCTCCATATGGGTCTCGTCGCGGTGGCCGCGCCCATCCTCGCCTTTGGGCTGATGCGCTCGGCGCCTTGGTTGGGCGCCCGCGTCTCGGCGCGCTTCGCGCTCCTAGCGGCGCTCGCCGAATTCTCGCTGGTCTGGTTCTGGCATGCGCCGGCGCTTCACGACGCGGCCCGTCGCGAAACCTGGGTGCTCGTTCTCGAACAGGCCTCCTTCCTGACCGCCGGCCTTCTCGTCTGGACGGCCGCCTTCGGCACGGCCGGAGGCGCGCGAGGGGCGCGGGCGGCGGGCGTCGCGGCGCTTCTGATGACCTCGATGCACATGACGCTGCTCGGCGCGCTTCTCCTCTTCGCGCCGCGCCCGCTCTATGCCTGCGGCGACCTCTGCTCGCCGCTGGCCACCCTGACCCCGCTGGAGGATCAGCAGCTCGGCGGCGTCCTGATGCTGCTCGTCGGCGGCGCGGCCTATCTCGTCGGCGGCCTGTCGCTGCTGGCCCGGATCCTCAACGAAAAGCGCGAGGTGCCGGCATGAAATGGACACTCACGATCCGCCCCTGGCATCTCGTCGCCGCCCCGTTCGCGGCGCTCGGTGCCGCGCTTCTCGTCGGCGGCTCGGGCCTCGTCTCGGTCGCCGCCAACACCGGCCATTTCCCGCCGGTGGAGTGGTTCCTGCACTGGACCCTGCAGCGCGCCGTCGACACGCAATCGCTCGGCATTTCGAAGCCCGACGACGTGTCGCTCGAGGACCCGCTCCTGATCCAGCGCACGGCGGGCCACTTCGCCAGCGGCTGCGCGCCGTGCCACGGCGCGCCGGGCGAGGAGCAGACGCCGGTGGCGCGCGCCATGATGCCGCCGGTGCCGCGGCTCGAGGGACAGGTGGCCAAGTGGCGCGACCGCGAGCTGTTCTGGATCGGCCAGCACGGCATCAAGTATTCCGGCATGCCCTCCTGGTCGACGCAAGACCGGCCGGACGAGGTCTGGGCGCTCGTCGCGTTCCTGCGCGCGCTCCCCGACATGACGCCTGAGCGCTACCGCGAACTCGCCTACGGGAAGGCCAGTGTCGAGCCGGGACGCCCCGGCCTTCAGGCGCTGGGTCAGGCCGGCGACACGGCGCTCGCCGACTGCGCCCGCTGCCACGGCGAGGACGGGAGCGGCGTCGGGCCGGCCGGCAGCTTCCCGCCGATCGGCGGCCAGTCGGAGGCGTATCTCTTCCAGACGCTGCAGGCCTTCTCGTCGGGAACGCGCCAGAGCGGCATCATGACGCCCGCCGCCGGCATCCACGACGAGGCGACGCTGCGGCGCCTTGCCGCCCACTACGCCGCGCAGCCGCCCCTGCCGGCGCCGGCCGAGCCTTTGGGCCGGCCGCAGGGCGTGGCGATCGGCTATGAGGGCGCGGTGCGCCTGCCGCGAGGGCACATCGGCCCGGACGCCCCCGCCGACGAGCCGGTGCCGACGGGACCGGCGGCCGCCAACGATCCGTCCGCCGCGCACGGCTATCCCGTGTCCACGAGCGGCCTCATGGAACTCGGCCGGCGCATCGCCGAAGAGGGGCTGCCCCGCCAGAAGCTCGCGGCCTGCCAGACCTGCCACAGCGGCGAGGGGACGGCGAAGAACCCGCTCTATCCGCGCCTCGACGGCCTGCCGGAATGGTACACCGCGACCCATCTCCAGATGTGGAAGGACCGCCATCGCGGCGGCACGCCGCTCGCCCACATCATGGAGACGATTGCGATCAACCTGACGGAGGAGCAGATCGACGCGCTTGCCCTCTGGTATTCGCGGCGCGGCGACTGAGAAGCGCCCGCAAGCCTTACCCATGGGGGCTCGCGGGGGGGGGGGGGGG
>NZ_BBWJ01000054.1 GCF_001463745.1 Aureimonas sp. AU22 | reverse complement strand
GTTCAAGGCATCGTCGCCCGCCACGCCGGCAGCTTTCGGCCCGGGCGACGGGACCCCAGGCGGAAAGGCGCTCCGGCGGACCGGGGGGTGGTCGAAACCGACGTTCGGGCGCTACCCCAAGTCCGCAACATCCGGCATGAAGGTATCTCCGGCGATTCGAGGAGGAACCGCTTTGCCGACCGACGCTGCCTCGTGACCGATCCTCTCTTCCTCGGCCTCGACGCCGGTGGCACCTCCTGCCGTGCCCGGCTGGTGGATGCGTCGGGCCTCGTCTTCGGAGAAGGCCACGCCGGGCCGGGCCAGGCGCGCCTCGGGGTGGAGGCAAGCTTCGACGCCATGCTGGTGGCCGCCCGCGAAGCGTGGCGCGCAGCGGGCCTCGGCCCCTTGGACTTCGCGCGGCTGCAGGTCGGGGCCGGCATCGCCGGCATCGAGCGGGTCGGCGTCGCCGATCTCTTCGCCGCCCGGCCCCATCCCTTCGCCAGCCTCACGATTTCCGGCGATGGCGCGATCGCGTGCCTCGGCGCCCATGGCGGCGAGGACGGGGGCATCGTGGTGGCGGGCACCGGCTCGATCGCCTTCGGCCTCCTCGACGAGCGCTCCCTGCGCTTCGGCGGCTACGGCTTTCCCGGCTCGGACGAGGGCTCGGGCGCGCGGATCGGTCTCCTCGCCGTGGAGGCGGCGTTCCGGGCCGCCGACGGACGCCTGTCCGGGTCCGTCCTTGCCGAGGCGGTGCTGGCGCGTGTCGGCGGCGAGGCGCATGCGCTGACCCGCTGGTGCGACGGGGCCTCGGCCACCGACTATGCGACGCTTGCGCCCCTCGTGGTCGAGGCCGCGGGGCAGGGCGACCGGACGGCGGACGCGATCCTGCGCGGCGCGGCACAGGCCATCGGCGACCTCGTCGACACCTTGCGCGATGCCGGTTGCGAGCGTGTCGCTCTCACCGGGGGCCTTGCCGCCGCGCTCATGCCCCTCCTGCCCGAAGGTCTTGCCGAGACGCTGGACGAGCCGCTCGGCGACCCGCTCGACGGCGCCCTGATCCTGGCGGGCCTCGCTCCGGTCGGGGCGGGCGATCGGTGATCGAAGGGTGGCGCGATCCGCCCGCCTTCCTATAGTCAGGACCGATCCGATTCGGCCCATCACGAGGACTTGGACCCCATGAAGTCACGCGCCGCCGTCGCCTGGGAAGCAGGCAAGCCGCTCACGATCGAGACCGTGGACATCCGGGGACCGCAGCCGGGCGAGGTGCTGGTCGAGATCATGGCGACCGGCGTCTGCCATACCGACGCCTACACGCTGTCGGGTCTGGATTCGGAAGGCAAGTTCCCGGCGATCCTTGGCCACGAGGGCGCCGGCATCGTGCGCGAGGTCGGCGCGGGCGTGACCTCCGTGAAGCCCGGCGACCACGTCATTCCGCTCTACACGCCCGAATGCCGCAACTGTAAGAGCTGCCTGTCGCAGCGCACGAATCTCTGCACCGCGATCCGCTCGACCCAAGGGCAGGGCGTGATGCCGGACGGCTCCTCGCGCTTCCGCTGCGACGAGACGACGGTCTTCCACTACATGGGCTGCTCGACCTTCTCGAACTTCACCGTGCTGCCCGAGATTGCGGTGGCGAAGGTGCGCGAGGACGCCCCCTTCGACAAGATCTGCTACATCGGCTGCGGCGTGACGACGGGCATCGGCGCCGTGATCTACACCGCGAAGGTCTGGCCGGGCGCCAACGTCGTGGTGTTCGGTCTCGGCGGCATCGGCCTCAACGTGATCCAGGGCGCGCGCATGGTCGGCGCCGACAAGATCATCGGCGTCGACATCAATCCCGGCAAAGTCGAAATGGCCAGGAAGTTCGGCATGACCGACTTCGTCAATCCGCGCGAGGTCGGCAACGACAAGGTGGTCCAGGCGATCCAGGACCTCACCGGGGGCGGGGCCGACTTCTCGTTCGACGCGACCGGCAACACCGACGTCATGCGCCAGGCGCTGGAGTGCTGCCATCGCGGCTGGGGCGAATCGATCGTCATCGGCGTGGCGGAGGCCGGCAAGGAGATCGCGACGCGTCCGTTCCAGCTGGTCACCGGCCGCGTCTGGAAGGGCACGGCCTTCGGCGGCGCGCGGGGCCGCACCGACGTGCCGAAGATCGTCGACTGGTACATGGACGGCAAGATCAACATCGACGACCTCATCACCCACACGATGCCGCTTGACCAGATCAACACCGCCTTCGACCTCATGCACGAGGGCAAGTCGATCCGAAGCGTCGTCGTCTATTGAGCGCGTTCGCGGTCGACTGGCGCTGGTCGCGCATCGAGGACATGTCGGGGGCGGAGGTCCATGACCTCCTGAAGCTCCGCCAGGACGTCTTCGTGGTGGAGCAGGCTTGCGCCTTTCCCGAGATCGACGGGCGCGACGGGGAGGCGTTGCATCTGCGCGCCTTCCGGGCCGGCACGCTCGCGGGGGCCTTGCGCGTGATGCCGGCCGATGCGACCCGAGGCGCCCGCATCGGCCGGATCGCGACGGCGTCCGGCTTTCGGGGCGGCGGCCTCGGCCACCAGTTGATGGGCGAGGCGCTCCGGCTCTGCTCCGAGTGTTGGCCGGAGGCGGCGATCGACCTGTCGGCGCAGGCGCATCTGGAAACCTTCTACCGCGGTCATGGGTTCGTCACGATCTCGGGTGCCTATCTCGAAGACGGCATCCCCCATCTCGACATGCGCCGCGCGCCGGCTGCCTGAAGCCAAACCCGAAAGGACTGCCTATGCCCCTCGACGTGATCTCGGAAGCGAAGGCCCACGGCGGCACCCAAGGGGTCTTCCGCCACCAGTCGCGCACCACCGACACGCCGATGACGTTTGCCGTCTTCACGCCGCCGCAGGCGAAGGAAGGACGAGTGCCTGTGCTCTGGTACCTTTCGGGGCTCACCTGCACGCACCAGAACGCGCTGGACAAGGGCGAATTCCGCCGCGCCGCAGCCGAGCACGGGATCATGATCGTCCTGCCGGACACCAGCCCGCGCGGGGCCGGTGTGCCGGACGAAAAGGACAACTGGCAGTTCGGCTCGGGGGCCGGCTTCTATCTCGATGCCACGCAGCCCCCCTATGCCGCGAACTACCGCATGTATTCCTACGTGACGGACGAGCTGCCGGGCTATCTCGCCACGCACTTCCCCGCCGACATGAACCGGCAGGGCATCTTCGGCCATTCCATGGGCGGGCACGGCGCGTTGATCGCGGCCCTGCGCAATCCCGAGACCTACCGGAGCGCCTCCGCCTTCGCGCCCATCGTCCAGCCGTCCACGGCGGGCTGGTCGCGTCCCGCCTTCGAGAAGTATCTCGGCCGCGACCGCCAGTCCTGGCGCCCCTACGACGCGACGCTCCTGATCGAGGACGGCCACCGCTTCCCCGAGTTCCTGGTGGACCAGGGAACGGCCGACGATTTCCTCGACGACGGCCTTCGCCCGCAGCTCCTGCAGGAGGCCTGCGACAAGGCGGGTATCCGGCTGCAGCTGAATATGCGCGAGGGCTACGACCACTCCTACAACTTCATCTCCACCTTCATGGACGACCACATCGCCTGGCACGCGGAGCGGCTGAAGGGTTGAGACGAGGCGCCGGCGCTCCATCGTTTCGATGGAACGCCGGTCCACCATCCGCTAAACCTCTGGCCCAGAGCCAAGGTGGGAGCGAATCGGATGAGCGAAGGCCAAGCGGATCTCGGCGTACTGGGCATGGGCACGATGGGCGCGAGCCTCGCGCTCAACTTCGCCGACAACGGCGGCTTCACCGTGGCGCTCGGCAACCGGACGACGGAAAAGGCCTACGGCGTCAGGGACGAGAACCCCGATCTTGCCGGGAATCTGGTGCCGACCGATTCGATCGAGCACTTCGTCTCCACTCTGAAGAGCCCGCGCGTCGTGGTTCTGATGGTCAACGCCGGCAAGCCGGTGGACGACCAGATGGCGCTCGTGCTGCCGCATCTTTCTCCCGGCGATATCCTGATCGACGCCGGCAACGCCGACTTCAACGACACGGTGCGCCGCGAGCGCGAGGTCAAGCCGACCGGCATCCATTTCGTCGGCATGGGCGTGTCGGGCGGCGAGGTCGGCGCGCGCAACGGACCCTCCATCATGGTGGGCGGCGACGAAAAGGTGTGGGAGCGCCTGAAGCCGCTGCTCGAGCCGATCGCCGCCAAGTTCGACGGCACACCGTGCGTCGACTGGCTGGGCACCGATGGCGCCGGCCACTTCGTCAAGACAATCCACAACGGCATCGAATATGCCGACATGCAGATGATTGCGGAAGTCTACGGCATCCTGCGCGATGCGGTCGGGCTGCGGCCGCAGGAGATGGCCGACATCTTCGCGGACTGGAACCGGCGCGACCTCCAGTCCTACCTGATCGAGATTTCCGCCCTCGTCCTGGCCGAGCGCGACCCCGAGACGGGCGGCGCGCTCGTCGACCAGATCGTCGACGAGGCGGGCCAGAAGGGCACCGGTCGCTGGTCGGTGATTGAGGCGCAGAAGCTCGGGATCGGCGCTACGACGCTCGAGGCCGCGGTGTCGGCGCGCGGGGTGTCCTCGCGGCGCTCCGAACGAGCCGAAGCGGCACGGATCTTCGCCGACGTGAAGACGGCGCGCGCCGAGTTCCATGCCGACGCCGGCGGTCTCGCCGAGCTCGAGGGGGCGTTGGTGACGGCCAAGATCATCGCCTATGCGCAGGGCTACGCGACCCTGGCGGAGGCGAGCCGCGAGTTCGGGTGGAACCTGCCGCTCGGGCAGATCGCCCGCATCTGGCGCGCCGGCTGCATCATCCGCTCGCGCTTCCTCGACGACATCACGCGCGCCTACGAGGCGGGGGACGTGATCAACCTCCTGCAGGCGCCGAGCTTCACGAAGCGCATCGAGGCGGGCCAGGAAAGCCTTCGCCGCGTGGTGGCCAAGGCCGCGCTCGCCGGCATCCCGGTGCCGGCGCTCTCGGCCGCGCTCGCCTATTTCGACGACTACCGCCGGGCGCGCGGCACCACCAACCTGACGCAAGGCCAGCGCGACCTCTTCGGCGCCCACACCTTCCACCGGCTCGACCGCGAGGGGACCTTCCACCACAAGTGGCCGCAGGCGTGAGGTGAGCCTGGCGGGGAGGGCGGAACGGGCGGGCCTCGACCGGACCACTGCGCTGCTCCTCTCGCTGGCGCTGGCGCTGGCCGTCCTGCACCACACGGACCACGTGCTGCGCGTCGATCACTCCGGCTGGCCTTTTCGGCCGGACGTGACGCCCTTCACCTACAGCCTCCTTGCCTACCCGATGATGCTCTTCGCCCTGTTCGGGGCGCGGCGGCTCTTCCCGCTGCGCTGGGCCCTGCTTCTCGCCGGCACGGGCTTTACCATCCTGGCCCACACCGCGCTGGAGAGCCCGCACATGCAATATGCGATGTGGGCCGAGAACCGCAGCCTCGATCCGCACGCAGCAGGGATGCACAATCTGCCGGACATCCGGTCCCCGACCCTCGGCGCGCTGTCGGTCGCGATCGGCATGGCGCTCAACCTCACGGCGATCGCGGCCACGGTGGCGATGGCGCGGCGTGGGCTGGCGCTGCGTCGCTCGGGGACTTGACGCGCCTCTCAACAAAACGGGAGCGGCGTTGCCCACGCCTCGCGCCCGATTAGTTCGCATTCGACGGGAAGACCGAAGCGGTCTTCGATCCTTCATTCCGCGAGGAAGCGACGATGCGAACGATGAGACGATCCGGCGGCCTCGCCGCCCTTCTGGCCGGCACGCTGCTCGCCGGCGGCGCCCTCGCGCAGGACACCAACTCCCAAGGCGAGCGCCTGCCCCATGTCGACGGCAACGCGCCGGCGACCGGCACCGCCTCCTCCACGCAAGGCGCGCCGACCGGCGAGCCGGTCGAGACGGAAGCCGCCAACGCCCCCGACCAGCAGCCGGCCTTCGCCGGGCAGACCCGTGCGCCCCAGCCGGCCGAGATGCCGGAGGTGACCACGGAAACGGTGGCCGAGGGGCTGCCCAACCTCTGGGCGCTGGAGTTCCTGCCCGACGGGCGCATGCTCGTCACCGCCAAGGAGGGCAAGATGATGGTGCTGCCGGCGATGGGCGGGGACGGCGAGCCGATCGAGGTCTCAGGCGTGCCGGAGGTCGCATCAGAGGGCCAGGGCGGCCTTCTCGACGTCGCGCTCGGGCCGAACTTCGCCTCGGACGGCATGATCTACTTCACCTTCTCCGAGCCGCGGGGGGCGGAGGGCAACGGCACGGCGCTGGCCAGCGCCAAGCTCACCATGGCCGACGGCTCGGCCTCGCTCGACGACATGAAGGTCATCTTCGGGCAGACCCCCAGCTACGACGGCGACAAGCATTTCGGCTCGCGCATCGTCTTCGACGGCGAGGGCAAGCTGTTCCTCGGCGTCGGCGAGCGCTCGGACGAGCCGATCCGCGACCAGGCGCAGGATCTCGATTCCGGCCTCGGCAAGGTGTTCCGCATCAATCCGGACGGCTCGATCCCCGCCGACAATCCGTTCGTCGGCCAGGAAGGCGCGCTGGACGCGATCTGGAGCTACGGTCACCGCAACATCCAATCTGCGGTGCTGGGACCGGACGGGCGCGTCTGGACGATCGAGCACGGCGCGCGCGGCGGCGACGAGCTGAACCGTCCGGAGGCCGGCAAGAACTACGGCTGGCCGGTGATCACCTACGGCGTGTCCTATGGCGGCGCGAAGATCGGCGAGGGTATCACGGCCCGGGACGGCATGGAGCAGCCGGTCTACTACTGGGACCCGGTCATCGGCCCGTCCGGCATGGCGATCTACACGGGCGACGAGTTCCCCGAGTGGAGGGACGCGATCCTCGCCGGCGGCTTGGTAACGCAAGGCCTTGTGGTGCTGCGGATGAATGACGAGGGACGCGTCGCCACGGAGGAGCGCGTGCCGCTGGACGCACGCATCCGCGACGTGAAGGTCGGTCCGGACGGGGCGGTCTATGCCGTGACGGAGACGCGCGGCGGCGGCGGCTCCACCATCCTGCGCCTCACCAAGGCCTGAGACGAGGCCGCCGATAGCGGAGCGGGCCGGGAGGCGTTCCGGTCCGCCCGCCCGCAATGCCTCAGAGCGCGAGCGGCCAGCCGCCCTCGCGGGCCTCGATCACGCGCACGGGATCGCCGACCCGGATGCGACCCCCTTCGCGCGGCACCGCGTTCCAGCCGAACAGCGCGCCGGGCGCGCGGGGCTCGCCGGAGCGACGGAAGCGCGCGAGGGTCGCGAGCGGCTCCTTGCCCGCGCGCCGTCCCTCGTCCTGGTCCACCGTCGTCACCGCGCAGCGCGCGCAGGGCTTGACGAGGTCGAGCACCACGTCGCCGACCGCAATCGTGGCCCATTCGTCCTCGGCTAAGGGCGCCGCGCCGTCCACCACGATGTTGGGCCGGAAGCGGCTCATCGGCACGGCCTCGCCGCCGGCGGAGACGATCCGCCGGTTGAGATCGCGAAGCGAGGCGGTGGTGGCGACGAGGAGCGGGAAGCCGTCGGCGAAGCCGACCGGTGCGTCTTCGCTCGTCCAGTCGCGCGAGACGCTGCGGCGCGCGCGGTCGTCGAAATGCACGAGACGCACAGCACGCCCGAGCCAGCGCGACAGGGCGGCGTCGGTGTCCTCGCCGGCGGACGCGGCATCCACCGTGTCGCTCCAGACCGTGACCGAGAGGCGCTCGTCGCCGTCCGGCAGGGCCACGAAGCGTTCGCCGCCGTCGCTGCCGCCGATGCCGGGGAAGGACAGGTGCAGCCCGTCCTCGTCGGGCTCGGCATCGAGGAGGGCGAGCGGCGGATATTCGCGCTGCGACAGGAAGCGGCCGGTCTCGTCCACCAGCATCCAGCGCCGGTCGTCGGCGAAGCCCATCGGCTCGAGGACGGCGGCGTCGGGATGACGGGCGCGCCCGCCCTTCACCGGGTGGATGGCGAGCGTCGAGACCTGCATCACGGTTTTCCTTCTCAGTCGGTCGCCGCCTCCAGGGCTTCCATGTCGTCGTCCGAGAGGCCGAAATGGTGGCCGATCTCGTGGATCAGGACATGGGCGACCAGGGTGCCGAGGCTTTCCTCGTGTTCCGCCCAATAGTCGAGGATCGGGCGGCGGTACAGGAGGATGCGATTGGGCATCTCGCCGGTCTGCGGCGTGCCGAGCGCGCCAACCGCCCGGCCCTCGAAGAGGCCGAGAATGTCGAACGGGCTTTCGAGGCCCATCTCCTCGACCACCTCGTCTTCGGGAAAGTCGGCGACATGGAAGCGGATTTCGCCCGACAGGGCGCGAAATTCCGTCGGCAGCGCCGCATAGGCCTCGATCGCCAGCGCCTCGATCTCCTCGAGGCTCGGCGAGAGCCTGCGCCCCCAGTCGCCCGTCAGGTCTCTCTGCCCCATGCGATCCTCTCCCCCTCAGGTATCGGCTGTCCGCCGTTGCTTAAAGCATTTCCAGGTGAAGCGGATACGCTTCGCCGTCGGACAATGCGGCAAAATCAAAGAACTGGAGAAGTTCCGGTGAACTTGAGTCCACCGGGAATTCGCTAGGCCATGCCGCTCTGGAGCACCACGACCTTCGTGCCGTCGAGGACGCGGCGATGGAGGTCGATCACGTCCTGGTTGAGAAGGCGGATGCAGCCGGACGAGACCGAGCGGCCGATGGACCAGTCCTCGGCCGTGCCGTGGATGCGGTAGAGCGTGTCCTCGCCGTTCCGGAAGAGATAGAGCGCCCGGGCGCCGAGCGGGTTGGTGGGCCCGGGCTCCATGCCGGCGCCGAGATGCCCGTAGCGGTCGGGCTCGCGCGCCATCATCGCATCGGTCGGGCGCCAGCGCGGCCAGGCGCGCTTGTAGCGGACGCTGGCCTCGCCGGCGAAGGCCAGCCCCGCCTTGCCGACGCCGATCCCGTAGCGCAGCGCCCGCCCGCCTTCCATCTGCAGGTAGAGGAAGCGGGCCGCCGTATCGACGATCAGGGTGCCGGTGATCTCGCCGCTCGCGTAGGCCACTTCCTGGCGATAGAAGCGCGGGTCGATCTTGGTGAGGTCGGGCGCGGCCACGGGGAAGGGCTCGCCCGTCACAGGCGCGTACATCGCGAGATAGTAGGGCGGCACGATGCGTGCCGGGGCCTTGGGCGCGACGTCGGACAGGCGGCCGGACACGCAGCCGGCGAGAAACAGCGGGGCGCTGGCCAGAAAGGTTCGGCGTGCAAGCGGCATGATGGCGAGATCGGTTTCGTAGGGGGAGGAAGATGAGCCATTCCTGCCCCGGCGGTGGGACACACCGCAACGGCGGATCGGCACGCCTGACACGATCGTGACGGCCAGGGTCGCACCATCGGCCAGAGGCCACGCCGCGTCGTCCACCGGAATTCGTTCCCTATCAACAGGAAAATAATCTTGTCGGCCTTCTCCTTGACTCGCAGGGGCGACTCGGAAATCTCCTAGAACATATGATGAACAGAACGGCGGCCATGATCCCATCGGCCGATGGAGAACGGCATGACCTGGAACGGCTCGCATCCACGACGACAGGCTATCGAACCGGCCGAAACGCCTGATTTTCCGGACGATAACAGGCTTGTTCCGTCGATGGGACACGGCGCTGCCGGCGAGGGCTCGCGTTCGCGCCTCGCCACCCTGTCGGCCCTGCGCCAGGTGATCGGCCGGATCGAGGGCGTGCCCTTTGCCCACGAGCCGTCGGCGGATCAGGACGAAAAACCCAAGGACGGCGATCGCTTCGCCCTCGGCGCGCCGCTGTTCGATGCCGCGCTTGGCGGTGGGTTGCCGCGTGCGGGCCTTCTGGAGCTGCGCACCCATGCCATGCGCGACGGCGGGGCGGGCGTCGGCTTCGCGCTGGCGCTCGGGCTCCGGCTCGGGGCCTGCCGCGAGCGCCCGCTCCTGTGGATCGCCGCCGCCGACGCGCTGGCCGAGGGCGGCATGCCCTATCGCGAGGGGCTCGCCCATTTCGGTTTCGACCCGGAGGCGCTGGTGGTGGTGCGCGCCCGGCGCGTCGTGGACGCCGCCTGGGCGGGCGAGGAGGCGGCCCGCTCGGGCGCCAGCGCGCTCACCGTCGTCGAGCTGCGCGGCAACCCGGCGCTTCTTGGGCTGGAGGGCACGCGCCGTCTCCACACGCGCGCCCGGGACGCGAGGGGGGCCGTCGTGCTCCTGCGCCAGGGCGGCGAGGCGGAGGCGTCGGCCGCGCCCGTGCGCCTTCTCGTCGAGCCGGTGCGCGCGGCCCCGGTCCCGGGGCTGGAGGCGCTGCCGCTGATCGGCCGTCCCCGCTTCTCGCTCGGCCTCGAAAAGGCCCGCGGCCTTTCGCCTCGAACCCTCCAACTGGAATGGGATCCCCATGACCGCCGATTCCTCGACCACGACCTGCGATTCGTCCCGGCCGGGCGAGTTCCTGGCCCTGCGGCTGCCCCGGCTGGCGAGCGACCGGATCCGGCGCGAGGAACTGGGTCGCTCCTGGCGTTGCGGCCCCTTCGCCCCGGGCTGGAGGGCGAAGACGCCCCGCGCCGGCGCGCCGGCACGCTCTGACCTCCTGCCGGTGCCGCTCGGCGCCGGCAACGGACACCGCCCGCCGAACGCGGGCAACGGACAAAGCCCGCCGAACGCGGGCCACGGATGCAGCCCGCCGAACGCGGGTCGGGGAGGGGCGCCGTCGGCCGGGTTCGAGGCTCTTGCGGGCGCGGCGGATGTTTCGCCCGAGCCCGACGTGCCCCCGCTCGCCCTTTTCACGCACGAGGACCGGGCCGATCGCATCGCGGCCCTGTGCGAGCGGGCGGAGGCGCTCGGCCTTGTCCCCGGCCTCGGCCTTGCCGAAGCGCGTGCCCGCTTTCCCCACGTGGACTACCGACCCGCCGACGGGGAGGCCGACTGCCGGCTTCTCCGCGATGTGGCCGACTGGTGCGACCGCTACACGCCGCTCGTCGCGCTCGACGGTGCGGACGGGCTGGTGCTCGACCTCACGGGCGCCTCGCATCTCTTCGGCGGAGCCGGGGCGCTGCGGGACGACCTCCTGGCTCGCCTCCGCGCGCAAGGGTTCGCGGCCGAAGCCACGGTCGCGGCCCATCCCGGCACGGCGCGGGCCTGCGTCGGGCTGCCCGGCGCCCCCCGCCTCGTCGCGGCGGGCGGGGAACGGGCCGCGGTGGAGGGTCTGCCCGTCGGGGCGAGCCTGCGTCTGCCGGCGGAGGAGGCCGCGCGGCTCCATCGCCTCGGCCTGCGACGGGTCGGAGACCTTCTCGCTCTGCCGCGCGCCGCCTTTCATCGCCGCTTCGGGCCGGAGATCGTGCGCCGCCTGGACGAGGCGACGGGCACTGCCCGCCGCCCGATCGAGCCGCGCCGCCCGGTGGCGCTTCTGATCCGCGAGCGCCGCCTGTTCGAACCGGTCAGCCTGCCGGAGGACATCCTGCGCCTTGCCGCGCATCTGGCCGCGCGCCTGTGCGAGACCCTGGCGGAGCGGGGCGAAGGCATGCGCGAGGCGGAGCTCGCGCTGTTTCGTGTCGACGGCCATGTGGAGCGCCTCGTCGTGCGTTCGGGCCATCCGTCGCGCGACCCCTCCCGCATCGTCCGTCTCCTGGCCGAGCGGTTGAAGGCATCCGGCGACGAGATCGACGCCGGCTTCGGCTTCGATCTCCTGCGCCTGTCGGTGCTGGCCGCGCAGGAACTGGCCGGCCGGCAGGAGGAGATGGCCGAGGCACACGTGCGCCCGGCCGAGGAACTCGGCGCCCTGATCGACCGATTGGGGACGCGGCTTGGGCAAGCCGCCGTCTTTGCCCTCGCCGGCGAGGACCGGCACCGGCCGGAGGCCGCCCAGCGCCTCGGCGCGCCCTTCGGCGCGGCCTCGATGGGCATGACGGCCGATCTTGGCCCGCGCCCCTTGCGCCTCTTCGCCCGACCGGAAGTGGTGGAGGCGACGGCCGAGGTGCCGGACGGGCCGATCCGGCAGTTCCGCTGGCGCCGCGCCTTCTACCGCGTCGGGCGGATCGAGGGGCCGGAGCGCATCGCCCCCGAATGGTGGCTCGGCGATGCGGGCGCGGAACGCGACTATTTCCGCGTCGAGGACGAGGCTGGGCGGCGCTACTGGCTGTTCCGCCAAGGGGCGGGGGCGAGCGCCCCCTCCGGCTGGTTCCTGCACGGGCTCTTCGCGTGAGCGAGGAGGTCGTTGAACCACTGCCCCCCGGTCCCGGCTTCTGCGAGATCGGGGCGGCCTCCAACTTCTCCTTCCTGCGCGGGGCCTCCAAGCCCGGCGAGATGGTGATCGCGGCCGAGGTGCTGAAACTCGGCGGCATCGGGATCGCCGACCGCAACACCGTGGCGGGCGTCGTGCGCGCCCACGGGCAGGCGCGGCTGCGCAAGTTCCCGTTTCGCCCCGGAGCGCGCCTCGTCCTCTGCGACGGGACGCCCGAGATTCTTGCCTATCCGCGGGACCGGGCCGGGTGGGGTCGGCTCTGCCGGCTCCTGACGGTGGGAAACCTGCGCGCGAGGAAGGGCGACTGCGTTCTCCATCTGTCCGATCTCCTGGAGTGGGGCGAGGGCATCAGCCTTGCGGTCCTCGCGCCCGATGCGCTCGGCCGCGACGGTCCGGGGGGCGAGGGGGCGGCCGCACGGCTCCGGGGCGCGCTCGGGCCGCTCGCGGAAGCCTTTCCCGGCGCGGTGCGCCTCGCCGTCGCCCCCCGGCACGACGGCGGCGACGCGCGGCGTCTAGGTCGCGCGGCGGCGATCGCGCAAGATCTGCGCACGCCGATGCTTGCCACCAACGACGCGCTGTTCCACGCCGGCGACCGGCGCCCGCTCGCCGATGTGGTGGCCGCCATCCGCGAGCACGTGCCGATCGCGCAGGGAGGCCGTGCGATCCTGTCGGCCCATGCCGAGCGCCGCCTCAAGCACGAGGGCGAGATGCTGCGCCTGTTCCGGGGCTACGAGCCCGCGATCGGGGAAGCACGCCGCTTCTTCGCCGAGCTGCGCTTCGACCTCGCGACCCTGAAATACGACTATCCCGACGAGGCGCTGCGGCTCGGCGTCACGCCGCTGGAAGAGCTCCGCCGGCTCGCCTACGAGGGCGCAGCTTGGCGCTATCCCGGCGGCGTGCCCGAGCGCATCCATCCGCAGATCGAGCGGGAACTCGAGCTGATCGCCAAGAAGAAGTACGAGCCCTACTTCCTCACCGTCCACCGCATCGTGCAGGCGGCGCGGGGCATGGGCATCCTCTGCCAGGGGCGCGGCTCGGCCGCCAACTCCACCGTCTGCTACTGCATCGGCATCACGGAGGTGGACCCGGAAAAGGCCGGGCTCCTGTTCGACCGCTTCCTGTCGGAGAACCGCGACGAGCCCCCCGACATCGACGTCGACTTCGAGCACGAGCGGCGCGACGAGGTGATCAACTGGATCTACGACGCCTATGGGCGCGACTCCGCCGCGATCGCCGCCACCGTCATCTCCTATCGCGCGCGCTCCTCGCTGCGGGAGGTCGGCAAGGCCTTCGGCCTGTCGGAGGACGCGGTCTCGGCGCTGTCGGGTTCGGTCTGGGGCTATGGTCCCACCGACGTCGGCACGCGCGAGACGGATGCGGCGGGCCTGTCGGCCGCCGACCCGACGACGCGGAACGTCCTCGAATATGCCCGCGCCCTCAACGAGTTCCCGCGGCACCTGTCCCAGCATGTCGGCGGCTTCGTTCTGACACGGGGCCGCGTCGACGAGACGGTGCCCGTCCACAACACCGGCTCCAAGGGCCGCATCATCGTAGAATGGGACAAGGACGACCTCGACGAGCTGCATATCCTCAAGATCGACATCCTGGCGCTTGGCATGCTGAGCGCGCTGCGCCGCGCCTTCGACATGCTGAACACGCTTTATCCCGGCGAGGCGACGGCGGACGGACGCGAGGCGACGCTCGACACGCTTCCCGTCGAGCCAAGGGACGCGCCCGTCTGGCGGATGACCCACCGGGCCGACACGCTGGGCACGTTCCAGATCGAGTCCCGGGCGCAGATGACCATGCTGCCGAAGCTGAAGCCCAACGAGTTCTACGACCTCGTGATCCAGGTCGCGATCGTGCGCCCCGGCCCGATCCAGGGCGACATGGTGCATCCCTATCTCCGGCGGCGCATGGGGCTGGAGCCGGTGGATTACCCGAAGGAGGAACTGCGCGACATCCTTCAGCGCACCTGCGGCGTGCCTCTGTTCCAGGAGCAGGTCATGCGGATCGCCATGGTGGCGGGCGGCTTCTCGGGCGCGGAGGCGGACAGCCTCCGCCGTGCCATGGCCACCTTCAAGCGCACGGGGCAGGTCAAGGACTTCGGCGAACGGATGATCGGCGGGATGGTCGCCAACGGCTACACCCAGGACTTCGCCGAGCGCTGCTTCAGCCAGATCGAGGGCTTTGCCGGATACGGCTTTCCCGAAAGCCACGCGGCCTCCTTCGCGCTCCTCGTCTATGCCTCGGCCTTCATCAAGTGCCACTACCCCGACGTCTTCTGCGCGGCGATCCTGAACGCCCAGCCGATGGGCTTCTATGCGCCGGCGCAGCTCGTGCGCGACGCGCGCGAGCACGGGGTCGCCGTGCGCCCCGTCTGCGTCAACGCCTCGCGCTGGGACTCGACCCTGGAGGAGGCCGTCTTCGAGCCGCGCGACGTCTTCCCGCGCCACCGCGAGGCGGCCGCCGCCATCCGGACGCGCCATGCCGTGCGGCTGGGGTTCCGGCAGGTGAAGGGCCTGTCCGAGACCGAACTCCAGCGTCTCGTCTGGGTGCGCGACACGTCCGGTCCCTTCGATTCGGTGCGCGACCTGTGGCGGCGGACCGGCCTGCCCCGCCGTGCGATCGAGCGGCTGGCCGATGCCGACGCCTTTGCGGGCCTCGGGCTGGCCCGGCGCGACGCGCTCTGGGCGGCGCAGGCTCTGGGCGAGGGGGCGGCGGAGCGTCTGCCGCTCTTCGAAGGGCTCGGCGAGGTGATGCCGGAACCCGAGGTCTTCCTGCCCTCGATGCCGCTCGGCGAGGCGGTGGTCAATGACTACCGCTTCCTGTCCTTGTCCTTGAAGGCCCATCCCGTGTCGTTCCTGCGCGAGGACCTCAGCGCACGCGGCATCGCGCCGACGCAGACGCTGGAAACCTTGCGCTCCGGCCGGCGCGCCAGCGTCGCCGGGCTCGTGCTCGTGCGCCAGCGGCCGGGCTCGGCCAAGGGCGTCATCTTCATGACGGTGGAGGACGAGACGGGCGTCGCCAACATCGTGGTCTGGACCAAGGTGTTCGAGCAGTTCCGGCCGGTGGTTCTGGGCGCGCGCCTCGTGCGCGTATCGGGCCGGGTCCAGGCCGACCGGGGGGTGATCCATCTCGTGGCCGAGACGATCGAGGACCTGACGCCGCTCCTGTCGCGGCTTGCCGTCCGGGGTCTGGAGGGCGCCCGCATCCTGCAGCCGACGGACCACGTGAAGAGCCCGCTGCGCCGGCATCCGGAGCCACGCCATCCCGCCGCCATGCCGAGCGACGTGGCCGAGACGGCCGCCGCGCTCGGCGCGGTGCTGGCCTCGGCCGACGAGGTGCGCCGCCCGGTCCGCGTCGTCCTGCCCCCGACGCGCGCGGTGAGCGAGGAAAGCCTGCGGGAGATGCGCGAGGTCTTGCCGAAGGGGCGGAACTTTCACTAGAGCAATGCCTGCGAAAGCCGAAGGGGGCCTTTGCGACCGGACAATGCGCCGAACGTGCTCTATCCCTAAGGAAGATCCCTTCCCGGAAGGACGCTCATGGAACCCGTTTCAGGCCCCCGCATCACCATCCGATACTGCACCCAGTGCCAGTGGCTCCTGCGTTCGGCCTGGCTGGCGCAGGAACTCCTCCAGACCTTCGGCCCCGATCTCGGCGAGGTCGCCCTGATCCCCGGCACGGGCGGCGTGTTCGCCATCGCTTACCAGAACGAGACGATCTGGGAGCGGGTGGCCGATGGCGGCTTTCCCGAGGCCAAGGTGCTGAAACAGCGGGTGCGCGACCGTCTCGACCCCGGCCGCAGCCTCGGGCACAGCGACCGCTGAAACGAGAAGGGCCGCCGCGTGCGACACGCGGCGGCCCTTCGATCGACCAGGCCGAGGCCCTGTTACTGCGCGTAGTAGATGACCTTGCGATCGGCCTTGGAAACGATCACCGGCTGGTTGTTCGAGGTGTAGAAGTACTCGTAGTCCGGGTTGGACGGCACGGGCACGAGCGTCACGGTGCCGGGAATCACCGACCCTTGCGTGATCTCCCCTTCGACCACGACCG
>NZ_BBWJ01000053.1 GCF_001463745.1 Aureimonas sp. AU22 | reverse complement strand
GGATGGGCCGGCCGCGTCTCCGGGACGCCGGGTTTCATCGGGGGCGCCGGCGGGCGCAGCGCCGCCTGCCGCGGCTCGGCGGAGCGCTCGGCCTCCTTGGAGCGCGCGGCGGCAGGTCGGGGAGACGCCGGTCGCGGCGCCGCGGTGCGCTCGGAAGCGGCCACGCGCCGCGCGGGGGGTGCCGGTGCAGCCTCCCAGGGCAGGCGCAGGACGGCGAGCGCAGGCAGGTGCCGTTCCACCATCGGGCGGTTGGCATCGAAAGCGATCCAGCCGAGCGCGAGGAGGCCCGCCCCCCACCACAGCGGCCCGACCCGGCGACGCGGCGACGCGGCGGCGGCTGACTTGCGCGATCGCGGCTTTCGCTTCGTCATCGCAGGGCTTCCCTTGGTTTCGATCCGAGCCCAAGACCTAACCCGGCGAAGGTGGACGGATGGTGAACATATCGAGCGCGCGAAGCGCCGCATTGTCCGTGATTTCGGAACAACCCGTTGAAACCCCTGATCGAAGCGGCCGCGACCGCTGGCGGGCGGTAGCCGTCTCTTGAAACGTGGATCGAGCGCCGCACCTTGCCGAGGCAGGGACATGGCCCGAGCGGCCACGACACGAGGATCGACGACATGAACAAGCTGACGCCCTGGGCCCTTGCCGCGACGCTGGCGTTGGCCGCCTGTGGCGACGACGCCCCTTCGACGCCCGCCGCCACCACCACCACCACCACGACGGCGCCGGCCGCTTCCGCGGCGGACACGGCGCGCAGCCAGACACGCGAGGCCGTGGACGCGATCGGGCAGGCCGGGCGCGAAACGGGCGAGGCGATCGGCGCGGCGGCGAACGAAGCGCGCGACGCGGCCGCTCCGGCTCTCGAGCGCGCCCGCCAGGCCACCGGGGAGGCGCTCGAATCCGCCAAGCAGGGTCTCAACAACCTGACGCGCGACGCCGCCTGCCAGACCGCGCGTGCCGCCAACGACGCGCAAGGGGTCGCCGCCAACTGCTGACCGGGTCGCGCTTCGGCGCGAGCGTCCGGATTGGGGAGCCCAGGCTCCCCGGTCCCGCTCAGCCTGCCGGCTGCCCCACGATCATCTCGCGGACCTTGGCGCCCAGCGCCTCGTATTCGAACGGCTTGGCGATGAGGTCCATGCCGTCGCCCAGGAACTCGCCGCGCACGGAGGCCGACTCCGCATAGCCGGTGACGAACAGGATCTTGAGGTCGGGCCGCAGCCGCCGCGCGACCTCGGCGAGCTGGCGCCCGTTCATGCCGGGCAAGCCGACGTCGGTGACCAGGAGATCGACGCGGGCGCCCGATTCCAGGATCGGCAGGGCCATGGCGGCGTCCACCGCCTCCAGCGGCTGGTAGCCGAGGTCGCCGAGCACGTCGACGATCAGCATGCGCACCAGACCCTCGTCCTCCACCACCAGCACCGTCTCGCCCTCGCCGGCCGGCGCCTCGCCGGAATGCGCCACGGCGTCCACGGCCACCTCCACGCCTTCGGCCGGCAGCAGCAGGCGGATCGTGGTCCCCTCCCCCTCGCGGCTCTCGATCGCGACATGGCCGCCGGACTGGCGGGCGAAGCCGTAGATCTGCGACAGGCCGAGACCGGTGCCCTGGCCGATCGGCTTGGTGGTGAAGAAGGGCTCGAAGGCCTTGGCCAGCGTTTCCTGCGACATGCCCGATCCGGTATCGGCGACCTCCAGCACCGCGAAGGGACCGGCACGCGCGGCGGCCGAGGCCTCCGTCGCGGTGGCCGCGCGTGCGGTGATCGTCAGCCGCCCGCCCTCGGGCATCGCGTCACGCGCGTTGATGGCCAAGTTCAGGAGCGAGTTCTCGAGCTGGCTCACGTCGGTTCGCGCCACCAGCGGCTCGGGCGCCAGAACGGTGCGAATGGCGATGTTCTCGCCGAGCGTCCGCCGCAGGAGATCCTCCATCCCCTGCACCACCGCGTTGAGGTCGAGAGCCTTCAGGTCCAGCGACTGGCGACGGCCGAAGGCAAGGAGGCGGGCGGTCAGCGTCGCGGCGCGCTGGGCCGCCTGCATGGCGTTGACGCGGTAGCGCTCCAGCGCCTCCACGTCGCCGCTCTCGATCCGGCGACGCATGAGGTCGAGCGAGCCGATCACACCGGCCAGCATGTTGTTGAAGTCGTGCGCGATGCCGCCGGTGAGCTGGCCGATCGCCTCCATCTTCTGCGACTGGCGGAGCGCTTCCTCGACGCCCTCCCGGCGCGTCATTTCGGCGGAGAGCGCCTCGGTTCGCTCGGCCACGCGCGCCTCCAGCATGGCGGCGGCCTCGCGCAGCTCGTTCTCCATGCGCTTGTGGGCGGTGATGTCGAGGACGAAGATGTGGAACCCGTCGACCTGCCCCCGCCCATCGCGGCGCGGCAGGTAGCGGATCTCGGTCAGCCGATCGGGCCGGCCGGGCATGGTGAGCAGCACTTCGAGGCGCACCGACTCGCCGGAGAGCGCCTGCGCGATCGCGGCGCGGCGCGTCTCGAAGTTCTCGGGGCCGAGGACATCGGGAATGGTGCGTCCGATCACCTCGTCCGTGCCCCGTCCGAACCAGTCCTCGTAGGCGCGGTTGGCGAAACGGTAGACGAGGTCGCGATCGACGAAGGCGATGAGGACGGGAAGCGAATCGGTGACGAGACGCAGCTCGCGCTCGGAAGCGGCGAGCGCTTCGCGGCTGAGGGTCAGCTCGCGCAAGCGGTCGCGCATCTCGAACTGCTTCTGGCGCGCGAGCATCGACGTGGCCACCGAGCTGACCAGCGACTCGATCCCGAGCGGGCGCTCCAGGATCACCACGTTGGCGACGCTGTCCGGCAGGCGGTGGCGCAAGCCGACGATGGCATCGCCCCGCCCGGTGCGCCGCGCCGCCAGCACCATGATCGGAATGTCGGACCAGTCGGGCTGGGTGCGAAGGGCCCGCGTCAGGATGTCGAAGCCGAAACCGAGCGCTTCCTCCGTCAGAAGGATCAACCCGACGGATTCCCCGCCGTCCGTCTCCACGCGCGCGCCGAGCGCGGCGAGGTCGGGGAAGATCGAGGCGCGATAGCCGTCGCGCGCCAGAACCGACCCGACGCTTTCGGCGTCGCGCCCGAACGGTGCGCAGATCAGGACCTCGAAGCGATGCGCCGCTGGTCTATGCACCCGTCCGATCTTCCATCAGCGGTGCGGTTTCGCCGACATATTCGGGCGTACCGGTCAGGATCCCCCGGAATCGCGTCAGGGGTTCGCCGACGCGCACGCCCCGTCCGTCGATGCGAAGCTCGCGGATGGCCTCCTCGTGCGGGCCGCCGCGGTTCTTCAAAACCGAGATCGCCTTGCGGATGCGGCCTCCCGCCTCGAAGAAGCGGATCAAGAACACGGTGTCGGCCACATACGACACGTTGAGCATCCCGGTCGACATGGTCCCCACCAACCCCTGCTGCGGATTGATCAAGAACGTGCCGACGCCCTTCTGGTTCAGATAGGACAGGAGTTCATGGATCTGCAGGATCAGCTGCTGCTCCTGCGGCATCGCGGCGAGATAACCGTTGAGGCTGTCGATCACGAGGAGGCGGCAGTTGCGCTCCTCGACCTCGCGTCGCACCCGCCAGGCGAACTCGCCCGGCGACACCTCCGCCGGGTCCGCCTGCACGATCTTGAGAAGGCCGCTGCGGAGATGAGCCTGGAGGTCGAGGCCCATGGCCAGCGCGCGCACCATCATGGTGCCGATGCGCTCGTCGAATTCGTAGATCGTGCAGGCTTCGCCTCGGCGGCATGCGGCATCGACATATTGCAGGGCGATGGTGGTCTTGCCGGTGCCCGCCGGCCCGGTGATCAGCGTGCTGGTGCCGCGAAGCGGCCCCCCGTTCACCAGCGCGTCGAGTTCGGGCACGCCGCTCGGAATGGGATCTCCGACGAAGGCGGTGTTGTGCTGGGCGGCGATGAGGCGCGGATAGACGTCGAGCCCGCCGCGACGGATCGTGAAGTCGTGGTAGCCGGCAAAGAAATCGACGCCGCGCAGCTTCTGGACCTGGAGGCGCCGGCGGGCGGCACCGAAGTCCAGCGTCAGGCGCTCCAGGGTGACGACGCCGTGGCACAGACTATGGAGATGCGAATCGTGGCGTCCCTCTATGGACGTCAGGTCGTCGATCAGGAGGACGGTGGCGGCGCGCGGCGCGAAGAACTGCTTGAGCTGCAGGACCTGCCGGCGGAAGCGCAGCGCGTCCTGCGCCAGGAGACGCATCTCCGACAGGCTGTCGAACACGACGCGGCTCGGACGCACGCGCTCCACCTCGTCCCGGATCAGGCGGATCGTGCCGCCGAGTTCCATTTCCCAGGAGTGCAGGATCGACTGTTCGCGCCCCTCCCCCAGGACCTCGTCCGCGGAGGAAAGCTCGAAGATGTCGATCCCTGTGAGGTCGAACCCGTGCGAGGCGGCGACCGCCAGGAGCTCCGCGCGCGTTTCCGACAGCGTGATGTAGAGGACCCGCTCGCCCCGCTCCGCTCCATCCAGGAGGAAGCGCAGCGCGAGCGTCGTCTTGCCCGAGCCCGGCGCGCCCTCGATGAGGTAGAGACGGTTCGACGGCAGCCCGCCGTTCAGGATCTGGTCGAGTTCGGCGTTGCCGGACGAGGTCCGATCGGTGGTGTCGCGCATCGGTTACGTCTCGGCAGGTCGGATCGCTCGGCGGCCGCAGGGAACCGCACCCTCTTGACTAGCCAAGCCGGTCCGGCGGCGCAACGCCTTAGCGTGTGCCCGCGCCTCGACAGGGTGAACGTTCCGTCGACGTCGGGTTCCCCCTGGCGGATGGCGGGCCAGGGGCCTCGCCCCGGCGCGTTAGACGCGCTCGGCGACCGCCGCGGCCGAGCCGACCGTGATCAGCCGCGCGAGCGCCTGTGCCACCGTCCGGCGCAAGCGCAGGTCCCCGGCGAGGTCGTCGCCGAACACCTCGCGGACCGACAGGAAGGCGTCCGCGAGGCGCTCGGGGTCCTCGCCCGCCCCGTCGCTGAGCGCGCGCAGCCGAGCGGCCATCGGATCGCGCACGTCGATCGCCCCGCCGCGCTCGTCGCGCCCCCCCACATAGCGGATCCAGCCGGCGAGCCCGAGCGCCAGACGCTCGAAGGGCTCGCCCGCCTTCAGCCGGTCGCGGATCGTGCCCAGCAGGCGCTGGGGCACCTTCTGCGAGCCGTCCATGGCGATCTGCCAGGTGCGATGGCGAAGGGCCGGGTTGCGGAAGCGCTGGAGAAGCTCGGCGCGGTAGGCGGCGAGGTCGAAGCCGAAGAGGGGCGGCAGGGTGGGCGCGATCTCGCGCTCCATCATCGCGGCGAGAAGGTCGGCGAAGGGCGCGTCGGCCATCGCCTCCGACACGGTCTCGTGGCCGGCGAGATAGCCGAGATAGGCGAGCGTCGAATGCGAGCCGTTGAGAAGGCGCAGCTTCATCAGCTCGAAGGGCTCGACGTCGGCGACGAAGCGCGCGCCGCCCGCCGTCCAGTCCGGCCGCCCGTCGGCGAAGTGGTCCTCGATGACCCACTGCCGGAACGGCTCGGTCATCACCGGCCAGGCGTCCTCGACCCCGAGCCGCTCGGCCACCAGCGCCCGGTCGTCGTCGGTGGTCGCCGGCACGATCCGGTCCACCATGGTGGAGGGGAAGGGAACCTCCCGAGCGACGAAGCTGCCGAGCGCGTCGTCGCGCAGTTCGGCGAAGGCGGCCACGACGCGACGCGCCGTCGCGCCGTTGGCGGGAAGGTTGTCGCAGGACAGGACCGTGAAGGGCGGCAGGCCCGCCTCGCGCCGCCGCCGAAGTGCCTCCACCAGGAAGCCGGGCACCGATCGCGGCGCGTGGCTGTTGGCGAGGTCGTGGACGATGTCGGGATGGTCGCGGTCGAGCTCGCCGGTCGCCGGGTTGTGGCAGTAGCCCTTTTCCGTGACGGTCAGCGAGACGATGCGGGTCGCGGGCGCCGCCATCAGCGCCAGCACCGCCTCCGGATCCTCGGGGGCCACCAGCTGGGTGAGGATGGCGCCGATGACCTCCAGCCGGTCGCCGCTCCCTGAGCGCACCGCCACCGTGTAGAGCCCGTCCTGGGGCTGGAGGGCATCGCGCGTGTCGGGGCTGCGCAGGGAGACGCCGGCAATGCCCCATTGGAGGTCGCCCCCTGCCAGCACGGCTTCGGTCGCCACCGCCTGGTGGGCGCGATGGAAGGCGCCGAGGCCGAGATGCACGATCCCGATGCGCGCGGCGCCGCGATCGAACCGGGGCCGCACCACGTCGGCCGGCAGGGTGGGAAGGGCGACGGAGGACAGGCGCTGGATCACGGGCGAAGCCTTGGCACGAGCGGGGGCGGATGCGCGGGCGAACCGGATACCCGGCGCCCGCAGACGGCTCCCTGTTTCTTCGACGCCGCGCCCGGCGCTGTCAATCGACCGGGACGGCGCTTCGCACGGGCGCGGCAGGGACCCCGCCCGGCGCCAGGAGGGCCTCGAACGCCGACACATCCATCGGGCGTCCGAGAAGAAAGCCCTGGAGCGCCTGCACCTTGAGCCCGGCGAGAAGCGCCAGTTCGCCCGGCGTCTCGACGCCCTCGGCCACCACCTTGCAGCCGCACTGGGCGGCGAAGCCGGTCAGCGCGGTCGCCAGCGCCGCGCGCATCGGATCGGCGTCGAGGCCTCGCACGATGCCGCGGTCGAGCTTGATGATGTCGGGCCGGATGGCCACGATATGGCTCATGCTGGCATAGCCGGCGCCCACGTCGTCCACCGCGATGCGCACGCCCCGGGCGCGAAGCGGCGCCAGCGCGGCCACGAGTTCCCCGTAGTCGTCGATCCGCTCGTGCTCGGTCAGCTCCAGGACGACCCGGTCGGCGGGGGCGGCATCGAAGAGGCGGGCGAAGTGCGGATCGAGGATCGCGGCGGGCGAGGCGTTGACCCCGAGCTGCACGCGATGACGGGCCCAGATCGCAGCGTAGGCGTCCAGCGCGTTGCCGATCGCCCGGTGCTCCAGTTCGACGCCGAGGCCGGCCTCGGCGGCATCGGAGAACCACGCCTCGATCGGCCGGTGCGGGTCGTCGGGAAAGCGGGACAGCGCTTCCGAGCCAATCGGGCGAAGCCCGTCGAGAAGGAAGACGGGCTGGAACACGATCGCCGGGCCGCCTCGGTCGAGAAGCTGCCGGATGCGCGCGCGCCTGGCGACCCGCAGGCTCTCGGTCTGCAGGTCGCGGTCGATGCGCTGTGCGACGAGGCCCGCGAAGGTGCGCAGCATGGCGAGGTCGCGCGCGTTGAGCGAATGGTCCGGCGAATGGCCGAAGCAGCAGAAGGTGCCGTAGACCATGCCGTTCGACAGGCGGATGGGCACGCTGAGATGGGCGCCGACCGGCAAGGCGCGGGTGGCGGGCATGCGCTGCGCCTCCGCCACCCCGGCGGTGTCGGGGATCAGTTCCGGCAGCCGTCCGTCCACCACGCGCGCGCAGTAGCTTTCCTCCAGGAGGTCGGCTTCCCCCTCGCGCACCAGGCCGGGGACGGCGGCGTCGACATGGCGGAAGATACGCCGGTCGCCGACGAATTCGCCGATGAAGGCGACGTCGAGCCCGAGGTTCTGCCGCACGAGGCGGAGCATGGCGCGAATGTCGTTGAGGCTGTCAGGCGGGGGTGACTCTGCCGCACGCTGCATGAAGGGAAGCCGGTCCGCCGCGCAAATTCTTCTGAAGGTTATATGACTTATCGGTAAGGTTGCAGGCATGCGCAAGCCCGGATGCGAAGCGTGGACTGCAAACCCCGCATCCAGACACGAAAAAGCCGCCGGGGGGTTCCCGACGGCTCCGCGTCCATTCTGCGAAATGGCAATCCGGCCTCACACCTCGCCAGT
The DNA here is from genome assembly GCF_001463745.1 of Aureimonas sp. AU22. Classification (GTDB taxonomy): domain Bacteria; phylum Pseudomonadota; class Alphaproteobacteria; order Rhizobiales; family Rhizobiaceae; genus Aureimonas. Next base: position 50,516 of record NZ_BBWJ01000053.1, on the reverse strand, counting down.
ACATCCGTGGTCGGACGAAAGGCCGGACGTCTCGGCAGCGCTTCGACCGAAACCGGGACGCGCCGCCTGATCATGAGATGGGAAACGCTCCCGGCGGTTTCAAGAGACCATCTGAAACCGTTACGATCTTAGTCGTAGACCTCGATCACGCTGCGCGTCTGCGGGTCCACGATCACCCGCTGTCCGTTGACCACCGCATAGGCATAGCCGTCGTTGTCGGGGATGACGTGGTACTCCACGGCCTGCGGCAGCGGCTCGCCGACCACGATCTGGCGCTCGTAGGTGACCGACGGAATGCTCTGCTGCGTCACATAGGTGCGCACCGGAGCCGGCACGGCGACCACGGCGGCGGGAGCGGGGGCGGGAACGGCGACGACGGCCGCCGGTGCCGGTTCCTGCGTCACGATCGTAGTGGTGGTGGTCTGTGCGAGCACGGGGGTGGCGATCAGGGTGGCAAGACCCGCGAGGGCGACGAGACGGCGCATGGAAACTCTCCTTCGGACATCCAAATCGAGCCCTCAACGCCGACCCGCGCCCCGAGGTTGCACGCGGCGCCGACGCGGCGGGTCAGTCGCTGCCCTCGTCGGGGATCGCCAGGATGTGGCCGCAGGCCTTGCAGTGCACGGCGTCCGGCTCGTGGCGCTCCAGCGCGCAGGCCGGGCAGCGGAAGGACACCTTGTAGGGGCGAAACACCGTCTGGGCGAGGCGCACGAAGAGCGAGATCCCGACGATCATGATGACGACGGACGTCAGCTTGCCCGCCGGCCCCGGCAGCGTCACGTCGCCGAACCCGGTGGTCGTCATCGTGGCGACGGTGAAATAGAGGGCGTCGACATAGCCCTCGATGCCCGACCCCTCGGCAACGAACGCCGTGTAGATGAAGCCGGTCGCCAGGAACAGGCAGGTGAGGAGGTTGATCACCGCCCGCCCCGCCTCCTCCCATGCCTGCAGCCCCCGGCGGCGCAGCGAGCGCCAAAGCACGTCCTTGCGCGACAGGGTCCACAGCCGCAGGATCCGCAGGAAGCCGAGGTTGAAGAACATCGCCGGCAGAAGCAGCGTCAGGAGGACCAGGGCATCGACCCAGATCACCGGCCGCTTCGCCCAAGACTTGAGACTGGGGGCCGCGAGCGCGCGCGTGGCGAAGTCGAGCGCCAGGAGCGCCGCCAGCGAATAGTCCAGCCACAGGAAGTAGCGCTTCTCCTGCAGCACCGGCGCCAGCACGAAGAAGGCGATGATCACGAGATCGACGATCGCCACCCAGCTCTGGAAGCGCACCGCCGTCGGATGGTCGGCGTGGTAGAGGAAGTCGAGCCGGCGCCGGAAGCGCGCAAAGCGCCCCGGCGGCGGCGGCTGGTCGGTCGAAGCGGTTGCGGCGTCCATCGGCGTCAAGATGGATCACGCCTCCGCTCCCGGCCAGGGAGCGGCGCAACCGCGGCCCGCGCGGCGCTCACGCCGCGTCGAGGCTTTCCAGGATGACGTTGTCGTTGGTGTAGATGCAGATCTCCGCCGCGATGCGCATGGCGCGCCGGGCGATCTCCTCGGCCGGGAAATCCGTCTCCGCCAGCGCGCGCGCCGCCGCCAGAGCGTAGTTGCCGCCCGAGCCGATCGCGATCACGCCGTCCTCCGGCTCGAGGACGTCGCCGTTGCCCGTCAGCGTCAGCGTCACCTTGGCGTCGGCCACGATCATCATCGCCTCGAGCCGGCGCAGATACCGGTCCGTGCGCCAGTCCTTCGCCAGTTCCACGCAGGCGCGCATCAGCTGGTCGGGATACTGCTCGAGCTTGGCCTCAAGCCGCTCCAGAAGCGTGAACGCATCCGCCGTCGCGCCCGCAAATCCGGCAATCACCTTCCCGTCCTTGCCGATGCGCCGGACCTTCTTGGCATTGCCCTTCATCACCGTGTTGCCCAGCGACACCTGCCCGTCGCCCGCAATCACCACCTTGCCGCCCTTGCGCACCGTGACGATCGTCGTCCCGTACATCTTCGCCGGGTCGTGCTGGTCCATCATCTCGTTCAGTCCTCGTTCGTTCCGCGCCCCATATGGGAGCGCCAAGGCGGTGCCAACAAGGGCGCGGGCGGCGGAAGACAGGGGCGCTGCCCCCGGACCCCGCCAGGGGACATGATGTCCCCTGGACCCCTCCTCATTCGAGGCGTGTCCATGATCGGGGAGGGCCAGCGGCCCTCCCCGATCATGGAAATGGTCCCGAACGAGAAGAAGGGTTCGGGAATTCCTTCCCGAGCGGGGCTCGGGGCGGCAGCCCCGCCATCCCATCGCCTCCGCCCTCGGTTGGCGTCGTCCCCGCGCTTCTATATGAAGCGGCGGAACGAGCGAGGACGGACGACAATGGGCGAGACGGCGGGACGGCGGGATGCGTCGGTGGATCGGGCGACGAAGGAGACGCAGATCCGGGTGCGCGTCGATCTGGACGGCCAGGGCCGGGCGGATGTCGCGACCGGCGTCGGTTTCTTCGATCACATGCTGGATCACCTGGCGCGCCATTCGCTGATCGACATCCGCGTCGAGGCCAAGGGCGACTATCACATCGACGATCACCACACGGTGGAGGATGTCGGCATCGCGCTCGGCCAGGCGATCCGCAAGGCCATGGGCGAGCGGCGGGGCATCCGGCGCTATGCGTCGCTGGATCTGGCGATGGACGAGTGCCTGACGCGTGCGGCGGTGGACGTCTCGGGACGGCCCTTCCTGGTGTTCCGGACGCGCTTTCCCACCGAGAAGATCGGCACGTTCGACACGCAGCTGGTGCGCGAGTTCTTCCAGGCCTTCGCCGTGAATGCCGGGCTGACGCTGCACATCGAGACGCTCTACGGCGAGAACGCGCACCACATCGCGGAGACCTGCTTCAAGGCGGTGGCGCGGGTGCTCGGCGAGGCGCTGTCGATCGATCCGCGCCAGGCCGACCTCGTGCCGTCCACCAAGGGCATGCTGGCGTGAGACGATACCGCATCTTCGAGCCGCCGGGCGCGGAAGGGCGGACGGACGGCGCACGGTTCCTGCGCGACGGGTTTCGCCCCTGGGCGCTGGTGGTGCCGAGCCTCTGGCTGCTGCGCCATCGGCTCTGGCTCCCGGCGGTGGCGGCGTTTCTGGCCGAGGTGCTGGTGAAGGTCGCGGCGCCCGAGAGCGGCGTGCCGGTGGCGGCTCTCCTTTCGCTCACGATCGGCCTTCTCGTCGCGCTGGAGGGGCCGAGCCTTCTGGCGCGCCGTCTTTGCCGAGCCGGCTGGCACGAGGCGGGCGCGGTTTGGGCGCGGGACGAGCAAGACGCCGAGCTCCTGTATTTCGCCGGCGAGGTCGAGATCGCGCCAACCCCCGATGCCGGCCGCGCCATGGTCGGCGCTCCACGCCCTGCCCTGCGCCCCGGCCAATCCCTGTTCGACCTTCGGAGCGCCTCCTGATGCCGAGCGTTGCCATCATCGACTACGGCTCGGGCAATCTGCGCTCGGCCGCCAAGGCCTTCGAGCGTGCCGCGCGTGAGGCGGACGACGACAGCCGCATCCTCGTCACCGACGATCCCGCGGAGATCCGTGCGGCCGACCGGCTGGTGCTGCCCGGCGTCGGCGCCTTTGCCGATTGCCGTCGCGGCCTCGACGAGGCGCCCGGCCTTCTGGAGGCGCTGCGCGAGGCGGTGGAAGAGCGGGGCCGCCCGTTCCTCGGCATCTGCGTCGGCATGCAGCTGATGGCCGAGCGCGGACTGGAGAAGACGATCAGCCAAGGCCTTGGCTGGATCGGCGGCGACGTCGAGCCGATCGTCCCGAGCGACCCCGCGCTGAAGATCCCGCAGATGGGCTGGAACACGATTCACGTGAAACACGCCCACCCGCTCCTCGACGGCATCGCGACCGGCGAGACGGGCCTCCATGCCTATTTCGTCCATTCCTACCATCTCGTGCCGCGACGGCCGGAAGAGGTTCTGGCGACTGCGGACTACGGCGGGCCGGTGACGGCGATCGTCGCCTCCGGCAACAAGGCCGGCACGCAGTTCCACCCCGAGAAGAGCCAGACGCTCGGTCTCGCCCTCATCGCCAACTTCCTGCGCTGGAAGCCCTGATGCCCATCCTGTTTCCCGCGATCGACCTCAAGGACGGCGCGTGCGTGCGCCTCAAGCTCGGGCTGATGGAGGAGGCGACGGTCTACAATGCCGACCCCGCCGCGCAGGCCCGCGCGTTCGAGAGCCAAGGTTTCACGCATCTCCACGTCGTCGATCTCAACGGCGCCTTTGAGGGCCGGGCGGTGAACGCAGCGGCCGTGGAAGCCATCGTCGTCGCCGTGGGAACCAGCATGAAGGTCCAGCTCGGCGGCGGCATCCGCACCCTGACGGATGTCGAGCGCTGGCTCGGTGCGGGCCTTTCGCGCGTCATCCTCGGCACGGTCGCGGTGCGCGACCCTGAGCTCGTGCGCGAGGCGGCCAAGCGCTTTCCGGGCCAGATCGCGGTCGGCATCGATGCCAAGGGCGGCCGGGTCGCGGTGGAGGGCTGGGCCGAAGCTTCCGAACTCACCGCCGAGGATCTCGCCCATCGCTTCGAGGACGCAGGCGTCGCGGCGATCATCTACACCGACATCGACCGCGACGGCATTCTGGCCGGCATCAACTGGGACGCCACGATCGCGCTCGCCGAGGCCGTGCGCATCCCCGTGATCGCCTCCGGGGGCCTGGCCTCGATGGCCGACATCGAGCGCCTCGCCGCGCCGGATGCAGCGCTTCTGGAAGGTGCGATCTCGGGCCGTGCGCTTTACGACGGGCGCATCGATCCCGCGGAGGCACTGGCCCGCTTGCGGGGCTGATGTTTCACGTGAGTCGCTTTCGCGATCTTTGCAGCGGGGCGCCGAGAGACTAGATTGACGCCATGAACATCCAGTTGCCTCCTATCCGAACGGCGGACGACTTCCTGCGGGCCTTTGAAGGGCTCGACGGCAAGCGGGAGTTCGTACGGGGGAAGGTGATCGACATGATGGTCAACGTTTCGCGCAACCACGCGAAGCTGACGACGGCGCTTACCGTGTTTCTGGCGCGAACGCTGGACGCCGAGCGCTACGAAGTCGGTGCGGCGGACTTCGGCGTGCGCACGCCGGACGGGGTTCGCTTTCCCGATGTCTATGTCGATCAGACCGGCGGTGGCGGACAGGACCTCGTCGCTCATGCGCCGGTCTTCGTCGCCGAAATCCTGTCGCCGTCGTCCATGGCGCGGGACTTCGGGGAGAAGGTGCGTGACTACACCGCCCTCCCCTCGCTCCTGCATTACCTCGTCCTGTCGCAGGACGAGCCGCGCGTCTGGCTCTGGGCGCGGGGCGAGGATGGCGCCTTCGGCTCGCCCGAGATGGTGGTCGGGGCTGAGGAAAGCGTGACGCTTCAGGGGTTCGGCTTGTGCCTTCCCCTTGCGGACCTTTATCGCGGCATCGCATAAGCTCGGCACGACCGGCCCGATCCGCCGGTATGCGGAACGGAGACGGCTTCCAGGTGACCCTCAAGGCGCGCATCATCCCCTGCCTCGACGTCAAGGACGGTCGCGTGGTCAAGGGCGTCAATTTCGAAGGGCTGGTGGACGCGGGCGACCCCGTCGAGGCGGCGCGTGCCTATGACGCGGCGGGCGCGGACGAGCTCTGCTTCCTCGACATCACCGCCTCCTCCGACAACCGCGAGACGATCTTCGACGTCGTGGCACGCACCGCCGAGGCCTGCTTCATGCCGGTGACCGTGGGTGGCGGCGTGCGCGAGGTCGCCGACATCCGCCGGCTGCTGCTCGCCGGCGCCGACAAGGTGTCGATCAACACGGCCGCCGTGAAGCGCCCCGAATTCGTGGCCGAGGCCGCCGACAAGTTCGGCAACCAGTGCATCGTGGTCGCGATCGACGCCAAGCGCGTGTCGCCCGACGGCGAGGCCGGACGCTGGGAGATCTTCACCCATGGCGGGCGGCAGGCGACGGGCATCGACGCGGTGGCGTTCGCCCGGCGCGTCGTGGCGCTCGGCGCCGGCGAGATCCTTCTCACCTCCATGGACCGCGACGGCACCAAGGCGGGCTTCGATCTCGGGCTGACGCGCACTGTTGCCGACGCCGTGCCGGTGCCCGTCATCGCGTCCGGAGGCGTCGGCACTCTCGATCACCTCGTCGCCGGCGTCCGCGAGGGCGGCGCGACGGCGGTGCTCGCCGCCTCGATCTTCCATTTCGGCACCCACACGATCGGCGAGGCCAAGCGCCACATGGCCGACGCCGGCATCCCGATGCGGCTCGACGGCGCCCGTTCGTCGTTTGTCCCCGTTCCGTCCTGAAAGCTCCACGCCCATGTTCGATCTCTCGCAACTCGAAGCGATCGTCGCGGAGCGCGCGGCATCCGACGACGCCAACTCCTACACCGCCAAGCTCGCGCGGCGGGGGATCGGCAAGGTCGCCCAGAAGCTCGGCGAGGAGGCGGTGGAGACGGTGATCGCGGCGCTGAGCGAGGACGAGGCCGCCCTCAAGGGCGAGGCGGCCGATCTCCTCTACCACCTTCTCGTGCTCCTCCACCTGCGTGGGATTCCGCTCGCCGACGTGATGGCCGAGCTGCAGTCGCGCACCGCGCGCACCGGCCTGGAGGAAAAAGCCGCCCGGCCGCGGGGAACCTGAGGCGCTTGGCGATGGACCAGCTCGTGCCCTCCACCCTCTCGCCCTACCACTTCTTTTCCGCTGCGGAGTGGGCGACGTTCCGTGGTCGCGAGGCGCTGACGCTCACGGCGGACGAGGTCCGGCGCCTTCGCTCGCTCGGCGACACGATCGACCTCGACGAGGTCGAGCGCATCTATCTTGCGGTCTCCCGGCTCCTGTATGCGCATGTCGAATCCAGCCAGGCGCTGTTTCGCCAGCGCAAGCGCTTCCTGCGCGGCTCCGATCAGATGAAGACGCCCTTCATCATCGGGATCGCCGGCTCGGTCGCGGCCGGGAAATCGACGACCGCCCGTATCCTGAAGGAGCTTCTGGCGCGCTGGCCCGGAACGCCCAAGGTCGATCTCGTGACCACCGACGGCTTCCTCTATCCGAACGCCGTCCTGGAACGCGAAGGACTGATGCAGCGCAAGGGCTTTCCCGAGAGCTATGACGTCGCGGCCATCCTGCGCTTCCTGTCCGACATCAAGGCCGGCGCGCGCCACGTGACGGCGCCGGTCTATTCGCACTTCTTCTATGACGTCCTGCCGGGCGACCGGATCGAGGTCGACCAGCCCGACATCCTGATCTTCGAGGGGCTGAACGTCCTCCAGACGCGCGAGATGCCGCGCGACGGCAAGTTCGTACCCTTCGTCTCCGACTTCTTCGACCATTCGATCTATATCGACGCGGACGAGCGCGACCTCCACCGCTGGTACATCTCGCGCTTCATGCGCCTGCGCGAGACGGCGTTCCGCGAGGAGACGTCGTTCTTCCACCGCTACTCCAAGATCTCGGAAGACGAAGCCCTCGAGGTCGCCGAGCGGCTCTGGGCGACGATCAACGCGAAGAACCTCTACGAGAACATCCAGCCGACCCGACCCCGGGCCGACCTGATCCTGCGCAAGGGCGGCGATCACCTGGTGGAGCAGGTGGCGCTGCGCAAGATCTGACGGACTCCGTCCCGGCGTGCCGCGCAGTTGACATTCGCCCCCGCACGGCCCAACTCCCCGCGCGGCTTCGAACAGGGACACAGGACGCGGATGACGATCGACCTCAACCGACGCGAATGGATGATGGGCCTTGCCGCCCTCGGATTGGCGGGCGCCACGCGCGGCGCCCTGGCCGCCGACGGAGACCTCCTCCAGTTCGGCGCGCCGGAGCCCTTCTCCTTCGATCGGCTGGTGGAGCGCGCCCGCGCGCTCGCCGCCAGTCCCTACGTGCCGGAGGTGCCGCGCTCCGGTGACGTGCTCGAGCGCATCGACTTCGACCAGCACTGGCGCATCCAGTACAAGAAGAGTGAGACGCTGGAGCTGAACGACGGCAAGGCGCCGATCCGCTTCTTCCATCTCGGACGCTACTTCAAGCTGCCGGTCGGCATCCATGTGGTGGAGGGTGGCCAGGCGCGCACGCTCCGCTACGATCCCAACCTCTTCACGATCCCGTCGGACTCGCCGGCCAAGGAACTGCCCGACGACATCGGCTTCGCCGGCTTCCGCGTCCTCGAGCCGGGCTCGGACGCCGACTGGATCGCGTTCCTCGGGGCCGCCTATTTCCGCACGTCCGGCGAGGACAACCAGTTCGGCATGTCGGCCAGAGCGCTCGCGATCGACGTCGCCATGCCGACGCCCGAAGAGTTCCCGCGCTTCACCGACTTCTTCCTGGAGCCCTCGGCGGAGGGGCGCCTCGTCATCACCTGCCTTCTCAACAGCCCCCGCGTCGCCGGTGTCCTGCGCATGGACATCCGGAAGGGCGGCCCGATCGTGATGGACATCCAGTCCCGCTATTTCGCGCGCCACGCCATCGAGCGGTTCGGCATCGCCGCGCTCACCTCGATGTACTGGTATTCCGAGACCGACAAGCAGCGGCGCATCGACTGGCGGCCGGAGGTGCACGATTCCGACGGCCTCGCCTTGTGGACGGGCACCGGCGAGCGCATCTGGCGTCCGCTCAACAATCCGCCGCGGGTGATGACGTCGAGCTTCTCCGACCAGACCCCGCGCGGCTTCGGCCTTCTGCAGCGCGACCGCGACTTCGCCAACTACGAAGACGACGGCGTCTTCTACGAAAAGCGCGCGAGCGTGTGGGTGGAGCCGAAGGGCGACTGGGGTGCGGGCATGGTGCAGCTCGTCGAGATCCCGACCGACGACGAGATCCACGACAACATCGCCGCCTACTGGCTTTCGTCGAAGCCCGTCGCCAAGGGCGATGCGATCGCGCTCGACTATGTCCTTCACTGGTCCAACCGCGAGCCCTATCCCGGCGACGTCGGCAAGGTCGTGGCGACGCGGCTGGGGCGCGGCGGCATCGCCGGCCAGCCTCGCCCGGCGGGCGTCACCAAGATCGTGGTGGACTTCGACGGCGGGCTGGTCGCCGCCCTCGACCGCGAGGCCAAGGGCGTCGAGGCCATCGCCTCGGCCTCGCGCGGCACGGTCGGCAAGGTGGACTGCTATTCCGTCAAGGTCGGCACCGCCTGGCGCGTCACCTTCGACCTGACGGCCGAGGGCAGCGACCCGGTGGAGCTGCGCCTCTACATGCGCCAGGGCGACACGGTGCTGACCGAAACCTGGGCCTACCAGTTCCTGCCCGTTTCCATGGGCGCCTGAGGCGCTTGAACCTTCAGGGCCGCGTCACCCGCCGAAGCGTGAGGTTGATGCGGCCCTCCCCTTTCAGGAGCGTCGAGGTTCCCGGATAGATCCGGTCCACGCCGTGGAAGACGAGCCGGCTCGCCCCTCCGAGCACGAGGACGTCGCCGGACGACAAGCGCAGCGAGCGCGTCGGCCCGCCTCGCGTCGTTCCCCCGAAGCGAAACAGCGCCTCGTCGCCGAGCGAGACGGACAGGACGGGCGCGGCGAGATCGTCCTCGTCCTTGTCCTGATGCAGCCCCATGCGCGCGGTGGGCTCGTAGAAGTTGACAAGGCAGGCCTCGGGCGCGTGCGGGTGGTCCGCAAGCTCGCGCCAGAGGTCGAGAAGCATCGCCGGGATCGCCGGCCAGGGGCGGCCGGTCTCGGGGTGGAAGGGCTGGTAGCGGTAGCCCGCCTTGTCCGCCACCCAGCCGAGCGATCCGCAATTGGTCATCCGCACGGAAAACGGCCTGCCCGTTCCCGGCATCGCGGGCCGGTAGAGCGGAGCCTCTGCCGTCGCCGCACGGATCTCGGCCAGAAGCGCGCCCTGCGCGGCCGCGTCGAGCCGCCCGGGGTGGTGGCGGAGCCCGGGCGGCAGCGCGCCCGGCGGGCTCACGAGAGGTAGCCGAGCTGGGCGGCCAGCGCCACCGCATGGGTGCGGTTGGACGCGTCGAGCTTGCGCGTCGCCGAGGTGAGGTACTGCGAGATCGTGTGCTCGGAGAGCTTCAGGATCGTGCCGATCTCGGAGGAGGTCTTGCCCAGCATGGCGAGCTTCAGGCAGTCGCGCTCGCGGCCCGTCAGCGGATTGTTGCGCCGGTTCTCCTCGTAGCGGCACGCCGCCAGGACGCCGAAGGCGGCGAAGGCGAGGAGCTGCAGCCCGTCCGCCTCCGCCTCGTCGACCGCGGCGCGGGACCCCGCCACGGCGAGGACGCCGGTGGAGCCCGAAATGCCGTGCACCGGGCAGTAGGCGCCCGACAGGCACCCGTGGGCGGCCAGGAACCGGCCCTGCGGCGACGAGCCCGCCGGATCGTCCGGATCGAACCCGTAGACGAATTCCGCATCCCAGACGAAGGGCAGCGAACCGCCGATCAGCGCCCGCACCGCGGGCGAGAAGCGATGGAGGCCGAGGCGCTCGAAACCGCTTCGGAACTCGTCCTCCCAGTTCGACAGGATCGGTCGCATCTCCGCGCCCGCCTCGTCCGTCGAGGGGATCGTCATCAGGGCGAACCGGTCGAAGCCCGCGGCATCGGCGATCTCGCCGACCGCCCGGCGAAGCGCCGCTTCCGTCCAGGGCCGCTCCAGGCGACCCGTCAGGCTGACCTGCGGACGGTTCATGCGCCGGACGCGGCCGACACCGACGACAGGAGCGTTGGGGGAACGGTCATGGCGATCCTTTCCAAGGACGTGGCGCGGGCGGCCGGGTCAGGATGGCGATTCGCGACGCGGCGAACCTGCGTTCTCTATCCTACCGCGAAGCGGCCTCGAAACGACCCCCATCCCGCCTTGTTTTTCCGAGCCGGGCGCTGGACCGCAAACCGGCCCCCTCTGGCGGGAGGCGTCGCGCATTCCCATGTCCGGGCGGCGCCAAGCCCGCGGCATCCGGCCGGGGGCCGCATATCTCGAGACTTTTCACGTCCATGACCGACTTTTCCCCTCGCGAGATCGTGTCCGAACTGGACCGCCACATCATCGGCCAGAAGGACGCCAAGCGCGCCGTGGCCGTCGCCCTGCGCAACCGCTGGCGTCGCCAGCAGCTCGACGGGTCGCTCCGCGAGGAGGTGAGCCCGAAGAACATCCTGATGATCGGGCCGACGGGCGTCGGCAAGACCGAGATCTCGCGCCGCCTCGCCAAGCTCGCCGGTGCGCCCTTCATCAAGGTCGAGGCCACCAAGTTCACCGAGGTCGGCTATGTCGGGCGCGACGTCGAGCAGATCATCCGCGACCTCGTGGAGATCGGCATCGGCCTGACGCGCGAGAAGCGCCGCGAGGAGGTGCGCGCCAAGGCCCATGCCGGCGCCGAGGACCGCGTGCTCGACGCCCTCGTCGGCAAGACCGCCTCGCCGGCGACGCGCGACAGTTTCCGCAAGCGCCTGCGCGCCGGCGAACTCGACGACAAGGAGATCGACGTCGAGGTGGCCGACACGTCCAACCCGATGGGCGGCATGGACATTCCCGGCATGCCGGGCGCCAATATCGGCGTCCTCAATCTCTCGGAAATGTTCGGCAAGGCCATGGGCGGGCGCACCAAGTCGCGCCGCACCACGGTGAAGGAGTCCTACGCGCTCCTCATCAACGAGGAGTCCGACAAGCTCCTCGACACCGAGGCGCTGGTGGCGGACGCGATCAAGGCGGTCGAGAACAACGGCATCGTCTTCCTCGACGAGATCGACAAGGTCGCCAACAACGGCGAGGCGCGGGGCGGCGCGGGCGTCAGCCGCGAGGGCGTCCAGCGCGACCTCCTGCCGCTGGTGGAAGGCACGACGGTCGCCACCAAGCACGGGCCGGTGAAGACCGATCACATCCTCTTCATCGCGAGCGGCGCCTTCCACGTGTCGAAGCCCTCCGACCTCCTGCCGGAGCTGCAAGGGCGCCTGCCGATCCGCGTCGAGCTGCGCGCGCTCGACCGCGACGACTTCCGCCGCATCCTGACGGAGACGGAGGCCTCGCTGCTGAAGCAGTACGTGGCGCTCCTGAAGACCGAGAACGTCGATCTCGAGATCACCGACGACGCGGTCGACGCGATCGCCGACGTCGCGGTCGCGCTCAACGGCTCGGTCGAGAACATCGGCGCCCGCCGCCTCCAGACGGTGATGGAGCGGGTGCTCGACGACATCTCCTTCGAGGCGCCGGACCGCGGCGGGCAGAGCTACAAGGTGGACGGCGACTACGTGCGCCGCGTCCTCGACGGCATCGCCGGCAACACGGACCTGTCGCGCTACATCCTCTGATCGAGGCGCTAAGGCCGGGCGCGATCGCCGCCCGGCCCCGTCCTTCCTCCGACCCTCAACCCTCGCGGGCCTTGCGCGCCATCTCGTTGAGCTGCGCGAGCGCGGCGTCGAACCGGTTCTCGCGCTCGGCGTAGCGCAGCGGGCGAACGCGCTCGACGAGGATTTCCGGCGGCGTCGGCGCTTGCGCGAACAGCGCCATCACCTCGTCGATGAAATCGGCCAGCGGCATGTAGCCCGGCCGGTTTTCCTGTCCCGGCGTCAGCGCCGTCTGGACGCCCGGAGGCGCGAGTTCGATGACCTCCACCTTGCCCTTGAGGGCCTCGCGCAGGCTCACCGTGTAGGAATGGATCGCGGCCTTCGTCGCGTTGTAGGTGGGGGTCGCCACCAGCGGCACGAAGGCGAGACCCGACGTGACGTTGACGATCGCGGCGCCCGGCTGTGCCGACAGATGCTCGATGAAGGCATCGGTCAGGCGGATCGGCCCGAGAAGGTTGGTGGTGATCGTCGCCTCGGCGTCGCCGAGGTCGCGCGCAGCGGTGACGTCCTCGAAGCGCATGATCCCGGCATTGTTGACGAGGACGTTGATCGTCGGATGCCGGGCGAGAACGTTGCTGGCGAAGCGCCGGACGTCGTCCGCGCTTTCGACGTCGAGGACATGGCCCTCGATGCCCGGGTGCTCGGCCGCGATCGCATCCAGGTGCTCGCGCCGCCGTCCGGCGACGATCACCTTGTTGCCGGCCGCATGCCAGCGCAGCGCGAGTTCGCGCCCGATGCCGCCCGTTCCACCTGAGATGAGAATGGTGTTGCCGCTCGTCTTCATGGGGGTCGACCCTTTGTTTTCCCTCGGGAGCCCGGCATATGGGCCGCCATGCTTTCCGTTGGGAAGAAGGCACCGGGAAGAATGATACGCACCCGAAGGAGAGCGTCGGCATGACGGCATCGCCATCAAACGTCTCCGCAGCCTGCGAGGCCCCCTCGCCCGTCGTCGATCCGCGCGTCGAGGCCCTCGTCAACGACCTGATCGGCGCGGTCGCCGACAAATGGACGCTTCTGATCCTGGAAGAGCTCGACGCGGCCGGAACGCTTCGCTTCACCGAGCTGTCGCGGCGCATCGGCACGATCAGCCAGAAGATGCTGACGCAGACCCTTCGGGCGATGGAGCGCAACGGGCTGGTGTCTCGCACCGTCCATCCCGTGGTGCCGCCCCACGTGGACTACCGCCTGACCCCGCTCGGCCTCAGCCTCGGGGCGGCCTTCTGCGGGGTCTGGCTCTGGGCGGAAGAGAACCTCGAGACCGTGGACGCCGCGCGCACGCGCTTCGACGCACGCTGAACGAAAAAGGGCGCCGGTCTGCCGACCGACGCCCTTTTCAATCGAAGACCGGGCGGACCCCGCTCAGTCGACCTGGCGCACGGCGCCGCGGGCGGCGCTGGTGGTCATCGAGGCGTAGGCGCGCAGCGCCGTCGTGATCTTGCGCTTGCGCACCTCGGTCGGCTTGAAGGCCTGCGCCCCGCGCTCGGCCATCTCGCCGCGGCGGCGCGCGATCTCGGCATCGTCCACCGCCAGATGGATCGAGCGGTTCGGAATGTCGATCTCGATCGGGTCGCCCTCGTGCACCAGCGCGATCAGACCGCCTTCGGCCGCCTCCGGCGAGACGTGGCCGATCGAGAGGCCTGAGGAGCCGCCGGAGAAGCGCCCGTCGGTGACGAGGGCGCAGGCCTTTCCGAGGCCCTTCGACTTCAGGTAGCTCGTCGGATAGAGCATTTCCTGCATGCCGGGGCCGCCGCGCGGGCCCTCGTAGCGGATCAGCACCACGTCGCCCGGATGCACCTCGCCCGAGAGGATCGCCTTCACGGAGGCGTCCTGGCTCTCGAAGACGCGCGCCTTCCCCGAGAACCGGAGGATGCTCTCGTCGACGCCCGCGGTCTTCACGATGCAGCCGTCTTCGGCGAGGTTGCCGAAGAGCACCGCGAGCCCGCCGTCTTGGCTGAAGGCGTGTTCGCGGTCGCGGATGACGCCGCCCGCGCGGTCGGTGTCGAGTTCCTTCCAGCGGGCGTTCTGGCTGAAGGCGACCTGGGTGGGCACGCCGCCGGGCGCCGCGCTGAAGAGCTTGAGCGCCCTCGGGTCCTTGCTGGTCGCAATGTCCCATTTGGCGATCGCTTCGCGCATCGTCGCGGTGTGAACGGTCGGCACGTCGAGGTTGAGAAGGCCGGCCCGGCCGAGTTCGCCGAGGATCGCCATGATGCCGCCGGCGCGGTGGACGTCCTCCATATGGACGTCGGCTTTGGCCGGCGCGACCTTGGACAGGCACGGCACCCGGCGCGACATGCGGTCGATGTCGGCCATGGTGAAGTCGACCTCGGCCTCGTGCGCGGCCGCGAGAATATGCAGAACGGTGTTGGTGGAACCGCCCATGGCGATATCGAGCGCCATGGCGTTCTCGAACGCGGCCTTCGTGGCGATGGTGCGCGGCAGGGCCGTCTCGTCCTCACCCTCGTAGTAGCGCTTGGCGAGCGAGACGATGCGCTGCCCGGCCTCGAGGAACAGGTCCTCGCGGTCGGCATGGGTGGCGAGCGTCGAGCCGTTGCCGGGCAGCGACAGGCCGAGGGCTTCGGTCAGGCAGTTCATCGAATTGGCGGTGAACATCCCCGAGCACGATCCGCAGGTCGGGCAGGCCGAACGCTCGATCACCTGCACGTCTTCGTCCGACATCCGGTCGTCGGCGGCCGCCACCATGGCGTCGACGAGGTCGAGCGCATGGATCTTGCCGTCGCTGAGCTTGACCTTGCCGGCCTCCATCGGGCCGCCCGAGACGAAGACGACGGGAATGTTGAGGCGCAGCGCCGCCATCAGCATGCCGGGCGTGATCTTGTCGCAGTTGGAGATGCAGACCATGGCGTCGGCGCAGTGCGCGTTGACCATGTACTCCACCGAGTCCGCGATGATCTCGCGGCTCGGCAGCGAATAGAGCATGCCGTCGTGGCCCATCGCGATGCCGTCGTCGACCGCGATCGTGTTGAACTCCTTGGCGACGCCGCCGGCCGCCTCGATCTCACGCGCCACGAGCTGGCCGAGATCCTTGAGGTGGACGTGGCCGGGCACGAACTGGGTGAAGGAGTTGACGACGGCGATGATCGGCTTGCCGAAATCCTCGTCCTTCATGCCGGTCGCGCGCCACAGGCCGCGGGCTCCGGCCATGTTGCGGCCATGCGTGGTGGTGCGGGAACGGTAATGGGGCATCGGGAAACCTGCCGATCTCTTGAGGCGTACCCGCCATTACACCTGTTTGCGGCGGAGACCAACAGGGGACGGGTCAACAAAGGCGATAATCGTTCCAGCGAAGCCGAAACGATCGCCGCGTCAATATGATGGCGAGAGGCGGGACACGCCGGCGACGGGGGCGCGGGTCAGGCGGCGCGGCGCGTGACGACGCTCGCGTCCACCTCGAAGGCGCGCAGCCAGGCACCGCCGGGACCGGCCTCCAGAAGGCTCCCCGACGGCATGGCGACCCAGGCCGCGGGATCGGCGCCGCAGGGCTCCGAAGCGATCATCACGCCGCCGGCGTCGTAGCGCGAATAGAGGGAGGGCGGCTGGCCGTCGCTCGCCCAGCGGAAGGCGAAGAGGCGCTCGCCGTCTGAATGCACGGCGGCAAAGCGCGTCGGCTCGGCGCCGGGGCCTTTCAGGGCCTCGATCGCCCGGAGCGTCCGGGCGAAGGCGCCGGCCGGGTCCTCCTCCAGCCCGTGCGCCAGAGCGGCCAGGAACAGGGCCTCGCTGTCGCAGGTGCCGGTGCGGGCGGCATAGGCGGCGTCGGGGATCATGCCCTCGACCTGCCGGCGCACCCGCGTATAGTCGCCGATCTGGCCGTTGTGCATGAAGAGGCGCGAGCCCAACGCGAACGGATGGCAGTTGGCGGTGGAGACGCCCCCCGAGGTCGCCGCGCGCACATGCGCCAGAAACAGTCCCGAGCGGATCTGCCGGCAGAGCGAGGCGAGGTTGGCGTCCGACCAGGCGGGAAGGACGCCGCGATAGAGGCCGGGTTCCGGCCGCTCGCCGTACCAGCCGAGGCCGCAGCCGTCGCCGTTGACCACCGTTCGCGCTTCGCGCGCCGCCAGGGACTGCGAGACCAGCGAGCCCTCCGGACGGATCAGGAGGTCTTCGAGGAAGAGCGGCGTTCCGAGATAGGCGAGAAGGCGGCACATGGTGGCGGTCCTGCAGGCGTTCGGCCGGTGGGGGTCGAAGCTCCGACGTTTACGCCACCATGCGTTCGCGAAGCTGGTCTCCGGCCGTCCGTGCGAAGCGCGCGGCAGCGGCGGCGTGGATCGCGGTGGAATCGAAGCCCGCCACAGGCAGGGCGTCCGGGTCGAGCGACAGGACGATCTCGGTGCAGCCGAGGATCACCGCGTCCGCGCCGGCCGCCACGCCGCGCTCGACGATGGCCATGAGCTCGCGCCGGGAAGCCTCGAGCACGCGGCCGGCACAGAGCTCCTCGAAGATCACGCGGTGCACGGTCTCGCGGTCGGCGGCGTTCGGCACGACGGGACGCAAGCCCGCCGCCTGCTCCAGCCGGTCGGCGTAGAAGCCGTGCTCCATCGTGTAGCGGGTGGCCAGGAGCAGCGGACGTTTTGCACCCGCCGTCCGCAGGGCCGCGCCCGTCTCGGCGATGATGTCGATCAAGGGGATCGACACTGCGCCGGCCACCTCGGCGGAGACGAGATGCATCGTGTTGGTGCAGATGAGGACGCAGTCGGCGCCCGCCCGCTCCAGGCGCCGGGCGCTGTCGGCGAGCTTGGCTGCGGCCAGATCCCAGCGGCCGGCCTTCTGCAGCGCGACGACTTGCGAGAAGTTCAGCGAATGAAGGAGGATGTCGGCCGAATCCAGGGGACCGCCGGCCTTGCGCACCGCCTCGTTGAGCAGGCGGTAGTAGACGGCGGTGGATTCCCAGCTCATGCCCCCGATCAGCCCGATCCGCTTCATTCCGTTCTCCCGTGCGCTCCAGTTCGATGACGCAGAGCCTAGCGCGCAACCCGCGCAAACGACACGCATAGTTCGGCCCACGCTGAACGATAAACGCTTCTGGCATGCATGATGACGATCTTTCACGCGTATCCATTGCGCGAGGAATACAAACGGCGCATTCTGTCTTCATGCTCGACGACCGCGACCGCCTTCTCCTCGATCTTCTCCAGGACGACGCCGACCGCCCGGTGCAGGAACTCGCCGAACGCGCGTCCCTGTCCGCGTCCGCCTGTTCGCGCCGCATCCAGCGCCTGCGCGACGAGGGCTATCTCAAGCGCCGCGTGGCGCTGGTGGACCGCAAGCGGATCAACCTGCCGACCACGGTCTTCGTGATCGTGAAGACCTCGCGCCATTCGGGCACCTGGCTGGACGAGTTCCGAGCGGCGCTCGCGGCGATCCCGGAGATCGTGGAGGTGCACAGGCTGACCGGCAATTTCGACTACATCCTCAAGGTCGTACTGCCCGACGTCGAGCACTACGACACGATCTACAAGCGGCTCGTCTCGCGCGTCGAACTGTTCGACGTATCCGCCTATATCTCGATGGAGACGGTGAAATCGGACGTGGCGCTGCCCACCCGATACGCCTGATCGCCAAGGGCTCGATGTTTCACGTGAAGCACGGCATCGCCGCTGCCGTGCGCATTTCGCGACCGGGACAGTTGTGATTCTTTGGTCGCACAAGCGGCGTTCCCTGCGCATCTCGGCAGAAAAGGCTTCCCGCGCCCGGCCATGATGGGCTAGCGGAACGCTTGGCATCGTCCCGTAGAGCCGGTCATGATCCGTATCGCAAGCCTCCTCGTCCTCGCCTGCCTCGCCGTTCAGCCGGCGGTGGCGCAGACACGCGTGCCGCCCGGCAACCGCCATGCCGAGCAGCCGGACATTCCCGGCGGCTCGCGCTCGCGCACGAAGGCGACCCGCTCCTCGTTCGAGGCGAAGTACGAGAAGATCCACGCGCTCCTCGCCGACAACACCGCGCTTCAGGACAAGATCCGCAAGGCGGCGCGCGCCTACGGCATCCGGCCGATCCACATCGCGGGGGCCTTGGTCGGCGAGCACACCTACAATGTCGACGCGATGGACCGGCTGCAGACCTACTACGTCAAGGCGGCATCCTACCTCACGTCCGGCGTCGATTTCCGCTATCGCGGGCAAGCGGTGGCCGACTTCGTCGCCCGGCCGGAGTTCGCCGCCTGCACCGATGCGCGCGGCGACGCGCGGCTCTGGGCCTGCCGCGAGGCGGTGTTCGACAAACGGTTCCGCGGCCGGACGGTGGACGGGACGACCTATCCCGACAACCGCTTCGGCGTGGTGTTCTTCCAGCCCTTCTATGCCGGGCAGACCTTCGGCCTTGGCCAGCTCAACCCGCTGACGGCGCTCTCGGTCTCCGACATAGTGCACCGGGTCTCGGGCTATCGGAAGCTCGACATGCGCGACGCCGGCGAGGTCTATGCCGCGATCATGGACCCCGATCAGACGCTCGCCTACATGGCCGCCGTGATCCGCACCTCGATCGATGCCTATCGCGACATCGCGGGCTTCGACATCTCCCCCAACCCGGGCGTCGTGGCGACGCTCTACAACGTCGGCGACCCGTTTGGCCGTGCGCAGACGCTCGCCGCCGCCAACCGGACGGGGGCCGGCCGCCTGCCGGAGGAGAATTACTACGGCTGGCTGGTGAACGAGAAGATCGACGACCTCGAGGCGATCTTCCCCTGACGGTCAGGGGCGCCGGCGCCGGGCGCGCTCCGTGGATTCCGCCCGGGCCGCAGCTTCCTGCAACAGTGTGTCCAGCGCGGCGATGTCGGCCGCGGCCAGAAGCGGCAGGGTCTCGGCGAGACGATTGGCGAAGGCCGTCGCCTCGGGGCTCAAGGCTCCGGTTTCGAGGACCACCTTGGGATGGGACAGCTCGGCCAGGCGCTCCAGCTCTTCGGCGTCGTCCCAGATCACGTTGAGATAGCCGATGATGCGCTGGAGCATCGACCAGGTCGGGCGGCCGCGCTTGCCGTGCTCCAGCGCCGAGAGATAGGCCGCCGAGACGCCGAGCGCCTGCGCCATCTGCCCTTGCGTGATGCCGCGCTCGGCGCGCAGCGTGCGCACCCGGAGCCCGAACGGCGTCATCGCCTGCGCATCCGCACGTAGAACGCACCCTCGCCGCCATGGCCGCGCTCGGCCTGGTCGTAGCCCGACACGAGGGTGCGGAAGTCGGGGGTCGAGAACCAGTGCGGCAGCGCGCGCTTGAGGCTCCCCGTCGAGCCGAACGAGGCGCCCCGCCCGGTTATCACGAGGACATGGCGCAGGCCCCGCGCCTTGGCGGAGCGCAGGAAGTGCAGAAGCGCGCCGTGCGCGACGGCCTCCGTCCAGCCGTGGAGGTCGATCCGGTCCTCCAGCTCGATCCGGCCCTTGCCGATCTTGCGCCGCACCGGCCGGTCGATGGGCTGAAGGGCGGGCGCCGCAGGGGCGGCGCGCGGGCGGACCGTGGCCGGAAAGGCTGCCGCGAGGCCGCCGACCTTCGGCGGTTCGGCTTTGGCGGGCGCCGGCGGGGCTTCGGGCTCCGGCGGAAGCTCCGGCGTCGCCTTTCCCGCAAGCGGCACGGCGGAACGCGCGACGCTCGCCCAGAGGCGGCGCTCCTCGCCCGACAGGTCGCGCCGGCGCCTCACCGCCGGACATCCTTCGGCAGCAGCGCGAGGAAGCGCGCCTCGTGGCGGATCGCCCCGGCGATGCGGCCCGCTTCCTCGCCGGAACCGACGAAGATGTCGCCGCGCGCGGAGCCGAGGATCGCCGATCCCGTGTCCTGCGCGATCAGCAACCGCCCGAACGGCGCGCCGGCGATGACGAGGCTCGGCGCGTCCACGAAGACCGGCATGCCGTAGGCATGGAGGCTCGCATCCACGGCGAGCGAGCCGAGCGGCGTCAGCGGGACGCCGGCCCCGCCGATCGGCCCGGCGCCCGGCTCCACCGCGACCTCGCGGAAGAAGATGAAGGAGCGGTTCTGCGGCAGAAGCGCTTGCGTGCGATCCGGATGCGCCGCCAGCCAGCGGCGGATGCCGTCCATGTCCGCCCCCTCGAGCGGCAGTTCCCCACCTTGCACAAGGACGCGGCCGATCGCGGTGAAGCGATGGCCGTTCTTGGCGGCATAGCCGACGCGCATCGTCTCGCCGTCCGGCAGGCGGAGCCGGGCCGAGCCCTGGACATGGACGAAGAAGGCGTCGACGGGGCTTTCGAGGTAGGCGATTTCCAGCCCCCGTCCCGCAAGGTGCCCCGCCTCGATCGCCGCCCGGTCGGGATAGGCGACGGGGCGTCCCGCCGGTCCCGCCATGGCAAAGCGCGCACCACCCTCCAGCCCCTCGACGCTCTCGCCCTCCTCCACCGAAACGAGGTCGTCCGGCCGGCCGTAGAGGGGAACGCGGAAGCGGGCCGTGGGCGTGCGCGAGGCCGGAAGCTCGGGCTCGTAGTAGCCGGTGACGAAGCCGGGCGCCGGGGTGCCGCCTTCGAGGATCGCGGCGGGACGGAAGAAGTGCTCGAAGAAGGCGCGCGCCTCGTGCGCCGTCGGCTCGCCCGCATCGTCCAGCGCCGCACGGGCTGCCACGGCGAAATCGGAGGGCGACAAGCCGGAGGGCGACGGCGGCACGGCGGAGCCGACGATCGCCGGCGCGGAGCGGCGGAACGCGAAAAGGGCCGGCCGGTGATCGGCGCGGCCCCAGGCGGGCAGGTCGGCGAAGCGGAGCGGCGCGAAGCTCAAACCTTCCTTCGACGCCGGAGATTCAGCGGTGGGCGCGGACATGGATCTCGGCCTGGAGGTCAGTCCTCGGACTCGGTTTCCACCAGGCGCCAGTTCGGATCGCGCGAGCGCGTGTCGCGGGCGAAGGTCCAGACGTCGATCACCTCGACCACGGTCTCGGGATCGCCGTCCGCCACGGTGCCGTCGGCCTTCAGCGTCGCGGAAATGAGCTGCGAGACGATGCGCACCGTCACCAGCGCCTCGCGATCCTTCAGCTCGGCACCGGTGACCGTCGCCTCGTTGATGCCGACGAACGAGGACTGCAGCCGCTCGCCCCGACGCTCGCGCTCGGTGATGGAGGCATCGAAGCCCTGGTACACCTCGGGCGACAGGAGGTTCTGCAGAAGCTTGCGATCGCCGTCGGCAAAGGCGGTGACGATCATCTCGTAGGCGGTCTTGGCGCCCTCGACGAACGTGTCGACCGCAAAGCTCGGATCGGCATCCCGGATCCGGCGAAGGCCCTCGTTCGCCGGGGTGCCGGGCACCGCGACCTTGTCGATCGCCTCGTAGGGGGAGGCGGCCGTCTCGTCCGGGTTGACGCGGCGCGAGGGCAAGGTGACCACGTTGCCCTGCGCGGGCGCCGGACCGTCGGTCGGGCGGGAATAGGGATCGAACGGCGGACGCTCGCTTCCGGTCCGCCGGCCGAGCACGGAGCGCAGCTGGTACAGGACGATCGCCGCCACCACGATAAAGAAGATCGTCCCGAAGCCCATGAAGATGCCGTGTGTCCCGAAGATCAAGCGATGGTTATGTCCGCATCATATAGAGGCATGACCCCGCGCATTCAAATTCACGCTTCCGCGTCCTATGTTGGGTGCCCGGCGGGATCGTCCCGCTGGACCGGAGACTCGAAGAGTTCGCGAATGCCGCTGATCCTCATCCCCCTCGCGCTTCTGGCGCTGCCGCTCGTCGAGATCGGCGTCTTCATCTGGGTGGGCGGCGAGATCGGCGTGTGGCCGACCCTCGCGCTCGTGATCGCCGCGATCGTGCTCGGCGCGGCGCTTCTGAAGCGCCAGACCCTGTCGACCCTGCGCGCGGCGCAGGCCGAGGCGCGGGCGGGCCGCGTCCCCGAGCGCGAGATCGTGCATGGCGCGATGATTGCGCTGGCCGGTATCCTCCTGATCCTGCCCGGCTTCGTCACCGACGTCTTCGGCCTTCTCCTGTTCCTGCCCCCCGTGCGCGACTTCGTCTGGCACCGCCTTCGCTCGCGGATCGTCGTGGTCGGGCCGACCGGACGCCGCGACGCGCCGTATCGCCGACCGGGCCCCGAGGTGATCGATCTCCAGGGCGGCGACTTCCAGCGCCGCGACGGCGACGGCGCCAGTCCGTGGAAGGCGATCGACGGGCGCGACGACGACCCGGCGGACCGCGGACCGCGCACGCTTCACTGAGCGTCCGGGACCGCCTTGCGCTTGTTTCAAACCCCGACCCCGTGATAGCTGCGGCCGCGAGCCGCGGCTGCTGAAGCCGCCATCTTGGAAGGGGCGCCGCGACGCGCCCGAGGAGCCCCGATGTCCCAGATCGACCAGACCAACGGCGCGAACGGCGCCAACGGTGCGAGCCAGGGGGCCCAGCCCTCGCTCAACATCCTTGCCCAGTACATCAAGGACCTCTCCTTCGAGAGCCCCGGCGCGCCGGGATCGCTGCGCGGCCAGGCGCGCGCGCCGGGCATCAACATCGGCGTCAATGTCGGTGCCAACCCGGTCCAGGGTGCCGAGCACGAATACGACGTGCGCCTGACGCTGAACGCGCGCGCCGGCGAGGGGGCCGACACGCTGTTTCACGTGGAACTCGAATATGGCGGCGTGTTCCGCCTCGAAGGATTCCCGCAGGAGCACATGCTCCCGGTCCTCTTCATCGAGTGCCCGCGCTTGATCTTCCCCTTCGCGCGCCAGATCGTCGCCGACGTCACACGCAACGCCGGCTTCCCGCCGCTGATGATCGACCCGATCGACTTCGCCGCCCTGTTCACCCAGCGCCTCGCCGAGGAACGGGCCAAGGCGCAGGTACAGCCGACGGTCTGACCGTACCCATCCAATGATGAGAAAAGGGCGCCCCGAGGGATCGGCGGCGCCCTTTTCGCGTCAGGCCCGGCGGGCCTGCCAGCGCGGGTAGAGAAGGCCGAGCACGAGGCCCGACATCACGAGGAGCGCCGCGCCGATCTTCCAGAACGGCAAGGGCTCGCCGAGAAGCAGCGTCGAGGCGCCCATGCCGAAGAGCGGCACGAGGAGCGCCATCGGGGTGACGAGCGCCGCCGGATGGCGCGACAGGAGCCAGCCCCAGGCGGCGTAGCCGAACATGGTGTTGCCGACCGTCTGCCAGAGGACGGCGCCCCAGGTGAGAGCGTCGGCGTTCGCAAGCCCTGCCCGGATCGCGTCCCAGCCCTCCAGCGCGAAGCTCAGGGCGAAGAGCGGCGGGGCGGAGAAGACGCTGCCCCAGATCACGAAGGGCAGCATGTCGGTGACGCGGCTTGCCCGCGCCACGATGTTGCCGCTCGCCCAGGACAGGGCGGCGACGACCACGAGGCCGAGGCCGAGCGGCGTCGTCGAGCCGTCCGTGTGGGTCAGGATGACGAGAAGCCCCGCCATCCCCAGGCCCAGCGCCGCCCACTGGTAGGGTCGCACCGTCTCGCCCGACAGGCGCATGGCGAGCGCGATGGTGAAGAAGACCTGGGACTGGATCACCAGCGACGCGATGCCGGGCGAGATCTGCCCGTTCATGGCGATGAACAGGAGGCCGAACTGGCCCGTGCCGATCAGCAGCCCGTAGGCGGCGAGAAGGCGCCAGCGCACACGCGGCCGGGGGAACAGGAGGATGCCGGGCAGCGCGGCGAACAGGAACCGCAGGGCGGCGAAGAGAAGCGGCGGCAGATGCTGCAGCCCCTCGTGGATCACCACGAAATTGGTGCCCCAGACGGCCACCACCGCAAGGCCGAGGAGGAAATGGCGAAGCGGGAGAAGGGGCGCGTCCATGCCCGGGCTTCTAGAAGCTCGGACGCCCCTTGAACAGGTGAGTCGGTGTCAGTTTTCGAAACCCTCGACCCGCTGCCAAAGCGCCGCATCTCCGAGCCCTGCCACGAAGGCGCGATGCGCCTCGACTTCGGCGGCGGTCAGGCGCGAGGGCAGCGGCACGGGGCGCGGCGGCAAGGCCCGGGCACCGCCCTCGCCCCCTTCGCCGGTGCGCGCCTCGTCCTCGGTCACCAGCTTGAGCGCCGACTGCCGGCCGCCGATCAGTTCGATATAGACCTGCGCGAGGAGCTCGGAATCGACCAGCGCCCCGTGCTTGTCGCGCTTCGAGGTGTCGATCGAGAAGCGCGAGCAGAGCGCGTCGAGGGTCGCCGGCGCCATCGGGAACTTGCGCCGCGCCATGGTCAGCGTGTCGATCAGGCGCTCGGTCGGGATCGGCGGACGCTCCAGGCGTGCGAGTTCCGCGTTGATGAAGCGCATGTCGAACGTGCCGTTGTGCGCAACGAGGCGGGCGTCGTCGAAGAAGGCGAGGACATCGTCCACGACTTCGGCGAAGACCGGCTTGTCCCGCAGGAAGTCGTCGGAGATGCCGTGGATGTCGAAGGCGCCGGGATCGACCTTGCGTCCCTGCGGTCGGATGAAGCAGTGGAACTCGCGCCCCGTCGGGATGTGGTTCCAGAGTTCGATGCCGCCGATCTCGATGACGCGGTCTTCCGCGAAGTCGAGACCGGTGGTTTCCGTATCGAAGACGATCTCGCGCATGGCCGTTCCCCTACATCTTCCCTTCCATGTCGGACAGGCGGCCGGACGACGCAAGCCTCAAGTCTCCGGACGATCCTCCCCGAGGTCCGCGACGATGGCGGCGACGGCCCGGCGCGCGGCATCTAGTCCTTCGCCGGTGTAGATCACGTAATCGGCGCGCGCGCGTTTCTCCGCATCCGGCATCTGGCTGGCGAGGATCCCGGCGAACTTCGCCTCCGTCATGCCCGGCCGCGCGAGGACGCGGGCGCGTTGCACCTCCGGCGGCGCGGTGACCACGAGGACCGTGTCCACCCGGGCCTCGCCGCCGGTCTCGAAGAGAAGCGGAATGTCGAGGACGGCGAGCGCAGCGCCGTCGGCCCGCGCGGCATCGAGGAACGCCGTCTCCTCCGCGCGCACCAGCGGGTGGACGATCGCCTCGAGGTCGGCGAGCGCTGCGGGCTGGCCGAGCACGCGCGAGCCGAGCGCGGCGCGATCCACCACGCCGTCCCGCACCGTGCCGGGAAACCGCGCTTCCACGAGCGGCGCGGCGCGGCCGGCATAGAGACGATGGACCGCGGCGTCGGCGGAATGGACCGGCACGCCGAGCGCCTCGAACATCGCGGCCGTGGTCGACTTGCCCATGCCGATGGAGCCGGTAAGGCCGAGGATCTTCACGATCCGCCCGCGATGTCGCGGATCACCGCCGCGCGCAACGCCTCGCCGACGGCGGGTCGCCGGCCGAACCAGCGCTCGAAGCCGGGCACCGCCTGATGGAGCAGCATGCCGAGCCCGTCGGCTGTGCGCAGCCCGCGCGCGGCCGCCGCCGCCAGAAGCGGCGTTTCCAGCGGCACATAGACGATGTCGGTGACGAGCGCGCCCTCCGGCAGCGCCTCGATCGCACGCACGTCGGCCGGCGCCAGCCCGTCCGGATCGGCCGGCCGGGTGTTGACGACGAGATCGAAGCGGGGAGCGAGCGCCTCGAATTCGCCCTCCCCGCCGGCCTCCGCACCGAACGCATCCGCCAGCCGCTCGGCCCGCTCGCGCGTCCGGTTGAGGATCGTGACATCAGCGACGCCGGCCGCCTTGAGCGCATGCACCACGGCGCGCGCCGCGCCGCCGGCTCCCAGCACCACCGCCGTTTCGGCCTCGCGCCAGCCGCTCAAGCGCTCGTCGAGATTGGCGGAAAACCCGTAGGCGTCGGTGTTGCTTCCCGTCAGCGCATCGCCCTCGAACCACAGCGTGTTCACCGCCCCGATCGCCTCGGCCGCCGCGTCGCGCCGCGCGCAGGCCGCAAAGGCCGCTTCCTTGTGAGGAATGGTGACGTTGCCGCCGACGAAGCCGTCCGCCCGCAGGCCGCCCAGAAAGCGCGCGAAGGCGTCCGGCGGCACCGCGATCTTCTCGTAGGAGCCGGCGAGCCCCAGCTCGCGCAGCCAGGTGCCGTGGATCAGCGGCGAGCGGGAATGGCTGATCGGCCAGCCGGTGACGAAAGCCTTCGGAGCGTCAGTCATCCAGCGCGCCCCGGGCTCGCAGCTCCGCGATCAGGGGCAGCATCGGCAGGCCGATGACGGTGAAGAGGTCGCCCTCGATCCGCTCCATCAGCTGCAAGCCCCGCCCTTCGACCTGATAGGCGCCGACGCTGGTCAGCACCGCGTCGCCGGCCGCCGCGAGATAGCGGCCGATCTCCGCCGGCGTGAGGGTGCGGAAGGTGATGGAGGCGCGCGAGACATGACGCCAGACCGCCTCCCCGTCCCGCGCCAGCACCACGGCGCTATCGAGATGATGGGTCCGGCCCGACAGCTTCAGGAGCGTGCGGCGCGCGGCTTCCATGTCGGCCGGCTTGTGCAGGATCTCGTCGTCCACCGACAGGACCTGGTCCGCGCCGATCACCAGCATGCCCGGCCGGCGCTCGGAGACATCGACCGCCTTGGCCTCCGCCAGCACGAGCGCGACCTCGTCCGGCGTCGCGCCCGTCTCCTTCAGCGGCGCCTCCACCAGACGCTCGTCGAGGGTCGAGGGATCGCTCTGCGCATCGATGCCGGCCGCGGCGAGCAGCGCCTGACGGTGACGGCTTCCCGAGGCGAGGACCAGTCCTCCCATCGCGATCATCCTTTCCCGCGCCTTGCCGCGCGTCCTTAAATCTTTGTTCAAGTTCGCATTGTCTATTAGAGCCAGCGAAAGGCGGGAAGCCCCGGCATCGGGCGGACTCGATTCTCGGGAGCAGCGCAAGCGGATGCGAGCGCCACCCCCGTGATTCCGGCGCCCTTGTGGGAATCAGGGGACGGGCGGGGCCCGGCGCCTCCAAGCGATTTCTGCCCTTTTGAAAACTCCGCCGTCATCCACAGTTCATGGAAGCGACCGGCCTGTGGCCCGGCGTTTGTGAATTGCGGGGACGCGAACCCGCCCCTTCCCGACACGATCCCGCCCAAATGATTGACGCCGCTGCCGCTTTTTGGCCGCACGGGTGAACGCCGTTTCGCCCGTCGTTTTGCGCCGCCGCGGACGGGTTCTGTGAATTCCCATGATCCACCGACTCATAGAATCAGAATCTTAGATTCATGGATTTCTTTTCTAAGAGGGGCGGACGGGAAAACCCTCAGCGTCTATCTGATCGATCACCGGCGCCTTCCGCACGCCGGCTTCGAAAAGGACTGGACGCGAGGCTGGACGCCGGGCATCCCTCCCCCACGGCCCTCCGGCCGCGAAAGGTGTTCCATGCACGAGCGTAAGCTGATGCGCGTCCTCGCCGGCGAGACCGTGTATCCGCCTCCCATCTGGCTGATGCGCCAGGCCGGCCGCTATCTTCCCGAATATCGCGAGACCCGCGCGCGCGCCGGCGGCTTCCTCGACCTCTGCTACAATCCCGATCTCGCCACCGAGGTCACGCTGCAGCCGATCCGCCGCTTCGGCTTCGACGCCTCGATCCTGTTCTCCGACATCCTCGTGATCCCCGACGCGCTCCGCCGCAACGTGCGCTTCGTGCAAGGCGAAGGGCCGCAGATGGATCCGATCGCCCCGCACGAGATCGCGAACCTCGACCCCGGCAATGCGGAGACCCACCTCGCGCCCGTGATCGCCACCGTCGCCCGCCTGCGCGCCGAACTGCCTGATGAGACCACCCTCATCGGCTTCTGCGGCGCGCCCTGGACGGTGGCCACCTACATGATCGCCGGCCACGGCACGCCCGACCAGGCCCCTGCCCGCCGGTTCGGCTACCAGCACCCGGAGGCGATGGACGAACTCCTCGCCCTCCTCGCCGAGATGAGCGCGGACTACCTCGTCCGCCAGCTCCAGGCCGGTGCCGACTGCGTCCAGATCTTCGATTCCTGGGCCGGCGTCCTCGACGAGCTGAGCTTCGAGCGCTTCTCGATCGGGCCGACCCGCCGCATCGTCGAGCGCGTGCGCGCGAGCGTGCCGGGTGCCCGCATCATCGGCTTCCCGAAGGGCGCCGGTCCCCTCCTGCCCGCCTACCGCGCCGGGACCGGCGTCGACGCCGTCGGCCTCGACTGGTCCGTCCCCTTCCGCTTCGCCGCCGAACTCCAGAAGACCGGGCCCGTCCAGGGCAATCTCGACCCCTTGCGCCTCATCGCCGGCGGCCGGGCCCTCGACGAGGGTATCGACGCCATCCTCCAGCACCTCGGCGGCGGCCCGCTGGTCTTCAACCTCGGCCACGGCATCACTCCGGACGCGCCGATCGCCCATGTCGAGCACCTGATCGAACGGGTGCGGCGGGGGTGAAAGGCGGGGCTGCCGCCCCGATCCCCGCTCGGGGCCTGACGTCCCCGAACCCCTGCTTCGTTTTGAGACCTTTCCGAAGTTCAGGAGGGCCAGCGGCCCCCTGAACTTCGGACACAACGCAACAAGCGAGGGGTCCAGGGGACATCATGTCTCCTGGCGGGGTCTGGGGCAGCGCCCCGGTCTTCACCCCCGCCGCTTCCGTTTGGAGCGGTTCTCGACTAGGCAGGGGGGCGATCGTCCGGAGGATGCCATGACCGTTCAGCCGAAGCCTGCCCAGAAGGACCGTTCGCTGCTCTATTCGCTGGCCGGCGGCGCGGTGCTGGCGGTGGTCTTGTTCGGTCTCGTGCCGTTGGAGGCTCAGCTCTGGGTGAAGAGCCTGCACATCCTGGCGGTGATCTCCTGGATGGCGGGGATGCTCTACCTGCCGCGGCTGTTCGTCTACCACACCGAGGCGGGGGTGGGCTCGCGCGAGGCCGAGACCTTCAAGGTGATGGAGCGGCGCCTGATGCGCGGCATCATCAACCCCGCGATGATCGTGACCTGGGTGGCGGGCCTGTGGCTGGCGATCGAGGTCTTCGCGTTCCGGGGCGGCTGGCTGCATGCCAAGCTCCTGTTCGTGGTGCTCCTGTCGGGCGTGCACGGGTATCTTTCGGCGTCGCGCAAGCGGCTGGAGCGCGACGAGATCACCAAGACGAGCCGGCACTGGCGCGTGGTGAACGAGGTGCCGGCGCTGCTTCTCGTGGTGATCGTGATCCTGGTGGTCGTGAAGCCCTTCTGACCGCGGCTTGCCTTTGGCGCCGGCGGGGCGATCTTACGCGGATCGTTTCTCGCCGGAGCCGAGTTCTTGTCGCAAGCCGCATCGCCAGCCCGTCCCGTCTGCCTCGTCGTCATGGGTCCGTCGGGCACCGGCAAGACGACCACGGCCAAGGGACTGGCCGCGCGCCTGGGCTGGACGTTCGCGGAAGCCGACGAGTTTCACCCCAAGCGCAACATCGACAAGATGTCGGCCGGCATTCCCCTGGGCGACGAGGACCGAGCGCCCTGGCTTGCCGCGATCCGCGACTGGATCTCGTCGAAGGCGGAGGCGGGAGAGTCCACGGTGATCACCTGCTCGGCGCTGAAGCGGCGCTATCGCGACGTACTGCGCGGGGCGGATGCGCGGGTGCGCTTCGTGGAGCTGACGGCCGACGAGGCGGTGATCCGGCAGCGGATGGAGAAGCGGAAGGGGCATTACATGCCGCCCTCCCTCCTCGCCTCGCAATTTGCCGATTTCGAGCCCCTGGGTGCCGACGAGGACGGGGTGCGCGTCTCGGTCGAAGAGGCGCCGGAAGCCGTCCAGGACGACGCCCTGCGCCAGCTCGGCCTAGCGGCGGGCACGATCCGCGGCGGCAGCTGACGCCGCGTGGCCTCCCCCGCTTGCGAAAGTGCTTCCGGCCCACTATAGACTGATCGCGTATCCCGCCTCCGGCGCGACGCGGCCATGCCTGCCGTCCCGCCCCTTCAGCCGAACATCCACCATCATCGTTCCGGCCTGACCGTTTTCCCCGTCTGTTTTACGCCCCCGTGCCGCGTGACTGCCAAAGTCCGGATGGGGTTGGAGCCTTTCCCATGTCCGAGATCAAACTCCAGGACCTAAAGAACAAGAACGCCGCCGAGCTCGTCGCCTTCGCGGAGGAGAACGAGGTCGAGAACGCCTCCGTCCTGCGCAAGCAGGAACTCCTCTTCGCCATCCTGAAGCGCCTGGCCGCGCAGGACATCGAGATTATCGGCGAGGGCGTGGTCGAGGTGCTGCAGGACGGCTTCGGCTTCCTGCGAAGCCCCGAGGCCAACTATCTGCCCGGCCCCGACGACATCTACATCTCGCCCTCCCAGCTGCGCCGCTTCTCCCTGAAGACCGGCGACACGGTGGAGGGCACGATCCGCGGTCCGAAGGACGGCGAGCGCTACTTCGCGCTGATGAAGGTCAACACGATCAACTTCGACGACCCGGAGCGGATCAAGCACAAGAGCCACTTCGACAACCTGACGCCGCTCTACCCGAACGAGCGGTTCAAGATGGAATTCACCGACGCGACCAAGAAGGACCTGTCGGCCCGCGTGATCGACCTGGTCGCCCCGCTCGGCAAGGGCCAGCGCGCGCTGATCGTCGCGCCGCCCCGCACCGGCAAGACGGTGCTCCTCCAGAACATCGCCCACTCGATCACCGCCAACCATCCCGAGTGCTACCTCATCGTCCTCTTGATCGACGAGCGGCCGGAGGAAGTCACCGACATGCAGCGCTCGGTGAAGGGCGAGGTCGTCTCCTCTACCTTCGACGAGCCGGCGACGCGCCACGTGCAGGTGGCCGAGATGGTGATCGAGAAGGCCAAGCGCCTGGTCGAGCACGGCCGCGACGTCGTGATCCTCCTCGACTCCATCACCCGCCTCGGGCGCGCCTACAACACGGTGGTCCCGTCCTCGGGCAAGGTGCTCACCGGCGGCGTCGACGCCAACGCCCTGCAGCGGCCCAAGCGCTTCTTCGGCGCGGCGCGCAACATCGAGGAAGGCGGCTCGCTCACCATCATCGCGACGGCCCTCATCGACACCGGTTCGCGCATGGACGAGGTGATCTTCGAGGAGTTCAAGGGCACCGGCAATTCCGAGCTCGTGCTCGACCGCAAGGTCGCCGACAAGCGCATCTTCCCGGCCATGGACATCCTCAAGTCCGGCACGCGCAAGGAGGACCTTCTCGTGCCGCGCCAGGACCTGCAGAAGATCTTCGTCCTGCGCCGCATCCTCGCCCCCATGGGCACGACGGACGCGATCGAGTTCCTCAACGACAAGCTCAAGCAGACGAAGTCGAATGCCGACTTCTTCGACTCGATGAACACGTAAGGGCGATCGCTCCCGACGCGTATTCCAAGGGCCGCCGTGGCGACACGGCGGCCTTTTTCGTGGGCGGCGCGGCGCCGATGCGCTAGAGGCTGGGGCCAGTCCCGTCGATGGAGCCCTTCATGTCCGACCGTCCTTCCCGACCCGATGCCGTGCGCCGCGTCGAGATCGCGGCGCTCGCCAAGAGCCTTCCGATCCGCGTGGTGGAGACCCGGACAATCGCCCGCACGGCGGAAGAAGCGGCGGCGGCGGTGTCGGTCGCGGTCGGACAGATCGTGAAAAGCCTCGTCTTCAGAGGCCGGGAAACCGGGACCGCCTACCTTCTCCTCGTATCGGGCGCCAACCGGGTGGACGAGACAGCGGCGGGAGCCGTGATCGGCGAGGCCCTGGGGCGGGCGGATGCAGACTTCGTGCGGGACGCCACGGGCTTTGCGATCGGCGGCGTCGCGCCGCTCGGCGCCCCGGCGCCGCTGCGCACCTTCATGGACCGCGACCTCCTCCAGTTCCCCTTCGTCTGGGCGGCGGCGGGCACGCCCTTCCACGTCTTCGAGACGGTGCCGGACGCCTTGCGCATCGCCTGCGATGCCGAGGTGATCGCGGTCCGGTGAGCACCGACGAGACGATCGCGGCGCTCTCCTCGGGCGCCCTCCCCGCCGGCATCGCGGTGCTGCGCGTCAGCGGACCGGCGGCGCGGCTGGCTATGGAGACCCTCGCCGGTGGCGTACCCGAGGCGCGCCGAGCCAGCCTGCGCACCTTCCGGACCGCCGATGGCCAGGCGATCGACCGCGGGCTCCTCCTGTTCTTTCCGGCGCCCCATTCCGTCTCCGGCGAGGATCTCGCCGAGTTCCACATCCACGGCGGCAGGGCGGTTGCGGCCGCCATGCTCCAGGCCCTCACGACGCTTCCTGCGATCCGGCTGGCGGGGCCGGGCGAATTCACCCGCCGCGCCTTCGAGAACGGCCGGATCGATCTCACCGAGGCCGAGGGGCTCGCCGATCTCCTGGCTGCCGAGACGGAGGGCCAGCGGGCCCAGGCGCTCGCGCAGGCCGAGGGCGGCCTGCGGGTCGTCGCCGACGGCTGGATGCGTCGCCTGCTTCGCGCCCGCGCCCTGATCGAAGCCGCGTTCGACTTCTCCGACGAGGGCGACGTCGACGACGACGTGGCCGCGAGCGTCTCCGGCGAGGTCGCCGCGCTCGCCGCGGAGATGCGGGCGAGCCTGTCGGCCGCGCGGCGCGGCGAGATCTGGCGCGACGGGTTTCACGTCGTGATCGCCGGGGCGCCGAACGCCGGCAAGTCCAGCCTCCTCAACGCGCTGGCCGAACGCGAGGTCGCGATCGTCTCGCCGATCCCCGGCACGACGCGTGATGTCGTCGAGACCCGACTCGACCTCGGCGGCATTCCCGTGCGCCTTTCCGACACCGCGGGCCTTCGCGCCTTGGACGACGTGGTGGAGGCGATCGGCATCGAACGGGCGCGCAAGGCCCTCACCGAGGCCGATCTCGTGCTGCATCTCGTCGCGCCGGGCGACGAGCCGGATGCGGTGGAGGCTGCGGCGCCCGTCCTGCGCCTGCGCACGAAGGCCGATCTCGGCCCAGAAGGTTTGCCGGCAAAGTTTGATCTCGCCGTGTCGACGAGGACCGGCGAAGGTCTTGCGGCCCTCGTCGATCGGATCCTCGCGGCCGCAAGCGGGGCAGCGGGCGATCCGGCGCTCGTGGTTCCGGCGCGCCTGCGTCATCGCGAGATCATCACAGGGACGCTTGCCTTTCTCGACGGCTACGACCCCGTATCCCAGCCGCCCGAGGTCGCAGCGGAAACGCTGCGCCTTGCCGCCGATCGCCTCGGTGCGCTCACGGGACGCACCGGCGTCGAGGACCTTCTCGGCGTCATCTTCGGCGAGTTCTGCATCGGCAAGTGAAGCGTGTCGCGCGCGACGCGTTGACAGGCATGCCCGCGTGCGGCTTAACCCTTGTCCCATGACACAGTCTCCAGCGCAATCTTCCGCCGACGTCGTGGTGATCGGCGGCGGCCATGCGGGCGTGGAAGCGGCCTGCGCGGCAGCGCGCGCGGGCGCTGCGACGATCCTTCTCACCCATGCCTTCGCCACGGTCGGCGCGATGAGCTGCAACCCAGCGATCGGGGGCATCGGCAAGGGCCATCTCGTGCGCGAGATCGACGCGCTCGGCGGGGTCATGGGCCGGGCCGCAGACCAGGGCGGAATCCAGTTTCGCCTCCTCAATCGGCGCAAGGGCCCGGCCGTGCGGGGACCGCGCACCCAGGCCGACCGCAAGCTCTACAAGGCGGCGGTGCAGGCGGCGGTGCGCGCACAGGGCGGCCTCGCCGTGATCGAGGGCGACGCCTTCGACCTGGAACTCGACGGGGGCAACCGGGTCCGCGCCGTGGTGCTGGAGGATGGCCGCCGCATCCGCTGCGGCGCCGCGGTTCTCACGACCGGTACCTTCCTCAACGGTCTCATCCACATCGGCACGACCAAGATTCCGGCGGGCCGCGTCGACGAGAAGCCCTCGCTCGGCCTGTCCGGGACGCTCCGCAGGCTGGGGCTTCGGCTCGGCCGCCTGAAGACCGGCACGCCCGCGCGTCTCGACGGCACGACGATCGACTGGGCCGGGCTCGACCGCCAGGGACCGGACGCCGAGCCCTACGCCTTCTCGTACCTCACGACCCGCATCGACAATCCGCAGATCGACTGCGGCATCACGCGCACCACGCCCGAGACCCATCGCATCATCCGCGACAACCTTCATCGCTCGGCACTCTACTCCGGCGAGATCGAGGGGGTCGGGCCGCGCTACTGCCCGTCGATCGAGGACAAGATCGTCAAGTTCGGCGATCGCGACGGGCACCAGGTCTTCCTGGAGCCGGAAGGGCTGGACGATCCGACGGTCTATCCGAACGGGCTGTCCACCTCGCTTCCCGCCGACGTCCAGGAGGCGTTCCTCCGCTCGCTGCCGGGCCTCGAACGCGTGTCGATCCTGAAGCCCGGCTATGCGATCGAGTACGACCATGTCGATCCCCGCGAGTTGACGCGTTCGCTGGAAGTGCGGGCGGCGGCCGGCCTGTTTCTCGCCGGACAGATCAACGGCACGACGGGCTACGAGGAGGCGGCCGCGCAAGGTCTGCTCGCCGGCCTCAACGCGGCGCGCCGGGCGGGCGGGAGCGAACCCGTGGTGATCGATCGCTCCGATGCCTATCTCGGCGTCATGGTGGACGACCTCACGCGCACTGGGGTTACCGAGCCCTACCGCATGTTCACCAGCCGTGCCGAGTTCCGCCTGTCCCTGCGCGCCGACAATGCCGACCGGCGCCTGACGCTGCTGGCGATCGAATGGGGCCTTGCCGAGCCGGAGCGCGTTGAAGCCTTCGCCGCCAGCGAGGCGGCGTTGGATCGAGCCCGCGCGCAGCTCGAAGCCTTGAGCCTCACGAGCAGCGAGGCGGCACGCAAGGGCCTCCCCGTCAACCAGGACGGGCGCACCCGCTCGGCCTGGCTTCTCCTGTCGCATGCCGACATCGGCTTCCGCGACCTCGTCGCCGTCTGGCCGGAACTCTGCGCCATGCCGGGATCGGTTCGCGAGCGGATCGAGATCGAGGCGGGCTACGACGTCTATTTGGAGCGCCAGCGCCGCGATCAGGCTCAGCTGAAACGCGACGAGGCGCGGCATTTCCCGGCGGGCTTCGACTTCGCGGGGATCAAGGGCCTGTCCAACGAACTGCGGCAGAAGCTCGTGGAGCGACGGCCGGCGAGCCTTGCCGAGGCCGAACGCATCGACGGCATGACCCCGACCGCCCTCGCCCTCCTTCTCGTCGCGCTTCGAAAGCAAGATCTTGCCCGCGCCGCGTGATCGCCGCGGCGCGCCGCCGGCCAAGCCTTCCCTTGTGAAGCCACCGGCTCCGAAGCCGAAGATGGGCAAGGCGGCGACGGAGGCGAAGCTGCAGGAGGAGCGGGCGCTGGTGCTGTCGCGTCACGCTGTTTCACGTGAAACAGTGGAGCGGCTCGACGCTTATGTGGCGCTACTGCGCACATGGCAGAAGAGCATCAACCTTGTCTCGCCCTCGACCATTCCCGAGCTATGGACCCGGCATGTGGAAGACGGGCTGGTTCTCGGCGCGAAGGCGAAAAGCGCGGCACGTTGGGCCGATCTTGGCTCCGGTGCCGGTCTGCCGGGGCTGATCCTCGCGATTCTCCTGGCGGAGCGGGACGGGGCGGCGGTGCATCTCGTCGAGAGCAATGCCAAGAAGGCGGCGTTCCTGCGAACGGTCGCCCGCGAACTCGCGCTTCCCGCCACGATCCACGCCAGCCGAATCGAGGACTGCGGCGAAGTTCTCGCCAGCGTCGAGGCGATCAGCGCGCGGGCGCTCGCATCGCTCGACGATCTCTTCGCTCTGGTTGCGCCCCATGCCGGTCCGGATACGACCTACTGGTTCCTGAAGGGCCGCGCGCATGAGAGCGAAATTGCAGGGGCCGCTGCCCATTGGCAATTCGACATGGTAAAGCATCCCTCGCCGGTTGAAGACGGCTCGGTGCTCCTGGAGATCCGCTCGCTGGAGCGCCGCACCTGACGCCGAAGGCGTGGACGGCAACCGACGACATGGGCCCGGCCCTGACAAAAATCCGGGTGGAGTTGAGACATGGACACGCTTTCCGTCCCGCGCATGCGCGTCATTACGGTTGCGAACCAAAAGGGCGGCGTCGGCAAGACCACGACGGCGATCAACCTTGCGACGGCGCTGGCGGCGATCGGCAAGCGCACGCTGCTGATCGACCTCGATCCCCAGGGCAACGCCTCGACGGGCCTCGGCATCGATCGCGAGGACCGGGCCGTCTCGTCCTACGACGTCCTCGTGGAAAGCGCCTCGGTCACCGAGGCCGCGATGGAAACCGCGGTTCCCAATCTCTGGGTGGTTCCCTCGACCATGGATCTCCTCGGAGTGGAGATGGAGATCTCGGGCGCCGCCAGCCGCGCCTACCGGCTACGCGACGCCCTGCATTTCCACGTTGAGGAAACGGCGCGCTTCGACTTCGTCCTCGTGGATTGCCCGCCCTCGCTGAACCTTCTGACCGTCAACGCCATGGCGGCCGCCGATGCGATCCTGGTGCCGCTGCAATGCGAGTTCTTCGCGCTCGAGGGCCTCAGCCAGCTTCTCGAGACCGTCGAGCAGGTGCGCGACACCCTCAACCCGGCACTGTCGCTGCACGGTATCGTCCTCACCATGTTCGACGGGCGCAACAACCTGGCGAGCCAGGTGGTGCGCGACGTCCGCTCCTACATGGGCGACCATGTCTACGAGACCATCATTCCGCGCAACGTGCGCGTGTCGGAAGCGCCGAGCTTCGGCAAGCCGGCGATCCTCTACGACATGAAGTGTCCGGGCAGTCAGGCCTACATCCGTCTGGCGTCCGAGGTCATCCAGCGCGAACGCGATCTGGCTGCGGCCTGACCGCGGCACCACCGAACACGAAGGGCGGGCAACCGCCGCAAAGGGCCGCGATGCCCACCATATTCAGGAGACCGGCATGAACGAGGACAAGGGACGCCAGAGGTTGGGTCGCGGACTCGCGTCCCTCATCGGCGGATCGGCGTCCGCGTCCCTGCCCTCGCGGGCCGGCACGCCCTTTCCCGGCCCCGCCATGGCGCGCGAGGTGCAGGTCGGCGAGCGCCGCGTCGCCGCGGCCGAACTTCGGCCGAACCCGAAGAACCCGCGCCGTCATTTCGACGAGACGGATCTGAACGAGCTGACCGCCTCCGTGCGCCAGCACGGCGTCGTCCAGCCGATCCTGGTGCGCAAGGTCGAAGGCGTATCCGGTTTCGAGATCGTGGCCGGCGAACGGCGCTGGCGTGCGGCCAAGGCGGCCGAGCTCAAGGACGTGCCAGTCGTCCTGCGCGACATCTCCGACCGGCAATCGCTTGAGATCGCGATCATCGAGAACGTCCAGCGCGCCGACCTCGATCCGATCGAAGAGGCGATGGGCTACGAGATGCTGATCGCCGAGCACGGCTACACGCAGGCCGACCTTGCCGACGTCGTCGGGAAAAGCCGCAGCCACGTCGCCAACACCCTGCGCCTCCTGAAGCTTCCCGACAGCGTCAAGGAAATGGTGCAGCGGGGCGAACTGTCGGCGGGCGCCGCGCGCACGGCAGTCGCGCAGGACGATCCCGAGACGTTTGCCCGCCGCATCGTGGACGAGGGCCTCAGCGTGCGTGAGGCGGAAAGCCTCGCGCGCGGCCCGCAAGCCCCCGCCGCCCCGAAGACCGCGCCGCGCCGCCGCACGCCCTTCGCCCCGGCCGCTCCGGAAGCGTCGGACGCCCGGGCGCTGGCGGATCTTCTGACGAGCACGCTGGGCATGCCGGTCGCGATCGACATGGCCGGGCAGGGCGGAACGCTGCAACTGACCTTCCGCGATCTCGACCAGCTCGATGCCGTCTGCCGCCTGCTGCAGGCGGGCGGGAATGCAGCGGCGGAGACGGGGCCGCGAATTCGCAACCTGTAAGCCGGCTTATTGCGGCGGAAGAGGACAGGCGAGATCGCCTTCCTCGCAGGCGAGATAGGCGTCAAGATCGGCGGCGCGCCGCGTCGTCTGATCGGCGAGGCACTGCGATGCGACCATCGGCTGGGCACTTCCGCCCTCCACGGTCGACGCCTGGAAGGCGCATTCGGCGTCGCGATAACCGATCCAGGCACGCTGCGCATCACGCAGGAGACCGAGCTTCCGCTCGTCACCGGCAAGACGTTCGCGAACTTTCGCATAGAGAGGGTTGAGCCGTTCGTCGGCGGCGTCGTGATCCGCAGCCGCGCAGAGGTTCAGAAGGGTCTGGGTCTGCGGGTCGGTGCAGTCGACCTCCTCCGCGGCAGCGGGCGCGCCGAGGGCGATGAGTGCGGCGAGAGCGGCAAAGGCGTAAGCAGAACGCATGGACTGTGTCTCCTGGGGCAAGCGGGCGCCGGACCGGCCGGCGCCCGGCGGCGTCAGCCGTGGTCGATCACGCGGTCGGCCGGACCGAAGCGGTCGCGCGCCGTGTTGTACTGGTGCCAGTAGGGATAGAGCACCGGCGGGCGGCTGACCTCGTCGAGACGCTGGCTTTCCTCGTCCGTGAGCTTGAGGGACGCGGCGGCGATGTTGTCGCGGAACTGGTCCTCGCGGCGCCCGCCGATCACCAGCGAGGCGACGGCCGGGCGGCCGAGCAGCCAGGCGAGCGCGACCTGCGCCGCCGAAACCCCCCTCCCCTCGCCGATGGCGACCAGGACGTCGACGATGCGCCAGAGCCGATCCTCGTCGCGGATCGGCGGTTCGGTCCAGCCGGCGGTGAGGCGCGAGCCCTCCGCGCTTTGGCCGCGGCGGTGCTTGCCCGAGAGGAGGCCGCCGGCGAGCGGGCTCCAGACGAGGACGCCGAGGCCCTGGTCGACCGACAGCGGCAGAAGCTCGTACTCCGCCTCGCGCGCTTCTAGCGTGTAGTGGATCTGCTGCGTGATGAAGCGGGGGTGGTGGTGGAGGTCGGAAATCCCGAGCCCCTTCATCACCTGCCAGGCCGCGTAGTTGGAGCAGCCGATGTAGCGGATCTTGCCTTGGGTGACGAGCGTGTCGAGCGCTGCGATCGTTTCTTCCAGCGGCGTCGTGCCGTCCCATTCGTGGCAGTAGTAGATGTCGATGACGTCGGTCCGCAGGCGCTTCAGCGAGCGCTCGCATTCGCGGATGACGTGATGGCGCGACAGGCCCTCGTCGTTTGGCCCCTCGCCGACGCGCATGCGCACCTTGGAGGCAAGAAGGACGTCGTTCGGGCGGTCGCCAGCGAGTACCTCGCCGATGATCTCCTCCGACAGGCCGTTCGAATACATGTTGGCGGTGTCGATCAGGTTGATGCCGGCGTCGAGGCAGAGGTGGATCAGGCCCCTCGCCTCTTCGGCGCCCGTCGCGCCGACGCTGCCGAAGACGCCTTGGCCGCCGAACGTCATCGTCCCCATGGTGAGCGCCGAGACCTTCAGTCCAGAGCGTCCGAGCGTGCGGTATTCCATGAAAGTGTCCCCCTGTTCGCGACGAGGGACGACCCTCCTGCCGGACCCTCCCGCTCGTTAAAGCATATCCGATGGCGCGGCGGTCGCAGCATTTGCGTTGTTTTGAAGTCGTTTGAGCATATTCCGCCGACCGGGGGGTCGAAAGCCTGCGAAAGGCGTCAGCGGCGGGCGCGGGCGCGCCGCCTCGCCGCCTCGACGCCGATCTCGATGAGGCTGCGGCGCATCACCGTCACCGCGAGCGCACTCTCGCGCCGCGACAGGAGGATGTCGTGTTCGAGGCGTCGCAGGACGCCGGCCACCCCTGCCCCGTCCCAGGCCCCGAGCGCGGCCTCGAGCGCCGGACGGCGGCGGAAATGCGGGCGACGGCGCTCCACCACGGCGGAGATCGGCGTGCCCTTGGCCTCGACCTCGCCGCGCATGACCTGCAGCCCCTGGAAGAAGCGCAGGAGCGCGCCGTGGAGCTGGAAGGTGGAGGTGCCCGACGAGACCAGCCGGCCGATGAGTTCGGGCAGACGCCTCACCTCGCCGCTCGCCGCCGCGTCCACCGCCTCGTCGACCGTCTCGGCCGACACGTCGCCGACGATCGCCTCGACGTCGTCTTCCGTGATCTGTCCCTTGCCGAGCGCATAGAGGCAGAGCTTTCGCACCTCGCCGCGCGAGGCCAGCCGGTCGGCGCCGAGCCGGGCACGCAGCGCCTCGCGCGTCGAGCGGTCGATCGTGAGGCGGCCTTGCGCCAGTTCCTCGTCGATCATCCGGTCGAGCGCCTTGTCCTCGTCCTGGTAGCAGGGCAAGGCCATAGCGGCGCGGCCGCGCTCGACCTGAGTGCGCAAGGGAGCGCTCTTCTTGAGGTCGCCCGCCTCGATCACCACGATGCAGTCCGGTGGGGGCGCGGCGGCGAGATCGGCGACGGCGTCGGCGAGGTTGCGCCCGTTGCCGGCCCCCTTGATGCGCAGGAGCCGACGGCCGCCGAAGAGCGAGACGGTGCGGGCCTCGTCGAAGAGGCGCCCGATGTCGCGCTCGAGATCGTCGGCCTGCAGCACGACGTTCGAGAAAGGGTCGTCGCCGGCGACGCCCGACAGTCTGGCGATCGTCTCGGCACGCTCCGACACGAGACCGGGATCGGGGCCGTAGAGCAGGATCACCGGAAAGGACGTGTCGGGCCGCGACAGGAACGCGTCGACCTCGTGCGCCTTCTTCTGCGCCAAGCTGCCGGCCCCGTCAGTTCTTGGAGACGACGGGGGCCGGGTCCGTGAACGCTTCGCGCTGGATCACCGGCGCGACGGCGCCGAGCACCCGTTCGGCCACCGTCTCGCCCGCCTGGTCGCGTGCGTCGACGACGGCGCGGCTGGCGGCGAAGAGCTGGCTGGTGCGGTCGTAGGGCACGGTCGCGAAGCGCTGGCCCCTGGCGAGCGATTTCAGGTCGGCGGTGCGGATGAGCTCGTAGTCCACCGTCATGCGGTAGAGCGCGGCGCTGGGCGTGCCGGTGCCGGCCTCGACGGCGGCGATCTGGTCGGTGGCCGAAACGGTGTAGCGCAGCTCGTAGAGCGGGGCCGATACCGGCGTCGCGCCGTTCAGCTTGTAGAGCATCGCGTTGCGGAAGACCTGCGCCGTTCGGGTCTGGGCCGGGGTCAGCGCGATGCGGCCGCGCAGCTCGGTGAGCACCGAGGAGCGCGCGCCCGTCGCCGGATCGACCGAAGTCGTGCCGTAGAGCGGGCCGGCGGTGCAGCCCGCCAGCGCGAGAGCGGCTGCGAGAACGAGGAGGCGGTTAGGCGACGACATTGACGATCCTTCCCGGAACCACGACGAGGCGCTTGGGCGCCGCGCCGTTCAGAGCCTCCGCCACGAAGGGCAGCGCCAGCACGGCGGCTTCCACCTCGGCCTTCTCGGCCTTCGCGGAGACGGTGATGTCGCCGCGCTTCTTGCCGTTGATCTGGACCGGCAGCGTGATCTCGTCGTTCACGAGCAGCGCCGCGTCGGCCTTCGGCCAGGGCGCGCTGGCGCACAGACCCGTCTGCCCCAGCGCCCGCCAGCATTCCTCCGCCAGATGCGGCATCATCGGCGCGACGAGCCGCACGAGGATCGACAGGCTCTCGCGCGCCGCCTCGCGCAAGGACGCGTCGCCCTCAAGCGCCGCCTCGTTGAAGGCGGCGGACAGCGTGTTGACGAGCTCGTAGAGCCGGGCGACGGCCTTGTTGAAGGCGAGGCGCTCGATGTCGTCGCCGACGCCGGCCGCGGTGCGATGGGCGGCGCGGCGGACGGCCGTGGCGGCGTCGCTGGTCTCGCCGAGCCCCGTGCCCAGCCGGTCGAGCGTCTCGGCGGTTTCCGCGACGAGCCGCCAGACGCGCTGCACGAAGCGATGCGCGCCCTCGGCGCCGGCCTCGGTCCAGATCACGTCGCGCTCGGGGGGCGAGTCGGAGAGCATGAACCAGCGCGCGGTGTCGGCGCCGAGCGAGCCGATGATGTCGTCGGGATCGACGACGTTCCGCTTCGACTTCGACATCTTCTCGATGCCGCCGATGGTGATGTCCGCGCCGGTGGACAGGCGCCGTGCCGTGCGCACGCCGTCCGTCTCCTCGATCGCGACATCGGCGGGCGGCACCCATTCGCGCCCGTCGCGATAGGTCTCGTGCACCACCATGCCCTGCGTGAACAGGCCCTTGAACGGCTCGTCGAGGTTGAGGTGACCGGTCTCGCGCATCGCCCGCGTGAAGAAGCGCGAGTAGAGAAGATGCAGGATCGCGTGTTCGATGCCGCCGATATACTGGTCCACCGGCAGCCAGCGGTCGGCGATGGCGGGCACGGTCGGCTCCGGCGCGTGCGGGCTGGTGAAGCGCGCGAAGTACCAGGAACTGTCGACGAACGTGTCCATCGTGTCCGTCTCGCGCAGCGCGGGCCCGCCGCATTGCGGGCAGGTGGCGTGGCGCCAGGTCGGATGACGGTCGAGCGGGTTGCCGGGCTTGTCGAAGTCGATGTCGTCGGGCAGGCGGACGGGGAGGTTCTCTCGAGCCTCCGGCACCGTGCCGCAGGCCTCGCAATGGAGCACCGGGATCGGGCAGCCCCAGTAGCGCTGACGCGACACGCCCCAGTCGCGCAGGCGGAAGTTGACCCGCCGTTCGGCCACCGGGCGATTGCCGAGGCTCTCGGCGGTGAGACGGGCGGCCACCGCCTCGAAGCCCTCGTCCGGCGTCATGCCGTCGAGGAAGCGCGAGTTGAAGAGGCGGCCTTCGCCGTCGTGGGCCGTATCGCCGACGGA
This sequence comes from Aureimonas sp. AU22, assembly GCF_001463745.1. GTDB lineage: Bacteria > Pseudomonadota > Alphaproteobacteria > Rhizobiales > Rhizobiaceae > Aureimonas. Next base: position 7,930 of record NZ_BBWJ01000053.1, on the reverse strand, counting down.
GAACGCGGCGGCGTCCATGTCGTCCGGCAGGACGACCGGCGTCACCGGCAGGGCGTACTTGCGCGCGAAATCGAGGTCGCGCTGGTCGTGCGCGGGGCAGCCGAAGATGGCGCCCGTGCCGTAGTCCATCAGCACGAAGTTCGCGACATAGACCGGAACGGTCCAGTTGGGATCGAGCGGATGCACGGCGCGAAGGCCCGTATCCATGCCGCGCTTCTCGGCGGTTTCGATCTCGGCCGCGGAGGTGCCGCCACGCTTCAGCTCGTCGATGAAACCGTTGAGATCCGCATTCGTTTCGGCAGCGGCACGAGCCAGCGGATGGTCGGCCGCGATGGCCAGGAAGCTGGCGCCGAACAAGGTGTCGGGCCGCGTCGTGAAGACCTCGACCTCACCGATCCCGCCCGCCGGCTCAGCGAGCGCCCAGCGCAGCGACAGCCCTTCCGACTTGCCGATCCAGTTGCGCTGCATGAGGCGCACCTTTTCCGGCCAGCCGGGCAGGGCATCGAGCGCCTGGAGGAGGTCGTCGGCGAACTGGGTGATGCGGAAGAACCACTGCGTCAGCTCGCGTTGCTGAACTTCAGCGCCCGAGCGCCAGCCGCGCCCGTCGATCACCTGCTCGTTGGCGAGCACGGTCTGGTCGACCGGGTCCCAGTTGACCTTGGACTTGCGGCGATAGGCGAGGCCCTTGTCCAGCATGTCGAGGAAGAGCGCCTGCTGTTGCGCGTAGTATTCGACGTCGCAGGTCGCGAATTCCCGCGACCAGTCGAGCGACAGGCCCATCGACTTCAGCTGGCCGCGCATCGTCGCGATGTTCTGATAGGTCCAGTCGCGCGGATGGACCTTGTTCTGCATCGCCGCGTTCTCGGCCGGCATGCCGAACGCGTCCCAGCCCATCGGATGCAGCACGTTGAAGCCCATGGCCCGCTTGTAGCGCGCGACGACGTCGCCCATCGCGTAGTTGCGCACGTGGCCCATGTGGATGCGCCCGGACGGGTAGGGGAACATCTCGAGGACGTAGTAGGCCTCGCCGCCGGCATCCGTGTCCGTCTCGAAGAGCTTCGCCTGTTCCCAAGCCTCCTGCCAGCGGGGTTCGGAAGAGCGCGGATTGTATCGTTCGATGGCCATTGCGGACGGGATTCTCGTAAGCGGGACGCGGGCGGGCGAGGGGGCGCGAAGCGCCGATTGCCCAAGTCAATATTGACTTATGTCCGCCTTCACAAGCTTGGCGCGCCGCCGCATAAACGGCCATCGGACGGCAGAAGCAGACGCGTGAGACCAGCCCACGCCGCCGCGGAGGATGAGCCACCGCGGCCGAGGCATCGGCTTTGCCGTCCGAAGGAGTGAAGCGATGTGGATGATTCCGCTGAGCGTCACGCTTGAGGTGAAAAGGACCCGGAGCGGCTGGTCGGTCGTTCTCCGGGTCCAACTTCTCACCTAAGGCGACGGGTGTCGGAGTTAGCGCTCCGGCACCCACTCCTCAAAATAGCTTCAAACCGTCTTGCCTTCAAGGAATGCCATGAGCGACACCGCCGTCGACCGCCTCCGGGATATCCGCGCTCGCATCCGTGCCGCGGAAGGTGATGCCGACCGCCCTGCGGGCTCGGTCGAGCTCGTCGCCGTGTCGAAGACCTTCGACGCCCACGAGATCCGCCCGGTGCTCGAAGCCGGGCAGCGCATCTTCGGCGAGAACCGGGTGCAGGAGGCGGCGGGGAAATGGCCGGAGCTGCGGGCCGAGTTCGCCGGCGTCGAGCTCCATCTCATCGGTCCGCTCCAGTCCAACAAGACGGCCGAGGCGGTGGCGCTGTTCGACGTGATCGAGACGGTGGACCGCGACAAGATCGCCCGCGAGATCGCCAAAGAGATGGCGCGCCAGAACCGCCGGCCGCGCCTCTATGTCCAGGTCGATATCGGCGAGGAGGCGCAGAAGGCCGGCATTCCGCTGCGCGAGGCGGCCGCGTTCGTCGCCCGCTGCCGCGAGGAGCATGGGCTCGCCATCGAGGGGCTGATGTGCATTCCGCCGGTGGGCGAGCATCCCGGCCCCTATTTCGCGCTTCTCGGCAAGATCGCGGGCGAGGCGGGGGTGGAGAAGCTCTCCATGGGCATGTCGGGCGACTTCGAGCGCGCCATTCCCTTCGGCGCCACGAGCGTGCGCGTCGGCTCGGCGATCTTCGGCTCGCGCGGGTGAGGGTCGGGCACGGAAGGGGCGACGAGGCCTTGAGCCGTCGGGCGCATCGCGGCGGGTGACGAGCGGCGATGGGGCATCGGCGTCGCCGGAGACATCTTCGCCCGGCAGCGATCGCCCCCCTGGGGCGCAATCCTCCGGTTGGCGAGACGGAGCGGCAGGGCAGGGAGCGGCAGCGCGACGCGGCACCTTTCGGCGGGGAGAGACAGGCGGGGACTTCGTCGGTTCCCGATGGTGCCGATCGCCATATATGCCGCCGCATAGGCTCGGCGGACCGTTGCGCGGCTGCCCGGGTGCCGGGCCCGCAAGCACCCCTTTCGTTTTCGAGAATGGATACGCCGTGAGCGATCTCGCCCCCCATCCCGCCGCCGTCCCCACGCGCCTCGCCTACCGGACGGTGACGATGGCGGCGATCGTGCTCGGCATGATCCTCACCGTGGTGGTCTTCGCCTGGGCGTCCTCGGCCTTCTTCCTGATCTTCGCCGGCCTCCTGATCGCGGCGATCTTCTGCGGGCTGGCGCGGCTTCTCCAGCGCCTCGGCCTGCCCCGCATGGCGGCTCTCGGCCTCGTCTATCTCCTGACCTTCGCCCTGATCATCGCGCCCGTCGCCTGGGGCGGGGTGACGCTGGTGCAGCAGTTCAACGACGTCCTCGCCGGCGTGCGCAACCAGGCGGACCAGCTCATGACCTCGCTCAGCCAGATGGGCCTGCCGGTCGAGAAGGAGATCGGCTCGGGCGATCTCCAGTCGCTGCTGCCCGATCCGTCCGGCTTCGTGTCCTCGGCCGGGCGCGCCCTGTTCGGCGCGCTGGGGGGCCTCGGCAACTTCTTCATCGTCCTGTTCCTGGCGATCTTCGTCTCCTGGCAGCCCCGGCTCTACCGCAACGGCATCGTGTCGCTGTTCCCCAAGGAGAAGCGGGCGCGGATCGGAGAGGTGCTCGACAAGAGCGCCCACTCGCTCCTGATGTGGGTGGCGGGCGACGCCGTCTCGATGGCGCTGATCTTCTCGGTCTCCTGGGTCGGGCTGTGGGCGATCGGCGTCAACAACGCCTTCCTCCTGGCGCTGCAGGCGGGACTTCTGGCCTTCGTGCCGACGCTCGGGGCTTTCGTCGCCGGCGTCATCATCGTTCTGGCCGCGTTGGCGCAGGGGGTCGACATGGCGCTCTATGCGCTCGGGCTCTACATCGTTCTCCAGGGCATCGAGAGCAACATCGCCCAGCCCATCGCCCAGCGCTACACGACGGCGCTGCCGCCCGCCCTCACCATGTCCGCGCAGGTGATCTTCGGCCTCCTGTTCGGCATCCTCGGCTTCGTGCTGGCGGTTCCGGTGGTGGCGGCGCTGATGACCCTGGTGCAGGAACTCTATGTCGAGGACGTGCTCGGCGGCCCGGTGGAGCCGGACAAGGCCGGCTAGACCCCGCCGTTTTCTGGCGCACGACGGTTTTCTCCGCCCGCGAGCCGTTCTAGTTTCGCTTCCGCGCCGCGGGGAGCGGCGCCGGCGCGAAATGCCGAGGGAGGAGACAGACATGACCACGATCGCCGTCAAGGATGCCTGGAAGGCCGGCACGCAGATCACCGAGGCCACCTACGAGGCCTGGTACGGCGCGAGCGTCTCCGACCCGGAGGGCTTCTGGCGCGAGCACGGGGCGCGGCTCGACTGGATCCGACCCTTCACGAAGGTGAAGAACACCTCGTTCGAGCCCGGCGCCGTTTCGATCCAGTGGTTCGAGGACGGCACGCTCAACCTCTCGGCCAACTGCCTCGATCGGCATCTCGCGACGCGGGGCGACCAGACCGCGATCATCTGGGAAGGCGACGATCCCGCCGATTCGCGTCGCATCTCCTATCGCGAGCTGCATGCAGACGTCTGCCGCATGGCTAATGTCCTGAAGGACCTCGGCGTCGAGCGGGGCGACCGCGTCTCGATCTACATGCCGATGATCCCGGAAGCCGCGGTGGCGATGCTCGCCTGCGCCCGGATCGGCGCCATCCATTCCGTGGTCTTCGGCGGCTTCTCGCCCGACGCGCTCGGCGGGCGGATGGAGGATTCGTCCTCGAAGGTCCTGGTGACGGCCGACGAGGGCCTGCGCGCCGGACGCCGCGTGCCCTTGAAGGCCAATGCCGACAAGGCGCTCGGCATATCGGCCAAGGCCGGCCACACGGTGGAGAAGGTGCTCGTGGTGCGCCGCACCGGGGCCGATGTCGCCATGGAAGAGGGCCGCGACCACTGGTGGCACGAAGCGCGCGAGACGGTGTCGGCCGAGTGCGCGCCCGCCGAGATGAGCGCAGAGGACCCGCTCTTCATCCTCTACACCTCGGGGAGCACCGGCAAGCCGAAGGGCGTCCTCCACACCACCGGCGGCTATCTCGTCTGGGCCTCGATGACGCATCAATACGTCTTCGACTACCGACCCGGCGAGGTGTTCTGGTGCACGGCGGACGTCGGCTGGGTGACGGGCCACAGCTACACCGTCTACGGGCCGCTCGCCAACGGCGCGACGACGCTGATGTTCGAGGGGGTGCCGAACTATCCCGACGCCGGGCGCATGTGGCAGGTGGTCGACAAGCACCAGGTCAACATCTTCTACACCGCGCCGACCGCCATCCGCGCGCTGATGGGCGCGGGCGACGGTTTCGTGACGAAATCCTCGCGCCAATCGATCCGGCTCCTCGGCTCGGTCGGCGAGCCGATCAACCCGGAGGCCTGGAACTGGTACTACACCGTCGTCGGCGAGGAGCGCTGCGCGATCGTCGACACGTGGTGGCAGACCGAGACCGGCGGCATCCTGATCTCGCCGCTGCCGGGCGCGGTGGCGCTGAAGCCCGGCTCGGCGACCAAGCCCTTCTTCGGCGTGCGGCCGGAACTCGTCGACACCGAAGGAAAGGTGCTGGAGGGGGCGGCCGACGGCAACCTGTGCATCGCCGACAGCTGGCCCGGCCAGATGCGCACGGTCTACGGCGACCACGCGCGCTTCGAGCAGACCTATTTCTCGACCTATCCCGGCAAGTACTTCACCGGAGACGGCGCGCGGCGCGATGCGGACGGCTACTGGTGGATCACCGGCCGCGTCGACGACGTGATCAACGTGTCGGGGCACCGCATGGGCACGGCCGAGGTGGAATCGGCGCTGGTCTCGCATCCCAAGGTCGCCGAAGCCGCGGTGGTCGGCTACCCGCACGACCTGAAGGGGCAGGGCATCTACTGCTACGTCACGCTGATGGAGGGCGAGACACCGACGGACGAGCTGAGGAAGGAACTCGTCGCCCATGTGCGGGGCGAGATCGGCCCGATCGCCTCGCCGGACAAGATCCAGTGGGCGCCGGGCCTGCCGAAGACCCGTTCGGGCAAGATCATGCGCCGGATCCTGCGCAAGATCGCCGAGGACGAATTCTCCGCGCTCGGCGACACCTCGACGCTCGCCGATCCCGGGGTCGTGGATGAGCTGATCGAGAACCGGCAGAACCGCAAGGGCTGATCGGCCGGGGGCGGGCATCCCCCTGTCGGGGATGTCCGCGCTCTCAAGCCGAGGGAGGGCGCGTCGTCCGGTTTGTGACGCCGATGCTGACGAAGAACCGGCCGAGCAGGACGGGGTCGAAATGGCCCTCCCATCGCCACATCCGGCTATAGGCGGTCTTCGCCGACCAAGCTTCCTTGTAGGGGCGGACCGAGGTCACGGCGTCGTAGACGTCGCAGATCGCGGCGATGCGCACCGCCTGCGAGAGCTGGTCGCCGGCCAGCCCATCCGGGTATCCGCCGCCGTCCATCCGCTCGTGGTGGTGCAGGCACACGTCGCGCACCAAGTCCGGCACGTCCTGTCGCTGCAGCATCCGGAAGCCTTCCGTCGGATGCGCCCGCACGATCAGGGCCTCCTCCTCGCTGAGCGTTCCCGCCTTGCCGAGGATCTCGGTCGGCAGCAGCACCTTTCCGATGTCGTGCAGGAGGCCGGCGAGGCCGAGCTGCTGGACGACATCGGGATCGAGGCGCAGGAACCGCCCGAAATGCGTCATCAGGGCGCAGACCGCCACCGAATGGAGAAAGGTATATTCGTCCTTGGACTTCAGCCGGGTGATGCCGAGGAGCGCGCGGGGCCGGTGGCGCATGGCGACGGCCACCTCGTCGACCACGGCGCGCGCCAGCGCCGGATCGACGGAGCCGCCCCCGCGGATCGACGCGACGATGCCGCGCATCGCCGAATTCGTCCGGCGCAACGTCTGCTGCGCCTTCGCGACGTCGGCGTGAAGAAGCGCCGAGTGGGGTGCGGGGAGGGTCGCCCGGCCGCGGGGCGAGCCCATGTCGCCGACGGGGCCGATGCCCTTGTCGAGGTCGATCAGCAGCGAAGCGACGCGGCTGTCGCGCATCTTCGCCAGCGTCGCCGCGTCGTCGATCCTGCGGCTTCTGAACCAAAGCGGAATATCGATCCAGGCGCCCTCGACCTCCTCGACATACATGCCGATCCTGACCTCACGGCGCTCGATCCGCAGCAGCATCCGCCATCCCCCTTTCCCCGACGGTAGAATGCCGGCGAAGGCTTTAAAAGGGCGTTGCGGGCGAGAGTTTGCCGCGCGATCCGTTGCGTCCCTGACGAATTGCCGCTCCCCACCCCCTTGCGGGCCGCAACCGCCCATCCCATACTTTCCCTCGTGTTCAACGAAGCGAAAGGAGGTGATCCGATGTCGAGTGGTTATCCTATGTCGGCCGGGTCTATGGTTCTGACGATGGTGAAGGGGCAGCCTTCTTCTCGCATCTGACGATCCCGTGCCCTCTGGCTAGAGTCCGCATCGGACCGGCCGGCATGGCAAAGATCACGGAAGGCCGCTTTCCCGGGAGGGAAGGCGGCCTTTTTTTCATCGGCGACGTGGCGCCGGCAAGTGGCCGCGCAGTCTTTCGAGACCCGATGCGGCCCCGCCGATCACGTGGCCTTGACCGCGGGGGTCACGAGGCGCATATCCCTCGTGAGCCTCCGGCTAGTCCCAATCATCAGCCGATCCCGAGAAGGATCATGTCCAGCAACGATCTCAGTCGATCGACCGGGCCGCTCGCGCGGTCGCGCCGGAGCTGATCCCGTCGGCTCACCGGAGCGACCACCGCACGAGCGGCCGGTCGTCCCCATAGGTGAGCCCATGAACGCGGCAATCCGTTACGTCGCCGGCCGTCTGCGCCGGACCACCACCACCCGGGATCCCCACGAGGTGTTCACCGAAGGCATGACCTTCGGCGAGCGCCTGGCCGACCGCGTCGCATCGATCGGCGGTTCCTGGAGTTTCATCATCGGCTTCGCGGTCTTCCTGGCCGCGTGGGTGCTTCTCAACGTCTGGATCCTGGCGGCCAATGCCTTCGATCCCTTCCCCTTCATCTTCCTCAACCTGATGCTCTCCATGCTGGCGGCGCTGCAGGCGCCGATCATCATGATGAGCCAGAACCGGCAGGCCGCGAAGGATCGCCTCGAGGCGCGGCTCGACTACGAGACCAACACCCGCGCCGAGATGCAGATCCTGGCACTCTCGGACGAACTCGCCGCCCTGCGCGAGGACATGCGCGTCCTCGTGGCGGCGGTGGGTGCCGCGCCCGACGGCGTGCCGGGCGCGGTGGGCTATCAGGCGTAGAGGTCGGCCCGCGTCGGCGGCAGGCCGGACGGGCCCTTGTCGCGCTTGGACACGAGGGTCTGGTTGATCATCACCGTGCCGCGCTCGAAGGCGAGGGCACAGCCGGCGAGATAAAGCAGCCAGAGGCGGGCGACGGGCGCGCCCGCC
>NZ_BBWJ01000052.1 GCF_001463745.1 Aureimonas sp. AU22 | reverse complement strand
GCGCCCGCCTCGGCCGCCGCCGCCTCGAAATTGGCCTCCAGCCGCTCCGCCCAGATCCGGCAGGTGCGCCCGTAATGCTCGCGCCAGTTCTCGACGTCGTGGACCTCGAACCGGTGCGCCTCCAGCTTCTGCAGCGAGTGGCCGATGTAGTCGAGCTCGCCGCCGGGAAAGATGAAACGCGTGATGGCGCGATACTCGCGCGAGCCCCTGTGGAAGGTCTTCAGGTCCTTCTTGGCCGGCCGGGCGATCGTGTGGTGGAGGTAGAGGCCGCGCGGGCGCAGGAGCTTCCGCACCGCGCCGAAATAGGCGTCGTGGTTGCGAAAGCCGACGTGCTCGAACATGCCGATCGAGGCGATCTTGTCGAAGGTCCCGGTCAGCTCCTGATAGGGCTTCAGCTCGATCGTGATGCGGTCCTCCAGTCCCGCCTCGCGCACGCGCCGCGTGGCGAGATCGAACTGCGCCTTGGAAAGCGTCACCCCGTGGCCGGTCACGCCGTGGCGGGAGACGGCGTGGATCAGGAGCGCGCCCCAGCCGCAGCCGATGTCGAGGAAGCGGTCGCCGGGCGCCAAGCGCAGCTTGCGGCAGATCATCTCCAGCTTGTCTTCCTGGGCGCGGTCGAGATCGTCGTGCCAGCCGTCGAAGTAGGCGCAGGAATAGACCATGCGCTTGTCGAGGAAGAGCTCGTAGAAGCGGTTGGAGACGTCGTAATGGTACTGGATCGCCTGTTTGGTCGATCCGCTGGCTCCCGCATCGGCGCCCGCCTCCGCGCCGGCGGAGGGGCTGGCGTGGGAGGCTGTCCGGCGCAGGCGCCAGAGCGCGGGCAGGAGGGAGAGCAGCCCGCGCTTGTTGAGACGCTTCCAGGCGCCCCTGGCCTTGGCGCGCGTGCCGCGCCGACCCGCAAGCTCCAGGAACGAGCCGCCGGCGACGTCGATCGTGCCGTCCATCCACAGGCCGAGCAGCGTCTCGACGCGGGGGCTGAAGGCGAGGCGCGCGAGGGCGTCCGCGCGCCGAACGACGAGGGCGGGACCATCGGCCGCCCCAATGCGCTCGCCCGTCCACAGCTCGACGGGAAAGCCGGGGTCGAGCGTGCGCACGAGATCGCCGATCGCGGCGGCGACGCGCGCCTCGTCGGGGGAGGGGGCGGGGGAGGAGGTCATCGGCACCGGCACTCGTGTTTCACGTGAAACCCTTCTAGACCGGCGGGAAAGCTGCGGCCACCCGCCCCGCGGTTTTCAGCTTGTAGGCGCCCATTTCATCAGGACGATGCCCGAGAGGATGAGACCGGCGGCGAGAAGGCGCATGGGATGGGCGCTCTCGCCGAACCACACGAGGCCCACCAGGAAGGCGCCGAGCGCGCCGATGCCGGTCCAGACCGCATAGGCCGTGCCGAGCGGCAGCGAGCGCATCGCGGCGGCGAGCAGCCCGAAGCTGCCGAACATCAGCACGAAGGTCACGACGCTGGGCACGAGACGCGTGAAGCCGGCCGACTGTTTCATAGCCGACGCCCAGCCGACCTCGAGAAGACCGGCGACGAGAAGATAGGCCCAAGGCATGAGGATGTCGCGTTTTCTGCCGGGTCGTCCCGAGGAAGGACGCCACGAAGCGTCGGGGCGCGGTCGTCCGCCGCCTTGCCGCCTCCAGATGGACCGGCGGGGTCACCGGTCAAGACGCATGGAGGCTCAGCCGCGCCCCAGTCCGGACGGCGTTCGCCGGCTGCCGACGGTGGCGCACCAGTCGCGCCGCCGGCCGCCGTCATAGGCGTCGACATGCCCCTCGCGCAGAAGCCGGGCGCCGAGATCGGGCTCCGTCGGCGACGCGACATCGGCCAGGACGCGGCCGAAATACTTGTCGCCCGAAACCCGCGTCAGCCAGACCGGTCCCCTTCCCACGAGAGCCGTGAGACGATCGCGCGCGTCGCCCGCCGCCGCGGTCTCGGCCGCGCAGGCGCCCTTCAGTTCGGGCGCATCGATGCTGCGAAGGCGGACCGCCACACGCACCGTCTGCATCGGCCAGATCAACGCCTCGACCTCGATCGTGTCGCCGTCGCGCACCTTGACGACATGCGCGAGGATCGGCCAGTCGATCTCGCGCGGCCAGTCCTGCGCCCGCACCGGCGAGCCGCAGAGCACGATCAGGGGAAGGAGGAGGCGGGCGATTCGCATGCGGCCAGGATGACACGGATAGGTCAATATTCCCATCAACCTGTTCCGATCGGCGAGGTTCCAGTAAGGATCGATCCCCGCGGCAGGACAGTCATCCTATGAAGGTCAGAAGTCGGAGATGATGCCGTTCCGCTCCCAGTCGCCGAAGCGCGTCGGCTCGGCGCCGCCCCGCCCGTTCACTTCGGCCGGCCGCTCCGCCTCGGCCTCGGCAGCTCGCCTCGCCTCCGCCTCCGCCAGCGCGCGGCGGGCGGCGGGGGGGAGGTCTTCCGGGCGGCGCGCAGGGGCGGCGGGTGTCGGGGTGTCGGCTCGGGCGTCGGACATGGGGAAAGCTCACGGCAAAGGGATCGCGGATGAAGCGGCGGGGTGGGGCGCGGCCGTTGACCACCGCCCGTCCGCGTCCCACTTCGGGAGGAGAGATCGGCGTCGGCGAGCCGCTTGGCAAGCCCGACCGCCGAAGACGCCAGCCAGGAGCCCGAGCCGCCGATGAACGCCACCAAGACCGCCATGCTGATCGCCGGGATGACGGCCCTCTTCACCGGCGTCGGGTTTCTCATCGGTGGCGGGCGCGGCATGGCGATCGCCTTCTGCATCGCCGCGGCGATGAACCTCTTCTCCTACTGGAACGCCGACAAGATGGTGCTGCGCATGCACCATGCGCGGGAAGTCGACGCCCGCACCGCGCCTGAATACTACCGGATCGTCTCGGAACTTGCCGCCCGCGCCAACCTGCCGATGCCGCGCGTCTACGTCGTCGAGAACGACCAGCCCAACGCGTTCGCCACCGGCCGAAACCCGGAAAACGCGGCCGTCGCCGCCACCACCGGCCTCCTTCAACGGCTGACCCCGCAAGAGGTCGCGGGCGTGATGGCGCACGAGCTCGCCCATGTCCAGAACCGCGATACGCTGATCATGACGGTGACGGCGACGCTGGCCGGCGCGATCTCCATGCTCGGCAATTTCGCCTTCTTCCTCGGCGGCAACCGCGAGAACAACAACCCGCTCGGCTTCATCGGCGTCCTCGTCGCGATGATCGTCGCGCCGTTCGCCGCCATGATCGTGCAGATGGCGATCTCGCGCACCCGCGAATATTCCGCCGACCGGCGCGGCGCGGAGATCTGCGGCAACCCGCTCTGGCTCGCCTCCGCGCTTGCCAAGATCGCCGATGCCGCCGGGCGCACGGTCAACTACGACGCCGAGCGCAATCCCGCGACCGCGCACATGTTCATCATCAACCCGTTGAACGGCCAGCGGATGGACGGGCTGTTCTCGACCCATCCCGACACGCAGAACCGCATCGACGCCCTCGGTGCGATGGCGGCGGAGATGGGCGCGGTCCAGCCTCGCGCGCCGGTCGCGGCCGGTGCGCGTCCCGGTCCATGGAGCGGCGCGGGCCGCGCGCCGGGCCGGGTTCCCGGCCGCCGCAAGGGCCCCTGGGGCTAAAGGCGGAGCCGCTCGTTCCCCGCCGGGAAGCGCCGGTCGCCCGTGAGCCGAAAGCCAGCGCCGTGCTCAATCCGGCGAGGCGGGCGCGAGAAGCGCCGGGGTCCGGCGGGCGCCCATCGTTCGTGCGGCGCCCAGGGCATCGATGCCGTCCGGCGTCGTCCGGGTCCTGTCCGCCCCGTGGGCGAGCAGGAGTTCCACCATCTCGACCCGGTCGAACATGGCCGCCATCATCAGCGGCGTGCGCCCGTCCGGCCCCGCCGCGTCGACGCCCGCGCCGCCCGCAAGAAGCGCGCGCGCGGCCTCCGTTTCGCCCTTGAACGCGGTTCCCGCGAGCGGCGTCTGGCCCCGGTCGTTGGCGCGGTCCGGGTCGGCGCCGTGGGCGAGAAGCAGCGCCACCGCCGCCGCATGGCCGTGATAGCTCGCCAGCATCAGGAGCGTGTCGCCCTTCTCGTTGGCAAGGTCGGCCGGCAGACCCCCGGCCAGAAGCGGCTCCAGCCCGTCCGCATCGCCTTCGCGCGCTAGCGCGAACACGCGGGCGGCAAAGCGCAGGGTCTCGTCGTCGGGGGTGTCGTCGTTCATCGGGGCCAAGCTCCGTGTCGCCATCGTGCCCGTCCTGTGCCGTGCGCCGCCTGCGAACGCAACGGTTCGGGGCACGGCGGTCCGACGCGCGCGCGGGGCTTGCTCCCGAGACGGCGGCAGCCCATAGCATCGCGGATGAAAAGCCCTCGTCCGCCCCAAACGTCGCCCAAGCCGCCGCGTCCGTTCAAAGCCGCGGCGCCCGACCGTCCGGGGCTGGCGAGCCGGCGCGTCGCCGCCCGTCTCCTCGCGGCGGTGGTCGACACGCGCACCTCGCTCGACGGGCTCACCGACCGGGGCCACGGACATCCGGAGTTCCGGGCGCTGGAGGCACGCGACCAGGCGCTCGTGAAGGCGATCCTGACCGTGGCGCTGCGTCGCCGGGGCACGATCGAGGCCGTCGTCTCCGCCTGCATCGAGAAGCCGCTGCCGGGCGGCGCGGCGTCGCTGCGCCACATCCTCCATGTCGGCGCGGCGCAGATCCTGTTCCTCGACGTGCCCGATGCCGCCGCGGTCGATCTCGCCGTCAGCCAGGCCAATGCCGATCCGCGCTCGGCGCGCTTTGCCAAGCTCGTCAACGCCGTCCTGCGCCGCATCGCGCGCGAGGGCGCCGCGCTTCTGGCCGCGGTCGAGACCCCGGCCCTCGATACGCCGTCGTGGCTCCTCGATCGCTGGACGGCCGCCTACGGCGCGGCCGAAGCGCTGCGGATCGCAGCGATCCACCGTGTGCCGGCGCCGCTCGACTTCACCGCCCGCAGCGCACCGGCCACCGTCGCGGCCCAGGTCGGCGGCGAGGTCCTGCCGACCGGCACGGTGCGGCTCACCGGGGGCGAGGGCCTCGTCGGCGAACTCCCCGGCTTTGCGAGCGGCGACTGGTGGGTGCAGGATGCCGCCGCCGCCCTGCCGGTGCGCCTGCTCGGCGAGCTTGCCGGGCGGCGCGCCATCGACCTCTGCGCCGCGCCGGGCGGCAAGACGGCGCAGATGGCGGCGGCGGGCGCCCACGTCACCGCGCTCGACATCTCGGCCTCGCGCCTGCGCCGCCTGAAGGAGAACTTCACCCGCCTCGGCCTCGCCGCCGAGACCCATGTCGGCGACCTCGCCGCCTTCCGGCCGGAAACCCCGTTCGACGCGGTGCTCCTCGACGCGCCCTGTTCCTCCACCGGCACGATCCGCCGCCATCCCGACGTCGCCTGGACCAAGACACCGGAGGAGGTCGAGAAGCTGGCGGGCGTCCAGGCGCGCATGCTGCGCGAAGCCGCAGGGCTCGTGGCGGCCGGCGGCCTTCTCGTCTTCTCCAACTGCTCGCTCGACCCGGTGGAGGGCGAGGCGGTGGTCCGCGCCTTCCTGGCGGAGCGGAAAGATTTCGCAAACGAGCCGGTGCAGCCGGACGAGGTGCCGGGGCTCGCGGACGCGATCACGCCGGAGGGCTACGTGCGGACCACGCCCGCCATGCTGGTGCGCGAGACGCCGGAAGCCTCCGGGCTCGACGGCTTCTTCGCCGCGAGGTTGCGCCGCCTCGGCTAAATCTCTGGCCCGCAAGGCCTTCCGCGCAAGGTCCGCATCAGCCTGCCGCCTCGTGGTTGCGGTCCGTTAAGGGCTCGTTAACCCTGTTGGCCGAAATTGGTCCTCGATCACCCCGCGCTCGTGTCGGCGCGGATCGATGGAGGCCGCTTTGGGCGAGGGAATGCGGATGACGACGGGTTTCGTCGACGAGCCTCGCCTGGCCGGACTGATGGTGCGCGAAATCGCGCGCCGCGCCGCCTCGCGGATGCGCACGCTCCTGCGCCACCCCCTGTCCTGCCCGACCGCCGGCAACGGACTTCCCGTAGCGGTGCTCGGCGACCTGCGCCGGGGCGATCCGTCGGTCGCGCGCGGCTTCTATGTCGGCCACGTCTGGCTCGCGGGGCAGCTCGTCGAACTCAACGGCCGCTCGCCCTTCGCGCTCCGCGACGAGGCGCAACCCTGGCGCGCCGAACTCCACGGCTTCGGCTGGCTTCGCCATTTCGCCAGGGCCGGCGACGCCCTGTCCTGCGAGCACGCGCGTTCGCTCGTCGGCGACTGGCTGCGCCTCGGCCGACGCCAGCGCACCGCGCTCGCCTACGAGCACGAGGTCGCGGCGAGCCGCATCCTCGCCTGGATCTCCCACGCCCCGACGGTGCTGTCGGGCGCCGACGCGGCCTTCACCGAGCGTTTCGCCCGCGGGCTCACGGCCGAGACGCGCCAGCTCCGCCGCATGGCGGGCTCGGCGCCGGCCGGCCTCGCCCGGTTGCGGGTGCGCATCGCCCTCGTGGCCGCGGCCCTCGTGCAGCCGAACGCGCCCCAAGCCGTGCGCCAGGCCGCCAAGCTCCTCGGCGAAGAGCTCGACGCACAGGTCCATGCCGACGGCGGCCACATCTCGCGCAACCCGGCGGCCGTCTCCCAGATCCTCGCCGAGCTCGTGCCGCTGCGCACGCTCTTTGCCGAGCGCGGCCTGCCCGCGCCGCGCGGCGTGTTCGGCGCGGTGGACCGCATGCTGCCCGCGCTTCGCTTCTTCCGCCATGGAGACGGGGCGCTGGCCCTCTTCAACGGCGCGGGCGCGCCCGACCATCACCTCGCGGCCGCCCTCCTCCAGCACGACGAGACGCTGGGCGAGCCGATCAGCCAGATGCGCCAGTCCGGCTATCACCGGCTCGCCGCCGGGCTGACCGTGGTGGTCGCCGACACCGGCGCGCCGCCCGCGCCCGACGTCTCGCACGACGCCCATGCCGGCACGCTGGCGCTCGAATTCTCCTCCGGCGGCCGCCGGTTCGTGGTCAATTGCGGCGCGCCGGTACGCATCGACGGCGGCTGGCGTCGCCTGTCTCGCACCACGGCCGCTCATTCCACGCTCACCCTCAACGACCAGTCCTCGTCCCGCTTCTCGCGCTCGGAAGCCGTCGACCGCTTCCTCGGCGGTCCGCTCCTGCCGGGGCCGACCCGCGTGCCGGTGAACCGCGAGGAAACGCGCGAGGGCCAGGTTCTCACCGCCGCCCACGACGGCTATCGCCAGCCCTTCGGCTTCGTCCACGAGCGCCAGCTCTTCCTGTCGCGCGACGGGCGGCGGATCGAGGGCATCGACCGCCTGTTCCAGGCGGCCGGCCGCGCCCATCGCATGGCCTGCGACGAGCCGATGGGAACGCTTCGGTTCCACCTCCACCCCGATGTCGAGGTGGAAACGGCCGGAGAAGGGCTGCGCCTCGTCCACGGCGAGGAGGTGTGGTGGTTCTTCTCCGACGGGGAGGCGCAACTGGAGGAATCGATCTTCTTCGCCGATGCCGCCGGACCGCGCCGCACGCGCCAGATCGTGCTGCCGCTCGACTGCCTCGACCGCACCGACCTCAACTGGCGGTTCGAGCGCCAGGGGTGACGGCCGGCTGACGGCGGGCGGGCCGACGAACGGCGACGCCCGGCCATCGCGCCCTATCTCCGAGGGCAACCCGCCCGGAGATCCGCCCATGCATCGCATCTGTCTCGGCCTCGGCCTTCTCGTTCTCCTGTCGGGCTGCGGCAGCATGAACCGCGCCGTCGGCGTGCTTCCCAACACGCTGGACGATCTCGGCGGCCGGCGTGCCCCCGCGGCGGGCTCCGCGGCCTCCGCGCCTGCCGTCCCCGTCCGCCCCGCCCAGCCCGGCGACGCGGCGCTTGCGGTGCGGCCTTAGGGCCTTCATTTGTCGCATTGTCGGCGCGCGAAAGCCGTTTCGGCTTTCGCTGGACATGCTCGAGGGGCGTTTCGCCCATCTCCGCTCGCCAAGAGCGGATCTGCGGCCTAAGTTCTCCCGATCGCATGCACGGGAGTTCGGCTCCTGGCCGCCCGCTCCCGCCGGTCCGACCGGCCATGATGCTTCGACCGGCTCATCCTCGGCCAGAGGAGAACGGATCATGAGAGCTCTGCCCATCGATGCGTCCCGGCTGACGGGTGATCGCCTGCCCGCGATCCGCCGCATCACCACCGCCGATCTGACCTTGAGCCTGTCGAAAGGCCTGTCCGACTTCCGCCGCCGGCCGACGCATCTGGTGTTCCTGGCCGCGATCTATCCCCTGGCCGGCATCGCGATCGCCCTCGCCGCCACCAATGCCAACGCCTTTCCCATCCTGTTCCCGCTGGTCGCGGGCTTTGCGCTTCTCGGCCCGGTCGCGGCGCTCGGCTTCTACGAGATCAGCCGCCGCGAGGAGCAGGGCGAGCATCCCTCCTGGCGCGAGGCGTTTGCGGTTTTCCAGGGGCCGGCGCGCGGGGCGATCACGCGCGTCGCCCTGACGCTTCTCGCCCTGTTCGCGCTCTGGCTCCTCAGCGCGCAAGCGTTGTTCGCGCTCCTGGCGCCGGACGTCTCGGCCACCAGCTACCCGCGCTTCCTCAACGCGCTTCTTTCGACATCGGCCGGTTGGACCCTCCTCGTCGTCGGCCACCTCGTCGGCTTCCTCTTCGCGGCCGTCGCCTTTTCGATCGGCGCCCTGTCCCTGCCGCTGATCCTCGACCGGGGCTACCGCGCTGGCGAGGCGATGGCGGCTTCCGTCGCGGCGGTGCGGGCGAACCCGATGACCATGGCCGTCTGGGCGGCGATCGTCGCGGCGCTGGTGATGCTCGGGTCGCTGCCGCTTCTCGTCGGCCTCGCCGTGGTGCTGCCGGTGCTGGGCCACGCGACCTGGCATCTCTACCGCCGGGTGATGGGATAGGCACCCAAGCGCCCGCCGTCATGGTTGTGCGGCGGGCCGGCCCGTCCTATGGGGGCGGCATGAAAGGCGCGCCTCCCGCCCGAGGCGGCGCCTCGTGCCGCCCGAGAAGGATGCCGCCATGGCCGTCGCCGCCAATCGCACCCCCGCCCCCGATCGCCACAAGGTCGCCCGTGCCCTCCTGTCCGTGTTCGACAAGACGGGGCTGGTGGAGCTGGCGAGGGGGCTGAGTGATCTCGGCGTCGAACTGGTCTCGACCGGCGGCTCGCGCGCCGCGCTGGAGGCGGCCGGACTTCCCGTGCGCGACGTCGCGGAACTGACCGGCTTTCCCGAGATCATGGACGGGCGGGTGAAGACGCTGCATCCGAACGTCCACGGCGGGCTCCTCGGCATCCGGGGCGACGCGGCGCATGCGGCCGCGATGGACACCCACGAGATACACGGCATCGATCTCCTCGTGGTCAACCTCTACCCGTTCGCCGAGACGGTGGCGTCCGGCGCCGACCGCGCGGCGATCATTGAGAACATCGACATCGGCGGCCCGGCCATGATGCGCGCCGGCGCCAAGAACCATGCCTATGTCTCGGTGCTGACGGACCCGGCCGACTACGCCGACGTTCTCGCGGAACTGCGCGCCAACGGCGGCGAGATCGGCCTCGACCGGCGCCGTCGCCTCGCCGCCAAGGCCTACGGCATGACGGCCGCCTACGATGCCGCGGTCTCGACCTGGTTCGCAGGCGATGTGGAGGAGACGGCCCCGACCCGGCGCGCCTTTGCCGGCACGCTCGCCTCCTCGCTGCGCTACGGCGAGAACCCGCACCAGACGGCGGCCTTCTATCTCGACAGCTCGAAGCGGCCGGGCGTCGCCACCGCGCGGCAAGTGCAGGGCAAGGCGCTGTCCTACAACAACATCAACGACACGGACGCCGCCTTCGAGCTCGTCGCCGAATTCGATCCGGCGCGCGCGGCGGCGGTCGCCATCATCAAGCACGCCAACCCCTGCGGCGTCGCGGAAGGCTCGACGATCCTCGAGGCCTACGGACGGGCGCTCGCCTGCGATCCCGTCTCGGCCTTCGGCGGCATCGTGGCGCTCAATCGCCGGCTCGATGCGCAAGCGGCCGCCGAGATCATAGAGGTGTTTACCGAGGTGATCATCGCGCCGGACGCCGACGAGGAGGCGATCGCCCTCGTCGCCGCCAAGAAGAACCTGCGCCTGCTCCTCACCGGCGGTCTGCCCGACCCGCGCGCGCCGGGCCTTGTGGTCAAGTCGGTGGCGGGCGGGCTCCTCGTCCAGTCGCGCGACGCCGGCACGGTGGACGCGCTCGACCTCAAGGTGGTGACGAAGCGCGCGCCGACGGAGGCCGAGATGGCGGACCTGCGCTTCGCCTTCCGCGTCGCCAAGCACGTGAAGTCCAACGCCATCGTCTATGCCAAGGATCTCGCGACGGTCGGCATCGGCGCCGGCCAGATGAGCCGCGTCGACAGCGCGCGCATCGCCGCCCGCAAGGCCGAGGACGCGGCGGAAGCGGCCGGCGGCCCGGTGCTGACGACAGGCTCGGTCGTCGCCTCCGACGCCTTCTTCCCGTTCGCCGACGGCCTCCTGTCGGCGGTCGCGGCCGGGGCGCGGGCGGTGATCCAGCCCGGCGGCTCGATGCGCGACGCCGAGGTGATCGCCGCCGCCGACGAGCACGACATCGCCATGGTCTTCACCGGCATGCGCCACTTCCGGCACTGAAGGCGAAAACCGGGGGCGGGTGCTCGCGCCAGCCCTTGCCCCCTCGCCCGATCCGCGATGGAATGCGGCCTGAAACCGGAGCGGAGGATGGCGATGGGCCTTGAGCGGATCACGGTGGAAACGAGCGTGCGCGCGCCGGTGGCGGAGGCCTGGGACGCCTACACCACGCCGGACCGCATCCGGCAATGGAACTTCGCCTCGGACGACTGGCACTGCCCCGCCGCCAGCGTCGACCTTCGCGAGGGCGGCGCGTTCCGCTCGCGCATGGAGGCCAAGGACGGGTCGATGGGCTTCGACTTCGCGGGAACCTACACCGCCGTCGTCCCGCACGAGCGGATCGACACGGCGTTCGGCGACCGGCACGCGAGCGTCGTGTTCCAGCCGGCAGGCGAGGGGACCCTCGTCCGGGTGTCGTTCGATCCGGAGACCGAGCATTCCCTCGACCAGCAGCGCCAGGGGTGGCAGGCGATCCTCGACAATTTCCGCCGGCACGTCGAGGGCGCGGGCGGGCATTAGCCAGCGGGGCTCGGCGCGCACGCCCCGGCCTTCGGATTCTCGCCAGGGAGCGATCGGGCGCGGCGGGCGTTTCCCTCATCGAACAGGAGATGTCCGATGACCCATCGCTTTCTCGCTCCGCTCTGCGCCGCGCTTCTCTTGAGTGCCGCTTCCGCCGCCGTTGCCCAGACCGCGGTCCCGCCGCCCGCATCGGCAAACGAGGACGCGCCGGGCCAGGCGATTCCCCCCTCCACCGACCCCTGCGCCGCGCAGCCCGGTGCCGACGGCGGGTCTTTGAGCGGCCAGCTCGCCGAATGCGGCGGCGTGCTGGTGCCGCCCGAGACCGGCACGAGCGGCATCGAGGCGCCGGTGCCGGCGCCAGATCCCGGCACGACGCCGGTGATTCCGCCGGACGCCGTGCCGAGTCCGAACGGCGACGGCAGCGCCAACCCGACCTGAGACGACGCCCGGCCGAGCGCCATCTGCCGGGGGGCGTGCTGTCTGCGGCCCCGGCCTCTTTCATGCGACAACGTCCGAAGGCGCGCGCCCGTGTCGGCGCCGTGCGGGGGCGAACAACCCCATTTCGGCGAAGGGCGGATTCGTCTCCTCGGTCGCCGCGGCTGGCTGTCGGATACGAGGCCGGGGCGTATCTAACCAAGGGGAGCGGACTGTGACCCGGCGCACGGTCATCGCCTGGGGACACGAAGGGAGAAGGCACATGCGCGTCGATCCGGTCGTCATCGTGGCAGCCCGCCGCACGCCGCTCGGCGGGTTTCTCGGCGATCTCGCATCGCTCGGTGCCAGCGATCTCGGCGCCGTCGCCATCCGCGCCGCGATCGCGCAAGGCGTTATGGCCGGCGACGCGGTGGACGGCGTCCTCATGGGCTGCGTCCTCGGCGCTGGTCAGGGCCAGGCTCCGGCCCGGCAAGCGGCCCTCAAGGCGGGCCTCGGGCTCGGCGTGCCGGCCGTCACGCTGAACAAGATGTGCGGCTCGGGGATGCAGGCGGTGATCTTCGCCCACGACCAACTCGTGGCGGGATCGGCGGATGTCGTCGTCGCGGGCGGCATGGAGAGCATGAGCAACGCCCCCTACCTCCTGCCCAAGGCGCGCGAGGGCCTTCGCATGGGGCACGGCCGCGTGCTCGACCACATGTTCCTCGACGGGCTGGAGGACGCCTACGAGAAGGGCCGGCTGATGGGCACCTTCGCCGAGGACTGCGCCGGCACCTACGGCTTCTCGCGGCAGGAGCAGGACGACTATGCGCTGGCATCGCTGTCGCGCGCGCTGGAGGCCGGCCGCAGCGGGATCTCCGCGGGCGAGATCGTCCCCGTCGAAGTGCCCGAACGCGGCGGCGCCCGCGTCGTCGGCGAGGACGAGCAGCCGGCGAAGGCGCGCGCCGACAAGATCCCGACCCTGAAGCCCGCCTTTCGCGAGGGCGGCACGGTGACGGCGGCCAACGCGTCCTCGATCTCGGACGGGGCGGCCGCGCTCGTCCTGATGCGGGCATCGGAGGCCGAGCGGCGCTGCGCGACGCCGCTCGCGCGCATCGTGGGCCATGCCGTCTTCGCGCATGAGCCCGGCCTCTTCACCACCGCGCCGGTCGGCGCGATCGGCAAGCTTCTTCAGCGCTGCGGCTGGACGGTGCCCGAGGTCGATCTCTGGGAGGTCAACGAGGCTTTCGCCGTGGTTCCCATGGTGGCCATGCAGGACCTTGGCATCGCCCACGAACGGATGAACGTCCTCGGCGGCGCCTGCGCGCTCGGCCATCCGATCGGCGCTTCGGGCGCGCGCATCCTGGTGACGCTCCTCAACGCGCTGCGAGCGCGCGGCGGTTCGCGGGGCGTCGCGGCGGTCTGCATCGGTGGGGGCGAGGCCACCGCCATCGGCCTCGAGCTGATCGACGAGTGAGGCCGCCGGACATCCGGCGTGCCCCCGCCATGGCATCAGCGTTCAGACACCGACATCCTGCAGCAGGCCGGCGGCGAGCGTCAGGCGCGACACGGACGTCTCGCCGGTTCCCGCCAGCCGCTGGAGCTGCTCGGCGGCCGAGCGCAGCGTCTCGCCCTGCGCCGCCGTCCAGTCGGCGACCGGATCGTCGCCTTCGCCCTCCTGGAGCGCCAGGATCGTCAGGCGGCGACGCTCGCGGGCGATCTGGCTGCCGGCCCGCTCCAGCGCCAGCGTTTCGTAGTAGTCCGTGGGGCGAAGCGACACGAGCGCTTCCTCCAATCGGCCGATATGCAGCGCCTGGATCACCGCGAAATAGGCGCGCATCGCTTCGTCGAACGGCCGGCCCGTTTCACGTGAAACACGCTCGACATCCGGCACGAGCGCAAGGAGGGGCAGGCGCGCGATGCGCGTGGCGAGTTCCTCCGGGACGCCGGCCGCCGTCCATCCCGACTGACGCGTGAAGAACTCGTCGCGGGCGTGCTCGCTGGCAATGTCCACGAGAGCCGGGCCGAATTTGGCCGACAGGTGCCTGAGCGCCGCGACGGTCTCGCCGAGATCGAAGGCGCCGGAGCGCGCCAGACCCACGACGCCGACCTGCAGGAAGAACGACACGGCGGCATAAAGCTCGTTCTGCAGGGCGCCGGGCAGGCGCGCGTCGAGCGCGTCGATCTCCCGAAGAAGGTCGGGGATCTCGAACCCGTCATGGACCGCGACATAGGCTGCCGCCAGCGCCGAGCCCGAGCGGCCCGTGGCGTCGCGCAGGACGGTCGCGAAGGAAAGGCCGAGATGGTTGACGAAGGCGTTGGCCAGCCCCGTCGCCACAATCTCGCGGCGCAGGCGATGGGCGAGGACATCGGCCTCGAACTTCTCGCGCAGCGCTTTGGGAAAATAGGCCATGAGCCGGCCGGCGAGATAGGGATCGTCCGGCAGGGGGCTCGCGACGAGGGCGTTGAACAGATCGATCTTGGCATAGGCCAGGAGCACCGCGAGTTCGGGCCGCGACAGGCTCTGGCCGCGCGCCCTGAGATCGGCGATCGCCGCCACCGACGGCAGGGTCTCCACCTGTCGGTCGAGCGCGCCCGTCTCCTCCAGCGCCGCCATCAGCCGGGCCTGGAGCGAGAGACGCGAGACGCCGGCCTTTTCCTCCAGCGAGATGGCGAGCGTCTGCGCGTAGTTGTTGGCGAGCACCAGCGCCGCCACCTCGTCGGTCATCGAGCCGAGAAGCCGGTCGCGTTCCTCGCGCGACAGGCGTCCCTCGGCGAGCGGCTGGCGCAGCGCGATCTTGAAGTTGACCTCGACGTCCGAGGTGTTGACGCCGGCGGAGTTGTCGATCGCGTCGGTGTTGAGCCTGACGCCGGAACGTGCCGCCTCGATGCGGCCGGCCTGGGTGAGGCCGAGATTGGCTCCCTCGCCGATCACCTTGGCGCGGATCTCGCGGCCCGTAACGCGGACGGGATCGTTGGCGCGGTCCCCGACGTCGAGGTTCGTCTCGGTGGAGGCGCGGATATAGGTGCCGATGCCGCCGAACCAGAGAAGGTCGACGGGGCTCTTCAGGATCGCGGTGATGATCTCCGCGGGCGTGCCCGTGGCTTTGTCGAAGCCGATGGCGGCGGCCGCTTCCGGCGACAGGCGGATCAGCTTGTCGCGCCGCGAGAAGACGCCGCCGCCGCTCGAGATCGCGGAGCGGTCGAAATCGGCCCAGGAGGAGCGGGGCAGGGCGAAGAGGCGCTGGCGCTCGGCGAACGAGCGTTCCTCGTCCGGGTTCGGGTCGATGAAGATGTCGCGGTGGTCGAAGGCGGCGACGAGCCGGATCTTCTTCGACAGGAGCATGCCGTTGCCGAAGACGTCGCCCGACATGTCGCCGCAGCCGGCGACCGTGAAGGGCTCGGCCTGGATGTCCCACGCCTGGCCGTCGCGACCCATCTCGCGGAAGTGGCGCTTCACCGCCTCCCATGCGCCGCGCGCCGTGATGCCCATCGCCTTGTGGTCGTAGCCGGCCGAGCCGCCGGAGGCGAAGGCGTCGTCGAGCCAGAAGCCGCGTGCGCGCGCCACGGCGTTGGCGGTGTCGGAGAAGGTCGCCGTGCCCTTGTCGGCGGCCACCACGAAATAGGGGTCGAGATCGTCGTAGGCGACGACGCCGGTCGGCGTCACCGTCTCGCCCGACGGCTCGAGGTTGTCGGTGACCGACAGGAGCGAGGCGATGAAGACCACGTAGGCCGAGCGGCCGCTCTCGAACCAGGCCTCGCGGTTGGCGGCGTCGGCGAGGCGCTTCGGGAAGAAGCCGCCCTTCGAGCCGACCGGCACGATCACCGCGTTCTTGACCTGCTGCGCCTTCACGAGGCCGAGGATCTCGGTGCGGTAGTCCTGGGAGCGGTCGGACCAGCGCAGGCCGCCGCGCGCCACCGGGCCGAAGCGCAGGTGCACACCCTCGACGCGCGCGTCGAAGACGAAGATCTCGCGGTAGGGCACCGGGGCTGGCATGCCCTCGATCCGGTGCGGGTCGATCTTGAAGGCGAGCGCGGGCTTCACCGCCGTCGGGACCGAGTTCGGGTCGCTCGAGACGTCCGGCACGGCGTAGAAGTTGGTGCGAAGGGTCGCCAGCACAGCGCCCATCAGGCGGCGCACCACGCGGTCCTCGTCGAGGCTGGTGATCGCGTCGAGCGCGCGGCGCAGGGACAGGAGCGGGGTCAGCGCGCCGCGCGCGGCAGCCAAGGCCGCCTCCGCGTCGCCTTCCAGTTCGGCGGGTACGGGATCGCTGCGGCGCTCGCGCGCCGGGTCGAAGGCCGAGGCGAAGAGGTCGATGAGCGCGCGCGCGACGTCGGGCTGGCGTTCCAGCACCTGCGCCATGAATTCCGCGGTCGTGGCAAAGCCGGTCTGCCGGAGGTAGCGCGCATAGGCCCGCAGGAGGTTGGCCTCGCGCCAGTCGAGGCCGGCCGAGAAGACCAGCGCGTTGAAGGCGTCGTCCTCGATGCGCCCGTCCACCACGGCCTGGAGCGTCGCCTCCAGCGCCAGACCCTTGTCGGCAGGGGCGGCGAAGGTGTGGCCGCGGGGGATCAGCTCCATGTCGTGGAGCCAGACATGGGCGCCGTCGGCGCGCACGATCTCGTGCGTCTGCTCGGCGAGCGGCGAGAAGCCCATGTTCTCGAGGATCGGAACCCGTCGCGACAGGGGCAGGGCCGCGCCCAGGTGGAAGATCTTGAGGCGCAGCGAGGCGTCCTCGTCGCCCTCGCGGGTGTAGAAGTCGATGCCGAGCGGCGCGCCGGCGCGAAGCTCCAGGATGCGGGCGGCGTCCTCCACCGCCTCTTCCGGGTCCACCGCGTCGCGGTAGCCGCCCGGCAGGCCGGGGGCGAGCGACGTCAGCTCGCCGATGCGCCCCGTGCGCGCGGCGGCCCGCTCGAAGGCCAGCGACCAGTCGCGCGCGATCGCGGCGATCTCGGCCTCGAGCTCGGCCTGGTCGGGCTCCGGGGTCGGGCCGCCGGCACGCCCGATGATGAAATGGATCGTGGCGAGCGCGCCTTCGGGGAAGTTCGGGTAGTAGGCCGAGACGTGGCCGTCGTAGCGCGTGGCGAGCAGGACGCCGATCTCGTCGCGCAGGCGCGCGTCGTAGCGTTCGCGCGGCACGAAGACGAGCACGGACACGAACCGGTCGAACCGGTCGATGCGCGGCAGGACGCGGATGCGCGGTCGCTCGCCGAGCTCGGTGACGATGCCCACGAACCGCTCCACGAGATCGACGTCGATCTGGAACATCTCGTCGCGCGAATAGGTCTCCAGCGCCACGGCCAGCGCCTTGCCCGAATGCGAGCCGGGCGCGAAGCCGAAGCGCTCGATGACGGTGGCCGCCTTGCGCCGGAGATAGGGGATGGTGGCGAGCGGGCGGGTGTAGGCGCCCGAGGCGAAGAGGCCGACGACGCGAAGCTCGCCCGTCAGCCCCCCGTCGGCGCCCCGCAGCTTGACGCCGACATAGTCCATGTAGCCGCGCCGATGGACGCGCGAGCGCGTGTTGGCCTTGGCGACGATCAGCGGCTCGGGGTCCTCCAGGAAGGCGCGAAGCTCGGGGCTCGGCTCTTGCGTCCCGCCCTCGCGGCGCAGCACCCGCACGCCGGGATCGCGCAGGATCCCGAGATCGCTCCCCTCGACGCGCCGCAGCGCCTCGCCGTCCGCATGGTAGTCGAACTCGCGCAGGCCGAGAAAGATGAAGTTGCCGTCGCACAGCCAGTCGAGAAGGGCGGCGCCCTCGCGGTCGGCGGCGGCGGCCTCGGTGGCTTCCCCGGCGGCCGCGCGTGCCTCGATGGTTCGGGCCGCCGCGCCGACGCGCGCGCGCATGGCCGCGAAGTCGGCATTGGCCACCGCGACCTCGGCGAGGATCGCCTCCAGGCTGCGCGCCAGCGCCTCCTCGCCGGCCGGGTCGGGCATCGGCTCGATCACGACCTGGATCAGGCTGACGGGATCGCCGCCCGCCGCGTTCGGCCGGCGCTCGGCAAAGCCTGTGGGCGCGCCGTCGGGCCCGCGCTCGACCGCGAGGATCGGGTGGGAGATCTCGTGGATGGCGGGGGCGCGGTCGGCGATCTCGGCGATGGCCGAATCGAACAGGAACGGCATGTCGTCATGGGCGATCGTGACGGCGGTCACCGGCTCGCCGGCCCGCAGTTCGCCCCGCAGGCGACGCACGGACACCACCGTCTGACCCGGCCGGTGCCGGTCGAGGACGGCAACGGCCTCGTCGGTGAGCTTGGCGAGGGCTTCCGGGGCGAAGGCGGCGAGATCCTCGGCGGGCGGACGGGCGAACAGAAGCGGCGCCAGCCGGGCGCCGGGCGCCCCCTCCGGCAGGTGTGCCAGAGCGCCGGCGATGATCCGGTTCTTGGTCGGGTTCTGCTCGGTCGGCATGATGGTCCCCTTGGGAAGGCTGTCGGCCCGGCTTCGAGCCCGGTAGCGAATCATCGCATCGGCTCGTGACGGGATCATGAGGGCGCGGCGAGGGCAACCTTGCTTATAGGGCGCGCGGATGCCCCGGCGATCTCTCTCAGCCCTTGCGGCCGGCGTGCCCTCGTATTGCTCTCGTCATGCTTTTGCGCCAGGGTCCAGGCCCATGACGAACCCTTCCGACGACCGAACCCGGCAACGGCAAGCCGAGGCCATCCTGCGCCGCGTGCGCGAGGAAACCGAGCCCCAGACCGGAGCGGCCGCCGAGAGCATGGCGCGGGGTCTGCGCCGGCATTTCTGGGCCGGCGACGCGGACCCGGCCGATCGGATGGAGGTCCTCGGAACCCGGATCGGCCGGCTCGCCGGCCTCGTGGCGTTCCTCGGCCTCGCCATCGGTCTCGCCTACCAGCTTTCCGCCGTCTGAAGGGCCCCGATGAGCCTCCCCGCTTCCCCATCCGGCGGGGACAAGCCGGCCGTCCTGTCGATCTCCAGCCATGTCGCGCGCGGCACGGTGGGCAACCGGGCCGTCGTCTTCGCGCTGGAGTCGCTCGGGCATCCGGTCTGGTCGGTGCCCACCGTCACGCTGCCCTGGCACCCCGGACACGGGCCGGCGACGCGGATCGTGCCGGACGAGGCGGCGTTCGCGTCCTTCATCGACGATCTCATGCGCGCGCCCTGGCTCGGCGAGGTCGGGGCGGTGATCACGGGCTATTTCGGGGCCGCCCATCAGATCGAACCCGCGGCCCGGCTGGTGGACGCCGTGCGCCGTGCGAACCCGCGCGCGCTCTATCTCTGCGATCCCGTGATCGGCGACGGCGGGGAGGGGGGCGGGCGTCTCTACCAGCCCGCCGAGACGCTGGCGGCGATCCGCGATCTCCTGGTGCCGCGCGCCGATATCGCGACCCCCAACCGGTTCGAGCTGGAGTTCCTCACCGGTCTCGAATTCTCCACCAACGCCCATCTGGCGGAGGCGGCGAGCGCGCTCGGGCCACCCCGCGTCGTCGTCACCTCGGCCTTTCCGCTGCTGCGCGGCGGGATCGGCAACCTCCTGGTGGAGGAGGGAACCACGATGCTGGCCGAGCACCGGCGCATCGAGGGCGTGCCCAACGGGCTGGGCGATCTCACCGGCGCGGTGTTCCTGGCCCGCATCCTCGCGGGGGCGACCGGCGAGAAGGCGTTGCAGGGCACGACGGCCGCCGTGTTCGAGATCCTGGCCCGCACCACCAAGCGCGGCGCGGACGAGCTGACGCTGGAAACCGACGCCGACAGTCTCAAGACGCCGATGGCGATGGTCCAGATGCGCCGCCTCGCACCGGCCGGAGGCGGGCGCCGGGCGTGAGGCCGCCGCGTTGAGGACGCTGGCCGGCGTCGACGGCTGCCGGCGCGGCTGGATCGCGGCGATCGAGCGGGGACCGAGCGACGCCGGGCTTGCGGTGTCCTCCGACTTTTCCGCGTTGCTGGCCGCCCTGCCGCGCGACGCGCTGGTCGTCGTGGACATGCCGATCGGCCTGCCGGAGAGGATCGGGGGCGGCGGGCGAAGCGCCGAGAGGGCGGTCGCACCGCTTCTCGGCCGGCGGCGGTCGAGCCTCTTCCCGATCCCGGCGCGGGCGGCGGTGGAAGCCTGGGACGGCCCCCACCCGGACGAGGCCGGGCGCGCCGCCGCGCATCGGCGCGCTTCGAGCCTGGCGCGCGCCGCATCCAAACCGCCGCGCGGCGTCTCGCGCCAGGGCTTCATGCTGTTTCCCAAGATCCTGGAGATCGACCGGCTCCTGCGAGCCGAGCCCGGTCTCTGCGACCGGGTGTTCGAGAGCCATCCGGAAGCCGCCTTCGCCGTGTTGAACCGCGGATCGGCCATGACCCATGCGAAGAAGCGCATGGGCCGGCCCCACGCGCCGGGGCTGGAGGAGCGCCGCGCGGTGCTGCGTAGCCATGCGTTGGCCCTAGGGCTTCTCGCCGCGCCGCGGCCGGCGGGGGCCGGCGAGGACGACCGGATCGACGCCTGCGCGATGCTGCTCGTGGCACGGGCGATCGCGGCGGGCCGCGCATGCCCCCATCCGCAACCCCTGCAGCGGGACGCGCACGGTATCCCGGTGGCGATCTGGCTGCCCTCCGCGGCTCTGTGAGCGCGGCGCAAACTGGTCTAGAAGCGTTCGAAACCCGCTACGGAGCGACGATGACCCTTCTCCCCGAAACCCTCGTGTCCGGTTACCGCAGCTTCGTCCAGGGCCGCTACCTCCAGGAAACGCAGACCTATCGGGCGCTCGCGCGCGACGGGCAGACGCCCGAGACCATGGTGATCGCCTGCTGCGACTCGCGCGCCGCGCCCGAGACGATCTTCGGCGCCGGGGCGGGCGAGCTCTTCGTGGCGCGCAACGTCGCCAACCTCGTGCCGCCCTATAATCCGGACGGCGAGTTCCACGGCACCTCGGCCGCCTTGGAGTTCGCGGTGCAGGCCCTGAAGGTCAGGAACATCGTGGTGATGGGCCACGGCCGGTGCGGCGGCATCAAGGCGGCGCTGACGACCGACGCCGAGCCGCTCTCGCCCGGCGACTTCATCGGCAAGTGGATGAGCATTCTCCAGCCGGTGGCCGATACCGTGGCGGCCAACGAGCTGATGACGCCGGGCGAGCGGCAGACGGCGCTGGAGCGGATCTCGATCCGCACCTCGATCGCCAACCTCAGGACCTTTCCCTACATTGCCGCGCGCGAGGCGGCGGGCGAGCTCGGCCTGTTCGGCGCCTGGTTCGACATCTCCACCGCCGAGCTCTGGGCAATGGACCCCGAGACCGGCGACTTCCACCGCCCGCTCGTAGACGTGGAAGACGCCGTGATCTGAGGCCGGGCCCCGCCGGTCGTCCCGCCCCGCGACGCCCGTCGCGGCACGAGCGGCGCGGATGCGCCGGGATCCGCGCGGGACGGGGGCCGCGGTGCGACGCCCGCCACGGGCTCGCTCGCGGGCCGCGACAGGCGTGGCACGGTGGACACAGAGCTTGCGACGCCGTCGCCTTTTGCGGGCGTTTCCATTGCGAAACATGGTAAACACCCTTTCTACACGGGTGATGCGGACGATGCGCCTTGTGGCGCGCGACAACCAGAGACGGGGAACGGGGATGACCCAGATGACGAAAACGGGCCTCGGCCTTCTGGCGGTGCTGGCCCTGGCGGGCTGCCAGTCGGCGGCGCCGACCTTCGGCGGCGGCGGCAATGTCCGGTCGGGCCCGGCGCCGCTCCGCCCGGCCCCGACGGGTCAGGTCTATTCGAACCAGCTTCCCCCGCCGCCCCCGCCGCCCGCCGCTCCGGTGACGCCGGCAGCGCCCCCGGCGGACGCCGCGGCGGCCGGTGCCCAGACGCCGGCCCCGACGCAGACCGCCTCCACCGCGCCGGTGACGCGCGAGGGGCTCGTCGGCGCGTGGCGCGTGTCGTCGGGCGGCGGCAACTGCCAGATCTTCATGGCGCTGACCCAGTGGACCGGCGGCTATCGCGCCGCCTCGCGCGGCTGCCCCGGGCAGGTGGCCGACGTGTCGGCCTGGGACGTTTCGGGCTCGCAAGTTGTGCTGAAGGACTCCAGCGGCTCCACCGTGGCCACGCTCAACAACACGGGCGGCACGCGCTACGAGGGCACGACGAGCGGCGGCCAGTCCGTCAGCCTCTACCGCTGATCTTCGGCAGGCGACGCCGCGCGAACGTGCGCGGCGTCGCCCCTTGCTCGGTCGATGGCACGCAACGCCATCGTTCCGGCCTCGAAACGAGGCCGCCGCACCCGTCTTCCAGAAGGTCTCCTCCTATGTCGCATCAAGGCTACGGCTCTGTGGGAGGCGAGCGCGGACCGGTGCGCGCCGAACTCGCGCGGCGCGTCGGGGCGGGGACGCTTCGCGAGGACGCAGTGCAGGCCGGCGTCGCCGACCGGCTGGACCGCCTGGGGCGCGAGTTGAAGGCCGCGGCGCTTCCCACGAAATCCAGCGCTCTCGGCTGGATTTTCGGCAAGCGCGAACGGCCGCCCGCGCCGCGCGGGCTCTACATCCATGGCTCGGTCGGTCGCGGCAAGTCCATGCTGATGGACCTGTTCTTCGCCAAGGCGCCGATCGAGGCCAAGCGACGGCTCCACTTCCACGAGTTCATGGCCGAGATGCACGGGCGCATCAACGCGCACCGCGCGGCCGTGAAGGCCGGCGAGGCGAAGGGGGACGACCCGATCCCGCCGGTGGCGGAGGCCGTGGCGTCCGAGACGCGGCTGCTGTGCTTCGACGAGTTCACCGTGACCGACATCGCCGACGCGATGATCCTGTCGCGCCTCTTCGACGCGCTCTTCGCGCGTGGGCTGACGCTCGTCGCGACCTCCAACGTCGCGCCGGACGACCTCTACCGCAACGGGCTGAACCGCCCGCTCTTCCTGCCCTTCGTCGAGACGCTGAAAAGCCATACCGACATCCTCTTTCTCGACGCGCCGACCGACTACCGGATGGAGACGATCGGCGCGGGGGACCTCTACGTCACGCCTCTGGGACACGAGGCGGATCGGCGGATGGACGCCTTGTGGCGATCGATCCTCGGGGGTGCCGAGGAGCAGGCCGAGACGCTTCCCTTCCGCGGCCGAACGATCGCGGTGCCGCGGGCGGGCGGGGGCGCGGCGCGCTTCCCCTTCGCCGACCTCTGCTCCCGGCCGCTCGGGGCGGCGGACTTCCTGGCGCTCGCCGCGCACTACCACACGCTGATGGTGGACGGCGTGCCGGTCATGGGGATGAGCGAGCGCAACGAGGCCAAGCGCTTCATCCTCCTCGTCGACACGCTCTACGACGCGCACCGGCGGATCGTGGTCTCGGCCGAGGCACCGGCGGACAAACTCTACCGGGCCGCCGGCGGCACCGAGGCGTTCGAGTTCGATCGCACCGTCTCGCGCCTCATCGAGATGCGGTCGGACGCCTATCTTCACGACGCCGGGCAGCTTCGCGCCGAGGCGAACGGGACCGCCGCCGCCGAAATCTCGTGAAAATTTTCCGACAGGGCGGACGTCGGGCACCTCGTTGGAATCATACCGGGAAACGAATTACGCTTACGTAACTCCCGCATAGCCTAACCGGTTGAATTCCCTTGTGCTGCGCCGCGGCCATTGCATGAACGCCCGAAAGCGGAGTATCCCCCTGCCCGACGCAGGAGCCCTGTTGCGCCCATTCGCCGGAACGCGGTGGGCCGGCTCGGCCCTTGCCCGGCGGCGGCCGATCGCTCGCCGCCCAGCATCGAAGGGCGCCCGATGACGACATCCCGACCGCTTGTCCAGCCCACGCGCGGGCTCGATGCGCCGGGCCCATGGAGCGGTCGTCGTCCCGGCACCCCGGCCCTTTCTCCTTCGTTCCTCGCACCCATCCGAGACGGGAAGCTTTCATGAACATCCACGAATACCAGGCCAAGCAGGTCCTCAAGGGCTTCGGCGCTCCGGTCGCCTCCGGCGTCGCGATCACCAGCGCCGGGGAAGCCGAGGCCGCGGCCCGGCAGCTTCCCGGACCGCTCTATGTCGTGAAGTCGCAGATCCATGCCGGCGGCCGCGGCAAGGGCAAGTTCAAGGAGCTCGGCGAGGGCGCCAAGGGCGGCGTGCGTCTGGCCAAGTCCGTCGAGGAGGTCGTGGCCCACGCCAAAGAGATGCTGGGGCATACGCTCGTCACCGCCCAGACCGGCGACGCCGGCAAGCAGGTGAACCGCCTCTACATCGAGGACGGCGCCGACATCGCCCGCGAGCTCTACTGCTCGCTGCTCGTCGATCGCTCCGTCGGCCGCGTCGCCTTCGTGGTCTCCACCGAGGGCGGCATGGACATCGAGGCGGTCGCCCACGACACGCCGGAAAAGATCATCACGGTCGCGATCGACCCGGAGACCGGCGTCACGGACGCGGACGTCGCCAGGATCACGCAGGCCTACGGCCTCGACGGCGCTGCCGCCGAGGATGCCAAGTCGCTCTTCCCCGCGCTCTACAAGGCCTTCACCGAGAAGGACATGGCGCTCCTCGAGGTGAACCCCTTGATCGTGATGACCGACGGGCACCTGCGCGTCCTCGACGCCAAGGTGTCGTTCGACGGCAACGCCTTGTTCCGCCACGAGGACATGAAGGCCCTTCGCGACGAGACCGAAGAGGACGCCAAGGAGATCGAGGCCTCCGAGTGGGACCTCGCCTATGTCGCGCTCGACGGCAACATCGGCTGCATGGTGAACGGCGCGGGCCTTGCCATGGCGACGATGGACATCATCAAGCTCTACGGCAAGGAGCCGGCGAACTTCTGCGACGTCGGCGGCGGCGCCTCGAAGGAAAAGGTCGCGGCGGCCTTCAAGATCATCACGGCGGACCCGGCGGTGCAGGGCATCCTCGTCAACATCTTCGGCGGCATCATGAAGTGCGACGTGATCGCCGAGGGCGTCGTCGCGGCCGTGAAGGAAGTCGGCCTGAAGGTGCCGCTCGTCGTGCGTCTCGAAGGCACGAATGTCGAGCTCGGCAAGAAGATCCTCAACGAGAGCGGCCTCGCCATCACGGCGGCGGACGATCTCGACGACGCTGCGCAGAAGATCGTCGCGGCTGTGAAGTAACCGAAGGCGCCGGCGGAATGGAACTCCTTATCCTATCGGTTCCATCCATTCTCGCCGCCGCACTGGCAGCCGTGATCCTCGTCCTGACCTGTCGCGCCCTCATGGCACTCGGTCGCTTCGTTCCCCACGGTAGAACCCTGATCGGCGGCACCTTTGTCGCCGGCAACATTCTAGGGCCGATCTGCTTCCAGGCTTGGATACAAAGTTTGGATGTGGATGGTCCATCTGGGCTCGCGATCTTTATGGCGTGGGTTTTCATCTGGGCGACCGCGCTCTTCAGCCTCGCGTTCTTCGTAGGGTCGATGATGGAGCGCCGACCCGGTCGACCTCGCCAGCTTCGTCGGAGCTGGAACTGAATTTGTCATCGAGCCGAAGGGTCTGGCCTTCGGTTTCAACTTGAAATTCGGCATCACCTCGCCCGAGTGTGCCGAAATCCGCTGGGAGCCCTGCGCACCACATGTCCATTCTCGTCGATAAAAACACCAAGATCATCGTGCAGGGCCTGACCGGCAAGACCGGCACGTTCCACACGGAACAGGCGCTCGCCTATCACGGCACGCAGATGGTCGCCGGCATCCACCCGAAGAAGGGCGGTGAGACCTGGACCGGATCGAAGGGCGAGAGCCTGCCGATCTACGCCACGGTCGCCGAGGCCAAGGACGCCACGGGCGCCAACGCGTCCGTGATCTACGTGCCGCCCGCCGGCGCCGCCGACGCCATCATGGAGGCGATCGAGGCCGAGGTGCCCTTCATCACCTGCATCACGGAAGGCATCCCGGTGCTCGACATGGTGCGCGTCAAGCGCCGCCTGGAAGGCTCCAAGTCGCGTCTGCTCGGCCCCAACTGCCCCGGCATCATGACCCCGGACGAGTGCAAGATCGGCATCATGCCGGGCTCGATCTTCAAGAAGGGCAATGTCGGCATCGTGTCGCGCTCGGGCACCCTGACCTACGAGGCGGTGTTCCAGACCACGAACGAGGGTCTCGGCCAGACGACGGCCGTCGGCATCGGCGGCGATCCGGTCAAGGGCACCGAGTTCATCGACGTGCTCGAGATGTTCCTCGCCGACGACGAGACGAAGTCGATCATCATGATCGGCGAGATCGGCGGCTCGGCCGAAGAGGACGCCGCCCAGTTCCTGATCGACGAGGCCAAGCGCGGCCGGAAGAAGCCGATGGCGGGCTTCATTGCGGGCCGCACGGCGCCCAAGGGCCGCACCATGGGCCATGCCGGCGCCGTGGTGTCGGGCGGCAAGGGCGACGCGGAGTCCAAGATCGCCGCAATGGAGGCGGCGGGTATTCGCGTGTCGCCCTCGCCGGCGCGGCTCGGCAAGACGCTGGTGGAAGTCCTCAAGGGCTGAAAACGCCCCGCCCCGGGGCGCGATCATTCGATTTTTAACGATCGCGCCCCTATCTGACCGGATTGATACCGCATACCAGCCGCGCGGCGTTCGGGCCCCGCGCGGCCGTCCCCCAGCGGGGCGTCTGTTCAGCCGAACGCGTTCGAGTGAGCGGCGGAGAGTCCCAAGGCCCTCCGCCTCCGATCATCTTCCAGGGAGACGGCGTCCGCGAACCGGCGGGGGCCGCTTTGTCACCATCATGGCACGCAATCCGGCGAACGAGTCCTTCGCGGCGACCTCCTTCCTCTACGGCGGCAACGCCGATTACATCGAGACGTTGGCTGCCGCCTACGAGCGCGACCCGTCCTCGGTCGCTGCCGAATGGCGCGAGTTCTTCGGCCAGGTCGCCGACGACAAGGCCACGGTGGTCAAGAACGCCGACGGCCCGTCCTGGGGCCGCGCCAACTGGCCGGTGACGCCGAACGGCGAGCTCGTCGCAGCCCTCGACGGCAACTGGGGCGAGGCGGAGATCCGCGTCGAGAAGAAGCTTCGCGACAAGGCCGCTGCCGCGCCGAAGGCCGAGGCCCCGTCCGAAGCGGCGATCCTGCAGGCGACGCGCGATTCGGTGCGCGCCCTGATGCTGATCCGCGCCTATCGGGTGCGCGGCCACCTCCACGCCAAGCTCGATCCGCTCGGCCTCGCCGCGCCGGAAGACGACTATCACGAGCTGAGCCCGGAGAACTACGGCTTCACCGAGGCCGATCTCGACCGCAAGATCTTCATCGACAACGTGCTCGGCATGGAGTTCGCGACCGTCCGCCAGATGGTCGAGATCCTCACGCGCACCTATTGCGGCACCGTCGGCGTCGAGTTCATGCACATCTCCAATCCGCTGGAGAAGCAGTGGATCCAGGAGCGGATGGAAGGGCCCGACAAGGGCGTCGAGTTCACCGACCAGGGCAAGCGCGCCATCCTCAACAAGCTGATCGAGGCGGAAGGCTTCGAGAAGTTCATCGACGTCAAGTACAAGGGCACCAAGCGCTTCGGTCTCGACGGCGGCGAGGCGCTGATCCCGGCGCTCGAGCAGATCATCAAGCGCGGCGGCCAGCTGGGCATGAAGGAGATCGTGCTCGGCATGGCCCATCGCGGCCGTCTCAACGTGCTCGCCCAGGTCATGGGCAAGCCGCGCCGCGCCATCTTCCACGAGTTCAAGGGCGGCTCCTACAAGCCGGAGGACGTCGAGGGCTCGGGCGACGTCAAGTACCACCTCGGCGCCTCGGCGGACCGCGAGTTCGACAACAACTCCGTTCACCTCTCGCTGACGGCCAACCCCTCGCATCTCGAGATCGTCAACCCGGTCGTGATGGGCAAGGCGCGCGCCAAGCAGGACCAGCTCGGCGGCGGTCGCACCCGCACCGAAGTGGTGCCGCAGGAGGTGCGCAACCAGGTGCTGCCGCTCCTGATCCACGGCGACGCGGCCTTTGCCGGCCAGGGCGTCGTGGCCGAGTGCTTCGGCCTGTCGGGCCTCAAGGGCCACCGCGTCGGCGGCACGCTGCACTTCATCATCAACAACCAGATCGGCTTCACCACCAATCCGCGCTTCTCGCGCTCCTCGCCCTATCCGTCGGACGTGGCGAAGATGGTCGAGGCGCCGATCTTCCACGTCAACGGCGACGATCCGGAAGCGGTGACCTATGCCGCGAAGATCGCGATCGAGTACCGGCAGACGTTCCACAAGCCGGTCGTGGTCGACATGTTCTGCTACCGCCGCTTCGGCCACAACGAGGGCGACGAGCCCGGCTTCACGCAGCCGATCATGTACCGCAAGATCCGCGAGCACAGGACGACGCTCGAGATCTACGCCAAGAAGCTCGTTGAGGCGGGCGTCCTGTCGGATGCCGACGTCGAGGCGCGCAAGGCCGAGTTCCGCACGCAGCTCGACGGTGAGTACGAGGCCGGCCAGAGCTACAACCCGAACAAGGCCGACTGGCTGGACGGCGCGTGGTCGGGCTTGCGCCGGGCCGACGGCGAGGACGAGCAGCGCCGCGGCACGACCGGCGTCCCGGTCAAGACGCTGAAGGAACTGGGACAGAAGCTCACCGAGGTGCCGGAGGGCTTCGAGGTCCACAAGACCATCGGCCGCTTCCTCGACAACCGCGCCAAGCAGATCGAGACCGGCGAGAACCTCGACTGGGCGACCGGCGAGGCGCTGGCCTTCGCCTCGCTGCTTGCGGAGGGCACTCCGATCCGCCTGTCGGGCCAGGATTCGGAGCGCGGCACGTTCTCGCAACGCCACTCGGTGCTCTACGACCAGCGCGACGAAAGCCGCTACATCCCGCTTTCGCACCTCGCCAAGGGTCAGGCGAACTACGAGGTCATCAATTCGATGCTCTCGGAGGAGGCCGTGCTCGGCTTCGAATACGGCTACTCGCTCGCCGAGCCCAATGCGCTGACGCTGTGGGAAGCGCAGTTCGGCGACTTCGTGAACGGGGCGCAGGTCGTGATCGACCAGTTCATCTCCAGCGGAGAGGCCAAGTGGCTGCGCATGTCGGGCCTCGTGATGCTCTTGCCGCACGGCTACGAGGGCCAGGGTCCGGAGCACTCCTCGGCGCGCCTCGAGCGTTTCCTGCAGCAGTGCGCACAGGACAACATGCAGGTCGCCAACGTCACGACGCCGGCGAACTACTTCCACATCCTGCGCCGGCAGATGAAGCGCGACTTCCGCAAGCCGCTGATCCTGATGACGCCGAAGTCGCTCCTGCGCCACAAGCGCGCGACCTCGGACCTCTCCGAGATGGCGGGCGACACCTCGTTCCATCGTCTCCTGTGGGACGACGCCGAGATGAAGCCGAACTCGGTCTCGGTGAAGCTCCGCAAGGACAAGGACATCCGCCGCGTCGTCCTGTGCACGGGCAAGGTGTACTACGACCTTCTGGAGGAGCGCGAGAAGCGGGGGGTCGACGACATCTACCTTCTGCGCGTCGAGCAGCTCTATCCGTTCCCGGCCAAGGCGCTGATCAACGAGCTGTCGCGCTTCAGGCAAGCCGAGATCGTCTGGTGCCAGGAGGAGCCCAAGAACATGGGCGCCTGGAGCTTCATCGAGCCCTATCTCGAATGGGTGCTCGACCGGATCGGCACGGAGAAGCGCCGGGCGCGCTACGCCGGGCGCCAGGCGGCGGCCTCGCCCGCCGTCGGCACCATGTCGAAGCACATCGCCCAGCTCGAAGCCTTCCTCGAGGAAGCGCTGGGGAACTCGGCGGCCTGAGGGCCGCCTTCCCCCGTCTTTCCCGGCACTCCCCTTTTTCAGATGAGACCCCGATGAGCACCGAAGTCAAAGTTCCGAC
Organism: Aureimonas sp. AU22; assembly: GCF_001463745.1. GTDB lineage: Bacteria > Pseudomonadota > Alphaproteobacteria > Rhizobiales > Rhizobiaceae > Aureimonas. The sequence goes on along the minus strand of NZ_BBWJ01000052.1, from coordinate 8,533 downwards.
CCTTGGCGAATCCGTCACCGAGGCCACGATCGGCCAGTGGTTCAAGAAGGCCGGCGACACCGTCGCGCAGGACGAGACGATCGCCGAGCTGGAAACCGACAAGGTAACAGTGGAAGTCCCGGCGCCGGCCGCCGGCGTCCTGTCGGAAATCCTCGTCAAGGAAGGCGAGACGGTCGAGGTCGGCGCGCTAATCGCGGTGATCGGCGAGGGTGCCGCCAGCGGTGCTTCGGCGCCGAAGGGCGACGCCGCGAAGGCCGAGACGCCGAAGACCCCCGAGCCCGCGGCGACTCAAGGCTACGGCAACGCTTCGACCGCGCCGGCCGCCCCTGTTACGAACCAGGGCGGCACGCAGCCCGCTCCCTCGGCCGCCAAGCTGATGGCCGAGAAGGGGCTTTCCGGCTCCGACGTCGAGGGCTCCGGCAAGCGCGGCCAGGTGCTGAAGGGCGACGTGATCGACGCGATCGCCAAGGGTAGCTCCGCTCCCGCGCAGGCCAAGGCCCCGGCCGCGCCCCGTCCGGCCTCCTCGGCCGACGACGCGTCGCGCGAAGAGCGCGTGCGCATGACGAAGCTCCGCCAGACCATCGCGCGCCGCCTCAAGGACGCGCAGGACACGGCGGCGATGCTCACCACCTTCAACGAGGTGGACATGTCGGCGGTGATGTCGCTGCGATCCAAGTACAAGGACCTGTTCGAGAAGAAGCACGGCGTGAAGCTCGGCTTCATGGGCTTCTTCACCAAGGCGATCACGCATGCCCTGAAGGAAATCCCGGCGGTGAACGCCGAGATCGACGGCACCGACATCATCTACAAGAACTACGCCCACATCGGCATGGCCGTCGGCACCGACAAGGGCCTCGTGGTGCCGGTGATCCGCGACGCCGACCAGATGTCGATCGCAGAAGTCGAGAAGGAGCTCGGTCGCCTCGCCAAGGCGGCACGCGACGGCCAGCTGACGATGGCCGACATGCAGGGCGGCACGTTCACGATCACCAACGGCGGCGTCTACGGCTCGCTGATGTCGACGCCGATCCTGAACGCGCCGCAGTCCGGCATCCTCGGCATGCACAAGATCCAGGAGCGTCCGATGGCGATCGGCGGGCAGGTCGTCATCCGCCCGATGATGTATCTGGCACTGTCCTACGATCACCGCATCGTCGACGGCAAGGAGGCGGTGACCTTCCTGGTGCGGGTCAAGGATTCGCTCGAGGATCCCGAGCGTCTGGTCCTCGATCTCTAAGGACCGGACGGCGGACGCCGGCGGGGTCCACCTGGCGGCGTCCCCTCGACAGGGGTTCGCGCAACCCCGAAACCTTCGCTCTCAATGTTTCACGTGGAACAATGGCCGGAGCCAGGATGAGCCGAAACCCCCTCGAACGCTCCCTCGCATCGGCGCTGCCGGCCTTTCCCGCCGACGCATCGGGGGGTGCTCGTGTCTGAACGGGTCCTGATCGTCACCGGCGGCTCGCGCGGCATCGGGGCGGCGACCGCCCGCCTCGCAGGTGTGGCCGGCTACGTCGTGCTCGTGAACTACGCGGCCAATCGGGCGGCCGCCGAGGCGGTCGCCGACGATATCCGCGCGGGTGGCGGGCGGGCGGAGACCGTGTCAGGCGACGTCGGCTCGGAGGCGGATGTCCACGCGATCTTCGCTGCTGCCGAACGGCTGGGACGACTTGCCGTTCTCGTCAACAATGCCGGCGTCGTCGACCAGCCCGCCACCGTCGCCGACATGGATCTCAAGCGCCTCGAGCGCATGTTCCGGATCAACACGATCGGCTCCATCCTTTGCGCGCGCGAGGCCGTGCGGCGCATGTCGACGAGCCGGGGCGGGGAGGGCGGCGTCATCGTCAACCTGTCGTCGGCCGCCGCCAAGCTCGGCGCGCCGGGTCAGTACGTCGATTACGCGGCCGCCAAGGGCGCGATCGACACGTTCACGGTCGGGCTCGCCAAGGAGGTCGCGGGCGAAGGCGTTCGGGTATGCGCCGTGCGCCCCGGCATCATCGAGACCGACATCCATGCCTCGGGCGGCTTGCCCAACCGCGTCGCCGAGATGACGCCGGGCCTTCCGATGCGTCGGCCGGGGAGCGCGGAGGAAGTCGCCCGTGCCATCCTCTGGCTGGCCTCCGACGAGGCGAGCTACTCCAGCGGGGCGATCCTCGACGTGTCCGGCGCGCGGGCGATCCTGCCGTGACGAGGCGCGGCGGCCCCGTCCTCAGCGCCCAGGCTCCCGAAACCTCCGCATCCGGACCCGCCGCCGACGCGAGCGCGTCGACGCGTCCGGTTCCCTTCGTCGGCCGGCGTTCCAAGTCTTCGGCGATGGGGCGCGCCCGGCGCCTCGCAGCGGAGGCTCGCCCGACATGACAACCCTTCCCACCGAACTCGTCCTTCTCGGCTGGTCCGTCCTCCTCCTGGTGGCGCAGATCATGCTGCAGGGGCAGCTGGCGACGCGCGAGCGCGGCCTCGACTGGAACGCGGGCGCGCGCGACGGCGAGGCGAAGCCGCTCGGGACCCATGCCGGCCGCGCGGCGCGCTCGCTTGCCAACTTCCAGGAAACCTATCCCGCCTTCGTGGCCCTCGCCCTCGGGCTCGCCGTCTCCGGGCGCACGGGCGGGATCGGCGAATGGGGCGCGATCCTTTGGTTCGTCGCGCGCATCGCCTATGTGCCGCTGTATCTTCTCGGCATCCCCTATCTGCGCAGCCTCGTCTGGGCCGCCTCCATGCTCGGCCTCCTCCTGATGCTGATCCGCTTCCTCTAGACATTTCAACGACCGGAAAAACCCATGTCCGACACCTCCTCCTTCGATCTCGTCGTCATCGGCTCCGGCCCCGGCGGCTATGTCGGCGCCATCAAGGCCGCCCAGCTCGGCCTCAAGGTCGCCGTGGTGGAGAAGCGCCAGACCTATGGGGGCACCTGCCTCAACGTCGGCTGCATCCCGTCCAAGGCGCTGCTCCACGCCTCCGAGATGTTCGCCGAAGCCAGCCACTCCTTCGCCGATCTCGGCATCAAGGTCGCGCCCGAGCTCGACTTGGCCACCATGCTCGGCCACAAGGACAAGACGGTGAAGGCGAATGTCGACGGCGTCGCCTTCCTGTTCCGCAAGAACAAGATCGAGGGCGTCATCGGAACGGGGCGCATCGTTCGCGCCGGGGAGGTCGAGGTGACGGGCGCGGACGGCGCCAAGCGCACGCTCCTGACCAAGGCGATCTGCATCGCCACGGGCTCCGCCGTTGCCGGCATTCCGGGTCTCGACGTCGCCTTCGACGGCGAGACGATCGTCTCCTCCGACCATGCGATCGCGCTGGGGAAGGTGCCGGCCTCGATCGTCGTGGTCGGCGGCGGCGTGATCGGGCTGGAGCTCGGCTCGGTCTGGTCGCGGCTCGGCGCGCGCGTCACCGTGGTCGAGTATCTCGACAAGATCCTCGGCGCGATGGACGGCGAGGTGTCGACCCAGTTCCAGAAGCTTCTCGTGAAACAGGGCTTCACCTTCAAGCTCGGCGCCAAGGTCACGGCCGTCGAGAAGACGGGCTCGGGCGCTTCCGTCACCTTCGAGCCGGCCAAGGGCGGCGCGGCGGAGGTGCTGGAGGCCGAGGTCGTGCTGATCGCGACCGGCCGCCGGCCGTTCACCGAAGGCCTCGGCCTCGACGAGGCGGGCGTCCAGCGGGACAAGGCGGGCCGCGTCGAGATCGACGCGCACTACCAGACGAACGTTCCCGGCATCTACGCCATCGGCGACGTGGTGAAGGGCCCGATGCTCGCCCACAAGGCCGAGGACGAGGGCATCGCGCTCGCCGAGATCCTCGCCGGCCAGGCCGGCCACGTGAACTACGGAGTCATCCCGTCCGTGGTCTACACCTCGCCGGAGATCGGCTCCGTCGGGAAGACCGAGGAGGAGCTGAAGGCCGAAGGGGTCGACTACAAGGTCGGCAAGTTCCCCTTCATGGCCAACGGGCGCGCCCGCGCCATGCTCCACACCGACGGCTTCGTGAAGATCCTCACCGACGCGCGCACCGACAAGGTGCTGGGCGGGCACGTCGTCGGCTTCGGCGCGGGCGACCTCATCGCCGAGATCGCCGTCCTGATGGAGTTCGGCGGCTCGGCCGAGGATCTCGCCCGCACCTGCCATGCCCATCCGACGATGTCGGAAGCCGTGCGCGAAGCGGCCTTCGCGGCCTTCGCCAAGCCGATCCACGTCTAAAGGCGCAAGCCACTACGAAACGCGAAAGGGGCGGCGCATCCGATGCGCCGCCCCTTCTTTTTCAAGGCCGTGTCAGGCGTTGCCGCCGGCCCAGAACCCCTGATCGAGTGTCAGCCGAGCGACCTCGCGCCGCTCCCCGTCGAGCACGCGGACGTGGTCGCCCCACTCGTCGGCGAAGCCCGAACGCGTCAGCACCTCGCGCACAGCGCCCACGGCCTGCTCGTCCGTCACCGCGTTCAGAGCGTCGTGGAACGGCCCAGGCACCCAGGCCGACCCTTCCACCCGTCCCGTTTCGATCCGGTATCGCGACATCCGTTCATCCTCCCGAGATGGACCAAGGGCCGGAGTGTGGACCCATAAGCGGGCCCTGTCACCCTTCCTGTTGGTCAGGAGCGGCGACCCTCGACGCAGCGGCTATAGGCGCGATCGCCGTCCCGCTCGGCCTGGCGCAAAGCGAGAGCGTTCGATCCGAACCCGTCGCGGGCATCGGACAGGTTCTCGTAGGTGTTGCGCGCGGTCTGGTCGGCGTAGTTGCGACAGCCCGGTCGCACCGGCGGACGATAGGACCTTTCGGCAAGCCCCAGCGTCGGGGCATCGGCCGGCCTGCCGTCGTAGGCAGGACCGTCCACCGACGTGCAGCCGGCAAGGGCGAGGAGGGCCAGAAGCGGAAGGGCACGGCGCATGGGAAACCTCCGGGCTGAAGCCGCCTTGCGCGAACGGCGCCGGGCGAAAGCGCCCGCGGCTGACAGGTCCCTCCGGAAACTCGGCGCTCGCGGCTGCAGTTCCCCGCGGTTTCGTTGGCCGCGATCAGTCGGCGCGCGTCACCGTCCATCCGTCGCGGGCGAGCGCCGCCACGAGACCGGTGTCGCCCGGCAGATGGAGCGCGCCGACCGCGACGAAACGTCCACCTTTGGCCAGGAGCGGCTGGAGACGCTCGGCCATCAGCGCGTTGCGCCGATGCACGACGCGGTCCTCGAAAGCCTGCGTGACGGCGAGCGAGCTCGCCTCGTCCGTGCCGGACGGCAGCGCGCGCTCGGTGGCCGGTCCGATCAGCGCGATCCGCCCCTCCAGATACAGATCGATCATGGTCTCGAAGATGTCGGGCAGCTGGTCGGCGATCGCGATGCTGGCGACGAGGTTGTCCGCCTGAAGGTCGAGCGGCATCGAGGCGAGGGCCTCGAGCTGCTCGCCGGCGCTTTCCAGCCCGTCCAGCTCGCGACCCTCGGCGCGCGCCCGGCGGGCGATGGCGACATCGAGCACCACCGCGCCGCCCGCCGCCCGGCTCGTCTCGCAGTCCGGCATCATCAGCCCGGCCGCGACGAACCAGGGCTGCAGCCGGGCGATGGCGGCCGAGGGCGTGCCCCGCGCCTCGAGCACGGAACTGACGCGCGCCATGTCCTCGGCGCCGAGAACCTCAGCCAGCGTCCGGCCCGGCGGCAGCGTCGTCAGATCGGCGCGCGACAGGAGCGTCGCGCCCATCCGCTGGGGGTCGAGAATGTCGGTCGTCTCGATCACCACCCCTTGCGAGGCGGCGAAGGCGGCCTCGGCGGCCGGCGGCAGGGCGAGGATGCGGGGGTCCGACAGGTGCATGGTGCCGAACAGGAAGGAGGGCGCCAGACCCTCGCGCTCCACCCGGAACAGCCGGCCCTCGCCATGCGGGGTTGCGGCGGCTTCGCGCACGAGCGCGGCCATCTCGCCCTTCGCTTCGAGAGCGGGCAGGAGGCTGCGCCCCTCGTGGCAGGCAAGGACCTCCGTCGGCCGCTCCTGCGCATCCGCCGCCGAGACGGCGGCTGCCATCAGGAGCGCGACGCAGAGAAGCAGCGGAAAGAGGTGCGGAAGCGCCGTGAGGATCATCGGCAGGACGCTGCGCAGGGGGCGTTTCGTCATCGGACCTCGGGCTCCGGTGAGAAGGGTCTCGGCCGGGCCCGTTGCCGCCGACGGCGCAGCGAGGGCCGCGCTGCGCTTTCTCTACCGGGGAAATCCGACGAAATGCTGAAAGGCGTCGCGGCGGCGTGTCGTCAGGCGGTTCGGGCCCGCCGGGCGCGGGGATGCGCCGCCTCGAAGGCTTCGGTGAGCCGCCCCCCGTCGACCGCGGTATAGATCTGCGTCGAGGACAGCGACGCATGGCCGAGGAGGTCCTGGATCGTGCGCAGGTCGCCGCCCTTGGCAAGGAGGTGCGTCGCGAAGGAATGGCGCAGCGCATGGGGTGTCGCCGAATCCGGCAGACCGAGAAGACCGCGCAGCCGCGCCATCTCGGCCTGGATGATCTGCGGCCGCAACGGACCGCCGCGCGCGCCGCGAAACAGGGGGGCGCCGGCCCCGAGATCGAAGGGGCAGAGCCGGCGGTAATCGCCGACGGCCGCGTGGACGGCGGGCAGGAGCGGCACCAGCCGCTGCTTGCGGCCCTTGCCGGTCACCGTCATCGAGCGCGCCGTCTCATCCGCCAAGGCATCACCCTCCAGCCCCAACGCCTCGGAGATGCGAAGCCCGCAGCCGTAGAGGAGCGTCAGCACCGCGACGTTGCGCGCGGCGATCCAGGGCATGGAGGCCATGGCGCCGGCCTCTTCGGTCACCGCCAGCGCGTCGCCGACCGGCAGCGGTCGCGGCAGGGACTTCGGTTGCTTCGGCGCGCGCATCGCGGCCGGTCCCGCCGACGAGGCGAGGCCCTCGCGCTCGAGATGCCTGACGAAGGAGCGGATGCCCGACAGGATGCGGTTGAGGCTTCGCGGGCCCATCCCATCGCGCCGCCGCTCGGCCAGAAAGGCGCGTAGATCCGCGGCCGAGAGGGCGGCAAGATCCCCCGGCTCGGCGGGCCGCCCGTGGTAGCGGCCGAGGAAATGTAGGAACTGGCGAACGTCCCGCTCGTAGGCGTCGAGCGTCAGCTGGCCCGCATGGCGCTCGGTTCCCAGCCGCTCCAGCCAGGCCGTCTTCAGCGCCAGAAGCGGGGCGGTGGCCGGGACAAGCAAGGGCTCGGACATGGGCGGTGCTCCCGTGGCGTCGTGCGATGAGGATCACCTGAACGCGAGAAGGTAAAGGGATCGTTGCGGCTGGACGCGGCGCGCCCGGGACCCATTTCGCGAAAGGTGTCCAGGCATCCCGGACCGGGAGCCTGGCCCCAAGACCCAGCAACCGCCATGAGCGGCTCACGAAGGGAAGAGACCCATGAAACGTCATGCCACCGCCATCTGGAACGGCGCGCTCGCGGACGGGCGCGGAACGCTGACCACCCAGTCGGGCGCGCTCGACAACCAGGGCTATTCGTTCAAGGCCCGCTTCGAGGACGAGAGCGGCAAGTCGGGCACCAATCCCGAAGAGCTTCTCGCCGCCGCCCATGCCGGGTGCTTCGCGATGCAGCTGTCGCACTTCCTGGCGGAGAACGGCACGCCCGCGGACGAATTGAAGGCGCGTGCCGTGGTCAGCGTCGAGCAGGCCGACGGCGGCTTCGAGGTCCGCTCCTCCCGCATCACGCTCGAGGCGCGCGTTCCCGGCATCGAAGCCGCGACGTTCCAGGAACTGGCCGACAAGGCCAAGGCGGGCTGCCCGATCTCCAAGGCGCTCGGCGCGATCGAGGTGAGCCTCGACGCCAAGCTGGTCTGAGACCGTCGGGGTTCGCCAAGCGCGGCGAGCCCCGCGTCACCCGACGGGCTCCGTGATCTCCGCTTCACCGGGCATTCCACCAGGCGGCGCCTTGTGCCGGACACCAGGGCGGCCCTCGCCGGGAATGCTCTAGTCCCGGCGGCGCTTGCGCCCGTAGAGCTCCAGCCGATGAAAGACGATCTCGTAGCCGAGCGAGCGGGCGACCTCGTCCTGCAATGCCTCGATCCGCTCGGACGAGAATTCGATCACGTCGCCCGTATCGACGTCGATGAGGTGGTCGTGATGCGCACCGTCCGCCTGCTCGAAGCGGGATGGGCCATTGCCGAAGGCGTGTCGATGTATGGCGCCCTTCTCCTCCAAGAGCCGCATCGTCCGGTAGACGGTGGAGAGCGAGATCGACGGATCGAGCGCGGAGGCCCGCCGGAAGATCTCCAGCGCGTCGGGATGATCGGGATGATCGCGCAGGATGCCGAGGATCGTGCGGCGCGGCCGCGTGATGCGCACGCCCGCCTCGCGCAGGAGCGTCTCGTAGTCCGGCTTCGGCGAGCCGTGCGGCGAAGAGCGTGTGGTCGTCATCGCCGTTTCTTAGACGATCACGGGGTGCGGGAAAACGGGGAAGGGTGGGGCGTGTGGCGCAGCCCCCCGCGGAACGGGTGTGCGTGTGGACCAGGGTGGTGCGCGGTTCCGCCTTCAAATCCGGTCCCCGGGATATGAGGGGCATAGATTCCAACGTCTCCGCCCCC
>NZ_BBWJ01000051.1 GCF_001463745.1 Aureimonas sp. AU22 | reverse complement strand
TCTCGGCCGCGCTGCCGGCCGGACGCGCCGCCGCCGCCTCGGCGCCGTAACGAATCCTTCGCCACGCCCGGCGGAACGCCACGGAAGGGACGCGGATCCCTTCCGCAGCGGCGCCCGCGCGCGCGGCCCGTAAACCCGCCGTTCAAGTAGTCGGTGCGTGATGGGGACGGGCCACGGCCAGTCGATTCGCGCGACCGCCGCAGCAAGGGAGAAGTCGCGTGGTCCGCATGAAGAGAAAACGCAGGAACGACGAGGGCCCCGCCCGCAGGATCCAGTTCCATGGGCGCAGGCGGTCCTGCGCCGGCATCGCCCCGACCCGCAAGGGCGTCGGGAAGGTCCCGTTCGAGAGCCTCCTGGAGCTCGACCTCGTCGACCTGATGACCGACGACGGGGACGTCGTGTCCCTGCGCGCCCAGCCCGAGACCTTCAGGTGGACCGACGGCCTGACCGGGGAGCGGCGCAGCTACACTCCCGACTTCCTGGTCGCGCGTTCCGACGGCACGTCCGTCTACCGCGAGGTGAAGCCGTCCAAGGTGCTGAGGGCTGATCCCGAGTTCGGCGGGAGGCGCGCCCGCATCGAGCTGGAATGCCGCGCCCGCGGCGCAGACTTCGAAGTCTGGACCGAACGGGAGATCCGCCGCGTCGGCGGCACCGCGCCCTTCGTCAGGCACGCGACGATCGAGGAGGCCGCCGTCCTGTCCGGAGCGGCCTTCGGCGGAGACGGACCCAGGTGGGGTTCGGGCGCCGACGGGTCGCCGCTCTTGGACTTGGTGGCCCGCGAACTGCGAATCCCGAACCTCCGCCCGTGCGGTCTCGGCTGGGTCGGGCGCTCTGCCCTGACCGGCATCGCCATGGCCGTGATGTGCGACCTGGACGTCGACCCCGTCACCAAGCTGCTCGTCTGGAAGCCCGGACGGATGCCCGAACACCACCGCGGCGGCTTCCGCCAGTCGGCCCGCCGGATAAGGGGAAACCCCGCATGACGAGTGAACGTCCATGTCGCTGATCGTACCGCCACCCCCTCCGGTCCCGGCGCCGATGGCTGTCGCGTGGCGCGTGGGCGACGACGTCCGCGAGGAGCGCCCCGATGAAGCCCCGCGCCTCTTCACCGTCGTGAAGCGGCAGAAGGGCGGGTTCGTCCTCCGACCGAAGGGCGGCGGCGAGGACGTCGAGAGGACGGACGACGAGATCCGCTGGGGGCGCTGCTTCGGCGAGCTCGAGCACCACCCGGCCGCGCCGGCGGGGCTGACCGCCGCACGCCGGGCCGTGCTGGAGAGGGACTCCGGAACCGAGGATCCCGAGCACCGACAGGTTGCCCGGGTGAAGGTCGAGTACTGCTTCCGCGTCGAGTCCCTGCTCGACGCGGGCGTCCCGTTCGACGAGGCCTACGCCCGCGCGGCGGAGGAGGTTTACGCCTCCGAGGTCGGCCGTTGGACGAAGGCTTTCGAGGACATCCGCGCGGTGCGGGAGGCCGACCGGCTCAGGAAGCGGCGGCTGCCCCCGGAGCTCCTCAAGAAGAAGCCCGCAAGGCTGGGCCTCGGCATGCTCGAGCGTCCCCGCCCTTCGACGGTCGAGACCTGGTTCCGCGAGTGGTCGTCGAACGGCAGGGACGAGAGGATGCTTCTCCCGCTGTTCAACTCCCGCGGCGACCACGGGAAGAAGCTGGAGCACCGCACCTACGAGCGCATGCGCTGGTGGATCGAGGACGTCTACCTGAAGCTCGAGCAGGCGCCGCTTGCCTGGGTTCACCGCGAGATGGTGAAGGAAATCGGCAACGTCGTCAGCTATACGACGTTCCGCGCGTTCCTCAAGAAGGAGTACGCGGCCTACTTCGTCGAGAAGAACCGACTGGGCGGAAGGCAGGCCTTCCTGCGCAACACCGTCTTCAAGCGTCTCCGGCACGACCAGGTCGCCGGGAAGGACATCGAGATCGACCACTGCCTCCTGGACGTCCTCGTGCGTGACCCGTCCAGGCGGGTGGTCGGACGCCCCTGGCTGACGGTCGCGATGTGCCGCAGCACGCGGATGATCGTCGGCTGCCACCTTTCGTTCGAACAGCCCAGCTACGCCTCGCTCCAGCGGTGCCTGATCCACGCGATCTGGCCGAAGGACCTCAGCGGGCTCAAGCTCGAGAACGACTGGCCCTGCGAGGGCACTCCGGACCGTGCCACCGTCGACCAGGGCAAGGAGTTCTACTCCGCCAGCCTCAAGGCTACGGAAACCGCCCTCAAGTTCCAGATCGTGCCGCTGCCCGGTCGCATGCCTTGGCTGAAGGGCACGGTGGAGCGCTTGTTCGGGACGATCGGCGTGCAGGTGATCGCCTGGATGCCTGGCAAGACGTTCTCCAACGTCGTCAAGCGCGGCGACTATCCCTCCACCAAGAAGGCCCGGTTCACGATCACGCAGATCCGCGACTTCCTCCTGAAGTGGATCGTGGACGACTACCATGTGAGCTGGCACGAAGGCTTGGGGGGCGTCCCGCTCCAGGAATGGTATCGCCGGCGCCCCGCCGAGGTCGAGTCGCTGAGCGTGAACAAGATCACGGAGCTGACCGGCGTCTTCGCAATGAAGAAAATCGGCGAGAAGGGCGTCAGGGCGAACAGCCAGTACTACCTGCATCCGGTCTTGAACGAGTTGAAGCGGCAGTACGGCAGGGACCGGGAATACGAATTCCGCCACGACCCGTTCGACATCGGGCATGGCCTCCTCAAGCATCCGCAGGGCCGATGGATACGGCTGGAAAGCGATCGCCCCGAGAGATCGGTCGGCAAGAGCCTCTTCCAGTTCAAGGTCGACGCGCGGCTCGCCAAGGCGTTGACGCTCAAGGGCGAGCACGTCACGCAGGAGAGGTTGACCAAGGCAGCCGAGCAGGCGGCCGAGGAGGCAATGGACGCGGTGAACAACGGCTCGGCGAAGACGACCGCCGCGTCCGCCGCCCGCTACCACTACGACAACGGCCAGTTCTTCACGCCGATCGGCCGCCCGAGGCCGAACCCGGCGCTTGAGGGTCTGCCCGCCGTCGACGACGCGTTCCCGGAGCGCGCGGCCGGCCCGGTCAACGAGACGGCCGACACCTTGGGGTCGTCTGACTCGGACACGGACCAGGTCTCGATGGCGCCGGAGCCGTCCGGCCCGCGCGCGGCCCGGAGCCGGAGCGAGGACGCCCCGGCGTCGCCCCGTACGTCCGTGTCCAAGGCCGAGAAGGCCGCACGGTCCAAGCCGAAGCCGTCGCGCGAGTTCACCGCTCCCGACGCCGACGTCGTCCGCGTTTCCTTCGACAGGGTCCAGGCCGAGATCGAGGAGCGCAGGGCTCTGATGGTTTCCCGCCGAACCGCACCGAGGCGCCGCGAGGTCGACCCGCCGGTCGACCGCCCTGAACCCGAAGCGATGCGGCCGATCCTTCCGCTCCCGCCCGAGAACCAAGCACGGGCGTCCGACCAGCACAGGTCGCCCGCCAAGTCATCCAACACCAAGAGGAACCAGCCCTGATGGACACCGCATTCCCCACCAAGATCGAGGTCATGGAACGCGTTTTGACGTTCGAGACCGACATCATCCTGCACGAGCAGATCCGCGACGCGGTCGAGAAGCTCGACGACATCCGCACCCGCTCCAAGGTCCCGGAGATCGAGAGCGCGAAGGGGCGCGGCCTGCTGGTCGTCGGCGACAGCGGCGCCGGCAAGACCACGGTCGTCGAGGAGTTCCTGCTGTCGGCAGGCTACCAGAAGGATCCCGTGGCCGGCGAGGACGGCGACAGGATGCCGATCCTCCACATCGACATGCCCTCGTCGCCCACCCGCCGCCAGGTCGTCAAGGCGATCATGAACGAGCTCGGCTACCCTGTCCGTGACGAGTGGAACACCGCGCACATCCTCGACCAGATCTCCTATCTCTGCGAGCAGATGGGGGTGGAGATCATCGTGATCGACGAGGCGCACCACATCATGGACGCCAAGGGGGACGGCGAGGAGGAGATCTCCGAGTTCCTCAAGTCGCTCCTCAATGCCTGCAAGTGCCAGTTCGCGCTGTTCGGCCTGCCCACACTGCTTCGGCTCAGGGGCTACGCGCAGCTCAAGCGCCGTTTCCAACCCCCGGTCGTGCTGGTCCCCTACCATTGGGACATGACGTCGGGACGGAGCGAGTTCCTCGCGGTGCTCGACGAGTTCGAGACGGGAATGGACCTGCCCGAACCGTCGAACCTGTCCGAGCAGTGGAACGCGCTCCGCCTTTACTGCGCGACGGGCGGCCACATCGGGCTGGTCTCGAAGTACCTCAGCGAAGCCTACCGCCGCGCCCTCACCGAGGGGCTTCCCTGCATCGACATGGAACTCCTGGCCGAGGTCTACGACGACTTCGAGCGCGGGACGGAACAGGCCCCGGTCAGCAAGGACTACCTCGCCGACCCGATCGACGACGCCCGCATGATCGACGCTGCAACCAACCCGTTCCTCGCGGACCGGGAGAGCTTCGACAAGCTGTGGGAGATCATGTCGTCGAAGCGGGTGACCATGGGGCTGATGTCGAAGCCGCGGAAGGTCGAGAAGACCCGCTTCAAGGGCACCGCCAAGGCCGTCAGGGCCTTCAAGGAATGAGGGATGCGCTCCGGCCGCGGCTCCGCCTTGCCACGGCCGGGGCGGAGCCCGCCCACGGCTACGTCCGCCGCCTAGCTGCGCGCAACGCCTACGGCTCGCCCCGCGCCTTCGCGCGCGACGTCGGCATCGATCCCGACGGCCTGCGCTTCGGGCGCGGGGTGGACGAACTGGAGGCGGTTGCGGACCTCGCGGCGGGATCCCTGTCGCGCTGGTCGCCCCGCGTCGACGCCCCGGCCCGGAGGGTCCGCATCGGCGGGGAGATCCTGCGCACGCGCGACTGGACCGTCGCCTCGAGGCGGTGGTGCCCGACCTGCGTGCGGGACGACCGGAACGCGGCGTCCGGGCCTGCCCGGCGTTGGGCGGTCGTCCACCGTCCCTGGTGGGACGTGACGGCCGTCCGCTGCTGTCCCACGCACGGGACCGAACTCGTCGACCGCTGCTGGAGGTGCGGCACCGCCCAAGGCTGGGACGGCATCGACCCGCAAGCCTGCGACTGCGGTGCAGACCTCGGACGGGCGTGCGCGGCGTCGGCCGCCGACCTTTTAGGGGCGTACGTCCACCATCGACTCCTCGGACGCTCCGAGCCGAGCGTGCCGCTTCTCGACAGGCTTTCCCTCGCGGCGGCCGTGCCCATGGTCGACCGTCTGGGCCAGGTAACCGAGGTCGGAGCCGATGCGCGATGGGCCCCGGTCGACGGAGCGGCCACGGACGGCGCGAGGGAGCGTGGCTTCGAGATCGCGAGCGGTTGGCCGGGGACGTTCGAGGACGCCTTGGACGCGACGCTGGCCGCTTCCCGACAAGCGGGGCGCCCTCCCGGCATGCTGGGGGCCTATGGCTGGATCCACGAGGCTTGGGCCTCCACGCTTCCCGCGGCCGACGGCGGAGCCGCCCTGCGGGACTGCCTGAGGCGACATGCCGTGCGCAACGGTGTCGTCGCCGAGGCCGAGGGCGCCTCGGCCGGCGGAAACACGATCGACCTGAGGACAGCAGGCGTTCGCCTCGGGACGGGACACGAGCGCACGAAACGCATCCTGGACGCCCGCGGGGCCTTGCCGCGCGGGCGGCGGCGCAGCGTCGCCGTTCCCGTCGACGCGCGCGAGGTGGCGCGCATCGCCGGGGTGATGGGCGGCCTCGTGGACACGGCGACCGCCGCGAGGCTGCTTGGCGTCGGCCGCGCCGTCGTGCGGTCGCTGGCGAAGGAAGGACTGATCGGACAATCGGATGCGGGTGCGGCCCTCGGGCTGCGCGGGTTCGACGCGGAGGAACTGAAAGCGTTCGCCGACAGGCTCAGGGGGAGCGCGCGGATCGTCCGCCGGGCGCCGACGGGAGCCAAGCCCCTTGCGCAGGCCTGTCAGGCCGCCGGCATGCCCCTTGCGACGGCGCTGGGGCTCGTCGCGGAGGGCAAGGTCGTCCCCGTCGCCGTGCTGGCGGGGGTGTCCGGTGTCGCGGGCCTCCTCGTCCGCGTCGCCGATCTCGGTCGGCGTCCCCGGGGACGGGCTTCAGACGTCACGATCGAGGAGGCCGCCTCGATGGTGGGCGTCCATCCCGAGGCCATGCTCCAGCTCGTGCGGGCCTCGGCGATCCCGTCGCGGCGGGTTGCCGGTCGTTGGTCGATCCGGCGCATCGACGTGGAGCGGTTCGTCGACGGCCACGTCTCGGGCGCCGAACTGGCACGCACGCTCCGCACGTCGCCGCGGAACGTCGTCAGGCTGCTCGACGCGGCGGGTTGCGTCCCGGCGTTCGGACCGCCGGCATTCAGACAGGTCCTGTTCCGTCGGTCGGTCGCGGTCTCCGGCCTCTTGGCGTCGCCTGGTTCCACCCGGAAGCGCTCGACGGGTCAGTGAGCCCAAGAGGGGCGACTCCGTCTCGGCGATGGGCATGTCTTTCGGCAATTTCAGTTCCTCTCGACCGATGTCGCCTGTCGGTCGGGGCAGGAACGTCGGATTTCGATTGGCTCCGTCGCCAAACGCTTACGCAGCCGTCCTCATGTCGAGAACCGTTTCCGACACGACGTCCGAAGGCGACATCGGATCCGGCATGGGCGAGGACAGCTCGCCTATGCCGCGAACAAAATAGGAACATTGTCTTCCCAGAACGGTTGCCCGGAGGCATGATGCGCCGCGCGACTCACATGGGATCCGGACGATGTCGAAGCTGGCTGAACGCATAACGGACCTCCCCCTTCGGGACGATCTCGACGAGGCCGTCGACGAGGCGCTGCGCGTCTCCGGCGGGAACGCTCGCGTGGCGATCGGCGCCCTCATCCTCGGCCAGCGGAGCCTTCAGGAGGCGTTCGCGGACCGGATCTCGGCGGGCTACGTCCGGCGCGGGCTTGGCTCGTGACGCGGCGGGCGGGACGGATGAAGGAGATCGCGCCCGACGACCGACAGAAGCTCGTCGACCTCAGCTACGAGATCTGGAATGCGTGCTCGAACGCCATGCGAAGCATCGAGACCCGTTCGGAGGACTACAAGGCGGTCTCCAGGCTCCAGGCGGAAGCGCTTGGCTTCGGGCAGGCGATGGCCTTCCCCGACGACCACCGCATGCGCTTCGGCGGGCCGGGCCTGATGAGCAGGGTGAGCGATCCCAAGGGTCAGCCGTAGAGGCCCGACAGGATGCCGGAGACGATCGCGAGGAGGATCACCGCCACGTAGATGCGGTCGTCCGTCGCCAGCGCGTGGATCGGCGTGCGGCGCCGGGCGTGGTCGTCGATCCAGGCGAGGACGCGACCGATCATGCCTCGCCGTCGCTCCGGTGCCCCCGGGCGACGATCTCCAGGACATCGTCCGGCAGGGGCCGCTGGAGCGCGGAGGCCTCCTTCCAGTCCGCTCGCATCCAGACGTCCATTTCCTCGGGATCCGTCAGGATGACGGGCATGGCCTTGGGATGGATCGGCCCGACGACGCCGTTCGCGTCCGTGGTCAGGAAGCCGTAGGCGTCCACCGTGACCTCACCCTCGGACTTCTTCCGTGTCGACGTCCACTCGGTCCATATCCCGGCGAAGGCCATCAGGGGTCGGTCCTTGTCGGCCGCGAACCACACCGGGACTTTCTTCCCGTCCACGGTGTCGTATTCCGAAAAGCTGGTGAACGGGACGAGGCAGCGACGCGCGGGCCCAAGCCAGCGGCGCCAGTGCGGGGACTTGGTGTTGCGCACGTTCGTGACGCCAGGGTCGGTCGTGCGACCCTTCAGGGCGAGAGCGGGCGACGGCATGCCCCAGCGCGCGAGCTGCAAGGTACGCTCGCCATCCACCGTCGTGACGATCGGTGCCGAGGCGTCGGGGAAGATGCCCGGCATGGGCGGGAGGTTGCCCGTCCGGTCCTGCGTCGCACGGGTGAAGGCCAGGATCGCGGCCTGGCCCTTGGTCAGGGAGTATAGGTTGCACATGGCAGCTCGGGTCCCGTTGTCCGCGGATCATTAGCGGTCGGCTTCGTCGACATGGTCGCCGTCCTCGTCGCGATCGCGGACGGAGTAGAACGCTTCTTCCGAGACCGTCCGTCGTTCGTCCCCTTCCGGATACGGATTGTCGCGGACCGTCCTGTCGCCATCAGGCCCATCCGCCAGGCCGCAGTCCCAGACATCGTGGTCCATATAGGCCTCCATTCATCAGGGATAACGACTGACGCGGCATATCCGCCGCCACAACCCCTTGGTTGCCGCTCACCGTTCCGTTGCGAGTTCCGGCTCGATGCGGTTGATCACGCTGTAGTTCACCGCCGTCCACCACTCCGATCCCTCGCCGCAAAGCGCATCCTCGGAGGCGGCGATCGTCTCGTGATCGGAGCTGACGAGAAAGTCCTCGACATCGTTCAGCGAGGCGAAGGCCAGGACCGACACGGCGTCCATGCGTTCGGCCTCCGGGTCCTCCGCCTTGCCGGAGCCTAAGGGGATGGCGTCGGGGATCGGAAGGGCGCGGCGCCTCTACCGGGACTGCCTGCGCCAGTGCCTCGCCGAGCGCATATGCGTCCACTGCGGGATGGCGGCGGAGACTGACGACCCCAACGTACCGGACAGCCTGTTCGGCTTCCTCTATGCCATCCAGCGACCCGGCTCGGGAGGCGTCACCGTTCCGGTCTGCCGCGAGTGCGCTTCGGCTTCGAAGGACATTCGGTTCGCCACGCCCGAGGCCCAGCGTCGGCACATCGACGCCGTCCTGCGGGCGCGTCACCGCCGTGACCTGGCGGTGGCCGACTGGGAGGACGACGAGGTGGCACGCCTCGGCTACGTCCTGCGTACGGCCGTCCTGAACGGGATCGACGGGCGTGAGCGGGCGGAGGCTCGGCTGGCATGGCCCCGTCGCCGTCCGAAAGGCGAATGAGCACCGCGTCCGGCCCCTGAAAGTATTCGCGGACTCCTCGGACGCTTCGACATCACGTCAATCCGGTCGGTGTGTACCTCGGCGAGGCTCAGGTACCGCACTTGCAAATGCAAGTCAGAAACACTCAAGGCGTTGTTAAACCTTTGACTTTCGTCCTCGCGTTCGTTACATCGCGGCCATCGGGGAGTAGCTACCGTTCGCGGAACGGGGGCGCGTCAACAGACTCGCGCATCGGCGCGTGGCGCGTTCAGCCGGACAGGCCCAGCAAGACCGTGGCGACCGTTTCACCGCATGCGGACAGGTGCGACGGGAGCCCGGTTCCGCATGTCCGTCGGATCGTTGCCATGTCTCCCCTCACCATCGCCATTCTCGCCGTCAGCATGTCGGTCGACGCCTTCGCCGTCTCGGTCGGTCGGGGCGCCGCGATCGGCCGGCCGCGCTTCTCCGAAACGCTGCGCACGAGCGCCGTGTTCGGCGTCGTCGAGGCGATCACCCCTGTTATTGGCTGGGCCGCGGGCGTCGCCGCCAGCAGCTTCGTGGAAGCGGTCGACCACTGGATCGCATTCGGCCTGCTTGCCGCCGTCGGGCTCCACATGCTGTTCTCGGCGCTTGCCAAGAAGGACGCGGGCGAGGCGCCCGTCGGCCGCTCGATGACCGTTCTCGTGGCGACCGCGATCGGCACCAGCCTCGACGCCATGGCGGTCGGCGTGTCGCTGGCGTTTCTCGACGTCAACATCGCGGTGATCGCGGTGGCGATCGGCTTGGCCACCTTCCTGATGTCGTCCGGCGGCATGCTGGTCGGGCGGCTGATCGGGGAGCGGTTCGGCCGCGCGGCCGAGGCCGTCGCAGGAATCGCGCTGGTCGGGCTCGGCGCGTCGATCCTCTACGAGCACCTCCTCGCGTGAGCGTCGGGACGGACACGATGATCGAGGCCGGCCGCCTGCGCGACACGCCGCGGCGCTACGGCCTCGTCAGCCGCGCCTTCCACTGGGGCGCAGCGTATCTCCTCCTCTGGCAGTTCGCGACGCTTCTCGGCTGGCGCTGGCTGGGCGACGGCCCGGTGATGCGCGCCGTCTCGCTCGCGGGCCCCTACCACGGCACCGTCGGCGTCTTGGTTCTGGCCCTGCTTCTGCCGCGAGTGGTCTGGAGCCTCGCCGAGCGGCGGCGGCGGCCCGCAGGTGAACGCACGATGCTCGGCCCCCTGCGCGCGGCAGTCCACTCAGCGTTCTACGTCCTGATGCTCGTTGTCCCGGGTTTGGCGCTCCTGCGCGCTTATGCCAACGGCAAAGGATACGAGCTTTGGGACGTCGCGCTGATCCCCGCGACCGGCGTCGTCGTCGAGTGGCTGGTCCTGCCCGCCGATCGCCTGCACGGACCGCTGGCCTGGACGCTGGCGGTCCTGATCGCGGGCCACATTTCCATGGCCCTGTTCCACGCGCTGGCCCGGCGCGACGGAACGCTGCGCCGTATGGCCGGTAGCCTCAGTGACGAACACGCCGTGACGTCCTCGGAGCGCGTCACATCCAGTAGCCGTTCCGCTTGAGATCGCTACCCGGTTATCCGACACCGGTTGATGCAGTGGTGGCCATTTCTCCTTTCAGGAAGGACTAACGTTCGGTTGGATGGCTGACAGGGGTCAAAACCCGTCCGGCCGCTTCTAGGCATCCGCTTTTCTCGCAACCTGAGACCAGACGGGGTGGAAAGCGGACAGTCCGCTTCGGGTGTCGGACGCGAATGAGCGGACGTTCTCATGAGCCCGCTGGAGAACGCGCCGCATTCATGGGGTATCTGCGAATGGTTCTCGCTCCCGAGGTCGGCGGAGGCTACCGCGCCAGATCGCCGATCTTGCGGCATCGCAGCTCCCGCCCCTAGCGCCGCCTAACTTCCACGCTAGAGAAGCTTGTCCAGCGTGATGGGCAGGTCTCGGACGCGCTTGCCGGTGGCGTTGAAGACCGCGTTGGCGATCGCTGCGGCGACGCCGGTGATGCCGATCTCGCCGATCCCGCGTGCGCCCATCGGCGCCTGCGGATCGGGGATGTCGGTCCACATGACCTCGATCTCTGGGACGTCGAGGTGGGCCGGCACATGGTACTCCGCCAGGCTCGGGTTCATGATGCGCCCGGACCGTTCGTCGAACTGGGTGTCTTCCATGAGCGCGAGGCCGAGGCCCATGATGATGCCGCCCTTGAACTGACTGGTCGCCGTCTTTGCGTTCAAGATCCGGCCGCAGTCGAACGACCCGAGCAGGCGCGTGACCCGGACCTCGCCCGTCACGGCGTTCACGCGCGCCTCGGCGAACATCGCCCCGCAGGAATACATCGCCCATGTCTCGGCTTCGTCGGGCAGTGGCGCGCTCGCCTCGACGCTCAGTTCGGTCTGCGCCGCACGCGACAGGATGGACGCGTAGCTCTCGAAGCGGTGCGGGTCGTCCCGCGCCCCGAGCCCGCCGTCCATCGTTGCCACCTGATCGCTGAAAAGACCTGCCAAAGGGCTGTCGTTCCCGGCGAGCGTCAGAAGCTGGCCGATCAGGTCGGATCGCGCGGCCGCGACGCCCGCCGCGACCGAGGCCGTCTGCTGCGAGGCGGCCGCCAGGACAAGTCCCGGAAGCGTGGAATCGCCATAAGCGAAGGCGACCTGCGCCACCGGAAGCCCGAGCAGATCCGCGGCGATCTGCGTCTGCACCGTCGCCGTTCCCATGCCCATCTCGTGCGCCGCGACGGAGACGAGCGCCGTGCCGTCGCGGCGCAGGGTGATGCGTGCGGCGCCGCCGGGCATGCGGACATAGGGATAGGCCGTCGTCGCGCAGCCTAGACCGATCAGCCACTCGCCCTCCCGGCGTTCGCCGGGCGCTCGTCGGTCCGCCCATCCGAAGCGCTCGGCCCCGGTGCGGTAGACCGATCGGAAGTGCCGCGACGAGAAGGGCGTACCCTTGATGGGGTGACGCTCGGGGTCGTTGCGCAGCCGAAGCTCGATCGGGTCCAGCCCCATCCCGTGGGCGAGCTCGTCGATCGCCGACTCGAGAGCGAAGGTGCCCACGGCCTCTCCCGGACCGCGCATGTAGGTGTTCGCCACCATGTCGAGCTTCGCCGTCCGGACCTCGAGGAGGAAGCTCCGCGCCGCGTAGGCCGCCGACGTGCCAAGGGTGAACGGCTCGGCCATGCTGTTGTGGTCGGTCATCGCGACGGTGCCGGTATGGACGATCGCCTCGAAGGCGCCGTCGGCGTCGGCGCCGATGGCCATGCGCTGCTCGGTGAGCGCCCGCCCGCCCACGATCCGGTAGACGCCTTCCCGGGTCAGGACGAGCCGGACGGGCCGCCCCGCCAGCTTCGACGCCGCCGCGGCGAGGATCTGGTGCTCCCATAGAAGTTTCGATCCGAACCCGCCCCCGACGAAGGGGGAGGTCACGTGAACCTGCGTCTCGTCGAGCCCGAACACCTGCGCGATCGACCAGGCCGTATGCGTCACCGATTGGGAGGCGTCGTGTATGCGCAGACGGTCCCCATCCCAGGCGACCGTCACGCCATGCAGTTCGATGGCGTTGTGGCTGTGCCCCGGCGTCGTGTAGACCGCGTCGACCATGAACGGAGCCGCGCGCAGGCGCGCCTCGGCATCGCCGACGACGGTGCGAAGCCTTTCACCCATGTGGAAGCCGACCTCGCCCCCCTTCGGCTTCGCGCCTTCGAAAGAGGTCCGCGCCGGCTCGCCCGCGAACCGCACGGTCACCAGCGTGGCGGCATGATCGGCCTCCTCCTGCGTTTCGGCCAGCACCACGGCGATCGGCTGCCCGTTCCACCGGATCCGGGCATCCTGAAGGACCGGGAGGTCGTTGCCGCCGTTCGCCCGCTCGCTCGTGAGGAGTGCCGGTGTCGGGCGCATTCGGGGGGCGTTCTCGTGCGTCATCACCAGAACGACGCCGGGCGCCGCCTCGGCCGCGCGCGCATCCAGCGAGACGATGCGCCCCTTCGGGATCGTGCTGTAGACGAGCGCGGCGAAGACCATGCCGTCGATGGGGAACTCGGCGGCGAACCGAGCCTCGCCCCGGACCTTCACCGTGGCATCGAGCCGGTCGATGCCGGCTCCAATCGTGCTCGCGCTCACCGACGGGCCTCCGAATGCAGTTGCTCCAGGACGGCGATGATCGTTCGACGGGTGAGTTCGATCTTGAACCCATTGTCCCGCAACGGCTTCGCGTCGGACAGTTCAAGCTCTGCGGCCTCCCGCAGACGGTCGGGCGTGATCTCGCGCCCGAGGAGACATGCCTCGGCCTTGCAAGCGCGCCAGGGTTTGTGGGCGACGCCTCCCAGCGCGAGACGCAAGTCTCTGACCGTCCCGTCATCCGCCGTTTCGAGGCCCGCCGCGACGGACACGATCGCGAAGGCATAGGACGCCCGGTCACGGACCTTGCGATAGGTGGACGGCAGGGGACGCGCGAGCGCGGGTAGTTCGAGGGCGTGGATCAGTTCACCGGGACGCATCGCGGTTTCCCGGTCCGGCCGCTCGCCGGGCAGGTTGTGGAAGTCCGCCAGAGGCAGCGCGCGATAGCCGGAAGGCCCCATCAGGTGGACCACTGCGTCGAGAGCGGCGAGCGCGACGCACATGTCGGAGGGGTGCGTGGCGACGCATGCGTCCGACGCGCCGAGGACGGCATGGATCCGGTTGAACCCGTCGCGCGCGTCGCAGCCTGCCCCGGGCGACCGTTTGTTGCAGGCGGCGGCGGCGTCGTAGAAGTACGGGCAGCGGGTGCGTTGCAGGATGTTGCCGCCGACGGTCGCCATGTTGCGGATCTGCCCGCTGGCCCCCGACAAGATCGCCCGGGTCAACATGGGGTAGCGCTCCCGGACCAGGCGGTGCTCGGCCAATGCCGTGTTGCGGGTGGCCGCGCCGATCAAAAGGTTGCCGTTCTCCAGTTCGGTGATCGTGGCATCGAGGCCGCTGACGTCGACGAGCGTGCCGGGGCGCTCGATTCCCTCGCGCATGAGGTCGACGAGGTTGGTGCCTCCGGCGAGGTACTTCGCGCCCGGATGGGAGACGATCGCGCGAACGGCATCGTAGGCGTCGGAGGGACGACGGTAGTCGAACGGCCTCATCGTGCGCTCCCGCCTTTCCGGTCACCGGCGAAGGTGTCGGCGATCGCATCCACGATCCCGTTGTGGGCGCCGCAGCGGCAGAGGTTCCCGCTCATGCGTTCTGCGATCTCCTCGCGCGTCAGTTCGATGGCCCGCCTCGCGACGTCGGCCGTCACGGCGCTCGGAAGCCCGCGCACCGCCTCCGCCGCCATGCCGATGGCCGAAAGAATCTGCCCCGGCGTGCAGTAGCCGCATTGAAAGCCGTCGCGTTCGACGAAGGCCTCCTGGAGAGGATGAAGGCCGTCTCCCGTCGCCAGACCTTCGACGGTCGTGACCGTCCGCCCTTCGTACTGGACCGCGAGCGCGAGGCAGGACAGGATGCGGCTTCCGTCGACGAGGACGGTGCAGGCTCCGCAGGCGCCCTGGTTGCACCCCTTCTTCGTACCGGGGAGACCGAGCCGGTCACGAAGGAGGTCCAGGAGCGAGACCCGCGCGTCGGCAGGCACATCGTAAGCTTTGCCGTTGATCGAGATCGGCATGGGACCTCCGCTGTTCGATGGACTGCGCCCGTTCTCCACGCCGTCGTCACGCGTCGCCGTCGAGAAGGTCCGTCAGGCGGGCGATGACGTCCCGGCGCAGCTCCCGCGACACCGGACGCGACGAAAGCGCCTCGTGCATCCAGAGCCCGTCCGCAGCGAGCCGTGCGATGAACCGCTTCATCGCGGCGTCATCGCCCGGGACCGGGAAGGGCGGCGCCCAGCGATCGATGACGTCCTGCCAGAGGTCGCCCAGCTCCTTGTTCTCGCAGCTCTCGAGCATGAGGAGAAGTTCGACCCGCCGCGCGGCCTTCACAGAGACGTTGACGTAGGCCAGGTGGCGCTCGGCCTCGCTGGCCTCGGCCGCGGTCTTGCCGGCGCTCGCGACCAGCTCCCGCTCCCATTGGTCCGCTAGATGTTCGTGCGTCGCCTGGATCAGGGCTTCGCGCGACGGGAAGTGATAGAGGAGCCCGGCCCGGGTCATGCCGATCTCCGCCGCCACGGCGTCGAGGGTGACGGCGGTGAGGCCGTCACGCTCGATGATGGTCACGACGGCTTCGAGGACGTCGTCGCGCTTGCTGGCTCTGGCCATCTCGTGCTCCTCAATGGACCGTCTGGTAGGCGGAGGATTCAGACCCCGGCCCATAGTCGCGCAGGAGAACGGCCGTTACGACCGATCCGGCCGCCAAGACCGCCGCCGCCGTATAGAGGACGACGATGTAGGCGTTGTCGAAGGCCGTGCTCGCGGCCGAGCGCAGGCTGTTGCCGCCGCCGGCCATCGCGTTCGCCGCCTCGATCGCCGCCGCCATGTTGTCGCTGGCGATGATCGGCGAGCCGTCGGGAAGAATGACGTTCACCGTGTAGAGGTAGGCCAGCAGGCTGCCGAGGATGGTGACGGCGAACAGGCTCCCGAACTCGTAGGAGACCTCCTCGACCGACGAGGCCATGCCCGCCCGGTGGACCGGGGCGTTGCCCATGATGGCGGTCGAGGCGACCGACATGCAGGCGCCGACGCCCGCACCCATCAGGAACAGCCCTGCGATCAGCCAGCCGAGACCGTGGTCGATACCGTAGGTCGCGAGCAGGATCGAGACCGAGCCGACGGCCATTCCGCCCGCGATCAGGAAGCGCAGCCCGATGACGTGGAGGTAGGCACCGCCGAGGATGGCTGTAGGCAGCGACCCCAGGGCGGCGATGGAGACAAGGAGGCCCGCCTCCAGCGGCGTCCAGCCCTCGACGAGCTGAAAGCGCTGCGTGGTCGCGAGCTCGACGCCGCCGATGGCGAAGAGGGAGAAGGCGGCCGCGAACGTGCCCGAGAGGAACGCGTTGTTGCGGAAGATGGAGAAGTCCAGCAGCGGGTAGGTCATGCGGAGCTGGCGCCGCGTGAAGACCGTCGCCGCGACGACCGCGATGCCGAACGCCGCGACAGGCGTGACCCATGAGCTGCCCGCGTGGGCCATCTCCTTGATGGCTATGACGAGCGCCGAGAGCGCCACCAGGGCCTGGAGCGAGGAGACGACGTCCCACGGCTGGCTCGGGTCGCCCGCGATCTTCGGGGCCACCACGAGGGTCGCGAAGAACGCGACGACGACGACGGGCACGTTGATGAGGAAGACGGAGCCCCACCAGAAGTGGCCGAGCAGGAAGCCGCCGACGATCGGACCGAGCGCGGCGCCGACGACGGAGAGCGAGCCCCAGATGGCGATGGCGATGTTGCGCTCGCGTTCGTCCTCGAACGTCACCCGGATCAGGGCGAGCGTCGCCGGCATCATGGCCGCCGCGCCGACGGCAAGGAAGGCACGTGCCGCGATCAGGGCCCCGGCCGAGGGCGCGAACGCGGCACAGAGCGAGGCCAGACCGAACAGCACGAGGCCAACCAGGAACATGCGCCGATGGCCGACGCGGTCGCCGAGCGTGCCGGCACCGAGCAGGAGCCCGGCCATGACGAGCGGATAGGCGTTGATGATCCAGAGGCCTTGGGCCGCAGATGCGCCGAGCTCGCGTGTGAGGGTCGGCAGCGCGGTATAGAGAACAGAGTTGTCGAGGGTGATGAGGAGGAGACCCGCGCCGACTGTCAGGAGCAGGAGCCACCGGTTCGAATGGGTGGAGGTCATCGTTACGCCATCGGGGTTGTTCGTCCCATAACTTTACTAACTAGTTTGTAAAGTTTCAACCCATTTATTTATGTCGCGCGTCGCGTCGGCCCGTGCGAACGGCAGTTCCTCCAGCCTGCATTCGGCATCGCCGCCTCGGCCACGGTTTTCGGCGCCCGGATGAGGCCGCTGTTCGCGGCCGAGCTGGTGCTCTTCCTCGTCGGCGTTGGGCTGGCGATCAGCTAGCAGCGTGCTGCCAAGCAGGTGATCGAGGCTGCGCCCGCACCTGTTCGTTGATGTCCGGTTCCGGGTGCGGAACGGCAGTGATCCGAGCGACCGGGAAGGGTCGGAAGTGGTAGCAGCCGTCTGTGTGCCTCGTGATCGACGTCGAGCAGAGCGGTTGCTTTTTCCCCGAAACGGCTTGCATCCGGAACGGCTTGCATCCGGCGGCCCCGGTACGCCTGCCCAACCCATCCGTCCGATGCTTCACCTTGTCGCCTTCACGGTATCCACGAAGGCCCGGAGCGCTGGGGACATATGCCGCTGCTGCGGATAGCAAAGGAAGAACCCGGGGAACGGCGCCGACCAGGTCCTGAGCAGCGGTACGAGCCGCCCATCACGAATGAACGGGGCAACAGCTTCCTCGACCGCGAAGGCGATGCCAACGCCGTCAATCGCGGCGGCGATGCCGAACTCACGGCTGCTCGCGATCAATGGTCCGTCCACGGCGACCGCGAACCACCGACCACAGTCGTTGAACTCCCAAGCGTAGGGCGCCTTATGCCCCGGCCAACGCCAGCGGATGCAACGATGGTTCGGGAGATCTCGCGGCGTCGTCGGCGCCCCAAAAGTGGCTAGGTAGTCGGGCGAGGCGACGGCAATCTGGCGCAGCTCCGAACCGAGCCGGATCGCGACCATGTCGCGCTCGACCGTCTCTCCGAGCCGGATGGCAGCGTCGAAACCGTTGGCGACGATGTCCACCACGTTGTCGTCGAGCGTGACGTCGAGGACGACCTCGGGATAGTCCCGCGCGAACTGGGCCAACAGCGGAGCCAGGAAGAGCTCGGCTGCAATGCGGAAGGCGTGGACGCGGACCGTCCCTACGGGCCTTCCATCCGTGGCGCGAAGCCGTTCAAGCGCAGTGCCGAGATCCACGATCGCCGGGCGAATCTGCTCAAACAGCATTCGACCGGCCTCCGTCAGCGACACGCTGCGCGTGGTGCGGTTGAGAAGCTGCGTGCCGACACGCTCTTCCAGCCCTCGCACCGATTGGCTGAGTGACGATGGCGACACCCCAAGCACTTCGGCGGCCCGGCTGAAGCTCAACGTCTCGGCCACCGCCGCAAAGGCGCGAAGAGCGCCGAACTCACTACTCGCCAGCATGACCACGACCGATTGTTTAGCGGAGCTTACAGCCGAACGTAGGAGATCGCCGATTATCGCCTAGGGCGGACGTTGCTACCCATCTGGCCAAGGAGATCGGGTATGACAACGAATAAGCTGAACTTGGACGGCCAGGTTGCCGTCGTCACCGGCGCCGCCCGCGGAATTGGGCGCGCCACCGTCGACCTGTTGCGGGCTCGCGGAGCCCGGATCGTCGCCAGTGACATCCGGAACACCGTTCGAGACCTGGAAGGGTCGGACATCGCAACCCTTGTCGGGGACGTCGCCGACGAGGACGTTGCGAAGCAAACGATGGCGCTCGCAACGCAGCGCTTCGGTCGCCTCGACATTCTGGTGAATAACGCCGGGCGCACGCTGAACAAACCGCTGGTCGACACAAGCGTCGCCGATTGGGACGCGGTGATGACGACGAACGCCCGCGGCGCCTTTGTCCATTCACGCGAGGCTGTCAGGGTCATGGCGGCAAGCGGTCGTGGTGGGGCAATCGTCTCGGTGGTCTCCGTCGTCTCGGCCGTCGCCATGAAGGAACTGGCCGCCTACGCCGCTTCGAAGGGAGCGGTCGCCCAGCTCGTTAAGGTGATTGCTGCCGAGTACGGCAGGCACGGCATCCGCGCCAACGCCGTCGCGCCAGGGGTCGTCGAGACAGACATCCTCGAGAGCACAGGTGTTGCCGACAGCCGCGCGACGCTCGCCACCTTTGGCGACATGCACCCGATCGGCCGCGTCGCGCAGACCGACGAGATCGCCGAGGTCATCGCCTTCCTAGCCTCACCTGCCTCGAGCTTCATGACCGGCGCGCTGGTCATGGCCGACGGCGGCTACACCGCCATCTGAGATCTGGAGGCCTGTTCCATGACAAATACCATCCTGATCGTCGGGGCCGAGCGCGGCCTTGGTCTCGGCTTGGCCGAGCAGTTCCTCGTACGCGGCTGGAGCGTCGTCGGCACGGCACGGGTTGGCGCCGACACAAGGGCTCTTCGGGCTCTCGGCGCGGACGATCCAGCCCGTCTGTCGCTGGCTGTAATCGATGTGACCAAGCGCAGTGATATCGCGCCGTTGCTTGATGAGCTCGGCGATCGACGGTTCGACGTGGTCTACTTCAACGCCGGTATCTTTGGGCCGGTGCACCAGAGCGTGACGGTGGCGACGGATGACGAGTTCGCTCAGGTCATGCTCACCAATACGTTCGGACCCATCCGGCTGGCCCATCACTTGCTGGATCGGCTGGAGCCGGACGGCACCTACTGCTTCATGTCCTCGCACCGCGGCAGCACCGCGATCAACCTCGAGGGAGGGCTGGAGCTCTACCGGGCGAGCAAGGTGGCGTTGAACATGCTGGCGCGCGGACTTTGGGCGACGAACCGCGACCACGGTCCTCGTGGGCTGACAGTGTTGTCCATCCATCCAGGCTGGGTCCGGACCGCGATGGGCACGCTGGACGGGACGGTCGAGGCGGAGATGGACCTTGAGCCGAGCGTTCGGGGCATCGCCGCCGTCGTGGAGCGTCACCGCGGCTCGGGAGAGAACTTGTATCGCGACTGGGAGGACAGACCGCTCGACTGGTGAGTTGAGAGCGTCTGTCCCACGAACGTCCGCTTCCCAGATTGCTCAGCCCGTTCAGGAGTGTCTTCAACGGGTCGAGACCTGCCGTGCGCAACCAGTAGGCGCTTCACCTTTTACCGTAAAAATGTGCTCCCCTCGGCGGTTGGCGCGTTATCGGTTGTTCGCCATCCCTAAACCTTTACGGACCACCTTCCCGGGCCCTTAGGGACCCACGGTTAGCTTCCCGTCTTGGGCAAGGGAGCGAATCGAGATGGCAAGGAAGTCGATCGATGAGAAGGTCGCTGCGAAGCGCGCGGCCGACCGCAAGGTCGCGGTCCGCCTTCAAAAGCTGAAGGCAACCGTCACCTCGCTCGGCAAGCGCGGCCTGGCGGACACGTTGGCCGCCGGGGCGGCCCTCGAGGAAGCGGCGGAGCTCCTCCACGGCGGCTTCACGGGATGGGTCCGAGAGGAGTGCGGCATCGACCCGCGGACGGCCCTGAACTTTCGGAAAACATTTCGCGTCCTGAACCACAGGAAGGAGTGGCTGCTCGAGAAGGGCGTCGCGCCCAGCGTCGCCGTCACCCTCGCGTCCGCCCCGCCCGAGGGCCGGGAGCGCGCGTTGGCCGAGATCGAGGCAGGGCGCAGGCTCACGGCGGCCGACGCCAAGCTGCTCGTCCGGGTCGCCGCCGAGCAGCACGCACCGCCCGCAACCGACCTGAAGCCGCTGGAGCGTGCCGCCCGCGCGTTCTCCGGCCACGTCGTGGCCGAGGCGCGTCGGATCGTCGGCGCCGCTTCCTTGACGGACAACATGGACGGGGCGGCGCTGGACGACCTCGCGGCCGCGGCACGAGACCTTCGACCTCTCGTGGCCGCCCTGGACTGCGACGGTTCGGGGGCGAACCTAGCCAACATCGAGGCGTTCGTCGCGGCGCTAGGTTCGTTGGCTTCCGCCGATGGCCCGGACGGCATCCGCATCGCGGCGGCGGACCTGGTTCGATCTACCCGCCTCACGACACCGGACGCTGCGGCCGAAGCCGCGCCCGTTGCCGTCGATCCCCCTCCGGCGGGCGCCGGGGCGCCCCGGCCCAGGATCACTTGCGTGTCGTCTAGCTTCAAGCACGGTCTGACGGCGTTTGAGCTCTGCGCCGGCGGCGGCGGCCAGGCTGCCGGGCTTGCCAAGGCCGGCTTCCGCCACGTGGGCCTGCTCGAGCGCGAGGCGGCGCCATGCGAGACGCTGCGCGCCGCCTTCGGCCCCGAGCATGTCATCGAAGCCAGCCTGGTCGGATACGAGCCGCGCGACGTCGGGCCGGTCGACCTCCTCGCGGGAGGGGTGCCGTGCACCCCCTTCTCGCAGGCCGGCAAACAGAAGGGGGAACACGACGACCGCGACCTCTTCCCCGAGGCGCTCCGGCTGGTGAAGCGGCTGCGACCCCGCGCCGTCATGCTCGAGAACGTCAAGGGCATCATGTTTCCGGTGAACGACGGTTACCGTGCCCGGATCCTCTCCAAGCTTTCGCGCATGGGCTACCAGTGGGACTGGTGGGAACTGAACTGCGCGGACTTCGGCGTGCCGCAACGGCGCAACCGAGCGATCCTCGTCGCCTTCCGGGAGCCGGCCGCCTGGGCCCGCTTCCGGCGGCTCGAGTCCATCGGCAACTTCGCCGAGGAACCCGTCACGATGGACGTGGCCCTCGAGTCCTACCTTCGGTCACGTGGCTTCGTTCCGACGCCGGAGCTGCTCGAACGGATGCAACGCGTTGCGCCGACCGTGATCGGCGGCAGCCTCCAGAAGCAGAGTTCCGACCTCGGGCAGGAGAAGACGCGGAAGGAGTGGATGAAGATGGGCTTCGTCGGAAAGCGCTGGGGGGTCGCCGCGCCCGGCCACGAACATGTCGGCGACGTCATGCCGACGAACGAGATGATGGCGCTCTTGCAGGCCTTCCCGGCAGGCTGGCCGTTTCGGGGCAATTCCCGCGACATCAACCGCCAGATCGCCAACGCTCTCCCGACGCCCGTCGCGTTCCGCCTCGGCCTCGCCGTCGCAGAGGCGCTGACGGGCGAGACGTTCGATCCGATGGACCAGGTCGTTCACGAGGCGATGCGGTGGAACCATGTCCCGCGGATCCGCCCCCGTCCGCCGGAGTCCATGCAGGAGGCACCGCCTCCGGACGCCCGGTCGGCGGGCCCCCGCCTGGAGATCCCGCTCGCGAAGCTGCGCGAGGCGTCGTCGATGGGCGAACCGGAGGGCGTCAGCCGCTACGCAAGGTACTCGGATGAAGACGTGGACGACCACATCGTCGACGGGGAGGACCACGACATCGACTACGACCGCCTCGGCCTCCGGTTCGGTCCCTGGCCCAAGGACCTTTGGGAGCACCAGAGGAAGTTCGGACGCCTCGGACGCCGGCCCCGCGATCGGGACATTCACGGGGCACCCTCCCGGAACTGTGGATAGGACGGCGGCGGCGTTACGGAAGCCCCCGACACTTGGAATAGTGCTGGCCGACCCGTCCGCCGTTCCGAGCCGCGCCGCCATGCTGAAGAAGATCGTCATCAACAACGTCGGCGTGCTGAAGGCCTTCAGCACGCCCGGCAGCCCCCGGCTCGAGCGGCTGACGACGATCCACGCGAGGAACGGCCGCGGCAAGAGCACGCTCACGGCCATCCTGAGGGCTGCCGGGGACGGCACCGCCGAACCGGTGGTCGGCCGCCACTCCTTCGGCAGCGACCGACCTCCCGAGATCATCCTCGCGAGGGACTCGGGAACGGTCCGTTTCGCCGGCGATCGCTGGTCGTCCCGGCTGCCCGTCGAGGTGTTCGACACGCACTTCATTTCCGAGAACGTGCACGCGGGGGAGATGCCGGACCTCGAGCACGACCGCGGGCTCTTCTCGGTGATCGTGGGGCGCGACGGCGTCCGCCTCGGCAGGCGGCTCGAGTTCTTTTCCGGGGCGGCCAAGCGCACGGCGGCCCGCCTGAAAGCGGCCGAACAGGCCCTCGCCCTCGACCGTCCGAGCGACATGCCGCTGGCTGACTTCGTCGCGTATGCGGCGGACGGGGAGTTGGACGAGCGCATCGCGGCGGCCGAGCGCTCCCTGCGGTCCGCGCGACAGGCCGAGCGCGTGTCGAAGCTGGCCGAGCTGGCCCCGCTCCCGCTGCCGACGGTTCCCGCGGCGGTCGCCTCCGTCCTCGGGGCGACCGTGGCGGAAGTCGACACCTCCGCGCGGGAGCGGCTCGCCGAGCACTTCCGCAGGTTCGGCCTCGGGAAGGCCGGCGGCGAGTGGGTGCGCTTCGGCCTCGAACACGTGCATGGGGACGCCTGCCCGATGTGCGGCCGGGACGGCGTCGACGAGCAAGGGCTCGTGACCCTGTACGCCGCCGTCTTCAGCGAGTCCTACCGGAACCACCTCGGCTCCGTCGCCGCGGCAGCGGATGCCGTGCGCGACGCCCTCGGCCCGCCGGCGCGGGACCGCGCGGAGCGGATCCTTGCCGGCAACGGGACGCTGGTCAGGGACTGGGCCGAGTTCCACGACACGTCCGGCTTCGCGCTTCCCGACGTCTCGGCGGCGCTGGTCGACCTTGCACGCGCGCACGAAGCACTGTCCTCGCTCATGGAGACCAAGCGCGCGTCCCCGCTGGAGCCCGTCGACGCGCAGGACGTCGTTGGAGCCTGTCTGGAGGCGGTCGGACGGGCGGCGGCGCGGGTACGGGAGTACAACGAGGCCGTGGACGTGGCGAACGCCTCGCTTCGCGGGCGCCGTTCCGTCGAGGCAATCCCGGAGGCCAGGGCGGTCGCACTGCTGCGCGACCTCACGAAACTGCGCGACCGACTGGACCCCGGCGTGGCGTCGCGGATCGCCACTTACGAAAGGGTCCGGCGACGCGACGAGTGCGCACGCCGCATGCGCAAGGTGGCGCAGGACAGGCTGAAGGCGGCGAACCTCGACGCCTCCGAGCACTACCACCGCCGGGTGAACCACTATCTCGACCGCTTCGGCGCCAAGTTCGCGATCTCCGAGATCACCAACAGCATGGCCGGGAACGCCGGCGCCTCGGACTACGGCCTGCTCGTCCGCGGCACCCCGGTCACGCGGGGGCGCGGCCGTGACCGCCAGTCCGAGGGCACACCGAACTTCCGGAACGCCCTGTCGACGGCGGACAAGACGACGCTGGCGCTCGCGTTCTTTCTTGCCAAGCTCGATCGCGACCCCGACCTCGCCGGCCGCATCGTCGTCTTCGACGACCCTCTGTCGAGCCACGACAGCCATCGCAGGACGCGAACGGTCGAGGCCCTGCGCGAGCTGGGGACGCGTTGCCGGCAGATCCTAGTCCTGTCGCACGACGAGCGGTTCGTACGCGAGCTGTGCAGGGCGTGCCACGCCATGAGCCCGGTGACCTACCAGATCGAGTTCGAGGGTCCCGAGCAGTGGTCCGTCGCCAGGAGTGTCGACGCGGACGACCTCTGCCGAGGCGACCACGCGATCTCCGTCGATGCGTTGAAGGCTTTCCACGAACGCCGCGGAGGCGACCCCGCGACCGCGGTGATGCATGTCCGCAGGGTGCTGGAGACGCACTTCCGGCGCGCATACTCAGGCTGGTTCGGTCCCGTCGACGACCTCGGGGCGATCGTCGACTCAATCAGGAGGGAAGGTCCGACCCATCCCTGCTCGCCGCTTCTCACCCGCCTCGATGCCTGCAACGCGGCGACGCGCGAGCGCCATCACGGGGAGGACGCCCGTCTCGGTTCGCGGACGGCGGTCGACCCGGACGAGCTGGGCGGCATCGTGGGGGACGCCCTCGTCCTGATCGGCGCGGTCAGGAGCTAGGGGCTCGGAGAGCTGCCGCAAGCCGTCTGGAAGCGCGCCCCCATCATGACGGGCGTTCGACCGCGGAGCCCTCGTGGCCGCGAACCCCACCGGGAGTCAATCGCCGCCCGGGAGGCACTAGGCCTCCGGGGCGGCGTCGACGGGAGGGGTCCGCCGATCCGACGTCGAAACCGGCTGCGGGGCTTCGAGCCCTCACTCGGCCGCCGCGTCGAGGATCGCCGCCATCTGCTCGAGCGGAAGCGCCCCGCGGTACTTCCTGCCGTCGATGAAGAAGGTCGGCGTGGAGTCGACGCCGAACTCGTTCGCGCCGCGGTCCTTCGTCGCCACGACCTTCGCCTGTAGGTCGGCGTTGGAGAGACATGCCCTGAAGCTCTCCTCCGTGAAGCCCGCCATGCGCGCGATCGACAACAGCCTGCTCGCCGCGTCGTCCGCATGCGCCCAGCTCTCGGACTGGGCGAAGAGGGCGTCGACCATGGCCGTGCGCCCGTTCTCGCCCGGCGTGCAGCGCGCCAGCATGGAGGCGGCGACCGCGCGCGGGTCGAACGGGAACTCGCGCACGATCAGCTTGGCCTTGCCCGTGTCGAGGTAGTCCCGCTTGAGGGTCGGGTAGGTGTTGGCGTGGAAGGCCGCGCAGTGGTCGCAGGTCATCGAGGCGTACTCGACGATGGTGATCGGCGCGTCCTCGCGACCGATGACCACGTCGGGAAGCACCTGTCCCGACATCAGGGCGGCGACGTCGACCTCGCCCTCCGCCGCGGGCGCCGCGGCAGTCCGGGCGACGGATGTCGCCGCTGCGGCTGAGGGCACGTCGCCGGCCGCGACGACGGGCGGTGCGTCCTCGTCCGAGCATCCCGCGAGCGCGAGGAGAACGATGCCGAGGGCGGGCACGAGGGATCGGTGCGCGCGCCGACGGGCGCCGCGAACGGTTCGGGTCATGGGAATGGTCCTGGATGCGCGCGGGCGGCCCTCGGGCGGCGGCGCGGGGAGACGGAAACGGTGACGGTCCGGCTATGGGGCCGGGGTTCAGGCCCGCGTCCGGTCCGGCGGGCGCTCGTCTGGCATCCGGTCGCGGCCGAGGAAAAGGTCGGCCGACAGGTGGCCGACGCGCGCATCCGAGAACGCGCGCGACCCGAGATCCGGACGGCCGTCCGTCACGAGGCCGACGCCGCAGTGCACGTCGTCCGGCGACGCGGCCCCGTCCGATCCGCCCGTAGCGTCGGCATCGTGTGCCCCGGCCTCGGACGCGGCCGTCACCGTCTCGGCGCAGCCGGGCACCGCCGCCATCCCATGGACGAGGGAGGCGAACAGGGAGGCCAGCAGGACGAGCGTGAGCGCGGCGAACTTCATGCGCCCCATGATCCCGACCGGAGCCGCGCAGTCAACAAGCGACCCGACCGATACGGGCGCGCCAGCGTCGCCGCCTTTTGCCCACGCGCGCCGGCCGCGGCCCTTTACCCGTCCGGCCCGATCGGGCACCGTCCTCGGGTCGCCCGCGCCAGCGCGCATGTCCCCGCTCGGATGCCCGTCCATCCGTTCCGGGGAAAACGCGCGCACGACACGGAACATTGCTCCCTATCAGGGAATTTCGACATTGTGCCCTGTGGGGGAACCCTATATCGATATGCGTGTCCTCTCCAAGAAGACGCTGAGGGAGTTCTGGGAGTCGGAGCGCAAGCACGCCGTCTCGCAGGGACCGCTCGAGGCATGGCACCAAGAGGCGCTGGCCGCGAGCTGGCAGAACCCGAACGACCTGAAGGCGACCTACAAGAACGCGAGCGTCCTGAAGGGCGGCCGGGTGGTTTTCAACATCAAGGGGAACGACTACCGCCTGATCGTCAGCATCAACTACGCGGCGCAGATCGTGTTCGTATGCTGGGTCGGGACGCACGAAGACTACGACGAGATCGACGCGGAGACGGTACGATGCACGTGAGGCCCATCAAGTCCGAGAGCGACTACGAGACCGCGCTTGCGCGGGTCGGCGACCTCATGGCGGCCGAGCCGGGGTCGCCCGAGTTCGACGAGCTGGAAGTGCTGTCCACGCTGGTCGATGCGTGGGAGGCGAAGCACCACGCGATCGCGCATCCCGACCCGATCGACGCCATCGCCTTCCGCATGGAGCAGGCTGGCCTGCGCCAGCGCGACCTCGTCCCGTTCATCGGCAGCGCGAGCAAGGTGTCCGAGGTCATGAAGCGCCAGCGGCCGCTGACGCTTGCCATGATCAAGAACCTGCACTCGGGGCTCGGCATCCCGGCGGAGGTGCTGCTGCGCGAGCCCGCACGCGGCCCCGGCAAGGA
Source organism: Aureimonas sp. AU22 (assembly GCF_001463745.1). Taxonomy (GTDB): domain Bacteria; phylum Pseudomonadota; class Alphaproteobacteria; order Rhizobiales; family Rhizobiaceae; genus Aureimonas. The sequence continues at coordinate 65,489 of NZ_BBWJ01000051.1, read as the reverse complement.
TGCCCTCGACCCGGCGCGCCTTCCGTGGGGCGAGATCGTGAAGCGGGGATGGCTCCCGGGCTTCACGGGAACCACGCGGGAAGCCCGGTCGCGTTGCCACGAGCTCGTGGCCTCCCTTGTCCCGCAGTCTGCCGGATCCTGCCTCCAGCCCGCGCTGTACCGCAGGTCGATCCGCGGCGGCGCCGCCATGGACGACCATGCCGTCACGGCGTGGACGTCGAGGATCGTGTCGCTGGCCTGCGCCCAGACGCTGCCCGGCAGGTACGAGCGCGGCGTCGTCGACGAGGGCTTCGTGTCCGGCCTCGTGCGCCTCAGCTTCCTCGACGACGGGCCGCGGCTCGCCCGCGAGTACCTCGGCAAGCACGGCATCCACCTCGTCGTCGAGAGGCACCTTCCGAAGACGAGGGTCGACGGCGCCGCCACCGTGCTGCCCGACGGCTCCCCGGTGATCGGGCTGTCGCTCCGGTTCGACCGCCTCGACAATTTCTGGTTCTGCCTTGCCCATGAGCTGGGGCACGTCGCCCTGCATCTCGGCGAGGGCGGGGACGAGTGGTTCGTCGACGACCTGGAGTCCGAGGCCGAGGGCGGGGAAAGGTCCCGCGAGGCGGAGGCGGACGCTTGGGCCCTCGAGGCGCTGATGCCCGCCGACACCTGGGCCTCGGCCAGCTCGGTCCGTCGCGAGGCGGAAGTGCTGACGCTCGCCCGCAAGCTTTCCGTCAGCCCGGCGATCATCGCGGGACGCATCCGCTTCGAGCAACGGAACTACAGGCTTCTTAACGACCTGATCGGCCAAGGCGAGGTGCGCCGCCAGTTCGGCGTAGCCTGACGCAGCCGGGCACTCGAGGGGTGGGCGGCGGTCGCTCCGCCGCCCACCCCAACGGCTACCCATTCGGGGAGAGCATCCACGCGTTTGGTGCCGCTCAGCATGCGCTCTAGCCCGTCAGGACGTTGCGCTGCTCGATCGCCGACTCGAGCCAATGCCTGCGTGCGCTCGCAGGATCTGCCAGGACGGGGTGCGGCTCCGTCGGCCGCATGGCGGACTCCCATCAAGAATCCGCACCGCCCACCGCGACCCCGCCCTCCAATGCCGCGTCGCTACCGTAGCGGGAAACGCGGCAAGGTCCCGAAGGCCCGGGGCGAAACGACGGTGGGTCAGTGCGACCGGGCTCCGAGGAGAAAATCGAGGAGCAGCTTCACGTTCAGAAGCGCGATGGCCACCGCTATGACCAGCGCAAGAGCCGACAGCCAGCGCGGGGCCACGAGGTCTCCCATCTTGCGACGGTCCATCGTGAACATGACCAGCGGGAACACCGCGAACGAGAGCTGGAGGCTGAGGACGACTTGCGTGAGGATCAGGAGCCGGGCGGTGCCCGCGTCCCCGAACCAGATCGTCACGGACGCGGCGGGCACGATGGCGATGACCCGCGTGATCAGGCGCCGGAGCCAGGGCGCCAGCCGGATGTCGAGGAACCCCTCCATCACGATCTGCCCCGCCAGCGTCGCGGTGACGGTCGAGTTGATGCCGCAGCACAGGAGGGCGATGCCGAAGAGCGTCGGCGCGACGGCGGCCCCGAGGATCGGCGCGAGCAGGCTGTGGGCTTCGCCGAGCTCGGCGATCCCCGTGCGACCGGACGTGTGGAAAGCCCCGGCCGCCAGGATCAGGATCGACGCGTTGACGAGGAGCGCGAAGCACAGCGCGACGGTGGAGTCGATGGTCGCGAAGCGCAGCGCCTGGCGCTTCTCCGGCAGGGTCGAGCCGTAGTCGCGGGTCTGCACGATGCCCGAATGGAGGTAGAGGTTGTGCGGCATCACGGTCGCGCCGAGGATGCCGAGGGCGAGGTACAGCATCTCGGGGTTCGAGACGATCTCGCTGGTCGGTGCGAAGCCCCGGATCACGTCGCCCCAGTTCGGGTCGACCATGGCAATCTGGACGGCGAAGCAGACCGCGATGACGCCGAGCAGCGTCACGATCAGCGCCTCGACCCAGCGGAAGCCGAGCCGCTGGAGCCATAGGATCAGGAACACGTCGACTGCGGTGATCAGGACGCCGATCTCGAGCGGGATCCCGAACAGGAGGTTGAGGCCGATGGCGGTGCCGATGACCTCCGCGATGTCGGTGGCGACGATGGCGATCTCGGCCAGGAACCAGAGGGGCAGCGCGACGTAGCCCGGGTATGCGTCGCGGCAGGCCTGCGCGAGGTCACGGCCGGACGCGATCGCGAGGCGCGCGCACAGGGACTGCAACACGATCGCCATGACGTTCGACAGGAGCGCGACGAAGAGCAGCGTGTAGCCGAAGGCGGACCCTCCGGCGATCGAGGTCGCCCAGTTGCCGGGATCCATGTAGCCGACGGCAACGAGGTAGCCCGGACCGAGGAACGCCGCCGCCTTGCGCCACGGCGGCGCGTTGCGGTCGACGCGGACGGTGCGGTGCACGTCCAGGAGCGACCCGTCCCCACGGTCCCGCTTCCACCCGGCATCGTCCACGCCTTCGTTCGCACCGGTCATCGTTCCGCGCCTCGTCCCGAGATCGCATAGATTTGTTTCACGACACAGGGTTTGTCCAGTGACAAACTTTGTGCCCGAGGCCGCAGAATGCTAGCGTTCGCGGCATGGACGGGAACAGGCGATGACGGTCGAGCGAGACGAACCCGGGACGGTGCCCATCGCCGCGCGGTTCGAGCGCGTGCGCAAGGCGAACCAGTCCGAGCTGTCGGAGGACTACGTCGAGATGATCGACGACCTGATCGGCGAGTTCGGGGAGGCGCGGGCGACGGACCTGGCGGAGCGCTTCGGCGTGTCCCCGGGCACCGTCGCGCGCGCGGTGCAGCGCCTCGCCCGCGACGGGCTCGTGGAGTCCAAGCCCTACAGGGCGATCTTCCTGACGACCGAGGGCAAGGAACTCGCGGAGCGGGCCAGGGAGCGCCACCGCCTGGTCGTCGACTTCCTTGTCGCGGTCGGCGTCGCGCCGCACGCGGCCGAGATGGACGCCGAGGGAATCGAGCACCACGTCGGCCAGGACACCCTTGAAGCCTTCCGCAGGTTCCTGTCGCGCTGACGGCGGTGCGTCGGTCAGCGCTCGGCGTCGGCGGGGTCGTCGACCAGGGCGTCCGGCCGGCTGACCTGGACGGCGGTCATCGAGGTCTTGACCGCGAGCTCCTTGGTGCCCAATCGCTTGAGCATGTCGCGGAACTGCGGGTGCATGCCCCCGTCGACGTACGCCATCGGCATGCCCGCACGGCCCTCGGCCAACAAAGACTGGAGCAGCCTGTCGTCCCTCTCGCGCTTGGCGGCAACCTCGGGCGCGACGTGCGCCTCCAGCGGCGGGCAGGAGGCGGCCGGATCGATCGGCTGGCCGTCCTTGCGCCGCGCGTCGAAGACGTAGCGCCCACCGCAGGCAGCGACGTCGGGTTCCCTGCGCGTTACCTCGAACGCATCGTACCCGAGCTTCAGGTTGCGCCAGAACGCGATGTTCGGGTCGCTCCGGTGGCGGGCCATCTGCTCCGCCGTCATCCGGAAGGGAAAGGACTGAACCTGGAAGTCGCCCTGGCCGATCGCGAAAGCCTTCTCGGCGTCGGCATAGATCTCCGCGACCCCTTCGTCCGTCATGGCGAAGCAGCCCGACGACGAGCAGGCGCCATGCACCATCAGCGAGTCTCCCGTGTAGCCGAGCGACTTCTCGAGAGGGTTCGGATAGCCGAGGTTGAAGGAGCGATGGTACTTCGAGTTCGGGTTCATCAACGCCCGGGTGACGCGGTAGAACCCCTCGGGCGCCTGGCGGTCGCCGTTCGTCTTCTTCGGCCCGAGCTTGCCGGACCAGCGGCAGAGGGGGTGCGTCTTGTGGAGGGCGTAACGACCGTCCGCGCCGAGCTTCCAGACCTCGAGCTCGCTCTCCTCCTTGAAGATGCGCACCAGGATCGACCCCTGAGGACGAGCCTTCGGCTCGGCGTAAGCCGTTGGGACGAGGTCCTTGTAGGTCTCGTCCGTCATGGAGACGCAGCCGCTCGCGGACAGAAGGCCGACCAAGGCACAGGCAAGGGCGGCTCGGCGGCTATGGAAACTCTGTCGTGCGAAAAGGGGCATCTCGATCCGAAGCGCTGAACATGGCCGATGTCCGCCAATCATCGGCGGCGGGGCTTTCGCGGGCGTGACGTCGACCATGGCGGTCGCCGCAGCGGCCGCCATGAGAAGGCACGATCCGGCGGAAATGAGGCAGCCGCAGCCCCTCCCACTCAATGCGCCTCGTGCAGGCACTCGCCATGGTCGCCCAGCACCTCGATCACCCGACACTCGGCGACTGAGCGGTTCTTGCAGTCCGCCATGCGGGCGACCTCGGCCCGCAGCGCCGTCAGCCGGGCGATCTTGTGATCGATGTCCACGAGGTGCGCGGCGGCGATCCGGTCCGCGCTCTCGCAGGGGCGGTCCGGCTCCCCGGCAAGCGCCAGGAGTTCGCGGATCGGCTCGATCTCGAAACCGAGCTCCCGGGCGTGCCGGATGAAGCGCAGGCGGCGCAGGTCGCCCGCGTCGTAAAGGCGACGGTTGCCTTCCGTCCGCGGCGGTGCGGCCAGGAGTCCGATCTGCTCGTAGTACCGGATCGTCGGCACCTTGATGCCGCTCGCCCGCGAGGCCTCGCCGATCGGAACGCCGTTCGTCATTTTTCGCTTGCTCCTCTAGCCACTCGAGGAAGTAGACCTTCGTCGACAACGACGCAAGGAGAGCGCCATGAGCGCCACGACGGGCGAGAGCCGCTTCAAGGTCACGGGCATGGACTGCGCGGCCTGCGGCAACAAGGTGGACACCGCGATCCGGCGGCTGCCGGGCGTGGAGGACGTCACCGTCTCCGTGACCACGGGGGCGGTGAAGGTCCGCCACGGCGAGGGCTTCGACGCCGCCGCCGTGACGCGGCAGGTCCGGAACCTCGGTTACGGCGCCGAGGCGGCAAACGGGACGGCGACCGCGCCCGTCGCAGCCCCGACCGAACGGCACGACCATGGCGACCACGACCACGATCACGATCATCCCGCGTCCGCCGGGAGCGACCATGCGGGCCACACGCACGACGACCCCGCCGAGGCGGGCCTGCCCTGGTGGCGGACCAGGAAGGCGCGGCTGACGGCAGCCTGCGGTGCGGCGCTTGTCGCAGCCTATGTTCTCGGGCACCTCGCGCCAGCGCTGGAGCGTCCCGCCTTCCTCGCCGCGCTCGCCGTCGGCCTCGTTCCTGTTGCTTGGCGCGCGATCACGGCCGCCCGGTTCGGTACGCCGTTCTCGATCGAGACGCTGATGTCGATCGCCGCCGTCGGCGCTGTGTTCATCGGGGCCGAGGAGGAAGCGGCCGCCGTCGTCCTCCTGTTCCTGGTCGGCGAGATGCTGGAGGGACTGGCGGCGAGCCGTGCCCGGGCGAGCATCCAGGGCCTCTCCGCCCTCGTGCCGAAGACCGCGCTTCTGGAGAAGGACGGCCAGACGACCGAGGTGCCCGCGGAGAGCCTCGCCGTCGGCGCCACCATCCTTGTGCGCCCCGGCGACCGCATTCCGGCCGACGGCACGGTCGTGGAAGGGTCCGGCGAGGTCGACGAGGCGCCGGTCACAGGCGAGAGCGTGCCGAAGCGCAAGGCTGTCGGCGATCCTGTCTTCGCCGCCACCGTCAACGCCGGGTCGGTCCTCAGGGTGCGCGTCACGGCCGCGGCCGCCGACAACACGATCGCGCGCGTCGTCCGCCTCGTGGAGGAGGCGCAGGAATCGAAGTCGCCGACCGAGCGCTTCATCGACCGCTTCTCCAAAGTCTACACGCCCGCCGTCCTCGTGGTCGGCTTCCTCGTCGCCGTGGTGCCACCGCTGATTGCCGGGGCGGACTGGAGCGAGTGGATCTACAAGGGCCTTGCCATCCTCCTGATCGGCTGCCCCTGCGCGCTCGTCATCTCGACGCCGGCCGCCATCGCGGCCGGCCTGTCGGCGGGCGCCCGTCGCGGCCTCCTGATGAAGGGCGGCGTCGTGCTGGAGACGCTCGGCAAGATCACGGCCGTCGCCTTCGACAAGACGGGGACGTTGACGGCGGGCAAGCCCGTCGTCACCGACATCGTTCCCGTCGGCCGCCCCGTGCGGGATGTCCTGTCGCTCGCGGCCGCGTTGGAGAAGGGATCGAGCCACCCGTTGGCGCTCGCGATCCTCGACCGCGCCAAGGCCGACAACGCCCCGGTGCCGCCCGCCTTCGACGCGAACGCCGTCCCCGGTGAGGGTGTGGAGGGAAAGGTCGGTGGCGAACCCGTGTTCCTCGGCTCGCCGCAGGCTGCCAGCCGCCGCGTGCCTCTCGGCGCCGAGCAGACGGCCGCAATCGCCGCGCTGAACGCGGAAGGAAAGACCGTGTCCGTCGTGCTCGCGCGGGACGGGGTCGCGGGCTACATCGCCATGCGCGACGAAGCGCGGCCGGACGCACGGGAAGCGCTCGCAGCCATGAAGTCCGACGGCGTCCGCACCGTCATGCTGACGGGCGACAACCGCACGACGGCAGAGGCGGTGGCGGGCGGTCTCGGCATCGAGGCACGGGCCGAACTCCTGCCGCAGGACAAGCAGCGCATCGTGCGCGAACTTCAGGCCGAGGGGCTCGTCGTCGCTAAGGTCGGCGACGGCATCAACGACGCGCCCGCGCTCGCCGCGGCTAACATCGGCATCGCCATGGGCGGCGGCACGGACGTAGCGCTGGAGACGGCGGACGCGGCGGTGCTGCATGGCCGTGTCCGTGACATCCCGGACATGATCGCCCTGTCGAAGGCGACCATGGGCAACATCCGGACGAACATCGCGATCGCGCTCGGCCTGAAGGCGGTGTTCCTCGTGACGACAGTCCTCGGCATCACGGGCCTCTGGCCGGCGATCCTCGCCGACACGGGCGCGACCGTCCTCGTGACCGCCAACGCCATGCGGCTGCTCGGCTGGAAGCCGCGGTGAACGCGGCTGTCGACGATCTCCTGCGGTTCGGGCCGGCGGTCGTGCTGGCCGTGACTGTGGCATGGCTCGCTCTCGCCACCTGCCGAACCTCCCGCGAGATCGGAGGGCGCGCCTACGGTTTCGGCAGGAGCATCCGGCAGACGCTGGCCCGCATCCTGTTCGCCGCTGCCGTCGTCGGTGGCCTCGTGGCCCTCGGACTCCATGCCGTGGGAAGCGCATCGGCCGCGTTCGCACCGCTCGCGGGCGAGGCCACCGCCGTCCGTTTGGCCGGGCTGGCGCTGGCCGTCGCCGGGCAGGTCCTGACGGTCGTGGCCATGAGCGAGATGGGCCGGCGCTGGCGGGTCGGCATCCCCGACGAGGCACCCGACGTCCTGGTCACGACGGGTTTATTTGGCCTGAGCCGCAACCCCGTGTTCCTCGGGATGCTCGCGATGGCGTCCGGTCTTGCGGTCGCCGTGCCGTCCCCGGCGGCGATCGCCTGCGCGCTCGCCTTCTGGATCGGGTGCGAGGTCCAGGTGCGCGACGAGGAGCGTTTCCTCGAACGCTCGTTCGGCCCGGCATACACCGCCTATCGAAGCGCCGTCCGGCGCTGGATCTGACGACCAGCAAGGAACGAACCATGGGACCCACACGCACGACACTACTCGCCGGGACGCTCGCGCTCCTCTCCGTCCCCGCGCTTGCGGCCGAGACCGTCGACGTGTTCTCGACGTCGGGGTGCGGCTGCTGCGTGGGCTGGATCAAGCACCTGGAGAAGGCAGGGTTCGAGGTCACGAACGACAACCTCGCCATGGCCGACCTCTACGCCAAGAAGACGGGCGCCGGACTGAAGCCCGGTCAGACCTCATGCCACACGGGCTTCGTCGGCGGCTACGTCGTGGAGGGGCACGTCCCGGCGGCGGAAGTGAAGCGCCTCCTCGCCGAGCGTCCCGACGCCGTCGGTCTCGCCGTTCCCGACATGCCGCCGGGCAGCCCGGGCATGGGAACGAGCGACGAACCCTACGAGGTGCTCCTCGTCGCGCGCGACGGCACGTCCAAGGTCTACGCGAGGTACCCGAAATGAAGACCCCGGCCATCGCGGCAACCGTCGCGGCCTGTTTCGCCCTGTCGGGTCCTGCCGCCGCGCACGAGTTCAAGGCCGGAGACCTGACGATCGACCATCCCTCCTCACGTCCGACGCCGCCGGCGGCGAGGGTCGGTGCCGGATACGTCTCGATCCGCAACGACGGGGCGGAACCCGACCGACTGGTCGGGGGATCGGCGGACGTGGCCGGACGCTTCGAGATACACGCCTCCACCGTCGAGGACGGCGTCGCGCGGATGCGGCGCGTCGAGGGCGGGATCGTCCTGGAGCCCGGCGCGACGATCAAGCTCGCCAGCGGCGGTTCCCACATCATGCTGCTCGACCTCAAGGAGCCGATCGTGAAGGGTCAGTCGTTCGACGGCACCCTCGTGTTCGAGCGTGCCGGAACCGTGCCCGTCCGCTTCTCTGTCGAAGGCCTGGGCGTGGCCACCACTTCCTTCTCGCACGAGGGACACTGACCGTGACGTTGCGCACCGCGCGTCTCCTCCTCTGGGGTGCCGTCGTCGTGACCGCGGGGGTGCTCGTCGGATTGGCTTGGAGCTTACCGACCGCCGAACGCGGGACGGCCCTCACGTCGTCGTCTCCCGACATCGGCGGCGAGTTCGCCTTGATCGACGAGGACGGCAAGCCGAGGACTTGGGGTGGTTTCCGCGGCAAGCCGGTCGCCGTGTTCTTTGGCTTCACGCACTGTCCCGACATCTGCCCGACGACACTTGGCGAACTCTCGGTTCTCCTGGCCGACCTCGGCGACCGCTCCAACGACCTCCAGGTCGTGCTCGTCAGCGGCGACCCGGAACGGGACACGCCGGAAGTGCTGAACGCCTACCTCCAGTCCTTCGACCCGCGGATCGTCGGACTCACGGGAACGGAAGCGGAAGTCGATCGCGCCTTCGCTGCCTTCAAGGCCTACCGCAAGAAGGTGCCGACCGAGGGCGGCGACTACACCGTCGATCACTCGGCGGGAGTCTATCTCTACGACCGCGACGGTGGCTTCGCAGGCACTCTGGACATGCACGAGGACACGGCGGTGCGGTGGGCCAAGGTGATGCGCCTCATCGAAGGTCCGAGCGGCTCGAGAGCAGCCGTGAGCGGGGACGGGACCGCGGGGCCGGCTGGTGCGGGCGACAGGAAAACGACGGAGGGCACCGATGCCGACGCTAACGGTTGACGGGACGGAGCGGGATGCCGGGGCTGTCGAAGTCCCAACCCGCGGCTTGGCCTCCCTTCACGCCGCCTGGGTCGTCGCACTTGTCTCGACGCTCGGTGCGATATTCGTCGGCGAGGTCATGGGGCAGGCCCCTTGCGTCCTGTGCTGGTACCAAAGGATCGCGATGTTCCCGCTGGCGGCCGTGCTCGGCGTCGCCGCCTTCCGGGGCGACCGGGGCGTGCGGGTCTACGCGCTGCCGCTCGCGCTCGCGGGGCTCGCCGTCGCCGCGTTCCACGCCCTTCTCTATGCCGGGATCATTCCGGAAGCGATCGAGCCCTGCGGGGCGGGCCCGTCCTGCGCGAGCGCCGACATGACCATCCTCGGCGGCCTGCCCCTGCCGCTCCTGTCTCTCGGAGCGTTCGCCGCGATCACCCTTTTCCTCGTTCTTCCCATTGGAAGGAGACATGCATGAACCGCCGAACTTTCGTCGCCTCCACCGCCGCTGCCGCCCTTCTCGCCTTCGGCGGGGGAGCGGCCTGGTATCGCGCCAGCCGTCCCGGGGCCGCTCCCCTCTCGGCGGAAGGAGACCAGCTCGTCCGCCCGCACTCCCCCGTGATCGGGCCGGACGAGGCCCGGGTGACGCTGGTCGAGTTCTTCGACCCGTCCTGCGAGGCCTGCCGCGCCTTCCATCCGATCCTCGGGCAGATCCTCTCCAGGTATCCCGACGACCTCCGGCTGGTGCTGCGTTACACGCCCCTGCACGAGGGTTCGGACGAGGTCGTTCGCATCCTGGAGGCGGCCCGGCGGCAGGACAAGTTCGAGGCGGTCCTCGACCGCGTGTTCGAGCGGCAGCCGGAGTGGGCCGTCCACGGGGCGCCCGACATCGCGAAGGCGTGGGAGATCGCCGGCACGGCCGGCATCGACCTCGCGCAAGCGCGGCGCGACGCCGTGCTTCCCGAGGTGACGGCCGTGCTCGAACGTGACGTTGCGGACCTCGAGGCGGTTGGCATCCAGAAGACCCCGACCTTCTTCGTCAACGGCAAGGAGCCGGCACAGTTCGGCCCGCAGCCGCTCTATGAGGCGATCGCGGCGGAGATCGAACGGACGAAGGGGTTGTCCTAGTGAGCGATCCGGGAAGGGCTTCGTGGCCGCATCCTGGCCTGATGGCTTGCTGAGTCCATCGACACATGGAGCTTACCATCTCCAAGATCAGCGTCCTGACGATCGGCATGTTGGCGCGGGCAACGGGGACGAAGGTAGAGACGATCCGGTTCTACGAACGCAACGGTCTCCTGCCCGCGCCCGCCCGCACGAACGGGAACTACCGATCCTACGAACGCTCCCACTTGGATCGACTGATCTTCATTCGGAGGGCAAGGGACCTCGGCTTCTCGCTCGATCGGATACGCCGGCTCCTGGCCTTGTCCGACGACCGGGAACAGTCCTGCGAGGCAGTCGATGTCCTGGCCCGCCAGCACCTCGCCGAGGTCCAGGCCAAGATCGACGACCTCCGGGCCATGCAACGCGAACTCGACTGCCTGCTCGACCAGTGCCGCTGCGGGACCGTAGCGGACTGCCGGATCATCGGGACCCTCTCCCCGAAGTCCGAACGGTCCACCTGAGGCATCGGCGAAGGCTACGAGGACGGCGGTGGAAGCCGGGCACGGCGAACCGGACGAAGGTCCGCGGATCCATCTCGCGGACCTCTTCCACGCTCGGACGTCCGGTCAGATCGCATGCCCCGGGACGTCGAGTGGCATGGCCAGGATGACGCGTCCGTTGGCGGCTGGAGAGGGAAAGCGACCAGCCACGATGTTGAGCGGAAGCGAGGCGAGCAGAAGGGCGGGCATATCGAGACCCTCGTCGCGCTCGCGACGCAGCGCTACGAAAGCCTCCTCGCCGCATCCGTCGCCGACATGGATGTTGTCCGTCCGCTGCGCGCCGACCGTCGTCTCCCAGGCGGGAGGCCGGCTGCCATCCGCCCCATAGTCGTGGCAGACGAAGAGACGGGTCTCTTCCGGCTCCGCCAAAATTCGGTGGATCGAGGCGTAGAGGCGGCGCGCATCGCCGCGATGGAAGTCGCAGCGTGCGGTCCCGGAGTCCGGCATGAACAGCGTGTCGCCGACGAAAATGGCGTTACCGATGCGGTAACTCAGATGATCGACTGTATGCCCCGGCGTTGCCCACACCTCGATCGTCTGCTCGCCGAACGGCAGTCGGTCGCCCTCGTCCAAGAGACGGTCGAACGGGTCGACGACGGCTTCGTCCGTTGCCGCGTCCGGAAGGGCGTAGACGTCCCTCACCGCTGCACCGACCTCGATCACCAGCCGGCCGATCCCGATCCGCCCGCCAACCGCCTCCCGAAGGGCGATGGCGCCGGAGACGTGGTCGTGATGGACATGGGTGTCCAGGATCCATTCGAGGCGCAAGTTCTCGGCCTGGATGAATTCGACCACGGCGTCGACCGGGGCGCGGCTGGTACGCCCCGACTTCGGGTCCAGATCGAACACGGGGTCGATCACCACGCAGGACCCGGATGTGCGGCAGGAGACGACATGGGTGGCCGTGCCGCTGCGCACGTCGTGGAACGTGTGCACGTCGATCCCCATCGCCGTCTCCTCGCTTCCCCGATCGTCCATCGATCAGCCCTTGGGTTGCGCGACGACGCGCAGGTAGGGCTTCAGCGTCTTCCAACCGTCGGGAAACTTCTCGCGGGCGGCCTCGTCGGAGACCGATGGCGCGATGATGACGTCCTCGCCCTGGCGCCAGTTCACCGGGGTCGCGACCGAATGGTTCGCGGTGAGCTGAAGCGAGTCGACGACGCGGAGTATCTCGTCGAAGTTGCGGCCCGTGCTCGCCGGATAGTTCAGGCTGAGCTTCAGCTTCCGGTCGGGGCCGATGACGAACACCGAACGCACCGTCAGCGTGTCGCTCGCGTTGGGATGGATCATGCCGTAGAGCTGAGAGACGTGGCGGTCGTGGTCGGCGATGAGCGGGAAGTCGACGCGCTGCCCCTGCGTCTCTTCGATGTCGTCTTCCCAGGCGCCGTGGCGCGCCAACTCGTCGACGCTGAGGCCGATCACCTTCACGCCGCGTCGGTCGAACTCGGGCTTGAGGCGCGCCACGTCGCCGAGTTCGGTCGTGCAGACCGGCGTGAAGTTCTTCGGGTGCGAGAACAGCACGGCCCAGGAGCCGGCCAGCCACTCGTGGAAGCGGATCGGCCCTTGTGTCGTCTGTGCCTCGAAGTCGGGTACGGTATCGCCTAGCTGCGGCATTGGTCTGCTTCTCTCCTTGGATTGGGTAGACGGCGTCGCGTCTAGGCGCGGTCCGGCGTGCGGCCGGACGCATTGTGACCCGGTCCGTCGGCGTCGCGGCACGCTTCTTCGTGCCCGTTGCGATCCTCGCTGCGGGCATGGTGATTTGTTCGGCCGCGATCGTCACGGTCGTGACGGTGCCGATCCGTCCGACCGCGCAGGTCCGGTTCGCCTTGATAGTGGCGTGAGCGGTCGTGCCGGGCGTCCGAGTCGTGCATCGTAGAGGCGTCGCCGTGATGCACTGCGTCCTGAGCCACGGCGGGAGCGACGAACAGTACGGTCGACAAGGCGGCGATGGTGAGCTTCATGGATGGTCTCCCTTCGTCATGATGCGCCCTACTTCGGGTCTGTACCCGCTATAGGGTCAAACGAAGTCACGGCATCGTGAGATGGCGGTTGGCGACGCAGATCGGCACGGTCCACCACCTCGCCGTGCCCGCCGTTGCACCGACCCACTCCAGCGTCTCGGAACTGCCCCGTTTGAGGCCGACACCTTCGGCAGAGCCACATTCCGGAGGTCCGTCCATGAATCCCGTCGACATCGACCTCGTCCAGCAACGGCGGAAGCAGGTCCTGAGACTGTCCGCCTTGGTGCTGCTCGCCTTCTGCCTGGCGATCGGGCCGCTTTGGGCCGAGCACTCCATCCTGGAAGAGGCCGTCGAGTCGACAGGCCTCGCCGCGATCGCCGCGGGGGTCATCGGGCGGGCGTGGTGCTCCCTGTACATCGGCGGACGCAAGACGAGGGAGATCGTCGACGTCGGCCCCTACTCGATCAGCCGCAACCCGTTGTACGTCTTCACCTACTTGGCGATGTTCGGCGTCGGCGCCCAGTCCGGGAGCCTGACCATCGGCTTGGTCCTCGCCCTGTCGGTGGCCGCCATCTTCCGCGTCGTCATCGGCCGCGAGGAGGCATTCCTCGCCGCGGAGTTCGGCCCTGCCTACGAAGCTTACCGCCAGCGGGTGCCGCGCTACGGCCCTCGGCTTTCGGCTTGGCGCGACATGCCCGTGGTCGCGGTGCGCCCCGACCGCGTGGCACGCACGCTGGCGGACGGCCTCCTGTTCCTGCTCGCGTGGCCCGCCTTCGAGCTCCTCGAGGAAGCCCGCGAGTTCGGCTGGATCGGAACGGTGCTGCTCGTGCCCTGACGCCCGACCCGAAACGGTCGGCGCCACGTCGGCCGACTGCCGTTCCTCCCGGCGCCCGGAACGCAGCGCCGGGCAACGGAGGGGTTGCCCCTCCGGCAACCGGGCGGGCCGTACGGGACGGCATGCCCAAGAGGCGCCGAACGGGGCCCCCGGGAATCCCGAGGCCACGGGGACGATGTCAGTCGTCGCCTCTCCGGCCGGCGGCCCCATCGAGCTTGTCCAGCCAATCCGGGCTCGATTGATCGTGATGGTGTAGGTCGTCGGCGTCGCGATAGCCCTCGACCGTCGCGGACAGGGTCTGCACGGTCCCGTCGCGGAAAGCGAGGTCGAGCGTCACCGTGTCCCCTATGGCGATCGGGTCCTTCGGGGTGAGGTGCATGTGGATCCCCCGCTGCAACATCACCAACTCGGCGTGACCGGGAATCGTTACGCCGGGCTGCTTCTCCTTCGCTCCGGCACGGGACCTGTCCGATGGCTGGACGAACCGCACGCGGCTGAAGGCGTCACCTTCGACATTCTCGAGGTATGCCTCCGCGGCCACGCCGTTCCAAACCACGAGGTACCCCTCCAGGTCGCCGTCCCCTTCCCGTGGAACGGTGAGCACGGCCAACTCCGCGACGGGGCCGGCCGGCGAAGCACCTGCCTGGCTGGCCGCGACCGACACGTCCGTCGGCGACAGCGGGATCAGCAGGGCCATCCAGGGACGCAAGACCGCCATCGTGTGGCTCCGGTTCGAAAACGGTTCGCTCCGGTGTCACGGCAATGCGGCGGGAACGCGTTCCCGACCTCGAGCGGCCGACGAAGCCCCGGCGGCGCGCACTGGCAACTGGACCGGGAACCCGCACCCGGCGCGGCGACGGGAGCGGGTTCCACCGGACGCTGCCTCAAGCGGACGTTGGGAACCCGCCTCGGACGAGGATCGGCGAGGGTGTCGAGACGCGGGAGTACAGGTCGACGATGTCCTGGTTCAGCAATCGCACGCAACCGCTGGATACGGCCTTGCCGATGGTCCAGGCCTCCGGGGTGCCGTGCAGGCGGTAGAGCGTGTCGACCCCGTCCTGGAAGATGTAGAGGGCGCGGGCGCCCAGGGGATTGTCGAGGCCGGGAGGTTGTCCCCCGTTCTCGGCGCTGTACCGTTCCAGTTCCGGCTGTCGTTCGATCATTTCGGCCGGTGGGGTCCAGGTCGGCCACGGACGCTTCCACTGGACGACCCCCTTGCCGGACCACGTGAAGCCCTGCCGTCCCAAACCGACGCCGTAGCGCAACGCCTGCCCGTCCTCTCGTACCAGGTAGAGGAAGTAGTTGTCCGTATCGACCACGACCGTCCCGGGACGCTCGCCCGTCGGGTCCGTCACGACCTGTCGGTAGAAGCGGGGGTCGATCTTGCGAAGGTTCACGGCCGGGATCGGGAACCGTTCCTCCGGCATGGCCCGGTACATGGAGAGATAGTTCGGGTCGACCGGGGGTTCCGCAGGCGGGGACGTCGGCGGAGGCGTCCCGACGGTCGTGCAGCCGGGCAGGACGATGGCGCCCAGCGAGAGGGACGCCAGTGTCAGGAACTGCCGGCGGGTGGGATGTGGGAAGTTCGGCTCGATCGCCATTCGCGCATTCGCTTTCATGAAGGTGAACGCTCGGCACCCACCGACCTGACGGGCGCCTCTCGGTGACGCGCGCAGGAGAAGATCCCCTCGGTTACGCCGAAGGAACCGTCTGCCCGGACGTCGCGGACACGCCGGACGGGCGCGGAGGGGGAACCGCGACGGGCATCGATAGCGAAGCGGGCCACGGGGACGTTCGGGGGCGGAGGGCAACCGATCGATCGCCCGGCCCCCCGAGCACGAAGACCTCGACGGACCAGCCGTTCTGGTGGCAATGCTCGTAGGCAGGCGCCGGGAGTTGCGGTCCCCGTTCGTCCATCCTGCCCATGTCTTCAGTCGATCGCGTCGCGGTTGAAGCGACCCTGTCTGACCAAGCGGGCTGGCGCTCCACTGTCGAAGCGGACGCGACGACGCCGTGCATGCCCAGCGCGACGACCGTCATCAGCATCCAGCACAGGAGGAGCCGACGCATCATTCGGCGTGGCCCCTCGACCACGTCGGCGGCCGCCTGGCGGTGCGGTCTTCGCCGCTCGGCGAGCCGCCTGCGTCACGCGCGGGAACGCCGATGGAGGCTCCCCGAAGTTTGGCTGCCAAGCGCACGTCGCCCCACTCGCATGCGGAATCGTCGGGCTACGGGCCCGTGGTCGCAAGGTGTCCGCGTCGGGTTAACTTTCCCTATCCGGTCCGACGTGCCGCGATGCGGTTCGCGACGGGCGCAGCCCGCCCCGGCAGGTTCGTTTTCGGTGAAGCTTCCCCGGATTTGCGGGGCCCTTGCGTCCGCGTCTCGGAACGTCCGGTAACTTTCCCGCATGCGGCCGGGGAAACGCGTTCACGCAAACGTGGTGATCCGAACGTGCCGCGGCACAGGCCGATGGGCGTTTTGTCCAGTTGGTTTACGTCGCCGACAGGTCCCTTTTGCCGAGCAAAGGAGGACGTTCATGTTCGACGGCTTCGACCCCATCCTGCTGGCACGCATCCAGTTCGCCTTCACGGTCAGCTTCCACTTCATCTTCCCGGCATTCTCGATCGGCCTGGCGAGCTTCCTCGCCGTGCTGGAGGGGCTGTGGTTGTGGACGGGGCGCCAGCTTTACCTCGAGCTCTTCAAGTACTGGACCAAGATCTTCGCCGTCGCCTTCGCGATGGGCGTCGTCTCGGGGATCGTCATGTCCTACCAGTTCGGGACGAACTGGGCGGTGTTCTCCGACAAGGCGGGGCCGGTCATCGGCCCGTTGATGGCCTACGAGGTGCTGACCGCCTTCTTCCTTGAGGCGGGGTTCCTGGGTGTAATGCTGTTCGGCATGAACAAGGTCGGGAGGGGTCTGCATTTCGCCTCCACCCTTGCCGTCGCCGTCGGCACGCTGATCTCGGCGACCTGGATCCTGTCGGTGAACAGTTGGATGCAGACGCCCGTTGGGTTCGAGATCAACGAGGCAGGCCAGTTCGTACCGGGAGCCAGTTGGTGGGCGATCGTCTTCAACCCGAGCTTTCCCTACCGCCTGACCCACACCGTCATCGCCGCCTACCTCACCACCGCCTTCGCGGTCGGGGCGGTCGGTGCCTGGCACCTCCTTAAGGACCGCTCGGATCCCCATGCCCGAAAGATGTTCTCCATGGCCATGTGGATGGCTGCGGTCATGGCCCCGGTCCAGATCTTCGCCGGCGACCAGCATGGACTGAACACACTGGAGCACCAGCCCGCCAAGGTCATGGCGATGGAGGGCCACTACGACAGTCACCCGGACGGGGCGCCGCTGATCCTGTTCGGCATCCCGAACTCGGAGGAGAGACGGATCGACTATGCGGTCCAGATCCCGAAGCTGTCCTCGTTGATCCTGAAGCACGACTTGAACGCGCCCCTCGCGGGGCTGGACACGGTTCCCGAAGCCGACCAACCGCCCGTCGGCATCGTCTTCTGGTCCTTCCGGATGATGGTGTCCATCGGGATGGCGATGCTGGGTATCGGCCTCTGGAGCTTGTGGGCACGATGGCGCGGGAGTCTTTACGAGACCCCGTGGCTTCACCGCGCGGCGCTCGCGATGGGTCCGTCCGGCTTCGTCGCCGTGCTCGCCGGATGGGTGACCACGGAGGTCGGGCGCCAGCCGTTCACGGTCTACGGTCTCCTTCGAACGGCGGAGAGCGCGTCCCCGTTGGCGGCCCCCGCCGTCGGCGCCTCGCTGGTGGCGTTCGTGGTCGTCTACTTCACGGTCTTCGGCTTCGGTACCTGGTACATCCTCCGCCTCATGCGCAAGGGCGCCCACTCGGGAGAACGCCAGATAACTCGGGACGCGCCGATCCGGACCGCCGGCATCACGCCCGGCCTCGCCCAGCAGACGGAGGGACACCCGTGATCGGCGTCGACCTTGACCTTGCCACCGTCTGGGCCTTCGTGCTCGCGTTCGCGGTTTTTGCCTACGTCGTCATGGACGGGTTCGACCTCGGGATCGGCATCCTCTTCCCAGTCTTCGAGGTCGGTTCCGAGCGCGACAAGGCCATGAACTCGATCGCCCCCGTCTGGGACGGCAACGAGACATGGCTGGTGCTGGGAGGGGGAGGCCTGTTTGCGGCCTTCCCGCTCGCTTACGGCGTGGTCATGACGGCGCTCTACCCACCGATCATCGCCATGCTCCTTGGTCTCGTCTTTCGGGGCGTCGCCTTCGAGGCGCGCTGGCGCGATCCCGCCCATCGCCGCGGTTGGGACCTCGCCTTCACCTGCGGCTCGATCGTCGCGGCATTCTCGCAAGGGATGATCCTCGGGGCACTCCTGCAAGGCATCGAGATCGAGGGGCGTGGCTATGCGGGAGGATGGCTCGACTGGCTGACCCCTTTCAGCGTCCTCACCGGAATCGGCGTGGTCTGCGGCTACGCCCTGCTCGGCGCCACTTGGCTGATCTGGAAGACGGACGGCGGGACGCAGGACCACGCCTTCCGCCTCGCCGGACGATACGGTGTCGCCACGCTCGTCGCGATCGCGCTCGTCAGCCTCGCGACCCTTGGTCTCGACTACGGCTACCGCGACAAGTGGCTGAGCTTCCCAGCCGTGATCCTGACGGCGCAGGTGCCCCTGCTGACGGCGATACTCGCCTTCGCGTTCCGTCGCTCGATCCGCAAGCGCCGGGAGGCGCGTCCCTTCTTCCTAGCGCTGGCCTTGTTCCTGATGTGCTTCGTGGGACTTGGCATCAGCATGTATCCGTTCATCGTCCCCGACACCCTGACCATCTGGCAAGCTGCCGCGCCCGCATCGAGCCAGGAGTTCCTTCTGGTCGGCTCGGCGGTCTTGATCCCCGTCATCCTCTGCTACACGGCGTTCTCGTACTGGGTGTTCCGGGGAAAGGTCGCCGAGGACGGGTATCACTGATGGAGGACGGCCTTCACGCGGGTCCTTGGTGGAAGCGGCTCCTGTGGCTGGTGGCCATCTGGGCCGCCAGCCTGGCAGTGCTCGGCATCGTGGCTTTGGGCATTCGGTTCTGGCTGAACGGATGAACGCACCGTCCGGGTCGAGCCGACGCGGCATGGGAGCCCCGAGCCGCGCCCCGTTCGTCGTCAGGCTCCTGCCGGAACCGGACTTCCCCGCAAGGGCGGGATGTCCGCCGCTGACCCAGCCGTCATTCGACGCGCCTTCGGAAGACCAGGACCTCGTGTCCGGCTTCCGGCGGAAGGACCAACCCGGACAGGGACGCGTCCGACTCGCAGGTGAAGCCGGGCGACGAGCGGTACGCGTCCCTGTTCCCGGTCGCAAAACCGTACCGACTGCCCACGACCACGTATGTCTGGACGCTCCGCGTGTCGAAGACGGCCGCTTCGAACGGGTTCCCCGGCGGGGGCCATGAACATATGACCACCTCGGGGGCAAGCGCCGCGAGCGCTTCCCTCGCATCCATCTTCCGGACGAAGTCGGGGTAGCGGATCTCGTGCCCCCAGCTCATGTCGTCGACCGCAGCGATCTGGATGCCCGCTCCCGCGAGGAAGCGGGTCAATGTGCCGTCGCCTGCCGCGATCTCGAGGCATCGCCTGCCGCCCACGATTCCGGCGACGGCATCCACGAACTCGCGCGACAGGAAGCAGTAGCTGCCGCGGGACTGTTCGCGTGTCAGAAAGGCACCCTTGTCGCGGACGAACGGCCAAGCCAGCCGGAACACGCGCATCGAGACGGGCTTCTTGTTGCCGTCCCCGTCGCGGAGGAGGCCCGAGGCGATCGCCGCGGACATCCTGCCGAGGGCGGGTGCATCCTCGTCCCCCCTCGTCACGGCGTCGGTGCCGATCCGCTGGAGCGCGAGGATCGCCATGCGTTGCCGGACTAGGCGCAGCGTCTCCTCCCGGCGACGCTTCCTCCCTTTCGCTCGAACGGTCCATGCGGGGCCGGAACGCAGCAGTACCGTGTTCATGCGTGCGGCGGATCGCTCGGAGATGGCGGTCGCCATGTCGCGCTCGACGCGCGCCCACTCCTCGGGGAAGCGCTCGCGCATGGACTGAAGGTCGGGCTTCGACCGCAACCATGCCCCGACGTCGAACGGATCCTTCATGGCATCCGCCCCCGGGAACACGATGGGGCCCGGCAGCAAACGGCGGCGGAAGCCGAGCCGGGGAATGCGTACGGGGCGAGGCTCGGCCGGCCGAACGTTCCGTTGCGGGGCTGATTGCCCGCGCCGATGTCGTCGGTGCGGTGTGTCGTGGTCCAGGCCGGCATCGCGAACGGTACGGGCGCGGACATGGGAGGCGCCGCCCGGATCGCGTCACGCGAGCGGGTGCGGCCTTCCAAGGAAGGTCGTGTCATGGATGGGTTCCGAGTGTCCGAATGCTGTCGTGCCGCGTCGGGCGCAAGCCACGGCCGCGGCGGCGGTCAGGCGACGTCGGGGGATCTCGGGGGTCGGTCGAGCCTTGCGGGAAGACCCGACACGTAGTCGGCGGTTGCCGGGGCTACGACCGTGTCGCCGGTACGCGCCATGAAGGGTGGGAGCGCGGGCGGGACTCCCAGCTTCTCGTGGCCATGGTCTGCGGAGTGGTTCTTGTGATGGCCGCCGGCGCTCTTGATCGTCGTGTCGGCGGGACCCTCGTCCCGGTCGCGGCGATGTCCGGCGTCGTCGAACGCGACCGTGGCGAGGCTCGCTTCATGGCGATCGTTGAAGACGGACGGACCGACCGATACGCACAACAGGGTGACGACGACCGCTAGCGCGACCGCCAAACGTCCCGCGATGGCTCGTCCAAGTCTCCGCATGCTGCTCATGCAAGTGTCCGGGGACTTCGAGAGGACGCCCCACTTCCGGCGCGAACCTTGTCGGCGCAGATCGGCGCGGGGTCAAGGTTTCGAAACGGCCAGACCGGTCGCCGTCGTCCTGGCCGCCGCCAGCGGATTGCCTTGGAAGCGCCGGAACGGGCATCGCCCCGCAATGGTCCGCAAGGCTCAGAGGGCGGATGACGCACGCGAGCCGAAGCCTGTCCCTCGACGATGGCCGAACGACATGGAGGTTGTCCACAGGGTTACGGGGTGGCGGTATTTCGAATCGATCGCATCGTTGACTCTTGGTGCCCGACGGACCTAGCCTGGTGCTCATGCGACAGGCACCTGCCTACATGCGGAAAAGCCAGCGCCCCGTCGGCGCAGCGCCGACGCGCGTCGCATCCCTCCGACCGCCCATACGCTGACCCCGCCACCTTCCCGAGGTTGAAGGACGCGAGGCCATGCCCCGTCCGAAGCGGAGCTTAGCCATGCGTGCCGAGCGTTCAAACACCTGCGCTCCATCCGACGTCGGCGACCATCCGTCGTGCGCATCCCGTACCGGGTTCGAGGCCCGCCACCGTCCACTGCGCTGCATCGGCGATGCGTCGTTCGCGTCCGCGCTGGCGGCGGACGTCGCGCTGCTTCTCGACGTCGACCCGTCGGTCCACCGCTGGAGGTGCCGCGTGGCGGTCGGCCGCGACGGGCTCGTCGCTGACTTCGAGACGTGGGGCAGCGGTGGCCAGGAGTTCCTGTTCGTGGCGGCTGACAGTCCCCCGTCATGCGACCCTCGTGCTCTGGCGCTTCCGTCGAGCGCGAAGGTCGTCGGCCCCGACGACGTCGATCCGATCAGGCTGGAGAACGCGCGGGCGATCGTCCCCTACGCGAGGTGGCGGGTGACCCTCGATGACCGCGTCAGGCTGCTCGCCGCGCTTGACGAGGAAGGCTCCGTCACCCTCGCGGACTGCCTGGGCATCCTCAGGCATACCTCGCGCCCGGTCGCCGCCGTCGCCGCGCTGGCGCTTGCCAGGGTGGTGGACCTCGACCTCGACGAACCGCTCGGATCGCGGACGCGCGTCATACGCCGCCAAGCCTGACCCCTCCGCAACCCTTTCCTTCCTTCGCGTCCGTCCGCACCGCGGCCGGCGAACGGAGTGTCACGTCATGGCGATCTTCGTCGCGCCGAACGGCGCCCCCCTCAACCTTCGCGATGAACTGGAGCGCCTGCGGGGCGTCGTCACGGACATGGAAGCGCTGGCAAGGGGCGAGTACCCCGGGCGTGCCGTGCTCGCCGACGCCCCGCTCATCGACGGGTGGGCGCTCGGCTCGCGCACGACGCACTGCCTTGCGGGCCGCGTCACGGGGCATCCCGTTCTCGCCTCCGGCAGGCTCGCAAGGACGTCGGACCTCTGGATCCTTGCGCCCTCGCACGGCTTCGCGCGCACGCTGTCCCGCGTCTACCGTCTGGGCCGTCCCTACGAGAGCGACGGGAGGGACGGCGAATGACCCGGCTCGACAACTACCGCCCGGTCGATGACCTCCCGCGTTCTTCGCGCGGCGGCACGCCGTTCGACCTGACCGACTTCGTGGCGACGTCGCTCCTGAAGCGCGCGCTGCGCGCGGCCGGGCTTCATCACGTCCTCGCAGGCGCCCCGTGCACCTTCGTCGTCGTTGGCATCCCCGGCGGTGCCCTCAGCCTCTTCATGGACGCGATCGAGAACCAGTTCCGCAGGTCGGGACGCGACCCGAACTGCGTCAGGAGCAAGGTCCACGACCGTACGGGCATGAAGGCCGACCGCACCAAGTCGGTCGACGTCGCAGTGCCCAGCCTCCAAAGCCATCGCAGCACCTGCTGGCTCTACGACACGCCTGACGACGTCCCGGCGTTCCTCGCGACCATCGCGGACGGGGTCGCCGCCATCCCCATGCCCGACCGCCGCCTGCTCCTGGCGATGGCCTCGCGCGTGCGGGCCATCGAGCCGATGGGTGCCCGCGAGCTCGAGTACGTCATGTCGGTGCCCTGGCACCTGCTGACCTCCTTCGTGGAGGGCGGCCGCTCGTTCCGCGCTGCGGCCGGGCTGGCCATGCGCATCGAGGCCGCGCGCTCGGCTGAACCGACGGGTCGGGAGAAGGAGGCCGCATCAGAAAAGAATTCCGATGCGGCAGGTGAGGTCGTCGGCGTTTCCGATGGCCCGACCCTGGACGATCTGCCGGGCCTCGGCGAGGCTGCCGAATGGGGACGGACCCTCGCGGTCGACCTCGCGGACTACAGGGCCGGCCGCATCGGTTGGGGCGAGGTGGACCGAGGCGCGCTCCTGCACGGACCGCCGGGAACGGGCAAGACGACGTTCGCCCGTGCGCTCGGGAGGACGTGCGGTGTCCCCGTCCACATCCACAGCCTCGCGCGCTGGCAGGCGGCGGGCTACCTCAACGCCCTGCTGAAGGCCATGCGCAATGCCTTCTCCGAGGCGATCGCAGCCGCTCCGTGCATCCTGTTCGTCGACGAACTCGACTCGTTCGGCGACCGGGCGAACGTCGACGACCACAACGCGAGATACACGAGGGAGGTGATCAACGCCTTCCTGGAATGCCTTGACGGTGCCGAGGGACGGCCGGGCGTCGTCGTCGTCGGCGCCACCAACCATCCGCAGCTCATCGATCCCGCCATCCGCAGGGCCGGTCGCCTCGACAGGGAGATCGCGATCCCCCTGCCGGATGCGTGCGCGCGGGCGCAGATCCTGCGCTTCCACCTTCGGTGGGACCTCCCGGGCGCGGACCTGACGGAGGTCGCCGAGGCCATGGACGGCAAGAGCGGCGCCGACATTGAAGCTCTCGTGCGCGGCGCCCGCCGGGCGGCGCGCACGGCGCGGCGCCCCATGGAGCACGGCGACCTGGTCAGCGCCCTGCCGCCGGCCCTCCGCCTGACCGACGCGGCCTTCAAGCGGGTGTGCGTGCACGAGGCGGGACACATCGTCGTGGGGCAGGCGCTCGCCGCTGCGTCGGGTTCCGTCCCCGTGCGGGCCGCGGTCCGGCGCGAGCTCCGGGGGCCGAACGGCAACCGGACGGAGTTCACGCTCGAGCGCGGGGGAGAAG
Source organism: Aureimonas sp. AU22 (assembly GCF_001463745.1). Classification (GTDB taxonomy): domain Bacteria; phylum Pseudomonadota; class Alphaproteobacteria; order Rhizobiales; family Rhizobiaceae; genus Aureimonas. Next base: position 41,953 of record NZ_BBWJ01000051.1, on the reverse strand, counting down.
GAACGCTGGCCTCATACCTTCACTTGGTGACGACGATGCTCGGGGGGACGGCTGCCGAGCTCGAGGTGTTCGGCCAGTCGAGCGAGCTCAGCGGCGGTTCGCCGGATTCGGACCTCGCGAGGGCGACGAGGCTCGTCGCCCGCATCGAGCTGGACCTCGGCCTCGGCGGCACGCTGGCCACGACGGGGATGACGTCCGACGACGAGGTCGCCCGGTGCCTCCGACTGGACAGGGCGTTCGGGCGTCGCGTCGAACGGACGCTGGCCGAGTGTCTGGAATGTGCGCGCGGGTTCCTAAGGGAACGGCGAACCGACCTCGATGCCATCGCCGGGCGCCTGGAGATGCACGGGACCTGGCATGCCGCATCTGGACGGCACGTCCACTCCGTGGCCCGGACCGGGACGGAGGCGGAAGTCAAACCAGCCTCAGCGCGGTCGGACAGGCGGCGGGGAGCGCCCCGCGCCGTTCCCGGCTAACGGCTCAGGCGGACAGGCTCCATGCGATGCCTGCCCGCCTCGACGTTAACGCGTCCTTCAGCATGAGGGCGCGATGCTGGCACCGAACTTTCCCGAAGCGTGGGCGGCACCCGTGGCGACCCACACTCGGCGCCCCGGTCCGCGGATGACGGGGGCAGCGGCAGGCGGAATGACGGCAACCTTCATAGACCTCTTCAGCGGGGCCGGACTCTTCAGCGCCGGAATGATCGAGGCCGGTCTCGCCCCCGTGCTCGCGGTCGAGCTCTCGCACGACGCGGTGGAGAGCTACGAACGCAACGTCGCGGGCTGCGTCGTCCGCGCCGACGCGTCCGAGGCGTTCTCCGACCTTCGCTGCGACGTGCTCGTGGCGGGCCCGCCTTGCCAGGGCTTCAGCACCCTCGGCCGCCGCGACCCCCTCGACGAGCGCAACGAACTCGGCCTCAGCGTCCTCCCGTGGGTCCGCAAGTCGTCGCCGCGGGTCGTGGTGATCGAGAACGTGCCCCCGTTCGTCAGGTCCCAGCAGTGGCACCGCTTGGCGGAAGGCCTCCGGGGCATGGGTTACGGGATCGACGTCTGGGAGCTGGACGCCAAGGATTTCGGGACGCCGCAACGCCGCCGCCGGGCCTTCACCGTCGCGTCCAAGGTCGGGGCGATCGCCCGTCCGGAGCCGACCGGAACCCCGACCACCGTCGCCGAGGCCATCATGGACCCGACCCGGCCCGTCGCGGCCGACGACCCGATGAACGTGTGGCCGACCCCGCGCGGGGTAGCGTCCGAGCGGATCGCGCGCGTGCCGAAGGGTGGCGACAAGAGGGACATCATCAAGCTGGCGCCGGAGCTCTGCCCGCCCTCGTGGCTGAGGATGGGCTGCCAGGCGACGGACGCGTGGGGCCGCATGGACGCGGACGCTCCGTCGAACACCCTGCGCTGCACGTTCCAGAACCCCTCCAAGGGCCGCTACCTTCACCCCGTCGAGGACCGGGTGTTGTCGTTGCGGGAGGGCGCACGCCTACAAGGCGTGCCCGACTCGTGGACGTTCGCCGGTCGTCCGTACCCGGTCGCACGACAGATTGGGAACGGGGTTCCGATCCCGTTGGCGGCAGCGGTTGGAAAGGCGGTGGTCGCAGCTCTTTGAAACGCTTCAGGGCGTGACGGCCGCAGTCGTGAGGACGGTCCCAGCCATCGGTCGACCTTTTACCACCCATCGAACTCTATTGCGTCCCCGTCGACGCTGTGTCCCGCACGGGCCACCAGCTCGACGATGTCCGCCCCCCCTCTGAAGTCATATGCCAGGTCTTCCAAGACATCGGCGTCGAGTTCGGTCAGCCTCTCCTGAGTCTCCTTGTCAAGGAGGATCCCATTTTGTTGGGCGTGCTTCTGGATCATCCGCAGTGCCATTTTGACGCGGCCGGAGTCTTCACCTTCGTCAAAAACCTGAGTGAACAGTTTGGATTGTTGCACATCGACACGGATTGCCATCTCGAGACTCCTTTTGACGTCCTCGGGCACCTTCTTGAGCAGAGCTGCGACCAACAAGAGTGCTGGACCGTCCCCAGCGTGGAACGGATCGATCTCGGCCTCACGGGACACGATTCTGGCAGCCCTCTTCCACTCCTTTCGGTAGGCTTCGGTCCAGTCGTCTGGCTCTAGGAAAGGTCGGCATAGAAGGCCGAGTACGATGTCGGAAGGCTCGGTCGACCGTAGAAGGCGGTCCGCCCAATCATCGTTGAAGGACTCAAGGTCCAGCAGTTGAAACTCGTAATCGAGAACGCCTGCGCTGATCGTCGACGCCATGCCGGACGTTCCGTTCCCGACATAAAGAACCTTCTGCTTGATCCTGGGATCTACGCCTGTCCGCAACTTGTACCTATGCTTGGCGATGAGCCAGTAGTATTCGAGCATCCTCCATCGCATCGTCGCGTGGTCACGTGTCTGGAACTCGACATGGTGATACCAACCCCGCTTCCAGAACAGAGCATCGACGCTCCGCGGGGGGAATCCAGCAAACTCCGTCGGAAGCGACCTAGCTCGAACGAGCCCCAACATCTCACGGAGCATCGAACGCTCCGGGTCGATGATGCGCTTGAAGAGAATATCGTACTTCGCGAACTTCGCCTTTCTCAGTTCGACGAGGTCATACGTCATGCCGTTTCCCCCGACCCGCCGGCTGTAGCCGAAGCGGTCGTCGCCTGGCCACCTTCTACCGAGTCTCGCGACGAGGCCGCTTCCTCGTCGGCACGCCGTTTGAGGACGCCTAGCATCTCTTCATGAACCCGCCGGGTCCGCGCGAGCATCTCGTGAAGGCTCAAGACCTCCCAGTCGGCGTTCGGACCGCGGTCCCCTAGCTCCGCCAAGAGCTGCATCTGTCCGTCGGATTTCGTCGACGGATGCGGCAGGGCGCCGATGAGTGCGCCCTCGACCTTGACCTTCCGCCCGTTGGCGGTGCCCTCGGCCTCGAAGAAGCGCCGCACGCGGGTCATGTAGGTCTTGAGCTGCGTAAGGTGCTCGACCCTGAGCGGCACCGTCGGCGCCTTGAGCTCGACGACGAACACGTTGGCGGGATGCGGTCCGTCCCCGACCAATGCGACGAGGTCAGGGCGGACGGTGCGCCGCTGTTCCTGATCTTCGGTCTCGCCTTCGGGCGCGATGCTGGCGTTCTCGGCCGGCGGCGGCGCGTACCCGTCCACCTTCAACTCGGCGGCCAGCCTGTCGAGGACGTTGGCCATCCCCTCGTCGCTCGCGATGTAGCCGGAGAGGTCGGGGCGTATCAGCCACGGGGACGCCTTGAGGAGCTGGTGGAGCGCGCGCTCGTCGTGCGGCCCCTTGCCGATCGTCTTCATCGAGCCATCGACGACCCGCTCCAAACCGATGATGCCGTTCCGCCGGGCCTGGTAGAGCTTGATGGCGTCGTCGCGCTCGACCTCGCGCAGCTCCACGAGCTTCGGCGCGATCTCGGCGATGCTCTCGGCATTCCCCGACACTCGGATCAGGTCGATCAGGATCTCGCCCGCGTTGGCTGTGCCGATGATCAGCGGGGTCAGGTGCTCGAACTCGTCGGAGTGAACCCCGTAGCGACCGACGAACACCTTCGCGAGATCCCTGGCGTGCCTCTGTTGGTTGGGGGCGATCATCGTGAGGACACGACGCAGTTCACGCGCCTCCGGCGCCGTGTCGATCATCCGGTCGGCTTCCCTCTCCTTGAAGCGCGCGTGTGCGTTGACCGCCTCCCGCATGATGTCGGTCACGCGGCGCAGGAAGCTCTTCACGACGTCGCTGCTCTGGATGATGCCCGCGCGGTTCGTACCGATGACGTCGACGTTTAGGTTGTCGAGGTCGTCCGACTCGACGATGCACTCCATATATTGCTGGGCCATGAAGTTGTGCATCCCGGTGTTCAGGCCGAGGAGCGAGGGATCCATCGCGAGGCGGTTCTTCGAGTAGATGTAGGCGCCCCGCTTCTCGGCGGGCAGGCTCTTCTTCCTGAACTGGACCCGATAGCGCAGGTCTAGGGCGCCCCAATGGGGGTCGTCGAGCGTCTCCTCCGCCATCCCCCCGTCGGCCATCCCCTCCGGGTACACGAACTCCAGCTCGGGCTTCGGCTGCCGGATGGGGTCGCCCTGCAACCGGATCTCGAACTCCTCGGGACGGATCGGATTGAACGTCTCGGCCAGCACCGACTCGATCTCGTCCCCGGTGAAATTCATGGAGTCGCACCGAAGGCCCATCAGGGTGATCGTCGTGCCGTGGTGGTCGACCTCGTGCGGCAAGGCCTCGTGGTACTCGTGCGGGATCACGACCGAACCGATGTCCGTGGTCATGCGCAGGGTGTCCGCCCGCAGGTCCACCTCGGTCCAGAACGTCTGCCCCGCCCTCTTGGACCTCACCTTCATCCGCTCCGCGACGCCGAAGGCGGAGAGCTTGCCGATCCCCTTGCGGCCCATGACGAGGCGCTTGCCGGCCTCCGAGTAGAAGTCGCTCTCCTCCTGTGCGCCCTTCCGCCGGCGCCGGTTGCGGTTGAGGGGGAGGAACGCCTCGGCAATCTGGCTCGCGCTCATGCCGTGCCCCGTGTCGCGGATCGTGATCGTCACGTCCTCGGGCAAGGGGTCGACGATGACGTGGGCCCGGCGCTTCGGACGTCTCGAGTCGGCGGGCGGAGCCTCGTCGAGGCGCTCAGCCTCAAGCTTCTTAGTCGCCTCGCGCCTGACCTCGTCGCGGGCCCAGGCGATCGTGGTCGCGTCGAAGCGGATGTCGACGAAGGGGGAGTCGGAGTCGAACGCGTTCGCCGCGAACTCGACCAGCACCTTGCCCACCCGCGTGTACATCTTGATGCCGAGGTTATCGAGGACGCCGCCCTCGATCTTCATCTTGAACTCGTAGGGGCGGGAATCGCGGTCGATGGCGCCCGGCGGGATCGGGTCGACGGATGTCTCGTTTGGGTCGTACATGGGTCCCTCCCGGCGCCCGCGCCACCCGTCAAGGATTCGCGGCCTTCCGATTCCTTAACAGGACGGCCGGTCCGGTGAACAGGGACCCGTCCGCGACGGACGCGTGCCGTAGGCGGCCGGGCCGGCGGACATCCGCGCCGCGGGACGGCTGACACGGAACGGAGAGAACGCATGATCACGCTGACGGGCTTCCTGTCGAGACTGCCCGGCCTGAGGCCGCTGCTCGCCCGCAAGGCGATCCTCTCCGGATCGGTCCTGTCGCGCGAGGAGAAGGCTGACATCGTCGCGCGGGACTCCCCCATGGACATCACGCTGCTCGTTGGGCCCGACGCGGCGGCTGCGATCCTCGCCGCTTACCGCCAGGGGCGCCTGCCCATGGAACGCGGGACCGAGCCGCAGGACGCCCCGGGGGCCGAAGCGTACGTATCGGACGTCGAGGTCCGCCGCCGGCGCGACGAGAGGAAGAGGCGGACGGATGCCCTTCGCGACCTGTCCCTCGTACGGGAAGCCGACCTCCTCGACCACTCCTTCCTCGACGCCCTCTTCGTCGCCCACATGGGAACGGGGTCGGGCACGATGACGATCGCGGGGATCCCGGTGACGAAGTCGCTGTCGCGCTACCCGACCAACAGCGGGAAGGGTTCCGGCTGGGGCGTCACGCTCGCGTGGACGGGAACCGACGGACAGCCGCGCGTCTCGTCGACGCTGCCGCCGGAGGCCTCGAACAGGCGCAACGACGCCGACCAGAACTGGGGACTGCATGACTGACGGCGTCGGGAACGGGACCGTTTGCCGTCGCGAGCTATCGAGACAGGGACGGCTCGCACCCCTCCCCCGGGTTCAGCCGCTACTCTCGTGCGGCGGCGGGAGCGGAAGGTCGCGGGACAGCGCCCGGAACAGGAGGGCGCCGACGGCCTCCCGATCCTTCACGCCGCATTCCCACACCACGACGACCTTCCAGCCCAGGGCCTCTAGGTCGTCCCGCGCCTTGGCGTCGCGCGCGACGTTGCGGTCGAACTTCGCCTGCCAGTAGTCCGTCCGCGTCTTCGGAAGAGAGGCCGCCTTGCATCCCTCGTGGCGATGCCAGAAGCAACCGTGGACGAAAACGGCGACGTGATGCTTCGGCAGCACTAGGTCGGGCGTTCCCGGAAGGTCCCGCCGATGCAGGCGGAATCGCAAGCCCAAAGCGTGAGCGATCGAACGGACCGCCTTCTCGGGCTGTGTGTTCGACGACCGGACCGCCCGCATGTTGGCGCTCCTGGCTTCTGGGCTGACCGTGTCCATGGCCCTGCATCCCTCGCGAAGCGGGCGGAAGTTCGTCACGGGCCGTGCTCGGCGGAAAGGCGCCCGAAGCGAGTTCCGCATGTTTTCGTCGCGAACGAAGGCTGTTCGGCGCGTCGCGTAGACGGTCCCGCCAGATGCTCCGCCGAGCCGACCACGCTAAGGGCGCTACGGGTCATGGCGTCGTGCCCGGTGAGTCGCATTGTTGGGCACGGCGGACGCGGAGGTCAGGAGTTTCCGGCGGCCCAATCGCTTTCGGGGAGTAGCGCAATCCCTTTCACGTGGTGGGTCCAATCCCCTTCATCGGACAGCCCAAACCCTTTCGGGCTGTTTGCGGACCGCTCCGCGCAACGGCTTGGACGGGGCTTGAACGCCTACGTGACCGGGCATCCGCGAGGACATGGCCGCCTTGAGCGACTGATGCCAACATGCGTACAACCTGTCGGACGGACGAAGCCAGCCCAGCCGGCGCGATCGGCATCCACAGCATCTCAGACACGCGCCCGGGGAGCAGCCGATGCACGACGACAACTTCTCGGACCTCACGATCGAGTGGGAGTCGCCATCGACCTGGGTTCCTGCGATTGGGAACTGGGTCGGCGACCGCTTGAAGTCGGGAGGCTTGGAGCGCCTGACCCGAAAGCCCCGAAAGCAACTCTACGTCGACGACGCGGAATGGGTCGACCGCGTCGGGAGGGCGTCCGTGCCCGGCTTGGAGGACCTCCTCGACGAACTGTCCGACGACCTTGCAGCGGCGCGCGCCGTTGTCTTCCACGGCAGCCGGGTGGACGACCCCGGACGCTTCTCGAGGGAGGGCTTGAAGGTCAACGACCCCGCGGCTCTCGACGACCATGTGAGGGAACTCATCCGGAGCGAGCCGGAGTTGGCCGCCGTTTACCCGGACGCCGACGCGCTCCTCGCCTCGTTCCCGAAGCGTGAGCGGGATGCCGGTTTGCTCCACGTCGTCCTCGACAGCCGCTCGCTGACCGGGGGCGGGGCGGGACACTACCTGATCTACGGCAGCGAATGGGTGCAGGTGATCCTCGGCTGGGTCGCGCATCCGGTGCTGCGCAAGCGGGGCTACCCCACGCTCGTTCGTGCCGTCCTGAACCTCGACAGGTCGTCGGACGGTGAAAGACGTGACCTGGCGAGACACTTGTTGCTCGAATGGGCCCGTCTAACGGCAACGCGAGATGTCTGGGTGCAGGACATCGACTTCACGTTCACCCTCGCGGAGGCTCTCCCGTCCGGCGCCGTACTGGGTCATACGCATCCGGCGACCATCGAGGACCCCTTCCATGGGGTCAGACGGAGGACCAAGTCGCGGAGATGCCCGGCATGCGATCCATGAACCTCAAGCTTTGCCGTTCGAAGTCGGAAACCGGGGTCAACCCGGTTCAGCGATGCTCCGGTTCCGGAAAACCCGTCACCGGAGCATGCGTTCAGTCAGCCTAATCCTGTCAGCAGAAGCCCAATCCGTTACAGACCGAGTTCAATCCCTTCCCGCCACAACGCAGCCTTCGCAATCGTTTTCCGATCAGATGTCGAGGTTTGCCACCTGCAGGGCGTTCTCCTGGATGAACTCGCGGCGCGGCTCCACCTCGTCGCCCATCAGGCGTGAGAAGAGCTGGTCGGCGTCGGTCGCATCGGCGATCTTGACCTGGAGGAGCGAGCGGACCTCGGGGTCGAGGGTCGTCTCCCAGAGCTGTTCGGGGTCCATCTCGCCGAGGCCCTTGTAGCGCTGCAGCGACAGGCCCTTGCGGCCGACCTCGAAGACGGCGTTCAGGAGGTCGAGCGGACCGCTGAGAGCGCGCTCGGTCTCCTTGCGCTTGAGGACGGGTGGCGTGTCGTAGATCTCGCCGAGCCGGGCGGCCAGGCGATGCAGGGCGATCGCATCGGCCGACTGCACGAGACCCGCATCCAGCGCCTGCACCTCCAGAACGCCGCGCACGGTGCGCTGGAAGCGGTAGCCGCCCTCGCCGTCCGCCTCGCCGATCCAGCCGCGCTCGGTTTCCTCGGCGACGGCATCCAGCGCCTTGGCGATGCGGTCGGCCATCACCTCGGCCTCGCCGCGATTGTCGGCCACCGCGGGGCTCAGCGCGCCGGCGATCGCCGCCTGCTCGACCACGGGCCGGCCATAGCGTGAGTGGAGCCCGCCGAGGATCTGGCGCACCTGAAGCGCGTCCTCGACTGCGGCGCGCAGGTCGCGGCCCCGTCGCACCTCGCCCGAACCGAGCGTCAGCACGGCGTCCTCGAGGCCGCCGTCGATCAGGTAGTTCTCCAGCGCCTTCTCGTTCTTAAGATACTGGCTCTGCTTGCCGCGCGTCACTTTATAGAGCGGCGGCTGGGCGATGTAGACGTAGCCGCGCTCGATGAGCTCGGGCATCTGCCGGAAGAAGAAGGTCAGGAGCAGCGTGCGGATATGGGCGCCGTCGACGTCGGCGTCCGTCATGATGATGATCTTGTGGTAGCGCAGCTTGTCGGCGTCGAAGCCGTAGGTCGAGCCCTCGAACGTGCCAATGCCGGTGCCGAGCGCGGTGATCAGGGTGCCGATCTGGTCCGACGAGATCATTCGGTCGAAGCGCACGCGCTCGACGTTCAGGATCTTGCCGCGGAGCGGCAGGATCGCCTGGTTCTGGCGCGAGCGCGCGCCCTTGGCCGAGCCGCCGGCGGAATCGCCCTCGACGATGAAGATCTCCGACTTCGCCGGGTCCTTCTCCTGGCAGTCCGCGAGCTTGCCGGGCAGGGTCGAGACGCTCATGACGTCCTTGCGCACGGTCTCGCGCGCCTTGCGCGCCGCCTCGCGCGCGGCCGCCGCCTGCACCATCTTGCCGATGACGTTGCGCGCGTCCGACGGGTGCTCCTCGAACCAGGAGCCGAGCGCCTCGTTCATCGCGCTCTCCACCACGGGCCGCACCTCGGAGGAGACGAGCTTGCCCTTGGTCTGCGAGGAGAACTTCGGGTCCGGTACCTTGACCGACAGGACGCAGGTCAGCCCCTCGCGGCAGTCGTCGCCGGTCGGCTGGACCTTCTCCTTCTTCAGCTGGCCGGAGCTTTCGGCATAGCCGATGACCTGGCGCGTCAGCGCGCCGCGAAAGCCCGCCATGTGCGTGCCGCCGTCGCGCTGGGGAATGTTGTTGGTGAAGCACAGGACGTTGTCCTGGTAGCTGTCGTTCCACCAGAGCGCGGCTTCCACCGTGATGCCCTCGCGCTCGCTCTTCACCGTGATCGGCTCGGAAAGCAGCGGCTTGCGGGCGCGGTCGAGGTAGCGCACGAAGGCTTCGAGCCCGCCCTCGTAGAAGAGTTCGTTGCGCTTCTCGTCGGCATGGCGCTTGTCGGCCAAGATGATGCGCACGCCCGAGTTCAGGAAGGCAAGCTCGCGCAGGCGGTGCTCGAGCGTCCCGTAGTCGAATGTCGTGACGCCCCGGAACGTATCGGTCGAAGGCAGGAAGGTGATCGCGGTCCCGGTCTCGGAGCCCGCCTCGCCCGTCACCACGAGCGGCGCGTCGGCGACGCCGTGCGTGAAGCTCATCTCATGGACCTGCCCCTTGCGGGATATCTTCATCTTGAGCCACACGGACAGGGCGTTGACCACCGAGACGCCGACGCCGTGGAGGCCGCCGGACACCTTGTAGGAGTTCTGGTCGAACTTACCGCCGGCGTGCAGCTGGGTCATGATGACCTCGGCCGCCGAGACGCCTTCGGAGGAGTGGATATCGGTCGGGATGCCGCGCCCGTTGTCGGTCACGGTGCAGGAGCCGTCGGGGTTGAGCGTGACGGTGACGAGCGTCGCGTGACCGGCGAGCGCCTCGTCAATCGCGTTGTCCACCACCTCGTAGACCATGTGATGGAGGCCGGACCCGTCGTCCGTGTCGCCGATATACATGCCGGGACGCTTGCGGACGGCGTCGAGACCCTTCAGCACCTTGATGGAATCGGCGCCGTACTCGGCCGGGGCGCCGGGGTTCGTCTCGAAGGCTTCTGACATGATGTTCCTGTGGTGACGCGAGGGGGAGCCCAAAGGCTCCGCTCGCCCTGCGCTCGTGCCCGCCGGGGCCTCCCCGATATAATGGTTTCCCGCTGAAAAACCAAGCTTTCCAGAGCTTGGCGCAGACGCCCGAGGGCTTTCGTCGGCAGGGCGGAGGTCCCATATGCCGCGCTCCGATCGATGAGGAGCAGTGCCCGGATGTCCGCGACCCGCGAGGCCTTTCTCGCCCCAGCACCCCGTCCCCGGCCGGGCCCGCTCTCGACGCCGGCCTTCGTCTGGACCGCGATGCGCAACCCCCTCGCCATCTGGAGCGAACAGGCCTATCGCGAAAGGGTGGTCCGCAACGACTGGCTGAAGGTCCCCACGGTCATCGTCAACGACCCGGCGGCGATCCGGCACTGCCTCGTCGACAACGCGGCCAACTACGCCATGCAGCCGCTGCGCCAGCGCGTCCTGCGCCCGATGCTACGCGACGGCCTCCTGACCGCCGAGGGCGAGCTCTGGCGGCGCACCCGACGGGCCATGGCGCCGGTCTTCACGCCGCGCAACGTCGGGGGCCTCGCCGCGATCATGGCGGAGCGCTCGGCCGCCTTCGCCGATCGCCTGGGCGCCGGCGCGGAGGGTCCGCCGCGCGACATCGCGAACGAGATGACGCTCCTGACCTACGACATCCTGCAGGCGACGCTGTTCACCGACGCGATCGCCGGCGAGCCGGCGGAGTTCGCCCGCGCGATGGACGATTTCCTCCATCGCATGGGCCGGATCGACCCGCTCGACATCCTCGACGCGCCGGCGTTCCTGCCGCGCCTCGGGCGTCTCCTCGGCCATCGCTCCACCGCCTACTTCCGCCGCCTCATCACCGAGACCGCCGCCCGGCGCCGGGCCCTCCTCAGGGAAGCGCCGGAGAGCGCCCCGCGCGATCTCCTGACGCTGCTTCTCGAGGCCGACGGGCTGTCGCCGGCGGAGATCGAGGACAACATCATCACCTTCATCGGCGCCGGCCACGAGACCACGGCGCGCGCGCTCGGCTGGACGCTCTATCTCCTCGCCAATGCGCCGGCGGAGCGCGAGAAGGTGGAGCGCGAACTCGACGAGCGCCTTCCCGACCTGCCCGACCCGCGCGAATGGGCGGACGCCCTGCCCCGGACGCGCGCCGCACTGGAAGAGGCGATGCGGCTCTATCCGCCGGCCCCCTCGCTCAACCGCATGGCGGTCGAGGACGACGTGGTGGCGGGCATGCCGATTCCGGCGGGCGCCTCGCTCCTCGTGCTGCCCTGGCTCGTCCATCGTCACGAGGCGCTGTGGGAGCGGCCTGGCCATTTCCTGCCCGACCGCTTCCTGCCGGAGAATCGGGCCCGGCTCGACCGCTTCCAGTACATCCCCTTCGGTGTCGGGCCGCGCGTGTGCATCGGGGCGTCGTTCGCGATGCAGGAGGGCGTGATCGCGCTGGCCTGCCTCCTGCGGGACCTGCGCTTCGATTACGCCGGCCGCCGGCCGCCCCATCCGGTGCAGAAGATCACCGTGCAGCCACGAGACGGCTTGCCGATGCGCGTCGTGCGTCGGCGAAAGTCGTCGTAGCGCGTCGCAAACGGGGTCCGGTGGCGGTTGCACCTTGATTTCGGCCGCGAAAGAGGCCATTGACACGCGATCGTTTGCCTGCCGACCGCGACGGACGTGGCCCATCCCTTCGGGGAATGGCCCCGAGCCTTTCGGCTCCGCCGCCGACGGACGAATGAAGAATCGCCGGGCAACCCCCGGACATCAACCCGCGCGGGGCTCGACCTCGCCACTCGTATCGAAAGGATGCCCATGAAGGTCGACGTTCGCGACAACAATGTGGAACAGGCGCTGCGCGCCCTGAAGAAGAAGCTCCAGCGCGAGGGCGTCTTCCGCGAGATGAAGGAACGCCGGGCTTACGAGAAGCCGTCCGAGCGCCGCGTCCGCGAGAAGCAGGATGCCATCCGCCGCACCCGCAAGGCCGCCCGCAAGCAGGCCCAGCGCGAGGGCCTGCTGCCCGCGCCGAAGAAGGCCGTTCGTCCGGGCGCTCCGTCGCGCGGCGCCTGAGCCTCTTCCGTTTCGATGGAAAAAGGGCGGCGGACCTCCGGGTCCGTCGCCCTTTTTCGTATGAGCCCCGTCACCCCTTCGGACTGGCGACCACGCCGTCCGAAGCTGCGTCCGCGCGGTCGTTGACGAGAACGGGGCTCGCGCTCGGCGCCTCGTCCGCGCCGAGATAGCGCGAGGGATCGGTGTCGGCCGGCACGATCCGCTGGATCGCCTTCGGTTCCGCCCCGCCGAACCGTTCGGTGAAGCGGAGCCGGATCGCCTCGGCGATCCGCCGCTGCGCCGTCGCCGTCTCCCCTTCCCGCACGCGTCCACGCAGCACGAGCACCTGGGCGTCGGGGGTCAGCTGGTCGAGAAAGGCCACCGGCTCGCTGAGACGTCCGTCGGCGCCCTCGCGACGCCAGGCGTCGACCAGCACCTCGCGTGCCTCCTCGAAGGGCACCTCGCGCGGCACGGTCACGGACCAGGCCAGAAGCCGCGAGGCGGCGCGCGAGTGATTGCGCATCCACACGTTCCAGAGCGTCGAGTTGGGCGCGAAGACGAAGAGGCCGTCGAACGTCTCGAGATGGCAGGTGAACAGACCGATCTCGTGGACGGTGCCGGAGAAGTTCTGGGTCTCGATATAGTCGCCGACGCGGAACGGGCGCAGCCAGAGCAGCATGATGCCGGCGGCGATGTTGGTCAGCGTGCCCTGCAGGGCCAGACCGACCGCCAGACCCGCGGCGCCGAGCACGGCAAGCAGCGAGGTCATCTGCACGCCGACCTGGCCGAGCGCGATGATCAGCGTCATCACGATCACGACATAGCGCACGATCGCGACGAGCGGCCCGCGCACCGTCTGGTCGATCTTGGCCGACGCCCCGAAGGCGCGCGTGACGAGCAGGGCGAGGCGTCCGGCCAGGAAGAAGCCGATCGCCAGGATCAGAAGCGCGACGACGAGATTGGGAAGGAAGGCGGCGGCCTGGGCGGCCAGAGTGCGCAGGAAGGTCTGCGAGCTTTCCAAGGTTTCGGTCAAAGGCATGCGATGCGTCCGGGCTGTGCGAAGCTTGGGTCGGGCGAAGCACTGCCTCCCCGCAGCGCCCTCCTAACAAGGGACACACGGCCCAAAAGAAAAGGGCCGCTCGGGGGCGGCCCTCTTGTTCATTTCGTGGCGACCCGTCAGATCGAGGGTGCGCCGCGCGGCGGCTCCTTGGGCTCGCTCTCGTCCACCAGCCCCTCGAAGAGGGCGGTCGACAGATAGCGCTCGGCAAAGGACGGGATGATGACGACGATCGTCTTGCCGGCGTTCTCCTCGCGCTGGCCGACCTTGATCGCGGCAGCGAGCGCCGCGCCGGACGAGATGCCGACCGGCACGCCCTCGAGACGCGCCACGAGACGCGCGGTCTCGAAGCTCTCGTCGTTGGAGACCGTGACCACCTCGTCGTAGATCTCGCGGTCGAGGATCGGCGGCGCGAAGCCCGCGCCGATGCCCTGGATCTTGTGGGGACCGGGCGAGCCGCCCGACAGGACCGGCGAGGCCTCGGGCTCGACGGCGACGACCTGCACGCCGGGCTTGCGGCTCTTCAACACCTGGCCCGTGCCCGTGATCGTGCCGCCCGTGCCGATGCCGGACACGAGGATGTCGACGCCGCCGGCCGTGTCGTTCCAGATCTCCTCGGCGGTCGTCACGCGGTGGATCTGCGGGTTGGCCGGATTCTCGAACTGCTGCGGAATGACCGCGTTCGGGATCTCGGCCCGCAGTTCCTCCGCCTTGGCGATCGCGCCCTTCATGCCCCTCGCGCCTTCCGTCAGCACCAGTTCGGCACCGAGGAGCCGCAGCATCTTGCGCCGCTCGATCGACATCGTGTCAGGCATGGTGAGGATGAGCTGGTAGCCCTTGGCGGCGGCCGCGAAGGCCAGCGCGATGCCCGTATTGCCGGACGTCGGCTCGATCAGCGTGTTGCGCCCCGGCTGGATCGTGCCGGCCGCTTCCAGCGCCTCCAGCATGGCGACGCCGATCCGGTCCTTCACCGATGCGATCGGGTTGAAGAATTCCAGCTTGGCGACGAGATGGGCCTTCACGCCCTTCTCCCGTGCCAGCTTGTCGAGGCGCACCAGCGGCGTATCGCCGATCGTGTCGAGAATGGAATCGTAGATCCGTCCCCGGCCATGGGTGCGGGCGGTCGTCTCGTTGGCGGGATTGTCCATGGATCTCGCGCCTCCTTCTCTCGGGTTCCTGCCGCGCTGCCGCGTCCGTGGAGTCAGTCTAGAGCGAACGATGCCCGCAACCCAAGCACTCCTGCCCGGCGCGGACGGCCCGTTCGGGCAATATTGTGCCCCTGCAGGCCTGCGTCGAGGAATGATCTTCGGCCGGGCCGCGAGCGGGGCGCAACAGGGTCGTACAAATGCGATCGAACGGCTTCATCCAACGGCAAGGCGGAGGCGTCAGTTTGGGCCGCCAGTGCTTCAGCCGCGGATGCCATGCGACAGACCTCCATCGACGACCTCGTGCGCTTCTCCCTGGAGCTTCTCGGGCTGACCCTCACCATGGGTGCGGTGATGGTGATCGCCGCCTTCTATGCTTTCGATGGGTTCGCGCTTCCCGCCACGCGCGCCACGCTCCTGTTCTGTCTCCTCGCGCTGTTCGGCTGTGCCCTCCCGCTCCAGGTCTATGCGGCGCTTCGCATCTCGCGTCTGCGGCGACAGAACGCGCGGCTTCACCATGCGGCAACGCGCGACGGCCTGACGCAGGTGCTCAACCGCACCGCCTTCAAGCGCGCCGCCGAGGCGGAGATCGGCGCGACGGGACGGCGTCGCGCGCGAGACGCGGTCCACCACACGCTGCTGATCCTCGACGCCGACCATTTCAAGAAGATCAACGACCGCCTCGGCCACCATGTCGGCGACGAGGCGCTGACCGCCATCGCCGCGACGCTCCGGCGCTCGGTGCGCCAGGACGACCTCGTCGGCCGGCTCGGCGGCGAGGAGTTCGCGATCCTCCTGAAAGACGCGGGACTGGAGGAGGCGCGGATCGTGGCGGAGCGCCTGCGCATGGCGATCGCGCGCATCGAGGTCGGCCCGGCGGACCGCCGGACGCGGCTGTCGATCTCTGCCGGCGGCATCGCGTTCCGCGGGCCTGTGGCCTTCCCCGCGCTCTACAAGATGGCGGACGCCAATCTCTACCAGGCCAAGCGCACCGGACGGAACCGTGTGGAACTCACGCGCCTCGGCGCGCTCGGCCGAGGCCCGACGATCGAGGGCGCGGCCGTGGACCGTCGCCTGCGCGAGGCCAAGGACCCACGCCGGATCGCGTCGCGCTGAGGCCCGACGCACGCGCGGTGACATTCGGTGCTCTGGACGTGCTTCGGGACCTTGTTCATCGCATCGTCGGCGCGCGAAAGCCGACCCGGCTTTCGCCGGAAATGCTTTAGCGCCCCGTGGAGCCGAAGCCTCCGGCGCCGCGCGCCGAGGACGAGACGTCCGCCACCGGTTCGAAGGCGGCCTGAGCCACGGGCGATACGACGATCTGGGCGATCCGCTCGCCGCGCGCGATGGTGAACGGCTCAGGCCCCAGATTGACGAGGATCACCTGCACCTCGCCGCGGTAGTCGCTGTCGACGGTCCCGGGGCTGTTGAGGACGGTGACGCCGTGCCGCGCCGCGAGCCCCGAGCGTGGCCGCACCTGCACCTCCCAGCCAGCGGGAATGTCCATCACCAGCCCGGTCGGCACGAGCGCGCGCGCCATGGAGCCGAGCACCAGCGGCTCGTTGACGGCGGCGCGGATGTCGGCGCCGGCCGCTCCGGCGGACTGATAGGCCGGAAGGTCGAGACCCTCGGCATGCGGGAGCCGGCGGATGCCGATCGTGGGAAGCGCGCTCATGCGGGCCCGAGTGCCCCGAGTCGGCGCGCGATGTCCAGCGCCAGCCGATCGGCGACGGCGGCCTTCGGCATCGTGGGCCATTCCTCGACGCCGGCATGCGAGACCAGCCGCACCGTGTTCGCGTCTCCGCCCATCACGTCGCCCGAGACGTCGTTGGCGACGATGAGGTCGGCACCCTTGCGGGCGAGCTTCAGCGCAGCGTTCTCTAGGAGATCGCGCGTCTCGGCCGCGAAGCCGACCACGAGCCGGGGACGGCGCGGCCCGGTGCCGACCGTGCGCAGGATGTCGGGATTTTCGACCAGGGCGAGCGCCGGCGGTCCGGCCTCCGTCTTCTTGATCTTGTGAGCTGCGTCCCCGTCCGTGCGCCAGTCGGCGACGGCGGCGACGAACACCGCGGCGTCCGCGGGAAGCGCCGCGTCGACCGCCGCCAGCATCTCGCGCGCCGTCTCGACATGAACGGTGGAAACGCCTGCCGGATCGGGAAGCGCGACCGGGCCGGAGACCAGCGTCACCCGCGCGCCGAGACGGGCAAGGCTCGCTGCGATCGCATGGCCCTGGCGTCCCGACGAGCGGTTGGCGATGTAGCGCACCGGGTCGATCGGCTCGTGCGTCGGGCCGGAGGTGACGAGGACGTGCCGGCCGGCAAGCGGGCCCGCCGCCACGCCCGGGAGGCCCTCCGCAGCGGCCACGATCTCCAGCGGCTCGGCCATGCGCCCCTCGCCGGCCTCGCCGCTCTCGGCCATCTCGCCCCGGTTGGGGCCAACGAAGCGGATGCCATCCCCTTTCAGCGTCGCAAGGCTGCGGCGCGTGGCGGGATGGGTCCACATGGCCGGGTTCATGGCGGGCGCCAGCAGCACGGGCGCGCGGGTCGCGAGCAGAACCGCGCCGGCCAGATCGTCGCCGATCCCCGCAGCCATCTTGGCCATGCGCGTCGCGCTGGCCGGGGCGACGATCACGAGGTCGGCGGATCGCGCGAGCCGGATATGGCCGACGTCATGCTCGTCGTCGCGGTCGAAGAGTTCGCCGTAGACCTTGGTGCCGGCGAGCGCTCCGACCGACAAGGGCGTGACGAACTCGCCCGCGGCCCTCGTCATCACCGGCGTCACCTTCGCCCCCCGTTCGCGCAGGCGGCGAATGAGGTCGAGGCACTTGTAGGCTGCGATGCCGCCGCCGATGACGAGAAGGATGTGCTTTTCGGCAAGGGTCATGGCGGGCTCGGAAGGGCGGAGCGGACGTCGGTGTGGACGAAGTCGTCGCCCTTGAAAAGGAGCGGCGCGTCGAGCGCGCGGGCGAGCGCATAAGCGAAGCAGTCGCCGAAGTTCAGCCGGGCGGGATGGCCGGTGCCGCCGCCGAAGCGCCGGTGAGCTTCGGTCGCGAGTTGCATCTGCCGTTCGTCGAAGGCTGGATAGGAGATCCTCATTTCCGACAGGACGGCCTCGACCCGGGCCTTGCCCTCGCCTCCCCATTTGGCACGCGCGACGATGCCGAGTTCCAGCCTCGTGCCTGTCGACATGGCGAAGTCGTTTCGCGAGCCCATGATCTCCGCAATGGCCTCGGCTTCCGGCTCACCCGCGACGATAGCCACCACGGCTGACGTATCTACGACGATCACTCCGAACCGTCCGGCAACCCTTCCGAAGGGGCCGACAGTTCGTCCGAAAAGGCTTTGAGATCGAATGACTTCAAAGGCGGCCTGCCGAGGGCAAGGATACGAGCGACGCGCGCCTTTCGCTCGGCTTCGCTTTCGGGTGGGAGACTTGTCTCCTCGCGCGCCGCCGCACGCAGGATGTCGCGCACCTCGCTTTCCACCGAAACGCCCTTGCGTGCCGCTCGCAGGCGTAGAGCAGACTTTACGTCGTCCTCGATGTTGCGAACCGTCAAATTGGCCATCGCAGAACTCTTTCTCAACCGAAGGTACGACGCCAAACCTGTGATCGCAATGCAATCACCCTGCCCTCTACCCGAAGGTCAGCTGCCAGGCGATGACCACCAGCGCGACCGCCGAGGCGATCTGCGCGACGTGGCTGATGATGAGGCCGGTGCGCGACTCCTTGGCGAGTTCCATCAGGTCGTCGTCGTTGATGTGGATGCCGTTCTCGATGAGGTCCGGCATGTTGTTGGCGAAGACCTCCAGTCCCGCGGCGAAATCCGGGAAGCGGTGGATCACCCGGCCGATCGCCTCGAGCCCCCGCTTGGCGTCGCGGAGCTTGGCGGCGGGGCCGAGCTCGGAGACGATGTAGTCCGTGACAACGGGCTCCGCCGCCTCCCACATGTTGAAGCGGGGGTCGTAGGATCGCGCGACACCCTCCACCACCACCATGGTCTTCTGCAGAAGAACCAGCTCGGGTCGAGCCTGCATGTCGAAGAGCTCCGTCACCTCGAAGAGGAGGGTCAGGAGATGGGCCATCGAGATGGTCTCGGCCGGCTGGCCGTGGATCGGCTCGCCGATCGCCCGCAGGGCCTGTGCGAAGGACAGGACGTCCTGCGTGCGGGGCACGTAGCCCGCTTCGAAATGCACCTCGGCGACGCGCTGGTAGTCGCGCCGGATGAAGCCGTAGAGGATCTCCGCCAGGAAACGGCGCGAGTCCGCCGTCAGGCGCCCGACGATGCCCAGATCGACCGCCACGATCGTGCCGTCGGGCACCACGAAGAGGTTTCCCGGATGCATGTCGGCGTGGAAGAAGCCGTCGCGCATCGAATGGCGCAGGAAGGACTGGACGAGATTGACGCCGAGGCGCGGCAGGTCGTGGCCCGCAGCGGCAACGGCGGCGACGTCGTTCATCTTGATGCCGTCGATCCACTCCATCGTGAGGACGTCGCGGCCCGTGCGCTCCCAGTCGATGCCGGGCACGCGAAAATGCGGATCCTCCGCCACGTTGTCGGCCATCTCCGACGAGGCGGCCGCCTCCAGGCGCAGGTCCATCTCGATGCGGGTCGACTGGGCGAGCGTCTCCACCACGGCGACGGGCCGCAGGCGCCGGGACGAGCGCACGACCTTCTCCAGGACCCAGGCGATGAAGGCGAAGGCCTCGAGCTCGCGCCGGAAGCGCACGCGCACGCCCGGCCGGATGACCTTGACCGCGACGTCGCGATAGGAGCCCTCGCGGGTCAGGACGCGGGCCTTGTGGACCTGCGCGATGGAGGCCGCTCCGACCACCTCGCCGAACTCGACGAAGAGGTCGTCGATCCGCCGGCCGAGCGTCACCTCGATGTCGCGGATGGCTTGCTCGCGCGGGAACGGCGGCACCTTGTCCTGAAGCTGGCTCAGCTCCAGCGCGATCTCCGTGCCGACGATGTCGGGGCGCGTCGCCAGGAACTGGCCGAGCTTTACATAGGACGGCCCCAGCCGGTTGAGCGCATGGGACAGGCGCTCCGAGCGCGCCCGGCGGGTGGCCGAGCGCCGGGCCATGAGGCCCGCGAGACGGTGCGCGAGGCTCGCCATCGGTGGCAGGCCCTCGGCCGGCAGGGCCGAGACGACGCCCTCGCGCGCCAGGATGTAGACCGCCCGGATCAGCGCGATCGTGCCGGTGACGGGATTGCTCAACCTCAGAGCTTCCAGCCCGAATGGATGGCGGCGATGCCCCCGGTCAGGTTGCGGTGCGTCACGCGCTCGAAGCCGGCGCGCCGGATCGCCGCCTCGAAATTCGACTGGTTGGGGAAGCGACGGATCGATTCCACGAGATACTCGTAGGACTCGCGATCCCGGGCGACCGCCCCGCCGATGGCCGGGATCGCCTTGAAGCTCCAGAGATCGTAGACCTTGTCGAGGACCGGCAGGTCGACCTCGGAGAATTCGAGGCACAGGAAGCGCCCGCCGGGCTTCAGGACGCGGTAGGCTTCCGCCAGCGCCAGGTCGATGCGCGGCACGTTGCGGATGCCGAACGCGATCGTGTAGGCGTCGAAGCCGTCGTCCTCGAGCTTCAGGTCCTCGGCATTGCCTTCCACGAAGGTGAGGTTTCCCGAAAGGCCGCGCTTTTCCGCACGCTCGGCCCCGACGCCCAGCATCGAGGCGTTGATGTCGAGGACGGTGCCCCTTGCGGCCCCGCGCGAGGCCTCCACGATGCGGAAGGCGACGTCGCCCGTGCCGCCGGCAACATCCAGGAAGCGCCAGCCCGGGCGGCGCGAGGGCGCGAGCCACTGCACCATCGCGTCCTTCCAGAGGCGGTGCATGCCGCCCGACATCAGGTCGTTCATCAGGTCGTAGTTGGAGGCGACGCGGTGAAACACCTCGTTCACGCGGGCCTGCTTCTCCTCGCGGCCCGAGACCGTCTCGAATCCGTAGGAGGTTTCCATGCCCTCCGTTGCGCCGACGCGGGTTCGCGACATGCTGATCGACCTCTCGATGTTCGGAGCCGCGACCGGCGCGCCCCCAGGCGGGCGACCCATAGCGGAACGGGTCCAGGCGCGCCATGTCTTGTGCCGCGTCCGCAACATGGCGGCGCGCTCGACGAGGAGATGATAAGCAGCGATGCCCGAATTGCCAGAGGTCGAGACCGTCCGCCGCGGCCTGGCGCCGGTGATGGAGGGTGCGCGCATCGCCCGCGTCGAGACGCGGCGAGACGCCCTGCGCTTTCCGCTGCCCGAACGCTTCGCCGCGCGCCTGGAGGGCCGGCGCATCCTGTCGCTCGGACGCCGGGCGAAGTATCTTCTCGCCGAGATCGAGGGCGACCTCGTGCTCGCCATGCATCTCGGCATGTCCGGCTCGTTCCGAATCGAGGGAATCGAGGGGGCGGGAGGCGGCGAGCCCGTGGCGAGTGCCGCCTTCCATCTCGCGCGCTCCGAGGACCGGCTGCACGACCACGTCCTCTTTCACCTCGACACGCCCGCCGCGCGCATCGTCTTCAACGACCCCCGGCGCTTCGGCTACATGAGCCTGATCGAGGCGGCCCAGCGCGATACGCATCCCCATTTCCGGGCTCTGGGAATCGAGCCGACGGGCAACGCGCTTTCCGGCGAGGCGTTGGCGCCGCGCGTCAAGGGCAAGGCGGCACCGCTGAAGGCCGCGCTTCTCGACCAGACGATCATCGCGGGCCTTGGCAACATCTATGTCTGCGAGGCCTTGTGGCGCGCCCGCCTGTCGCCGCGCCGCATGGCTGGCACACTGGTGCGCGCCGACGGGCGGCCGACCCAGCGCCTCGAGGCACTGGCGCTGCATATTCGCGAAACCATCGCCGACGCGATCGAGGCCGGCGGCTCGACCTTGCGCGACTACCGGCAGGCAGACGGCGCGCTCGGCTACTTCCAGCACCGTTTCCAGGTCTACGACCGCGAGGGCGAGCCCTGCCGACGCGAGGCTTGCCGCGGCATTGTCCAGCGGATCGTCCAGTCCGGCCGCTCCACGTTCTTCTGCCCGGTCTGCCAGAGGTGAGCGCCGACTACCCGCGCACGCCGGACGGCCGCTACTTCGTCGCCAAGGGGCGGCTCTGGCGCTGCTCCGATCCGGCGCTCGGCGAGCGCGAGCGCGAGGCGGCCGTGCATGCGCTGATGGACGCGCGGCGTGCGGTCCGCGATGCGGGCACGGACGCCGAGCGGCGCGCGGCGCGCCGGGGCGTCGACGCCGCCAAGCAGGCGCTCGGCGAGCGCGGTCCCGTCTGGTGGACCGACGGGGCGCGCGACTGGACGCGCTTCGCGCCAAAGAACACGCCCTATGCCGACTGGTTCGCGGCCCTCTCCACGGCGGAGCGGACGGCCGGCGGCGCCTGAGCCGCTTGGCGGACCGCCCGCCCGCCCCTATCCTTTGCGGCACAACGGGAGGACGGGCATGGACTACACGAGCATCAAGGTGGACCGTCGCGGCCGGGTCGGCTGGATGACCATCGATCGTCCGAAGGCGTTGAACGCCCTGAACAGCCAGGTCCTCACCGAACTCCTCCATGCGTCCGACGCCTTCGCTGCCGACCCCGAGATCGGCGCCATGGTGCTGACGGGGTCCGAGCGCGCCTTCGCCGCCGGCGCCGACATCAAGGAGATGCAGCCCTTCGGCTTCGCCGAGGCCTATCTCTCCGACTTCGCCAGCGGCTGGGACCGGTTCGCGAGCGCCCGCAAGCCGATGATCGCGGCGGTCGCCGGCTATGCGCTCGGCGGCGGCTGCGAGGTCGCGATGATGTGCGACTTCATCATCGCCGCCGAATCGGCCAAGTTCGGCCAGCCCGAGATCACGCTCGGCGTTCTGCCCGGCATGGGCGGCACGCAGCGCATGGCCCGCGCCATCGGCAAGGCGAAGACCATGGACCTCTGCCTCACCGGCCGCATGATGGACGCCGGAGAGGCCGAGCGCTCCGGGCTCGTCGCGCGCGTCGTGCCCGACGCCGAGCTTCTGGCGGAGGCGCAGAAGGCGGCCGAGACCATCGCGGGCTTCTCCCTGCCGGCCGCGATGATGACGAAGGAGGCGATCACGAGGGCCTTCGACACGACGCTGACGGAGGGCCTTCGCGCCGAGCGACGCTTGTTTGCCGCCGCCTTCGCGCTGGAGGATCAGTCGGAGGGCATGGCCGCCTTCATCGAGAAGCGCAAACCCGGCTTCCGCCACCGCTGAGGTCCCGGTGGCGCAACCGTTGACGCGGCAGGTGCTTGCGCCTATAAGCGCGCCAGATTTCAGGCGGCATCGTTCCGGTGCGGCCTTTCACGCCTTGCCGCTCGGTTTCGTTCGGCTCGGCGGCTTCACGCTGAAACCATTCGCGCGGAGACAGGCGGCCCGGTTGGTCGTTCGGTTCCGCGTCTAGCCGAGAGAGACTGAATATGGCCAATACGCCGTCGGCCAAGAAGGCCGCCCGCAAGATCGCCCGTCGCACCGCGATCAACCGTGACCGCCGCTCGCGCGTTCGCAGCTTCCTTCGCAAGGTCGAGGAAGCGATCCTGACGGGCGACAAGGCCGCAGCCCAGGCCGCCTTCAAGCTGGCCGAACCCGAACTGGCGCGCGCTGCCTCGAAGGGCGTGATGCATCGCAACACGGTGTCCCGCAAGATCTCGCGCCTGTCGAGCCGGGTGAAGGCCGTCGGCGCCGCCTGAGCGCCGCCCACATCCAAACCCTACGAAGGGCTCGGAGCGACCGCTCCGGGTCCTTTTCGATTCGTGCCATGCACGCTCGGTGCTTTGTGGCTGGCCACGCACAAATGTGACCGTCACACGCTTGTTATGTGATCGCCGCGCAGCAGGAAGCCCGGGCTCAGCGTGAATCAGGTTTACCGCAGCAAAAACAACGGCTTGGCGATGGTTGTGGAAAACCCCCCGGATTGCTGGACGGCGCCGTGCCGAGTCGCGTGAGTCAAGTCTGACTCCGAAAAAGAATCCCGAGTTCAGACCTGCGACCAAATCGCGGCCGACCCCTTCCTCGAATCTCCCGTTGAATCAGGCGATTGCGAAAATCGCGGCGGGAACGGGCATGTCGGACTCGCCACAGTTCGACCACGCTTAGGTCGCGGGAGCCGATTCAAAGCTTGCCCGAACCTGGGGCCTTCCGTAGCTTTTGCCTCACGACAAGAGCACTGGACGACGAAGGCTGGGGACAAGAGGTGTTTTCCAGAACTTAAGGGGACCGGCCACGAGCCGGGTCGACCAGGGGCTTTCCGTTTTTCGATGAGTATCACCCAGTGGCTCGCGCTCCGTTCGAGCGCGGCAGGGTGAATTTCGTTCCGCGTTCCGCCGTGTCCGATCGTGTCGGTGCGGCGTGTTGGGAGTTCGCTATGAGCCGTTCCTACAAGGGCGACGTTTCAGTCGAGGAGTGCTGGTCCGCCCTGCAGTCCGATTCCCAAAGCTTCCTGGTCGATGTTCGCACGTCGGCCGAATGGAATTTCGTGGGCTTTCCCCTCGTGCCCGAAAACGGCCGCGACGCCGTCTTCGCCGAGTGGCAGAGCTATCCGACGATGGCCGTCGATCCCGGCTTCACGGATCGCGTCGGCGCGGCCGTTCGGGCGGCCGGCGGCTCCGAGACGTCCAAGCTCTACTTCCTCTGCCGTTCGGGCGCCCGCTCCATGTCGAGCGCGGCGGCGATGACGGCGGCGGGCTTTTCCGACTGCTACAACATCCTCGACGGCTTCGAAGGCCCGCCCGACCCGGACGGCCATCGCGGCCATCAGGCGGGATGGAAGGCGGCCGGTCTGCCCTGGAGGCAGAAATGACCGCCCTGCATGCGGGCGGTGCGCCCAATCCCGCCGTTCCCGGGGCGCGTGCGCGCGCCTTCCCCTCCACCCCCAGCCGTGCGGCCTCGGCCGCGCATCATGATGGCGAGACTTCGATGGCAGCACCAGCACGCGACGAGACGGCGATCCTCGATCGTGTGAACGCTCGTCTCAAGGCGCAGCTCGGTCCCGACGTCTTCGCATCCTGGTTCGCACGCCTGAAGCTCGAGCATGTCGGCAAGGGCGTGGTGCAGCTCTCGGTGCCGACGGCCTTCCTGAAGTCCTGGATCAACGGTCACTATCGCGACCTCCTTCTCCAGATCTTCTCGGAGGAAGTGCCGGGAACGCTGAAGGTGGATGTCGCCGTGCGCTCGGCCGTGCGTGGCATCGCCGTCCCGCCGCCGGCCGCCAGCGCAGACCAGCCGGCGGTCGCCAACGACGGCGGCGCGCGCGTTCCCGCTGCCGCGATGCGTCCCGGATCCGGCTCCGGCTCCGCTGCCGATCGCGCTCCGGCTTCGGAGGGCTCGCGCGCCGAATTCGGCTCGCCCCTCGACAGCCGCTACGTCTTCTCCACCTTCGTGGAGGGCGCATCCAATCGCGTGGCGCTGGCTGCGGCGCGATCCATCGCCGAGAACGGACCCCAGTCGGTTCGCTTTAACCCGCTTTTCCTTCATGCGTCCGTCGGCCTCGGCAAGACGCATCTCCTTCAGGCGATCGCCAACGCGGCCGTTGCGCGAGACGACAAGCCGCGGGTCGTGTACCTGACGGCCGAATACTTCATGTGGCGCTTCGCCACCGCGATCCGCGACAACCAGGCGCTCGACTTCAAGGAGAACCTGCGCGGCATCGACATTCTGATCATCGACGACATGCAGTTCCTGCAGGGCAAGTCGATCCAGCAGGAGTTCTGCCACCTCCTCAACGCGCTGATCGATTCGGCGCGGCAGGTGATCGTGGCGGCCGATCGCCCGGCCTTCGAGCTGGAATCGCTCGACAGCCGGGTCCGCTCGCGCCTTTCGGGGGGTGTCGCCATCGAGATGGTCTCGCCGGACTACGACATGCGCCGCGGCATCCTCGCCTCGCGCGTGTCGGCCATGCGCGCGGGCGATCCGAGCTTCGCGATCCCCGAGACGGTGGTGGATACGATCGCGCGGCGCGTGGTCGGCTCGGGCCGCGATCTCGAGGGCGCCTTCAACCAGATCGCCTTCCGGCACGCGGTGGGCCAGCCTCTCTCGGCGGAGCATCTCGACGATCTCCTCAACCAGCTGACGCGCGCCGGCGGCGAGAAGCGTGTGCGCATCGAGGACATCCTGAAGTTCGTCTCGCGCCACTACAACGTGTCGCGCACCGATATCCTGTCGGCCCGGCGCACCCGCACCATCGTGCGCCCGCGCCAGATCGCGATGTATCTCGCCAAGACCATGACGCCCCGCTCGCTGCCCGAGATCGGCCGCCGCTTCGGCGGGCGCGACCATACGACGGTGCTCCATGCCGTGCGCAAGATCGAGGCGGAGCGGGCCGGCGACGAGAAGCTGTCGGAGGAACTCGACGTGATCCGCCGCATGATCGAGGAGTAATCTTCCGCGATCGCGAACCGACCGCCGGATGCCTGGGGTTTCCGGCGGTTTCCCTTTGCGCCTGCCGCCCTTTGCTCTAAAACGTCGGGACCTTTTGAGAAAGGTCGCGCCCGTTCGGCGCCCTTTCGAGTCTCCGAACGGTTGTCGTCCATGCGTATCATCATCGAGCGATCCAACCTCCTGAAGTCGCTGAGCCACATCCAGCGCGTGGTGGAACGGCGCAACACGATCCCGATCCTGTCCAATGTCCTCCTGAAGACCGAGGACGGCGCTATGCGCCTCAAGGCGACCGACCTCGACATCGAGATCACCGAGAGCGTGCCGGCGAGCGGCGACGTGCCGGGTGCCACCACGGTGCCCGCCCACCTCCTCTACGACATCGTGCGGAAGCTTCCCGACGGCTCGGAGGTCAAGCTCGAGACCACCGGCGACGGCGCGCAGATGACGGTTTCGGCGGGCCGCTCGACCTTCCGTCTCCAGTGCCTGCCGGAAACCGACTTCCCCGACATCACGGCCGGTGCCTTCACGCACGCCTTCACGCTCAAGTCGTCCGACCTCGCGCGCCTCGTCGAGCGGACGCAGTTCGCCATCTCCACGGAGGAAACGCGCTACTATCTCAACGGCATCTTCCTCCACACGGTCGAGTCGGGCGGCGCGCTCGCGCTGCGTGCGGTCGCGACCGACGGGCACCGCCTCGCACGCGCCGAGATGGCCGCGCCCGCGGGATCGGAAGGGATGCCCGGCATCATCGTGCCGCGCAAGACCGTGGCCGAGATCCAGAAGCTTCTCGGCGAAGGCGCCGAGACCGTGGCGGTCGAGCTTTCGGACTCCAAGATCCGCTTCAGCCTCGGTGCCGTGGTGATGACCTCGAAGCTCATCGACGGCACCTTCCCGGACTACGGGCGTGTCATCCCGACCGGCAACGACAAGGCGCTGACGCTCGACCGGCAGAGCTTCTCGGCCGCCGTCGACCGCGTCTCCACCATCTCGTCCGAGCGCGGGCGGGCGGTGAAGCTCGCCCTCTCGGATGGCCAGCTCGTCCTCACCGTCAATTCGCCGGATGCCGGCACCGCGACCGAGGAACTCCCGGTCGGCTACGAGGCGGAGGAGATCGAGATCGGCTTCAACGCCCGCTACCTCCTCGACATCACCGGTCAGCTTTCGGGCGACAGCGCCGTCTTCATGATGGCCGATCCCGGCTCACCGACCCTCATCCGCGACGGGGGCGACGAGGGAACGCTCTACGTCCTGATGCCGATGCGCGTCTAAGGGGACGCACCGCCACGTCCATGGACACCATTCGCGATGCCCGGCTCCGCGTGACCGGGCTCGGCCTCGTGGACTTTCGCAACTACGAGACGCTGAACCTCGCGATCCGCTCGCCCTTCGTCGTGCTGCACGGCGACAACGGATCGGGCAAGACCAATCTTCTCGAGGCCCTGTCGCTCCTGTCGCCCGGCAAGGGGCTGCGCCGCGCCGCCTATGGCGAGATCGCGCGAACGGCCGCGTCCACGGCGACGGGCGGTTTTTCGGTGCGCGCGCGCCTTGCGGCCGACGCCCCGGAGGACGAGCCGACGGACATCCTCACGCTGGTGCGGCCGGACGAGGGCACGCCCCAGCGCGTGCTTCGCATCGACGGAACCACGGCGCGCTCGACGGACGAGCTTCTGGACCTCCTGCGCGTCATCTGGCTGACGCCGTCGATGGACGGGCTCTTCACCGGTCCCGGCACCGAGCGTCGCCGCTTCCTCGACCGCATGGTGCTCACCGTCGATCCCGGGCACGGGCGCCGGACGGTGGACTACGAGAAGGCGATGCGCGGCCGCAACCGGCTCCTCGCCGACGATCGCCTCGACGACCGGTGGCTCGCCGGCATCGAGCGGCAGATGGCGGAACTCGGCCTTGCCATCGCGCTCGCGCGCGCCGACCTCACGGCGCGCCTCGCCGGACTTCTGGATGCCGCATCGGCGTCGCCGTTCCCCGTCGCCGGGCTCGACCTCCAGTCGGGCTACGAGGACCTGGTCCTCGAGGGGGCGGCCGTCGACCTCGAGGACCAGGTCGCCGAACGTCTGGCGCGCCGCCGCATGGTCGACCGCGCCGCCGGCCGCACGCTGGCGGGGCCGCATCGCGGCGACCTCGTCGTCACCCATCGCGCCAAGGCGATGCCCGCCGCCCTGTCGTCCACCGGCGAGCAGAAGGCGCTGCTGATCGGTCTCGTGCTGGCGCATGCACGTCTCGTGGAAGCCTCGTCCGGCATGGCGCCCGTCCTTCTTCTCGACGAGATCGCCGCCCATCTCGATCCCGGCCGCCGAGCCGCTCTGTTCGACATCCTCGACGGGCTCGGCGTCCAGTCCTTCCTTACCGGCACCGACGCCGCGCTCTTCGAAGCGCTGGATGGAAGGGCCCAGATGCTCTGCGTCGCCAACGGAGCCGTGACATGACGCACTCCCCTCCCCCGCTCTCGCCGGACGAGCTTGGTCGCTATGCCCGCCACATCGTGCTGCCGGAGATCGGCGGACCCGGCCAGCAGAGGCTCAAGAGCGCCCGCGTACTGCTTGTCGGTGCAGGCGGCATCGGCTCGCCGGCCGCGCTCTATCTTGCGGCAGCCGGCGTCGGGACGATCGGGCTCGCCGACGACGACCATGTGTCGCTCTCCAATCTGCAGCGCCAGATCCTGTTCGGCACAAGTGACCTCGGCCGGCCCAAGGTGGAGGTCGCCGCCGAGGCACTCGGACGGCTCAATCCGCATGTCGCCGTGGAGATCCATGCCCTTCGGCTCGGCGAGGCGAACGCGGCCGCGATCCTCGCGCGATACGACGTGGTGATCGACGGCTCGGACAATTTCGCCACGCGCTTTCTGGTGGCGGACCTCTGCGAAGCCGCCGCCGTGCCGCTCGTCACCGTGGCCGTGCAGCGCTTCTCGGGTTCGCTGACGACGCTCGTGCCCCATCGCGAGGGACCGGACGGGCGGCTCTTCCCGCGCTTTCGCGACCTCTTTCCCGAACCGCCGCCGGAAGGCACGGTGCCGACCTGCGCCGAAGCCGGCATCCTCGGCGTCGTGACCGGCATCATGGGCACGATGGGTGCGGCGGAAGCGATCAAGCTGGTGACGGGCGCGGGCGATCCGATGACGGGACGGCTGCTTCTCGTCGATGTCTTGCGCATGCGCTTCGAGGAAATCCGCTATCGTCGCCCGGCGGCTCCTTCCGCCGAGAGCGCTTAGGCTCGCTTCTAGGACTTCGATAAAGTTCGAGCCGTATCCGCGACGTTATCCTTGAGACGAGAACGGATCCCGGAACGGTAACACGTCCGTGATTTCGGAGAATTGCGATTGTATCCTTGCCCCGTTGTTCACCAGCGATCCCATAAGGTTCGCTCGACACTTCGGGGAGACGACGATGAAGCCGATCGCAATTCTGGGAGCAGGCCTGGCCGGTCTGACGGCGGCGGCCGAACTCAAGCGTCGTGGCCTGCCGGCGGTGGTCTTCGAGGCCGGCAAGGCGGTCGGCGGCATGGCCGCCTCGTTTCGGGACGCCGAGGGCTTCTCCTACGATTACGGCGCGCATTTCATCTCCAACCGCCTGGCGAAGGCTCTCGGCGCCGAGGACATCTGCCGCACCGTGCGCCATTACGGCGAGGCCGTGGTGGTGGACGGGCGCAGCCGCAGCCATCCGTTCGGCCTCATGGCCGAGCCGCGCTTCCTCGCCAGCGCCCTGAAAAGCCGCATCGCCCCGCGCAACAAGGCGCCGGCCGCCAACGCCGAAGACTGGATGCGCCGCTCCTACGGCGACGCCATGGCCGAGGACGTGGCGATGCCCCTCGTCGAGGCCTGGTCCGGCGCGCCGGCGCGCGAACTCTCGCCCTCCGTCGGCGAGAAGTTCGGCAACAGCATTCTGAAGTCGATCTATCTCAATGCCGCCGCCAAGGTGACGCGCCGCGCCGTCTGCAACGGCTACACGCGCACCATGCCGGAGGGTGCCGGCGTCTATCACGTCTATCCCGAAGGCGGCCTCGCCAAGCTTCTGGAGCCGACGCTGCGCAAGCTCGACGGCTCGGTGCGACTGGACTCGCCGGTCGAACGCATCCTCGTCGAGAAGGGTCGCGTGGTCGCGGTGCGCAGTGTGGGGGCGGAGGTGCCGGTCTCCGCCGTCATATCGACCGCACCGGTCAACATCCTGCCGCGCCTCATGGAGGGCACCGACGCGCTGGCGCCGCTGTCCGCCTTCCGCTACCGCCCGATGATGTTCGTGAACCTGCGCTTTTCCGGCCGCGCCATCCTTCCCGACACGATGGTGTGGGTGCCCGACCGCAGCCAGTTGAGCTTCCGCCTCACCGAAGCGCCGATCTCGATGCCCTGGCTGGCGCCGGAGGGAAAGACGCTGATCACCTTCGACATCGGCTGCGAGGTCGGCGACGAGCGCTGGACGATGAGCGACGAGGATCTCGCCAAACGCTGCCTCGATCAGATCTGCGCGCTCTACGGCGAGGGCCTGCGGACGCGCTACCTCGGCGCCGGCGGCACGATCCGGACCCCGATCTCCTATCCCGTCTACCTCAACGCCTACGAGGCCGAGCGTCGCCTCTTCGCCCGATCCACCGGCGTCCAGGGCCTCTACAGCGTCGGGCGCAACGGCGAGTTCGCCCATATCCTGATGGAGGACGTGTTCTGGCGCACGATCCGGCGGATGGAGGACGTTGAGCGCTACGTCGCCGCTCCGGGCGCTTGGGAAGGGCGACCGGGACTTGTGGCGGAAGACCCGCTTGCGGGCCTCGGCTTCGCCAGCGCACGGCTGTCGCAAGCCGTCTGACGCGGCCGCAGCCAGGAGGGGAACGCCGGCCGACCGGCCGTCCTCGACAGCCCCGCGCAAGGGGTTGTTAACCTCGATCCGCGATCATGCGACGTGTCGGGCTCGTGCGTCATCCTTTGGGAAGACTTCAGGCGAGCCCGGCGAGCCCGGCCTCACCGGGTCACAGCGTCCTCGCCTGTCCGGAGTCCCCCGTGTCCCGCTTCCCGTTTCTCGGGCCGATCGCCCTCGCCCTTCTCGTCGCCCTGCCGCCTCTCGGCGCCGCGCGCGCGCAGTCTCCGGCCGCGGCCGCGACGCCCCCCGCTGCGACGGCCGCCGAGGAAGGCGTGGACGCCGAGATGCAGCGCAAGCTCCCGCTGCCCCGCTTCGTGTCTCTGAAGTCGGCGCGCGTGAACCTGCGCGTCGGCCCGGGCAAGGATTATGCCGTGTCTTGGCTCTATCTGAAGCCCGGCCTGCCGGTGGAGGTGATCCAGGAATACGATCTCTGGCGCCGCATTCGCGACTCGGAGGGCACCGAGGGCTGGGTCTACCACTCGCTCCTGTCGGGCGAGCGCACCGCGCTGGCGGCTCCCTGGCTGAAGGGCAAGACGCTGGCGACCATCACCATGCACCGCTCGGCCGCCACGGACGGCCCGATCGTGGCCGAGATGGAGCCCGGCGTCCTGACCAAGGTGCGCGAGTGCTCCTTCGGCTGGTGCCAGGTGGAAGCCGCCGGCCGCCGCGGCTTCGTCACCCAGAAGGAGATCTGGGGCGTTTACCCCGACGAACGGTTCTGAGGCGCCTCGTCCCCCCGCCTCGAATGCAGAAAGGCCGGCGATCTTGCGACCGCCGGCCTTTCTCTATAATGGCGCGATCCCGAAACCGGGAAGCCGTCAGCTCAGCGTCTTGGCGCCCGTCTTGCGGCGCAGACGCACCACCACGTCGACATTGACGATCTCCATGCCTTCGGGCGGCTCGGGCAGGTTGCCGATGGTCAGCGTCCCGTCCGGGATGTCGATCATCGTGTTGTCAGCTTCCACGAAGAAATGGTGGTGGTCCGAGGTGTTGGTGTCGAAATAGGTGCGCTGCCCCTCGCCCGACAACGGACGCACGAGGCCGGCGTCGGTGAACTGGTGCAGCGTGTTGTAGACGGTGGCCAGCGACACCGGCTCGCCCGCCTTGTGGGCTTCCTCGTGCAGTTCCTCGGCCGAGAGGTGTCGGTCGCCCGCTCCGAAGATCAGGTTGCACAAGGCGACGCGCTGGCGGGTCGGCCGCAAGCCCGAAGCGCGCAGGCGCTCGAAGACGCAGAAGGTCTGGGGCCGGCTGGCCGTGCGCATATCCGCCATCGAGGGCTTCGCCCGGTTGTCCATCGTTCAGATCACCGAAAACTTGACTAACTGCATCACCTTTAGCCGAGCGTCATGCACCGCCGCAAGGTCTTGTCGGAATGCAATATAGTCGCAATCCCGGTCGCGAACAATCGAGGCCTCAGGGCGACGCGCAAACGGGGGCAAGGGCACTGATCGCCTTTCCCGAACCGCGAAGCGGCAGGCGCATGAAACCGGCCGGGCTCGACACCTCGACGCTCTTGCCCCGTTTCAGGGCGGCAAGGATCGCTGCGGTCTCGCCGCTTTCCACCACGCGCACGAAGCGCGAGCCGCCGCCGGGTCCCTCGGGCTCGACCCGCGCCTCGCCGGAAAAGCCCATCCCGTCCACCGAGATCACCAGCGTCACCGGGCGGTCCGCCGGAAAGCGGGCGCCGTTGCCCGCCGCCGTGATCGCGATCCGCCCCCCGGGCAGACAGGTGATCCGTGCGCCCGCCGGCCGCCCGTCCCGGGAAAAGAATGCCGCGCCCCCTTCGCCCTTGCCGGTGCTGCGCCATTCCTGCGCAACAGCCGAACCGGCGACGCCGGAGAGAACGAGGGCGACGAGAACCAGACGCATGAAGGCTCCTTGGCGGCGGCGGTCGGCGCGAAACCGTGACGCCTCTCTGGAAGTTAACGGATTTGCCCTCGGG
Source organism: Aureimonas sp. AU22 (assembly GCF_001463745.1). Classification (GTDB taxonomy): domain Bacteria; phylum Pseudomonadota; class Alphaproteobacteria; order Rhizobiales; family Rhizobiaceae; genus Aureimonas. Next base: position 9,348 of record NZ_BBWJ01000051.1, on the reverse strand, counting down.
CGCTCGCGTGGTAAGGGCCGTCCCGCGATCGATTTGATACGAATTGGAACGGCGGCGGCGTGTCGTTCCCCAACCGGACGGATCCATGGACACGGTGAAGACCTATTTCGGCAAGGACGAAATTCTGGCCTGCGGCCGGGGCGAGCTCTTCGGCGCGGGAAATGCCCAGCTGCCGCTGCCGCCCATGCTGATGTTCGACCGCATCACCTCCGTCACGACCGATGGCGGCGAGTTCGGCAAGGGCTCGATCCGCGCCGAGTTCGACGTCTCGCCGGATCTCTGGTTCTTCGCCTGCCACTTCCAGGGCGATCCGGTCATGCCCGGCTGCCTCGGTCTCGACGCCTTGTGGCAGCTCACCGGCTTCTATCTCGGCTGGCTGGGCGAGCCCGGTCGCGGCCGCGCGCTCGGCGTCGGCGAGGTGAAGTTCACCGGTCAGGTGACCCCGGACGTCAAGCTCGTCGAATACGGCGTCGATTTCCGTCGCGTGATGCGCTCGAAACTGAAGCTCGGCATCGCGGAAGGCTGGATGAAGGCCGACGGCGTCGTCATCTATCAGGCGAGCAACCTGCGCGTCGGCCTGTTCCAGGACGAGCAGCCGGGCGAAGCGGTCGGCGGCTGATCCGCCCCGTCCATCTTGAAGACGAAGGGTCCAGGGACCTTGGAAGGGAGTTTGGCCATGAGGCGCGTCGTCGTGACCGGAATGGGCATCGTGTCCTCGATCGGCAACGATCTGAACGAGGTGACCGCCTCGCTGCGGGAAGCGAAATCGGGCATCAGCTTTAGCCAGGACTTCGCCGACAACGGCTTCCGCTGCCGCGTCTGGGGCAAGCCGGAGATCGACGTGTCCGAGATGGTGGACCGGCGGGCGATGCGCTTCCTCAGCCAGGGCGGCGCATGGAACCACGTCGCGATGAAACAGGCGATCGCCGATTCCGGTTTGGCCGAGAGCGACATCTCGAACAACGAACGCACCGGCATCATCATGGGCTCGGGCGGCCCCTCGACGCGCACGCTGATCGAGGCCGCCGACATCACCCGCAAGAACAACAGCCCCAAGCGTATCGGTCCCTTCGCAGTGCCCAAAGCCATGTCGTCGACCGCCTCGGCGACGCTCGCGACCTGGTTCAAGATCCACGGCGTGAACTACTCGATCTCGTCGGCCTGCTCGACCTCGGCCCATTGCATCGGCAACGCGGCCGAGATGATCCAGTGGGGCAAGCAGGACGTGATGTTCGCCGGCGGCCACGAAGACCTCGACTGGACCATGTCGAACCTCTTCGACGCGATGGGCGCCATGTCCTCGGACTTCAACGACCGGCCGGCGGTCGCCTCGCGCGCCTACGACAAGAACCGCGACGGGTTCGTGATCGCGGGCGGCGCGGGCGTCGTGGTGCTGGAGGAATACGAGCGGGCCGTGGCGCGCGGCGCCAGGATCTACGCAGAGCTCGTCGGCTACGGCGCCACCTCCGACGGCTACGACATGGTCGCCCCGTCCGGCGAGGGCGCGGTGCGCTGCATGCGCCAGGCCCTTTCCACCGTGAAGGGCCGCGTGGATTACGTGAACACGCACGGCACCTCGACGCCGGTCGGCGATTCCAAGGAGATCGGCGCCATCCGCGAAGTGTTCGGCGGCGACATGCCCCACGTCCAGTCCACCAAGTCGCTCACCGGCCATTCGCTCGGCGCGGCGGGCGTGCAGGAGGCGATCTATTCGCTCCTGATGATGCAGGGCGGGTTCGTCGGCGAAAGCGCCCATATCGAAGAGCTCGACCCGGAGTTCGAGGGCGTGCCGATCGTGCGCCATCGCATCGACGACGCCGACATCGATATCGCCCTGTCGAACTCCTTCGGCTTTGGCGGCACCAACGCCACGCTCGTGTTCCAGCGCGTCCGCGCCTGAGAAAGGCCTTGTCCATGACGGGATTGATGACGGGCAAGCGGGGCCTCGTGATGGGCGTCGCCAACCACAACTCCATCGCCTGGGGCGCGGCGCGCGCGCTTGCCGCGCAAGGCGCCGAGATCGCCTTCAGCTACCAGGGCGAGGCCTTCGGCAAGCGGCTCCGTCCGCTCGCGGCCGAGATCGGCTCGACGCTTCTCCTCGACTGCGACGTCGAGGACATCGCCTCGGTGGACCGTCTGTTCGAAACGCTGAAGGCCGAGTGGGGCAAGATCGACTTCGTGGTCCATGCCATCGGCTTCTCCGACAAGAACGAGCTGAAGGGCCTCTACGCCGATACGACGCGCGAGAACTTCACGCGCACCATGGTCATCTCCTGCTTCTCGTTCACCGAGGTCGCTAAGCGCGCGGCCGCGATCATGAACGAGGGCGGCTCCATGGTGACACTGACCTATGGCGGGTCGATGCGCGTCATGCCGAACTACAACGTGATGGGCGTCGCCAAGGCGGCGCTGGAAGCATCCGTGCGCTATCTCGCCGCCGACTTCGGCCCGCGCGACATCCGCGTCAACGCCGTGTCGGCCGGCCCCTTGCGCACGCTGGCGGGCGCGGGCGTCTCCGACGCGCGGTTGATGCTGAACTACCAGCGACGCAACGCCCCGATGCGCCGCAACGTCACGCACGAGGAGGTCGGCAACTCGACGCTCTACCTCCTGTCCGACCTGTCGAAGGGCGTGACCGGCGAGATCCACTACGTCGATGCCGGCTACAACATCATGTCGATGCCGGCGCTCGACGAGCTGAAGGCGCAGGAGCGCCGCGCCGAGATCGCCGGCGAGGTGGAACCGGCGTCCGCCTGACGGATCCTCAATCCGAGCCGAGGCGCGTCGCGATCTCCGCCATCGAGGCCGACACCCAGTCGGCCCCCGCCTCGGTCAGGATCGCGCCCGCACTCGGGGCGGCGTGACTGCCGCCGACATAGCCGATGGCCATCATGCCGGCCGCCTTGGCCGCCATGATGCCGAAGCGGGAATCCTCGATCACCGCGCAGCGCCCGGGCTCGACGCCCATCCGCGCGGCCGCGTACAGGAAGAGATCGGGCGCCGGCTTGCCGCGCTCGACCTGCGATGCGGAGAACACGGCGTCCGGTTCGAAGAAGCGTTGAAGCCCTGCGACGGCGAGGCTGAGACGGATCCGCTCGGGATGCGACGACGAGGCGACGCAGCGCTGCAGGCGTGATCCCGCCAAAAGATCAACGACGCCGTCGCTCGGCCGGAGCCGCTCGCGGAACACGGCGGCCGTCGCCGGCCAGAGTTCGGCCTCGGCGCCCGGCGGCAGCGCCCTGCCCGTCGCCCGTGCCAGCGCGGCGAGCCCGTCCGCCGACTTCATGCCGATGATGCTGGCGAAGAGCTCGGCCGAGATCTCGATCCCGTGCGCCCGATGGACCGCGCGCAGGGCCTCGCCCGCCAGCATCTCGCTATCGACGAGGACGCCGTCGCAGTCGAAGACGACGAGATCCGGCACGCCCGCGTCAGACGAATCGCGCGCGGATCGCGGCGGCGACCCGCATCGGCGTCTCGAGGCTCGGCAGGTGGCCGCAGTCCTCCAGCGCGACGAACTCGGCGTCCGGCATGGCTCGCGCCATGGCGCGCCCGGCATCGGGCGAGGAGAAGCTGTCCGCCTCGCCCCATACGAGAAGCGCGCGGCAGGCGAGGCCGGGAAGATCGGCCACGCGATCGGGGCGCGTCATCAGCGCCTCGTTCTGCGCCAGCAGTCGGTCGAGGCCGGCGCGGGCGGCCATGACGCGGAACGCGTCGGCGGCCTCCTGTCCCCGCCCCTCGGGCTCGAACACGATCGCACGGGCCATCTCCTCCAGCATCTCGGCGCCGCCGTCGGCCTCGATCGCGGCCCGGCGGCGGTCGAACGGCTCGCGGCTCGTCGGCCCCTGCGGCGCCGCGCCCATCACGACGAGGCCCTGGGTGAGATCGGGCGCCGTCAGCGCAACCTCCCGCGCCACGTGGCCGCCGAACGACGTACCGCCCACGACGAACGGCTTGCCCTCCGCCGCGTCGAGCACCTCGCGCGCGCAGGCCGCCATGTCGGGCGCGGCGGGCACCACGACACGGCAGTCGAAGTCGGGGCGCAGCAGCGGGATCAGCGGTTCGTAGAGATCGCCGTCGCAGGCGAAGGCGGGCACGAGAATAAGGCGCATGAGGGCTCCGATGAGCAGGACCTCGGCTCATCTAGGGCAGGCACGTGAGGATGCGATGACGGCGCTGGCGCGTTGCGGCTCCGCCTGCACGTCGATATGGAGGGCGTGGAACGCCCTTCCCTTGCCCATCCTCCAGGAAATCTCCCATGCAGCAACGACCGCTCGGGCGCACCGACCTGCGCGTCAGCCGGATCTGTCTCGGCACCATGACCTTCGGCGAGCAGAACAGCGAGGCCGAGGCGCACCGGCAGCTCGACCGCGCGACCGAGCGCGGCGTCAACTTCCTGGATGCGGCCGAGCTCTATCCGATCCCGCCGAAGGCCGAGACGCAGGGGCGCACGGAAGCCTACATCGCCTCCTGGCTGAAGGCGCGCGGCAACCGCGACCGCATCGTCGTCGCGACCAAGGTCGTCGGACGATCGGTAATGACCTGGTTTCGGCAGGACGGCTCGGAGCCGCGTCTCGACCGGCGCAATGTGGTGGAAGCCGTGGAAGGCTCGCTCCAGCGGCTCGGGATCGACTGCATCGACCTTTACCAAATCCACTGGCCGGACCGTCCGACCACCGGCTTCGGCTCCGTGCCGACGCGCTGGAAGGCCCCCGAGTCGGTGGCCGACGAGGTCGCAATCGCGGAAACGGCCGAGGTGTTCGGCGAGCTCACCGCCGCGGGCAAGATCCGTCACATGGGCCTTTCCAACGAAAGCGCCTGGGGCACGATGCGCTGGCTGGCGCTGGCGGAAACCGGCGCCGCGCCGCGGGTGGCGAGCGTCCAGAACGCCTACAACCTCCTGAACCGTACGTTCGAGACGGGCCAAGCGGAGATCGCGGCGCGCGAGGATGTCGGCCTTCTCGCCTACTCGCCGCTGGCGCAGGGCTACCTCACCGGCAAATATGCCGGCGGCGCCCTGCCCGCCGGCTCGCGCAAGGCCCTCTTCGACCGACTTCAGCGCTACGAGAAGCCCGGCACGACCGACGCCATCGACGCCTATGTGGCGCTGGCGCGCGAGCTCAGCATCGCGCCCGCAACCTTCGCCAATGCCTTCGTGCTGGCCCAGCCCTTCGTCACCGCCTCGATCATCGGCGCGACCACGATGGAACAGCTGGACGAGTGCCTCGCGGCCGAGGAGGTCGCATGGACGCCCGCCATGCAGGAGGCCGTGGACGCCCTCTACCAGCGCTTCGGCAATCCGGCGCCCTGAACCTCAGGCGCGGGGCGGCCGGTCGCCGTCGTCCCGCCCCGCCACCGCGTCGCGCAGGGCCCGCGCGTCCGCCGTCATCTGCCGCAGCCGGTCGAGCGAGAGACCCGTCGCCTCGATCAGCGCCTCGCCGAGGCAGGCGCTGCGATCGGAAAGCGCCCTCCCCGCCTCGGTGAGCCGCACGAAGACCTGCCGCGCGTCCACCAGGTCGCGCTCGCGCGTGACGAAACCGGCTCCCGCCAGCCGGGTGACCAGGGGCGTCACGGTGCTTGGCTCGAGCGCCAGCCGCTCGGCCAGTTGCCCGATCAACTGCGCGTCGCTTTCCCACAAGGCCGCCAGCACGAGATATTGCGGGTAGGTGATGCCCCAGCCATCCAGAATCGGCTTGTAGAGGCGACCGACCGCCATCGACGCGCCGTAGAGCGCGAAGCAGAGGTGGTCGTCGAGGGGAAGCCGCGGCTGCGCATCCGTCATGGGAAGAACTCCCGATTCAAGTGAAGAATGTCTATCACGATAACTTTCTACTGGACAGCGCGCCGGACCAGCGCTACGTATTGATTATCGCGATAATGAATTGCGAGACAAAGGAGAAATCGATGCCCGTCGACGTGATCTACAAGACCAGCGCCCTTGCAACCGGCGGTGGCCGCGATGGCCATGCCCGATCGGAAGACGGCGCCGTGGACGTGGACCTCGTGGTTCCCAAGGAGATGGGCGGCCCAGGCGGCGTCGGCGCCAATCCGGAGAAGCTGTTCGCGGCCGGCTACTCCGCCTGCTTCCTCGGCGCGATGCGGGCCGTGTCGTCGAAGGTCGGCGTCAAGGTTCCCAACGATGCGACGGTCAGCGCCGAGGTCGGCTTCGGCCCGCGCTCGGAAGGCGGCTACGGCATCACGGCGGACCTGACCATCACGCTGCCGGGCGTCGACCGCGCGGACGCGCAGCGTCTCGTCGAGACCGCTCATCAGGTCTGCCCCTATTCCAACGCGACCCGCAACAATCTCGACGTCGGCCTGACCATCGTCTGATCGCCGGGACGCGGCGTATCGTGGAGGCCCCGGCGGTTCGTCCGACGGGGCTTTTTTCATGCCGCCAACCGCGCAACGAAGAAGGGCGGCCCGAGGGGCCGCCCTGTTCATTCTGCATTAAGGGATGCGGATCTTACTCCGCGTCGTCTTCCTTGGCCTTCTTGATCTCCTCGCCGGTCGCCTGGTCGACGACCTTCATGGAGAGGCGGACCTTGCCGCGCTCGTCGAAGCCCATGAGCTTGACCCAGACCTTCTGGCCTTCCTTGACCACGTCCTGCGTCTTCTGGACGCGATCGGAGGCGAGTTGGCTGATGTGGACGAGGCCGTCGCGCGAGCCGAAGAAGTTCACGAAGGCACCGAACTCGACGCACTTCACCACCGTGCCCTCGTAGATCTCGCCGACTTCCGGCTCGGCCACGATCGAGTGGATCCACTTCTTGGCCGCCTCGATCTCCTTGCCCGACGACGAGGCGATCTTCACGGTGCCGTCGTCCTCGATGTTGATCTTGGCGCCGGTCTTCTCGACGATCTCGCGGATCACCTTGCCGCCCGAGCCGATCACGTCGCGGATCTTGTCGGTCGGGATCTGCATGACCTCGATGCGCGGCGCGAACTCGCCGAGCTCGGCGCGGGCCGAACCCAGCGCCTTGTTCATCTCGACGAGGATGTGCTCGCGGCCGCCCTTGGCCTGCTCGAGGGCGATCTTCATGATCTCCTCGGTGATGCCCTGGATCTTGATGTCCATCTGGAGCGAGGTGATGCCCCGGTCGGTGCCGGCGACCTTGAAGTCCATGTCGCCGAGGTGGTCCTCGTCGCCGAGGATGTCGGAGAGAACCGCGAAGCGCTCACCCTCGAGGATGAGGCCCATGGCGATGCCCGCCACCGGACGCTGCAGCGGAACGCCCGCATCCATCAGCGCCAGCGAGGTGCCGCAGACGGTCGCCATCGAGGACGAACCGTTGGACTCCGTCACCTCGGACACGGCGCGGATCGTGTAGGGGAAGGCTTCCTTGGCCGGCAGCATCGGACGGATCGCGCGCCAGGCAAGCTTGCCGTGGCCGATCTCGCGGCGGGCGGGCGAACCCATGCGGCCCGTCTCGCCGACCGAGTACGGAGGGAAGTTGTAGTGAAGGAGGAAGGTCTCCTTGTAGGTGCCGGTCAGCGAATCGACGTACTGCTCGTCCTCGCCGGTGCCGAGCGTCGCCACCACGAGGGCCTGCGTCTCGCCGCGCGTGAACAGCGCCGAGCCGTGGGTGCGCGGCAGGATGCCGGCCTCGGCGACGATCTGGCGCACGGTCGACAGGTCGCGACCGTCGATGCGGCTCTTGGTGTCGAGGATGTTCCAGCGCACGATCTTGGCCTGGAGGTCCTTGAACACCGCGCCGACGACTTCCTTGGAAGCCTTCGGGTCCTGGCCCTCGGGCAGGAAGTGCGCCATCACCTTGGCCTTCACCGCGTCCACGGCCGCGTAGCGGGCCTGCTTGTCGGTGTTCTTGTAGGCGTCGCGCAGCTCGGTCTCGGCAAGGCCCAGCATCTCGGTCTCGAGCGCCGAATGATCCGGCACGTTGTGCTCGCGCGGCTCCTTGGCGGCATGCTCGGCGAGCTTGATGATCGCCTCGATCACCGGCTGGAAGCCACGGTGGCCGAACATCACGGCGCCGAGCATCGTCGCCTCGTCCAGCTCGTGCGCCTCGGACTCGACCATCAGGACGGCGTCCTGCGTGCCGGCCACGACGAGGTCGAGCTTGGACTCGGCCATCTCGTCGACATGCGGGTTCAGCTTGTACTCGCCGCCGATGTAGCCGACGCGCGCGCCGCCGATCGGCCCCATGAAGGGCACGCCGGACAGCGTCAGCGCGGCCGAGGCCGCGACCATCGCGAGGACGTCCGGGTCGTTCTCGAGGTCATGCTGCAGGACCGTGACGACGACCTGCGTGTCGTTCTTGTAGCCTTCCGCGAAGAGCGGCCGGATCGGGCGGTCGATGAGACGCGAGACCAGCGTCTCCTTCTCGGACGGACGTCCCTCGCGCTTGAAGTAGCCGCCCGGGATCTTGCCGGCCGCGAAGGCCTTTTCCTGGTAGTTGACGGTCAGCGGGAAGAAGTCGAAGCCGGGCTTCGGGGCCTTCTGCGAGACGACGGTGGCGAGCACGGCGGTCTCGCCATAGGTCGCGAGCACGGCGCCGTCGGCCTGGCGGGCGATCTTGCCCGTCTCGAGGGTCAGCGTACGGCCGCCCCATTCGATCTCGACCTTGTGGGTATTGAACATGTGGTGTGCCTCATGGCTTGGCCGCGAGGGATCGCGGCCGTTGCGGTTTAAACGCACATGGGCAAGACGGCGGGAGGCTTCCGGCGAGGCGCGGCGACGACGCGGCGCTCGGGCACGATGGGTTCCCTCGGGCGTCGGCCGCCGTCGGGATCATGCCGGGAAGCATCCGGCAATCCTGCCCCATGAGCGCCTGGGCTCTCGGGCACGGCGTCTCACGAGACCGCCGGCCGGGACAGACTTCCCCGCCGGAGCGGGAGAAGCTGGATCGGAATGCGGGCGCGGCGCTCGAGGGGACCCCCGAGCGCCGCGCCGAATGACTGGGTTAGCGACGCAGGCCGAGACGGCCGATCAGCGCGGTGTAGCGCTCTTCCTCGCGCTCCTTCAGGTAGTCGAGGAGGCGGCGACGCTGGGACACCATCTTGAGAAGGCCACGGCGCGAGTGGTTGTCCTTCTTGTGGCCCTTGAAGTGTTCGGTCAGATTGGCGATGCGCTCCGACAGAAGGGCGACCTGCACCTCGGGCGAACCGGTGTCGCCCTCCTTGGTCGCGTATTCCTTCATGAGTTCGGCTTTGCGCTCGAGCGTGATCGACATCGGATATCCCTTTCTTGGAAAGTCGGAGGGTTGGGACGCCCTGGCCGGGATGTCGTCCAGCAAGGGCCATGCGAGGCGCCCGGGCAGAACGTCCGGGCACGCGGTGCGGGTATAGGCGGTCTTGGCGGGGAATGCCAGCCCGGAACGGCGTGGCCCGTTC
>NZ_BBWJ01000050.1 GCF_001463745.1 Aureimonas sp. AU22 | reverse complement strand
GGCGTGGCCCGTTCAGCCGCGCCCGCCGAAGACGCGTTTGGGGTGAAACGATCCCTGGTCGATCGAGCCGATGGCAACCAGACGCCCATGGCCCGTCGCATAGGCCTCGTCGCAGAAAGCCGGTGCATCGCGTCCGCGCAGGAGCACCGGGTTTCCGGACAGGACACGGCCCGCCTGGTCGTCGGTCAGCGCCACCTCGTAGAGGTCGCTGAGGGCCGTCGCGGCATCCAGCACGATCTCGTCGAGCGCGGTGAAATCGGTGATGCGGGGACGCGCGCCGGACTCGGCGGCCTCGGGCGTCAGTTCCTCCAGGCCTTCTTCGGCCGCATCCATCAACTCGTCCAGCGTGACCATGTCGTCCTCGTCGAACGAGCCGACCCGCACGCGGCGAAGCTCCGTGATGTGGCCGAAGCAGCCGAGGTCGCGGCCAAGATCGCGTGCGATGGCCCTGACATAGGTGCCTTTGCCGCACTCCGCCTCGAAGGTCGTGGTGGAAGCGTCGGGCATGTCGACGATCGCCAGCCGGTGCACCGTCACGGTGCGGGCGGCGATCTCCACCGTCTCGCCGGCGCGCGCCAGGTCGTAGGCGCGCTCGCCCTCGATCTTGATCGCCGAGAAGGCGGGCGGCACCTGTGAGATCTCGCCGGTGTAGTTCGGCAGCAAGGCCTCGATGTCGGCGCGCGCCGGACGGCGGTCGGACGCGTTGGTGACCGGCCCTTCAGTGTCGTCGGTCGTCGTCTCCGCGCCCCAGGACACGGTGAAGCGGTAGGTCTTCTGCCCGTCCATCACGAAGGGCACGGTCTTCGTGGCGTCGCCGAGCGCGATCGGCAGCATGCCGGACGCCAGCGGATCCAGCGTGCCGGCGTGTCCCGCCTTCTGCGCGAAATACAGCCACTTGATCTTGGACACGGCCTCGGTGGAGCCCATGCCCTTGGGCTTGTCGAAGATCACCCAGCCGGAGATCGGGCGCCCCTTCGGCTTCTTGCCGCGACGTGCCATCAGTTGCCTTCCTCGTCGTCTTCCGTCCCTTGCGTGTCGCGCAGGACCTCCGGCGAGCGCAGGAGCGCATCGATCCGGGCATAGTTGTCGAAACTGTCGTCCTGCCGGAAGCGAACCTCCGGCATGTACTTCATCTGCCTCAGCGCCGGCGTCAGCCGCCCGCGCAGGAACCGCGCATGGGCGTTCAGCGCACGGATGAACGGGTCGAGATCCGCCTGCCCGAACACCGTCACGTAGGCGGTGGCGAGCTTAAGGTCGGAACTCATGCGCACTTCGGTCACGCTGATCACGGCGTTTTCGAGGAGCGGGTCGATGATCTCGCGCCGCTGCAGGGTCTCCGTCAGCGCGTGCCGGACCTTCTCGCCGACCGAAAGCTGGCGCTGCGAGGGTCCCTTGGGATTGTTGGAATGCTTGGGCATGGGGGATGCTCCTGGCCGCGAGCCGCGTCTTCACCATGAGCGAACGCAACTGCAAAGCCCGGCGTTGCCGCCGGGCTTTCGTGTCGGGTCCGGTGGCGGGGCCGTCGGCCCCGTCGAGGATCAGAGCGTGCGGGCGATGTGCTCCACGCGGAAGTTCTCGATGATATCGCCCTGGCGGATATCCTCGTAGTTCTGGAAGGCCATGCCGCACTCCTGGCCGCCCGGCACTTCGGCGACTTCGTCCTTGAAGCGCTTGAGCGTCTTGAGCGTGCCTTCGTGGATGACCACGCCGTCGCGGATGAGGCGCACGCCCGCACCGCGCTCGACCTTGCCTTCCGTGACGCGGCAACCCGCGACCTTGCCGATCTTGGTGATGTGGAACACCTCCAGGATCTCGGCATTGCCGAGGAACGTCTCGCGCCGCTCGGGCGACAGGAGGCCCGACATCGCCTGCTTCACGTCATCCACGAGGTCGTAGATGATGTTGTAGTAGCGGATCTCGATCCCCTCGCGCTCGGCGAGCTGACGGGCCTGGGCATTGGCGCGAACGTTGAAGCCGATGATGGCGGCGTTCGAGGTCGCGGCGAGCTGGACGTCCGACTCCGTGATGGCACCGGCGCCCGAATGGACGATGCGGGCCTGCACCTCGTCGGTGCCGAGCTTGTCCAGCGCGGTGCCGATGGCCTCGACCGAACCCTGCACGTCGCCCTTGATGAGCAGCGGGAAGGTCTTGAGCCCCGACGACTGGAGCTGGGTCATCATCTGCTCGAGCGAGCCGCGCTGTCCGGCGGACTTGGCGACCGCCTTCTCGCGCGTCAGGCGCTGGCGATACTCGGTGATCTCGCGAGCCTGGGCCTCGTCCTTGACCACCGCGAAGCGATCGCCGGCGAGCGGCGTGCCCTGCATGCCGAGGATCTCGACCGGCATGGACGGGCCGGCCTCCTTCAGCTGCTTGCCCTGGTCGTTGACGAGCGCGCGCACGCGGCCCCACTGGTCGCCGGCGACGACGATGTCGCCGACGCGCAGCGTGCCGGCCTGGACGAGCGTCGTCGCGACCGGGCCGCGACCGCGGTCCAGCTGCGCCTCGATCACCACGCCCTCGGCCGTGCGCTCGGCATCCGCCTTCAGGTCGAGGATTTCGGCCTGCAGAAGGATGGCTTCCAGCAGCTTGTCGAGATTGGTCCCCGTCTTGGCCGAGACCTCGACGTCGAGCACCTCGCCGCCCATCGATTCCACGAACACCTCGTGCTGGAGGAGCTGCGTGCGAACCTTCTGGGCGTCGGCCGCCGGCTTGTCGATCTTGTTGATCGCCACGATGATCGGCACGCCGGCCGCCTTCGCGTGGCTGATCGACTCGATCGTCTGCGGCATGACCGAGTCGTCGGCCGCCACCACGAGGATCGCGATGTCGGTCGCCTGGGCGCCGCGGGCACGCATCGCCGTGAAGGCGGCGTGGCCCGGCGTGTCGATGAACGAGATCTTCTGCCCGTTCTGCTCGACCTGGTAGGCGCCGATATGCTGCGTGATGCCGCCGGCTTCGCCGGACACGACGCTCGTCTTGCGGATCGCGTCGAGGAGCGAGGTCTTGCCGTGATCGACATGGCCCATGATCGTGACGACCGGAGGCCGGGTGACCAGGTTCTCCGGGTTGCTCGCCACGTCGAAGATGCCGGTCTCGACGTCCGATTCCGCCACGCGGCGCACCGTGTGACCGAACTCGGAGGCGATGATCTCCGCGAGATCGGCGTCGATGACGTCGCCCGGCTTCATCATCTGGCCCTGCGCCATCAGGAACTTGATGACGTCGACGGCCCGCTCCGACATGCGGTTGGCGAGTTCCTGGATGGTGATGGTCTCGGGGATAATCACTTCGCGGGCAATCTTCTCGCGGACTTGGTTCTGCTGCGAGCGCTTGAACTTCTCCTGGCGCCGACGCATCGACGACAGGGAGCGTCCGCGCGCGTCGTCATCGGACAGCGCACGCTCGACGTTGACACGGCCGCCCGCGCCACGGCGGTCGTCCGGCGTGCGAGCGCGTGTCGGCTTGGCGGCGTCCGCCGCCGGGCCGCGTGCCGGGCCACGAGCGGCGCCGGGACGACGACGGTCGTCCTCGTCGTCGGCGCGCGTCTTCTTCGTCAGGTCCGTGCGGCCGGCAGGGCGCAGGCCGAGACCGTCGTCCACCGGAGGCGGGCCGGGAATGACGTTGACGTCGGCCTTGCCGCCACCGGTGCGGGCGACGGGCTTGTTGGCGGCGCGGCGAGCCGCGTCTTCCTCGGCCTTCCGGCGGGCGGCGGCCTCGAGCTCGAGACGCGCGGCCTCCTCCGCCTGACGGCGCTCGGACTCTTCGCGCTCGGCACGACGGCGATCGTCCTCGGCGACGCGGCGCGCTTCCTCGATCTGGAACAGGCGCCGATCCTCAGCCTCGCGCTGCTGGGCGAGGATGAGCGCGCGGCGGCGAGCGTCCATTTCCTTCGAGGAAAGGTCCGACAGCACGGCTCCGCGCGGCTGGCGCGCGCCGGGAGCGGCGGCCGCAGGAGCGGGACCGCGACGGTCGTCACGCCCGCCCGGCTGGCCGGGACGGCTCGGCTGGCCCGGCTGGCCCGGCTGGCCCGGCTGGCCGGGACGCTGCTGACC
>NZ_BBWJ01000049.1 GCF_001463745.1 Aureimonas sp. AU22 | reverse complement strand
TCTAACCCTTGCCGAAGGGACTGAGGTGTAGGATCCCCTTGGATCGCAGCATCCCAACGCGGGACGGCCGCCTACGAGCCTTGTTGGCGACCGTTCCGATAGCGACGTCGGGTGCAAGCCGGCCGGTCCGCCTGCAAGCACCGTTGTTGGCAAAGCCGACATTCGTCGGCCGTTATCTTACCAAGATGGCGCGAAAATCATTCACGTTGGTGCCCGTGGGACCAGGCGAAAACAGATCGTCAATCCCTTCGAACGCAGTCCAGGCGTCGTTCTTAAGGAGCGTCCGCCTCGCATCGATCCCGGCGCTCGACATGCGAGCGATGGACGATCCGTCGGCGAACGCGCCGGCATTGGCCTCCGATCCGTCGATCCCGTCGGTGTCGGCGGCCACCGCCCAGACATTGGACATTCCAGTGATGCCGAGGGCGAATGACAGGAGAAACGTGGTGTTTCGTCCGCCGCGCCCCCGGTCGCCGCCGGTCAGCGTGACGGTGGTCTCGCCGCCGGACAGAAGGAGCACCGGCTTGCGGAAGGGACGGTCTCTCGAGCCGATTTCGCGGACCAGCGCCGCATGGACCTGGCCGACGTCGCGTGCTTCGCCCTCGATGGCATCGGACAAGATCGCCGCCTCGATTCCGTAGGATTGCGCGACAGCGGATGCGGCTTCCAAGGAGCGGGACGCCGAGGCGATCACCCGTGTCTGGCATCGCGCAAGTCTCGGCTTGGGTGGGCTCGGAGCCGCTGCCACCTCGGATTGAAGATGCGTCAAGACCGCGGGGGGAAGTTGCAGGCAATAGTCTCGCACGACGCCGAGGGCATCCGCCGCGCTCGATAGGCTGGGAACGGTCGGACCGGAGGATACGAGCCCGGGATCGTCGCCCGGCACGTCCGAGACCACGAGGGTCACGACCCTTGCTGGGTAGGCGGCCGAGGCCAGCCGGCCGCCCTTGATCCGCGAGATCGATGTCCGCAGAGTGTTCATATGTGAGATGGGGGCACCGCTGGCGAGAAGAGCCTCGTTCACCGCAATCTCGTCCGCCAGCGACAGCCCGGGCGCGGGGGACGGAAGGAGGGCCGAGCCGCCTCCACAGATGAGGGCGACCACGAGGTCGTCTTCGGACAGCCCGCCGACCATGGCGAGAAGCTCGGCGGCCGCGGCAAGGCCGGCGGAATCTGGAACTGGATGCGAGGCTTCGCGTACGGCGATCCGGGGGCACGCCACCCCCTGGCCGTATCGCGTCACCACCATGCCCTCTAGCGGCGCGTCCCACGCTTCGTCGAAGGCACGGGCAAGTTGCGCCGCTCCCTTGCCGGCACCCACCACGATCGTCCGCCCCTTGGGCTTGGGGGGAAGGTGGTCACGGACGATACGCTCCGGATCGGCCGCAGCCACGGCCGCCGCGAACAGAGACGTAAGGAACGGCCGGGGATCGGCATCGAAGGGGGAGGCGCCGACGTCACGTGGTTCCCTGTCGATTCCTTCCCGCATCGTTCAGCCCTTCACGGCGCCGGCGGTCAGGCCCGCCACGAAATGCTTCTGCATCAGGAAGAATAGGCACACCGGGGGCAGGGCGGCAAACAGGGCGCCGGCGGAGATCAGGTTCCAAGCGGTGAGCCACTCCCCCTTCAGGCCGGCGATGCCAAGGGTCAGGGGCTTGGCCGCATCGCTCTGCACCAGCACGAGGGCCCAGAAGTAGTCGTTCCAGACGAATGTGAAGATCAGGACCGACAGGCCAGCGAGCGCCGGACGCAGCAGGGGGATGACGATCTTGCGGATGATCTGGAACTCGCTCGCGCCCTCCACCCGGGCCGCCTCGAACAGCTCGTTCGGCAGCGTGATGATGAAGTTGCGCAGGAACAGCGTCGCGAAACCCGTCTGGAAGGCGGTGTGGAACAGGATCAGTCCCCAGACCGTGTTGTAGAGGCCGACGTCGAGAACCATGTTGCGGACCGGGATCATCAGGATCTGGTAGGGAATGAAGTTCCCCCCGATGAACATGGCAAAGAGGATCGTCGCGCCCGGCAGCCGATACTTTGCGATCGCCACGGCCGCCATGGTCGACAGGATCAGCACGAGGACGACCGTGATCCCCGTGACCGTGACGCTGTTGATGAAGAAGGTCCACATCGGCGAGGTGGCGAAGACCTCGCGGTAGTTGGCGAACAGGCTGAAGCGTTCCGGAGCGCCCCAGTAGTTACCGGCCAGGAGGTCGCCTTGCGAACGGATCGCCGTCATCATGATGGCGATCATGGGGGCCATCCACAGGATCATCGCGACGTAGATCGCCATGCGATAGCCGAGCCGGATCCCGAAGGCGCGCTCGGTGACGGGTGTGGGATACATCAGCCGACCCTCGCTTCGCGGCGCAGCGTGTGCCAGAGGAACACGGCGATCCAGACGGACATGATCAGGAACAGGACGGTGGCGATGGCCGCGCCGTAGCCGGCGCGGTAGCTGAAGATCGTCGCGTCGAACATTTGGTAGGCGAGAACGGTGGAGCTTCCGTAGGGGCCGCCCTGCGTCATCACCGAGATCAGGTCGAAGTTGCGCAGCGAACCGATCACCGTGATGATCGTGGCCACGAACGTGACCGAGCGGAGCTGGGGAAGGACGACGTAGCGCAGGAGCGTCCACCCCGACGCGCCGTCGATCCGTCCGGCCGCGATCAGTTCGGCGTCGAGCTGCGACAGGCCGGCAAGGAACAGCACGAGACAGAACGCAATCTGCGCCCAGAGCGCGGCGGCGATGATGCCGAAGGTGACGAAGGTCTCGTCCGACAGAATGGCGATCGGCTCGAGGCCTACCGCGCGGAACGCGATGGCGAGGATGCCGAAGGTCGGATCGTAGAACCAGGTGAACACGACGCCGATGATCACGGGGGCGAGCACCAGCGGCAGAAAGAACACCGCCTTGATGAAGCGCAGTTCCTTGAGCGGTTGGTTGAGGAAGATCGCCAGCCCCAGACCGATCACCGGGGCGAGCAGAAACAGGAGAATCCAGAGGACATTGTTCTTCAAAGAGACGAAGAACTGAGGATCCCCGAAGAGCTCGGCGTAGTTCGCCATTCCGACCCAGGTCGCCTCGCCCGTGCCGTCCCAATCGTAAAAGCTCGTCCAGATGCTTTGGATGATCGGGATGACGAGCATCATCGCGAACAGTCCGACGGGCAGGAACAGGAGGATGACCGGCGTCAGCCAGCTTTGGTTTTTCTGCCAGAATGCAGCCATCGATACCTCGGGGACGGCCCGCCGCGAACGGGTCCTGATGGGGGCGAACCGGCGCGCCCGCGCCGCATCGCTGCCGGAGAAGGGGAGGCCCGGCTGGCGCCTGCCTCCCCGGCGCCCTACGCCTACTTGAAGACGCGTTCGCGTGTCGCCTCGAGCCTGTCGAGGATCGCGTCGGCCCGGTCGGGGCGCGCCAGGAACTCCTGGAAGCCCTTCATGCCCTGCTGCGCCATGTCGGGATTGGTGTCCCGGTCATAGAACTGTGAGGACCCTGCCGACGCGCGGACGAGCTCCAACTGCACCGAGGCGAAGTCGTTCGAGTCGAGCTTGGCGTCGGTGCGCGCGGGCACCACCGATCCGCCCTTGGCGAAGGCGTCGAGCTGGGCGGGCTGGGCGAGGAAGGCGAGGAACCGCTTGGCGAGCTCCTTGTTCTTCGCGCCCTTTGGAATGCCGACGCCGTTGATCGAAACCTGCTCGTAATCGGGGACCGCGGGATCGACCTTCGGGAAGGGGAAGAAGCCCATGTTGCCGCGCGCCTCGGCCGGAAGCGAGGTCAGGACATAGGGGCCGAGCAGGTACATGCCGGCCCGTCCTTGGTTCAGGAACGGGATCGCTTCCTGCCAGCCGTAGGACGACGCGTTCTCCAGGAAGTAGCCCTTGTCGATCGGGTCCTTCCAGATCTCGAAGACGCGCTTGATCTTCTCGTCGGTGTAGCTCGCCTTGCCGTCCATCAACTGCATGTAGAAGTCGAGGCCGGCGGTGCGCTTGGTCAGGAAGTCGAACCACAGGGCGTTGGCCCAGAGATCGCGCGTGCCGATCGCGAAGGGAACGACGCCGTTCTCCTTCAGCTTGGCGGACGCCGCCATGAGCTCGTCCCAGGTCTTGGGCGGCTGAAGGCTCTGCTGCTCGAACACGGCCTTGTTGTAGAAGAAGCCCCAGATGTTGAAGTTCGTGGGCATCATGTACTGCTTGCCGTCGTCCGTCACGGCATCCACGAAGGGCCCCATCACCTCGCGCAGGCCGTTCTCGTCGAAGAACGAGGTCAGGTCCTCGAAGAGGTCGCGCTGGGTAAAAGCGCGCATGCGCGCCCCCGTGAACCAGAACGCGATGTCGGGCGGGCTGGCGACCAGGAAGTTGCGGATCGAGGTCTTGTAGGATTCGACATCGCTGTAGTTGATGTCGACGGTGACGCCCGGATTGGCCGCCTCGAAGTCGGCGGCGATCTTGTTCATCGCCTCCTTCTGCCCGGCGCCGCTACGGTCCGTGTTGATGACGAGCGTTTCCGCCGCCCGCGCGGCCGGCTGCCACGCCGTCAGGGCGGTGAAGGCCAGAGCCGCCACCGCGAGCTTCGAGAACACCCTTCGGCTGACGGGCGACTTCGCTTGGTCCTGCATCGAATTCCTCCACTTGTTCAGGTCGACATTCGCATTCCCGCCGTCGGGATCGACGCTCCCGTCCCGATCGGCGTCAGGCCGCTCAGCTGAGGCGACGTCCGTCGTCCCGGCTGAAGAGGTGAACCGTCCCGGTATCGGGGCGGACACGGATGGTCTCGCCCGGGCGCAGATCCAGGCGTTCGCGGAAGAGACAGTTGAACTGCGTCGCGCCCCGGCGCGCCACGACCTCGGTCTCCGAACCCGTCGGCTCGACCACGACGACCTCGACCGCCTCGCCTTCGTCGGACAGGCGCATGTGCTCCGGGCGCACGCCGTAGACGGCGTCCTGCGGCGCCAGCGGCTTCCAACCCGTGCCCACCGGAAGGGCGAGACCGTCGGTGCCGTCGGTGTGGAACATGCCGTTCTCCAGCCGTCCGGACAGGAAGTTCATCGCAGGCGATCCGATGAAGCCGGCGACGAACTGGTTGGCGGGGCGATCGTAGAGGTCCAGCGGACGTCCGGCCTGCTCGATCACGCCGTCGCGCATCACGACGATCTTGTCGGCCATGGTCATGGCTTCGATCTGGTCGTGCGTGACGTAGATCGTGGTCGTCTTCAGCCGCTGTTGGAGATCCTTGATCTCGGCCCGCATCTGGACGCGCAGCTTGGCGTCGAGATTGGAAAGGGGTTCGTCGAAGAGGAAGACCTTGGGATCGCGGACGATGGCGCGGCCCATCGCGACACGCTGGCGCTGGCCACCGGACAGCTGGCGCGGATAGCGATCGAGAAGATGCGTAAGCCCCAGGATGTCGGCCGCCCGCGCCACGCGGGCCTCGATGTCGCTCTTGGGCGTGCGCTTCAGCATCAGGCCGAAGGACATGTTCTCGGCGATCGTCATGTGCGGGTAGAGCGCGTAAGACTGAAACACCATCGCGATGTCCCGGTCCTTGGGCGAGTCGCCGTTCACGACCCGGTCGCCGATCCGCAGCTCGCCGGCACTGATCGATTCCAGCCCCGCGACCATGCGCAGAAGCGTCGACTTTCCGCAGCCGGAGGGGCCGACGAGGATCACGAACTCGCCGTCCTCGATGTCGACGGACACGCCCTTCAGGATGTGCACCGAGCCGAACGTCTTGTGCATGTCTGAGATCGTGACGGACGCCATGGCAGGTTTCTCCGGAGTGATCGCGCCCTCGCAGGAGGGGCGCCCTCGAAAGCGACCGTAGCCCGCCACGAGAGGCGCTGTGGGAAAAGAGCTATCCCGAACCCGTTTGACGGTCAATCAAAAATTACTTATCGATAAGTAAGTTTTAAGGAGATCGAGATGACGGATCAGAGCGCGGTGGACGGAGAGCGTCGCTTGGCTGCGGGTGAGTATGGGTTCGACCAACTCGAGGTCGGCGACGACTTCGTGACATCCGGCGTCAGCGTGACCGAAACCCATGTCGTGTCCTATGCGGGCCTCTCCGGCGACCTGTTCGATGTCCACATGGACGACGAGTTCGCCCGGGCTCAGGGGTTTCCGGGGCGGATCGCGCATGGGCTGCTCGGCCTCGCGCTCGCGGACGGGCTGAAGACGCGCTCGCCCGTCCGTCTTCGCGGCATCGCGACGCTGAGCTGGAACTGGTCGTTCCGGGCGCCGCTCCTCATCGGAGATCGCATCCACGTCCACATTCGGGTGCAGGGGAAGCGCGAGACGCGACGCGAGGACCGGGGCATCGTGACGCTTGCAATGCGCATTCTCAACCAACATGAAAAGGTGGTGCAGGATGGCGAGACCCAGCTCCTCATGATGCGCGGAGCGACGGGCGCCTGACCCGCGCAGGCCTGTCCCGGTCGGGACGGCTCGCGGTGGAAGCAGCGGAAGGATGGGAAATGGCAAGGAAGTCCGCGGTCGACGCGTCGACGTCGAGCCGATCGAGCTCGATGCGAGACGCCATCAAGGCGGTGGCGACCGAACTCCTGATCCGGCACGGCTACCACGGCATGAGTTTCAGAAACATCGCCGAGCGGCTGGATACGACGACGACCAACATCCACTATCATTTCGGCAACAAGGAAAAGCTCGTCGAGGAGGTGCTGCGCGACTACGTCGACGCCACCTCGGCGCGCCATCAGGCGATCTGGCAGGATCCCGACCGAAGCCTGAAGCAGAAGCTGCGAGACGTCGCCGACTTCAACTTCGCGAGGTACAAGGCCTTCAACAAGGACCGGAAGGGCAGCCGGCCCTGGAGCCTCATCGGCCGGCTTCGTCTGGATGGGGAGATCCTGAGCCCGGAGGCGCGCGAACATCTCGCCTTCTTCAGCGTCCGGGTCCACGATTCCATCAAGGTCGCGGTGCGCAACGCTCAGCGGCGCGGCGAGTTGCGTGACGACGCGCCGCTGGACGACCTCGCTTTCCTGCTCGTCAACATCGTCAATTCGTCGTCCGTGTTCACGCAGGATGCCGGAAGCTTCGAGCGGCTGGAACAGTTTTTCGAAACGTTCTCGCGCGTCGTCTTGTCGGCCTACGAGCCGGAAGGGCCGCCCCGCGACGGCGGCGGTCGGGACGTATCCGCTTCGGCCTGACCGGCCGCCGGGAAGGCCCTTGGGCTTGATGCCGCTTCCGGCGCGCCCGTTCAGCACCATCGACGCACGACATCGACGCCGTGCGCATCCCAGGACGCTTGCCGCGCGAGGCCACGCTTGCCCTGCACAGTGGCATGGAAAGCCGCGCTCGCAAAAAAGGTTGCCAACCTCGCCTCGATTACTTATCGATAAGTAAGTTTACGGACATCGGGGCATCCATATGCAAGTCATCACGGCCGCCCAGGCCGCTGCACTCGTGCGCGACGGGGACACGATTCTGATCGGCGGCTCGGGCTCGGGCCATGCCGTGCCGGAGGCGCTCATCGAAGCCGTGGAAAGCCGCTTCCTCGAAAGCTTCGAACCGCGGGCGCTCACCACGATCCATCCGGTCGGTCTCGGCAACCGGGGATCGGCCGGCGCGGCGCGCTTCGGGCACGAAGGCCTCCTGAAGCGCGCCGTGTGCGGCACGGTCGTCGACGCTCCGTCCGTCGCCGAACTGGCCCGTCAGGGCAAGGCGGAGGTCTATACCCTGCCGCAGGGCGCCCTCTCGCAACTGGTCCGCGAGATCGCGGCGGGGCGGCCGGGCCTCGTGTCGCATGTCGGACTGCACACCTTCGTCGATCCCCGCCAGGAGGGTGGCAAGCAGAGCGCGGCGTGCAGCGAGGATCTCGTCGAGCTGATCGAGCTGAAGGGGCGCGAGTGGCTGTTCTACAAGCCGTTCGACATCGATGTGGCTTTCCTGCGCGGCACCACTGCGGACGAGGACGGCAACGTCTCCATGGAGGACGAGCCGATCTTCGGCGAGATGCTGTCCATGGCGCAGGCGACGCGCCGCTGCGGCGGCCTCGTCATCGTGCAGGTGAAGCGGCTTGCCAAGCGCGGCATGCTTCCCGGGAAGACGGTGAAAATCCCAGGCATGCTGGTGGACGCCGTGGTGGTGGATCCCGATCAGATGCAGACCTACCAGACGGCGTTCGATCCGTCCTATGCCGGACAGCTCAAGATCCCCTTCGGCTCCTTTCCGAAGCTTCCCCTCGACGAGCGCAAGATCGTGGCGCGTCGTTGCGCGATGGAGCTGAGCGTCGGTGCCGTCTGCAACATCGGATCGGGCATCTGCACCGGCATCGGGCTCGTGGCCGCCGAAGAAGGGCTGCTCGACCATGTCGTCTTGACCAACGAGCAGGGACTGATCGGCGGCGCCCCCGCGAGCGGCCTCGACGCGGGCGCCGCGCGCAACTACTGGGCCATGATCGACCAGCCCTACCAGTTCGACTTCTACGACGGCGGAGGGCTCGACGTCGCGTTTCTCTCGGCCGTCGAGATCGATCCGCAGGGGAGCGTGAACATCAGCCGCTTCGCGGGACGCGTGGTCGGCATCGGCGGCTTCGTCAACATCAGCCAGAACGCGCGCAAGATGGTGTTCGGCGGCACGTTCACGGCCGGCGGGCTCAGCGTCGAGGCCCGGGACGGCACATTGACCATCCTGACCGAAGGCAAGCATCGCAAGTTCGTCCAGACCCTGGAACAGGTCACCTACAACGGCGCCTACGGGCGCGAGCGCGGCCAGACCACGGTGTTCGTCACCGAGCGCGCCGTGTTCCGGACCGGGCCGAATGGTCTTGAACTCTTCGAGATCGCCCCCGGGATCGACTTGGAGCGCGATGTCCTCTCGCACATGGCGTTCCGCCCCGCGATCGCGGACGACCTGAAGGTGATGGACCCGCGTCTCTTCGACGATCGGCCGATGGGCTTGGAGGCGGAACTCCCGGGCGCCTGGCCGGTCCACGCGCGCCTTGCGGCGGCGCATCGTTGAACCGGGGAGCTCAAGCCATGACCGGCACGGCCAGCATTCGCCTTCCGAAACCCGATCGTTCGGTCGAGACCTATCGACTCGTCGGACAGCCCTTGCCGGTCGTCCCGCCAAGCGCCCCGTTCAACCGGATCGCCTACGCCGCCGGGCACGTCGTGTTCGATCCGCTGGAGCCGAGCGATCCATGGGTCACGCCTGCGATCGACTGGGAGCGCACGCTCGCGTTCCGCCAGCACCTTTGGAGCCTCGGCCTCGGCATCGCCGAGGCGATGGACACGGCGCAGCGCGGTATGGGCTTCGGCTGGGATATGGCGCACGAGCTTATCCGCCGGACGATGGACGCCGGGGGGCGGGATGCGTTGGTGGCGTCCGGCTGCGGCACGGATCAGCTGGACCCCGCTCGACCGCACGATCTGGACGCCGTCATCGCCGCCTACGAGGAGCAGATGGAGGCGGTGGAGGCCTGTGGTAGTCGCGTCGTCCTTATGGCGTCGCGCGCACTCGCTCGGGCCGCTGCGGGCCCGGACGACTACCGCATGGTCTATGACCGCCTCTTGCGGCAGGCGAAGCGCCCGGTCGTGCTCCATTGGCTGGGGCCGATGTTCGACCCGCAACTCGACGGATACTGGGGGCATGCCGGATACGAGGGCGCCAGCCAGGTGGTCGTCGACATCATCGAGGCCAATGCCGACAAGGTCGACGGGATCAAGATCTCGCTTCTGGACGCCGGCAAGGAGATCGATCTTCGCTCGCGCCTTCCTCAGGACGTGAAGATGTTCACCGGCGACGACTTCAACTACGTGGATCTCATCGCTGGCGACGGAGATACCCATTCCCACGCCCTGCTCGGCGCGTTCGACGCGATCGCACCCGCAGCGTCGGCCGCGTTGTCGCGCTTGTCGTCCGGTGACGTGGCCGGCTACCGCGCCGTGCTCGATCCGACCGAGCCCCTGTCGCGCCATCTCTTCGCCGCGCCGACGCAGTTCTATAAGACCGGCGTCGTCTTCATGGCCTACCTCAACGGCCATCAGGACCACTTCACGATGGTGGCCGGCATGGAGAGCGCCCGTTCGACCCTGCATCTGGCCGACGTCTTCCGTTTGGCGGACGGCGCGAACCTCCTGTCCGATCCGCAACGGGCGGTCGATCGCATGCGGGCCGTCCTCGCCGTGCGCGGGGTCGCGGCATGACGCATGCGGCCGGTGCCGAACGGGGCAACGAGGGTTCGCCGGCTCTTTCCGGCGCGACCCACCTTTATGCGATCCTCGGTGATCCGATCGCCCAGGTCGCTTCGCCGCGGCTCTTCAACAGCGCCTTCCGGCGTCTTGGCGTCGATGCGGTCCTGGTGCCGTTCCATGTAGCGCCGCAGGGTATCCCCGCGGTGCTCGAAGCCTTTCGTGTCGGGCAAAACTTCGACGGGCTGGTCGTCACCGTTCCCCACAAGATCGCCATCGCCTCTCTCATCGACGAGGTCGGACCGCTCGGTCGGCGCATTGGCGCGGTGAATGCCATCCGCAAGCTTCCCGACGGTCGGCTCGTCGGCGACAACTTCGACGGTCTCGGGTTCGTTCGCGGGCTGGCCGGCAAGGGGCACACGTTGCGGGGACGGCGCGTCGTGGTCATCGGCGCCGGTGGCGCGGGGTCGGCGGTCACCCACGCGATTCTGGACGAGGGCCCGTCCGCACTCGGCGTCTTCGACGTCGATGCCGTCCGCCTTGCATCTCTTCTCGGCGACCTGAGACTGGCGTCCTCGTCCGTCGACATCCATGCGGCCCGTGCCGATGCCGAGGGCTACGACGTGATCGTCAACTGCACGTCGATCGGCATGCATGACGGCGACCCGCTGCCGCTGGCCATCGACCGCCTGAGCGAAACCGCACTTGTGGTCGACATCATCCTCGAGCCGTCCGAGACGCCGCTTCTGAGAACTGCGTCGAGCCGAGGCTGCTCGACCCATCCTGGTATCCATATGCTGGATGGCCAGGTCGACGAGATCTGCCGCTTCTTCGGACTGGGTGGGTGAGGCGCATGCCGCGGTCGCTGGATAGGCACTCCGTCAACACGGCGACCCTCGGCTACCAGATGCCGATCGGCGAGACTGTCGATGCGATCGCCAGAGCCGGGTTCGGGGGCATCGCGCCCTGGCGGCGCGAGGTGGAGGGGGGCGATGTCGACGTGATCGCCCGGCGCATCCGGGACGCGGGGCTGCGCGTCAGCGGCTATTGCCGCAGCACGTATATTCCCGGCACCTCGCGGGCGGCATGGGCCGCCAACGTCGATGACAATCGCCGAGCCCTGCGGGACGCCGCACGCCTCGGTGCCGAATGCTTCGTTCTGGTCGTCGGCGGGCTGCCGGAGGGTAGCCGCGACATGCCCGGCGCCCGGCGCCAGGTTCAGGATGGCGTCGCGGATCTCCTAGCCGAAGCCACGACGCTCGGCGTGCCGCTGGCGCTCGAGCCGCTTCATCCGATGTATGCCGCCGACCGGGCCTGCGTGAACACGATCCGGCAGGCGCTCGACCTGTGTACGCTTCTCGATCCCGCCCGAACGTCGCATCTCGGGATCGCGATCGACGTGTACCACACCTGGTGGGACCCCGAACTGCCGGAGGCGATCACGAGGGCGGGCCGGGAAGGGCGCATCCTTGCCTATCACGTCAACGACTGGCTCGTGCCGACAGGCGATCTTCTGATGGACCGTGGCCTGCCAGGCGAAGGGGTCATCGACCTCGAAAGCATCGGTGCCCTCGTGCGCGACGCAGGCTATCGCGGGCTGACGGAAGTGGAGGTGTTTTCCCACAGGGTCTGGAAGCACCCACCCGATCGCATCCTCGCCGACTGCGTCGCGTCGATCGTCCAGGGACCGCCTACGTATCTGCAGAACGTTCGATGAGGTCATTTGAGAATGTCCGCTTCGTGATGTCGGAACCGTAGCCGGGACGTCAGGGAAGGGTCGAAAGCGGATGAACCGCTTCCGGGTATCTGCTTCCTTGGCGTCGATCGGCTGGACCAGACCCTGATGAGCTTGATTCAATGACGCGCGGCAGGATGCTAAGCGTGAGCATGCGAACCTCTCGCGAATCGACATCCCATCATTGGTGGATGTTGATCTTCACGCGGCAGGCGAGGGAAGGGATCGGGAGGGGACCGCAAGGTGCGGCCTATCTCCAATGTCGGAATGATCCTTTCGAAAGGACGAGACCAGTCGTCAACTATCAGGCATCTGCCTTGGCAGATGTCTTGGTTGACCGCTTGCCCTTCGGCTTCGCCATGGGCGCGGGAACTGGCGCGACTTCAGAAGCTGTGGCTTCTTGCGCTACCGCATCTGCGGTCGCCGAGCGCTTGCGTCCAAGCCCCAACTGCTTCGCCACTTCAGCACCGAACTTCGAATAGTTCGGAGCCACCATCGGATAGTCCGCCTTCAGGCTGTACCGCTCGCGATAGGTGTCGGGCGTCAGGCCATGCGTGGCTAGAGTCAGGACCCATTGATTTGAGGCGTGCCGTCTGATTCAGGCTCCGTCCGGGGGGCTGGATATGAGCGATCTGTACTGACTGACGGACGAACAGATGGATCGGCCTCGTCCGTTCTTTCCCAAAAGCCACGGCAGGCCACGTGTCGACGACCAGCGGGTTCTCACCGGCATCATCTTCGGCAACCGCAACGGGTTGCGATGGCGCGATGCGCCCAGGGACTATGGGCCCGCGAAGACGCTCACCAACCGTTGGAAGCGTTGGGGTGAAGCGGGCGTCTTCGTCCGAATGATGGAAGGCCTGCCGCAGTCGGCGCCGATCCCAGGACCGTCATGATCGATGCGACCTATCTGACGGCTCACCGCACGGCAAAGAGCCTTGCGGTCAAGAAGGGGCTTGGACGACTGATCGGTCGGACAAAGGGCGGCATGAACACCAAGCTCCATGCTGTCGCCGATGCGAACGGTCGCCCGCTGAGCTTCTTCCTGACCGCTGGGCCGGTGAGCGACTACACCGGGGCAGTCGCGCTGTTGGACGCTCTGCGCCAAGGCGCAATGGTTGCTCGGCGATCGGCCTACGATGCCGATTGGTTCAGGGACGCTCTTGAGGCGAAAGGCATCAAACCCTGCATTCCAGGCCGAAAGTCCCGCAATGCACCCGTACGCCACGACAAGCGCCGTTATATCAGTCGCAACCGCATCGAGATTATGTTCGGGCGGCTAAAGGACTGGCGCCGCGTCGCAACACGCTACGATCGCTGTCCGACCGTCTTCTTCTCTGCCATCGCGCTAGCAGCCACCGTCCTGTTCTGGCTCTAAACTACGAGTCCTGACCCTAGCCACCAGAAGTTTTTAGCAAGCCCGTCCGAGCAAGTTGTTGGGTAAAATGCTGCGTTGGCAGGCCATAACTGACGACGACGATGTCGAGATCGCGCTCGCCGACAATTCGAACTGCCCGAACGAGCGCGTCATCGATCCATTCGTCGGCATTGCCGAAGGCGCCGCCTCCGAGACGCGTGAGCAGAATTCGATTCGATGCGCCGCGCTCGGCATTCAAAACGCCGGCAAGAAGGGTTGCTTCGTAGGCCGCCTCCAAAACGAGACGTGCGAACGATGTCCAATGCGCCTTTAGCAGCCGGCAGTAGGCAACTGGCAAGGCCGAGCAGAAGATTTGACTGACGGTCTGCCCAGGCAGAGGTCCGTCCGTCACCTCTACGTCCTGGTGCAAGCCGAACTGCATAAGACCGCGTAACGCGTCCCGTTCATTCTCGTCGAGAGTTTCGAGAAGGCCTGATAGAGCAGCCAGCCCACTTGCGGTCGGCAGAGCATATCCATTCTGCATACACCAGAGGTCTTCGACGATCCAGTTCAGACGCTGCGCCAGTTCGCGGCCCAGATCGGCAAGTCCGTCGAGCTGACGGTCGGCCGTTTGTCCGATGCCGTCGGCAACCGGAGCGAAATAGTTTCGGTAGATCGTCGCAGCTCCGGCCGCGATTGCGCAGGCGGGGCCTTGTGTTCGATCGTAAGCATATCGGGTGACCCCATCCTCCGGCGTGACATCCGGTCCGACCATTTCGAGCATGTTGAACTGCGACGCGACCTGAAACAGCGCCCCTTGGTTTCCCTCGTGGCCATGCAGGGCTCGGACGTCGCCTTGGACGATGGAAAGGCGGGATCGTCCCGCTCGGTGGACGCGGTTCGCTTTGATCCGCAGTTCAGAAAGGGACGGAAGCGTCAGACGACCAACACCGTAGCTCCAGTCCGTTCCGTTAACGGAGAGTCGACCGTTAACAACAGAGAGCCGCGCTTGCGTTTCGGCGTAGGTGCTTTCCCGAAAATGCGTCAGTCGCTCGAACCAGTCCATCCTGCACTTCTCCGTTTTCTGTGCGAACGGGAATCTACTGACTGGTTTCCCCTTCAGCGACCCGCCAATCTCGTTGTTTCAGATAGGGGCGTCAGTTTTTGTCGCCTCGCCGTGCGATGGACGCCGACAAATTTTTGGAGATCGAAACAACATGAACACGACGAGCTTCGAGCACGCATTGACGCCCACATTCATCGAGGCCTTACGCAAGCAGGCCGAACAGTCAGGTTGGTGGCACGATGTCCTCAATGATCCGAAGCTCATCATCGCAGTTCGTGGTCGGAGCCTGAACGTCTACTGGCAGGGCCAGGCAATTTTCAATGTCTCATGCCCGAACGGCTCGCTCCGCGTGACGACGCACGAGAAATTCCTGACAGATCCCGAACTGGCTGCTCAGGTGCCGCTCTTAGAAGATGGAACTTTCGAAACTGCTGTCCTGAAAGAGCGGGGGCTCATCTCTTACTACAATAGCGGAACCGGCAATACGGGTACGCTCTCGAAGCTGAAGAAGACAGCCGCGTTGTTCTCGGGCGACGAGAAGCGTGGCTGCCATGAGATCGCAATTCGCAATGCCAAGGTCATTGACGTCGAGATCGCCTTCCCCGGTCGGCATGTGATCGAGGGCGACGAAGATCCCTGGAACGCCCCGCGGGTCGATTTGGCGGCCATTGAGGAGGACGGCGATCATGCGCGCCTCGTCTTCTGGGAGGCGAAGACTTATCGAAATGGCGAACTGCGGGCTATCGGGGATAACTCTGCCCCGGTTTGCCAACAGATCAAAGCCTATCGCACCATCCTTGCCTCGCAACGGGAAGCGATCGAGGACAGCATGACCCGCGTTGCGGCCAATCTCGTGGCATTCCAGAAGATGGGTTGGAAGCGGGAACTCTCGCCCTTGATCGTGGACGTCGGGACTGGAAAAGCCAAGCTTCGTCTTGGCGACGAGCCGCAGGTTGGGCTGATCGTTTTCGGCTTCGATGCTGCACAGCGCGACAGCAAGGTCTGGAAGGACCATCGCACCAAGCTGGAGAAGGAAATTAAGAACGTGCGGCTGGTCGGCGACGCGAAGGACATCAAGATTTGATGAGCCTGACGCTCACCGTTCATCGCGGCACGCGGGAAATCGGCGGAAGCTGCATCGAGATCGCCCATCCAGACGGCGCGCGTCTCGTCCTCGACGCCGGCCGCCCGCTGGACGCGCCGGTGGGGGCGAGTGGGTTGTTGCCAGCGAGCTTGGATAGGGTCAAACCCGCGACGGTCCTCGTCAGCCATCCGCATCAGGATCATCATGGGTTGCTGCACGAGTTGCCAAAAGACTGGGTAGTCTGGACGGGACAGGCCTCAGCGCGGCTTATCGCCATCTCCGAGAAGATGGCAAAGACTTCGGCGCCGCGCGGATTGCGGACCTGGACGAGCCGGGGCGCACCACTCCGATTTGGCCCGTTCACCGTCACTCCGATTCTGACCGATCACAGTGCATTCGACGCCTATATGCTGCTCGTGGAAGGGGCCGGACGGCGCATTCTTTACACGGGGGACTTCCGTCGGCACGGACGCAAGTCCTCGCTTGTTGATGCGCTGATCGCCCGTCCACCAAAAGAGGTCGACGTCCTCGTCTGCGAGGGCACCAACCTGGGAACGGATAAGCCGACGGCGACCGAGGCCGAACTCGAGGGCGAATTCGCAGCGCTCTTCCGTCGGACACGAGGCCGCATATTCGTTGCCTGGTCGGGACAGAACATCGACCGCACGGTGACGCTGTACCGTGCGGCGAAGCGAACCGGTCGCACGTTGGTGATCGATCTCTACACTGCTGATGTTCTTGACCGCATCGCAGACGGCACGAAGCTGCCACGTGCCGGATTTCCGAATCTGAAAGTCGTCGTGACAGCGGGTTTGCGGACGTTTTATGTGGTTCAGGGGCGCGAGGAGTTCGTCTCGCGCATGGTGCCCCATGGTGTCGCTGCGCGGAACGTTCCGGCCGACGCAGTCGTGATGATACGCCGATCTCTTATTCGCGACTACTCGCGGGCCGGGCTTCATCCGACGAAGGATGACGCCTTCAATCACTCGATGTGGCGCGGCTACTTGAAAGAAGCCTATTACGCCGAGCCGCTAGAATGGTGCCGAGCCGGTGGGGCGAAACTCGCCTACCTGCATACGAGCGGCCATGCGTCCTCCGACGATCTGCGCGCTTTTGCGGCGGCCATGTCCGCCAAGGTCGTCGTGCCGGTCCACGGGCAGAATTGGGACGCCCAAGGACATGGTTTTGATGCGATTCACCGGCTTGGCGACGGCGAGCCGTGGGTGCTGCAATGATCTATGTGCCTCCGTCCTTCAAACCGTGATCATATGTATCTCGACCGGGCCGCCCGGGATGTCAGGATGGAAGACTGCGACACAAAGCCGATCCGTCCAGACTGCGCCCGTATCGAGATTGGTACGGAAGACACGAAGATCCGGCCCATCGGGATCCGGCGTGTGTCCGTGAACGACGTGAAGGCCGAAATCGTGTTCGGCCATCAGGAAGGGCTGGCGGATCCAGAGCATGTCCCGTTCGCTCTGCTCTCCGAGCGGCAGTCCTGGACGAACGCCGGCATGGACGAAAAAGCGGCGTGCGTCGTCGAAGAAATGCGGAAGAGCACTTATCCATTCGAGGTGGCGGGCGGGTAAAGCGCCTGAATAGGACGCGAGCGTCTGATCACCTCCGTTGGCGAGCCAGAAATCACGGGCGCCTTCCGCCGCAGTCTGCGCGTCGAGAAGCATCTGCTCGTGATTGCCACGCAGGCAGACGTAGCGGTCTTGTGACCGCAACGGACCCTCTATCAATCTGGCTATGACGGCTGCGCTGTTCGGACCTCGATCGACGTAGTCTCCGAGGAAAACGATGCGACGAGCCTTCTCTCCCCGACCATGGCTATCGATCCAGTCGAGAGCCGGGGCGAGCAGGTCGTCGCGACCGTGGATGTCGCCGATTGCGTAGGTCAGAGTCATTCGCCGTCTCCATTGCGCTGGCCGACACGCCACGAGCGGACGGCAGGCGCTCTCATGGCGCAGCCGGAAAATCGGTGCGTTGATGGTCCTCAACAAGAGCCCGCAGAGCGGCCGGTTCGACGACCTCGACCTTGTCCCCCCACTGGTATAGGAACCAAGCCATCTCGAGGTGGCCGGCAGCGTGGAAGCGAACGGTCAGCGATCCGTCGGGGTTCTCCTCGATGGTCTGGTCCGGGTGGAACCGGAAGCCGCGCGCGTTCGCGGCTACGTCCGGCAGGAAGCGCCAGAC
This sequence comes from Aureimonas sp. AU22, assembly GCF_001463745.1. GTDB lineage: Bacteria > Pseudomonadota > Alphaproteobacteria > Rhizobiales > Rhizobiaceae > Aureimonas. Next base: position 103,520 of record NZ_BBWJ01000049.1, on the reverse strand, counting down.
GACCTCACCATACTCATCCTTGTTCTGAAACACGCCGAATGCACGCTTGGCGTGATCGACGAGTGAGAACCCCTCGGGCACATGCGAGCGCGCGGACATCATTTCCACATTCGCCATCCGGTCGAGGCGCCAGAGGCTTGGCTCGCCTTCCCTTCTCTTCGCAGTAAGCGCCACGAGGTAGGTCCGATGGCCCGTGATGAGGCCGTAGGGGTGAACGACCTGACGCTTGACGCCGCCGGTGCCGCGATAGTCGAAGCCAACTTGCTTCATGGCGAGAAGCGCATCACCAATAGGTTCGATGACGGCCCGGTCCTGAAGCGGCCGAGGTCCTGGACGGGCAGCGAGGTGGTAGCTCTGCAGCATCGCCTCGATGTCGGTTTCCACTCGTGACCGCATCTTGTCCGGCAACAGCATGCGGACCACCGCCAGAACCTTCTCCAGCCGTTCGACATCGCCTGGGTCTCCAGCCGTCCTCGCGGAGGTGACGCTGCGCTCGAGGGCCGCGACATCGCGCGCGCCGATCGCGGATAGATCCACAATGCGGCCGCGCCGAAGCCAGACCGTTTTACCCTCCGGTTCGGTCCTGTCCTCGTAAGCGTCCGGGAATAGAGCCTGCAGTTCGCTCAAGATACGCTGCGTACGCCTTCTCGCTGCCTCCGTTCCTCCGCCCCAGCGTTGGTCGATCTCCGAGAGCGTCATTCCGCTGTGGCGGGCTGACAGGTCAAGGGCGAGCCGTAGCAGTTCGCCAGCCTTGGCATAGCTCATGAGGTATCTCCCGTCCTTCAGTGATGGGACGACCATTTTCGTCGCCCCCATCCTCTATCTCTCCACTGGCGGACAATTCAGTCGGAGACAAGGTATGGAAGGGCTCTACACCAGCGGTCACGCGGCGGCACGCATGAACCAGCGGGGAATTCGTGAGGAGACCGTCGAGACCCTCCTGAGCTTTGGCGAGCGAAAGCGATCGCATGGCGCCGACCTCTACTTCATGGACCGGACCGCCCGCCGGCGCGCTCGCGACGAGCTCGGCGCCAAGGCCTTTGCCCGGATCGAGAAGAGCCTCGATGCCTACGTCGTCGTCGGTGACGACGGGACGCTTGTCACTGTGGCCAAGCGCCTGCGTCGCCTGCGCGACTGAGCGCATCTTCTAACTGACGTTCCCACCACCTTAGACGGAGATTCCATGCCGCTCAGACGTCATCGCGCTCGACGTTCATTCGCTGCTTCCCTTGGCGGATTCGTCGATCTGCCGTTCGGCGCGTACGAGAAGCACGTACTGCGGAGCTACGCGCTGACGGTCCTGCGGCCCGATCGGGGCAAGAGCAAACTCGAGATCACCGACGAGCTCATCGAATGGTACAAGTCGCATCGTCGCCTTCTCGGCTTCCGCGTGGGCCCGATCGATAGCTGGATCCGCGAGGCCGAAAGCGCTCGACGTTCAAGCTTTGGCAACACGTTGCGCTTCACTCCGGGAAACCTGCCAGAACTCACGGAGTCAGCGCCCAAGGCGTCGGCGTTCCAGTCCCGCGTCGACTGGATCGGTCGAACGCTGAACCTGGAACCCGCCGAAGTTTCGCTTCTGGGCGCCGTGGCGCGGCTGACGCAGGTTCCAAGGTTCCGCGAACTGATCGGCGCTGCGTCCGGATGCATGCGCGATGATGACGAGGTGCCAATCAAGAATGCCGCGCACATGGCGGGGTTGTCGGAGCGCGATACACAACTCCTCGGTACCTGCCGGACAGCGCTTTTTCAACTCGGTCTCCTTGAGGACCGAGGCGGCTTCGACGTTGCTCTCTCGGCACCCGTCACTGCGATCCTTGCAAGCCGCACGACGAGCGAGGAGGCGATGAGACGCTCGCTTTTCGGCGAACTCACCCCGTCCAGCCTCGATATGTCGGACTTCAACCATCTGGGCTCAGCGCGAGAACTTTTTCTCTCCTTGCTCGATGGCGCTCTTCAGAAGAAGGTATCGGGGGCGAGCTTTCTCTTCCATGGCGAGCCGGGCACAGGAAAGACCGAATTCGCCCGTGCGGTCGCTGCCGAACTCGAGGCGCAGGTCGTCTTCATCGGCGAGGTGGGTTCCGATCGTCGCGGACCTCATCGGATGGCTGAGCCCACGCGAGCCGACCGTCTCGCTCATCTCGCCTTCGCTTCGGCTCTCGCCAAGCAAGCAGGGCGAACCATTCTCGTGATCGACGAGGCCGACGATATCTTCACCGGAGTCGATGACGAGAAGTATTCGAATCGGACGGGCTCGAAGGTCTTCATGAATCGTGTGGTCGAGACCTGTCCGGTCCCGATGATCTGGATCACCAATCATCCCGACCGCATGGGGCCGGCGGTGCTACGCCGCATGCTGACGGCCGTGGAGTTCCGCGAGGCGGAAATGACGACGCGCCGACGAATCGTCGAGCGCCACGCCCGGGCTCACGATGTCGCCTTCGCGGATCATGACATCGCCGCGCTCGCCGCTCTTCCAGCGTCACCCGCGCTGCTGCAAGCCGGCATCCGTGCTGCGTCTCTTGTCGGGCATAATGAAGCGGCGCCGGGGGAGGCGGCCGTCGCTGTCACACGTTCGCTCCTGCGGGTCGCCGGTCGCGATAGGCCCGCGCTCGCCATTCCCGGTCCGATCGGGTTCGATGCCTCTCTATCGAACGCGGACCAGGATCTGGCCGAGATAGAGCGGAGAGTGGCGCTGGCCGGGCCTGGCCCCCTTTCGTTTCTGTTCTCGGGCCTTCCCGGCACCGGGAAGAGCGCCTTTGCACGTCATCTGGCGACCCGCCTTGGAATGGAGGTTCTGGAGAAGCGTGCCTCCGACCTTCTCGGGATGTTCGTCGGAGAGAGCGAGAAGCGGATCGCGGACGCGTTTCACGAGGCAGCCGATACAAAGCGCTTCTTGATATTTGACGAGGCCGACTCCCTGCTCGGCGACCGCTCCGGCGCGAGACACGGCTGGGAGGTGAGCCAAGTCAACGAAATGCTGACTTGGATGGAGAGCCATCCGCTGCCTTTTGCGGCCACGACCAATCTTGCGGTCCGCCTCGACCCGGCGGTCCAGCGCCGGTTTCTCTTTAAGGTTCGGTTCGAGGCGTTGACGCCCACTCAGATCGCCTCGACGTTTGAGCGCGTCTTCGGCACCTCGGCACCAACTTCTGTGGAACGATTGCACCCCATGACACAGGGTGACTTTTCAATCGTAGCGCGTAAGGCAAAGATCATGCGCGAGGGGTGTCCAGTGCAAATCGGTAGGATGCTAGCGAGCGAAGTCGAGGCCAAAAGCGTCGGCTGTGGCCGCATCGGGTTCTAGGGGGAACGGCATGACAATTTGGCGGCTTCACTTGCGTCCTTGGGACCTCGATCCACGCGGAGTCGTGGAACACTGCATCGAGAACCGGATCCTTGGCGTTGGATACCGTGGGGAGGGTCTGGTGGAATTGAAGAATGAGTCGACGGAAGACTATCTCAAGCGCCACATCCTAGACCATGACGGGAAAAAGCACACCTCCGTCCACCTCATGATGCGTGAGGTTCGAGAGGGTGACTTCATCTGGACGCGTGACGAGAAGGGAGCTTTTCTTCTCGCTCAAGTAACGGGCTCACCTCATCGCAGATATGGCGATTGGGCCGAACTGCAGGATATGTTTCACGTTGCGCCGGTTCGTTTTGCCGTCGAGGGCAGCGGTAGGCTCGATGACGTCGAGGTTCCCGGCAAGGTGAAAGCAGCCTTCGGCTCCCGCGGTCAGTCCCTGTGTCGTATCTGGGAGCCGTTCGTTTCGGACTATACCTCTTGGCTGTTCGCATCGAAAACAGGCGGCGTCCAAGTCGCTCGTCCGAAGGGTAGGCTCGTCAACACGCTGAGTGCTTTTGAACTTGAAGACCTCGTGCTCCTTTTTCTTCAGGAGCACGGCTGGCGGGTCGTCTTGAGCAGCCATTCGCCCAACACGCCTCGTTACGAATGCAATCTCGTTCGCGCCGACGGCCGAACGGCCGGCGTTCAAGTCAAGAATGGTGACACCATTCTGCCGGCCGCGCAGTATTCGTCGGATAAGCAGGTCGATACCGTCCTGCTCTTCGCCGCTTCGGGAAATTATGGAGAAGGCCCGCTGCCGCCCAATGTGCAGATCATTTCGGAGGCCGACCTCCTCGCTTTCACGCAGGCTAAGCCCAACCTTCTGCCAGGCCCGATCGCAGTCTGGTCCACGCTGGAAGCACCGAAATGAACACAACTGGCGAAGTCTGGAGTTCGGAACTATGGGAGCAGACACGCAAAGCGGTCGAGGATTGCGATTTCGCGTCCCTTGGAGATTTGGTCGCGTTCAAGCATGTCGACGGGCGTTTCGGAGCGATTACGATCAGCGATCTGATCGGTGGGCGGCTCAAGCTGACCGTCCGGCGCTCAGGAGACATCGAGATGTTTGCCGACGCGCAACAACTCATCGATGCAGGCTGGGCCATTGACTGAGCAGCCCCATCGCCTGTCACCAACACTAGCGGGCGCGTTTCTCGGCTGCCGGGCGTCCGTCGCCTGGTCACTGGAGATGCGTTCCGGTCTGCGTGAAAAGCCGTCGGAAGACGTCGATCCGCAGGCCGAACTCGTGCTCCGAAAAGGGCTGCAACACGAGTCCGCTTGCCTTTCTGCGTTGCGTTCGCTGTACGGCGTGGAGTGCGAGATCTCCGGCACTGCAAAGGACCGCTTTGCCGATACGACCGAGGCGATGGCCCGTGGCCATCCGCTGATCTATCAGGCTGCCCTCGGACGTTCGCCTTGGATCGGCTACGCCGATTTCCTCGTCCGGATCAACGAGCCGAGCGCGCGCTGGGCCTGGTCTTACGAGCCATGGGACGCGAAGCTTTCGCGTTCGGCCAAGCCGGAGCAGCTTCTGCAGATCGCGCTCTACGCCGACATGTTGGAGGATGTGCAGGGGCGCGTGGCCGAGCGGGGCCATCTTATGTTCGGTACAGGTTCGGCGGCCGAGCCCTACGCCATCGAGAGCTTCGATCTCGCACACGTTCGCCATTACGTCCGGCGAGCGGCAGGGCGCCTCGAAGCCTTCTCGTCGGCTCCCTTCCCCGCCTTCACCCCCGATCCGTGCGGGTTCTGCAGCAAATGTTCCTGGGCAGACGTCTGCGACGAGCGATGGGAGGCGACTGACCATCTCTCACGCGTCGCAGACATCTCCCGTCTGCAGATCGCCAAGCTGCGGGCCCAAGGGATCGACACCGCGGCCAGCCTCGCGGACATCGAGGGGGCCGCCGTTAAGGGCATGGCTGCCGAAACGTTGGCTCGCCTGGTCCAACAGGCGCGGCTGCAACGTGACAGCGTAGCGTCGGGCATGCCGAAGCATGAACTGCTGCCGCACCGTCCTGGCCTCGGCTTTGACCGCATGCCCGCGCCCGATCCGGGCGACCTCTTCTTCGACTTCGAGGGCGACCCGATGCATCCGGGCGGCCTCGAGTATCTCTGCGGCGTTCTCTGGCGTGAACCGGACGGCGGGCGAGACGAGGCGGTGCCGGATTATCCTGATCTGACGTTCCGGGCCTTCTGGGCGCATGACCGCGCCGAAGAGGGGCGAACCTTCGTCGAGTTGACGCGCTTCCTGACGGCGCATCTAGCGCGCCACCCGAAGGCGCATCTCTACCATTACGCGCCCTATGAGAAGACCGCACTTCGGCGCCTCGCGTCGCTCCATGGTGTGATGGAAACCGAGGTCGACGATCTTCTGCGCGCAGAGCGGCTTGTCGATCTCTACCGTGTCGTCCGAGAGGCGGTCCGGGTGGGCGAGCCGAGCTACTCGATCAAGAACCTCGAGCGCTTTTACATGAGCCGGCGGAAGACGGAGGTCACCTCCGGGGGCGACAGTCTCGTGATCTATGATCGCTTCCGGGAGACCGGAGAGAGTTCGCTGCTCGATGCACTGCGCGACTACAATCGCGACGACTGCCTTTCGACGCTGCTCCTGCGGGACTGGCTCGTTGAACTCGCGCGACCGACAGGCCTGTGGCCGGCGGCCGGTGCGGCGCCGACCCAGCCTACGGAGCGCGAGATCGAACAGCAGCAGGCCCGCGAGGCGCAGGAAAAGGCGGATGCCGCCTTATCGGCGAGCCTGGTCGGGGCGCACGACCCCGACAGTCCCGAAGGACGTGCACGTCAGTTGATGGCTGACCTCGTCGGGTTCCATCGACGCGAAGACAAGCCAGTCTGGTGGGCGTACTTCGATCGTCTTGGCCGGGACGCCGAAGAGCTCTGCGAGGACGAGGAGTGCCTCGGCGCCTGCATCGCGGACGGCCATGGCTGGATCGGGCGCGAGAAGCAAAGCTTCACGTTCCGCATGCGCTACCCGGAACAGGACACCAAGCTGCGACCGGGCGACGCTGTGTATCTCGCTGAAACAGGGCAGACAGCGGGCACCATTCTCGAGCTCGACGAAGCCGCACGCATGATCGTCCTGAAACGGGGGGTGCCCAAGGGCGAACTGCCGCAATTCCTGTCGCTCATCCCAGGCGGCCCGCTCGACAATTCCGTCCTTCGCCAAGCCGTTAGCGACGCTGCGTCCGACATGATTGCGGAAAGCCCGGCCTACCCCCACATCGCTGCCCTCCTGAAGGGCGACGCTCCCCGGATTGCGGGTCGGACCACCGGGCAGGCTATCGTGCCTCCCGGTGATCGCGACGATCCCGGGCGCACACTTGCTGCGGCGCGTGACGCCGTGCTCGGTCTCGATCGATCTTGGCTGACTATCCAAGGGCCACCTGGGGCTGGAAAGACCTACACAATCTCTCATCTGATCGCCTCGCTCGTGGCCGCAGGCAAAACGGTTGGGATCGCGTCGAACAGTCACAAGGCGATCGACAATGTCCTCCATGCCTTTGAAAGCCGCCTCGACGAGGCGGGGCGGCCTGTCGAGATCATCGGACAGAAGAAGGACGGCGGCGGCGAAGGCTTCTCTGGGCTTGGATATATTCGGAGCGTCACCTCCAACAGTCAGATCGATCCGACGAGCCCGGTCGTAGCCGGAACTGCGTGGCTGTTCGCACGGCCTGAAATGCGCGGCAGCCGCGACGTGCTCTTCATCGACGAGGCAGGACAGGTTTCGTTGGCGAACCTCGTCGCCATGGCGACGAGTGCACGTTCGATCGTGCTGGTCGGCGACCACATGCAATTAAGCCAGCCTATCCAGGGCGCTCATCCGCGCAGGAGCGGCATCTCGGGACTCGATCACCTCTTGGCAGGAGCAAGCGTCGTACCGCCCGAGCGGGGCGTCTTTCTCTCACGCACATGGCGCATGCATCCGCACCTCTGCGAATTCATCTCGGACGCGGTCTACAATGGTCGGCTTCTTGCAGAAGCCGGCTGCTTTAACCAGCGTCTTGTTCTAGGAAAGCAACCTCATCCGTCGCTGAAGCCGACCGGGCTGAGCTTTGTGCCCGTGATCCACGCCGGCAACCGCCAGGCATCGCCGGAGGAGGTCGCAGTTGTCCGCACGATTCTCGCCAACGCGCTCCTTCACGAGGTGATCGACCGGAAGGGCCAGCGTCGCAGACTTGGCCTGTCGGACATCCTCATCGTGGCCCCCTACAACATGCAGGTGAACCGGCTGCGTGATGCTTTGCCGGAGGGTGCTCGCGTCGGCACGGTCGACAAATTCCAAGGTCAGGAGGCCGAGGTCGTCATCGTCTCGATGACGACCTCGGGAGCCGACGACATGCCCCGCGACGCCTCGTTCCTTCTGTCGCGCAATCGCCTCAACGTTGCGCTCAGCCGCGCTCGCTGCCTCGCCGTCCTCGTCGCTTCGCCCGGTCTTTTAGACATGGTTGCAGGCAGCGTCGAAGAGATGAAACTCGCCAATCTGTTGTGCTGGGCGGAAGCCTATGCCCGTTCGAACCATGTAGATCATCTGTGACCGACGAGGAACTTCTAAAGCGCTTCGAGCTAGACGGAAATACGATCGGGGAGCAATGGTCGCAGACCGTACGCTCCAATTTTATCAAGATTGTCCGAGAGGTGCATGATGCCAATTGGGATTGGTATTGGATCATCGGACCAAGTCAGCGACCACAACTGCGCTTCGGTCGGAAGGAGAAGGATGGAGTAAAAGGCAGGTTCTGCGGTTTAATTCGGAACTACAACTCTAACAACGCTTACCTAGGGTTTAACAGGCGCGCAACTTCGAATTACGAACCAACCAAAGCTCCTTTGAACTTGCGCGGCCAGATTCCAGCTGATCTTAGTCAGCGGTTGGAGGCCATACGGCCGGCGGGCAGGCCCCTGGAGGATATAAGCCGCGGTCCGTACTGGCCGGATCAATTTGCTGCGGAGGAGAGCGACGAAGAGGACATCAGTGATGCGGTCAACGTGGACGACGAAACCGTAGATACAGTCCACGTGCCAAGCGGCACTCATGAACCGCAAAACATCATTCTGTACGGGCCGCCCGGAACAGGCAAAACCTATACCGCACGGCGGCGTGCCGTAGAGCTCATTGATGGCCATGCTCCCAGCAGCCGTAGTGCCGTCAACGAACGCTATCGTGCGCTTGAAGAGAAGGGGCAGATCGCTTTCGTCACTTTCCACCAGTCCTATGGCTACGAGGATTTCGTCGAAGGACTGCGTCCCGAAACGTCCGCGGGGACCGTTGACGAAGCCGGCACGGAACTAGGTGCCGCGAGCAGCGCCGGCTTCCAACTCGTCCCAAGGGCGGGAGTTTTCCGAACCCTTTCGGAACTCGCGGAACAGGCGTTGACGGTACCTCGCGCCGCGCCGTCACCGCTGACGCCAGCTGTCGCCGAACGCGGCAATGGCGAGTTCTCTCTTGAAGGTCGAAGGGTTTACAAGATGAGCCTCGGCCGCGCGGGTATCGAGGACGACATCTTCGAGGATGCCATTCGAGGTTCGTTTGCTGCGCTCGGCTGGGGTGGCAGCATCGATTGGTCCGATCCGAAGTATCGAACGTACGACGAGGTCGCAGCCCGGTGGCGCCAGCAGCCGGGGGAGGAAAAGGCAAGCGGAAACCGCGGAGACGTCGCCCAACTCTGGCGGTTCAGGGAGATGAACGAAGGCGACGTGATCGTCGTCTCACAGGGCAACCACCGCTTTCGCGCCATCGGCATCGTGAAGAGCGACTATTATTTCGAGCCGAACGCCGGCAACAGCTATCACCACCGTCGCGCTGTCGATTGGCGCCTTCGACTTCAAAACCCGCTACCCGTCTCGGAAATCAGCTCCGGCGATTTCACGCAGATCAGCTGTTATCGCGTCGCCGATGCCAACCTGAAGAAGGCTGCCCTCGAGCGCTTGCTCAGCACCGTCTCGGAGCCGGAGGCCGGCGCCATTCTAACACTCCCGCCAACAGCCGATCATCCCGCCGATTCGAATGCAGCTGACAAAGGCCGGCAATTCTTCCGGGTGGGGTACGGTCCAGACTTCCACGACGTTGCGATGGTAAAGCGCTCCCTGAACGACGGCTTCGTCGCGACAAATGCCTGTCGCGACAAGGATCTCTCGGCCGCAATCCATACGCCCACCAGCACCGCGGTCCGGGAGCTTCACGGAACCGAAGCCGGATCGGGCGAGCCCTATGACGCAGCCACGTTGCTGAAGATGAAGCCCGGAGACGTCGTCCTATTGCAGGAAGGCCGGGACTTGACGCGCGCGATCGGAACGGTCGCGGGCGGCTACCGCTACGATCCCTCCGATCCAGACGGCTATCAGCACAGGATCCCAGTCAGCTGGCGGAACGTCTTTCCCGCAGCCGTGTCTACCAACCACTTCCATGTGAAGGATCCCAAGAGCGGCGAAGCGGTTCTTCGCTACCGCGAAGGCGTAAGGACCGATGCCATCGCAGCGGCGATGGACCCTCGAGCAAGCGCCGGGCTCGCGGCAGGGCCTTCGCCATCAGCTCTTGCGACAGGCAGCGAGATGCCCTCGTATCCCAACACCTTCGAGACAGGTTCGGCGGGGTCTGCCCGCGTCGACCAGTTCGTTCTCGTCATCGACGAGATCAACCGCGCGAACATCTCCAAGGTTTTTGGCGAATTGATTACGCTAATCGAGCGCGACAAGCGTCTTGGCATGGGCGAAGCCATCGCTGTCACACTGCCTTACTCGAACGAGAAATTCGGGGTTCCGGCCAATCTGCATATCCTTGGCACGATGAACACGGCCGATCGCTCGATTGCTCTTCTCGACACGGCATTGCGTCGTCGCTTCACCTTCGAGGAGATGACACCTGATCCGTCTCTCTTGGAGGTTGTGGACGATATCGACCTCAAGGGGTTGCTCACAGCCATCAACGAGCGGATCGAGTACTTTCTCGATCGGGAGCGCCAGATCGGGCACGCTTTCTTCATGGGATGCAGGAGGAAGGCGGATGTTGACGCGGTGATGGCCCACAAGGTCATTCCGCTTTTGTGCGAATACTTCTTCGAGGACTTCTCCCGCGTCGCAGCCGTTCTGGGACAGACCGATGGCAGGGCTCCGGGCTTTCTCGAATCCCGGGAGTTACGCTCTCCCTTCGGGGGCGGAGCGGCGGAGGCGCGACGCAGCTGGCGCATCCTGCCGCAGGAATCCTTCACAGCAGCCGCCTACCAGCGGGCGATTGCGATATCCTCGGCGAAGCCCAACGAAGACACGTTCGCGATGGACAGTGCTTTCCCGTCATGAAGCACTACAGAATGCGTGAATGGGAGTCGCGTCCTCTCGGATCCATCGACGACTCAATCTCTCCGATCCATGCCGAGGCCCTGATCTCGGCCGTGCGGGCGGTAGGGATAAAGGGATGCAAGGACGATTGGCAGAACCGAAACCTGCCCTTCGATTCCCATGACGGCCAATCGGATCGGAACGTTCTAGAGCACGGTCGCTACCATCTTCGGGCAACTAGCTACGTTGGACAGGTTGCGGCAGCGGGATGTTCACTCGAGATTCTGCCGAAGATCGATCATTTGGCGAACGATGCTGCCGTCCGGGCACGCCTCGTCCATATGCTTGGTATCGCGCTCGATATCGACATCCTCGCAGGGGACACCGCGCAGCATGGATCGCAGGACGAAACGCTGCTCGACATCTTGATCCGCTTGTTCGCGGCCAGGCTCACCGAACAGGTGCGTGGGGGCCTGCCGCGATCCTACCTGCGTCATGAAGAGGTTCGAGCGTCGCTCCGCGGCAAGCTCAACGTGATCCGCCAGTTCTCGAGTCTGGCGGCGACGCCACAGCGTATCGCCTGCGCCTTCGATGAGCTCTCGCCGGATATTGCGTTGAACCAGATCATGGCCGCTACCGTGCGTGCGTTGCGGCCACTTGCGCAAAGGCACGAGACCCAGCGCCTTCTCTCCGAACTGGCCTTCGCCTACGCCGACGTATCCGCTCTGCCTGTTGCTCTGTTGCCGTGGCAAATGCTCCGGTTCGACCGCTCGAATATGCGGTGGAGAAACCTCGTCGAGCTTGCGCGCCTGCTTCTCGCGCGTCTCTGGCAAACGACGGGATCGGGCCAAGCCAAAGGCACCGCACTGCTGTTCGATATGAACGACCTCTTCGAGGTTTACGTGGCACGGCGGCTGGCTCGCGTTCTGCCCGCAAATTGGGAGATGGCGGTACAAGGAGGCCTGCGCCACTGCGTCACCGAAATTGGCAACGGAAAGTCGCGTTTCGCAACGAAGCCGGACCTCTTGTTGCGACGGAACGGTGTCGCCCGCATCGTTATCGACACCAAATGGAAGCGTCTGAGCCACCCTGCGAACGACGCCAGGCGCGGCATATCACAGGCGGACATCTATCAGATGATGGCCTATGCGGGCCTCTATGGAGCCCCGATCCTTCTGCTCTACCCTTGGCACGAGCGTTGCGGTGGCGAAGCCGCTGCGGCGCTCGCGACCTATCTGATCTCCGATGGGACCGAACGGACCATCAGTGTCGGCACGGTCGACGTCGCTCGCGATGATACGGGCCGTCAGCTGTCTAGTCTGCTCGGTACCCTGATGCAACCTCCCCGATAACTCTGCAGTACAAGTCCATGGCGAACACCATCAAGAACCCCACGTGCGATGCCTTGGTCGGCGAGGCCGACGCGAGATTTCGACGCCATCCCGATAAGCCGCAAGGGACGCTATACATCGCAACCTTCGTAACGCCGACTGGAACGCCATTCGCCATAGACATGTCGACTGCGAGTAAACTACCGATCTGGGTGCCGGCTAGCGTAGCTAATCCGAACGAGCTGAGCGACCTGCCGCAGGAATTCTATCCCCCAGACAGACCGCGTAATTCAAACCTCAACGTCGCCGGCTTGAAAGTTGGGAACGCGCTTACACGGTTCACGCCCCAGTCCCTCCACGAAGCGCGGCGGGTATTGGATCATCTTGCGCACCGGTAAGCCTCGAGTTTGGGTCGTAGCGCGGTGATCGTGTTTGACTGAAGTTGATTCGGTCTTGGCGTCGGCACCCGCAATTGATTGGCGTTCGTGCCCGATTATTCCACTCAGGCACCGTGTCAAGCTCGAACGAGAGTTCGCAGTTCTGTACCGGAGTGGTGTAATTTTTGGCGCACCCGACAGGATGAAAGTGGGCACTGGCAGATCGAGGTTGCGCTGTGACGGGGGACAGGCGCACCGCTCCTTTCGCGGCAGCTTCGTCCGTGTCTGAACCAACTCGGAGCGCGTCAACGGAGGCAAGCTATCGGAAATGCTATGATCGTCTATGGGTGCAGTTTGGTGTCCAAAACCCTTATAATCGCTTGGACGCCACAACCTACGCTCACTGGCTCATCGGGCGACGGCATGACCTGGATGCCGCGACGTTTCGCCAGTATCGCAGCGCCTCTACCTTCATGATTGGCGAGCGGCTCCGGGATGAAGCGTTCACTTATGGAGAACGAGAGGACAGTCTGCACGCCCTTAGTCTGTTGTTGGCCTCACGGTCTCCATTTTCGACGGGTTCGACAGGAGATCGAGTTTGCTCCAAGCCTCTTCCGAGGCGGACCTCTGCCAAGAAGGCAAAGACCGTCTCTCCAGGCGATTGGGATCGGCTCATGGCAACTCTAGCCTTGAGCCGAAGCCGGCATGTTCGGTCGATCGGCCTTCTTCTTGCAGCGGGTTTGTATACCGGGCTTCGCCCATCCGAATGGAGAGACGCGCATCTGACGATCGAGCCTGTTTCGGGAGAACGTCGTCTGACAGTCGTCAACGGGAAAAATAGCAACGGCCGCGCGCATGGACCAACCCGAACCTTGATTTGGCAGCAGGCTTGTTCCGAGGTGGACGTCATCGCCGCATGGATGACGCATCTCGATCAGCTTTTACCCCGCGATCCGGACGAGCGAGCGCGCAAGTGGGAGGCGCTTTACAAGATGTGGCGGGACAAATTACACGAAATCACATCAAAGCTATGGCCGCGTCGGAGCCAGCTCCCCTGTTTCTACACGACCAGGCATATGTTTGCAGCGGCGGCAAAGGACGCTCGCCTCAGCGGCGTTTGCTCGCGCGAGGAGCTCGCTGCCTTGCTTGGGCATGCGACGGACGCGACAGCTTCCACACATTACGCTCGTCCTTCTAAAAACGGCAAAGCCAAAAGGCCCTTTACGCTACCAGTAGCGGATCCATCCGAGGTAGCTCGTGTGCGTCAGGTGATGAACGAGCGCGAGGCGAAGGCAACCTACCGGATAGTCTTGGAAGAGACGTCGGAGAACGAGAGTCATCTGAAAATGGATGGCCCGTGAGGCGTGAGGCTGCGCTGTCCTTGAAACCGGAGAAAGAAACTGATGGAGCAGTATGTAGCAGTGCCAACGCGCGGTCGTTGATGGTCAGCCTTCGAGAAGCAGAACGTCTTGCGCCAGTGACTGTGAAATGGATCGATAACTGTTAGAACACTTATAAGCGTCCGCTTTCTTGACGACGATCGGCTTGTCGGTGTAGCTGCCGGCCCACTTTTCACCAATAGGTCATGTTAGCTGACATTCCCACCCAGTTTCACTTGTGTCTGCAAGCCAATTGGTTATCTTTAGCGCAGAGTTAAACGCTTAACGATCGTCACAGCTATCGCCGCGGTTGAGTGGTAATCAATCATGATTATCAGCAGGGTAGACCTTCGACAGCCGGTGAGAGTGTTAAGTATTGAGTTAATGAGTGTGGATTACTGGTCGGCGTCTTCGCTTTTGGAGTTCGCCATGCTGAGTCGCCGACAAGTCGTCAGAGTTCTTGCCGCGTTACCTGCGGTTCTCCTGACTCCCTTACACGCTACGGCGGCAAGGGCTTTGCTGCATGTCAGGGGAGCGATCGGCGATGCTGGTAGTGAAGGTCAAGTCTCGTACGACGCCGCAGCGTTCGATGCCCTTCCACAGACCCGCTTCGTCACCACGACCCCCTGGCACGACGTTCCTGTAGAGTTCTCAGGCGTCGCTGCCCGTGATCTCTTCGCAGCGGTCGGCGCACGTGGTGAGAACCTGCAACTCATCGCGCTCAACGACTATGTGGTAGAGGCGAAGGCCGGCGATATCGTTATGGGCGACGGCTTGTTCGCAACCCGGCAGAACGGGGTCCCCATGCCGGTTAGCGACAAGGGACCGGTGTTTCTGGTCTTCCCCTTCGATCAGCGACCGGACACGCAGCACCAGGTTTATTACAGCCGTGCCGTCTGGCAACTTACCGAGATCGTCGTGGCGTCATGATCCACCAGGGGAAGTTGACGCTGCCGCGCAGCTTCCATCGGCTGCGGTTCGGCCTCATCGCGGTAACGGCGCTACTCGCCGTCACCGCCGTCGCGGTCTCCGTTCTGGCCGCCGCCTATCAGCATCGCATCGATGAGGCGTCGCGTTACAATCGAACCTTCGATGCAGCGCAGACGCTTTCGGAGCTCCTCCGGCTGCAACTGGCCTTCGCTAGAGCCGACAGCGCGAATGATCTTGACGAACTGGAGTTGCGCGCCGCCATTTTGAAGAACCGCACGACCCTTCTGGACAGCGTAACCTTCCCGATCGCGGAAATGCGAAGCGAGTTTATCCCGCGCCTTGCCGAAGCGATCCGACAGATAGAGCCGCTGCTCGAACGGATGCCAGGTTCAGACGCTGCAGCACACGCCCTCGCTACCCTCGATCCGCTCGTGCAGCCGTTGGCGCGCATGACGTCCCGCAGCCATGCCCTGGCCGGCGACGAGGTGGCCCGAACGCAAACGCATCTGCGCTTCGTCTTCGCCAGCCTGTGCGCAGTAACGCTCATGCTGGTCCTGTTCGGTGCTGCTCTGGTCATCTTCGTTCTAAGGCAGAACCGTCGTCTCGACCGCACTGTGCGCACCGATGCGTTGACGGGTCTGGCGAACCGCCTGGAGTTCGGCTTGCGTCTCGACCGCCTTGCGGCGGACCGTGGTTGCGCCGTGGTTCTTATCGACGTCGATCACTTCAAGACGTTGAACGATACGTATGGGCACGACGTCGGCGATGCGGTGCTGGGCTATGTCTCGCGTCGCCTGACCGGAGCCGCTCCCGATGCAGCGCTGGTGGCACGCATCGGCGGTGACGAGTTCGCGGTCCTCTACGAGGGGGATGACACGCAGCGACGGAGCCGGGCGGCCTGCGAGCGCATTTTAGCCCTCATGCGGCAGCCGATCTCCCTCCAGGGGCGCGATGTCCCGGTCGGTGTTACGCTGGGTCTGCGTGCCTCCGACGCAGGCGAGCCGGTACAGTCGTCGGACGCCCTGTTGAAGGATGCCGATCTTGCTCTCTATGCGGCAAAGGTCGCAGGTCGCGGCCGGGCAACCGAATTCCAACTTGAAATGAAGCAGGCCTTTCTCGACCGTCACCGCCTGCAGAACGATCTGCGAGGTGCCGTGGAACGCGGCGAACATCATCTCCAGTTCCAACCTATAGTCGACCTTCAGGCTGATAGGACCCTAGGCTTCGAGGCCCTCGTGCGATGGGATCATCCGGAACTCGGCTCCGTGCCGCCATCTCGGTTTATCCCCTTGGCCGAGGAGAGTGGTCTCATCCTGGACTTGGGTCGCTGGGTTCTTTGGGAGGCGATTAGATCCGCACGCCTGTGGTCCGAGGACGTCTTCATCGCGGTGAACATATCGGCCCGTCAACTGACCGATGCTGACCTTGTTCCCTTTATCTCGGCCACATTGGCAGAGCACGGCGTTCCGCCTCGACGGCTCGAGATCGAGATCACCGAAACGGCGCTGGTCGACAACGATGCAATCGCGATCCGGACGCTGCAAGCGCTCCGAGATCTTGGATGCCGGATCGCCCTCGACGACTTCGGAACCGGCTACGCGTCGCTCAGCTACCTCCAGCGCTTTCCTTTCGACAAGCTCAAGATCGATCGCTCGTTCGTGGAGAGCTGCCGCGTCAACGAGAACAGCTCAGCCATCATCGCCGCGGTCTGCGCCCTAGCGCGTCGCCTTCGGCTGGGCGTAGTTGCTGAAGGGATCGAGACGGCAGACCATCGCGTCTTCGTGGCCGAAGCGGGCTGCGGACTGGGCCAAGGCTACCTGTTCGATCGCCCCCTCACGCAAGCAGCGGCTCTGGAACGCTTGGCGCGTGAAGCACATCAGACGCAAGCCCCGACATCAGCTGACACCTCGACTTTTTTCGATGCCGTTTTTTGCTAATCTGCGTGGGTGCCCTCACGGTTCAGTTCTGAGACGGAACGAGCACTCATCGCCATCGCACAGGCTTGCCGATTGGTGGTCATCTCCGTGTTGGTTTCCAGAAAATCTGTGATCCCACTTGGGGGGGCATAACTGGTTGGGAACCAGGTGGAAGTGCGTTCCCGGGCGGCGATACGAGGCCCGTCAAAGACTCGCGTGGGTCGGAAACGGATGGACCGCTTCCGTTGGTTGTCAGGGTCGGTTTCCGCATAGCTTACGTTCGCTCACGGGGATCGACCCAAGGTGACAGACGTTTCGCAGCCCATCGAAAACCGTGCGGCAATTTGCCGTCCGAGATCGTCGGTCTGGGATTACGTAACGAACCTCATGACGCGATAAATTATCGTTCGGTAAATGTGTCGCGGCTAACCCGTTCACGATGACGTTTGGTCATCGCGTTGGGAGCCTACGCACCGTGCTTCAGAACACCAGTATCTTCCGCAAATTCATTCTCGCGATCGCGACCGTCAGTCTGATCGGGCTGGGTCTGTCGACCTACAGCGCGATCCAGATGAATCGCATCGGAGCCGACTATGCCGCCATCGTCGACGTGAACGATCCGGCTGTGGTGAAGCTGGCTCGGGCCGGAAGAAACGTCAGCGACGCGGCTTACTCAGCCTACAAGGTCCTGGCCTACGACGGCCGGAGCAACGAGGCCCAAGCCGCTTCCGCAAATTTCGACGTGAAAATGGAAGCCACTCGGAAGTTCCTAGAAGAGATCGGTGCGAGCGTTCCCGTTTACGGAGCTGCTCTTGCGGAGATGACAGCCGACGTCAATGAGATCGCCACCAAAGGCCGTGACGCCATCAACCTTGGGCTCCAAAATCGCGGTGACGAGGACAAAGCTGTCCTAGCTGCCATGGACGGGACCGCTTCGCAGTTCGCCACGCGCTACCAGGATCTTCGCGATCGGATGCTGAGTGACAACGCGGCGCACTCGGACGTGCTGACCGCGCAAACCTGGTCGACCATCTACACGACGATCGGACTGTCGCTGGCCGGGTTGCTTTTGGGCATGGTCGGGGCAGGCCTCATGGCATCGCGCGGCATCACCGATCCGCTGTCGCGGCTTCGCGGGCAGATGGACCGACTTGCCGCGGGGGATCTCGATGTGACGGTCAGCGGTGCGGAGCGCGGCGACGAAGTCGGAGCAATGGCCCGCACGGTCGAGGTGTTCAAGCAGGCGGGGTTGGAGAAGCTGCGTCTGTCCGCGGAAGCCGACGCAGGTCGCCGGGCGCAGGCAGAGCAGCGCGACCGCCAGTCGGCGATCGACAGCGCCAAGGCCGAAGACCTCAGCGCCTTCGTGCATCACGTGGAGGCGGGCTTCGCTCGTCTGTCGAGGGGCGACCTGACGGTGCGCATGGACCAGCCTGTGGCCGCGGAGTTCGAGCCAATCCGTACCCAGTTCAATCAGTCCGTCGTGCAGCTCGAGAATACGATCGGCCAAGTGATCGGCGCTGTTGGGGCGATGCGTTCGGGTCTGTCGGAGATCACCATCGCGGCCAGCGACCTCTCCCAGCGCACCGAACAGCAGGCAGCCAGCCTTGAAGAGACGGTAGCCGCGCTCGGCCAGGTGACGCGGGGCGTCGGCGAGACGGCCGTACAGGCAGACGCCGCTCGCCAGACGGCCGGCATCGCGTGTCGCGAGGCGGAGAAGGGCGGCGAGGTGGTGTCTCGCGCGATCGCAGCCATGAGTGAGATCGAGCAGTCCTCGCAGAAGATCGGCAACATCATCGGGGTGATCGACGAGATCGCCTTCCAGACCAACCTTCTGGCGCTGAACGCGGGCGTCGAGGCCGCGCGCGCCGGCGAGGCGGGCCGGGGCTTTGCGGTGGTGGCGCAGGAGGTGCGCGGCCTTGCCCAGCGCTCGGCGGAGGCGGCAAAAGAGATCAAGGCGCTGATCTCCGTGTCGGGCACCCAGGTCAGTTCGGGCGTCGAGCTAGTGACGGCTTCGGGCCTCAGCCTGGAGGCGATCGTCAGCCAGGTGGGCAGCGTCGCGCGGACGATCGCCGACATGGCGGGCTCGGCTCGTGATCAGGCCGTGGCGCTACGCGAAGTGTCCGTTGCGGCCGATCAGATGGACAAGGTGACCCAGCAGAACGCGGCGATGGTGGAAGAAACCACAGCGGCAGCTCAGGCGCTGTCAAACGAGACCGAGCAGCTCGGCGGCCTCGTAGCAGGATTTGTCACCAGCGGGACGCAGGGCTCCACCGGCTGGACTGCGCAGGGATCCAGTTCGGCTACCTCCAGGCGCCCGGTCGTGCCGGCTCAAACGTCCGTGCGTCCGATGCCGCAAATTCGCAGGACAGGCCTTGGAAGCGCTGCCGCCAAAGCCGCGCCCGCCAATGACGGCTGGGAAGAGTTCTGAAGATAAGGCAGCGAAGCGGATCGCCGTTCGTCGGTTGGTATGGGCAGCCATTCGCTGCCCATACGAACAATCTGAGGACGGACAGTTTTCAGCTGGATCCACCTCGATAAGTAGGAAAGCGGACGCACGCCTTCGCCGGGCAAATCCAAGTCATCGATCATGTCGTAGCACTTGTTCGATGGTCGGCAGCGGATGGTGTTGCGCAAGCTGGAGGTAAGGAGTGTAGAGGTAAGATAGCGCACGATTTAAACTCGTGGCCCTCGAGGCGTGCGTTGTAGAAGCCTAGGGTCGAATGCTGCACAGCTTTTTCGTTTGGAGTGTCGCGCTCAGCCTCTGTGTTGCAACCCGAAGTGCGGTGGCTGCCGATCCGTCGATGCAAGACCTGCAGGTCATCGGCCGCGCGCTCTCGTTCAAGGAGGGCGCCAAACGCGCCACTCTTTCTCTCGCGATGGTCTACGATGGGACAAGCGCTCGCTCTCAAAGCGAAATGCAGGCAACCCTTGCGGCGGTGCGCGGGGGCCTGCGGGTCGGCGACGCAGTTCTGAAGGTCGTCGCGGTAGAGCAAAATCAGTTTGCTTCGCCGTCAGGCTTTGACGGTGTCCTTACCTTAAGCGACGTTGATCAGACACGCCTCGCCGGTACGCTGAACGGCCGGGGTGTGCCCTGCCTGACCCTGGATGCCCAACAGGTGAAGAACGGGGCCTGCACAGTTGCGATCCGCTCCCGGCCCAGCGTTACCATATCAATAAACTCCAAGAATGCTGCGGCAGCCCATGTCCGGTTCGCTACGGCTTTCATCATGATGGTTCGTGAAATATGAGTGCCCATCGGACCATCGTCATTGCGATGTCGCTTCTGGCGCTCACCCCGGAGGGGACGCGGGCGCAGACCGTCGACTACTCGGCCGCCGAGGGAATGTTTGGCGAGCCAGTGACCGTATCGGCCACCGGCAAGCCGCAGCGCGCCAGCGAAGCGCCCACCAGTATCAAAATCCTCACCGCCGATGACATTCGCCGCTCGGGCGCGACCGATATCCCCTCGATCCTGCGCTTCGTGCCCGGCCTCGACGTGCGTCGCTACGGTCAGTTCGATTCCGCCGTCGGTATCCGGGGCTACAACACCGCGCTCAATCCGCGCGTGCTCGTGCTCGTCGATGGGCGCCAAGTCTACCAGGACGACTACGGCTACACACTTTGGTCGCTGATTCCCGTCACCCTCTCGGAGATCCGGCAGATCGAGATCATCCGTGGCCCCAACGCGGCACTCTACGGCTTCAATGCTGTGTCGGGCGTCATCAACATCGTCACCTACGATCCCTTGCGTGACCGCAAGAACGCCGTGAGCGTCCAAGGTGGCACGCAGAACCAAATCTACGGCGAGGGCGTCGCCACGCTTCAAAGCGCAGACCGCTTCGGCATCCGCGTCTCGGGTAAGGCAACCCGCGCTGACGAATTCGGGGGCTACCGAGCCATCGACACGATCGAGGGCCCGGACGTCGAAACGGGCGCAGCCGATATGCGCTATCGCCTAAACGACAAGACAGAGCTTGGAGTGTCCGCATCGATCGGCCAGATTCGAACGGATTTCTACCCGGATCTGGGCTCCTACCTACCGCTCGACGTGGAGTCCGACAGTCTTCGCGGCACGTTGTCGAGCGATACCGCAATCGGTCTCATTCAGTTCGACGCCTACCGGAATGCGAACAATCTTCGTTCTACCGGAACCAAGATCGACCTTGGCTGGCAGCAGGACACGACCGTCGTCAAGGCGAGCGATCTCGTACGGATCGGCAGTGACCATACGGTGCGGATCGGAGCCGAGTATCGGAACAACACAATCGCGTCGGACACGTATTTCAGCGGTGAGATGACGAGCGACGTCCTGTCCGGTTCAGCCATGTGGAACTGGCAGATGCGCCCGAACCTTTCGTTGACCAACGCCGTCCGGGTCGACGCCATGTCGGTCCGGCGTGACGGTTCCGATGTCTCGATTCCGGGCATCGGCAAGCGGTTCGAAGATCGCCGGATCGTGGAGCCAAGCTTCAACAGCGCTCTTCTCTACGCGCCAACCGAGGTCGACACGTTCCGGCTGTCGGCCGCGCGCGCGCTACAGCTTCCGAGCCTCCTGTCGCTCGGGCTCTTCTATTCGCAGGGTCCATTCCTAGGAGCGGGAACGACCGATCTCGATCCGAGCGCGGTGATGAACTACGAGATCGGCTACGAGCGGAAGCTGCCCACGCTTGGCTCGCAACTTAGCGCGTCGGTATTCGTGCAGGATACCGACAAGACGATCGGGTCGCCCTTCGCTGCACCTTTCGAATTCACGCCCGAGGGACAGATCTTGACGCTCGCCGACAATTTCGATGGGAGCAGCGCGGTCGGCGGCGAGATCGGCATCGACGGGCACAGTGAAACGGGCTGGCGTTGGAATCTCAGCTATAGCCTTGCCAGCATCCGAGATCGCTCGCCAGACGCCGTTCTCTTCGACTCCCCTTCAATCAACTACGCTGCCCAGAACCCAGTTCACTCCGTGATCGCCGGGCTAGGCGTTACCTGGGACCGCTTGGAGATCGACGGACAGGCGCGCTGGCAATCGGAGTTCACGGATTTCCGGTTCGACGACACGCGCGCCCAGAACGTTGCGATCGAGGTCCCCGACTACGTCACTTTGAACGTCCGGGCAGGTTATAAGCTGAACGACAAGGCGACCGCATCGGTCACGGCCGAACAGTTGAATGCGGCACGCATCCTGACCTCGGCTGGCCGCCCGAGCGAGCGTCGGCTGATGGCTGGCTTGAAGTTCGAGTTCTGACGCATGTCCCTGTCGCATGAGTGGAAACACAAGGCATGACCCACCTTCTGGCCGATCTTGCCGCGGCGCGTGATCCTTGGTGGAGCTTACTCGCGCTGTTGATATCGGGTGCTGGCGTCACTCTGATGCTCCATCTTATCACACAGGCGACCCAAGCGACCGGATGGAGCCGGACTGCACGGATAGGGGGTGCTGCACTCGTTTCCTCGGGCATGGGCTGCGCCGTATTCCTGGCCGCCTTCAAGAGCGCCTACCCGTTGATCCCGATCGCCATCCCGCTCGCCTACGCGGCCGGTGGCAGCCTGATCATCCTGATCTGCAGCCTTGCGGCCGTCCAGCTCGCGGCAAACAGCCACCGGTCCGGCCGCAACGTGTTCCTCGCCGGCTCGCTCATGGCGTTCGGGTTCTCCTGCCTCGTCTTCACCGGCGTTTCGGGAATGGTCGCGCCGTTCGCTTTGTCCTATGATCTGACTGCGGTTCTCGCCGTCATGATCCTCGGATCCATCCTCGGCAGCTTCGCGATCTGGGAAAACGGCAACGCGGCGCGGCAGCGACCCCTCCTGATCGCCATTCCGCTCGGCGTAGGTTCGATCGCCGCGATGGCTTTCGGCTCGGTGGCAGCCATCCTATCCTTCGGCGACTGGATGAACGCGGTCGCCCAGCCCGACGATCTGACATCGTCGCCCATCGTCGTGATCGCGGCGGTCGAGGGCGTTACCGTGCTCGTCCTGAGCCTCTTGGGATCGCTCGTCGATAACCGTGTGGCCGCGCGCGACAAGCTCGAGGCCGACCGCCTCCATCAGCTGGCGGACGGCACGTTCGAGGCCATCCTGATCCATCGGGACGCCACCATTCTGGACGGCAACCGCAACTTGGCGGTGCTTCTCGGCTTGTCGGACGAGCCCGTCGCCGGTTGCTGTCTCGAACGCTTCGTGCCGGAAGCCAGCTGGCCGCTTTGGGCCGCCAGCGCTTCCTCGCAACGAACCGAAGGTGAGATCGCCACCGCGGACGGACGCAGCCTTCCTGTTGAGATGCTGTCGCGACCCATCGAGTATCGCGGCAGAACCGCTACAGTGACGGCTCTGCGCGATATCACCGAGCGGCGCGCTTCGGAGGCGCGGATCCGCTTCCTCGCCCATCACGATGCTCTGACCGAGCTCCCGAACCGGGCGTTGCTCGGCGAGGAACTGGCGGCGCGCATTCGTGCAGCCACGGTAGAAAGTCGCTCGCTTGCGGTCCTATGTCTCGACCTCGACGGGTTTAAGCTCGTCAACGACACGTTCGGCCATGCTGCGGGCGACGACCTCCTGCAGCAGGTCGCGGGACGGCTCCGCGCCTGCCTCAGAACAGGCGAGCTGGTGGCCCGACTCGGCGGCGACGAATTCGTCGTGCTGCAAGCCATCGACGACCAGTCGGAGCAGTCCAGCGACCTTGCGCAACGTATCATCCAGAGCTTGACCGAGGTCTTCGATCTGGAGGGGCGCCGAGCCCATATCGGAACCAGCATCGGCATCGCGATCTGCCCCGCAAACGGCGTCACGCCCCAGCAGCTCCTGACGCGCGCCGATATTGCGCTCTACAGGGCAAAACATAGCGGACGCGGATGCCTACGGTTCTTCGATCCGGCGATCGACCACGAGGTAGATGACCGCCCGCAGCTCGAACAGGAACTGCGCAACGCTCTTGTCAAAGATGAGCTGACGCTCCTTTACCAGCCGATTTTCGACGCGGACGGGCGCGTCGTCTGCTTCGAGGCGTTGATGCGCTGGACGCATCCCATCTTGGGCGAGATCCCTCCATCCCGCTTCATCCCCATTGCCGAGAAGCGCAAGTTCATCGTGCCAATGGGCGAATGGGCAATTGAGAGGGCCTGCACTACCGCAGCGTCATGGGCAGCTGGCTGCCGCGTGGCAGTCAACTTGTCGCCGGTTCAGATCCTTCAGCCCGACCTGGCGCGCAAGGTTGAAACAATCCTTCGCCGTACCGGTCTGGCTGCAGACCGGTTGGAGCTGGAGATCACGGAAGGTGTTCTGCTTCAGGACGCCGAGACGGCCTTGACCGTTCTTGGCAAGCTGAACGCACTCGGCGTGCGGATCGTCCTGGACGATTTCGGCACGGGTTATTCGAGCCTTTCCTACCTCCACCGCTTCCGCTTCCAGAAGCTCAAGATCGACCGTCTGTTCGTTGGTCGGCTGAGCGAGGACCAAAGCGCCCGTTCGATCGTCAAGGCGATCCTATCGATGAGTCAGGAGCTTGGCATTGAGGTGACGGCGGAGGGTGTAGAGACGACGCAGCAGGCATCCACGCTCCGGGCACAGGGCTGCAACGAGTTCCAGGGCTTCCTTCTGGGTTACCCATCGACGGCCGAGACCGCGAAGGAGTTGGCCGCGCAGTTGAGTACCCACGATATAGTCGAACAGCTCCGCGCCGTTTCCCGGGAGCTCCATGCTGGTGATGGCTACGCCAAACAAGCATCGTAACGCCCCCGACCCAACTACGTCCGCTTACAAGACGTAGCGGAACCAGCATCGAAAGGCCGTAATGGGTCGAAAGCCGTCGCGCCGAGTTGGGCCCGACGGCTTTCCCCTCTACAAGATGCCGTAGCTCAATTGCCAAACGCCTTGGTCAGCGCGGAAACTGCCATATCCGTCGCCTCCTTGGCCTGCGGCACGACCGCCGCCATGCCGAAGAACTCGTGGGTCACGCCATCATAGGTCTTCTGCTCGGTCACGACACCGGCTGCCTTCATCTTCGCGGCCAGCATCTCGCCTTCCGAGCGAAGCGGGTCGATCTGCGCGTTGATGATGGTGGTCGGCGGAAGGCCAGCGAGATCCGTCCGGTTGACAAGGTCGAGACGCGGGTCAGCAGCCTGCTCCTTGCTCTCGAAGACATTGGCGACGAACCACTCCATCGCCTGCTTCGACAGCGGCATGGCCTCGGCGTTCTCGACATAGGACGGCGTCGTCATGTCCTTGCCGGCGACCGGGTAGACGAGCACCTGGGCGAGCGGCGCCGTCAGCTTCTGGTCACGTGCGGTGATGGCCACGTTGGCTGCGAGATTGCCGCCGGCACTTTCACCGACAAGTGCGATTTTCGAGGCATCGCCGTTGAACGAGCCGGAGTTTTCGACCACCCATTTGTAGGCAGCGTTCGCGTCGTCGTGCGCGGCCGGGAACTTATGCTCGGGCGCATGACGGTAGTCGGCGGAGACGACGATGGCCTCGGCTCCAGCCGCGATGCCACGAGCCGATGCGTCGTAGGTGTCGATGTCCGCGATCACCCAGCCGCCGCCGTGGAAGTAGACGACTATCGGGAAGGGACCCGTTCCTTCCGGCGTGTAGATCCGGATCGGGATCTCACCGGCGGCGCCCGGGATCATCATGTCCTTGGTCTTCACGGCCGCAACGGCTGCGTCGGGCTGGATGCCCTTTTCCTTCATGACCGCCATGGCGGCGTCGGCCGGCGTCGGACCCTTGCGCGTGTCCTCGACAGACTGGGTGCCGATCGGCTTGGCGCCGAGCTCTTGGAGCTTGTCCAGGACCGCCTTCATCTCTGGCGCAGGCTGTGCCATCGCGGGCTTGGCATTCTCCGCGGCCGGCGAAGGCGTCGGGGTCGCGGTTTGAGCGAGCGCGGCGGTCGACAGGACGGTCGCGGCGGTGAGGGCCACGACGATCGAAGATACGGACTTCATGAAGATTTCCTTTGTGCGAGATCTTCTTGAAGTCGCTCGAGCGGGGGATGTTCCAGCCGAACGGCAAGCCCTGCCGAAGCCAGCGGCTGGTGCCGAGCTCGTTGTTAATGACACTGGATGGTCTTGGCTTGGTGGAATGCGAATAGACCATGCCCGAGCGTCCGAATCTTCCGACCCGAATAGATCGGCTGGACCAATGGGCCACTGTTGGGTCCTGGGCAGGCCAGTGCCATAAGTGATATATGACGAACTGATCCATCCGCTCAACGGAGCGTTGCGACGGTCTTACCGCTGACCCCATCGGCAACTCCGCGAACGGGACGAAGATGGTCCCCGGTGGCGACCCGCCCGGGAGTATCAATGACCGTGCGGGTCTTCGCGGCGGCCACCCAAGTTGCCGACGCGATATGACTTGCTTCCCTTTCGGAAGGAACAGTGTCAACCATGCAAAAAAGCCCGCTCACGGTGATGTCGTCACCGTGAGCGGGCCTGCGCGCTTCTTCCGGGCACGGATCAACGCGGTGCAATGCACATGTGCCCCGATGACAGCGTGTCAACCCGACCCCGTGCAATCCGCGGAGCTCATCGCCGCCGCGTAACCCACACGCTCCCGCAGCATTGCGCCCCCGGGGTTAAGCTGGGATTGAGGTGTCGTTTCGTGTGGTTGAGCGAGATTATCGAGGCCTACGAAGTGGGTGTGATGTCCGCAGACGAAGCCCTTGAACTCTCCAGCTGCGTGACGTTGCTCGACATCTACCAGACGGAGGAGGATCTACGCCTCATACTGACCTGGGCCGGATGCCGGGTTTCAGCGAACGACAACCGGCGTCGATGACGTTCGGCTTCTCAGCGAAGGCGCTGGAGTCGGTTTCGAAGGAGCTCCTCTGTTTCGGACAACGCGTGGGTCAGCACGGCAGGATCGCCGACAAGCTTCTCCGTGAGGATGTGTTCGAAGCTCTGGTGCAGAGCGAGGACTTCGTTGCACAGCACTTGGCCTGATGCCGTAATTTGGACGAACGTTCGCCGACCGTCGTTCTTATCGGAGATGCGTGCGACCAACCCCTTCTTGATCAGACGATCCAGCATCTTGCTGACCGTGGAAGGGCGAACGTTAAGCTGCTTGGCGACCAGTGAGACATGCAGCGGCTGCCCGCCTCTGACTGCAAGCAGCAGCTCATCCTGACCGTTGTGAAGCCCGAGCTCGACCAGCTTCAAGCCCATGATGGCTCGCGTCTTCTTGGAAATCGACAAGAGCAAGGCCGTGAGTGGAACCTGTGATAGGCGGTCCGGCTCAACTTCGAGGAGAGGATCTGCGGCTTCCAGCATCTCAACCTTCACTCTAGGGGGCGAACGCACCGAGGGGCGATAACCAGACCTCCGAAAGTCACGATGCTACTAAATTGCCAGCTACAGGTCGCTGCCGATGCCGCTCGGAGGCAAATGGGCGGAAGCGGCATACGGACGCAGGAGCTTTGAAGCGGGAGTAAAACCCCACGTTTGCGCCGAAGCGACCCGCTCGAGTGGCGTGGGGTCTCGAGCGGGTCTTCGCGTCGACCGCAAGCAGCGGCTGACGCGATGCGGAAGCTTCATTGTCGGCTACGGCAGGGCAGGGACCATGAAGGGGCACGGGACAGCCTCCAGTCATCGGAGAGTCGGCTCGGTGCCCTCAGATCAGGTGAGCCGCGCTGCTGGCAGCCGCGAACGAGAAGATGCCGATGATTCAGGCGGCGCCTTTGTAAGCGAAAGGGCGAAGACGACTGGGAACCGCCGATCCGATCGTCATCCAGAGCGTGCCGACCGCGATCGACAGGAAGGGGAAGAGAAGGACGCCGCTCATGCCTTGCGTGGGGAGCGCCGTCGGAATGATGATCGTCCCGACCAGCATGGCTTTCGGGTTCAGGAGCGTCGTCAGGAACACTCGCTTGATGGCCTCGCCGACCGCGGGTACCCGTTGTTCGACGGGCTGCGTCCAAAGCTTGTAGGCGGAATAGAGCAGCCATGCCGCCGCGACCCCCTTCAGCGCCGGCAAGGCGATCGGAATGTCCGCGATGAGTTCGGAAGCGCGAACGAACGCGAAAATCGCAATGACGTAACCAGCTGCTTCCGCGAGTGGAAGCATCCAGGCCCTGCGCAGTCCCATGGCGGCACTGCTGGCGGCGAGAATGGTGTTCGTTGGGCCCGGCGTCAGCAGAAGCGCCATCGAGGCCAGGACGAACGGCGCGAATGTATCGAGCGGCATGGGGCGTTCCATGTTCGGGATCGAAGCCGGAATGCCGCGAAGCGGATTGGGTTGCATGACGGCTAAGCTGTTGCAATTAATGAGGAAGGCTGACTTCACGCGGCCGTGAACCTTCCCTGGCTTCCGACGTTAGCCATGCCTGCTTGTCAGACATGGAGATGTGTCCGGCAGGTGAGCGGGGACAGCCATGCAGATCAACGACGACGTCACGCTTGTCTGGAGCGATGCGGAAAGGCGGCCGACGAACGAGCAGTGGTCGGGCAAGGCGGCGGACCGTTGGCCGTCGCTCGGCGAAGCCATCCGGTTCGCGATCGCCATGCAGACGGACAAGGCGGCACTCGGTCTGTCGCCTTGGATCTGGACGCCGTCGGGACACGTGTACTCGCCGGGAACGATCACCGCGATGGGACGCGCCTTCGAGGAGAACCGGTTGCGAGATCGGGGTATGCCTAAAGATTAGATGCTCGGCGCCCGACGCGTTACAATTTTGGCGCTAGCCGAAAGTGGTGAGTAGCGGACGGAACCCTTCAAAGAGGCTCGTTTCTGACGGCGATCGACGCGACTGGGTGGAAAGGCGACGGTCTGCTTCTGACCGACATGTTAGAAGAAGCGGACCTACGTGGTCGAGGATCTCTGTCCGCCAGAGGCGATGGATCTGTTCGAGCGCAGTCGCGAATATAGAAGCATTTCGCAAGCGTACGGACTTCCCGGTTTCATACCAGGTGACCCTTAAGCGGCGTATCCGGGCTGAGTCGGCGAAACGACGACGCGCTGTCCGTCAGCTCTCATCGGTTCTCTGGAGTTCCGTGAGACCCGCCGTTATGCGGCACCTGAGTCCCTTGGGCGCATAATCGAGATCGACGCCGCCATCCGCCGACCCTCCGAGCCCCATCTGGATCAACCGCGTGCCGAAGCTTTTTCGGGTCGGGACCTCGACGGGAGGACCTCCGCTCTCGCGCCACTCCCATGCCAGCATAGGAACTCGCGTGTCCGAATGCCGATCAACCGACCAAATCACGTCGACGACCCCGTCGGGCACGGACAACGCGCCGTACTTGCCCGCGTTCGTCGCGAGCTCGTGCACGATCAGGGAAAGGGTCAGCGCGGCCTTCGGCCCGATCAGGATCCGCGGACCCTTCAACCGGACGCGGCGCCCATCGTCATGGATCGCCAAGGCACCAGTGATGATCGCGTCGATGGAGCCAGCGTCCCGTTGTCCGGTGAGCAGGATGTCGTGTGCCTTGCTCAGCGCCAGGATGCGATCGGTCAGCGACTTTCGGGCCGTGGTCATGTCGGGTGCAGTGCGTAGCGTCTGCGTCGTAATGGACGACACGATGGCCAGCGTGTTCTTCAGTCGGTGCGCGAGCTCGGCGTTCAGGAGCTGGCGCCGCTCCTCGGCGGCGACGCGTTCGGTCACGTCACGGACGGCGCCGATGAAGCGGCGTGACCCATTCGCCTTGCGGATCACCTGTCCCTTCACCGCGACCCAGCGCAGGATGCCGTCCTCGATCCCGACGGTTCGGAACTGCAAGTCGAACTCGCCGCCCTCCAGGGTCGACACGAACTGGCGGTCGAACTCGGGCCTGTCGTCGGCATGAACGGCCGCAAGCTTGGTTTCCTGTGCCACCGGACGTCCGGACGAGACGCCGAACGCCGCGCGGACGCGGTCGTCCCAGAGGAGCTCCCTCGTGTCGAGGTCGAGATCGAAGACGCCGACCTCGCCCATGTCCGCGGCAAGCCGACGGCGGTCTTCACTCTCGCGCAGGGCGTACTCGGCACGGCGTCGTTCCGTCGCCAGGCGTGTCCGTGTCGCCGCTTCCCCGACGAAGGCGACGTCTTCCTCCGTCCAATGGCGTGGCTTGTCATCGTTCACATAAAGGATGGCGACGGTTCGGCCGTTCTCCACCGTCGGGTAGTTGACGAGCGTGCGAACCGAGAGGCTCTCAAGCGCCGCCGAGTTGTTTGTGGTGCGGGGATCCAGCCTGACGTCGTCGATCACCACCGTCTCGCCACGGACGAGGTTCTCGCTGTAGCGTCCATAGTCGTCGAAGTGATGAGTCCCGGCGACGGACGCGAACGCGGGGGCGGTCCAGTCATAGGGCACGGTCAAGGTCACCCCATCCTCGGCGATGGTCCCGTACCCGACCCGGCCGACGCCGAGTGCCTTCCCGATCACCGCGGCGGCCGACTTCGACAACGCGTCGTCCTCGACCTGTTCAAGGAGGGCGTCGTTCAATTCGGCGAGCGCAGTCCGCCGCGCCTCCGAGACGATCCGCTCCGTCACGTCGAGGAAGATCACCGTGAAGCGGTCGTCGCCGAGGGGTTGGACGGCTCCCTCGTACCAGCGACCGAGCGCGCCGACCTGCCGCGTGAAGGAGGAGCCGACATTCCGGTCGACGACACCCGCCATCTCCGCGATCCATTCGTCCTCAACCTCGGGGATCAATTCCCGCACGGTCCGGCCGACCGCCGCGCCAACGGGCACGCCCATCAGCTCGTGCCAAGCCCGGTTCACCTCCTCGTAGCGCCAGTCGACGACTTTGCCGGCCTCGTCGCGAACGACGCTGCCGAGAAGGAAGCCCTCGTGGAGCTGCTCGAAGAGGGAGCGCCACTTCTCCTCGCTGGCTCGGAGCTCCGTTTCGACCTGCACCCTCGCCGTGACGTCGCGTGCCACGCCGAGGAAGCGGACGGGGCGGCCGTCGTCGTCCTTATGGAACTCGCCCTTGCGCGCGATCCAGCGCAACTCGCCCGTATCAGCTCGGCGAATGCGGTATTCCACGTCTCGGGGTGACTCGGCTGCGCGGCGAGTGGAGTTCGTCGATACCAGGTCCCGGTCCTCAGGAACGACGAGCGCCTCGAAGTCCTCGGCCGGGCGTTCGGGCCTCTCGTCGAGACCGTAGAGGCGACAGAACTCAGGCGTGCCGCTTAGCGTCCCCGTCGCAACATCGACGGAGAATACGCCGATGCCGCCGGCCTCTTGCGCCTGGCGCAGCCGCGCCTCGGCAACCTCAAGCCTGCGGCCGGCGAGGTGCTCGGCCGTCCGGTCCCGCAGGATCTTCACAAAACCGGCGTGGCCACCACTGCCGTCCAGAAGGGGCATCATCTCGCCACTGGCCCAGAAGCGGGAGTTGTCCTTGCGAAGGTGCCAGCGCTCGTCCTCGGCGCGACCGTCCCGTAGCGACAGGTCCATCTCGACGTCGGCTCGCGACGCGGCCCGGTCCTCCGGCGTGAAGAAACGATCGGCACGCTGTCCGCGCATCTCGTCCTCGGTCCAGCCGAAGATGCCTTCCGCCCCCTTGTTCCATTCCGTGACGAAGCCGTCCCTGTCCATCACGACGATGCCGAAGTCGACGGCGCTGTCCAAAACCTGACGGGCCCGCTCCTGCTCAGCCGTTCGGGCTCGGGCAGTGACATCGCGTTCGGCCAAAGCCCGTCGCAAGTCGAGTTGCGTCATCACCTGCCGCGACAACGCCTCGAGAGCTCCCCGTTGCGTTGGGTTCAGTCCGCCCGGCCTCGCGATGTGGTCGATGACACAGAGCGTCCCCAGGACCTCGCCGTCGGGTGTGACCAAAGGAGCGCCCGCATAGAAACGCAGGCGCGGCTCGCCCGTCACGAGCGGGTTGTCGGCGGTACGGGGATCGGCTGCCAAGTCGGTGATGACGAGGAGGTCGGTCTGCTTCAAAGCATGGGCACAGACCGACTGCCCGAGCGGTGTCTCGCACGACTCGAAGCCGATGCGCGCCTTGAACCACTGACGGTCTCGGTCGACAAGGCTAACGAGCGCCACGGGCGTTCCGCAAGTCTGCGCGGCAAGCATGACGATGTCGTCGAAACCCTGCTCGGGCGGCGTGTCGAGGACACCGTAAGAGGAGAGGGCGTCCAGCCTCGCATCGTCCGCGGCCGTTGCCTCGATGCCACTTTGTCGGTCTTGCACGTCAAAATTGCCTTATGTCGTGCCGATGCCGCGCTTGCCTACTGACGCTCGAGAGCTGGATAGAGCTCTTCATGCACGGGATCCAGTGCCCCCAGTATCTGCCTTGCGACGAACGGTTTGTCGATAAAGCCTACGGGATCGAGTACCGCCGCCGCCGCCCGCGTTCCCACCTCGATGTTGGCGCTGACGAAGAGCGAGCGAACTCCGTGCTCCTCGCGGAGGCGGCGGGCCGTCTCGATGCCATCCGGCATGGTCGCGAGTTCGATGTCCATGATCGCGACGTCGACGTTGGCGCCTGTGGCGAGCGCTAGGGCTCGCCCCATCGTGTCGGCGATGCCGACGAGATGGTGTTCGGCGTCCTCTATAATTGTCTGGAGGTCGAGGGCGATCAACGGTTCGTCCTCAACGATCAGGATGTTGAGCGGCATGAGGCTATCCTTCCGTCCGGAAGGCGGCACGTAAGCCTTCGGCGCGAGACCGACGAGGTCGACAGGCGAGGAATGGTCCATGGCCGCCTGCGTTCCCTCCCGTTTCTGCTCCGGGTGTCCGGAAGGTGCTGCCTAGCGCATCGGTGGAACTCCGCCGGTCACGGAGCCGGGCCACGCTGGACCGCTCGTTTCCGCGATGCGCCGGCTTTAACTGGGAACGACGATCCACTCCTTAAGGTGAGTCCCTCAAGAATTTTGCAGAACCAATCTCACGTGCAACGTGTGGTCCGGAGCTCCCCCAGCTATATCGCGAACCCAGCCGAGGGCACCGACACGAAGGCACAGTCGAGGCTCCTTCGGGAGATCGGACGCGATACCCTCTAAGGCTACCTCGTGGGACGACCCGAATACATGTCCGCAGGGTTAGATGCGGCAAGCCCTTCTCGCGGCCGGCAGACCGGGCGGTACGCCTTTGTGCGTCAGGCAGCTTTCGTTGACACGGCTGCCAGCGCCTTCAGGACCTCACGCTGCGAGAACGGCTTGCCGACGAACCCGGCTGGCTCCCATTCCAGGGCAAGGGCCTGCATCCTTTCGTCGATGTTGCCGCTGACGAAGAGCGAAGGGATGTTCCAACGCTGGCGCAGGACCTTCGCCGTCTCGACGCCGTTTGTGCCGCGGGCGAGGTGGACGTCCATGATGGCGATGTCGATCCGCTCGCCGTGCTCCTCGCACATCGCGATCGCCTGGTGCATGTCGACGGCGTTCCCGACGACGCCGTATCCTGCCTCCACGAGGATGTCCTCGAGGTCCATGGCAAGCAGCATCTCGTCTTCGACGATCAGGACGCAAAGGCTCATGTGAGCTCCTCGCGGGAGAAGACGAGCGAGACCTTGAACCCGTCCCGTGTGGTCGACCTGTCGACCGTGGCTCCGAGCTGGCTCGCCATGGTGGCAACCAGCCTGGTGCCAAGGCCTCCACCGGACTCCTCCTTCGTCAACATGCCGACTCCCTCGTCGGCGACAGTCAGTTCGAGCATGTCGTCGCTTCCCTTCAGGAGGGAAAGGACGATCGGGCCCGGACGATCCGCCGGGTAGGCATATTTTAGACAGTTGGTTACGAGTTCGTTCACGATGATCGCGAGCGGGATCGCGCGCTCGGTCCTCATCGAGATGCCATCGACGTCGACCTTCATCCGCTCACGCATCTCCGGCGTCACGGCGAGATCGTCCGCGAGCCCCTCGAGGTACGCTTTCATCTCTACGACTAGGGGATTGTGCGATTTATAGAGGCGCTCGTGCACCGAGGTGATGGCACGAACCCGGCTGATGGCCTGATCGAAGGCCGCCTTCGTCGCGGGATCCTTGAGGCGTCGGCTTTGCAGGCTGAGCGCACTAACGACAAGCTGGAGGCTGTTCTTGACGCGGTGGTTGACCTCCGCGAGCAGGACATCCTTCTCTTCCAGCAACGTTTGGTGCATTGCAAGTGCCTCGGAAAGGTCCCGTTCGCGTTCCAGCAACTGCCTCTGCGACATCACGAACCCGGTTGTTTCCACGCACGGGCAGAAGATGCCGACGACTTGCCCGTCGGCCTCGCGAACGGGCGTGTAGGAGAACGAGAAGTGGGTTTCCTCCGGAAAGCCCTTCCGCTGCATCAACAGCTCGATGTCGTCCATGAAGACGGACTCGCCCGCCATGGCCTGAGCGACGATCGGCTCGAGGTCGGCCCGGATCTCATGCCACACGTCAAAAAAGGGCATCCCGAGCGCCGCAGGATGCTTCGACGCAAGGATCTCCGCATAGCCGTCGTTGTAAATGATGCGGTGCTCGTCACCCCAGACCACGAACATAGGCTGGTGCGAACCCATCATGATGCTGAGCAGCAGCTTTAGCGCCTCTGGCCAAGTGTCCGTTGAACCGAGCGGAGTGGACGACCAGTCATGTCCACGGACGAGTGCCGCCATCCGCTGGCCGCTGGCATCTACGCGCTTCATCCACCACTCCAATGCCGCAGCCGGCCGCGAGGGGTGACCCGTGCCACGGCGAGGGGAACATGGCAAACGGGGAAATCCAACGGTGGCCGTTTCTTCCATCGTCGCCTACAAGCACGTGGGCCACCCGTGACGACGTGCCCGAGCACGGGCTCTCCTTCTCGGAGACGTCTCCTTCGAAAGCCGCAACGGAGGCGCTGGACAACATCGCCGCACGCGTCCTGTCGTAGGACTCCCGATGGGTTCAGCCGCCTCCACTGAGATCGGTTCCTCCATCGCCGTTCCCGACTGCTTCCGTTCCCAACGGTATGCGGAAGGTGAACCGGGTCTCGGCGTGCGACGACTGAACCTCGATCCGGCCACCGTGCGCCTGTGCGATCTGCGAGGCGATGTGCAGACCCAGGCCGAGCCCCTGCTTGCTCGGCTGCGTTCCGCCGCGAAAGAACGGCTGGAACAGTCGCTCCATCGCGCCGGGCGAGATCGGCACGCCGCCATTGGTCACCGACACCTCGAAGACCTCGGACGTGGAACGTGCGGTAAGAACGATGGGCCGATTCTCGGCACCGTGCGTCAGCGCGTTGCCGAGGAGGTTCGAAACCAACTGGGCGATGCGCGCACGGTCGCAATTGACGGGCGCCGCCAAATCGAACTCCGTGGCGATGTCGCGTCCTGTCCCCGAACGAAGCTCGTCCACGACCTGACGCAGGATGGGTTCGAGCGGTTCCGTAGCGTTGCGGTCGAGCGTGATGCCACCGCCGAGGCGCCCCCTCGCAAAGTCGAGCACGTTGTCGATCAAGCCCGACATGCGCAGCACGCTGCCTTCCATCAAGGCGAGGACCCTGACCGCCTTCGGGCTGGCCACCTCGCGCCCCAGAAGCTTCGCGCCGGCCTGGATCGACGCCAGGGGGTTGCGCAGGTCATGCCCGAGCACGGCGATGAACTCCTCGCGCAGCTTGCCGAGGTCTCGTTCCTCCTTGAGACGCTTGGCGAGCGCTGCGTTACTCTCCTCGAGCTGGCTTTGCAGGGAGCGGGCCTGGTCTTTCGCGTTGAGGAGGTCTCGCTCGTAGCGGCGGCGCTCCGCCGCCTTGAAGATCGCGACGCGCGTGACGTCTCCCGAGGTCCCTGCATCCCGTGTGGCGTTCAGCAGGACGGGAAGGCGCTCACCCCCTGCGGCGACAAGTTCCACCGCCATCTCCTCGACCGAACCCCGCATGAGGAGAAGGGGTGCGAGATGCGTTTCGTGCAAGATCCGTCCGGCGACGGAAAGGAGGTCCTGGAACCGCCGGCCCACGAGTTCCTCCCCCCCAACGCCCACCCATGATGAGAGGGTTGCGTTGGTCGTGAGGAAGCGCCCGCCTGCGTCCAGCACTGCCAGCCCGCAGGGCGCATGCTCGAACAGATCAACGCCTTCGTTCCGCACCGTCAGGCGTCTCGGTTGAGGAATGACCTCATCGCCGATGTCACCTGGTCGGGTGCGCTGAGGTTCGGGCAGTGGCCGGTGGCGTCGAGCAGCACGTACGTGCTGCCGGGGATGCTGTCTCTGACATACTCGCCGACAATCGGCGGCGCGATCATGTCCTCGCGACATTGCAGGATGAGCGTCGGCGCCCTGACCTTCGGCAGATCGGCACGGTTGTCCGACGTGAATGTCGCCCGGGCGAACGCCTTCGCGGTTTCGGGGTCGGTCCGGCAGAAGCTTTCCGTCAGTTCTTGTCCGAGTTCGGGTCGATCGGGGTTGCCCATAATGGCCGGGGCGAGAGCGGCCGACCATCCCAGGTGGTTGTCGGCGAGCGATCCGAGGAGTTCGTCGATATCGGACGAGCTGAAGCCGCCCCGATAGCCCTCGTCGTCGATGTAGCGCGGGGACGGGCTGACGAGCACGAGGCTGCCGAAGATCTCGGGCGCCCCGATATGGGCTAGGACGCCGATCATGGAGCTGACCGAGTGCGCCACCAGGACGGCATCCCGCAACGCCAGTTCGCGCCCGATCTCGACGAGGTCGGCCGCGTAGCCGTCGAGGGTGGCATACTTGCTCGGATCGAAGGCGGAGAGGTCGGAACGGCCAGCGCCGACATGGTCGAACAGGATAGTGCGAAAGCTGTCCTCGAACCTCGGTGCTACGAACCGCCACATGTTCTGGTCACAGCCGAAGCCATGAGCGAACACCATCGCCTGGGTTTCGGAACCTGCTTCACGGATGTTGTTGCGCTTGCGGACGGACAAAGCAGTTCCTTGCTGGCGCACTTGGCCTTCTCGCGAGGGCTACCATTGTCAGGGCGCTTGGTCGAGGATTGCGTCGCAGGACACCTGAGATGGCCCGCAGCACCTTGATCCTTCTCGCCTACTTGTCGGCAATCCCGAAGTGGGTGGTCGCAGATCGCGGCTACACCAGCCACGCATTCCGACAGCACATCTGGAACATAGGCGCACGTCCTGCCATCCCGCCGCTGCGCCATGAGGCGCCGGCCGCCTGCCCGAGCTGGATCTAGAACAACCGCAACCGCGTTGACCGCCTGTGGGCGCGGCTCAAAGAATGGTGCGCTGTAGCCACCCGCTACGAAAAGACCGCCGCCAGCTTCTTCGGCGTTCTCTGCCTCGCTGCCGCCCTCGATTGGCTCAGGCGATGACAGACCCTAATGCGTGACTGTAAGGCTCGTATCATCGCCTCCTAAGCCATCATTCAAGTCGTCGTAGGAAGCCTGCGAACTTCGCGAAGCGCTCGGTGCCGGGGTTACCCCGGTGGCACCGTTCTAGGTCAGCCTTCGGCTGACAGCCACCTCTTTCAGGGCGTCCCCGGAGGGTCGGAAACGGTTGGACCGCTTCCGGGCGGCCGCCAACCATACGCAGACCAGCTCGGCTGGGTGGGCTGCGGCCGTCGGCTATCGGCTGATCTCAGCGAAAAGCGGACACCAACGGTTGAGGTTCGGCCAGATGCGTCCACACGCTTTAGACTGGGGCCCATCTGGAAATCGGGTGGCTGCCGTGGCTGGCGTTGGGGGATTGGTGTCACGAGCCGACATGGTTCGGAGGGATACGCCATGGAACTACAGGGAAAGACCATCATCGTGACCGGAGCAAGCAGCGGGATCGGGGCTGCTGCGGCACGCCTCTTTGCTGCCGAAGGGGCCAACCTGATCCTGGGGGCACGTCGCGCGGCCGAGCTAGAGGAGCTGACGGCGGATATCGCCCGAGGCGGGTCGGGGACCGCGATACACCTGCCGGGGGACGTGAAAGACGGGGCCTATGCGCAGGCGCTGGTCGATCTGGCGATGGATCGATACGGCGCCTAGGACGGTGCTTTCAACAATGCCGGCATCGTGGGGGATATGCTGCCTGCGGCCGACATGCCGTTGGCCACATGGAACGAGATCATCGCCGTCAACCTGACGAGTGCGTTCCTGGCGGCAAAGGCGCAGATCCCCGTCATGAAGAAGCAGAGGTCTGGCTCCATCATCTTCACGTCGTCGTTCGTGGGCTTCAGCAGCGGCGGGCTCGCAGGCATGGGCGCTTATGCAGCTTCCAAGGCGGGACAGATCGGTCTGATGCGCTCCCTTGCCTCGGAGCATGCCGCCGATGGGGTCCGCATCAATGCCCTGTTGCCTGGTGGCACGATCACGCCCGCCGGCGGCCAGGGCAACGCAACCGTCCTCGATTTTGTCGCTAGCCTTCACCCGATGAAGCGCATGGCGAATGCCCAGGAGATCGCGCAAGCGGCGCTGTTCCTCCTGTCCGACCGATCGTCCTTCGTAACTGGAAGTCCGATGCTGGCCGATGGCGGGATATCGGTGCGTCTCGCTTAGGGGTCTCGTCTATACCGCTTCGGTGATCGCTGGGATGTCTGTTTTGAAGACATCTCGGCAGCCAACGGGACGCCCACTTTGGGTCGATAACTGCCAGCTGTCAGCTCAGAGTCACCTGCAAATCATAGGGAAGGGGCAGTGCCGCTCATCGTAGAATCGACGAGGGTCTGCCTGAGTAAGCTGCACCATTCTACATGAACAACGGCGCCGGTATTGTCACAGACCTCGACCGCAGCATCGCACGAAAACGGCCCGGCGCTGCATGCGTCGTAGAGGTGGATCGCACCAATCAATTGCGCAGCCGCTTTCGCAGACTTGAGGTCTGGGAGGGAAAGACCTGTCCTGTCCAGCTTTCTCGGAATGCATCCGACCTGATGAAAATAAAGTGCGGCATCTCGGCCTCCTGCCCAAGAGACTGTTCGTCCGCAGGTGTTCGACGCAATGTATGGATCGTACGCACGCGTCTGAGTTGTATTTACGCAACACATCGTCGCCCCGGTCCACTGTGGCGGACTTCGTGCGGCCAGAGCCACCTGCATTTGCGGAATGAGTGGAAGGCGACCCATCCGGAGCTGACACAACCGGACGGGTCTTCGCGGTCGAACCTTGGGCAGGCGCCCGCGATTGCGTGAGGTCGCTCACATCCGATGTCGGAGTCAACCCAACATCAACGGGTGATCTGCGCCGGAGCGTCATGGTTGTGCAGATGTTGCAGTTCTGGCGGTGATGGACGGCGCTTACACCAACCGCTAGCATCAAAGCCGATCACTTCGACGGAATGGGAAGTAGCCGTGGCCGACAGCGGAAGTCAAAAGCGGATCACAGATCCCATGTCGTTGTCAGACGCTGAGGGTGAAGCTTTTCAACTCGGCTATACGAAGGGGACAAGCGGCACGGGCTATGCCGGTGACTGCCCGCATATGCAGGATAGGCCCGACCTCAGGTTCGCTTGGATGGAAGGGTTCTCGAAGGGACGCGCTGAAATGCGGCTTGCACGCAAATAGAGGATCGCCGACCGGTCCCGCGGCACTGGAGGCACCTGCGTAATCAACGGCTGGTCCTTATCGCGATTTCGATGCGGGTCATGACGTCATTGATGCTGTCGTCGACGTTGAGGACGAGATCCGACCCCTCGCGTCGGAAACGTGTGAAGGTCGTGCTTTCGTGATCGCCGGAGATGAGGTCGTAGCGATCGACATTCACGTAAGATCGCACGCCCGCGTGCGTCACCAAGATCCACATCTTCCGTCCCCGTTCAACGTCCACAGGAGATAGATCGGTACGTGGCGTTCGACAGAAGGGGCTGCAGCCTGAGCCGCCTAGCGTGGACGAGACGCTGTTGAGTAAGGGCAGGCATCAACGCCACTAGAGTCACCTAAGCATTCATCCGGCTCCGGGAAGGCCGATCTCCTGGTCGTTGAAGAAGTTCGCACTCATGCAGTCTGGTCGATCCTTCCTAGCGAGAAGCCGTCCAACCATGCATTCCGCAGGTCGAGCTGATCATGCGGGAACGGGCAGTTTCTCGCGGTGTGCTGAAAGCTGAACCCTAGGACACGGCCTACGTCCCTCGCCAGACTTTGGGTGACGGGGCGGTCGAGGTAGTCGGAGATCGAGATAACGTGCATTCGTGTGGTCCGTGGGGGTCGCCACCTCTTCGGTGGTCTATCTGTTGCATCCGACAACGGCAGCGCGCTCGCCACCTCGTCCCATCGCGGACAGTGCTTCTATCGCATGGGTGAACGCGACCTCTGTAAGAAGTCGACCTTTCGCGTCGCAGATCCCGATCTCATACGAGTAGGGGAGCGGTTGTCGCCGGCGTAAAGCCTCGATCGCAAACGAGAGATGGTCCTCAACCGCTTCCGAGACGGCGTCTTCAAGGGACGCCAGTTCGGTTCCGTCATGGTCGATTGCGGTGTCCGTCCCTGTGTGAACGTGGAAGAAGTAGCGCGGCATACGAGCAATCCTTGTGGTCGTCGCTTTTGCCAGAAGTGTCGCTCATCGCTCCATATCGTAATTTAATGGTGCGCGACCAGATCCAACGCCGGCTACAGGACCGGCAGAGTCACCTGCAAATTCAATCGGCGGCGGCGGATGGAGAGAGGACTGACCACTTTCTGGCGTGCGACGTAGGAAGCTGGCGGCGAGTTCGAAACGACTGCGACGACGGACGCAGTGCTGGGTGCATTCAGCGCGACTGGCTCGCCATTGAGCCGCCGAAGAGATCATGGTCCCAAAACGGCTCGCTCCCGAAGGCGTCGACTAGGAAATCGATGAACGCCCGGGTGCGCGCGGTTTGGTTGCGCATCGATGGGTGCAGCGCATGCATCGCGATAGGCGGTCGCATGTGGTTCGCAAGCACGATCCGGAGCGCACCGCGCCGGACTGCATCGTGGGCGATGAAGGTTGGAAGCACGGCCACGCCGAGGCCAGCGATGGCAGCCTCTCGGATAGCATCGCCGTTGCCGAACTGAATGCGGCTGGTTACGGACGGCAGGACGTCGCCATCGAACTTCCAATAGGTGGCTTCGTCGACGTTCGAGTAGGTTACCCCGGGGAAGCGAGAAAGGTATTCGGGCTCTTGCGGCATCCCATAGCGCTCAAGCAGCGCGGGGCTGGCAACGCATACGTGCCGGATCGTCGCGAGCCGCCTCGCCACGAGCGACGAGTCGGGAAGTCGTGCGATGCGGATTGCGACATCGAAACCGTCGCGCACCAGATCGACCTTGCGATCATCTGTGTCGATCGACAGCGTGACGGCAGGGTGGCGCTCCAAGAACTGGCCCACCGCCGGGGCCAGACAGTGCGCGGTGAACGAGACCGGCGCGGCGACGCGGATGCGGCCTCTCAGTTCGCCGCTCGCGCTCGAGGCCGCTTCCTCAGCGTCATCGAGCCCTGCCAAAAGCTCGAGGGCGCGATCGTGAAAGTCGCGTCCGGTTTCGGTGAGTTGGACGCGTCGTGTCGTTCGGTCGAACAGTCTTGCGCCGAGGCGATCCTCAAGCTCGTGAATACGGCGGCTCACCGCCGACTTGGCAACGCCAAGACGGTCCGCCCCCGCAGCAAACCCGCCGCCGGAGACGACCGCAACCAGCACCCGCATTTCTTCGAATCGATCGGCCATCGCCCATGGTGGCGGGGCGCGGTTCAGACATCAACATCGCGGTTCACAACATCAGAACAATTAGTGCCGAGAAGTGCGCTTTTTCCAGAACGGCAGAGCAGGTAGCCCGTCGCGACGTGGTTCGCCCCATCGAACCGCCGGGCCAACCGATGCGGGGCCTACTACCGCCGATCTCCTGCTGAAACCAAGAAAGCGATCTACCGATGACAAGCGAAACGATCCGCAATCCCCGGACCGACCATCTTCTTACATCCGAGAACTCGGCCCTCATCATCATCGACTACCAGCCGATCCAGGTTTCCTCGATCCGGTCGATGTCGCGCGAGGAGCTGGTGTTCAACATCGTCAGCACCACCAAGGCCGCGCTCAACTACAACCTCCCGATCATTCACTCGACGGTCAACGTCGAGACAGGCCGCAACAAGCCACCGATCCAGGAACTTCAGGACATCATCGGACACCTGCCGACCTACGACCGCACCACGGTCAATTCGTGGGAGGATGTTGGCTTCCAGCAGGCGGTCAAAGCGCTCGGGCGCCCGAAGCTCATCATGACCGCGTTGTGGACCGAGGTGTGTCTGGCGTTCCCCGCGCTCGACGCGATCCAGGAAGGCTATGAGGTCTATGTCCCCGTGGACGCCGTGGGCGGAACCTCGGTCGCCGCACATGAGACGGCGCTGCGTCGCATGGAACAGGCGGGCGCCAAGCTGATCAGCCGCGTCCAACTGTACTGTGAACTCCAACGGGACTGGGCACGCGAAGCCACCATTCCTGGCTTTATGGACGTCTTCGAGAGCTTCGACGGGTTCAACCCTGAGAAGGCTTAGGGAGCACACGCAGCCTGAACAACGGCTGTTGCTTGACGGGGCGGCGGTGGCGAATGCTTTCGCCGCCCCGTACAAGGTGAGCGGCGAACAACCCGCGACCAGCGAATGCTGTAAGCATGGGCACGGCGCAGCGTTGCTTCAGTCGCACTGATCGCTAGCGGCTGGAAAACTGCTGGGTATCTGGTTCCATGGCATTGATAGACCCGACCGGGTGGAAAGGCGACCGTCCGGTTTGGGGAGACGGTTCAATGAAGCGGACGGTTACGCTGTGGCATGGCAGGATAGGAGACGGCAGGAGCGAAGCGCATGCACTCGTACGTCGACGATTGGTTGGTACCCTATCGGAAACAGACGGTGCGAGGTCGAGGAGCCTCGGATGGCGACGCGGGAGAGTGCGCCCAGATGTTCGCGACGTCAGCGAATGACGTATCAAAT
This sequence comes from Aureimonas sp. AU22, assembly GCF_001463745.1. GTDB lineage: Bacteria > Pseudomonadota > Alphaproteobacteria > Rhizobiales > Rhizobiaceae > Aureimonas. The sequence goes on along the minus strand of NZ_BBWJ01000049.1, from coordinate 61,250 downwards.
CAACATCTGATGCGACGGTGTCGGCGGCCTACCTCCCCGCCGTTGCAGTCTCGATCGATTGGCGACTTCAGAGCGTGACGAAATTGGTCAGCCGATTGCGGGATGGCGGGGCGATAGCGCCCTAAATGCACGTATGAGGCCGTTCGGCCTGGCAGGACAGGTCATATTCTTTGGTTGATGCAGTTTCCCTCCCGACTTCAACGGACAACGTCGGAACGCGGCGCTCGTCCAGAGAAACAGGCAGTTTGAATCCGGTTTCGGAAATCCTGCGTGACGGCGATGTTCTCGCTCGCTTTGCCCGTCCGGTTCCTGGCGGCGGATATCGCTACGAGGCACCCTGGCCGGAAGTTCTGAAGCTCCTGTCAGAGATCGGCGGCCGCGACCTTTCAACGGCACGCCTTCTCGAGGGGCATCTCAACTCGCTCCAACTGGTCGCTCTCTACGGTCATGCTGTGCAGCAGGCGCGGGTCCTGCAGGCAGTTCAAGCGGGAACGCTGCTTGGTGTGTGGGGCGCGGATGCGGCCGATCCCCTACGCTTCAACGAAGAAGCCATCCAGCCTCGCCGATTGATCGGCGCCAAGCGCTATGCGTCCGGAGCGGGCACCGTGGGGCTCGCGATCGTGCCGGTCGACGAGGGGGGAGCGTTGCATCTCCTTCTCTTGGACACGAAAGACGCGAATCGAGTGGACCTGTCGTCCTGGGACCATCGGGGTATGCGCGCGACGGCGTCGGGCATCTATGACTTTACAGGTCTCGAGGTTGAAGCGGACGAGGTCCTTGGCCAACCCGACGACTATCGGCGCGAGCCCTTCTTCGTGGGGGGCATCTGGCGATGCGCGGCGGCGCAGCTCGGTGCGATCGAGGCGATCGTTGCCGGGATGACGCGTGATCTCTTCGGCTCGGGCCGGGATGCGCATCCCTTGCAGATGGCCCGGATCGGCGAGGCGATCCGGGAGGCGCGCACCGCACGGCTCTGGGTGGAGGATGCGGCGCGGCAGGTGGAGACCTGCGCTCCGGACGGGCAGAAGAGCGATGTCGATCGGATCGTCGCCCTGTCGGCCTACGCCCGCCTTGCCACGGAAGCGGCGGCTATGCGGGTCATCGATCTCGCCGAGCGGGCAATCGGCCTTGGATCGTTTGCGATCGGCCATCCGGTGGAGGCGCTGACACGCGACCTTGCGGTCTATATTCGCCAGGCGAACCCGGATGCGGTCTTGCTCGGGCACGGGCGAGTGCTGGCGCGCGATCTCCTCACATGACGGCAACGCTCGGGGACTGGCGACGACAGCTCGCAGCGGCGCCGGAGGTGGACGGCGAGCGGCTGCTGGGGTCCGGCGCGCTCGTCGTGCTGTCACCCCACCCGGACGACGAGACGATAGGGTGCTCCGGGTTGATCCTGGCGGCGGCACGGCTCGGCCGTCCGGTCGGCATCGTGGCGCTGACGGACGGCGAAGGCTCGCATCCGAATTCCGTCGCGGTGCCACCGACCCGACTTGCCGCGATACGAGCCGAGGAGCAGCGGGCGGCGATGGCGGCGCTCGGGCACGCGTCGGCCGAATGGCTGCGGCTCGGGCTGCCGGACGGCGCCAGCGGACGCAACGCGCGTTTCGCCGCGGCGGCCGAGGAGGTCGCGGTCTTCTGCAAGCATATCGGGGCAAGCGCCCTGAGCGCTCCACATCCGGGCGATCCGCATCCCGATCATCACTCGGCGGCGGCGCTGGCGATGGCGGTGCGACGCCGCCTGCCTGGCTTGCGCATTATTTTCTATGAGGTCTGGTCGCGTCGCCTGGACGACGATGTGCCGTTCCGCAGCGAAGAGCTGACGCCGTTTCGAGTGCGGACGGATGTCGACCTCAAACGCCTGGCGCTCGAATGCCACGCAAGCCAGCTCGGGCGCGTCGTGCGCGACGATCCCAGCGGCTTCGTGTTGCCGGCTTGGTTTCTTCAAGCAATGGACGAGCCGGTGGAAACGGCGAGCTGGCTCAACATGCCGGGCGAAGTCCCCGGACCCGACCATTTCGCGAACCTCTACGCGAATGGCGGGGATCCCTGGCACGTGCGCTCGTCAACCTACGAGCGGGACAAGCGGAAGGCCGCCGTCGAACTGCTCGCAACTCGCAACTACACCCGTATGCTGGAGGCCGGTTGCGGGGAAGGGCATCTGACCGCCGCGATCCTCAAGGCCGGCATCGTCCAAGAGGCGCTAGCCTTCGATCGCGATCCGACAATCGTCGCGCGAGCAAACGCGATGGGGTGGGACGAGGGCGCTAGATTTGTGGAAGGAGCGATGCCCCATGCCGTCCCCGACGGACGCTTCGACCTCGTGGTGCTGAGCGAGGTCCTCTACTTCCTGCGCGAGGTCGATCTGGTTCGTCTCGGCGTGGCTTTGAAGGAGCGGCTGATGGACGGCGGGCACATCCTCTTGATCTCCTATCTCGGACCGACGGACACGCCGCTCGATGGCCGGGCAGCGAGCGACGTGTTCCTGGCCTCCCTCGGGGCTGGCGTCACGACGCTCGCACTTCGGGAAACGACGGAGTACCGGATGGAACTCGTGGCGTGTCCAGCAAGGCTTGCTGCATCGCCGAATGATGGCGGCGCAGGTCCGACAGGTGAAGGCGGGTTCGAAGCAGCCGCGGACTGAGGTCTTCCGCCTCCATCCAGGCAAGCCCATCGCCGCGCTCGGCTAGGCGCTGGGCCTCATTCGGTTCAAGGGCGAGGCTGCAGAGCACCTGGAACCGAGCGTGCGCCTCCGTGGCAAGCCGGAAGTCGCGGCGCGACCGCAGGCGCAGAAGCAGTGTATCAGCCGGCTCCAGCGCCTCATCCACGATGGGATCCGTCTCGAGGCGGTCGCGGCGCAGTTCGTCCGCAAGGCCGCCCTGCGCTCGCCCGTCCAAGCGGCACGACGTTTGGACGCAAGCGTCCTCGCTGTATCGGATGGGAACGTCGAATGCCTCGCAACGTCTGCGCAACGCGCGATCTTCCGCTGACGCGGGTGTCGGCAAGGGACCGGCACGGCGATAGGCATCGGCCGAGATCGCGAAGTTCGCGCCGCCGATGTTGCCGTGGTGCGGCCAAGGGTTATGGGGATCGGGAAGGATGCGGGCGGCAAGCTCGCGGCTTGCGTCGCGAAAGAAACGAATGAGTCTCTGGCCGTCACGGTCGGCGGCAGGCAGTAGGAGTGAGGCCTCCTCCGGTAGGAAGCCGATGCGTCCGCATACGAGGCCGAAGCCGCGTTCGAATTCGGCCGCATAGGCCGCGCGCAAACCCGGCAGAACCAGCGTATCGCCGTCGACCGACAGGAGTGCGGCATTGGGCGCGAGCGCATGGGCGAGATCCAGCGCGAGACGGCGCGCAAGCGGCGCCGTCCCCGTGCCTTCTCTCCAGTCGCAATCGATAAGAAGCCAGGGGCGCCGCCAGTCCATCATTCGCCGAGCGGCGATAAACGCAGTTTCATCGCGGCAACCGTTGGCGACGAGGAGTACGCCGTCGCCCGGATCGAGCTCGGCGTCGAGTCCTTGAAGGCACCGGTCGATCCTCTCGAGTTCATCCCGAGCCGGAACGCATGCGACGAACCGAGCGGCGTGGAAACGGGCGGAATCCCCTCGCGTCTGGACTGCCGCCAGCGGCAGGGCCTGCGAGAGTGCGGCAAGGATCTTAGAAAGCTGACTCATCCATCAATCCGCAACGACCCGCGGGCGGAGGCGCGGCGGGGCCAACCTTCGCTACTTCAGCTCGCCGCCGAGCGAAAGCGCCGGACGGCAGGCTGGCGTAGAAGCATTCGTTGACAACAGCAATGGCGTCGGGTTGGATGCTCTCGAAAGGCGTCGCTAGCCGACGACCGACCTAAGACGGAACAAGCGTCGCCGGATGGACTTGGATTGGTAACCCAAGGACACACCATGACCGCCAAAGCAATCCTGTTCGACGTTGACGGCACGCTCGTCGACAGCAACCGACTGCATGCCCAGGCTTGGACGGACGCCTTTGCCGAGTTCGGCATCACGATCCCCATCGACACGGTGCAGGGCCAGATCGGCAAAGGCGGCGACACTCTCATGCCTACACTTCTTGACCCAGCCGTCGTCGACGAGCACGGCGAAGCGATCTCTCAGGCGCGAAGCAACATCTTCAAGGAGAGATACGCCGATCGCGTTGAGCCATTCAGTGATGTTGCGGCCTTGTTTCGTCGCGCGAGGCAGGACGGCTGGATGATCATCCTTGCGACGTCCAGTCCGGGCGAGGAGCTGGAGCCACATCTGGATCGGCTTGGGGTCCGCAACCTCATCGACGCGGTAACGACCGCGGACGATGCCGAACGGTCCAAGCCTCACCCTGATATCTTCGCCGCGGCGCTGGAGAAGGCCGGTGTCGCCGCAATGGACGCGATCGTCATCGGTGACAGTCCCTACGACATGGAGGCCGCCTCCAAGCTTGGCATCCCGGCCATTGCTGTGCGAAGCGGTGGTTTCGACGACAGGACGCTGACGAACACAGGCGCCGTCGCCCTTTTCGATCATCCCTCCGACCTTCTTGCTCGATACGACGTTTCGCCGCTCGCCGCAGCGCGTTAGAACGGTTGTTGACGCACAGTTGGAGGCGCCATCAATTCGATAGCTTATCGGCTTTCGGCCTCTCGCTCACTCAGTGACGTTGGCAGCAATCAAGCGCGCTGCATTCGGGCGATCGACCGTGCCGCGTGCTTGGCTTCCCGCTGCGCCTGCTGGAAGTAGCTTGTGAGGCTGGGCTGCATGCCGACGAGCCAAAGCCCGGGCACCGCCGTTTCGCCAAGGCCGCCCCGTAGGTGCGGACGGCCCGTCTCGTCGACGACACCGAGCGAGCCGAGCAACGACGTCAGGGCAGAGACATAGCCCACGGCGACGATCACGATGTCGGGTGCCAGCGTCGTGCCGTCGGACAGCGTCACGGTTGCGCCCCCGAATTCCGTGACTCCGCCGACCACGGCGATCCGCCCTCGCTTCACCGCCGCAACGGCACCGTCGTCGACGGCGATCGCGATCTGGTTTCGAGCCAAGCGTGTAGCTGCGTCGAACCGTCCTGGCGGAAAGCCGTGTCGCGTCAGGTCCCCGAACGCGACCCTTTGAGTCCACCCGATGAGGCGATCGGCGAACCGGGTGGGAAGCGAAGCCATGAGAGGCGACAGCCGATGAACCGCAAAACCGCACATGCGCTTCGGCAGGACACTGGTAGAGTTCCGAAGCGCCAGCCAGACAGGCCCCGTCTCAATGCGGCTGAGGTGGTTGAGCACGTCGAACCCGGAGTTGCCCCCACCGACTACGAGAACGGATCGCCCCTGATAGGCTCGGGCGTCGCCGAAGTCGGCGGCGTGAAGGACCCGTCCCGTGAAGGTCTCCAAGCCCTTCCATTGCGGCACGACCGGGACCGCATCACGTCCCGTGGCGACGATCACGGCACTGGCCAAGATCGTACCTACCGTCGTTTCGACGTTGAAGCGCCCATCAGCTCTTGAGATGGAGGAGACCGCGGCGTCGTGACGGATTTCGAACTGATGCCGATCCTGAAACGCCTGGAGATGAGCGATCACTGCAGATCGTTTTGGAAAGGCGCCTGTTCCCGCCGGATAGGACAGACCAGGCAACGCCGATAGCGAGCGGTGCGTGTTCAGCGTCAGTTGCGGGTGGCGCCGGTCCCAGGACGCCCCCAGGTCGCTTTCCCTTTCGAGAACGAGCGGCTCGATGCCTTGCTGGCGCATCGTGTGGGCGGCCGTCAGGCCGGCCAATCCCGATCCGATGATGACGACGTCTCTGAAGATGGGTTCTTGGCTCACGAAGATCCGCTTTAGGCGCTGACGGGCGATGATTGACTATCCGTCTTTGCCGTGGAAATCGAACCGTCGTTTGGAGGAAGGCAAGCAGGCTGTCGGCCGCTGAGGCCGCGCGGGAACCACGTACGCATGCCGAACTTCAAATCGATGATGGATGCCTGGCTGGAGGCCCGCCTTCCGACCGTCTCTGCGTTCGAGCCCGACCTTGCGACCCGACTGAGCCTATGCGTGAACCATGGCGACTTCTCGCTGGCCTATTCCACAGCGGTGCAGCCGGGGCTTGGCTACTTCGGCGACGTGGACGGCTATGTCGCCTTCGCAACCAAGATGGGGCATGCTTTCGTACTCGGCGATCCCGTTGCACACGAAGGCGATCGGGCGGACTACATTCGTCGTGTCGTCACGGCTATGCCTCGACCATGCTTCGTCCAGGTCGGCCATGCGACCGCCGGCGTCCTGGCCGACCTCGGCTATCGCGTCAATCAGATGGGCATCGAGAGCAACCTGGACCTTGCAACGCATTCGTTTGCGGGCAAGCGAAACGAGACGATCCGCTACTCCGAGGCTTGGCTACGCAAGAAGGGCTACCGGATCCTGGAATGCGACGGATCGATCGCGGACAGCGAACAGGTAAGGCATATCTCCACGAACTGGCGGAAGGGGCGCATCGTCAGCCGCCGTGAGATGCGGTTTCTGAACCGACCGTTCGAGCCGCGTCTCGGCCCGCACATGCGCCGGTTCATGATCGCGCACCCCGATGGCCATGTGATCGCCATTCTCGACTTCGACCCGATCTTCAAGAACGGGGCGGTCATCGGGTACACGGCCGCCTTCAAGCGTAAGCTCGTTGGAACGACGGCTCACGCTGAGATCGGCCTGACCAAGTTCGCCGCCGACCGCTTCAAGGAGGAAGGCCGCACCCGCCTGTCGTTTGGACTGTCGCCTTTAGCCGACATCGAAGCCAGCACCTTTCCGGAAAGCCGTCTCTGGCGTCGGTCCTTCCAGCAGGCGTTCCGCTCCCGACGGGTCAACGAAAATGTTTTTAATCTCCAGGGACAGGCGGCCTTCAAGCGCCGTTTCCACGGTGCGCGGCAGGTGAGCTACATCGCGTTCAAGCGTGGCAGCCCAATCGAGATGCTGGCGCTTCTGCGACTGCTCAAGACGCTCTGAGCTACCAGTTCTTTGAGATCGCGACTGAGGAAAACGGCGCAACGCAGCTATGTCGATCGAACAATGACCTCTGACCATAGCGCCCTTGGTGTATCGTGTTCACACTTCATGTTGTTCGTTAGCGATATCGGCTTCGGGCGGCTGCTTTCCCAGCCGCCGGAGACCGGGCAGGGTGATGGGGTGGACGCCCCCGACGGCATCGTTGTGCCAGCATGGGTGTTTCAACTCATTCACAGGAGGCGTCCGTGTCCGAGGTTACCACGATCGGCCTGGATATCGCGAAGACCGTGTTCCACGCTCATGGCGCCGACGAGCGCGGCCGGGGGGGGTCTCGAAGCGCCTGACGCGGGCGAAGCTGCTTGCCTTCTTTGCCGCGCAGCCGCGCTGCACCGTGGCATTGGAAGCGTGCGGCGGAGCCCATCATTGGGCCCGCGAGCTGACGGCGCTGGGCCATGAGGTTCGGCTGATCCCGCCAGCCTACGTGAAGCCGTTCGTGAAGCGGCACAAGAACGATGCGGTGGATGCCGAGGCGATCTGCGAGGCGGCCCAGCGTCCGACCATGCGCTTTGTGGCTGTGAAGAGTGAGGAGCAGCAGGCGTCGGCGCTCGTGTTCCGAACCCGCGATCTTCTGGTTCGCCAGCGCACCCAGCTCATCAATGCCATCCGGGGACACCTGACCGAGTACGGCTGGGTCGCCCCAAAGGGGCCTGCCTACGTCTCGATGCTCGGCGATCTTCTCGAGGACGAGATGGGAGCCTCGTTGCCTCCAGCGGCGTTCTCGATGTTCCGTGTCATGCTCGACCTCCTGGCCGATGTCGACGAGCGCATCGCCGCTCTCGACAAGGAGATCGCCCAGCGCGCCGGCGAGGAGGAGACGGCGCGAAGGCTGATGACCATCCCCGGGATCGGGCCGATCACCGCGACTGCGCTAATAGCTCTGGCGCCCGCAGCCGAGACGTTCGCCAAGGGGCGGGACTTTGCCGCCTGGGTCGGACTGACGCCGACGCAGCACTCCACAGGCGGCAAGCAGAAGCTCGGCGCCACCTCCAAGATGGGCGAGCGAACGCTGCGGCGCCTTCTGATCATCGGAGCCAGCGCCGTGATCCTCCAAGCCACGCGGCGCGGAACAGCGAAGGGATCGTGGCTGGAGCAGATGCTGGTGCGCAAGCCGCGCATGTTGGTGACGGTGGCACTCGCCAACAAGATGGCGCGGATCGTTTGGGCTCTTCTTGTGAAGGGCGGAACTTACCGAGCTCCGACGGCGGTCGCGGCGTAAGCCGAGGTCGTCGTCAGAGGCCGTCGGGACGCGAGGTCGGTCGAAGGAGGGTATGGCGCAACAGTCGGCGAGACGGGGCCGGAAGAACCAGTGCTTTCCACCGTGCCGTCGAGCACGATCTGGGTGTTTTGGTTCCGGTCCGCGAACTCCCATACGGGCCCGCAGCCGCGTGCTGCATCAGAGGCCGGACAGATAGCAGCATCCGACATCATGCCAACCCGACAGAAACCGCTTGCGTCCAAGGGGGCGTCCACAGATGGAAAGCCGACCGTCCGGCGTAGAGCACGGATCGGCGTTTGCAGACTTCACGCCATTCGCGTCCGCATCAATTGAACCTTCCAGATGGCGTAACCACTCCTGGCGCGGGTGGTGGGGTGGTGACGCCGCTCGCGATCTACGGCGCTCCCGGCACGGCCACGGTCGGAACACCTTTTTCCTGGCGGCCTCTGGTGTTCGGGGGGGCGGGCGCGAAGACGTTTGCCCGGTCTGGCCCCGCGCTGCCGGCGGGCCTGACCTTCTCGGCCTCAACAGGCGAGATTTCGGGGACGCCTACTCAGTCAGGATCGGTAAGCGGCATCGGCATCACCGTGTCAGCGGACGGAACGTCGAAGAGCCTGACGTGACTGTCACTGGCTGTCGAAACCGCACCCGCCAAGCTTGGCACAACCAGCCTCGTCTTCGCCCACGGCACGCGCAAGATGATCGACGGGTATGCCGGACCCCGCGCTCGACGTTGTGGCCGGAGGCACGACGACGCCGATCGCCTTTGTGGGCGAGGGCGTTGATGTCCGCGCTATCGCCTCGGTACAGGGAACTGACGCGGCGGTGAAGGTCCCGCGCGTCTACGATCAATCCGGCAACGGCAAGCACCAGACGTCCACCGTCAATCCGAGCATCAGCGCCAAGCTGGGCTATGAGGGGCGGTTGCCGATCCTCTTCGACAGCATCCAGTCGAACCAGGGGGCATCGCAGAACCTCGTCACCGAGAACCTGTCCTTCGAGCGTCGCGACCACACCCAATATCTCGTGTTCAACCCGACAGTCGGTTGGCGGCAGCGCAATCGCTGGTTCGCCATGTTCGCGGCGGCCAATGCCCTGCGCGCCTCCTACGGCACGACGGTCGGCACAAGCGGCAACTACCAGACTTCGAAGGGGCCTATCGTCGGGGACGGCACGAATACGCTGTTCACGAACCAGCCTCTGCGGACCATGCCGCTCGTGCTGGTGGTCCGGTCCACCTCCACGGGGCGTACCGTCTGGTGGGGCGATCAGGTCTATACCGCATCCGCTCTCGCGGCCGGAACGCTGGTGACGCACGAGCTGGGCTATCAGATCGGGTTCGCCTCCGCGCTCCTCAACCCCCGCATGCACGTCCTTGGGCAGTTGCTCTACGGCACGTCGCACACCGATGCGGAGGTCGCAGCCAACGTCGCCGCTCTCGAAGCGATCTACGGCCTGAAGAAGACGTTCGGGCGCCGCCTGATCCTGACGGGTGACAGCAACACGGAAGGCTTAAGCGTCGAGCAGGCGCGTGCTCTCGCCAACATTCTCCAGATGGAGAAGTTTCTGTCGCACCCTTGGGAGGTCTTCAACGTCGGCGTGAGCGGGCGGGGCATGACGGCACTCGCGAACTCGAACGGCGAAACGGACGCGGCATCGGCCTCCTACGAGTATTCCGAACTGATCCGTGCGGGGCAGGGTGACGTGGTCCCCGTCAATGCTGGCGTGAACAACCTCGACACCATGACCGGAGCGGAAGTGTTTGCCCTGGCGCAGACGACTGCCGGCCTCATCAGGTCTCCTGGGGGCATCCCCGTCTTCGAAACGGTTCCGCCGCGCGGGGATTGGACCGAAGGCGGGACGCCGGATAACAATCGCAAGGAGTACAACGCGCTGCTTCGGGCCTCCAACCCCGGAGACTATCTAATCGACACGGCGGCCGATCCGGAACTGGGTCCCTACGCAGCGCCGATGGGTCCGCTATTCCGGTCGGACCTCCTCCATTACACAGCCGCCGGCAACCTGCGTCGGGCGGTCACCCTGTATGCACCGGTGCTGAACGCCATTGCGACGTAACCGGTCGCGCCTCTACGTTCGAAGGGTGACCCGCTCGACTTCTGTGTGGGTCAGATGATCGAGCGGGTCTTCGCGTCGTGGCCAGCTGGCCTAATGCGATCAAACAATTCCGCTTCGCACAAGCCGCGACGTCAACGCCGCCAAAAGTAGGGCATCTGGCAACTGTCGCACATCTGGCGACCCGTCCGGGAGTATCACTTACCGGACGGGTCTTCGCGGTCGAACCTTTGGGCAGGCGCCCGCGATTGGGCGAGGTCGCTCCCATCCGATCTCGGAGTTAACCCGTCATCAAACCCCGCTGGTGGCACTCCGCTGGCGGCGTTCGCGAAAAACGTTCAAACCCCAAGCGAGGACGACACCCAGCGCGGCCCCGCCAGCCTTGATCAGGGCGTCGCTCATCCGCGCGTGGCGGCTTGGAGAAAGCTCCTGCAGGAGTTCAATACCACCGGCTCCGACGATGACGCACAGCCCAACCCATACCCAGCTTCGAGGGTAGGCTAAAACGAAGAGCGCGGCCAATCCGCCAAAAGCAAGAGCCCGATCGTAATCCACTGGTAGAACGTCGTGCGGACGGAGCTCGATTAGGCAAACAGTTACGAAGACGATAACGGCGAGCGCAAGCCAAGCGGTGATCTGAAAGAGGCGATTGTTCATTCGTCGCCCATGCACGTCGATTGAGGCGGCGCCGAGCCCCCGTCGGCCTACACCTCATCTGGGGAGTGACCCGCTCGGGGTTAGTCCGCAAGCCGAGCAGGTCTCCACATAGGCAGCCAGGACTGCTGTGCGATGCAACGAACTAAGCGTCGTTTGGATCCATGCCGGTCATGCTCCTACCCTGACACTTAATCCCGGTGCACGAACGATGCCGGTCGTCGCGACTTCAAAGACACGCATTTAGCTGTCAACGTGTCGCAGGGGACGAATTGGAGACGTCGAATGACCGAGCAGCACGAACAGGGGCGCAAAGCGCATGCCGAGGGAAAAGCCCGGCATGAGAACCCTCACGACATCAATACGGAAAACTGGTCTCGCTGGATGGACGGATACGATCAGGCTGCAACTGAGGCCATGTGCCGTAAAGACACAGCGTAGATTGCTCGCCCGATGTCGTGAGCAGAGTCCCCACCAGATCATCTGAGAGCGACCCGTCCGGGAGTATCACTTACCGGACGGGTCTTCGCGCCAGGATGTTGGAGACGATCTGCGACGCGATAACGAAACCCTCGCCGGTCGCGTCGGGCAGTGTCAACCGCGCCCTGAGTAGGCCGCATGCGTTTGAAGGCTGACGGTTTGCTAAATTTGTCGTTGGCCGTCTTGGGCACCGCCATGCAGACTGCGCGTTGCGGCCGCCTTGCGCTCCCGCAGCACCTGCTTGCGATGGTGCACATTGGCCCAGATGATGAAGCCGAGGAACGTCAGGACTACGCCGATGACGAGAAGGTCAGCGATCGACATGCACAGGTCTCCGTCGCTGGCGGCCCGACCAGCGCGAATTGACCTGCCGACCCACGATGGATCCGCACCCGCCCGCAACATGGCAATGCATGGCAGCGTCGCCTAGACCATTCAGGTCACGTATCCGCGAGGTGTTTGGGACGCTCGGACCCCGGAGTCACCTCGGGTTTCATAGGGAGGCGCGCGCCTCTCAATGATCAAGTGGAAGCGGCCTCGGGAATGAGGTCCTTCGTCCACGCAACGTGGACGACTTTGCCTCGCTCATCGCAGACCTCGACCTTGGACGTGAGAGGGAAGGCCCGTCCGAACCGCAGCTCTTCAACGGCAAAGCCTCTACAGTTGGCCTCGGCTTCGACCTTGGCGTGCGCAAGGTCGAGGAGCTCGATGCCTTCGGTGTCAGGTGTCGCCCGGTTGTCGATGGCAAGGTGGAAGAAAAAGCGTGGCATGAAGTGCACCTCAGACGCGCTGGATCCAAACCAACGCGAGGCCTGTGGTAATGTGCCGCCTTGCTGAAGCCCAAGTGTACAGCCGGCCATAGTTAGGCGCCTCGCCAGAGTCACCTGCGTATTCATCTGAGGGCGACCCGTCCGGAGCTGACGTAACCAGAAGGGTCTTCGCGGTGGAACCGTATGCAGGCGACCCCGATCGGGTGCCGTCGCTTAAGACGCTACATTATCGCATACGGTGAAGACGTTTCCCAACCGCTTCGTTAAACAGGGTGAGCCCTTCCATCATACGTCGGGTATCCTCCGCGCTGAGGTCGGACTGAAGTTCGTTGTCGACCGTTTCGCAAAGTAACCGGAGCTTTCGGCACATCGCCCTACCGTCGTCCGTCAGCTCGACGTTAGTGCGGCGCGCATCGAAATTGTCATGCGATCGGACGGTGAACCCTCGTTTGACCAGCCGGTCCATCGTTTTTGATACCGTGGAAGGGCGAACGTTCAATGTGTCTGCAAGTGCCGAAACGCTCATCCGATCGTGCACCTCAAGCGCTAGCAATAGGCGGTCCTGCCCGGCAGCAAGACCGAGTGGGGCGAGCTTTAGGCCAATGAGGGCTCGCAGTGACTGGGCCGATGACAGTGCCGTTGTCAGGAGCGAACTATCGTCGGCTTGAAGGGTTTGAGTTCTGGATGCGGGCGACATCGAAGCCGCCTTGTGTTCGTAGGCAGTTTCCATTGCTTTCACTCCCAACTGTGGGAAAGCAACTGGGGCGTCCGAAATGTTTGGCTAGCGAAATTCAAACTGTCTAACTATCTACCGTGCGCGATTGCATCGCCCGTAATTCGACGCAGCGGGCGCGTTTCCAACGCCGTTCATCGAGGACAACGTTTCGATCGCATCAGCGAATGTGACCCTTGCAAGAAATCGACCTTCCGCATCGCAAACCCCTATCTCATACAAGTAGGGCAGTGGTTGTCGGCGGCGTAACGCTTCGATCGCAAACGAGAGATGGTCCTCAACCGCTTCCGAGACGGCGTCTTTAACGGACGCCAGTACGGTTCCGTCAGGGTCGACTGCGGTGTCCGACCCTGTGTGAATGTGGAAGAAGTAGCGCGGCATACAAGCGATCCTTGTGATCGTCGCTTTTGCCAGAAGTGTCGCTCATCACTCCATATCATATTTTAATGGTGCGCGACCAGATCCAATGCCGGCTGCAGGACCGCCAGATTCATCTGCGTATTCGAGTGAAGCCTACGGGGGCAGATAAGGGCTTTGGGCAGGCGAAAACGAAAGGGAACCGCCATTGTTGGCGGTCCCCTTAAAACGGTCTTGCAGCTTATGCCTTGCCGGACATCGCCTTCACGTCCTTCAAGTGCTCCGTCACAATCGGCACAGCCTTCGTCGCCACCTCCTTAAGGGCCATATTCTTGCCCGTCTCGGAGTAAGCCGTGTGGAGCGCAACGGCCTCCTGATGCGCCATGGTCTGCATCTGGATGTAGAGAGCGTCGAAGCTGGCGGCGTCGGCTGACTTCAACTGAGCCACCATGTCGGCGTGCTTCGGCATCATCGTCTTCGGAACTTCAAGGCTCTCGGCCTTAGCGGCGGCCATGAGGTCCGCAGAGGTCTTGCCGTGATCGGAAACCATATGGTTCGCAAACTTCTTGACGGGTTCGCTCTGTCCCATCGTCATGGCGAGCTTGCTGGACTCGATTTCGAACATGTCCGACGAGGCAGCCATCTCGACGTACTGCCCGGCCGACATATCGGACATGTTCATGGCCGGAGCTGCTTTCGTGTCTTGCGCAAAGGAAGGCATAGGAGCAATGGCGGCGGAAAGGAAACCAGCGAGAAGAATATTCTTCATGACGACCTCGATTGATAAACTCGATGTGAGATGAAGTGGCTGGCTAGTTGAGTGTTCCGTTACGTCGCCTCTTTGTGAGTGGTTGGCTATTGGGCGGCGCATCGCCCTCAAGGGTGCTTCGCCGGATAGACCCCTTCACCTCTAGATCAAAGGGTGACCCGCTCGACCACTACATGTGGGCCGAGGGTGGAGCGGGTCTTCACGCCGACCACCCCAGTTGTCGACGCGATGGGGGCGGGGCCTGTCCTTCGTGTCGGAGTCAGTCCAGGCTCAAAAGCTGGTCTTCCTCAAAGCCTCTGCGCGGCTCAAAGCCGTCCTGGTGCGCAGCCTTTGGTCAAGTTCGTTCATTAGCTGAACGACTCGTTCAGCCTCCGGGATATCCATCTTGCTCATCGGTCCGAAGCCGCTGTCGGGAAGGGAAGGGAAGTCTCTGTCTGCGATATCCCATCCGCCGTCGACATGTTGGCGGATGGTGAAACGGTCAGTGGTCATTTGGTAAAGCCCCGGCTTCCGCAGGGGGGATACGCCCGACGCTGGCTTAGGTTCAATGCTGATAGGTGCTGCTACCGGTCGTCGCTACCGCGACCACCTTGGCCCGCACCTCATATGCAATGGGCGTCGCTAGTTGACCGCTGATCGGCGTGCGCGGAAAAACAACGATCCATCCCCTTCGGAACGTTCGATAGCCAGTCCCATTCGGACGAGATCGAAGAAAGCAACCAAAAGGTCGTCTGCCAGATCCAAGCTGCTGACAGATGGGAACACATTGTCAGTGTCCTCTATAAGCTTACGAACGGCTTGGCGCTGGATGGCTGTAAGGAGGGGCGGTCGGGTCACCGTACGTTCCTGACGCGATTGGACGTCTACGAAATCTGCATGGGTTGCATCTGAAGATCCATCCGCCACCGCAGATTATGTCGATAGTCGGACTCTCTTCCGGTTCAAATGGTGGGGTGAGTGGTTTGCTGCCTGTCCGCTTAAGGATAGCCGCTGCATCAAAGCGGACATAGCGGCAGGAGTCGCACACGTCCCCTTGTGCTGGAAAGGGCGGCGGACCGATCCTTTGCCTTTTGACCGCCAACTTCCACCTCGCCGGCCAGGGTTGCGCTTGGCTAACCAATGGCTGCATCAGTCGGCAGTGGAATCGTGTCCCGTCCCAGTCACATGGGTTTGCGAAAGGCGACAGGTCTAATGCTCACCGACCGATGCAACTTCCGAAACGCGGAAGGCGAGTCAAGTCGCAACATTAAATTAGCAGGGCGACCATTGCCGCTCCTGATCGGGCATCAACTTAGCGGTCCACAACTGATTAGGTGGGACGGGACCATTGAACAAGATCGTAGTCATAACGGGCGCCGGCGCCGGGGTGGGGCGAGCGACGGCCGATGAGTTCGCCCGGGCTGGCTACGATGTCGTTCTCCTGTCCCGTGATCCCGAACGGCTGGAGTACGCCGCAAGTTATGCTCGGCATCAAGGCGTTCGAGCCCTGCCGATCCCGACCGACGTCGCGGACGCGGCAGCCGTGGAGGCCGCCGCCGAGCGGGCCGAACGCGAACTCGGACCCATCGACGTCTGGGTCAACGTCGCCATGGCGACCGTGTTCTCGCCGGTCGCCAAGCTGACGCCCGAAGAGGTTGAGCGCGGAACGTGCGTCACCTATCTTGGGCAGGTCCACGGCATGATGTCCGCGCTCAAGCGCATGCGGACCCGCGACCGCGGCGTCATCGTGAACGTCGGTTCGGCGCTGGCCTACCGGTCCGTACCACTGCAGTCGGTCTACTGCGGTGCCAAGGCGGCCATCCGCGGGTTCACGGACTCGCTGCGGTCCGAGATCATCCACGACAAGCTGAACGTGCGGATCACGATGGTGGACCTGCCGGCGGTCAACACGCCGCAGTTCGACTGGGCCCTGAACAAGATGGGGCGTCGGCCCCAACCCGTTCCCCCGATCTTCGAGCCCGAGGTTCCCGCGCGGGCCATCCGCTTCGCCGCCGAGCACGACCGGCGCAATGTCTGGGTAGGCTATCCCACCGTGCAGGCCATTCTCGCCAACCGGATCGCGCCGGGGCTGCTGGACCGCTATCTCGCGCGGAGCGGCTACTCCGGCCAGCTCACGCAGGAGCCGAAGTCGGACCATGCGCCGAGCAATCTCTTCGAGCCCGTGAAGGGCGACTACGGCTCGCACGGCCGCTTCGACAGCCGCTCCAAGCCGCGCAGCATCCAGATGTTCACGGACCGCCATCGCACGGCGTTCTGGGGCCTTGCCGGACTCCTCGCCCTCTTCGGGCTGCATCGCCTCGCCCGTCGCTTCGACGTCTGACGGCCGAAGTCGTTGACCGTTCCGCTCGAAGACTACGCCCTGATCGGCGACGGCGAGACCGTCGCCCTCGTGTCGAAGCATGGATCCGTCGATTGGCTCTGCCTGCCGCGGTTCGATTCGCCGGCCTGTTGCGCCGCGCTTCTCGGTGACAAGCGGCACGGGTTCTGGCGTCTTGCCCCGGAAGGGGAGGTGCTGGAGCGCCGGCAGAGCTACCGCCCCGACACGATGGTCCTCGACACCGAGTTCCGGTGCGAGGCCGGTACCCTCGTCGTCACGGACTTCATGCCGCAACGCGAAGGCCGCCCCCTCCTCGTCCGCATCGTGCGAGCCGTGGCGGGCAACGTCGGGTTCGTCTCGCGCGCCGCCTTCCGGTTCGACTACGGCAACATGCCGCCCTGGATCGTTCCGGAAGGCACGGGCCTCGCCATGCATGTCGGGCCCGACAAGCTGGCTCTCCATGCCGACGCCCCCCTCGAGATCGAGGACGACGTCGTCGTGTCCCGCCTCTTGCTGGCGGAAGGCGAGAGCCGGGCCTTCGTTCTCGCCTATGGACGGTCCAACGAGATCGTCGGCGACGGGATCGACGCCGAGGCGGCGCTGCGCGACGCTGAGGATGAGGGGCGCAGGTGGATCGCCCGGCTCGGGAATGATGGCCTCGCCTATCCGCAAGCCGTGCGGCGCTCGCTGCTGACGCTGAAGACCCTGATCCATCGCCCGACCGGCGGCCTCGTCGCAGCGCCGACGACCTCGCTGCCGGAGCAGCCCGGCGGCACCATGAACTGGGACTACCGCTACTGCTGGCTGCGCGACGCCGCCTTCACGCTGGACGCTTTCGTCGAGTGCGGGTTCATCGAGGAGGCGCGCGACTGGCGCGACTGGATCCTGCGCGCGGTCGCGGGAGCCCCGGAGAAGATGCAGATCATGTACCGGGTCGACGGGTCCCGTCGTCTCGACGAGGCGGAGCTTCCATGGCTGCCGGGCTACCGCTTCGCCAAGCCGGTGCGCGTGGGCAATGCGGCCGCGGGCCAGCTCCAGCTCGACGTCTGGGGCGAGCTCATGTCCGCGCTCCACATCGCCGAGCGAGCCGGCATGGAGCGGACGACCCAAGGGCGGCACCTTGAGCATGCCGTCGTGGATCACGTCGCCAGGGTCTGGACGCATCCCGACCAGGGGCTGTGGGAAAGCCGCGGCGAGCCGCGCCATTACGTCTACTCCAAGGCCATGGCCTGGGTCGTCCTGGATCGCTTCCTGAACGGTCGGGGCGCCGAAGAACTTTCGACGGAGCGCCACGCGGAACTTCATGCGCTGCGCGACCACATGCACGCGACGATCTGTGCGGAAGGCTTCGACGCGGGTCTCGATACGTTCACGTCCTTCTACGGCGGGGCGGAAGTCGACGCCTCGCTGCTTCTCCTTCCCAAGATCGGCTTCCTGCCGATGAGCGACGCGCGCATGGCAGGAACGCTACGGGCGATCGAGGCGCAACTCGTCGAGGGCGGCTTCGTGCGTCGTCACCGCATGGAGGCTCTCGTTCCGGAGGGCGCATTCCTCGCCTGTTCGTTCTGGCTGGCCGAGTGCCTTCTGGGTGTCGGGCGGCGCGCGGATGCGGTCGAGACGATCGAGGCGGTGATCGGCGTCGCCGGCGGCACCGGGCTCCTGTCGGAGGAATACGACACGAGATCCCGCCGGCTCGCGGGCAACCACCCGCAAGCTCTCAGCCATCTCGCCCTGATCCAGGCCGTTCTGGCGCTGAAGCGGTTCGACGACGGGAAGCGGGGCAACGATGCCGACCTCTAGTCCGCAAGCTGCTCGATCCGTTCGGCATGGTGCGGCACGCCTAGCCGCCATCATCCCGCTCGCGCTTCTGGCGGGCTGCGGATCCGGCATCAGCTTCCTCGATCCTCACGGACCCGTCGCGGCCACGCAGCGGGACCTGTTCTTCGAGATCATCGGCTGGATGATGATCGTGGTGGTGCCTGCCATCGTGCTCGTGCCGTTCGTTGCCTGGCGCTTCCGGCGCACGGCAAAGAATGCCGTCTATCGCCCGACCTGGCAGTTCTCCTGGCCGCTGGAGATTCTCGTCTGGGGGGTCCCGATCGTTCTGGTCTGCATCCTGGCGACGCTGATCGCCGGCAAGGCGCGCTCGCTCGATCCCTATGCCGCGATCCCGTCCGATAAGACGCCCCTTGAGGTCGAGGTCATCGGCCTCGATTACAAATGGCTGTTCGTCTATCCCGAAGAGAACGTCGCGAGCGTCGGTGTCCTGGCGCTGCCCATCGATCGCCCGGTGCGCTTCCGGCTGACGAGCGACACGGTGATGCAATCCTTCATGATCCCGGCGCTCGGCAGCCAGATCTATGCGATGGCCGGCATGGTGACGGAGCTCAACCTTCTGGCCGACCGGCCGGGCGTGCTTCTCGGTCAGAACACACAGTTCAATGGCTTCGGCTTCCAGAACCAGAAGTTCGACGCGCTCGCCATGCCGGAGGCGGACTTCGACCGCTGGATCGCGAGTGCGAAGGTCGTTGGCCGCCCGCTCGACGAGGGTGCCTACGCGATCGTCTCCCAGAAGGGCAAGCTCGCGGACCTACGATCCAAGTTCGACTTCGACCCGGGCAAGGGCCTGATCTTCTCCGGCGTCGATCCGAATCTCTTCACCACCGTCGTCGCGAGATACCGGCCGGATTCCGCCCATCGGCACGAGCGCGCCGAAGCCGAGACCCACCCGAGCGAGGGACACGCCCATGCCGACCGTTGAAGGCTGGTGGCCGCTCGTCTTCGGGCGTCTGTCCTACGACGCCTTGCCCTTCTACAGCGGCATCGCGACGGCCGCGGCGTCGCTGGTCGTCGTGGGGGCGATCGCGGTCGCGACCCTTCTGACCTGGCTCGGCCGCTGGGGCTGGCTCTGGCGCGAGTGGCTGACCAGTCTCGACCACAAGAAGATCGGCATCATGTACGTCGTGATCGCCCTGGTGATGCTCTCGCGGGCCGTCGTCGAGGGCTCGATGATGCGGGCCCAGCAGG
Source organism: Aureimonas sp. AU22 (assembly GCF_001463745.1). Taxonomy (GTDB): domain Bacteria; phylum Pseudomonadota; class Alphaproteobacteria; order Rhizobiales; family Rhizobiaceae; genus Aureimonas. The sequence continues at coordinate 41,818 of NZ_BBWJ01000049.1, read as the reverse complement.
CGATCGCCTTCGACAATCCGGGCTATCTTCCCCCAGAGCACTTCGCCCAGCTCTTCTCGACCCACGGCTCGATCATGATCTTCTTCATGGCAATGCCGTTCCTGACGGGGATCATCAACTTCGCTCTGCCGCTTCAGCTCGGCGCGCGCGATGTCTCGTTTCCACTCCTGAACTCGATCTCGCTCTGGCTGACCGCAGGCGGCGCCGGCCTGATGATGGTCTCGCTCGTGATCGGCAAGTTCTCGACCGGCGGATGGAGCGGCTACCCGCCCTACACGGATGCGACCTTCAATCCGGGCGTTGGGCCGGACTACTGGATCTTCGCGGTGACGCTCGGGTCGCTCGCCTCGACCATGACGGGCATCAACGTCGCGGTGACGATCTACAAGAAGCGGTGCGGCGGCATGAACCCGTTCCGCATGCCGCTCTTCTGCTGGACGTCGCTGTGCACCGCCATCCTGATGATCTTCGCCCTGCCGCCGCTGACCGTGGCGACCGGGCTCCTCGCCCTCGACCGCTACGTCGGCACCCACTTCTTCACGAACGACGGGGGCGGCAACATGATGAACTTCGCCAACCTGTTCTGGCTGTTCGGGCACCCGGAGGTCTACATCCTCATTCTGCCGGCTTTCGGCGTCTACTCGCAGGTGATCTCCAACTTCTCGTCCAAAATCCTCTACGGCTACGATTCCCTGATCATTGCCACCATGTGCATCGCCGTCCTCTCCTTCACGGTCTGGGTGCACCACTTCTTCACGATGGGACAGAGCGCGGACCTCAACGCCGTGTTCGGGATCGCCACGATGACGATCGGCATTCCGACAGGGGTGAAGATCTTCGACTGGATCCTGACCATGGCCTGGGGCCGGGTACGCTTCACCGTGCCGATGCTCTATGCTTTGGCCTTCATGGTCCTCTTCACCATAGGCGGGCTCACGGGCATCCTGCTGGCCAACCCGGCCGTCGACTTCCAGGTCCACAACTCGGTGTTTCTGGTCGCCCACTTCCACAACATGCTGATCCCAGGCCTCCTCTACGGGATGATCGCGGCCTACACCTACTGGTTCCCGAAGGCCTTCGGCTTCCGGCTCGACGAGTGGTGGGGACGGGTCTCCTTCGGATGCTGGGTCACGGGTTTCTGCCTCGCCTTCCTGCCGCTCTACCCGCTCGGGCTGATGGGCATGCCACGCCGCACGCAGGAGTTCTTCGAGGCCGACTACCTGCCGTTCACGATCGTCGCCGGGATCGGTGCCCTGTTCCTGCTGGCCGCGCTGGCGAGCCTCGTCGTACAGCTCGTCGTCTCCATCCGCCGCCGCGAAGACCTCGCCGTTCCCGGCGGGGACCCGTGGAACGGGCGGACGCTGGAATGGGGCATCCCGTGCCCGGTGCCCGAGTACAACTTCGCGGTCCTGCCGATCGTCGATGCCCGCGACGCCTTCCACGCCGCCAAGGAGGACGGCACCGCCTATCCCGACCATCGCATCTATTCGGACATCGGGTTGCCGAAGAACTCGATGACGGGCGTCGTCTTCGGCCTGTCTCTGGCCGCCGCCGCCTTCGGTCTCGTCTGGTACATCTGGTGGCTCGCCGGCGTCGGCGTCCTGGCAGCAGTCGGCGCGATCGTTGCGAGGTCCTTCGTTCTCGACACCATGCGTGTCATTCCCGCCGACGAGGTCCGGCGACAGGATGAGGCTTGGCTGGCCCTCGTGCGCACGCTTCCGCGATCCGACCGCGAGACCGAGACGACCTCCGAGAACCGCGGCCTCGCGGAGGCGGCAGCCGCATGAGCCTCCTGTCCCAACACCGCCATCCTGGCCTAAACCTCGGCCATACCGATCCGGAAACCCACCGCCAGGCGGAAGAGACGCTCTTCGGCTTCTGGGTCTTCCTGATGAGCGACCTTGTCCTGTTCGCTCTTCTGTTCGCCACCTACGCCTCCATGCTCGGCGCGACCGACGGGGGGCCGGGACCGCGCGACGTGTTCGAGCTGTCCTCTGCTGCGCTGGAGACCGGCGTCCTGCTGCTGTCGAGCTTCACCATGGGCATGGCGTCGATCGCCATGAAGTACGATGAGGCACCGTCGCGGCTCTACGCTTGGCTGGGCGTCACCCTCGTACTCGGTCTCGTCTTTCTCGGATTGGAGGTCCGCGACTTCGTCAAGATGGCGTCGGACGGGGCGACGCCGCAACGCAGCGGCTGGCTGTCGAGCTTTTACGCGCTCGTGTCCACGCACGGCCTGCATGTGGCCGCGGGCTGCGTCTGGCTGATCCTGTCGATCGTCCAAGTCGCGGTCTTCGGGCTGCGGTCCGAGGTCAAGCTGCGCATCATGCGTTTGTCCCTGTTCTGGCATCTCCTCGACGTCGTCTGGATCTTCATCTTCTCGGTCGTCTACCTCGGGGGACTGGCATGACCACGGGTGAGCACGAGCAGGAGAAGCGTCGCGAACTGAGATCGTACGTTGTCGGGTTCGTCGCGGCGGTTGCGCTGACGTCCCTCGCGTTCCTTGTCAGTGCGGTCGGGATGACGTCCTCGACGGCATACATCGCGATCGGCGCCGCTGCGCTCGCGCAGGTCGTCGTTCACTTCCGCTTCTTCCTACATATCGGCCTGCAACGCTCGACACGCGACGACCTCCAATTGATCCTCTTCACTACTCTGATCATCACCCTGATGGCTGGAGGAACGATCTGGATCCTTGGAAACCTCCATCTTCGGATGATGTAGCGGCGAACGGTCAGGTGCCCCGGAGGCGGAAGCGGTGCCCGTCCGGATCCGCACCCGAGCCGCTCCCGGCCGGGACACCATGCAACACCAGGGACGTGGCGAACGGCGACCCGTCGATGGCCCCGCCAGGCACGGGGGCGGGGGTCGCGTAGCGGAGCAGCTCGAGATGGGGCGGACTGCCGCCGCCCGGCTCGAGCGTCGTCACCTCGACGAGGGCATTCGGAATCCGAAGCCCGTCCATCCGTGCCTGCTCGGGTCCGCGGTTCACATGCCGGTTCGTGACGGCAAAGTCGAGCTTGCGCCAGAAGCACACGGCTCGGTCGGTGTCGGACACGGTGATGGCAGAATGGTCGATACCGAGGAAAGGGGTGGGATCGCTATGCCGCCAAGGGGCGGGAATTTTTCCCGGATGGAACTCGATGAGCTCCAACGGATGACCGTCCGGGTCGCGGAACTTGAACGCTGTCGCTCCGCCCGATGCCTCGGGTAAGCGTTCGGGCCCGTCGAGCGAGATCGCCGTCCAGCCGGCGACGTCTCGCAGATGCTCCATCGCTCTGTCCATATCCGGGACAACGATGGCGCAGTGCTGGAAGGCGACGGCGTTCGAGGGCGGTGCCGGCTCCCCGTCCTGCGCTGCGTGAACGAGTTCCAACCGCTGCTCCCCGAGGAGCAGGACGCGTACGCCGTTCTCCCCCGCCGTCTCGCGACACCGGAAGGCTACGCTGTAGAAGCGGACCGTGGCCTCGACGTCCCGGCAGGCGAGCCGAATGGCCACGATGCGTTGATCGCTCATGGCCAGCGCGCGCCCCGCGTGTTCAGGAACACGGCCATCAGCGTGTGGCTCGCCCCGATGAAGAGTCGGTTGAGATGGGGCCCCGCCGCCGAAGGCGAGGTTCGACACGGTCAGCCCCAGACGGATGCGCCCGAGGAGCCGGCCGTCAGGACGCAGGCAATGGACGCCGTCGCCCGCGCTGGACCAGATGCGCCCCGCCTCGTCCACCGCCATGCCGTCCGTGTAGCCGGGCCGGACCTTGGCGAGGTCGCGCGAGGGCCCGAGCGAGAGCCCGTCGTCCGAGACATCGCACACGCGCAACACCTGGACCGGATCGGGGTGGGTCTGATCGCCCGTTTCAGCGACATAGAGAAGCCGCTCGTCGGGTGAGAAGGCGAGACCGTTCGGCCCGGCGAAGTCGCGCCTGACGGCTGCGAGATCGCCCGAAGCCGGATCGAGCCGGTAGATGGTGGGGGGCAGCTCAGGTTCCTGCCGCACGCCCTCGTAGTCGTTCGCGATGCCGTAGGGTGGATCGGTGAACCAGATGGACCCATCGCTCATGACCACGACGTCGTTGGGCGAGTTGAGGCGCCGGCCCTCAAAATGCGTGGCGAGCCGGGTGACGGTGCCGTCATGCTCGATCCGCACGAGGGCGCGCTCGAGATTGACGCAGGCGACGACACGACCCTGCCTGTCGCGTGCCTGCCCGTTGGCGTTGCCCGACGGTTCGCGCCAGACCGCGAGGCCACCACGCTCGCTCCAGCTCATCGTGCGTCCGCGCGGCAGGTCCTGGAACAGGAGCGTCGCCCAATCGCCCATCCAGACGAGGCCCTCGATCCAGCGAAAGCCAGTCGCCAGAACCTCGACCGGAGCGTTGGAAAGGGTCAGTCTATCGAACTCGGGCTCGACAGCTTCGAAGCGAAAGTCCGCGACCTTGAGCCCTGCATCCGGGACGCCGGAGTTCAGCGGAAACGGCACATCGTCGTCCGCTCGCGCTTCGAGTCAAACTGCACCACCATGAGGACCGCCGGCTCGTCGCCCACCGTGCCCGACATGTGCCCCACTCGTCCGTCTCGCTCTGTGGTACCCTGGTCTTCGCCGAACGACATCTCCCCCGGTCCCATCTCGACCCGCATCCCGTCCATGCTCTCCACATACCAGCGACCCGAGAGCGGGATGATCCATTGCGGCGAGGGGTTCTCATGCCAGGCGCCCTCCCAGCCGACAGGCTGGACGGTAACCATCACGCTCATGCCGTCATGATACTTCTCGCCCTGCCACTGCGGGGCGGCGGGCGGCTGCATGCTCTTGAGTTCGAACTCGGTCATCTCGCAACGCTTCTGGCGGCTGACACCGTCGTCGTCCGTGTAGAGATGCCAGTAGGGGACGGTCGGCTTGCTGTCGCTCATGGTGTGGTTCCGATGGAGTAGGGGTTCGTTGACGAAAGCGGATCGGCGAAGAAGGCGCCGACATCGTCCGCCTGCGTGCCGAACGTGACGAGCAGGAAGCCGCCGGCGACGGCGAAGTTCTTGAGAAAGTCCCACATGGTCTCGCGACCCTTCGACGGGCCGCGTAACCGGAAGTCGGGCGCGCGCCAGAACTGTTTGAACAGGATGGCGGTGACCGCGCAGTAGCCAGCTAGGAGAAAGGCGGCGAGCCGGTCGGCCACGCCTGTCAGGACGCCCAGCGACATCACCACCTCAACGAAGAGCCCGGTGAGGATCAGCGCTTTCGCCAGCGTGCGGTTGCTCGTGGCCTGGCCGGCCTGTTTCGTCGCATCTGCGAAGTTCAGCACCTTGTCCAGGGCGCTGAACGGCAGGAACAAGAGGACCAGCAACAGGCGCGTCAGGATAGCGACGAGGATCTCGAACGTCATGGTGGCAGGCGGTCCTGGCTGCGGTTTCCGGGTTTCGAGGAGATACGGCACGCCGTTCCGTCGAGTTCCCGCCCTTCGAGGACGAAGATGGAGGAACGATCTGCTGTGCCTAGTCTTTAGCCGCAACTCGGAGCAGGCAGGAGCACAGGGAATGACCGAGGACCGCTACGACGTCGTGATCGTCGGCTCTGGGCCGGGCGGTGGGACCATGGCCTGGAAGCTCGCCCAGACAGGCAAGCGTGTTCTTCTCATCGAGCGCGGCGACTATCTCAAGCGCGAGCGCGAGAACTGGAGCACAGAGGAGGTCTTCGCAAAAGGCCGCTACCAGGTTGACGAGACTTGGGTCTCATCAAACGGCGATCAGTTCAAACCAGGTCTTCACTACTTCGTCGGCGGCAATTCCAAGGTTTACGGCGCCGTCCTGTTCCGGCTGCGCACCGAGGACTTCGACGACGTGCGCCATCCCGACGGGATCGCGCCGGAATGGCCGGTGAAGTACGACGAGTTCGAACCCTACTACCAAGCGGCCGAAGAGCTTTTCGAGGTGCGCGGCGCACGCGGCGAAGACCCTACGGAGCCACCCGCGCGCAAAGGCTACAAGCACGAGGCGATCCGGCACGAGCCGCGCATCCAGCAGCTTTCCGACGACTGGGCGCGCGAGGGACTGCATCCCTTCCACCTGCCGATGGGCGCGCTCCTCGATCAGGACGAGACGGGTGCGGCCACCCCGCACTCGCCGCTACTGCGCTGCGACCCGTTCGACGGCTACCCGAGCCTCACCAACGGCAAGTCGGACAGCCAGATTATTTGCGTCGATCCCGCGCTGCGCGACAACCCAAACCTGACGCTTCTCAAGAACGCTTACGTCGAACGCCTCGTGACCAACGAGGCGGGCACGAGCGTCACCGGCGTCGAAACAGTCATCGAAGGACGGACGCACACGATCCAAGGCGACATCGTAGTGGTGGCCTGCGGTTCGCTATCTTCGGCGCTGCTTTTTTTGCGCTCCGGCAACGACAAGCATCCGGGGGGACTCGCCAACCGCTCAGGGCAAGTCGGGCGCAACTACATGCGCCACAACAACGCGACGGTGCTCGCCATCTCTAAGGACCCGAACCCGACGGAGTTCCAGAAGACGCTCGGCCTCAACGACTTCTATCACGCCCACGCGAAATCACCGCTGAACCCGTTCGAGTACCCGCTCGGCCATATCCAGATGGTGGGCAAGTCGGACGGGATGCAGATCGAGGCGGAAGGGCTGCCCGGCTTCCTGCACTGGCTACCGGAAACGCCGTTCGACTGGATCGCCCGGCACTCGATCGACTTCTGGCTGACCTCGGAGGACCTGCCGAAGCCCGAGAACCGCATCTTCTATCGCAACGGGCAGGTGCATCTGGACCTGACGCAGACCAACATGGAAGGGCACTGGGCGCTTCGCGAGATGCTGCGCAATATCTGCGACAAGGGAGCGATCCACCCGCACCTTATGGACCGCAAGCTTTATCTCGGCAAGAGCACGCCGATCGGCGGCACCGCACACCAGGCCGGCACGCTGCGCTTCGGCACCGATCCCGATACGAGTGTCCTCGATCTCGACTGCCGGGCGCACGGTATCGACAACCTGTATGTGACGGACGCGAGCTTCTTTCCCTCGATCGGCGCGGTGAACCCGACGCTCACCATCACCGCCAACGCGCTGCGTGTTGCAGACCGGATTGTAGAACGCCTTTGAACGGGGGAACCCGTTGAGCGCGAGCTACGGTTAGCGTTGCTGCCTCCGAATGTTCGCTTGTGGGTAAATCAATTAGCGTGACAAGAGTCCGTGAAGGGTCGAAACCCGTCCGACCGCTTCCGGGCGTCCGCTTCGCAGCCCCAAACGGCGCGACCGGGTGGAAAAAGAATGGTCCGCTTCCGGCTCGAACGGCGCAGGAGCGGATGCTCATCAGACTGCGAAGACGGAACTCGGCGTCGACAAGGCTGCCCGCTGCGACTGCTTCTTGCCATTGCCGTTCAGCGTATTCGCGATCATCGGGATGGACTGCGTTCAATTAGCCGTAACCAAGCCACTCCTCGGTGGTTTGTCCGGTATAGGCCAGCCAGCTCGGACTGTCGGCAATCACGACCCCGTCCGGGTCCGTCTCCCATAGCGCCTGCGCCCAGTAAGCAAGCGGCGGACGGTGCTTTGCCTCACTGGCTGCAAGGCGACGTCCAGGTCAACGATGGTCGTTCGACCGTTCATTCGCCGACGAAACATGATGCAGGCGTTGCGCATAACCCAAGGCGTGCGCCGCCGTGATATTCGAACCGTTGCTCCCCAACGTGCGCAGGGAGCGGAATGGATGTGGTGAGAAGGGACGCCTAATGGAAATCGTAGACGCTCGTCGAAGCTGGTTGTCCGAGGGCAGCGAGATGGCCCGTCGCATCAGCACCTTCGACTGGGCATCGACGCCGCTGGGGCCAATCGGGAGTTGGCCTCAGAGCCTGCGCGTCGCCGTTCGCCTGCTCTTGAGCACCCGGCACCCGATGTTTATCTGGTGGGGACCCGATCTGATACAGTTCTACAACGATGCCTATGCGGAGTCGCTCGGGCCGGAGAAGCACCCGTCAGCTTTAGCAGCGCCCGGTCGGCAAACATGGCCGGAGATCTGGCATGTGATCGGACCGCAGATCGCGCAGATCATGGCCGGCGGAGAGGCGACCTGGCACGAGGACCAACTCGTCCCGATGGTCCGACATGGCGGACCACAGGACGTCTGGTGGACCTACAGCTTCAGCCCGATCGACGAGGAAGAGGCCGCCAGCGGGGTCGGCGGCGTTCTCGTGATCTGCCGCGAGACGACTGCGGAAGTGTTGGCCGAACGCGCGTCGGACGAGCGCTATCACACCCTCTTCAATTCGATCGAGTCCGGCTTCTGCATCGTCGAACTCAAGAACGGGACTGAGGGCGAGCCCTTCGACTATCGCGTCGTCGAGGCTAATCCGGCTTTCGAGAAGCATACGGGCCTGCACGGGGCTGAGGGTAAGTGGCTGCGCGAGTTCGCGCCGGACCTCGAGGAGCACTGGTACGAAACCTACGGGCGGGTCGCATTGACCGGCCGGCCGGAGCGTTTTGAGGCGGGGTCCGAAGCGCTCGGACGGTGGTTCGATGTCTACGCGTTCAGGACCGGGACTAAGGAAAGCCGCCGCGTCGCCATCCTGTTCAACGATATCTCTGAGCGCCGGAACGCCGAGATCCAGTTGCGCAAACTCGCCGACACTTTGGAGCAGCGCGTGGCGGAGCGGACGGCAGAACTCACCCAGGCGCACGAAGCCCTACGCCAGAGCCAAAAGATGGAAGCCGTCGGGCAGCTCACTGGCGGATTGGCGCACGACTTCAACAACCTTCTGGCCGGCATCTCTGGCTCGCTCGACATGATGCAGACCCGTGTGCAGCAAGGCCGCATCGGCGATCTCGACCGCTACATGGTCGGGGCACAAGGGGCAGCTAAGCGTGCTGCGGCGCTGACCCATCGACTCCTTGCCTTCTCGCGCCGCCAGACGCTAGAGCCGAAGCCCACGGACGTGAACCGCCTCGTTGCGGGCATGGAGGACCTGATCCGGCGCACAGTCGGCCCGCAGATCACTGTGGAGACGGTGGCGAAAGCAGGGCTGTGGTCAGCATTGGTCGACCCGAACCAGCTCGAGAACGCACTCCTGAACTTGTGCATCAACGCCCGGGACGCCATGCCCGACGGTGGCCAGATCACGATCGAGACCGGGAACCAATGGCTCGACGATCGCGCCGCCCGCGAGCGCGACCTGCCGCCCGGACAATACCTGTCGATGTGCGTCTCGGACAACGGATCGGGAATGTCCGCCGACGTCATCGAGCGCGCCTTCGATCCCTTCTTCACCACTAAGCCGATCGGCGTCGGCACCGGGCTCGGCCTCTCGATGATCTACGGCTTTGCCCGCCAGTCGGGGGGCCAAGTCCGCATCTACTCCGAGGTCGGCAGCGGGACGATGGTCTGCATCTACCTTCCCCGCCATCACGAGGAGGAGGTCGTCGAAGCCGAGGTCGCACCTGCGCTCCCGCGGATCGACGCCCGGGGCAAGACGGTCCTCGTCGTGGACGATGAGCCGCTGGTGCGCATGCTGGTGGTGGACGCCGTCGAGGATCTCGGCTTCAGGGCGATCGAGGCGGGCGACGGTCCACAGGCGCTGCAGGTCCTCCGTTCAGACGCGGCCATCGATCTCCTCGTCACGGACGTTGGCCTCCCCAACGGCATGAACGGCCGGCAAGTAGCGGACGCGGCTCGGGAGCTGCGCACAGACCTGAAGGTTCTGTTCGTAACGGGTTACGCAGAGAACGCTGTGCTCAACCACGGGCATCTCGACCCCGGCATGCAGGTGGTCACGAAGCCGTTCGACATGACCGTCCTCGCGAACAGGATCCAGGGAATGGTCGAAAACTGACGGCGAAACATCGAAGAACGGCTGGAATGACGGAGATACTGAGTTTCCCGTTACGCCGAGCATGCGTTCCCGCACGACCACGGGTTCTCAGCCTTTTTCACGGATCGGACGGCCACAAGCCACGAACATTCTCTCGCGGTCCATTTCCGGAAACACCGCAAGCAGCTCGGGTGCACGGCCGTCCGCGGTTCCGGCTACGGTTTTGAACCAAGCCTGTCCCGCAACTCTGACGCTGACGCCCGCCTTTCCGAGATGGAAGGGTGCGAACGATGATAGACGTCGAGCTTGTATGCCGTGCGGGGGCTTTGAACGGAGAAGGGCCCGTTTGGAGCGTATGCGAAGAGCGCCTCTACTGGGTCGACATTCGAGCTCCGGCCCTTCATCGCTTTGATCCTGCCACGGGGCGGAACGAGACCTGGGCGATGCCGACATGGATCGGCTGCCTGGCCCTCGCCGAACCGGGCCACGTCGTCGTGGCGCTGCGAACGGGTCTCCATCGCTTCGACACCCGAAGCGGCGCGCTCGCCTTCCTCGCTCCCGTCCCCTTCGATCCGCGCCGCTTTGCCTTCAACGACGGCGGCTGCGACCCCGTGGGCCGCTTCCTTGCCGGCACGATGCTCGACCCGCTCGATCCTGCAGCTTCCGATGAGGGTGAGGCCGCGACGCCGCTCTGGCGATATGAGGGCGACGACACCTGGATCGGCGTCACGCCGGCGGTCGAGACTTCCAACGGGCTCGCCTGGAGCCCGGACGGGCGCACGATGTACCACAGCGACACCGCCCGAAAGACCGTCTGGCGATACGACTACGACACGGCGACGGGCGCCGCCGAGAACGGCCGCGTCTTCGCGGAGGTGAAGGACGGGGCCGGTCCGGACGGAGCCGCGGTGGACGCGGACGGCTTCTATCTCTGCGCGGTGTTCGGCGGCGGTTGCCTCCTGCGCTTCGATCCCGATGGCAGGCTCGAGCGGCGTATCGCCATGCCGGCCAAATTCGTGACGATGCCCGCGTTCGGCGGGTCGGACCTTTCCACGCTCTTCGTCACCTCCGCGAGCTTCCCGGTTCCGCAGGCGGAGCGCGCCGCCCGTCCGAACGAGGGAGCGCTGTTTGCGATGGAAGCGCCCGCCCGCGGGATCGCAACTCGGCGCATGAGCCGACACGCAGCCTCGGACCCGGGGAGGACCCGGGGGGCCGCCTTCGTCGGCAGTCGAGCGCAGAGAGCCTGATCGATGCCGACATGGCTTGAAGCCGGGCTGTGGGGCCTGGCGGGCGCATCCTCGCTCGTGATCGAAGCCGCGCTCGCCACGCTCGTCCGTTTGCCCGTCCGCATCATCACCGGCATCATGGCCTTCGGCTGCGGCGTCCTGATCTCAGCGATCGCCTACGACCTCATCATGGAAGGCTTTCGCAGCGCCGGCATCCAGCCGATCATCCTCGGCGCGATCGCTGGCTCACTCGTCTATACGATCGCCAACTGGCTCGTCTCGCGCGGCGGCGGGCATCATCGCAAGCGCTCGGGACACCAGCAGAAGAACACGAACGAGGGGGGCGGGCTGGCCATTGCCGTCGGATCGCTGCTCGACGGCATTCCGGAGTCGATCGTGCTCGGCGTCGGGCTGCTGGGGGGCAGCGGCGTCAGCGTGCCGATGTTCGCGGCGATCTTCCTGTCGAACCTGCCGGAAGGGTTGTCGAGCGCGGCGGGCATGCTGAAGGCGGGCCGAAGCCGGACCTACATCTTCGCGCTGTGGGGCGGCATCGCTCTCGCCTCGGGGCTCGCCGCGCTTCTCGGCGCCGCCCTTCTCGGCGAGGCGTCCCCTGCGGTCCTTGCCACCGTCAACGCCGTCGCCGCGGGCGCGCTCCTCACCATGGTCGCCGACACGATGATCCCGGAAGCCGTCGAGGGCGAGCGGGGCAGGACGGGGTTCCTCGTCGTGATCGGCCTGCTCGTCGCCTTCGCGCTCTCGCACGGGATGGGCGAGGATACGGCAGGAGGTGCAGACCAATCCGCCATTTCGAACGACGCCGTTCGGATGATCGGCTGGGGCGTTCACATGTATGGTCCGTCTGCCGCATTCCATAGCTAGAAGCGTCGGGGGGTGACGGGGCAATGCTCCAGAGTCTGGCAGACCCGTGCCTCATGCAGCCAAGGCACACGGCAGTGGACGGCGGGAACGTTCCGACCGAGCGATCCCGCCGCGTTCTTCGAGTAAGCGCGGTTTACGTCCGCTTTCGGGACGACTTGCGAAGGCCGTCACCGACCGAAAAGGGTGGTTTTCACACCACCTGCTTCCTGACAAAAGTCGCGATTAGCGGACGCAAGTTTCGAAGGTCCGACCTACAGTCAGTAAGGCTGTAAGGAAAACTGCTGCTTCGGCAACGCGAATCAGGATCAGAATACAGTGCGTTCAGGCTAAGTAGCAGAACCGCTTGGTGACCGAGGCCCTTCAGTGGAAAGCTTATTCGCTCAAAGCGTCCGCTTGCAGCCTACAGATCTGCCAACCGAGTATTGCGATACAAGACTTCCGCCATCGTGTTGATTGTTGCCGGCGAGTAGATGCTTCCGCTTGACGTCCAGATCCACGGATACAGCCCCTTCGCGGCTTTATCGTATCGCATCGCCATGGCGAATTCGATCGCTTCACTCAAGCTCGGCCAGCGCTCGCCTTCGTCTTGGCTCCACGAGATCGGCAAGGGTCTGATCTGCTCGTAGCCCCACAAAAGGACGACAGGTTGAAGAACCGCCATCTCAAAACGACGAAAGGCCGGGCAGAACCCGACCTTTCCCCTTTTTCGAATCCCATGCCAGTACATCCGTGGTCATGGGTTGGATCAATTCAGAGCACCTGAAGGTTCTCAGCCGCGTTCTTGCCGGAACGACGGTCGGCGACGAGCTCGAAGCTGACCTTCTGCCCTTCGGCAAGCCCGCGGATTCCAGAGCGCTCAAGGGCAGAGATGTGAACGAAGACGTCGGTGCTGCCGTCTTCCGGAGCGATGAAGCCAAAACCCTTGGTTTCGTTGAAGAACTTGACGGTTCCAGTAGCCATGAGAATGCCCTTTCAAGACAAGGCGAATTGCCCGCAGCGCCGCGTGCGCTCCGATGCGTAGATCGACAGTGAGAAAGAGGATCGCTCGGGCGCTTGAGCACCAAAAATAAGATCGACTACCAAAGTTCGATCGGTGACAGCTACCCTTTCGCCGAACGGTTTACAAGCACACCATAGAATTAAACCCGCCTTGAAACCCTAAACCGTATCGCGAATTACACCCTCTTCGTCGATTTTACGCAATCACCGTTTGCTATTGGAGCGACAAGGACTATCTTCATTGCGAGGGCGTTGAAGAAATACGGTTTGGCGAGATCCTCAGCCGACCGTGCCTCTGGCGCTTCTGCCCTACGGAGCCAGTCCCATGTTCGGATACCAAGGCGGCGAGAGCGGCGAAACCGTCGCGCGCAAACGTGGCTACATGACTGAAGCGCGGCAGCGCTGGCCCTTCCTGACCCGGTTCGATGTCACAACCATCCACAACGAGCAGCAACTCGCCACGATGGTTCGCGACCGGTCAGGTCGCGCGAAGGCCGAAGTCGACGGAGAGGTTCACGTCTGGATGGAAGGCAAAACCTTCTAGGGCGCCCTCGACGCTCGCCGTCCGCCAACAGAACTCATCGTTCCACGAGGTTTCCTATGTCCGTTTCCCGCTTCGCTCCGACCCGAGCTGCCCATCTGCACCTTGTCACCGAACTCTTCCCAGGCCTGCAGAGCCTGGAGATGCGCAGCATCCTTACCACCATGGCCGAGAAGCGGCTCCGGAGGATCCGGATGGAACTGGAGGATCAGGCGAATGCAATCCGCCTGCCAATCTCCCGGGTTGGAGTGCCGTCATGAAGCCCTCGCTCGCACAGTTCTATCTCGATCGCGCAGACGAGTGTCGCATCGCTGCAGCCGACGCTCCGCTCCTGAACGTCCAGAAGAAGCACAACGAGGCGGAGGCCACATGGCGCGCCATGGCGGATCTCGCCACGCTTCGTGACACCAGCGGATCATCGACTTGAACGCGATGTTCGCGTCTGCCGCGAACGTCACGCTATTGGCGATGGAGTCGCAGCAGGCGGTACTGTTGCGGCTCCATCGCCTCGGCTGTGGTGGTCCTCAGTCCATCGACGAGGCAAACCTGATGGTGCGCGAGAAGATCGAAGCCTTCAGCGATGCGATGCGGGCTGCGATGGCCGGCGGATCGTTCGAGAGCGTGGTCGACGACTACCGGAGCGTCGTTCGAGCCAACATCGAGCGCTTGAAACTGACGGACTGACGCGACCTTGGGGTCCGCAACCTGCAACACGCAAGACGTTTGCCTTGGCAAACCCCTCCATGCTTTCTTGAAAGGTGTCTTTGATGACCCGCTTCCATGCACTCAATGCTGCCAACAAGCACTTCAAGACGGGAGGCTCTTTAACCGCTCCCCCCTCCACCTTCGAAGCTGTGGCCGCCGCTGCACGAGCAACGCGCGCAAAGTCCCTCCTGCTTCGACAGGGACGCATGGAACGAGAGGACGCAGCCGCGGCGATCCGTCTCCCGGACATGACGTCGAGGTCGGGCTCATGAACTCCGCAAAGACGGTCGACTACAATCGGGCAGCCGATGTCTTCTGGTGCGCTTCCGCCAGGCGGCAGATGCCGAAGGGTTCACTGCGGTTTCGCAAGTTTGCTTCCCTCGACACCGCGGTTCGGTTTCTGGTTGCCGACAAAAGCGAGAAGCGCTTCCAATGCACGATCGACACCGACATCGCGCACTACGAAGGCGACGAGATCGACACGCTGTTCGATCGTCCGGACTTTCCGGCATCTGGTGTGCTGCCACGAGCGCAACCATCACGCCGGTTCGGTGTCGACTTTTTCCTGGGCGCCCCCATGATGCCAGCTTACGCTATCGCGCGGGACCCTCACGGCACCTGGACAGTGTCATCCGTTGCGACGGGGGAGATGGTTTCGATCAACGACGTCGACATGAGCAGGATGAGCCTACCCGACGCTGAGCGGATGATGGACGTGCTCAACGGTTCGGATGGTCAGGATATGCTAGCCCTTGGCCCATAGATCACTATTAACCCGTTGTGCGCCGTCTCTCGCTGGAGTGACGGGTCGTAGCTGCGCCCTGAACTGCTGGACGTCCGCTTTTGCGCGATTGTTTCTACAGCTCTGAACGACTCAGTCGGGTCGACAACGGAAGGACCGCTTCTGGACGTCCGCTAACTCGGCGGCTGAGACAGGACGGGGTGGAGAACCGACATTCCGCTTTCGCATTCGTGCAAGCGAAAGCTGACGTCACCACTTGGTCTGGCGAATGAACGGAGCCGGCAAGATCGTCCCCTACAACCTCGGCTCTACTCGCCCCAACCTGTCCTCGCCAAACGATGTCGGATCCGTTGTGCTCTCCTAGGAATGCCCCTTAGGGAACGCCCGTATCTTCCGACAACGGGCGGCATGTCATTGCTCCCTACCGAGAACAGGGCTCGAGTGGGAGAATGTCATGAGAGCGGTAGTCTACAATGGACCGCGTGACGTTGCGGTTCGGAACGTACCCGATGCGCGCATCGAGAGGCCGACCGACGTTCTGGTGCGAATCACGAGCACTAACATCTGCGGCTCCGACCTGCACATGTACGAGGGGCGCACCGACTTCCCGCAAGGGGGCGTCTTCGGGCACGAGAACCTGGGTCAGGTGGCGGAAGTCGGCGAAGCGGTAGACCACGTGAAGATCGGGGACTGGGTCGCTATCCCGTTCAACATTGGCTGTGGGTTTTGCAGGAACTGCGAGCGCGGCCTGAGCGCATTCTGCCTGACCACTGCGGATCGAAGCGTCGTTCCGAACATGGCCGGCGCCGCATACGGCTTCGCCGACATGGGGCCGTATCGAGGCGGGCAGGCCGATCTGCTGCGTGTCCCCTACGGCGACTACAACTGCCTGAAGCTCCCGCCGGATGCTGAGGAGCGGCAGAACGACTACGTGATGCTCGCCGACATCTTCCCGACCGGCTGGCACTGCACCGAGCTTGCGGGATTGCGCCCCGGAGAGTCCATCGTGATCTACGGCGCCGGGCCGGTCGGCCTCATGGCGGCCTACTCCGCGATGATCAAGGGCGCCTGCATGGTCATGGTCGTTGATCGGCATCCCGACCGGCTGAAGCTGGCGGCGTCGATCGGTGCTCTGACCATCGACGATTCCAAGGGCTCACCAGTGGATCAGGTGCTGGAGCTGACGAACGGTATCGGCGCCGACCGGGGCTGCGAGTGCGTCGGCTACCAGGCGCACGACCCCGAGGGCCACGAGCACCCAAACATGACCATGAACGACCTGGTGAAGTCGGTGAAGTTCACTGGCGGCATTGGCGTCGTGGGCGTTTACACACCGCAGGATCCCGCCCCGCAGGACAAGCTCTACAGTCAAGGCCAGATCGTCTTCGACCACGGCCTGTTCTGGTTCAAGGGTCAGCAAATCGGCACCGGGCAGTGCAACGTGAAGGCCTATAACCGGCAACTGCGGGATCTCATCTCGACGGGCCGCGCGAAGCCGTCCTTCATCGTCTCCCACGAGCTGCCGTTGAACGAAGCGCCGAAAGCCTACCGGCACTTCGACGCGCGCGACGATGGGTGGACAAAGGTGGTCCTCAAGACCGCCGCCTGACAGACACCGGCAGGCGGCCGCCCGCCTCGGCCGCTTCGCCGACATCTCTTCGGCACCTGGCGCAGCGAGGATATCATGCCGAACTACGACTATGCGTGCCCGACGTGCGGACCCTTCACGGCGATGCGGCCCATGGCGGAGTTCCAAGAGCCGTGCGTTTGCCCAGACTGCGGGACCTCCGCGCCTCGAACGGTTCTGCGAGCACCCGCCATCGCCGCTATGGACCCCGTCCGGCGCAGTGTCCTGGCCTCCGCGGAGGCTGGCATGAGCAACCGTGGCACTGCGAAGGCGGCCCATCCCGCCGGCTGCGGCTGCTGCGTGCGCCGGTCGCCAATCCCAAGCGCCATGGCGTCGACGGGCCGCGTGTTCTCTGCGAGCGGACCGTTGCCCCGGAGCGGCCGGTGAGGGGTCTCCGAATGAGAGGCGACCCCACCGTTCCCCATCCCAGTTGAAAGGAGACAGGACCATGACTTCGAAAACCCTCGGCGGATTGACGATCGCGATCCTGGTGACGGACGGATTCGAACAGGTCGAGATGACTGAGCCGCGCAACGCCCTGGACGAAGCAGGTGCCAAGACCCGGCTCGTGTCGCCGAAAGACGATCAGGTCATGGCGTGGAACCTCACGGAGTGGGGCGACACCTTCCCGGTGGACATGCCCTCGACAGCGCCCGGCCCGAAGCCTTCGATGCGCTCCTGCTTCCGGGTGGGGTCATCAACCCGGACACGCTTCGGACGGACGAGAGGGCGGTCTCATTCGCCAAGGCCTTCTTCGACGCCGGCAAGCCCGTGGCATCGATCTGCCACGGTCCATGGACCCTGATCGAGGCGGGCGCCGCACGCGGGCGGCGGCTGACGTCCTGGACGTCGCTGAAGACGGATCTCCGGAACGCAGGGGCGGAATGGGTCGATGAGGAGGTCGTTGTCGATCAGGGCCTTGCCACGAGCCGCAAGCCAGACGACATCCCCGCCTTCAATCGGGAGGTGATCCGAATGTTCGCAAATGCAGGCAAGCCATCGCGGCAGGCAGCGGCCGAATGAACTCTAACTCCGGTGCGGCCCCGTCTCCGCTTCCGTCGTCAAGTCGAGCCGGCGGAGACCAGCGCCCGTACGGCCCGGTGTCGCGCGAGGTCGCCGCGATCGGCCAGGGGACCTGGTACATCGACGACGCGCACCTGCCGACGGCTGTCGATGCACTGCGTCGCGGTCTCGATCTCGGCATGACCCATATCGACACGGCCGAGATGTACGGCGAAGCCGAACTCGTCGTCGGCGAGGCGATCAGCGGGCGGCGCGACGAGGTGTTCCTCGTGTCGAAGGTGCTGCCGAGTAACGCGTCGCGCCGCGGAACGATCGAGGCATGCGAGCGCTCGCTGCGCCGGCTCCGGACGGACCGGCTCGACTGCTACCTCCTTCATTGGCGCGGAGGACATCCGCTCGAGGACACGGTGGCCGCGCTGGAGGGGCTGGTCTCCGCAGGGAAGATTCTGTCCTGGGGCGTGAGCAACTTCGACGTTGACGATCTCGACGAAGTGCTCGCCGTTGCGGGCCTCGGCCGCATCGCCTGCAATCAGGTTCTGTATCACTTGGAAGAACGCGCGATCGAACATGCCGTCGTGCCATGGTGCGAGAGGAACGATGTTGCGGTGGTCGCGTACAGTCCGTTCGGCCACGACAGCTTCCCCGGCCCGCGCACGCCCGGCGGCCGCGTGTTGCAGGACATCGCGGCGAACCATGGTGCGACCCCGCGGCAGGTCGCACTCCGGTTCTTGGTGCGCCGGCCGTCTCTGTTCGCGATCCCGAAGGCGGCGGCCCCCGAGCACGCGGCCGACAACGCCGGCGCTCTTTCGTTGGAGCTGACGGAAGCCGAGATCGAGCGGATCGACGCGGTTTTCCCGCGCGGCTCCCGCCCTCGTCAGCTTCCCATGTTGTAGATCTTGGGCGGGGCTTCTGCCGTAGCAGCAAGGAGGCCTTCGTGATGGATGCTTTGGAGCAGGCATTCGGCGCCGTCCTGATGCTCTTGGTTCTCTTGGACGTGTTCCTGACCGTGCTCTATGCCCGTGCGGGAGCGGGCATCTTCAGCCAGCGGCTCGCGCGGATGATATGGCGCCTCTTCCGGCATCTTCCGATGGGAGCCGCCCGCCCGGCTGCCTTGTCCTTCTGTGGACCAACCATTTTGGTGCTGCTCGTTCTGGTCTGGTCGACGCTTCTCGCCTTCGGCGCCGGGTTGATCGTCCATCCCGAACTCGGCATCGGCATCCGGGCGAGCACTGGCGAAACGCCGACGGACTTCATCACGGCGGTCTATGTCGGCGGCAGCAGCCTCTCCATTGTCGGTGCAAGCGACTTCGCCCCCCATACGGCTGCGATGAAGGTGTTGTTCCTGTTCAACTCGGTGATCGGCACGTCCGTGATCTCGCTGACGTTGACCTATCTGATGCAGGTCTACTCCGCCCTCAGGGAGCGGAACGCCCTCGGGCTAAAGCTGCATGCGATGTCCGCCGAAACGGGCGATGCGGCCGAGTTGATAGTGCGCTTGTTTCCAGACGGCGAGCTCAGCGGGGGATACGACAATCTTTCCGGACTGGCCGGCGCGATGGCCGAGATCAAAGAGGGACACCACTTCTACCCCATCCTCTTCTATTTCCGTTTCCGGGAGCCCTGCTACTCTGTCTCTCGCACAGCGTTTCTCACGCTCGACACGCTTTCCCTGATCAAGAGTGCGCTGGCCGATGACACCGCGGGCTGGGTGAAGAGGTCGGCCACGATCCAGCAGCTTTGGAGTGTGTCGCTCATGCTCGTCTCGACGCTGGACAGGACCTTTCTCGACCAAGTGTCGCGCCAAGCGGGCGAGCCTACCGACGACATGAGAGAGTTGTGGTGGGCACGGTATTTGGGCGCCCTACCGCGTCTGCGCCAGGCGTGCG
This sequence comes from Aureimonas sp. AU22, assembly GCF_001463745.1. Lineage (GTDB taxonomy): Bacteria > Pseudomonadota > Alphaproteobacteria > Rhizobiales > Rhizobiaceae > Aureimonas. Next base: position 22,384 of record NZ_BBWJ01000049.1, on the reverse strand, counting down.
TACCCCTCACGGCCAACGAGAAGAAAGGAGCAGAGTTCTACGTCGAGCTTCGCTGCCAGTGGGACCCGCTGATTGCAATACTTGCGCCTGCCATGGCCTATTCGATGCATGAGATCGATCCAGCAGGATCAGGGCAAGGGGAGGCGACGCACCCACGACAGGGTTAGAATCCCTCGCGGTCTGCCTGGTTTCGTAACGAAGCAGCGTCCTCCAACGACGCGTTCTGCCGACTGTGTAACGGTGAGTGCTTCACGATGCCATATGGATTACGCGACGAAGTGCCAGAGCGCTCCCGCACCGGCAGCACCGAGCAACGTCGGGACGACGCCAAGGTTAAAGCGGAACAGAGCGATCGCGGCAGCGACGAATTGCACGCTGGCAACCGGGTCGAGGCTCGCCAGCCGCGGCACGTCCAATGAGAGCGGGCCGATGCGGACCTCGGCGACTTGTCGAAACAGGACGTGCAGCCCGAACCAGACAGCGAGGTTCAGGATCACGCCGACTACCGCTGCCGTGATGGTCGAGAGCGCTCCCGACAGGGCGCGGTTCCCACGCAGCCGCTCGATGAACGGCGCGCCGAGAAAGATCCACAGGAAGCACGGAAGGAACGTCACCCAGGTGGTAAGCAATCCGCCGAGCGTCCCGGCGACGTAGGGGTTCATTGCGCCCGGGTCGCGGAAGGCGGCGAGGAACCCGACGAACTGCGTCACCATGATCAGCGGCCCCGGCGTCGTCTCGGCGAGCCCGAGGCCGTCCAGCATCTCGCCCGGCTCCAGCCAGCCGTAGTGCTCGACCGCCTGCTGCGCGACATAGGCGAGGACGGCGTAGGCACCGCCGAAGGTGACCACTGCCATCTTCGAGAAGAACACCGCCACGTCGGCAAAGACGTTGCCCGTGCCAAAAGCGAGGACGAGAACGGCGACGGGGACGAGCCAGAGCGCGAGGAACACCGCCGAGATGCGCAGCGCCCAGCGCAGGTTCGGGCGGGCGTGTTCGGGCACGCCTTCGCCGAGGGCGGAGTCCGCGTCGGCCAGCACCGCGCCCTTCGACAGCCCGTGCCCGCCGCCGCCAGTGAAGGCGGCCGATCCGGAGCGGGCGCCAACGTAGCCGATCAGCCCTGCTGCGAGGATGATCGCGGGGAACGGCACGTCTAACAGGAAGATGGCTGCGAAGGCTGCGGCCGCAATGGCGACCATGGTGCGGTTGCGGAGCGCCCGCCGTCCGATCCGGTTCACCGCCTCCAGCACGATCGCCAGCACCGCCGCCTTCAGGCCGAAGAACAGGCCGGCGACGATCCCGACGTTTCCGAAGGCGACGTAGACCCACGAGAGGGCCATGATGGCGAGGAGACCCGGCAGCACGAACAGACCGCCGGCGACGAGGCCGCCCTTCGTGCGGTGGAGAAGCCAGCCGATGTAGGTCGCGAGCTGCTGGGCCTCGGGGCCGGGCAGGAGCATGCAGTAGTTCAGGGCGTGGAGAAACCGCTCCTCCCCGATCCAGCGCTTCTCGTCGACGAGGACGCGATGCATCAGCGCGATCTGCCCGGCCGGCCCGCCGAAGGACAGGCAGGCGATCTTCGTCCAGACCCGGACGGCCTCCCCGAAGGCGATGCCATGGTCGTGCGCTCGGGCGAGTTCGGTATTCGGGAGGCGGGTCGTGGGAACGTCGGTCATGTCACGCTCCTCCCTTCCGGCCAGGCCAGTTGTGGGTCTCGTCCGTCGCGTCCCGGCACCAGCGGTAGAAGGCGTCGTAGAGGAGGAGGCCCGCCTCCAGTTGCTCCAGATCGTCGGCGTACATGCGCGACAGGCCGAGGGAAGCGGCAAGAAGGCCCGGCGCCTCACGCGCGAGGTCGGGTCGCCCCGTGTCGGCCCCGCGCACCAGCGTCGCGAGGCGCAGGAGCGGCGGCGTACTGAGGCCGAACTCGTCCACCATCGTGTCGAAGGTGCAGCGCTCGCCGCGGTGGCTCCAGAAGACGTTCTCGACGTCGAAGGGCGCGGCGCCGAACCGCTCGCCGACGGCCTCGACCTCGGAGGGTTGGACGAACAGGAAGACCGCGAACGGGTCGACGAAGCGACGGATCAGCCAGGGACATGCGATGCGGTCGACCTTCGGCCGGGCCCGCGTCACCCAGACGGTGCGGCCTTGCCCGTCGCGAGACGGCAGCTTCGCTTCCGGGACAAGCGGCAGGCTGGCCGCCGCCCAGGCATCAAACCCGCCCTCTAGCACCTCGGCGGGGACTTCCTCGTGGCGGAGCCAGGCCGCGACGCCGTGACTGAGCTTGGTGCCCGTCTGGCAGACCACGACAGCCGCGCGGCCCGTCAGATCCCGCGCCCAGGCGGCAACGTCGGCATGCCCCCGCCGCAAGGCGGCGGGCAGGATGCGCGGATCGGCGGTGAAGTCCTCGTCCGTGCGCACGTCGACGACGAGCGGCGACTTCGGGGTGCCCACGAGCCGGGCGAGCTTGTCGTGCGTGATGGTGATCGTCGAGGCCATGCCGCGTCCGTCCATGGAATGGATATGGGGGGACGCGATGCTTCGGCCGTGGCCTCGTGGGGAGATCGCTGTCCCCATGCGGCTACATCACAGATGCGAGTTCGCCATGTCAACGGTGGTTATCGAGCGACCCGAAGCAGACACCAGCGCTATTTGCGCCACAACAAACCGATGGCCCAATCGCCCCCTCGCTTGAGGCGGCGGCGCTATGACTTCTCTGTTTGGAGTTCGGTGAGGGGTGCCACGATCCGGCACTTGAGACCATCTGGGGCATAGTCGAGCTCGACCGAGCCACCGACCGATCCGGACAACCCGACCTCGATCAGTTTCGATCCGAATCCCTTGCGGCTCGGCGGAACGACGGGCGGACCTCCGATCTCGCGCCACATTAGGGCAAGGGTCGGGAGTTTGGTCCCATCATCGATCTCCACGACCCATGCGATGTGGACGCGCCCCTCCGGCACGCTCAGCGCACCGTACTTCGCGGCGTTGGTCGCCAGTTCATGGGTAATGAGCGCTAAGGTCAGCGCCGCCTTGGGACCGACGAACAGGTCCGGTCCTCGCAGGGCGACCCTGTCTTCGGGATCATGCAACTCGACCGCGCTCTTGATCACGCTCGCGACCGCGCCGGAGTCATGCTGCCCTGTCAGGAGGATGTCGTGAGCGCGGGAGAGAGCCTGGATCCGCTCGCTGAGGCTCTTGCGGGCTGTCGCAAGATCGGGCGCGCTTCGTAGCGTCTGGGTTGCGATTGACTGTGCGATGGCCAGAGTGTTCTTCAGCCGATGGGCCAGCTCGGTGACCAGGAGCTGACGCTCCTGTTCGGCCGCATGTTCCCGCCGAAGATCGGAGGTGACCGTGCCATAGGCGATGGGTCGCCCGTCCGCATCGGGAAGCGTGAAAACGTTGAAGCGGACGGGGATCTCCTCGCCCGTCCCGAAATGGCGGAAGTGGAGGTCCCCCGTCCAGGATCCCTCGCGCAGGGCGGTCGCCAGGACGTCAGCTTCAATGCAGGCCCACTTGTCGGCAGGGAAGTAGTCGCTGATCCGGGTCGTCCCCTCCGGATCCTTCAATCCAAGAAGCGCCTTCCCGGCCTCGTTCACATACTGCACGCGGCCTTCGAGATCGGCGTAGGCGATGAAGTCGGTGCTGTTCTCGACGATGCGACTGAGCTGATCCCGTTGCTGCACTTCCCGAGCGAGGCTCGAGATGGCGACCCGTCGTCCTTCGGCGACCTCGTTGAGAACAAGAACGGCATGGCGAAGCGATGCGGCGAGTTCTGCGATGCCGAGATTAACGATCACGAACAGGATCTGCGCTGCCCATTGTGCGCCCGTCAGGGACAAGGGGGCGTCATCCGGCGACATGGCGTAGGCTGCAGGAATGGTCGAAGCGAGCGTGGCGAAGAACCCCGGTCCCCGGCCGCCGAACAACGCACTGGCGATGATGACCGGGATGAAGAACAGAAACGGCAGGAGGTCGGTGACGAACGCCGCCCGGAGAGCCGCAACGACTACGATGGCCAGCGCGACAAGGGCATAGGTTGCCGGGGCCGGCAGGCGAACCCGGAGGGCCTTGATCAGCGAACGACGGTAGGCACCGGAGATGGACATTGCGTCGGGAACCGTGTTCGGAAACGATCCCACCGGGACACACGACCGTATCATTACCAAGCAGGCCGGTCGTCAGCTAGCGGCTTTCCCGTAGCTCACTCGAAGAGCTCACCGCTTCGCCTCGACCCATTCGAGAGCCGCAAGGATCTGGGATTCCATGAAGGGTTTGGCGATGAAGCCGATGGGTTTCCATCCAAGCTCTTGGGCTCGGGCTTCCTCCTCCCTTCGGGCTGAAACGAAGAGCGCATCGATCCCGTGTTCGCCACGCAGCCTATGAGCGGTCTCGATGCCGTCATCGCTGCCGGCCAGGTCGATGTCGAGGATGGCAACGTCGAAGGGCACCGCCCCCGCGGCAAGATCCAGAGCTTGCTGCATGGCGGGTGCAACGCCGACGACGGTATGCCCTGCGTCCTCCAGGATGTCCTGGAGATCCATCGCGATCAGCGGCTCGTCCTCAACGATCAGCACCCGAAGCAAGGCCGTCTCTCCATCTCCACCGGTCTGGCAGGGAATGAAGCGAACGGATGCTGATTGGTTGCAGGCGTCTTGGAAGTGAGCCTCAGCGCTAGCCGCCGCTGGCGCAGTTCTGCCGGCGCCGGCATAGCTGGATGCGCGTTAGCCCGCTCCAGACGCCTTCGCGTTCAGCGCTTCCGCAACCGTGCCTCCCGCTTGGTAATCCTTCGGGATCTTGAAGTCTTTGCGGGCGAGCCCGCGCGACTCTTGCGTGCCGCGCGGCAGGCCAACCCGGTCCGAGTAGTCGCGGTCGGATCCGGGTGGGCGACGGTGCGCCGCCCTGACGCCCGCATAGGCCTGAAGGTCGAGAAGCGTGATCCCGATGACGAGAGCGGTGGCGATCATCGCGTTGTCGCGCTTCGGGTTACCGTGATGAAGCGCTGTGGAAAGCGTCCCGAGGTCCAGCATGTCCCCCGCGATGCGCGCAGCCAACCCGATGGGCTTGTCTATGGACAGAGTCGGGATCGCACTGGCCAGTTCACGTGCGCCATAGGCCCGTATCAAGCTCTCTCGGCCCTCCAGGCCCAGCGTGCGGGCGATGCGGCCGGGCGCCACGAGTTCGACGACGCCGAGCCCGATCGAGAACCAGCCGAGCGCGCGCGCCAGCTTGTCGGCGCTCGACAGGGAACTCGGACCCTTGCGCTGAACGCGGGGATCACCCTCGGAGCGCGCGATGCCGGAGAGATTGGTGAGTGGCATGGCGTGCCTCCTTCAAGGTTGGAGCATGACCTTGATGCAGCCGTCCGCCTTGTCGCGGAACTTGGCGTACATCTCCGGTCCTTGCAAGAGATCGGCCTTGTGGGTGATCACGAAGGACGGGTCGATCTGGCCGTCTTCGATCCGGCGAAGGAGATCGCCTGTCCAGCGAGGGACATGCGCCTGCGCCATGCGGAAGGTCAGGCCCTTGTTCATCGCCTGGCCCATCGGGATCTTGTCGACGAGGCCGAGGTAGACGCCGATGATCGAGATGACGCCGGCGGGACGGCAGACATAGATCATCTCGCGCAGGACGTGCGGGCGATCGTTCTCCGCCATCAGCATCTGCTTGGCGCGGTCGAGCAGCGTGTCCGGTTGGGCGAAGCTGACATGGCTTTCGGTGCCGACCGCGTCGATGCAGCGATGCGGCCCTTCTCCGCCGGTCAGCTCGTTGAGGCGCTCGACCACGCTCTCGGTCTCGAAGTTGAGCGGGATGGCACCGGCGGCGGCGGCCATCGACAGGCGCTCGGGCAAACAGTCGATTGCCACCACCTGTTCGGCGCCCAGAAGAATGGCCGAGCGGATCGCCATCTGCCCGACGGGCCCGCAACCCCAGACCGCGACCGTGTCTCCGGGCTGGACATCCGTCTGCACTGCGGCCTGCCAGCCGGTCGGCAGGATGTCGGACAGGAACAGGAGCTTCTCGTCGTCGATGCCGTCCGGCACCTTCACATGGGTGGTGTCGGCGAAGGGCACCCGCAGGTATTCCGCCTGGCCGCCGGGATAGCCGCCGGTGAGGTGCGTGTAGCCGAAGAGGCCCGCCGTCCGGTGCCCGAAGGCCTTGTCCCCGAGTTCGGCCTTGCGGTTCGTCCGCTGGCAGACCGAGAAGTTGCCTTTCCGGCACTGGTCGCATTCGCCGCATTGGATGGTGAAGGGAATGACGACGCGGTCGCCCTTCTTGAGCTTGCCCTTCGCCGCGCTTCCGACCTCCACGACTTCGCCCATCGTCTCGTGGCCCATGATGTCGCCGGGTAGCATCGCGGGAACGAGGTTGTGGAAGAGGTGGAGGTCGGAGCCGCAGATCGCGCAACTCGTGACCTTGATGATGGCATCACGGGGATCCTCGATCTGAGGATCGGACACCGTATCGCACCGGATGTCCTCCTTGCCGTGCCAGACGAGCGCTTTCATGCCGGTCTCCTCGGTTGTGATACGCCTACGTAAGTTCACCCCTCATCCTGCGGCATCCGGGCGATACCTAGGGAACATCCCGAGGGCGCATCCGATCGCCTTCGTCTCGTCGACCTTCGGGCCGGGCGACGTCATGACGGGGGTTTCACGTTCCATGGATGCTTCAAGCAATCAAAAGCGCGCTGTCGATGCGGTGCGAGCGGACCGAGCCCGCTTCCTCGAGGCGAACCTCTCGGCGATCCCCGACTACGTGTACGCCTTCGACCGGGAACGCCGCTTCGCGTATGCCAACCCGGCGATGCTAGGGCTCTTCAACCTTTCGTCGGTCGAGATGATGGGCAAGACCTTTTTGGACCTTGGCTATCCCGCCGATCTCGCCCGTCTTCTCGACGGTCACATTGACCGGATCTTTGCGGACGGCATAAAAGTCGAGGACGAGGTCTTTCACCGAACCCCCAGCGGTCACGCCGCCTACTTTGACTATCTCTGGGCGCCGGTCTGGGGCGAGGACGGGACGGTGGAGCTTGTCGTCGGCGTGTCCCGCGACACCAGCGAGCGCCGGGCGATGGAGGAGGCCTTGCGCAGGAGCGAGGCACGCCTCAGGGCCGCCACCGAGCTCGTGGGCATTGGAATCTATTCATGGGACCCGGCGACTGGCGCGCTCGACTGGGACGAACGCCTGCGCGCGATGTGGGGACTGGCCGCCGAGGCTCCCGTCGACATGACCGTCTACGAGTCGGGCATCCACCCGGACGATCTTCCACGCGTACGCGAAGCGATCGTCGCCTGCGCCGATCCGGCGGGCGACGGACGCTACAACGTGGAGTATCGCGTCGTCGGACGCGAAGACGGCGAGACCCGCCATATCGCGACCGCTGGGCAGACGACCTTCGCGGACGATCGCCCCGTCAGCTTCATCGGCGCGGCAATCGACGTCACGGGCCAACGCCGCGCGGAGGCGGTGATCCGAGCGAGCGAGGCCCAGTTCCAAAGCTTTGCGGCCAACAGCCGCAATCTCATCTGGATCGGCGACCCGAAGGCGCGAAGGATCATCTATCGTAGCGCGGCGTTCGAACAGATCTGGGGCATCCCAGCCGAAGATGCGGCGAACGATCTGTCCGAATGGATCAAGGATGTCCATCCCGACGATCGGAGCCAAGTCGAGCACGCTCTCGCCACGGTGGCTGCTGGCGAGGTGTCGCAGTTCGAGTACAGGCTCATCCGGCCGGGCGACGGATCGATCCGCTGGCTGCGGGATACCAGCTTTCCGATCTTCGATGATGCCGGTACGGTGAGTCGCATAGGCGGGATCGTGGAGGACGTGACGCAGGAGGACCTTCGTCACGTCTACGTCGTCAGCACCGAGCCAATGGAGGCGCGCAAGCTCGCCAACGTAGTTCGCGGGTTCGGCTTCCGGGCGAGGATCTTCGAAAGCGCTGCCGCCTTTCTCGATATGGCCGCGGTACTCACGCCGGGCTGCGTCATCGTCGATCTGCGGTCGGGAAGGGATGCGGGTCTGTCGGTCCCGCGTGAGCTCAAGGCGCGCGTGATCACCCTGCCTACGATCGCACTCGACGCCGCTGAGGCCGATGTTACCACGGCTGTCGCCGCCATGAAGGCTGGCGCCCTGGACTACATCGTTGCAGGAGAAGACGCATCGTTTCCGGCAGCGCTCGCAGGCTCAATCGCTGAGTGTCAGGGCGCGGCACGCACGACGGGGCGGGACGAGAGCGCTGCCGCCCGAATCGCACGCCTGACACCTCGTGAGCGCGAAGTCATGGTCGGCCTCGTGGACGGAGGCACCAACAAGGTCATCGGACAGAAGCTCGGCATCAGTCCGCGCACCGTCGAGCTTCACCGTGCCCAGGTCATGAACCGCCTCGATGCGCGCAGTCTGACCGAGCTTCTCCAGATCGCCATCGCGGCCGGCATCGTGCCCTCGCCCGACGAAAGCCGCGCGACGCGGAGGTCTACCTAGGGATCCTACGGGTGCTGGCGGCCGTGGGGGTGTCGCTACAGAAGAACCTTGAACAGGTCCGGAGCGAGCGATGGCAGCGCCGCGTAGAACCCCTTCGGGCCACGATGGAATCGAACAGGGATTCGAGGTGGATCATGAGCACCACTGAGGCCGAAGCAGACACGGCGACCGCTGCTTCCATCACCATAGGCAAGCCGGCCGCCGACCTGCACTCGCTTTGGCTGCGACCGGACACCCAGTCCCGGATATGGGCGCACTTCGCCGAGGTGACGTCCTCGGGCGATCGGACCGCGGAATGGGTCGCGCATGGGCCTGCGGGTGGCGAATATCGTTGGCGGACCGAAGCCGTCGACACCGGGCCGGAGATGGTCCGCTGGCGCAGCCAGGACGGCGCCGACGTGCCGAATGTCGGCACGCTGCGGTTCCGGCCCGCTCCGGGCGACCGGGGAACCGAGCTGCATCTCGATGTCCGGTTCGATCCCCCCGGGGGCGTTGTCGGAAAGGCGGTAGCCAAGCTCTTCCACATCGCGCCGCGCGAGATCGTACGGACGGCCCTCTACAGGTTCCGCGCGCTCGCCCTGACCGGCGAGATCCCCACCACCGACCCTCAGCCCGCCGCACGCAGCGGCGGCGCGGACCGCTAGGAGACAGGCCCATGCGCGCGCTTTGCTGGAACGGCGTGAACGATCTTCGCGTCGAGACCGTTGCCGACCCCCAAATCCTCAACCCGAGCGACGTGATCCTCAAGGTCCGGCTCTCGACCACGTGCGGTTCGGACCTTCACCTCATCGACGGTCTCATCCCGACGATGCGGGCGGGCGACGTCCTCGGTCATGAGTTCATGGGCGAGATCGTCGATGTCGGCCGCGACGTCACCAAGGTGAGGAAGGGCGACCGCGTCACCGTCCCGTCCTTCATCTCCTGCGGCAAGTGCTGGTACTGCCAGCACGACCTCTATTCGCTGTGCGACACGACCCACCCGAAGCCCGAATTGCAGGAACCGATGCTCGGCTATCCCACGGCCGGCATCTACGCCTATTCGCATGCCTTCGGCGGCTATGCCGGCGCACATGCCGAATATGTGCGCGTGCCCTTCGCCGACACCGACTGCTTCAAGGTGCCGGATGGCGTTGCGGACGAGGCGGCACTGTTCATCTCGGACGCCGCGCCGACGGGCTTCATGGGGGCCGACTTCTGCAACATCCACCGCGGCGACGTGATCGCGGTATGGGGCTGCGGCGGGGTCGGCCTAATGGCGCAGCAGAGCGCCATGATCCTCGGTGCCGAGCGCGTCATCGCCATCGACCGCTATCCCGAGCGGCTCGCGCAGGCCGAGGCCTTCGGCGCCATCCCGCTCGACTACACCAAGGTCGACGTGGTCGAGGCCCTCAAAGAGCTTACCGGCGGGCGCGGTCCCGACGCGTGTATCGATGCCGTCGGAATGGAGGCGGACGGCACGGGGCTCCAGCAAGCCTATGACCGGGTCAAGCAGGCGCTTTATCTCGAGACGGATCGGGGAGCGGCCCTGCGGCAGGCGATGCTGGCTGTGCGCAAGGGCGGAACGCTCTCGATCCTCGGCGTCTACGGCGTGATGGACAAGTTTCCGCTCGGCCTTCTGATGAACAAAGGCGTCACCGTCCGGACCGCCCAACAGCACGGCCAAGCCTATGTCCCGCGCCTGCTAGAGTACGCCCAGCGCGGCGAACTGACGCCGGCCGCCCTCGCGACGCATCGCTTCTCCCTGGAGGACGCTCCGACGGGCTATCACATGTTCAAGCACAAGGACGATGGGTGCCTCCGGGCTGTGTTCGTTCAATAGGCGGGGTCTGATCGAACTTCGTTGAGATGACGCTCGTGAGGACGATCGAGTAGTTTCCAGTACCATCGTCCTGCAATAGCAACGCACGCAGCGATGTCCGCTTTTGGGGAGTGCCGTAAGCGATGTGAATGGCAATGAAGGGTCGATAGCTGCCTGCTATCGGCTTAGAGTCTGCTGCAAATCATCTGGCGCTGCCGAGTAAGTCAGTTCCGTCGGATGTGGTTCGCAAGTTGGAAGCCAGCCTCGAGGAGAACCGCCGATATCAGTTTGGATAAGACGGGTTTCGACAGGCTGGCCGCTGCGTCCCGTGCGTTGGTCAAGCTTTCGATCACTTCTGCCAGGACTGTCTCATCATCTGGTTTCGCTTCCCGTATCGGGGTGATGCGGCTGAGATATCCCGAGATGTGAGTAGGGTTGCCTGCCGGGTCGCGGAAGCACCTTCCCGTGGACCGGACCCACACGGTACCATACTCCTCGCTGACGAGACGGTACTCGGCGAGAAAGAGGTCATCACCCTGCAGCGTCAAGTCGACGCGTCGGTCGAGTTCCTCGTGATCATCGGGATGGATCGCAGCGTAGAACCGCTCGGTCGTCACTCCGTGTATCCCGTTCTCGCTGGGAATATCTGCATACAAACAGACGTCCCGACATGCAACAACGAGCCGGGTGCGCACGTTCCAGGTCCACACACCCAAGAAGTCCTCGGTCGCAACCGACTGCGGCGCACTCCGCTCACCCATCTCGTCCCCCAGACGTCTGCCGCACAGGGAGTAAGCTTCCTATGCTGTGCGATATAAGGTTATCGCGAAATTGTAAGTTGACCAGACGGGGCAATATGGTCGAGCACGATCAAGCGCTCATAATTCGTCCAACGCGTCGCAAGCCAGGATCTAGCCGCGCCATGCCTCCGTTTGATGACCTAGATCGGAAGATCGGCGATCGCATCAAATCCGCGCGAAAGCACCGGCGGATGAGCCTGAGTAAACTGGCTGCGGAGTTGGGTCTGACGTACCAGCAGGTTCAGAAGTACGAGACCGGCCGAAACCGCGTCAGCGCATCGACGCTGTTTAGGATAGCCGAAGCCTTGGAAGTCGAATTGGCATTCTTGTTCGAAGGGTGCTCGTCCGGCGGCGAGCGGAGCGCCGATGCTTCGCGGTCGGCCAACAGTGGCGACGACGAGCTTCGAGCTGCGCTGGTGCGCATTCAGGACTTGGAGATTCGCTCGAGGATGGTCGCGTTGCTGGACGCTCTGGCATGCAAACCGGGACATCAGACGAAGCCTTAAGCGTCGACGTGAGATCGGTGTCAACAAGGGTGACGTGCCCATTCATAGGGAAGGGAAGCGACCCGGCCGGAGCGCCTACTGCCAGACGGGGCTTCGCGTCGTGATGTTGGCGACGATCTGCGACGCAATAACAAAACCTCGCCCAACGCGTCGAGCAGAGTCAACCGCACCTCAAACGGCAGGGTCGGGTGGACATCCGGCCGTCGGTTTCGAAAGGCGTCACATCGATAGCTGTCATGCCGTCACAAGCCGTCTGGCAGTGCAGTCGGCTGAACGGTGGCGAGATGCTGGTTTCGTACCTTACGTGGGCTCGCCATCCAGCTCGGACTGGAACTTGTCGTCGGCATCTCGCCAGTCCGGGATGGCTGCTACCAGGTCACGCCATGCTTGCGCCTCGGGTCTGTCGCGCTCGCGCTCGCCGAAGAACTGGACGATCAGTTCGCGTTCAGCGTCATAGAGTTCGATCGATGTCAGGAGCCCGTCGTTCGTCGGCTTGCGCACCTCGAAGCCTTCGGCGACGAGGTCTTGGCGCAGATGCAGGTCGAAGCCTGGATCGAGCACGTTGATTTAGGGACCCATCGCCTTGATGGTGGTCACCTGGCCGGTGAAGATCTGGATGCAGCCCCGGTTGCCGACAAAGCACATGATCGGAGTGCCGCCAGCGCTCGCCGCATGCAGGAGCGCTGCCGCCGCGTCGGGCGCGAGGCGGCGTACATGCGCTTTGCCCATGGCATCCAGTGAGCCGCGCCGGTCGAGCCCGTGGCGGCGCAGCATAGGCGCGAACTCGTGCACGTCGCGCATGGCGCCGAATTCATCGCGGAAGGCGTCGAGGTCGCCGCCCTCTAGGGGCGCTTCGACCGGATGGGGCGACACCACGAAGGGTTCCGCTGCCTCGTCGGCGAAACGGGTCCGGATCGCCTCAAACGCGGCCGCATCGGACGCCGGGCGCAGGTGGACCTTGATCACCGCGTCGCCGGCCGCGTCGAAGACCTGGATCGAGCGGCGCGCACCCGTCTCGTTCGGGATGTCCACCGCGAAGACGCTGACCCAATGCTTCAGGATGAGCCGCAGATCGAGCGGCGGGTTGAGGACAAGGCCCATCAGGCCGTTGAGATGGATCGCGCCGAAGGTGCCGACGATCTCGTGCACCGCCGCCTCGTTGCGCGTCAGCGACAGGACCTCGCCAAGGGTCGGCAGCGCCTCGACGATCGCCGGGATCTCGGTGCGCAGGCGCACGACCTCGGGCCCGTCGTGCCGGTCGAGAAGCTCGGCTTCCGAGAAGCCGAGATCCCGTGCGAGGTCCCGCGGTCGCTTCGCAGACGCATAGAAGGGGTGGGTGGCCGTGTTCGCGGTCTCGAAAGTGTCCATGTTGGGTCCGTTGGTCAGGCTGCGCTCTGAGGCAGGATGAAGGGTATGCCGGCGGCCGGCAGCGCGCCGACACGCAGGGTCAGGCCGAAGGCACGTTCGATCAGCCCGTCGGTGAGAACCTCGGCCGGCGAGCCGTCGCCGAGGACGCGGCCGTCGGCAAGCACGAGGATGCGGTCGGCAAACGTGGCGGCGAGGTTGAGGTCGTGCAGGACCGCGAGCACGCCGCCCCCCTCATGGGCGAACTGGCGGACGATGCGAAGCACGGCGATCTGGTGCCGGATGTCGAGCGACGAGATCGGCTCGTCCAGGAACAGGTAGCGCGGCTGGCCGGCCTCCACTGGCGCACCGATCTGGCAGAGGACCCGGGCGAGATGCACGCGTTGCTGCTCGCCGCCCGAGAGTTCCTGGTAGAAGCGCCCGGAGAACCCCGCGAGATCGACGCGTGCGAGGGCCGCAAGGATCGCCTCCGGCCCGCTTGCGCGTCCGCCCGCTTCCAGGCCGAGGCGCACCACTTCGGCGACCGTGAAGGGAAACGCGAGCGCGGAGGACTGCGGCAGCACCGCGCGGCGACGGGCGAGCACGCGTGCCGGGATCGCGCCGAGCGCCGAGCCGTCGAGGTGGACGTGGCCGCCTTGCGGCGCCTGCTCGCCCGTCATGACCTTGAGCAAGGTCGACTTCCCCGCGCCATTCGGCCCGACCACGATCGTGAACGTCCCCGGCGCGATGTCGAGCGAGGTCGGATGCAGGGCGGTGCAGCCGCGATAGGCGACCGTGGCGTCTTCCAGCGTGATCATGGCTCAGAGGTCCGCGACGCCGCGGCGGCGCAGGAGGATCCAGAGGAAGACCGGCGCGCCGATCCCCGCCGTGAGAATGCCGATCGGCAGTTCCGCCGGCGCGACCACCAGCCTCGCGACCATGTCGGCGCAAAGGAGAAGGCAGGCGCCGGCGAGTATCGAGGCCGGAAGGAGGTGGCGGTGGTCGGGCCCGAGCCAGAGGCGCAGGAGGTGCGGCACCACGATCCCGACGAAGCCGATCGTCCCGGACACGGCGACCGCGGCGCCAGTGGCCAGCGCCACGACCACGACCGTCAGACGCTTCAGGGCCTGGACCCGAACGCCCATGTGGAAGGCCTCCGCCTCACCGAGGACGATCGCGTTAAGGCCTCGTGCCAGGACGGGCGCGCAGAGGAGCGCGGTGAGCATCATCGGGCCTGCGGCCGCCAGCTTCGTCCAGTTGGCGCCCCCTAAGCCCCCGAGGCTCCAGAAGGTGAGGTCGCGCAGTTGCGCGTCGTTGCTCATATAGACCAGGAAACCCGTTCCCGCCGCCGCCAGCGCGCCCAGCGCGATGCCCGCCAGCAGCATCAGCGCCATGGAGGACCGCCCGGCCAGCGTGCCGATGCGGTAGATCAGGAGCGTCGCGACAAGGCCGCCGCCAAACGCCGCCAGCGGCAAGGCGTAGATGCCGACAAGCGCGTGGTAGGGAGCGAGCACGCCGCCGGACAGGACGATCGCCGCCACGGCGGCGAAGGCGGCACCCGACGAAACGCCGACCAGCCCCGGATCGGCCAGCGGGTTGCGGAACAACCCCTGCATCATCGCGCCGACGGCCGCGAGCGACGCACCGACCAGCGCGCCGAGGAGCACCCGCGGCAGGCGGATCTGCCATACGATCAGGGTGTCGGCGAGTGAGGCCGCCTGGCCTTGTGGTCCGGCCAGAAGCACCCGTGTCACGGTGGCCGGACGCAGCATGGCGGGGCCGACCCCGAGCGCTAGCACCGCGGTCGCGAGCGTCAGCGCGGCAAGGGCGCAGAGAGCCAGTCGCGCCCGCGACGTCCGGTCGCCGGGGAGAGCCAAGCGCCGCGTCATCGGCAGCACGTCAGCGACCATCGGTGCCCGGCCCTGCAAGGTCGAGTTCGGAATAGAGCCGGGCCGCGAGGTCGCGGACCGCGCCGGGCGTGCGCGGGCCGAAGCCGAGAAGGTGCAGGGCGTCCATGCGGATCACGGTGCCAGACCGGCCGGCGGGCGTGGCGGCGAGCGCCGGGATGCTGAAGGGATCAATGTCGGGGGAGCCGGCCCGCGTCACCATCAGGATCGCGTCCGGTTGGAGCGCCGCGAGCGCTTCCGTCGACAGCGTCTTGTAGCCTTCGATCGCGCCGAACACGTTTTCTGCGCCCGCAAGCCGGATGACTGCGTCGGCGCCGGTCCCGGTGCCGGCGGCGTTCGGCCTGCCATCCACCAGCGACAGGATGAAGAGCACCTTCTTCCGGACCGGCACCGGGGCAAGCTGCGCCTCGAGGCGGGCGAGGTCGGCCCGGATGGTCTCGGCCATTGCCGCGCCCTCGGGCCCCTTGCCGACGGCATCGGCGACGAGGCGGACCTTCCGGTCGAGGTCGTCGACCGTGTACCCCGTCGGTACGTGGGTCACGGCGACGCCGGCCGCGTCGAGGAGATTCACCGCGGGCTTCGGGCCCGCACCCTCGTCCATCAGGATCAGGTCGGGCGAAAGCGACAGGACGCCCTCGGCGGAAAGCTGGCGCATGTAGCCGACATTGGGTTTCTCGGCGAGCGCTTCGGGCGGGTAGAGGCTCGTCGTGTCCACGGCCGCGATGCGCTCGTCCTCGCCCAGCGCATAGAGGATTTCCGTGATCGACCCGCCGATCGAGACGATACGCTGCGGTTCCGCCGCCCAAGCGGCGATGGGGGCCGCGAAGGCCAGCGAGGCGGCGATGACGGTGGCGATCAGGCGCATGGGCGGTCGCGTCTCCGTGGCGGCCGCATCGATCGGCGACACGGCGGCTAGGAATGATGGCGCCTTGCGTCTCGCAGGACGACCCCATTCGTCAAGTAAAAACCGCAAAATATTATGGTGGGATGCCAATGTATATCCATTCTAATTTGGAATAGCCCCAATCTAGAATGGCTAAAATGCAATCGCGTCGGCATGAATCAAGTTGACTCTACAATATATGTGCAATTAATCCTCGCGTTGGGACAAGGGTCCTGTGGCTAAAACACTGGAAATATTCCAAGAAAGACGCGACGTCTTGCCGGCATCGCGTGAGGGGGCATGACGATGCGCCGATTGGTTCAGGCGATGACGACGGGAGCGGCGCTCAGTGCCCTCCTGGCGACAGGGGCGGGGGCTCAGACGGAGACGGCGGAGGGCGAAAGCCTCATCCTCGACACCGTGGTCGTCGAGGGGGCAACCGAAGACGCTTCGGGGGCTGCCGGCACGGTCACGACCACCCGGACGACCCGCACCACGATCGACGACAAGCTGATCGACTCGATCGACGATCTCGGCCGTACGGAAGAGGCCGGCGTCACGTTCAACCGCCAGACCAACAGCATCAACATTCGAGGTCTCGAAGGGCCTCGCGTCCTCACGACGATCGATGGCATCCGCGTGCCCTACCTCAACGACGTCACGCGCGGTGCCGAAGGGGGCGCGAACGCATTCGACTTCTCGACGCTCTCCTCCCTAGACCTGACGCGCGGTACCGATCCGCTGCTGGGCTCGGGCGCGCTCGGCGGCGTCCTCGCCCTGCGCACTCTCGACCCGGAAGACCTGCTCCTCGGCGGGCGCAAGGTCGGCGTGCTAACGAAGAACGGCTACGATTCCACCGACAGGAGCTGGTTCACGGCCAATGCCGCGGCCATGCGCGTCGGCGACACCAGCGTGCTCATCCAGGGCGGCTATCGCGGCGGCCATGAGGTGGACAGCCAGGGCGACATCGACACCTTCGGCCCCACCCGCACCGCGCCGAACCCGCTCGACTACGACCCGTACAACCTTCTCGCCAAGGTCCATCAGGATGTCGGCGAAGGCCACCGGTTCGGTATCACCGGCGAGATCTTCAGCCGGGATGAGGACATCGACACTCGAACCTCGCAAGGCATCGGCGCGCGCGACAACTACCGCCCCGGCAACTACGCCTCGGGCGAGGGGATCGACCGCGAGCGCGTGTCGCTGACCTACGACTACGAGACGCCCGAACTCGGATCGGCTCTCGTCGACGAGGCGTCGGCAGTCCTCTACTACCAGGCCGTGGAACGCCACTCGACGATCGACGCCTACCGGTCCGTGTCGGTTATCGGCCCCTACGGACGCGACAACAGCTTCGAGGAAGAGTCGGTCGGCTTCACCGGCTTTGCCGCCCGAACCTTCCTCACGGGCGAGATCAGCCACAAGCTGACGCTCGGTACCGAGCTGCGCAGCGCGACCACGACACAGTATTCCGCCGGCTACGACAATTGCCGCCGGCCCTATACCGGCGCCTTCGCCGCCTGCAACAACCTGCACACCAACCAGGCCGACACGCCCGAGGTCGAGGGCAGCGCCATCGGTGTTTTCGCCGAAGATCAGATCGACCTTGCCGGCGGGCGCTTGCGGGTGACCCCCGGCCTGCGCTTCGACTGGTACGAGGAGGCGCCGCAACTCACCGTCGAATACGCCCGCAGCGCCGCCTATCCGGGCTCCCTGCCGCCCTCGTCGAACGACACGGCCCTCTCGCCCAAGCTTCTGGCGGAATACGATCTCATTCCGGGCCTGACGGCCTACGGCCAGTGGTCGATGGGCTTCCGCGCCCCGACGGTGGGCGAGCTTTATTCGCGCTTCGGCGCGGTGGGCACCTATCTGCGCGAGGGCAACCCGAACCTCGAAGCGGAGACGAGCAACGGCTTCGACGTCGGCCTGAAGCTCGAACGCGACACCTTCGGCGCCCATATCAATGTCTTTCACACCGACTACGAGAACTTCATCGACGTGGTGCAGCGCAGCCCGTCCTGCTTAGTAGACCGCGTGAACTGCGACCCGCTCTATCCGCAGGGCGGCGTCTCCAGCTACCGCAACATTCCGGATGCTCGTATCTCCGGCGTCGAGCTCGGGGCCTATGTCCGCTTCGCCGACTTCTGGACGGCCCGCGGCTCGCTCTCCTACATCGACGGACGAAACCGCACCGACGACGTCTATCTCGACTCGATCCCGCCGCTGACGGCCATCGTCGGTCTCGGCTACGATCGCAAGGAATGGGGTGGTGAGGTCTCGACAAAGCTCGCTTCCCGCCGGGACAAGGTCAGTCAGGGCTTCGAAGCGCCGGGCTACGGCGTCGTCGACTTCACAGCCTGGTACGCGCCCGATGAGGTGCCAGGGCTGAAAGTGGCGGGCGGCGTCTTCAACCTCTTCGACAAGACATACTACGACGCCGTCAACGTGCCGCTCAGCCCGTCGCAGCCGGACCTCTACTATTCGGAGCCCGGACGCACCTTCAAAGCGAACGTCACGTATCAGTTCTGAACAGCGGAGCGGCGGACACGAAACCGGGTAGAATGGGTCGTTCGGTGGGTCGCTTGGACGGTCGGGAAAGACCTGGGCCAACGCAGACGCGGGTTGGCGTATACCTCTTTGGTCTTCATCGGTTCGACGGGGTGGAAAGGCGACGGTCTGCTTTCGAACACGAAAGGTTCGAAAGCAGACACCTTGTCGGTGTCCCCGCTTTCGAACCTTATTGTAGCAGCCCCTTGAGTGAGGCTGATCGGTCCTGTCAGTGCGCTATCATCTCGTCGACGATCTGCTCAGGTCTCAGCGAGGACGGATAGTAGGTCGGCCAGTTCGTGACCTCCTCCAGAAGGGCCGTACGATCGTCGCCCCAGTAGAGGTGGTAGTGGTCGGCCTTGGCTGGGGCGATCCCGTGGTCGCTGAACTGGATGAACTGCGGGGCGTCGGCGTCGGCGTCGCCGTCCGTCTTCCGGAAGATGAAGCGGACGCCGCGGTTGCCCTTCTTGTAGGTCAGCGTCTCGCGGCCGTCATAGGCGTAGGTCCCCTTTGTCGGCTTGCCCTCCTTGTAGAAGGTGACGACGTTGCCCTCGATTGTGATCCGTTCGACGTCCGTCCTGTAGCCGGTCTCGTACTCGGCCTTGTATCCAGCCGCATCCATCGTGCCCTTCTCGGCCTTGTGCTGCCAAACCGGATCGAGCGTGCCGTCCTGAAGGTAGGGGTACACCGACTGCCAGTCGCCGGCGTAGTCCGACAGCGGACGGTCTTGGATCTGGCTGTCCTCGAAGTAGCCCGCGTAGATCTGTGGGTCGCCGTGGGAATGAGCATGGCCCGCATGGTCATAGCCGTCACCCTCGTGGACGACGCCGCTTCCGCCGACGACGACGAGGTTGTAGGGCGCGCCTTCGACCGCGATCGTGCCGGCCTCCGCAAGCGTGTCCTTCGCAATGCGGCGCACCAGGCCGGACTTGGGATCGCTCATGACGACTTCGTCGCCGGCCATGGCGAGACGCGGACGCGGATCGTTCCAGTGCCCGTCCATCGAGTAGGGCTCGGTGACGCGGGCGCTCTTGGCGACCTTGCCGTCGAGAATGTCGATCTGGTGCAGCGTGCCGTCCTCGGTCAGGACGTAGCCGAAGCGGGCGTTGGCGGCGTCGAGCGCGAAGTCGATGCGCCGGAAGGGCAGGTTGATGTGCCGGATGTGGGGTTCGTCGACGGGATCGACGACCACGAGACCCTTGGCGCCGTAGTTGCCGAGGAACACCTGCATCGCCTTCGAGCCGAGCAACGTCCCAGTGCTTTCCCCTGCTGGTAGGTCGGCGGAATAGGGCAGCATCTTGAATGTCGGCCCGTCCTTCCCGGCGGTGACCGTCAGGATGCCTTCGTCACAGCCCGTCGCCAGATAGGCCCCGGAGAAGGCCTCGCCGTGGATCCCGGTGCAGGGCTGGACCTCGCCGACGGGCGTCCCGTCCGCCTTCACCTGCTGGAGACCAAGGCGCTTGGGCGCCGCGTCACCCTCGACGGGGGCATCGGACGCCACGCTCGTCACCCAGGCCTCGCCGATCGGGGCGGCATAGCCATGGTGCGCGCGCGCCTGGGGAAGCCGGGTCGCCTCGACCTTGCCCTCGGCCAACTCGTGCGCGTCGAGGACCTCGGCGTATCCTCCCCGATCGAAGTTGATGACGACCTTGCCGTCGTGGTCGATCAGATGGAAGGGGCGGGGACCCATGAGGGTGTCTTCGACAGCAGCCGGGTCGGCGATGTCGATGTCCGAATGATCACCGTGCGAGTGAAGGGAGATGCCGCTGCGGATGAAGTGGACCTTGTCGTTGTCGCACTGGACGGCAACGACCGCCGAGCCGTCGTCGACCCCGTAGAGCTTGGCTTGTCCGGTCGTCTCGAACGACCAGCGCTTGACTGGATCACCGAGGTCGAAGGCCGTCACCTTCGGGGCGGCGTGGTCGCCTACGAAGACGCGGTAGAGCGTGACGTCCTCATGGCTGTGTTCGGCTTCCTGCGCCATGACGTGGGACGCCAGGACGAGGGAGATGCCTGTCGCGCAGGCAAGGGGTCGCAGCATCATCTTCTCCATTGGAAGGGGATTGGAAAAAAGGACCGCAGGTCCTCAGTCGGAGGTCAGGGACGCAGCGATGGTCCGCGCGTTGGCGCGCATCATGTCGACGTAGCTGGACGCAGGACCGTCCGGAGGGGAGAGAGCGTCCGAGTACAGCGTGCCGCCGATCTCGAGGCCGGCCTCGGAGGCGATCTGCTTGACCAGGCGCGTGTTCGAGATGTTCTCGGCGAAGACCGCCACGGCACGTTGGTCGCGGATATCCCGGATGAGCGAGGCGACGTCAGCCGCGGACGCCTCCGAACCTGTCGAGACGCCTTGCGGCGACAAGAACGTGACGCCGTATTCGCGCTCGAAGTAGCGGAAGGCGTTGTGGCCGACGACACCGGTCCGCCGATCCTCCGGGATGGCGGCGATGGTCTGCTTGATCCTGGCGTCGAGACCGGACAACTCCTCGCCGTAGGCTCTCGCGTTCGCCTCGTAGGCGGTGCAGTTGGCGGCGTCGGCGTCGCAAAAAGCTTTCGCGATGTTGCGGACGTATACCCCAACGTTGGCGATCGACTGCCAGGCGTGCGGGTCGTTCGGCGTGGCGTGGAAGACCGCCTCGCCGCCGTGGAAGTGATAGTGCCCGCCGTTCGGATCGTTCAGGATGTCAGCGCCCTCGCTGAGTTCCACCAGCGGGGCGCTGGCGCCGCTGGCCTTAACGAGGCGCGGCAGGAAACCTTCGAAGGACAGGCCGTTGACGAGCACCACGTCGGCACGGACGAGTGCCTTCGCGTCGGCCGGGCGGGGTTCGTAGACATGTGCGTCGGCGTCGGGACCGACGAGGGTCGTCAGCTCGATGTGCTCGCCGCCTACTTGGCTGGCGAGATCGCCGATGATGGAGAAGCTGGCGACGACGCGCAGCGGTTCGGCGTCAGCGGTCGCCGGCAGGGCGATGGAGACAAGGGAGAACGCCGGGCCGAGGGGCGTCTTTCTCGTTCTGGCAAGAAAGCCGGACAGGACAGTGTTGAGTAGCTTGCGCATAGGCCCTCCGCGACGGATCACGGAGCCGCTGTAATGTTATCTTATAACAATGGCAACCCTAGCCTGGGTCTCCACACCTGTTCCCGTTGCGTCGCATCGAACAACCTAAATCCCCCTGGGCGGTGCGGATCGAAGGTTTGTTTCCAAAGTGCGAGGGACCTCGCCTAATCGACGTCGATGGGTCTGTAGCGGTTGGACCGCTTCCGAGCGTCCGCTTCCTCGGCGGCGAGTGGCGCGACGGGCGGTTTCCTACCAGTCCGCTATCAGCCGAGGAGGTGCGACAGCGGACGTTCGATCGGCGGTGAGCTCAGTCCGTCACCGTGCGCCCGAGAAAGATGACGTTGTCGGTCACCGTGGCGGATTGCCCATCCAGCCCCTTGGCCACTCGCGCGATCGGGCAAAGGCAACGGACGCGCCATGCCTCTGGCGGAAGACGCATCGCCGCAAGAGTCTTCTCGGCTGTCGGGAACCGGGTATCTTCTGCGGACCAGGACCATGGATCGCGAGACCCGTGCTCGACGAGGAGGAGGTGTCCGCCCGGCGCCACCGCGCCAGCGGCACGGATAAGGACCTCGGCGCGGGGCCATTCCTGCGGCGAGTGAAGGAAGCTCGCGACGACAAGATCGAAGGTCCCCACCGGGAAGGATGTGGCGAGGTCGTGGGCCTCGAAGCTGACACTTTCCGCAATGCCCGCTGCCTTGGAGTTCCCCGCCGCCAGCGAGAGGGCGACGGTCGAGACGTCGACGGCCGTCACCTTCCATCCCTGCCGGGCTAGCTGTTCAGTCCCGGCATCTGGTGGATCGGATTGACGATGAACCGGTCTGGCTCTGAGGTCCAGATCCTGGCGATGTATTCGTAGGGTGTGAGACCACCGAGCGTCTTCAATCGACGGCCGAAGTTGTAGGCCGCCATGAAGTCGGCGAGATGCGTTCGAAGCTGATCGTGGCTCTCGTAGTGGAAGCGTTTGACGGTGGCTTCCTTGATCGTGCGGTTCATCCGCTCGACCTGACCATTGGTCCAAGGATGGTTCGGCTTGGTGAGGCGGTGCTCGATGCCGTTG
>NZ_BBWJ01000048.1 GCF_001463745.1 Aureimonas sp. AU22 | reverse complement strand
CCCGACGCGAGCGACGAGACGTCGGCGCGCGTGAGGACGGGGACCCAGGTACCGGTCACGGGGACGGGCGGGGTCTCCGCAAGGCGGGGCCGCTCCGCGCCGAAGCGCGAGCACGGCATGAAGACCGCCCGGCATTCGAGGCCCGGGGAGGGGAAGCGCCCGGCCCCGCAACCCGCCAGGACGGCGAGGTCGAAAGCCGGGCAGCGCGCCGCCTCCGGCCAGAGCCCGATGTCGAAGTCCAGGATGAGATGCCCGCCATGGTGCTGGCCGGGGATCGGCGCCCGCGGCGCGGCGGCGCCGGGCCAGTCCGCGTTCGCGGCGTCGACGCCGGGCAAGGATTGGGGCATGATGGCCGCAAGGACCGGAAGGTCGGGATCGTGGATCCCCCGGGCCACCCTGAGTCCGGTCGCCGCGAACCCGGCGGCGGCAAGTGCGGAAGCGCACGAGGCGCTCGGGAGATCCCGTTTGGTGAAGAACGCTATGACTGCCACGGTTGTCCTCTACTCTACGCTGGAAATCCGGGCCGCGGCTCTGTCGTGCCGCCGCGGGCATTCGTCTGCTCGGCTGCTGCATCCTTGCGTTGTGGTTGACTAAAGTGATGCATGGTGTGTCACTTAGAGTCAACGGTGATTCGTGAGCGGTGTTGAAACGGCGCAAGCCGACGCTGCCGACGACCTCCCGATCGACGGGATCTCATGCCGCGGTGCGCGCGCGATGCTGGGCATCTCCCAGAAGGAACTCTGCGCCGACGCGGAATGCAGCCGGAAATTGCTGAACGACTTCGAGAACGGCATCCGCCGGCCGCATCGGCGGAACGTAGAGCGGATCCGGGCTGCCCTCGAGACGGCGGGCGCCTCCTTCGTGTTCGACGGGGCGAAGGTCGGGGTGTTGGTCGACCCCGCGCGCGTCTCGTCGAGGACGGCGCGCGGCAGGACCATGGGCGAGCGCGAGAGCGCGTGATCGCGTCACCTTCTCGGAAGGCCGGTACCGGCGTTCGGATGCCGCTGCGCCGATGGGCGCCCGGACCGGGCGCGCCGCCGATCAGGCGGGCGTCACGCAGTCCACCACGCTGAGCATTCCCAAGGGGCGCTCGTGCGGTGCGCCTGTCTAGGACACGACCGCGAACCGGGTCGGCCGCTCGCCCCGCAGTTCCAGGGCCGCGATCGCGTCCCTCACGAGGGCGTTCTTGCGGATGCGACGCGAAGGCGGGACGGTCTCCGCGATCTCCCCGATGGTCGTTGCGGTGAGGTCGACGATCTCCTCTCCGCGCTTCGCCGCCAGCCAGTCTCCGACCACCGACGACGTCACGAACCTGGGTCCGTCGGCAAGTGCGACGACCACGAAGCGAAGCGGCGAGCGCTCGATCTCGCCGAGCGCCTGCGTCAGCGGAGTTTCGGGAGGGAGGGCGGCAGGGACGGGCTTCATCATCGAGCCGACCGGGCCCGCCTTCACGACAGCGTTCGGTCCTTCGCGCAGCACCCTGGGCAAGGTCGAATGGTGCGTCATCCAGGCGGCCGTTCCCTTGCAGACGAACCCGGTGAGCTTTCGGACGTCCGCATGGTGCTTCGAGAGGTCGAGCCTGAGGATTGGCTCCAGATGGCCGATGCGGTTGCGCAGCGTGATCGCCTTCTCGAGAAGGTCGACGAGAAGGGTGAGCTTGTCCTCCAAGGAGAGGGCTGCGGGAAGGTTGGGCACGAACTGTCCCAACCTGGTCCGCCAAAGCTCCTCGACGTACCGCGCCTGGAGGATGGCGGTCCAGAACCCGAAACTAACGTTTCCCACGATCCTGCTGGACGAATTGCCGACCTTCGAGCGTGCCTCGTCGAGCTTGCCGAGCGTCTTGGCGGCCGCAAGTTGACGGAATGCCGGATCGGTGGGCCAGTTCGCACCCCAGCGGTCGCAGAGCGCCCGGTTGATCCCGCTCCTGACCGTGACCTCGGCAATCTCCAGGGGGAACCTCATGGCTTTCGAAAGCCGCGCGTTCCAAAGGTACAGGTGCAGCGCTCGCTCGAGGTCGTGTCCGGCGCCGGTGACGTAGTTCGCCAGCCGCTGCCCGCTCAGGGCGGCCTCGATCTCCCGCAGGTTCCCGGCCGTGTAGTCGAACGCCAGTTGACTCTCTGCCATGCCTGTCCTAGCTTCCGCCCTGCAATCGTGGTGTCGCGTCGCAACCCGAACGCCCACGAAGTACCTAGATCCCCGGGACAGGCGTTCAGCGCCCCTCCCGGGGTTTCGCCTTTTATGGGGCGGAATTACGCGGCGCAAGCGGCTGCCAGGCAGCATGGCGCTGGTCTTGAGCGACTCCTCGGTCCCTGCGTCCGATGCGCTTGCATCGTTTCCCGGTTGCCGGAGCGGCCTGCCCGCGTGCCGTTCCTCACGCTGCTCCCGGTCTTCGGGGTTCCGCTCGGCCCGTCTCGTGGCCGCGCCATGCCTGTCGGTCCGCCGTCTCAATCCTTCGTTCAGCCACGACGTGCTCGAAAGGGCCAAACGATGGGATTCGCATCATGGACTCGTTCGACCGATTCCCCCTCCGGGTACGCCCCCGCGATGGCGAGCCCGCGATCGCCGCGCTCGGGCGGACGTGCCTGCGCATCGGCCTCGCGAGCGAGCGCGAACTCGCGGCGATGTTTGCCCTCCGGCTGAACGACGTGGCGCGCGGCAGGGCGAACGCCAGGCTGGCCGTGCTGATGGAGCTGTCGGAACGGGAGGCCGGGACGCTGGCGTCCTGGACTCCCTCGGACATCGGGAACACGCGCGTGACGCTGCGCGGCGAGGTGCTGAGGACGCCCCACGACATGACGCTGGGCATCGGGAGCGGCCGGCGGGTACGCGCCTGTCCCGAATGCCTGCGGGCGGACCTCGCCGACCGTGACGGGGGACCCAAGGTGCAGAGGCCGTACGTGCGCGCGTGGTGGAACGTGCTGGACGTCTACACCTGCCCGATCCACCTCTGCACCCTGTCGGCGGTGTCGGGCGGGGGGCGCGTCCTCGCTCCCGACCGCTCCGACGAGGCGAGGCTTCGGGCCTACTGGGGCGGCCTCTGCGAGGCTCCGGCCGCCGCCGTCCCGCCGTCCGACACAAGCGCGGACGGCTACCTCCTGGGCCGCCTCGGCGCGATGCCCCGCGTGGATGTCCCGTTCCTGGACGCGCTGCCGTTGGGCGAGGCCTCCGCGGTTCTCAACTGGGTCGGCGAGGTCGTCGTTAGCGGGGCGCGGGCCAACTACGCGCGCGGGCTTCCGTTCGACCAAGCCGCCGACCTGCGCTCCAGGGGACTGGAAGCCTGCCTCGACTGGCCGAACGGGATGAACGCCCTTCTGCGCACCCTGCAAGAACGCGCGCCCGCCAACGTCCGCGGGCTCAAGGGGCGGTTCGGACGGTACTACTCAAGGCTCTACGACGACCGGGGCGCACGCGCGGATCAGGAGGTCAGGGCGGTCCTCCGCGACGCGATGCGCGCCTACATCGTCGAGCACGTCCCTTTGGATCTCGGCGAGACGGTGTTCCGCGATGGCGTCGAGGCCGGTCGCCGGATCACCGCGGGACACGCGGCGAAACTGCTGGGCATCCGACCCAAGGAGATGCTGGCGCTCGCGCGGGCGGAGGGTCTGCTCGCGGATGGTGACACGGACGGACACCTCTACGGGCTCCTGCGCGAGGACATCGAGGGAAGGCTCCACGGAACGACCGCCGCGGCCTGAAATGCTTGCCGCCCGCAGCGGGGCGTTGGCGCCGCTGGTCGCTTGCGGTGCCGAGCGGAAGGTTTCCTCCAAAGCAGGAGGAATTCATGAAGCCGCCCGGGAAGCTGAACATCGACTTCGTCAACCAGCGCATGGGACGTCGGTACCCTACCGAGAGGACCCGCGACTACCCGCGCATGGTCGTGTCATCGACGCACCTGACGCCAGAGGACGCCGAACTCCTGCAAGGTTCCCGCTGGGGCGATCCCCAGAACGTCGTCGACTCGGATAACGGGTTCACCCTGCACAGGGTCGGTCTCTGGACACATCGGCACGAAACCGAATTCGAGGCCAGGATGGCCGAGCTCTCGGAACTCGGCCACTCGGACGGCTTCGTCGCGGCCATGCGCATGGCCCGCCAGAAGGGCGCGTGGACGTTCCGCTTCGACGACCATGCCGACACCATCGACGACCTCCCGCTGGGCGGTTACGAGCCGGGCATCCGGCCGGGGCGTTGAGGTGTCGCACTGGGCTTCCAAGCGCCCGGAATCGGCAGTTAGTCTAATCCCGTTAGAAGCCGTAGGGCGGTCAGCCTAATCCAATTAGCCTTTTTCCAATCCCTTTCAGGATTCGGCTAAGCGATTGACGTTGCTGAGGGGTCGAACGGCCTAATTCCTTTCAGCCACATGCGTTGAGGGTAAAGGCTGGCTTTTCCGCACCGGGGTTCGATACGGATTCCCAGCCGCCCGATCATGGGGTGGCGAGCACGTCTATCGGGTCTTGAACTCGGGGGCGGCCAGCAGCTCGGCCCGGGAGAGGTCGCTGACGAGGCGTCGCGTTCGCGCGTCGCCCCGCTCCGGGGCGCCGCCCGCCATCAGGGCGTCGAGGGTCGCGGCCAGGCCCCCTTCATGCGCGGCTCTGTCGCCAGGCACTGTCGCCCGATCCCCCTCGGGATGGACCGCCCCGATCGGGACGGCCACCGTGCGCGTGGTCACGCCGAGGACCAACCGACCCGGACCGCGAGCGCGACCACGCGAAGATCGCGGTCCAGGACCGCGTCGCCGACCGTGCCGAGGCGTTCGCCCTGCCGGTCGATCACGGCCGCTCCGATGAGGGCGGAGGCCATCGTCTCGTCCGGGCCCGGCGCCATGCGTGTGCCGAAGCGAGGGGCTGCCCTGTCCGCCGTCCCGGCGCAAGCGGCCGGATCCCGGCAGTCCGC
This sequence comes from Aureimonas sp. AU22, assembly GCF_001463745.1. Lineage (GTDB taxonomy): Bacteria > Pseudomonadota > Alphaproteobacteria > Rhizobiales > Rhizobiaceae > Aureimonas. The sequence continues at coordinate 123,292 of NZ_BBWJ01000048.1, read as the reverse complement.
CACGGCCCACGCGCCCGCAAGGAGGGCGCCGCCGATCAGCAGCATCCCGGCACGGGCACCGGGCGCCGTTCCGGCCCGACGTCGGCGTGTGGGCTCCATGTCGTCCTCCTTTAGACCAGTCGGTACCCGATCCCGGGCTCGGTCAGGATCAGGCGCGGCGCCGCAGGGTCCTCCTCGAGCTTCTGGCGGATCTGCCCGACATAGACGCGCAGGTACTGCGTGTTGCCCTCGTTGGCCGATCCCCACACCTCGCGCAGGAGATGGGCGTGGGTGACGACCTTGCCGGCGTTCTGGAGGAGTACGACGAGCACGTCGAACTCGCGGCGCGTCAGGCGGACCTCCGTGCCGGACTTGCGCACCACGTGGGCGCCGAGATCGACCTCCACGTTCCCGGCGACGAGGACCCCCTGGTCCGTCCTCGGCCTGGCATGCCGGAGGGCGGCCCGGAGCCTTGCCATCAACTCGCCGACGCCGAACGGCTTCTCGACATAGTCGTCGGCGCCGAGGTCGAGCGCCTGCACCTTCTCGGTCTCGCGGTCGCGCGCCGACAGGACGACGATCGGCACGGCGGACTCGTGCCGAAGGCGGCGGATGACCTCCTTTCCGTCGAGGTCCGGCAAGCCGAGGTCGAGGACCACCGCGTCGGGCTGCCTGTCCGCCGCGAGCTTCAGGGCGTCCGCCGCCGTCAGCGCCTGGACGACGCGGTAGCCCTCGGCCGTCAGGACGGGCTTCAGGAAGCGGTGGATCGCCGGCTCGTCGTCGACGACGAGGATGGTCTGCTGGGTCATGGGGTCGCCGCGCGCTCGGATGGCAGTCGGATCAGGAAGGCGGCCCCGCGCGGGCGGGACGCGTCGGGCCGCAGGAGCGCGACGGTGCCGCCATGCGCCTCGACGATGCCCTTGGTGATGGCAAGGCCGAGACCCGCGCTGTCGCCGCCGTCGGCGGCCGAGGTGCGCAGCCGCGTGAACTTCTCGAAGACGTGGTCGCGCAGGTCCGCCGGGATGCCGGGCCCGTCGTCGGAGATCTCGATCGCGACGCCGCCGGGTTCGGCCCGGGCCCGAAGCGTCACGGTGGCGTTCGCCCCCGCGTGCTTGACGGCGTTGCCGACGATATTGCCGACGGCTTGGTCGAGCAGCGTCCCGTCGCCGAAGGCAAGGATCGGCTCGGGCGGAAGGTCGACGGAGAACCGCTGCGGCGCGCCGCGCCTGCGGGCCTGGTCGACCTGCCTGTCGAGCATCTCGCGGATGTCGACCCAGTCCTTCGTGATCTCGAGCGCCCCGGCCTCCAGCCGTGTCATCGACAGGAGGTTGCGGACCATCTGGTCGAGGTGGCGCGCCTCGTCTCGGACCTGCGCGAGAAGGTCGTCGCGGGCAGTGGCGTCGAGCCGGTCGCGGTACTCGATCAGCGCGGTCGCGGCCCCAAGGATCGAGGAGAGCGGGGTGCGGAAGTCGTGGCTGATCGAGGCGAGGAGGATGTTCCTCACACGCTCGGTCTCGGCCGCCGTGCGCGCGCTGCGCACCTCGGTCGACAGCAGCGCGCGCTGGAGCGCGGCGGCGGTCTGCTCGGCGAGCGCCGACAATAGGGTCCTCACCTCGGCGTCAAGAGGCTCCGCACCCGGCGGCCTCTCGATCCCGAGGACGCCGACCTTGCTGTCCTGGACCGCCAGGGGGAGAAAGGTCCAGCCGCTGGAGGGAAGCGTCTGCGTGCCCGCGCCGGCCTTCTCGCCGTGCTCGTGCGCCCAGCGCGCGGCGGTGCGGGCGGGAACGTCGAGCCGGTCGTCGGGCGGCCAGGCGGCGGCGATCGCGAGGTCCGCACCATCGGACCGCAGGATCGTCACCGCGCGTCCGATCGCGGCATTGATCTCGGTGGCGGCGGCATCGGCGACGGTGCCGACGTCGGGAAGCGCGGACAGGGTGCGCGTGAACTCGTAGAGGCGCCGGGCGGCCCTCGTGCGGCGCGCCGAGGCGCGCATCTGCTCGCGGGCCTGGCCGGCGACCGCGGAGATCGCGACGGCGATGATCAGGAAGATCACCAACGCCAGGACCTCGTGCGGCCGTGCGACCGTGAACGTGCCCCGCGGATCGATGAAGAAGAAGTTGTAGGCCCCGAACGACAGGAACGAGGCGAACACCGCGGACCAGACGCCGTAGAGGAGCGCGGGCGCGAGAACCGCGAGCAGGTAGAGCATCGAGACGTTGGGCAGCGAGACGTAGCGGACGAGCTCCGTGCCGAGAAGGGTCGCAAGGCCGACGAAGGCGACGGCCGCTGCGTAGCCGACCGAACGCCCGACCTCGGGCCAGCGCCATTCCCGCGGCGGTGCCGCCTCGCTCTCGGTGAGAACCAGCACCGAGACACCCCTCGCACCCCCCACGAGGGCATCGGCGAGATTGCCTTCCGACCACGGGAGCTTCAGGCGGCGGGACCGCGCCTTGCCGACCACGATCTGCGTGACGTTCTCGAAGCGCGAGAAGCGCAGGATCTCGGCCGGCAGGTCGCTGGCGACCAGGCTGTGCGTCTCGGCGCCGAGGCTCTTGGCGAGTTGGAGGGAGGCATCGAGACGCGACGCATCGTTCGGATCCGGCGTCGTGCCCGGCCGCTCGATGGTCACCGTGAACCAGGGCGCGTCGAGAAGGTCCGCGAGGCGCTTGCCCTCGCGCACGAGGCGCTCGGCCTGCCGGTCGGGGCCGATGCAAACGAGAAGCCGCTCGCCCGCCGCCCAGGGACCCTCGATCGCGCCGCCCTGCATGCGCTCGACGAGGTCCGAGTCGACCTGGGCGGCGACCTGGCGCAGCGCCAGTTCGCGCAGCGCGGTGAGGTTGGATGGCTTGAAGAAGTTCTGCGTGGCGCGGGTGGCCGTGTCCTCGACATAGACCTTGCCCTCGGCGAGCCGTCGGATCAGCTCGTCCGAGGGCAGGTCGACCAGCACGATCTCGTCGGCGACCTCCAGCGTCGTGTCGGGCACGGTCTCGCGCACGCGCACGCCCGTGATGCGCTGGACGACGTCGTTGAGGCTCTCGACGTGCTGGACGTTCATCGTGGTCCAGACGTCGATGCCCGCCTTCAGGCATTCGGCGACGTCCTGCCAGCGTTTGGGGTGGCGCGAGCCGTCGACGTTGGAATGAGCGTACTCGTCGACCAGAAGCAGCGAGGGGCGGCGCGCGAGCGCGGCGTCGATGTCGAACTCCGGCACCAGCCGCCCGCGATAGGGAATCGACTTGCGCGGAAGCACCTCGAGGCCGGCGACCATGCCTTCCGTGTCGGCGCGCCCGTGCGTCTCGACGATGCCGACGAGGACGTCGCGTCCCCCAGCCCTGGCGGCACGCGCCGCGCCCAGCATGGCGTAAGTCTTGCCGACGCCGGGCGCGGCGCCGAGGAACAGGCGCAGCTTGCCCCGTCCCTCGCGCTCGGCGTGGGCGAGGAGGGCATCCGGTGAGGCTCGGGGCGCGTCGTCCTGCATCGTCGTCGGTCCGGATCTGGCCGGGGGCCGGTCGGCCGACCCGGGAACGGGGTTCGGCGCGGGGGGAGAGCCCCCCGCGCCGTCTGCGCAAGCGTTGCGGTCCGGCTGTCCGGACCGCGCCAGGCGTCAGTTCGCGGGCGTCGCGGCCGAGGCCGTCGGGATGCCCGCGGCCGGAGCGGCCGCGTCGAGTGCAAGGTTCACCGCGAGGACGTTGACGCGCGGCTCGCCAAGGACGGCCAGCGTACGGCCGGTGGTGTTCGCGGCGATGATGCCTCGAACCGCATCCGCCTGCACACCCCGTGCCTGCGCGATGCGGGCGACCTGAAGCTCGGCGAAGGCCGGCGAGACGTCGGGGTCGAGGCCCGAGCCCGACGTCGTGATCGCGTCGGCCGGCAGGATGACGGCGCCGGTGGCTTGGCGCATGGCGTCGCCGTCGGTCTTAAGGCGTTCGGCGAGCTTGGCGCTGGTGGGGCCGAGGTTGGTGCCGGACGAGGCCGACGCGTCGTAACCGTTGCCGGCCGCCGACGGGCGCCCCTGGAGGTACCCCGGCTGCGTGAAGGCCTGGCCGATCAGCGAGGAGCCGACGGGCCGGCCGTCGCGCATCACGAGGCTGCCGTGCGCCTGCGCGGGCATCGCCGCGCCTGCGATCGCGGTCATGGCGGCGGGGTAGAGGAGGCCGAGAAGGACGGTGAGGAGGCCGAGGAGGGTCGCCGCGGCGCGAAGTTGCGAGAGCATGGTCGTGCTTCTTTCGGGTACGGGTTACGCCAAGCCGAGGGCGGAGACCGCGAGGTCGATGATCTTGATGCCGACGAAGGGCACGAGGATGCCGCCGAGGCCATAGATCAGGAGATTGCGGCGCAGAACGGTGGCGGCATCCATCGCCCGATAGGGCACGCCGCGCAGCGCCAGCGGGATGAGCGCCACGATGACGAGCGCGTTGAAGATCACCGCCGAGAGGATCGCGCTTTCCGGCGTCGCGAGGCGCATGACGTTGAGGACCCCGAGCTCGGGGATCGCCGTGATGAACAGCGCCGGGATGATGGCGAAGTATTTCGCGACGTCGTTGGCGATCGAGAAGGTGGTGAGGCTCCCACGCGTCATCAGGAGCTGCTTGCCGATGCCCACGATCTCGATGAGCTTGGTCGGATCCGAATCGAGATCGACCATGTTGCCGGCCTCGCGGGCGGCCTGCGTGCCGGTCTGCATGGCGACGCCGACATCGGCCTGGGCGAGCGCCGGCGCGTCGTTGGTGCCGTCGCCGCACATGGCCACCAGCCGGCCCTGCCGCTGCTCGTTGCGGATGTAGTTCAGCTTGTCCTGGGGCGTGGCCTCCGCGATGAAGTCGTCGACGCCGGCTTCCCCAGCGATCGCGGCGGCGGTGACCGGGTTGTCGCCCGTCACCATTACGGTGCGGATGCCCATGCGGCGGAGTTCCGCGAAGCGCTCCTTGATGTCGGGTTTCACGACGTCCTTGAGGTGGATGACGCCGATGTAGCGGCCGTTCTCGGCGAGCCCCAGCGGCGTGCCGCCGCTCTTGGCGATGCGCTCCACGGCGGCGGTGAAGGCGGCGGGCTCGGCGACCTCGTGTCCGGCCGTCTCGCGCACGAACTTGCGGATCGCATCGACCGCGCCCTTGCGGATGGTCTTGGACCCGAGATCGACGCCCGACAGGCGGGTGGCGGCGGAGAAGGGGATGAAGGTCGATCCCTCCTGCGGCGTGTCCGGCACGGCGACGCCGTAGGTCTCGCGCGCCAGGACCAGGATCGAGCGCCCTTCCGCCGTCTCGTCGGCAAGCGAGGCCTGCACCGCGATGTGGGCGGCTTCCGTCTCCGTCACGCCTTGCACCGCCACGAACTCGGAGGCCATGCGGTTGCCGAAGGTGATCGTGCCGGTCTTGTCGAGAAGCAGCGTGTCGACGTCGCCCGACGCCTCGACGGCCTTGCCCGACATGGCCAGCACGTTGTGGCGGATCAGGCGGTCCATGCCGGCGATGCCGATCGCCGACAGGAGGCCGCCGATCGTGGTCGGGATCAGCGTCACGAGAAGCGCGACGAGGATCGGCACGGAAACCGCCGCGCCCGCATAGGACGAGAGGCCCGTCAGCGTGACGACGGCGATCAGGAAGATCAGCGTCATGCCGACGAGAAGGATGGTGAGCGCCAGCTCGTTCGGCGTCTTCTGCCGCTCGGCGCCCTCGACCAGCGCGATCATGCGGTCGAGGAACGAGGAGCCGGGCGCTGCCGTGATGCGCACGACCAGCCAGTCGGAGACGACCGTCGTGCCGCCGGTGACGGCCGAGCGGTCGCCCCCCGCCTCGCGGATCACGGGCGCGGACTCGCCCGTCACCGCCGCCTCGTTCACCGAGGCGATGCCCTCGACGATCTCGCCGTCACCCGGCACGAGGTCGCCGGTCTCGACCAGCACGTGGTCGCCGACCTTCAGGTCGAGCGCCGACACGGACTGGATGGCGCGGCGGTCCTTGCCCGAGGCCATGCGTTTGGCCACCGTGTCGGTGCGCGCCTTGCGCAGGCTATCGGCCTGGGCGCGGCCGCGCCCTTCCGCGATGGCTTCCGCGAAGTTGGCGAACAGCACGGTGAACCAGAGCCAGGCCATGATCTGGCCGGTGAAGAGGAGCGGGTTGCCGGCGAGGAGATCGCGCACGAAGAGGACGGTGACGACGGCCGCCACCACCTCGGTGACGAAGATCACCGGGTTGCGCATCAGCGCGACGGGATTGAGCTTTCGGAAGGCGTCGACCGTGGCCCGGCCGACGAGGTCGGGCCGGAAGGTGGACGTTGCGGCTTTGGCAGACATGGGAGGTGTTCCTTGTTGCCGGGTCCTCTGGGAGGACCGACGAAGAATGGGGACGGTTCGGAAGGGTCCCCGCCTGCACGGCGGAGCCACGCCTGGAGCGTCAGAAGGTCTTGCCCGCCAGCATCTGCACCTGCTCGGCGATGGGGCCGAGGGCGAGGGCGGGGAAGAACTGGAGGCCGCCGAGGATCAGGATGATGCCGGCGAGCAGCCCGACGAAGAGCGGTCCGTGGGTCGGGAACGTGCCGGCGGAGGGCGCGAGCTTGGTCTTGCCGACCAGCGATCCGGCGATCGCCATCATCGGTACGATATAGGCGAAGCGGCCGAGCAGCATGGCGAGCCCCAGCGTCGTGTTCCACCAGGGCGAGTTCGCCGACAGGCCGCCGTAGGCCGAGCCGTTGTTGCCGGCCGCCGAGGTGTAGGCGTAGTAGATCTCCGACAGCCCGTGCGGGCCGGCGTTGCCGAGGCCCGACAGCGCCGCCGGCAGCACGGCGGAGACCGCCGAGAAGCCGAGTATCGCGGTGGGCAGGATGAGGATCGCGAGCACCGCCATCTTCATCTCCTTCGCCTCGATCTTCTTGCCGAGATATTCCGGCGTGCGGCCCACCATGAGCCCCGCCACGAAGACCGAGATGATCGCGATCACCAGGATGCCGTAGAGGCCCGAACCGACGCCGCCCGGCAGGATCTCGCCGAGCATGATCAGCACCATCGGCACCATGCCGCCGATCGGCGTGAAGGAGCCGTGCATGGCGTTGACGGCGCCGTCCGACAGGCCGGTCGTCACGGAGGCGAAGAGGCTTGACGCGGCTATGCCGAAGCGGACCTCCTTGCCCTCCATGTTGCCGCCGGCGGGATCGAGGCCAGCAGCGGCCAGAACCGGCGTGCCCGCGGCCTCGGCCCAGTAGCAGACCGCCGTCGCGCCGACGAGCAGCAGGCCCATGACGCTGAGGATGGCCACCGCCTGCCGCCGGTCGCCGATCAGCCGGCCGAAGGCGAAGACCAGTGCCACCGAGACCACCAGCATCTGCCAGATCGTCAGCGCGTTGGAGAGCGGCGTCGGGTTCTCGTAGGGATGCGCGGCGTTGGCGTTGTAGAAGCCGCCGCCGTTGGTGCCGAGCTGCTTGATCGCGATCTGCGAGGCGACGGGGCCGAGCGCCAGCGTCTGCGGCTGGCCTTCCAGCGTCTCGACGGTGGCCGAGGCGTCGAGCGTCTGCGGCGTGCCCATGGCGACCTGCCAGAGGCCCGTGACGATCGCCAGCGGCAGGAGGACGTAGAGCGTGGCGCGCGTCATGTCGGTGAAGAAGTTGCCGACGGTCTGGGCGCCCGAGCGGGCAAAGGCGCGCACCAGCGCGACGGCGAGCGCGATGCCGGTCGCTGCCGACAGGAAGTTCTGCACGGTCAGGCCCGCCATCTGGCTCAAGATGCTCATCGTCGTCTCGCCGCCGTAGGACTGCCAGTTCGTGTTGGTCACGAAGGAGACGGCGGTGTTGAAGGCGAGGTGCGGCGAGAGGCCCGCGAAGCCCTGCGGGTTGAGCGGTAGGAAGGCCTGGAAGCGCAGCAATAGGTACAGGAGCAGGAAGCCCGCGCCGTTGAAGGCGAGCATCGCCAGCGTATAGCCGAGCCAGCCCTGCTCACGGGCCGGGTCGATGCCCGACACCTTGTAGAAGCCGCGCTCGACGGGGCCGAGGACGGGCGAGAGGACGTTGCGCTCGCCCGCGAAGACGCGGCCCATGTAGGCGCCGAGCGGAATGGCGAAGGCGACCACGGCCGCCAGGATGAGAATGATTTGCAGCCAGCCATTGAGAGTCATGGCACGCGCCTTTCAGGGACGGGACGAATTCAGAACCGCTCGGGACGCACGAGGGCGAACACGAGGTATCCGGCAAGGGCGAGCGCGACGGCGCCGCCGAGGATGAGGTCGAACATCGTCAGGCCTGTCCGGCCCAGCGCGCGTAGGCGCCCATCAACGCGAAGAAGCCCAGCCCCACGGCCAGGTAGATCAGGTCGTACATGCGAACCCTCCTTTCGGGATCGCCTTTCAAGTGGACCCGATCGGCATAAAGGATCCATACGAGTTTTCGCGCTGGTCCCACGATTTGCGTGGGGCCCTTGCGGACGTCCACCGACTGCGCGTGGCCGCCCCATGAACACCCGCACAAGCCGCCCAGGCACCCGCATGCCGCACGGGTGCCCCGACGGCGAGGGAGCATCGCCGCCATCTCGCAAGGCTCGCCCCGCTCTCCGTCGGCACGCTGATGCTGCCCGTGGCCCGCGCGGGTGGTCCCGGTGGCGCGGGTCCCGGTGGCGCGGCGCTGTGGGTCGCCGAGATCTGCAGCGAGCCCGGTCCGATCAAATTCGCGGAGCGCTTCGCCGCCCCAGGCTGAAGGGTCCTTCGGGTGCGTCAGCCACCCCCACGTTCGGGGTCGGCGGGCCGAAAGATCACGTCTGTCGCTGCGTGACGTCGATAACGGACGCGACACTTTTCGAAGGGGCGATCGCGAAAGGACCGCTTTCCACACAATCGACCTCTGAAGCTGCCGGTCCGCCTCCAACTCGGCAAAGGCGATGGGTCGACAACAGGACGATCGCCGCCGCCCCGTTCGGCGACGTCGATCGTGAGCTCCATCGCGCGGGCGCCCGCTAGGCGGCGGCGCGATCTGCCGCAGGCCGCCGCACGCGACTTCATGGGTCGGGCGCACCATGTCCTGCTCATGTCGGAGTTGACGGTCTGGTTCGATGGTTCTTGCCCCCTGTGTCGTCGGGAGATCGCGCTGATGCGTCGGATCGATCGTCGGGGCGCGATCCGCTTCGTCGATCTGGAACAGGCCGAGCCGGCAGCCTGCCCGGTCGACCGGGGCGAACTGCTCGCCCGCTTCCATGCGTCGGAGAACGGACGGATCGTCAGCGGCGCCGACGCGTTCGCGGCCATGTGGCGCGCGATACCCCTTTTTCGCCCGTTCGGGCTCGCGTTCCAGGGCCCCTTCGCCTCGGCGCTGCTCGAGCGTTGCTACCGGGCTTTCCTGCGAGCGCGCCCCGCGTTGCAGACGGTTGCCCATCGTTTGGAGCGTCCATGAAACCCAAGCCCGAGCCGATTTCGGCCGGCCAGGAGAGCGTCTGGTCTTTTCCCAGACCCGCCATCGCCCAGCCGACCGGCGCCCACATCGTCATCGAGCATCGAGGTCGCCGGATCGTCGACAGCCGCCGAACGATCCGCACGCTCGAGACCAGCCATCCGCCCAGCTACTACATCCTCCGGGCCGATATCGAACCCGGCCTCCTGCGCCGGGCCGTAGGCTGCTCCTTTTGCGAATGGAAGGGCGGGGCGGTCTACTGGGACGTCGTGGTGGACGGCGAGGTGCTGGAGCGGGTCGGATGGAGCTACCCGTCGCCGACGCCCGCTTTCGCGATCCTGAAGGACCACGTCGCCTTCTATGCCGGGCCGTTCGGCCGCTGCTCCGTCGACGGGCAGATCGTGACGCCGCAGCAAGGCGGGTTCTACGGCGGCTGGATCACCGGCTGCTTCGCGGGCCCCTTCAAGGGCGGGGCCGGCAGCGCGGGATGGTGAGACCATGAGCACACGAGACGACGGCGCGAAGGGGCGGCCGGTGCCGAGCGGTCGTCTGTCGCGGCTCGGACAGTTCGGGCGGCTCGCCGGCGGGCTGACGGGCGGCATGCTCGCCGAGGGCGCCCGCCGCCTGGCGGACGGCGAGCGGCCGGCGATGCGCAACATGCTGCTGACGCCCGGCAACCTCGTTCGCGTCGCCGATCGCCTGTCGCACCTGCGCGGTGCGGCGATGAAGCTCGGGCAGATGATCTCGATGGACGCGGGCGACGCGCTGCCGGGCGAACTCTCCCAGTTCATGGCCCGGCTTCGGGCCCATGCCGACCCCATGCCGCCGGTCCAGCTCCAGCGCGTGCTCGCTGCCGAGTGGGGGCGGGAGTGGCGCATCCGCTTCCAGCGGTTCGACGACCGGCCCATCGCCGCGGCGTCCATCGGGCAGGTCCACCGGGCGGTGGCGCTCGACGGACGCGACCTCGCGATCAAGGTCCAGTATCCCGGCGTTCGCGGGAGCATCGACGCCGACGTCGACAACGTCGCGACGCTCCTGCGCGTGTCCGGGCTCTTGCCGCCCGGACTCGATATCGCGCCACTGCTGGCCGAGGCAAAGGCGCAACTCCACGAGGAGACCGACTATCGGCGCGAAGGCAACCAGATGGAAGCCTACGGGCGCCTCCTCGCGGGCAAGGACGCCTTCGTGGTGCCGACCCTCGCGCCGGATTTCACGACGGACAACGTCCTCGCCATGTCGTTCGTCGAGGGGGTGCCGATCGAGGACGTGGTCGTCGCCGAGCAGCCGGAGCGCGACCGCATCGCGGCCCTCCTGATCGACCTCACGCTCGACGAACTCTTCCGCTTGGCGGTGATGCAGACCGATCCGAATTTTGCGAACTTCCGATACCAGCCGGCGACCGGCAAGGTCGTCCTTCTCGACTTCGGCGCGACGCGCGTTGTCTCGCCGGCGACCTCGCAGGCCTACCGCACGCTGCTGGCCGCCGGTCTCTCCGGGGATGGTGGAGCGGTGAAGAGGGCCGCGGTGGAGGCGGGGTTCCTCGGCGAAGCGGCCGTTCGACGGCACGAGGACCTGATCGAGCGCATGATCGAGGTGATCATGACCCAGGCCTCCCGGACGGGTCCGTTCGACTTCGCCGACCGGCGCGTCCTCGCCGTCGTTCGCGATCAGGCCGCCACGGTGGCGGGCGACCGCGAGACCTGGCACGTCCCGCCGACCGACACGCTCTTCGTTCAGCGCAAAGTCAGCGGCATCGCGCTCCTTGCGGCGCGCCTGGGTGCGCGGGTCGACGTACGCTCGTTGGTGGCCGCGCATATCGGCTTGGACCCGACCTCGATCTGACGATTCCGCGGCCAACACGCATCACGTCGTCGTCCCGCATGTGGTCGCCAAGATACGGATCGGCGCTGCCCGTAGTTGCGGCTCGGGTTGGACCCGTGGCGGCGCAACGGCGGCTTGTCGCCTGCAACGCCCGTGGGTGGATCGGACGGTTCGCCGGCGTGCTGGAAATAAGCTCTCGACCATCGGGCGATTGGCAGGCGACGGCAGACGCTTGGGCGGGTTCCTGATCCCTCGTTCCGACCCTGTGAAGCGTCAGGTCATGCCTTCGCCGCGGATCGGCAGGACGATGGCTTTGCTGCCGTCTCGAACCCGGTCGTACAAGTCGATGATGTCCTGGTTCAAAAGCCGGATGCAGCCGGACGAAACCTTCGTGCCGATCGTCCACGGTTCCACCGTGCCGTGCAGGCGGTAGAGCGTGTCGCGACCGTCGCGGTGCAGGTAGAGCGCACGAGGACCGAGCGGGTTGCCCAGGCCGCCGGGCAGGCCGTTCCGGAGCGGGCCGTAACGCTGCGGGTCGCGGGCGATCATGTCCGGCGTCGGCGTCCATTTCGGCCATTTCGCCTTCCAGGCGATCGTGGCATCGCCCTGGAAGTTGAACGCCTCGACCTTGCCCACCCCGACGCCGTAGCGCACCGCCCGACCGTTGCCGAGCACGTACCAGGCAAAGCGCTCGTTCGGGTCCACCACCACGGTGCCCGGCGCCTCATCGCTCGCGTAGTCGACCTCCCGACGCAGGAATTTCGGATCGACGATCCGCGTCAGATCGATCGCCGGCACGGGAAACGGCTCACCGTCCACCGCGGCATACATGGCCAAATACGTGGGATCGATCGTCGGCTCGGGCGGCACGTAGGACATGACCGCGGGTGGCTGCTCCGCCGTCGTCGCGCAAGCGGCCAGCGCCAGCGGCGCGCCAAGCAAGAAGAACCGTCGATGCATTCCCGAACACCTTTTTGGAGATCGCTTGAGAACACCAGTTCGGCGAGGCATAAACAACGGCTATACCTGAATGGTATCGATAGCTGTTTGGAATGACGAGATGGACCTGACCGCCGCTCTTCGCGCCTTTGCCCGCACCGTCGAACGCGGCTCGCTGACGGCGGCAGCGCGCGATCTCTCGCTCACCCAGCCAGCCGTGTCGAAGCATATCGCCAACCTCGAACATCGCGTTCAGGCGCGCCTTCTCGAGCGGTCCGCTCGCAGCGTTCGTCCGACCGCGGAGGGGCAGGCGCTCTACGATGCGAGCCGTTCGGCACTCGCCTCGATCGACGCCGCAGTGGAGGGCCTGCAAGCCGATTGCGGTCGCATCGAAGGGACGATCCGCGTCCACGCCCCGTCCTGTATCGGCGCCAAGCACTTCCATCCCATCGTCATGGCGTTCCAGCGGAAGCATCCGAATGTCGCCATCGACCTCGTCCTCGAAAGCCGGACGGTCGACCTCGTGTTCGAGAACTTCGATCTGGCGCTCGTCTACGGTCGCCCGGAGGCACAGGACGTGATCATCCGCCGACTGGGTCTTGTCCGCCGTATCCTCGTCGCGAGCCCCGCCTATCTGGCCAAGCACGGCGCGATCGAGACCCTCGACCGTCTGTCCGAGGTGCCGTTGATCACGACCCCCCGCTCGGTCACGCCACAGAATCGCATGGCCCTGCTGCGGGACGGAGAGCAGTTGGAGGTGGACGTCTGGTCGATCCTCAGAACCATCGATGCGCATGTGATCGAGAGGACGCTGCTGGACGGCCATGCCGCAGGTCCTGTGCAGCACCTGCTCATCGCCGATGATCTGGCGAGCGGCCGGCTCTTGCGCATCCTGCCGGAGTACGAGGTTCGCCCGACCGAGATGTTCCTGGCCTATCCCTCGGTCAAGTTCATGCGCCCCGCAGTCCGCGCCTTTGCGGAATTCGCCGTCGAACGGCTCTCGACGATCGACGGCGTGGAAACGTCCTAGCAGCCGATTGCCGCCGCACTCGCTTCTCGTGGGCTGAACCGGGCCTCCGGCCCTTAGGGAGACCCCCTCGAAATCACCGCGATGCTGCGGGGCGGGACTCATCCGGCGCCCTGTCGTTCCGTGTCGCCTCGACATGGCGACGATGCGCCGTTCCCCATGCGCACAGCGGCCGGAGCGCTTCCACGAGCGTCTCCCCGAACGGTGTCACGGTGTAGTCGACCCGTGGCGGCACTTCCCGATAGTCGTGCCGGATCAGGACGCCGGAGGCGACGAGTTCGCGCAACTCATGGATCAGCACCTTCTCGCTGATGCCCGCCACCAGTCGCCGAAGGTCTCCGAAACGCTTCGGTCCGTATCCGAGGTGATACAGGATGAGCGGTTTCCACTTGCCGCCCATCACCGCCAGCGCGACGTCCAGGCCGCAATCAGATTCGCTTTTGCTCATACCGGAACCGTCACTTACCTTTTGGTATGTACTAGTGCCGTTGTCAGTGCCTGTCTATATCCGCTTCCATCGAACGAAGGAGACGATGGATGGGCAGGCTCGCCAACAAGATCGCGGTCGTCACCGGGGCCAACAGCGGCATCGGGCTCGCCAGTGCCAAGCGCTTCGCGAGCGAAGGGGCACGCGTCTTCATGACCGGACGGCGCCCGCGCGAACTCGACGCCGCGGTGGCCGAGGTCGGCAACGGCGCGCGCGGGGTGCAGGGCGACATCGCGAACCTCGCCGATCTCGATCGCCTCTACGAGATCGTGGCGGCGGAAGCCGATCGGATCGACGTGCTGTTCGCCAATGCCGGCGGCGGCAGCTTCGCCGCCCTTTCCGAGATCACGGAGGAGGAGTACGAGCGAACCTTCTCCACGAACGTCAAGGGAACGTTGTTCACCGTCCAGAAGGCGCTGCCGCTCCTCGTCGACGGCGCCTCGGTGATCCTTACCGGGTCGACGGCCGCCAGCACGGGATCGCCGGCCTTCAGCGTCTACGGCGCCAGCAAGGCGGCCATCCGCAGCTTCGCCCGCAACTGGATCCTGGATCTCGCACCGCGTCGCATTCGCGTGAACGTGCTCGTTCCCGGCCCGACGTCGACACCGGGTCTGCACGGCCTTGCCTCGAGCGAAGATGAGCGGCGAGCCTTCGTCGCGGCGATGGAGGCGCAGGTCCCCCTCGGCCGGATGGCGACCCCCGACGAGACGGCTGCCGCCGCCCTGTTCCTCGCCAGCGACGACAGCAGCTTCGTCAACGGCAGCGAGCTCTTCGCCGATGGCGGGCAGGCGCAGGTCTAGAGCATTTCCAGCGAAAGCCAGTTCGGCCTTCGCGTCCGGACCCCAGATCGGCCGCCGTGACGGCCGGCCCAGCGACGTCCAATCCAGGAGATACGCAATGCGTGAGAACGAGGCGATCATCCGTGACCTCTACGCCGTCGCGGAAGGCGAGGGGTTCGACATGGCGACCTTCGTCGCCGCCTTTTCCGACGACGGATACATGACCGACATTCCCGCCGGGGCGACGCTTCGCGGTCAGGCGATCGGGGACTATATCGGGGCGCTGTCCGCCGCATTCCCGGACATCCATCGCGAACTGTTCAACGTCTACGACGCTGGAGGCGTCATCGTCGTCGAACTCGCCATTCGCGGAACGCACACGGGCCCGCTGGCCCTTCCCTCGGGGACCCTTGCGCCCACGCACCGGACGATCGACGTGCCATGCTGCGACGTCTTCCATCTGGCAGGCGGCAAGGTCACCTCGTTCCACTGCTACAACGCCGCATCCGTGATGCAGCAACAACTCGGCTTGGCCGGCAACTAGGACCGAGCTCGGCTTCCCGCGCGGCTTCCGTCGTCGGAGGCGTGAGGTTCGGGATCTCCACGGGCTGCCGAGCGTGCTCCATGGCCACGGATCGCTCGCAGCACGCTGACCAGCGAGGTCGCCTAGATCCTGCTGACGAGCGGGTTGCCGGTCGGCGGCACGATGGGGTGCATCGCCGAGCGACATGGTGACGACGGTGAGCCCCAAGGCCACGCTGAGGCCCTGCATCACCGTGGATCGAAGAACCACTGGGCGACCACGGACCAGCCGAAGTTCTCGTTGCGCGCCACGGCCCGCAGCGCTTTGGCGGCGATCGCCACGACGATGCCCACAGCACGACACGGTCCAGCGGGACCGGGCGATGCGCGCGGGCGACGCCCCGTTCGGCGTCGACCATGTCCGGCGTCCGGGTTTCGACGGCCTGTCCCGGCGATGGTCACGTCGACGGGGTCGAGGCGTTGGCGTTGGCGGCTCGATCGTGAGGAAACGCTGGTAATGCGGAGGGCCTTCGGGCGGCCACCGGCCCTGCCGACTTGGCGCGCCGTTTGTCGGGACACGACGCGTGATGTCTGCGTGGCGGAAGCGGCAAGCCGCAAACTTGCCGGCGGCGGTCGCGCCGGGTCCGCAGGCCGGCGACCGTTGAGCCGGAACAGCCATCGCTCGTGATTGTTCACGTGGTCAGTGTGAACGGAGCGGTATCTTGCGTAACCTCAAAGTCTTGATCGTTGAAGACGAATCCATCATCGCCATGGACCTGCAGGATATCCTTGCCGATGCCGGGCACACCGTGGTGGGGATTGCGATGACCATGGCGCAGGCCCTCCAGATCGCCGCCGACGCCGCTCCGATCGACCTCGCCGTTCTCGACATCGACCTTGCCAGGGGCGACGACGGAATCGAGACGGCGGACAGGCTTCGCAAGGAGCACGGGGTCGAGGCCCTGTTCGTCTCGGCTCATCTCGAAGAGGAGGAGCGGGCCCGCAGTCTCGGTTGGAAACCGCTGGGGTTCGTCGGCAAGCCCTACCTTCCCTCCCAGGTGCTCTCGGTTTTGCAGGACGGCGCGATCACGTCGCCGGCCTAGGCCGTGCGAAGGGTGGCGTCCGGGATGCCGCCTGCGGCCGGCGTCGGCCACCGATCGAAGGCGGTCGAAGGCAAGCGGTGCGGCGGGGCTTTCCGGATCCGTCGCCGCCGCGCCGAAGGACAACTGGGCCTCCGGCGCGGTGGCGAGGGATGTCAGTTGAGGCCGAGCTTCCCGCGCAGGGTGGACAGGTCTTCGGCCAGCGTGTTGACGTTGGCGGCAAGGATCTTGCGGTCGCCGTCGGTCAGCTTCTCGTAGTGCTGGTAGCCCTCGCCGTCGCGATACTTCGCGAGCGTCGTATCCACCGTGCCGAAGCTCTTGTCCACCTTGGCGACGAAGGCCGCGTCGCTCGTCAGGAGGGGGCGGACGAGGTCGAAGATCGTCTTCGAACCGTCGAAATTGGCCTTGAAGTCCCAGAGGTCGGTCCCGCTGTAGCGGTCTTCCTCGCCGGAGATCTTGGTCGCGGCCACTTCCTCCATCAGCGCGGCCGCGCCGCCCACCACCTTTTCCGGCGGCAGCGCGAGATCGGAGATGCGCTTTTCCAAATCGGTCACGTCGGCCATCAGCTTGTCGGCGACCGGGCCGAGACCCTCGGTCGAGTTCTGCGAGAACAGGCCGTATTCGAGGCGGTGGAAGCCGATGAACCCGGGGTCTTCCTCGCGCTTCTCGTGGTCGTCGGCGCGCGAGTCGATCGAGGCGTCGAGATCGGAGAAGAGTTCGGCGATGGGCTCCACAGCCTCGTAGCTCATGCGCGTCGGCGCGAAGAGCGCCTTGGCCTTGGCCGTGTCGCCCGCCTTGATCGCGTCGGTGAAGGCCTTGGTGTCGCCGGTCAGCGTCTCCAGCTTCTCCGAGACGTAGATCTTGTAGTCCGCGACGGGCTGCACGAGGTCGAGAGGCGAGACCTCGGCGAGCGTCGGCGTGGCGCCGGACAGAAGCGCGAACAGGAACGCGCCGGCGGGCAGGGCAGGCTTCATGGGCTTGGTCTCCGTCGTCAGGCCTTCAGGTCCGATGCGGCCTGGAGAAGCGAGCGGCCGAGGAAGTCTTCCTCGTCGCGCACGCCGGGCAGGGTGAAGAAGTAGCCGCCGCCGACAGGCTTGATGTACTCCTCCAGCGGCTCGCCATCGAGGCGCTGCTGGATGGCGATGAAGCTTTGGTCGAGATCGGCCTGATAGGCGATGAACAGCAGTCCCTGGTCGAGCTGCCCGTTCCGGGTGACGCCGTTGGAGTAGTTGAAGGGGCGGCGCAGCATGAGGTTCTTCTGCGTGTCGGGCCGGCGCGGATTGGCGAGGCGGATATGCGCGTCGAGCGGCGTCACGCTGCCGTCGGGATCGCGGGCATAGTCGGGAACCTCGATCTCGGTGCCCGACGATCCGAGCGGCGCGCCGCTCGCCTTGCGACGCCCGATGATGGCTTCCTGTTCGCCGAGCGGCGTGCGGTCCCAGCGCTCCACCAGATTGCGGACGATGCGCACCGCCTGGTAGGTCCCGGCATCTGCCCATGCGGGCTCCTCGACGCCGTCCCCGACCCAGACGAGGGTGTTCATCAGCGCAGCGTCCCGCGAGTCCGGATTGGCGGAGCCGTCTCGGAAGCCGAGGAAGTTGCGAGCGCTTTCCTGGGCGCCGTCCGGGCTCGGCGGAACGATCGGCACGGTGCCCTCCTGCTTCCAGCGAATGACCAGGAGGTCGGGCAGCGACTTGATGATGTCGCGCAGCGCGTGGATCGTGGCGTCCGGTGTGTTGGCGCAGATCTGGATCGACAGGTCGCCATGGCAGAGTGCGGGGTCGAGCGCGTCGTTGGGGAACCGCGTCATGCGTTGCAGGCACCGCGGCTTCAGCGGATGGAGCCAGGGCCGGGCGTCGAAGAAGCTGTGCCCGAGCGACAGGGTCATCGTCAGGTTGTCGGGCGCGACGACCGGGCCGAGAATGCCGGAATCGGCCGGCGGCAGCTTCGGATCGAGCTCGGGAACCGGGCCGCCCGCCATCAGGAAGCGGAAGCGCTCGGTCAGCGTCGCGAAAAGGCGCTCGACCTCTTCGGGGCTTTCCGCCAGCGTGTCGAAGGCGACGATCATGCCGGCCGCCGGGCGGGGCGTGACGATGCCGCTCTGATGCGCCCCGTGGAACGGCTGGGCCCTGCGCGCCTGTTCGCTCTGCGGGGCCTGCGTGACCTCCGATTGCGGCTGCTGCGCAGCGCCTGCGGTCTTGCCGGCCGCGACCCCGGCCGCACTCCCCGCAAGGCCCATCAGGAGCCGGCGGCGGTCGGTCAGGAAACGCGGTACCTGTTTCGTCCCGTCGTCCATCACGCGCCGCCCTGCCCGAGGCCGATCGCTTCGCTGGTCTGGTCCAGCGCCTGGCCGAGGTCTCGCGCGCCCTCCACGAGCGCTTGTCGGTCATCGGCCGCGACCGCGTCGAACGCGCGATAGCCGTCCGGCCCGCGAAGGGCGGCCAGCCGGGCTTCCAGCGACGAAAGCTTGGTTTCCACGGCACTGAAGGCGGTGGGCGCAGCCTCACCGGCGACGGGCTTCAAAAGGGCGACGATCTTGGCGATCCCCGCAAGACTCGCGTCGAAGTCGGCGAGGTCGGTACGGGCATAGACGTTCGCGCCGCCGCCCGCTGTGGTGTCGGCAAGACCCCGCAGGACCCGGGCCGCGCCATCGGGCATGTCGGCAGGCGCGGCTTTCAGCGCGCGCAGCCGCTCGCGCAACGTCCCGACGTCCGTGACGAGCTTAGCCGACACCGGGGCGAGGCCGTCGAGGCTGTTCGTGGCGAAGAGGCCGTATTCCAGCCGATGGAAGCCGGTGAAGGCGGCGTCTAGCTCGCGTCCCGCGAGGTAGGCGGCGACGGGGTCGATCGCATTGGCGAGGTCGGCGATGCGACCGGCGACCGGAGACAGGCGCAGGTAGGGCGCGCGCGCCTGCGAGTAGAGCGCGCGGGCCTTCGCCAGATCGCCGGCCCGGATCGCCTCGTCGAGCGCCGTCACCTCGCGCTGGAGGGCGCGCGCCTGGAGCTGCGTGAAGACCTGATACTCGGCGAGGGGACCGACGAAGGCGACGAGCTTGGGCGCCTCGAGCGGTGTGCCGGAGGCCGCCGGCGTGACGACCAGTCGGCCGCGCGCGTTGGACAGGAGGCCGCAGGTGATGGCGTATTCGCCGGCCTTGAGGCGGGCGGACAAGGTCTGCGACAGGCCGGGCGCGATGTTCTCGCGCTCCTCGACCACCATCACGCCGTCGAGGATCTCCCATTCCACGGCGCGTTCGGTTCGGTTGACGATGCGAAAGCTCGTCCGTCCCGCCGGAACGGTCAGCTCGTTCGGCTGGCAGGCGTTGTCCTGCAGCGTTACCGTGATGTCGCTCCCGCCGGGCGCGCGGCGGGCGGCGACCTGAGAGGCGTAGGCGAAGGCGCCGAGCCCCGCGACCATGAGGAGAGCGGAGCCGGCGGCTCCCCACAGGAGGGCACGGTTCGGACGGGGCGAAGCGGACTGCACGGTGGGAGCCATCGATCGGCCTTCAGCGAAGTGCGGCGGCGGGACGCGCGCGGCCGGGGGCCGGCGTGGCGGGCTTCAGGAAGAGAACCAGCGCCACGGTGAGATAGGCGACATAGGCGAGCACCTCGCCCACCGTCGGATCGGCGAGATAGCCGAAGAGACCGGACAGGACGCTGCCGAGAAGGCTGTCCACGGGCAGGGCGCGGCTCAGATCGAAGACCGTGGCCTGGAGAGCGTTCCAGACGCCCGCCTCGTGCAGATGGCGCATCGAACCCGCCAGGAGCCCCGCCGCCACGACGAGAATGAAGACGCCCGTCCATCGGAAGAAGCGCGCGAGATCGAGCCGCACGCCGCCGGCATAGATCGCCCAGCCGAGGAGCCCGGACACGAGAATGCCCAAAAGCGCTCCGAGCGGCCCCGACGCGCCGGGGCTCTGCTGGAAGATCGCCAGCAGGAAGAACACCGATTCCAGGCCCTCGCGCGCCACGGCGAAGAAGACGAGGCCGACCAGCGCCAGCCCTCGCGCCCGCGATCCCGAAAGGGCGGCGTCGATCGAACCCTGCAACTCCGCTTTCAGCGAGCGCGCGGCCTTGCGCATCCACAGAACCATCGATGTGAGGATCGCGACGGCCGTGAAGCCGACGATCGCCTCGAACAGTTCCTGCGTGCGCTGGGGAAATTCGGCGCTTGCCAGCTGCAGTCCGGCTCCGGCGAACAAGGCGAGGGCGACGGCGAGGAAGATGCCGGTCCACACCGCCGGCATCCAGGCGCCGCGTCCGCTGTGAGAGAGGTAGCCGGCCACGATCCCGACGATCAGCGCCGCTTCCAACCCCTCCCGGAGCATGATGAGGAATGGGACCAGCATGGTCGAACCCTGCGGAATTTCGGATGCGCCGAGCGCTTGCCGGCCCCGACCTCATAATCCTTCACGAAATTGTCAGCAATAAATATGTTCTGGAACCGTTCCAATCCAAGTCGCGCATCCGCGGCATGTCTGACGCCTCGCCATGGCGTGTCGGATCATATAAGGACATCCTTATATGCCATCGGGCGGTGCCCGGCCGTGAGGTGCTTTTCATGAGTTCCACCCTCGACACGCTGTTTGCTTCCCGCCCCGTTTCGAAGCGCGAGGATGTGTGGACCGCCCTGCGCAAGGCCGCGTCCGAGCGCATCCTGATCCTCGACGGGGCGATGGGCACGCAGATCCAGGGGCTGGGGCTCGGGGAGGAGCATTTCCGGGGAGACCGGTTCGGCGACTGCGCCTGCCATCTTCAGGGCAACAACGATCTCCTGGTCCTGACGCAGCCCAAAGCCATCGAGGACATCCACTTCGCCTACCTGATGGCCGGCGCCGACATCGTCGAGACCAACACCTTTTCCGGCACCACCATCGCGCAGGCCGACTACGAGATGGAGGCCGTGGTCTACGAGCTGAACCGCGAGGGCGCGGCGGTCGCGCGGCGTGCCGCACTGCGGGCCGAGGAGGCGGACGGGCGTCGCCGCTTCGTCGCCGGCGCGGTCGGCCCGACCAACCGCACGGCCTCGATCTCGCCCGACGTCAACAATCCCGGCTTTCGTGCCGTGTCCTTCGACGAGTTGCGCGTCGCCTACGCGCAGCAGGTGCGCGGCCTCGTGGACGGCGGCTCGGACCTCATCCTGATCGAGACGATCTTCGACACGCTCAACGCCAAGGCGGCGATCTTCGCGGCCGAAGAGGTGTTCGCCGAGGCCGGCATCTCGCTGCCTGTGATGATCTCCGGCACGATCACGGATCTCTCGGGCCGCACGCTCTCGGGCCAGACGCCGACCGCCTTCTGGCATTCGGTGCGCCACGCCAAGCCCTTCACGATCGGCCTCAACTGCGCGCTCGGTGCGGAGGCCATGCGCCCGCATCTCGCCGAAATCTCGGGCGTCGCCGAGACGCTCGTGTGCGCCTATCCCAATGCCGGCCTGCCCAACGAGTTCGGCCAGTACGACGAGACGCCGGACGCGATGGCCGCCCAGGTTCGCGGCTTTGCCGAGGAGGGGCTGATCAACGTCGTCGGCGGCTGCTGCGGATCGACGCCCGAGCACATCCGCGCCATCGCGGACGCCGTGGCGGACCTCAAGCCGCGAGAGGTGCCGAAGCTGAAGCCGATGATGCGGCTGTCCGGCCTCGAGCCGTTCACGCTCACGGACGACATTCCCTTCGTCAACGTGGGCGAGCGCACCAACGTCACGGGTTCGGCCAAATTCCGCAAGCTGATCACCGCAGGCGACTACCCGGCGGCCCTCGACGTCGCGCGCGACCAGGTGGCCAACGGTGCCCAGATCATCGACGTCAACATGGACGAGGGTCTGATCGACTCGAAAGCCGCCATGGTCGAGTTCCTCAACCTCGTCGCCTCCGAGCCCGACATCGCCCGCGTGCCGGTGATGATCGACTCGTCGAAGTGGGAGGTGATCGAGGCCGGCCTGCGATGCGTGCAGGGCAAGCCGATCGTGAATTCCATCTCGATGAAGGAAGGCGAGGAGGCGTTCCTTCACCACGCCCGCCTCTGCCGCCTCTACGGCGCTGCGGTGGTGGTCATGGCCTTCGACGAGGAGGGGCAGGCCGATACCTTCGAGCGCAAGGTCGCGATCTGCGGCCGGGCCTACAAGCTCCTCACCGCCAACGGCTTCCCGCCCGAGGACATCGTCTTCGACCCCAATGTCTTCGCGGTCGCCACCGGTATCGAGGAGCACGACGGTTACGGCGTCGCCTTCATCGAGGCGACGCGCACGATCCGCTCGAGCCTGCCGCACGCCCATATCTCGGGCGGCGTGTCGAACCTGTCCTTCTCGTTCCGCGGCAACGAGCCGGTGCGCGAGGCGATGCACGCCGTGTTCCTCTACCACGCCATCCAGGCGGGCATGGACATGGGCATCGTCAACGCCGGCCAGCTCGCGGTCTACGATTCCATCGACCCGGACCTTCGCGAAGCCTGCGAGGACGTGGTGCTCGACCGGCCGGGCCGCGACGGCAAGAGCCCGACCGAGCGCCTCCTGGAGATCGCCGAGCGATACCGCGGCACCGCCGGGGTCGAGGCCAAGGCCAAGGACTTGGCGTGGCGCGACGGGACGGTCGCCGAGCGCCTCGCCCACGCGCTCGTCAACGGCATCACCGAGTTCGTCGACGCCGACACCGAGGAAGCGCGTCTTGGCGCCGAGCGTCCGCTCCACGTGATCGAGGGCCCGCTGATGGCGGGCATGAACACGGTCGGCGACCTCTTCGGCGCCGGCAAGATGTTTCTGCCGCAAGTGGTGAAGTCCGCTCGCGTGATGAAGCAGGCGGTTGCCCATCTCCTTCCTTTCATGGAGGAGGAGAAGCGCCTGAACGGCGGCGAGGCGCGCAGGAACGCCGGAAAGATCCTGATGGCGACGGTGAAGGGCGATGTCCACGACATCGGCAAGAACATCGTCGGCGTCGTGCTCGCCTGCAACAACTACGAAGTGATCGACCTTGGCGTCATGGTACCGGCCGCCAAGATCCTCGAGACGGCCAGGGCCGAGAACGTCGACGTCATCGGCCTCAGCGGCCTCATCACCCCCTCGCTCGACGAGATGGTGCACGTCGCTGCCGAGATGGAGCGCGAGGGCTTCGCGGTGCCGCTCCTGATCGGCGGGGCGACGACCAGCCGCGTCCATACGGCGGTGAAGATCGACCCGCGCTACCGCCGCGGGCAGACCGTCTACGTGACCGACGCCAGCCGCGCCGTCGGCGTCGTCTCCAGCCTCCTGTCGCCGGAGGGGCGCGACGCCTATGCGTCGGGGGTGCGCGAAGAGTACGAGCGGGTGGCGACGAAGCATGCCGAAGCCGAGGCCGAGAAGCAGCGCCTGCCGCTTGAGAAGGCGCGCGCCAACCGGCAGCCCGTCGACTGGTCGGCCTGGCGTCCGGTGAAGCCGTCCTTCCTCGGCACGCGCACCTTCGACACCTGGGACCTCGCCGATCTAGCGCGCTATATCGACTGGACGCCTTTCTTCCAGACCTGGGAGCTGAAAGGCCGCTACCCGAAGATCCTCGAAGACGAGGCGCAGGGCGCCGCCGCGCGTCAACTCTTCGCCGACGCACAGGGGATGCTCGCCCAGATCGTGGGGGAGGGCTGGTTCCGCCCGCGCGCCGTCGTCGGCTTCTGGCCGGCCAACGCGGTCGGCGACGATGTGCGCGTCTATACCGACGAAGCGCGCAACGCCGAGCTCGCCACCTTCTTCACGCTGCGCCAGCAACTCGCCAAGCGAGGGGACCGGCCGAACGTGGCGCTGGCCGATTTCGTCGCGCCGAAGGAGACGGGGATCGCCGACTATGTCGGCGGCTTCGTGGTGACTGCCGGCATCGAGGAGGAGGCGATCGCCGACCGCTTCGCCAAGGCGAACGACGACTATGCCGCGATCATGGTCAAGGCGCTGGCGGATCGCTTCGCGGAAGCCTTCGCCGAACGCATGCATGAATATGTCCGGCGTGAACTCTGGGCCTACGCACCGGACGAGAGCTTCGCGCCGGAGGATTTGATTGCGGAGCCCTATGCCGGCATTCGCCCGGCGCCGGGCTATCCCGCGCAACCCGACCACACGGAGAAGGTGACGCTGTTTCGTCTTCTCGATGCGGAACGTCAGGCTGGCGTGAAGCTGACCGAAAGCTACGCCATGTGGCCGGGCTCATCTGTTTCCGGCCTCTACTTCGCGCATCCCGACAGCTACTACTTCGGGGTCGCCAAGGTGGAGCGCGACCAGGTCGAGGATTACGCCCAGCGCAAGGGCATGGCGGTCGCGGAAGTCGAGCGTTGGCTGGGGCCGGTGCTGAACTACGTGCCCGCGGGCAGCTGATCGCGCGCGGACGCCGCGAGGGCAGGCTCCGCCCTCGAGTCTTCAGCCAACACGGCTTTGCGGCACTTGTATACGACAGGTGGTCCCTGGCGCATGCGCGCGCGCCACGCCGCCATGGTGCTGTTATCGCTGCACATTACGCCGCGCTCGATCCGGCCATCCAGCAATTGTGGCGCCCCTTTCCGCCGACGCTGGTTCAGATTAGGAAGCTTCCCTTATCTTAAGTAGTGATTGCGTTGCTGCAAGTCGAAATGTGGCCAAAACGGCACAACGCTGTGTCAGAGAGCTTACGAGGGAAGGCCGCAGCGGTTTTTAAATTGTGTCCAAACAACTTCAATGGCATTTGTCGGAGGTAGCCGCCGCAAGGGCTGCCTTAGCCTTCAACCAGGAATTGTCCGGGACAATGAAAAACGTTTTCCACCAAGTTCTTCTTGGCTCCGCTGCGGCTCTCGTCGCTGTTTCCGGCGCTCGCGCCGCTGATGCCATCGTTGCCGTCGAGCCCGAGCCGGTCGACTACGTCCGCGTTTGCGACGTCTACGGCAAGGGCTTCTACTACATCCCGGGCACCGAGACCTGCCTTTCGGTCGGTGGTTACGTCCGCTTCCAGGTGAACGTCGCCGGTGACCCGGCCCAGAACCTCGAAGGCGACGACTACGACCTGCGCAGCCGCGTCCGCGCCCGTCTGAACTTCGACGCCCGCGAAGAGACCGAGCTCGGCACCCTGCGCGCCTTCGCCCGTCTCCAGGCGACCAACCTGTCGGGCGCCAACAACGGCGTTGCGATCGACCAGGCCTACATCCAGCTCGGCGGCCTGCTCATGGGTTACCGCGACTCCATGTGGTCGTCGGACATCGGCGGTCTCGAGGATGGCCTTCTGACCGATACCGACCTCATCGTCGGTGACTTCAACACCAACCAGGTGTCCTACACCTTCGCCGCGGGCGGCTTCTCGGCCTCGATCGGCCTCGAAGACGACGGCACCGGCGACGTGGTTCCGGACATCCACGGCAAGCTGGTCTATTCCGGCGCCTGGGGCGGTGCCTTCCTGTCGGCCGTCTACGACGAGACCTTCAACCAGGAAGACGTCGACGACCTGTTCACCTCTGCCGGCCGCTTCGTGCTGAACGGCAACTACCCGACGCTGCTGGAAGACGGTGACAACGGCGCCTTCGCTCTGAAGGCCGGCGTGCTGCTGAAGGACCTCATCGCGCCCGAGTCGCAGCTGAAGATCGAGGGTCACTACGCCTTCGACCCGACCGTCTACGCCGTCACCGACGGTCTGACCACGGCCGGTACCTTCGCCGCCAACAACCCGAACATCCTGAACCCGGTCCCGGGCTCGGTTCCGATCGTCCTCGAGTGGGCCGCCGGTGCGGGCTACGCCCAGGCGTTCGGCAAGGTCGGCGTCGCGGTGTCGGGCCAGTACGGCGAGACCTTCGACACGCGCTTCTTCGTGCGTAACGCCTTCGGTCAGCTCCTGCCGGTCATCTCGTCGGGCGACTACTACGCGCTCGTCGGCAACGTCGGCTACCAGATCACCAACAACTTCGCGACGCTGGCCGAAGTCTCCTACCGGAACGTCGACTTCGGCGGCCCGATCGGCGACACCGATCAGGTCTCGGGCTTCCTGCGCTTCCAGCGCAACTTCTAATCCGACCGCGATACCGAAGGGGCGTCATGCCCCTTCGGCTTCCTGCCTCCAGTTTTGGGGAGAGACCCGTCGTCCCGGGTCTCTCCCGTCTTCGTTTATTGCCCTCGCGATCCCAAGAGACCGGCGGTCCGAAGCGCCGCGGTCGTCCCGCCGCCGACCGGCCATCCGATCCCGCAAACGCTGGCGTCTTCGCTGCACTGCCGCACGACGGACCCGTTGACGACGGCCGCTCCCCACGAAACAACGACCCTTGCGGCCGGCGATGAGCCTGGCCTACGAAGCGAGGGAATCATGGCCGACACGACGCGACGCAGCGGCATCCGCACCACCGATGCGGAGGCGCTCGCCTTCCATGCCGACGGACGTCCCGGCAAGCTGGAGATCGCGCCGACGAAACCCATGGCGACGCAGCGGGACCTCAGCCTGGCCTACTCGCCCGGCGTCGCCGTGCCGGTAAAGGCCATCGCCGAGGATCCGGCGCGCGCCTTCGACTACACGACGCGCGGCAACATGGTGGCCGTGATCTCCAACGGCACGGCGATCCTCGGCCTCGGCAATCTCGGGCCGCTCGCCTCCAAGCCCGTGATGGAGGGCAAGGCCGTCCTCTTCAAGCGCTTCGCCGACGTCGATTCCATCGACCTCGAGGTCGACACCGAAGACCCCGACACCTTCGTCAACGCCGTGCGCTATCTCGGCCCCTCCTTCGGCGGCATCAACCTCGAGGATATCAAGGCGCCCGAGTGCTTCATCATCGAGCAGCGCCTGCGCGAGCTGATGGACATTCCCGTCTTCCACGACGACCAGCACGGCACGGCGATTATCGCCGCCGCCGGCATCATCAACGCCCTGCATCTGACGGGGCGCGAGATGCGGGACATCAAGCTCGTCTGCAACGGCGCGGGCGCGGCTGGCATCGCCTGCGTCGAGCTTGTCAAGGCGATGGGCGTGCCGCACGACAGCGTCATCCTCTGCGACACCAAGGGCGTGATCTTCCAGGGTCGCACCGAGGGCATGAACCAGTGGAAGTCGGCGCACGCCGCCCATACGGACGCCCGGACCCTCGAGGATGCGATGCGCGGCGCCGACGTCTTCTTCGGCGTCTCGGCCAAGGGCGCGCTGACCCCCGAAATGGTGCGCTCGATGGCGGAGAACCCGATCATCTTCGCCATGGCCAACCCGGACCCGGAGATCACCCCGGAGGAGGCGCACGCGATCCGCGACGACGCGATCGTGGCGACCGGCCGCTCGGACTACCCCAATCAGGTCAACAATGTCCTCGGCTTCCCCTACATCTTCCGCGGCGCGCTCGACGTGCGCGCGACGCAGATCAACGACGCGATGAAGATCGCGGCTGCCGAGGCTCTGGCGGCGCTCGCCCGCGAGGACGTGCCCGATGCCGTCGCCTCGGCCTACAAGGGTTCGGGGCGTCCGAAGTTCGGCCGCGACTACATCATCCCCGCCCCCTTCGATCCACGCCTCATCACCCACATCCCGGAAGCCGTGGCCCGCGCCGCGATGGAGTCCGGGGTGGCGCGCAAGGACATCGCGGACTGGACCGCCTACCGCAACCAGCTCGCCTCGCGCCGCGACCCGACTGCCGGCACGTTCCAGAACATCTTCGCCAGCCTGCGCCAGCGTCCCCGCAAGGTCGTCTTCGCGGAAGGCGAGGAGGAGCAGGTCATCCGCGCCGCCACCTCCTACGTCACGCAAGGGCTCGGACAGGCGGTCCTCGTCGGGCGCGAGGACCGCATCCGCGAGACCGCTCGCTTTGCCGGCGTCGAGCTGAAGGACGGGATCGCCATCAACAACGCGCGCCTGTCGGACCGCACCAGCGCCTATTCCGAGCACCTTTACGGCCGCCTCCAGCGCCACGGCTACCTGCAGCGCGATTGTCATCGCTTGATCAACACCGACCGCAACCACTTCGCCGCCGCCATGGTGGCGCTGGGCGACGCAGACGCCATGGTCTCCGGCCTGACGCGCAACTACTCGGTCGTGCTCGACGACGTGCGACACGTCATCGACCCCAAGCCGAACCGCGCCGTGATCGGCATCTCGATCGTGATCGCCAGGGGGCGCACGACGTTCGTCGCCGACACCGCGGTCCACGATATGCCGGGCGCCCAGCAGCTTGCCCGCATCGCCACGGAAGCCGCGCGCTTCGCCCGCAAGCTCGGCCACACGCCGCGCGTCGCCTTCCTCGCCCACTCGACCTTCGGCCACCCCGCCTCCGAGCGGTCCGAGCGCGTGCGCGAGGCCGTCGCGCTCCTGTCGCAGAACAGCGTCGACTTCGAGTTCGATGGCGAGATGGGCGCCGATGTCGCGCTCAATCCCGAGCTGATGGCGCTCTATCCGTTCTGCCGCCTCACCGGACCGGCCAACGTTCTCGTCATGCCGGCCTTCCACTCCGCCTCGATCTCGACGCGTCTGGTGCAGGAACTCGGCGAGGCGACCGTGCTCGGCCCCGTGCTCGTCGGTCTCGAAAAGCCCGTCCAGATTGTCAAGCTCGGCGCCGCCGACACCGACATCGTCAACATGGCCGCCTTCGCGGCATTCTCGGCGGAGGGGTAGGGCTGGGGCGCCGCCCCTGCACCCCGCCAGGGGAATGATTCCCCTGGACCCCCATCTTTGGTGACATGGAAAAGGGGGCCGCCGGCCCCCTTTTTCCATGTCAAAAAGAAAGAAGGGTTCGGGAATTCATTCCCGAGCGGGGACCGGGGCGGCAGCCCCGCCCCTTCCTTACGCCGCGGCCGCGAGGCTGGTGCGTTTCGTCAGGCCGCGCTGCAGGGTGATGAAGGCGAAGAGGAGGATGCCGATGGCGATCTTGGTCCACCAGGACGAGAGCGTGCCGTCGAAGACGATGTAGGTCTGGATCAGGCCGGAGATCAGGATGCCGACGAAGGTACCGGCGACGAAGCCGACCCCGCCGGTGAGGAGGGTCCCGCCGATCACGACGGCGGCGATCGCATCGAGCTCGACGCCGACGGTCGCCAGCGAGTAGCCGGACGAGGTGTAGAGCGCGAAGACGACGCCGGCGATGCCGGCGAGCAGGCTCGACAGCGCGTAGATGCCGATTGTGACGCGGGCCACCGGCACGCCCATCAGCTCCGACGAGGTCCTGTCGCCGCCCAGCGCATAGACATAGGTTCCGAAGCGCGTCTTGTGCGCGATCACCATGCCAAGCGCGAAGACGGCCAGCATGACCATGGCGACGAAGGTGAGGCGACCGCCGGTGGGGATGGTCCAGTAGATCCG
Organism: Aureimonas sp. AU22; assembly: GCF_001463745.1. GTDB lineage: Bacteria > Pseudomonadota > Alphaproteobacteria > Rhizobiales > Rhizobiaceae > Aureimonas. The sequence continues at coordinate 94,047 of NZ_BBWJ01000048.1, read as the reverse complement.
CTTCAGCGCGTCGAAGGCCGGATGGTCGATCGGCACGGACTCGGTGGTCAAGAGGTAGCAGCCGCCGCGTGCGAGGAACATGCCGGCCAGTGTGACGATGAAGGGCGGCGTCTCGAGCGTATGGATCATCGCGCCCATCAACGCGCCGAAGAGGGCCGATATCACGAGGATCGCCGCGATCATCGGGTAGGGGTGGTATCCGTCGCGAATGGTGACGGCGAGAAAGACGCCGGTGAAGGCGATCACCGAGCCGACCGACAGGTCGATGCCGCCGGACAGGATGACGAAGGTCATGCCGACGGCGACGATGCCGAGGAAGGCGTTGTCGGTCAGGAGGTTGGCGACGACGCGGGTGGACAGCATCGCCGGGAACTGCGCCGCCGACAGGGCGAAGGCGACGGCGAAGACGGCGACCGTGACGAGAAGGGGCAGAAAGCGCGCATTCATCGGCGTCAGACCTTGCGGGGATCGGCGGCGGTGGGCGCGGCGACCCCGGTTGCGGGCGGACGGCGCGCCGCCAGGAGGCTCGTCGCGCGCGCCATGGCGGGCGACTGCAGCACCAGGATCACGGCGATCAGCACGGCCTTCAGAATGAGGTTCATCTCCGGCGGGAAGCCGGACAAGAGGATGCCGGTGTTCATCGCCTGGATGATCAGGGCACCGACGAGCGCGAGCGGGATCGAGAAGCGCCCGCCCATCAGCGACGTGCCGCCGATGACGACCGCAAGGATCGCGTCGAGTTCGAGCCACAGACCGGCGTTGTTCGCGTCCGCGCCGCGGATGTCGGCGGCGGCGATGAGGCCGGCGACGGAGGCGCAGAGGCCCGACGTCATGTAGGCGGCGATGAGCACCGCCTTGGCGTCGACGCCGGCCAGTGCCGAGGCGCGGCGGTTGATGCCCGTCGCCTCGATCAGGAGGCCGAGCGCGGTGCGCCGCACGAGAAGGATGACGAGCACGGCCATCACCAGCGCGATCACCACCGGCATGGGCAGGAAGAGGAACGAGCCCGAGCCGATGAAGAACAGGGTCGGATCGTTGAAGGTGACGATGAAGCCGGAGGTGACGAGCTGCGCGATGCCGCGTCCAGCGACCATCAGGATCAGGGTCGCGATGATCGGCTGGATGTCGAGGACGGCGACGAGGATGCCGTTCCAGAGGCCGCAGAGGAGGCCGACGCCGAGCGAGGCGAGGATCACGAGCGGGATTGGCACGCCTGCGACGGTGAGGGTCGCGGCGACCGCGCCCGAGATCGCCATGGTGGCGCCGACGGAGAGGTCGACGCCCTTGGTCGCGATCACGAGCGTCATACCGATGGCGAGCAGCATCACCGGCGCGCCGCGGTTGAGGACGTCGATCAAGGGGCCGTAGAGCCGGTCGTTGCGCACGGCGAGGTCGAAGAAGGACGGGAACACCATCGCGTTGATGCCGAGCACGAGCGCGAGCGCCAGGAGCTGCGGCAGGGCCGATCTGAGGCGGGAGAGGCTCACGCGCGCGCTCCTTCCGTGGACGTGCCGGCAATGGTGCGCATGATGGCGGCGGGCGAGACGTCCTCGCCCGTGAGGTCGCCGAGATGGCGGCGGTCGCGCAGCACGCGCACGCGGTTCGCATAGGCGGTGATCTCGTCGAGCTCCGACGAGATGACGAGCATCGCCATGCCGTCCGCGCACAGCGTCTCGATCAGGCGCACGATCTCGGCATGGGCGCCGACGTCGATGCCGCGCGTCGGCTCGTCGAGGATCAGGAAGCTCGGCTCCGTCGCCAGCCAGCGGGCGAGGATCGCCTTCTGCTGGTTGCCGCCGGACAGGAGCCGGATCGGCTTCTCGATATCGGTGGTTCGGATATCAAGCGCCTTGACGAAGCGGTCGGATATGCGGATCTGCTCGCGCATCGACAGGGGCTTCGCCCAGCCGCGCCGGGCCTGCAATGCCAGAATGATATTCTCGCGCACCGACAGGTCGCCGACGATGCCCTCCACCTTGCGCTCCTCCGGGCAGTAGCCGAAGCCGGCGCGGATGGCCGCGCGAGGGTTGGCGAGGCGCACGAGCTTGCCGTCCACGAAGGCCTCACCCGTATCGGCTCGGTCGGCGCCGAAGACGAGGCGGGCGGTCTCGGTGCGGCCGGAGCCGAGAAGACCGGCGACGCCCACCGCCTCCCCCGGTCGGATGGCGAGGTCGAAGGGCTCGACGCTGCGGCGGCGGCCGAAATTGCGGAAGGCGACGCGCGGCTCACCAGCGGCGGCGGTGGCAGGCGTCTTGTGATGAACGGCCTCGCCCAGCTCGCGGCCCAGCATCATGGTGACGATGTCCATGCGCGAGGTCTCGGCGATCGCGCGCTCGCCGACGAGCCGGCCGTTGCGCAGCACCGTGGCGCGGTCGCAGACGGCGAAGACCTGATCGAGGAAATGTGTGACGAAGACGATCGCCATGCCCTGGTCTCGCAGGCGCCGCATCGCCGCGAACAGCATCTCGACCTCGGCGGCGTCGAGGCTCGCGGTCGGCTCGTCGAGGATCAGCACCTTGCCCGACACGTCCACCGCGCGGATGATGGCGACGAGCTGCTGGACCGCGACCGAGAGCTGGCCGAGCGTCGCGGAGGGGTCGACGTCGAGGCCGTAGGCCGTCAGGAGCTCCCGGGTCCGCCGGCGCATGGCGCGCCCATCGGTGAACCCAAAGCGCATCGGCTGGCGGCCGAGAAAGAGGTTCTCGGCGACCGACAGGTTGGGCAGGAGGTTGACCTCCTGATAGACCGTGCCGATGCCCAGGGCCTGCGCCTGCCGGCTGTCGGCCGGGTTGATCTCGGCGCCGTCGAGAAGGATGCGGCCGCCGTCGCGCCGATAGACGCCCGTCAGCGTCTTGATCAGGGTCGACTTGCCGGCGCCGTTCTCGCCGAGAAGCGCGTGGATCTCGCCGGCGCGCAGCGTCAGGTCTACGCCGTCGAGCGCCGTCATTCCGGCAAAGGTCTTGGTCAGCCCGCGAAGGGCCAGGAGATCGTGAGGCATAAAGTTCGCTCGGGTCCGATGAGCCGGGGGCGGGCCGTCGCGGATCTCGCCGCGAGCCGGCGCGGTCGGCCGTGCCGTCGCCGCCAAGGACCGCGCCGCCGGCCATGAAGTCAGGCCGGCGGCGCGGGGATCGTGGGCCGGACGGGACGAGACCCGTCAGACGGCTCGGCTCAGTAACCGAGGCCCTTCTTGGACTCCATCACCGCCTTCGGGTCGTCGGCCTGGGTGTAGAGCTTGGATTCCGTCTGGATCCACTTCTTCGGTTCGGTGCCGTCCTTCTTGTAGGCCTCCAGCGCGTCGAAGGCGGGGCCGGCCATGTTGGGCGTCAGCTCGACGGTGGCGTTGGCCTCGCCGGCCGCCATGGCGGCGAAGATGTCCGGCACGGCGTCGATCGAGACGACCATGACGTCCGAGCCCGGCTTCAGACCGGCTTCCTTGATGGCCTGGATCGCGCCGACGGCCATGTCGTCGTTGTGGGCGTAGACCGCGCAGATGTCCTTGCCGCCGTTCTCGGCCTTGATGAAGCTCTCCATGACTTCCTTGCCCTTGGTGCGGGTGAAGTCGCCCGTCTGCGAGCGGGTGAGCTTGATGTTGTCGTGGCCGGCGATCGCCTCCTCGAAGCCCTTCTTGCGGGCGATGGCGGGCGACGATCCCGTGGTGCCCTGGAGCTCCACGACGTTGCAGGGCTTCGAGCCGACCTGGCCGACGAGATAGTCGCCGGCGACCTTGCCCTCGTGGACCTGATCGGAGGTCACGGCCGTAAGATACAGGGAGTCGTCCGTCGTCTCGATGTTGCGGTCGAGAAGGACGACGGGGATCTCGGCTTCCTTGGCCTCTTCCAGGACGTCGTCCCAGCCCGTGGCGACTACGGGGGCGAGCAGGATCGCGTCGACGCCCTGCGCCACGAAGGAGCGGATCGCCTTGATCTGGTTTTCCTGCTTCTGCTGCGCGTCGGCGAATTTCAGGTCGATGCCGCGCTTCTCGGCTTCCTGGCGGGTCACCGCCGTCTCGGCGGCGCGCCAGCCCGATTCGGAGCCGACCTGCGAGAAGCCGACCACCATGCCGCTCTGCGCGAAGGCCGGGGCGCCCATCACGGTCGCCAACGCCAAGGCCGCTGCCAGCTTGCCCAACTTGCTCATGCTCTTCCTCCCTGATGCCGGACGAACGCCGGCCGAAAATTCCCCCGGCCTCCCGAGCCGGCGACGACGTCGAGCCATTCCGGCCGACATCCTTGCGGACCGCTGATCCGCAATAACTCATACAAGTTCTAAACCGCGGGATCTGTCAACACGATTTCTTGCATCGCAGAGGAAGAGCCGGGCAAGCCGATCCGGCGGTTCGCCGGACGGGCCTCGGTCATCTGCGCGGCGCATCGGTCGAAGCGATATGTCTGTGGATTGCGGGGTGTGCGATCAAATCCGCGGGGTCACGAAACCAGGCGGAAACAAGGCCGTTGTAGAAGCGAAGGGCCGACCACGAGGAGAGTTTCCGGTGCGCATCGAGACCATGGTGTCCGTCTTCGTCAACCTGACTGCACTGGCCATGCTGGCCGCGGGCACGACATTGGCCGTCGCAATCCTGTTTCCCTGACACACGGAGAGTGGACCGCCTCCCCCGGGGGAGGCCGACGACGACGGGAAACGACAAAGGGCCGGACCTCGAGGAGGTCCGGCCCTTTCGGTTCGCTGCCGTTCCGCGTGGGGAAGGCTCAGGTTGCCCTGCGCGCCAGATGCGCTTCCAGAACCGGGCGCACGCCATCGCGCCAGAGGGCCTGCAGGTGCCGCCCGAACGTATCGGCATAGAGGGCATTCGCGCCGAGATCGCCGAAGATGTCGCGCTGCTCCAGAAAGCGGCGGGGCTCGTCCTTGGCGGCGCGCGCGGCCGCCTGCAGCGTATCCCAATTCGGGTCGTTCGGCTCGATCGCGGTCCCGTCCTCCAGCGTGCCGTAGCAGTAGCGGCACCACAGCGCTCCGACGAGGGCGAGGCCCGAGATGTCCTCCCCTTTCGCCAGCCGCTCGCGCACGGACGGCAGGATGAACTTGGGTTGGCGGTTCGAGCCGTCGAGCGCCAGGCGCCGAAGCGTGTCGGCGATCGCCGGGTTGGCGAAGCGCGAGGTGACGGTCGCCAGGTAGTCCTCGCGGCTGACGCCTTCGATACTCGGGGCCGTCGGCAGCAGTTCGTTCTCCTCCACGTCGCGGAAGAAGCGCAGGACGAGGTCGTCGCGCATCGCGTCGTGCGCATAGGTGAGGCCGAGGAGCGCGGCGGGATAGGCGATCGTGGCGTGACCCGCGTTCAGGATGCGCAGCTTCATCAGCTCGTAGGGGGTGACGTCCTCCACGAAGGTGACGCCCACGGTCTCCAGCGCCGGGCGCCCATTGGGAAAGCGCTCTTCCACCACCCACTGGATGAAGGGCTCGCAGAACACCGGGCGCTTGTCCTCGATGCCGGTCTCGGCGCGCAGCGATTCGATCTGGCCGGGCGTCGTCGCGGGGGTGATGCGGTCCACCATCGAGTTCGGGAAGGCGACCGAGGTCTCGATATGATCGGCGAGCGCCGGATCCGCCTGGTGTGCGAGACCGGTCACGAGGCGGCGCGTCAGGTCGCCGTTATGGGGAAGGTTGTCGCAGCACAGGACGGTGAAGGGCGGGGTGCCCGCCGCACGCCGCTCGGACAGGGCGGCGACGATCAGACCGAAGACGGTGCGCGAGCCGGCAAGGTCGGCGGCATCGGCGACGAGGTCGGGATGGTCGAGATTGGGCTTGTCGCCCGACAGGTAGTAGCCGCCTTCCGTGATGGTGAGGGTGACGATGCGGATCGCCGGATCGGTCAGGACCGCCATCGTGGCGGCCCGGTCGCCCGGCTCCACGACACGGACCACCGAACCGATCACACGCGTCTGCCGCACGCCCTCGTCCACCTCGGTGACGGTGAAGAGCCCATCCTGGGCGGCGAGATCGGCGAAGGCCGCCTTCTCCTCGGGACGCACGCCGAGTCCGACGACCGCCCATTCATGTCCGGCCCCGGTGGCGAACAGGTCGTCGAGATAGACGCACTGGTGCGCGCGGTGGAAATTGCCGACGCCGAAATGCGCGATGCCGGGCACAAGGGCCGCCCGATCATAGGCCGGCACGCGTGCCACATCAGAGATTTCGGCCAGATTGCCGTTGCCGAGCGCCACCATCGTCGATCCTCCCTCGCGCGGCGCCGTCCGCGGCTGCCGTATTCGGGCGATCTCTTAGCGGATTCCTCCGCGCTGCGCACGCCTCGCGGCGAGGCGTCAGGCGGGATCGGCGGTGTTGAGCGCGTCCCGGATCGTGACGAGCTGGTGCCGAAGCTCGTTCAACTCCGTCATCGACGTGCCCGTCGCCGACTTGGCGGCTTCGGGGATCGGGCAGGCGTCTTCGCGAAGCGAGCGGCCGACGGGCGTCAGCGTGACCTCCACGACGCGTTCGTCGCGCGAGGAACGGGTGCGGCTGACATAGCCGGCCGTTTCCAGCCGCTTGAGCAGTGGGGTCAGCGTGCTGGAGTCGAGAAGCAGGCGTTCGCCGATGCTTCCCACGGTCTGCGGCTCCTCCTCCCACAGCACCATCATCACGAGATACTGGGGATAGGTCAGGCCCAGTCGATCGAGGCGAGGCTTGTAGAAGCGGTTGAACGCATGGGTTGCCGAATAGATGGCGAAGCAGAGCTGCTCGTCGAGGAGAATGTCCTTGCTCATCGCTTGGGCCGCCATGTCCTGCAATTGTCTGTCAATCTCCCATGCAGCAATGTGCACGGCTACGCAACATGTAGGTTGCAGGCATACGCTTACAGGTAACAGGCTCGCCTTACGATTTCCAACGAAATCCGGCGAATTGTCCGAGGAATTGCGATCGAACGGCACTGCCATGGTTCCCTCCGTCGCCCGGAGCCTGTAATCGGAGCGCGAGGTGACGGGTGCGCTGCGCCAGTCGCGACAGGACGGAGAACCCCATGACCATCCAAGGCGAGCAGATCATCGGCCAGGCCATCTCCAAGGGAGGGCAGGGCACGGTCTACGGAATCGAGGCCGCGACGGGCGCACAGCTCCAGCCCGCATTCGGCGGCGCCAGCAAGGCCGATCTCGACCGGGCCTGTGCCTTGGCCGAAACCGCGTTCGACGCCTTCCGCGAGACGAGCCTCGAGGCCCGCGCCAAGTTCCTGGAGACGATCGCCGACGAGATCCTGGCGCTGGGCGACGAGCTGATCGAGCGCTGCATGGCCGAGAGCGGCCTGCCGCGTCCGCGCATCGAGGGCGAGCGCGGCCGCACGATGGGCCAGTTGCGCCTCTTCGCGGGCGTCCTGCGCGACGGCGGCTATCTCGACGCGCGCATCGACCCCGCGATGCCGGACCGCCAGCCGCTGCCCCGGCCGGACCTGCGGCTGCGCAACGTGCCGCTCGGGCCCGTCGCCGTGTTCGGCGCGTCGAACTTCCCGCTCGCCTTCTCGGTCGCCGGCGGCGACACGGCCTCGGCGCTGGCTGCCGGCTGCCCGGTCGTTGTGAAGGCCCACTCGGCTCATCCCGGCACGTCCGAGCTCGTCGGGCGCGCGGTGCATGCGGCCGTCGCCAAGTGCGGCATGCCGGAGGGCACGTTCTCGCTCCTCTTCGCGGCCGAGCGCGCGATCGGCGAGGGCCTCGTCGCCGATCCCCGCATCAAGGCGGTCGGCTTCACCGGTTCGCGCACGGGCGGCACGGCGCTGATGAAGATCGCCGCCAACCGCCCCGAGCCGATCCCGGTCTATGCCGAGATGAGCTCGATCAACCCGGTGCTCCTGTTCCCGGCAGCGCTGCGGGACCGCGGCGCTGCGATCGGCAAGGCCTTCGTCGGCTCGCTGACGCTGGGCGCCGGCCAGTTCTGCACCAATCCGGGGCTCGTGATCGCCATCGAGGGCGAAGGTCTGGAGGCCTTCCTCAAGGCCGCGGAAGAAACGCTCGTGGCCGCGCCCGCCGCGGTCATGCTGACGCCCGGCATCTGCTCGGCCTATGCCAAGGGCGTCGCCGCCGTCGAGGGCCATGCCTCGGTCTCCGTGGTCGCCAAGGGCCTGGCCGGCGAGAACCTTCGCGGACAGGCCGCGCTGTTCCGCGTCTCGGCCGCCGACTTCGTCAAGTCGGCCGAGCTGCAGGAGGAGATGTTCGGCTCGGCCTCGATCGTGGTCGTGTGCCGCGACGCCGCCGAGATGAAGAGCGTCGTCGCGGCGCTGGAAGGTCAGCTGACCGCGGCAATCCACATCGCGGACGCCGACCACGAGGCCGCGCGCGCCGTCCTGCCTCTGCTCGAGCGCAAGGCCGGCCGCATACTCGTCAACGGCTTCGGCACGGGCGTCGAGGTGGCGCACGCCATGGTGCACGGCGGCCCCTATCCCTCCACGGCGGACGGTCGCTCCACCTCGGTCGGCTCCAAGGCGATCGAGCGGTTCCTGCGCCCGGTCTGCTACCAGGACCTGCCGGACGGCCTCCTGCCGGACGCCCTGAAGGATGCCAACCCGCTCGGCCTCTGGCGCCGCATGGACGGCAAGATGACCGCGCCGAAGGCGTAAGAGCCGATCGGCGATCGATCGAGAAGGCCGCCCCCGGGGCGGCCTTTTTCATGCGAGGAGCGGCTCGCCGGCGAAGATCGACCTGGCGGCGCGCGCCGTGTCGCGGATGAAGTCCGACAGGAGGCGGATACGCGGGGCACCGACGAGGTCGTCGTGGCAGATCAGCCAGTAGTCGCGCTCGATATGCACCTCGCGCGGCAGGATCGGCACGAGGTCGGGGTAGCGGCTGGTGATGAAGTAGGGCAGGACGCCGAGCCCGAAGCCGTCGCGCGTTGCCGCGAGCTGCGCATGGATGCTCGAGCTCTGGTAGCTCGCCCGCGTGCCCGGCAGGATCTCGCGGAGATAGTCGAGCCCGGGCGTGAAGATCATGTCCTCGATGTAGCCGATTACCGGATGGGACCCGAGGGCGCATGGCTCGGCGATCGGTCCCGAGGCGTCGAGATAGCCGCGCGAGGCGTAGACGAAGAGCCGGTAGGGCAAGATGCGCTCGCGCCGGTAGGGACCGCTCGACGGCGCATGAAGGGCCACCGACAGGTCCGCCTCACGGCGAGACAGGGAGACGATCTGCTGGATCGGCACGAGTTCGATCGACAGGGCGGGATGGCTGCGCGCGAGGCCGGGAAGCCGGTCGGCCAGGAAGAAGTTGCCGAAGCCCTCGGGCGTCGCCAGTCGCACCGTGCCGCGCGGGCTGGCGGGGCCTTCAGTGGCGGCCTCCGCGAACACCGCCGCGTCTCGCTCCATCGCCCCCGCCCGCTCCACCAGCCGCTCTCCCAGCGCGGTCAGCATGTAGCCGCGCGGCGAGCGCTCGAAGAGCCGAATGCCGAGATCCTTCTCCAGCCGGTCGAGACGGCGCGAGACGGTCACATGGTTCGTGCGCAGGATGCGCGCGGCCGACGACAGCTGACCGGTTCGCGCGACGGCCAGAAAATACTGCAGGTCGTCCCAGGCAAATTCGCTCAACCGCCGCTCCTGTCCGTACGTTTTTGTACAGAATGTTTTCGGAAATGAACATTCATATGGACGACGGCCGATGCTAGCCTTCGCGTATCGGCAGCACGACGGGACGGGAGGTCCTGGTGCTGCGGGCGAACGGCTTGAACCCGCGCGATCTCCAAGGACGCGGGACGGTCACTGGGAGGTTGCGCGACGGGGCTGGCGGTTCCGCTCGTCCGCGCGCGCCGTCTCCCGGGGTTCGCTGCAACCGGGAGGACCACGGATGACCAAGCTCGCCGCGCTTTCGACGCTTCTTCTCGCCGCCACCGTTCTGCCGGCCGCCGCCCAGGTGTCCGACGGCAAGGTGAAGATCGGCATCCTCAACGACCAGTCCGGCGTCTATGCCGACTTCGGCGGCCGCTGGAGCTTCGAGGCGGCGAAGATGGCGGTGGAGGATTACGGCGGCAAGGTGCTGGATGCGCCGATCGAGGTCGTCAACGCCGACCACCAGAACAAGCCCGACGTCGCCTCCAACATCGCCCGCCAGTGGTACGACACCGAGCAGGTCGATTCGATCATGGAGCTGACGACCTCCTCGGTCGCGCTGGCCGTGCAGGGTCTGTCCAAGGAGAAGAAGAAGGTCACGATCACGACCGGCGCGGCGACGGTGGAACTCACCGGCAAGCAGTGCAGCCCCTACGGCTTCCACTGGGCCTACGACACGCATGCGTTGGCGGTCGGCACCGGCGGCGCGCTGGTGAAGCAGGGCGGCGACACATGGTTCTTCCTCACCGCCGACTACGCCTTCGGCTATTCGCTGGAGGAGCAGACCTCGAACTTCGTGAAGGCCAACGGTGGCCAGGTGCTCGGCTCTGTGCGCCATCCGCTCTCGACCACCGATTATTCCTCGTTCCTCCTCCAGGCCCAGTCGTCCGGCGCCAAGGTGATCGGCATGGCGAACGCCGGCCTCGACACCGCCAACGCCGTGAAGCAGGCGGCCGAGTTCGGCATCGTGCAGGGCGGCCAGCGCCTCGCGGCATTGCTCTTCACGCTGGCGGAAGTCCACGGTCTCGGCCTCGAGGCGGCGCAGGGGCTGTCGCTGACGGAAGGGTTCTACTGGGATCGCGACGACGAATCGCGTGCCTTCTCCCAGAAGTTCTTCGAGCGCACCCAGCGCATGCCCAACATGATCCAGGCCGGCACCTATTCGGCCGTGACGCAGTATCTGAAGGCGATCGAGAAGGCTGGCACCGACGAGACCGAGGCCGTGTCGAAGGCTTTGCACGAGATGCCGGTCGAGGACGTCTTCGCGCGCGGCGGCAAGGTCGGCGCCAACGGGCGCATGATCTACGACATGTACCTCATGGAGGTGAAGACGCCGGCCGAGAGCACGAAGCCCTGGGACTACTACAAGGTGCTCGCCACCGTTCCGGGCGCCGAGGCCTATATCGATCCGGCCAAAAGCGGCTGTTCGCTGGTGGCGACGCAGTAGGGGCGCGGCCGCCATGGCAGGCGTCGCGGAGCGTATCGACCGGCCGGGCACCGTTCCGGCCGGGGGCGGGGGAGAGGTGGTCCTCGCCTGCCGCGGCCTCCGGCGCGACTTCGGCGGCTTCACCGCCGTCAAGGACGTCGACCTCGATGTTCGTCACGCCGAGGTTCATGCCCTGATTGGGCCGAATGGCGCCGGCAAGACCACGGTCTTCAACCTCCTGACCAAGTTCTTAGCCTCCACAGCGGGAACCATCACCCTGATGGGCGAGGACATCACCAAGACCTCGCCGTCGAAGGTCGCGCGCATGGGTCTCGTGCGCTCGTTCCAGATCTCGGCGACCTTCCCGCACATGACGGTGCTGGAAAACGTGCGGGTCGCCCTGCAGCGCCCGGCCGGCCTCGCCACGCAGTTCTGGCGCGGTCTCTCGGTGCTCGACCGGCTGGACGGCCGGGCGATGGAGCTTCTGCGCGAGGTGGGGCTGGAGGACGCGCGCGACCTCCTGGCCGCCGACCTTTCCTACGGGCGCAAGCGCGTCCTCGAACTCGCCACCACGCTGGCGCTCGATCCGAAGGTGCTGCTCCTCGACGAGCCGATGGCCGGCATGGGCCACGAGGACGTCGGCACGGTCGCCGCCATTATCAGGAAGGTCGCCGAGACGCGCGCCGTCTTGATGGTGGAGCACAATCTCAAGGTGGTGGCCGACCTCTGCGACCGCGTCACCGTGCTCCAGCGCGGCGAGATCCTGGCGGCCGGCGACTACGCCACCGTCTCCACCGACGAGCGCGTGCGCACCGCCTATATGGGGACCGACCATGGCTGAGCCGCTGCTCCGCGTTCGCGGGCTCAACGCCTGGTACGGCGAGAGCCAGGCGCTGCATGGCGTCGACCTCGACATCCTGCCCGGTGAGACGGTGACGCTGGTCGGGCGCAACGGCGTCGGCAAGACCACGACGCTCCGCGCCATCATGGGCATCATCCCCAGGCGCACCGGCGAGATCCGCTTCGACGGCCGCGACATGCTCCGCGTGCCGCTGCATCGGACCGCCCATCACGGGATCGGCTTCGTGCCGGAGGAGCGGGCGATCTTCGCCAGCCTCACCGTGGAGGAAAATCTCCTCCTGCCGCCGGTCGTGGCGCCGGGCGGCATGGAGATCGCCGAGATCTATCGCCTGTTCCCCAACCTCGAGGAGCGCCGCGCCTCGTCGGGCACGCAGTTGTCGGGCGGCGAGCAGCAGATGCTGGCGATCGCGCGCATCCTGCGCTCGGGCGTGAAGCTCATGCTCCTCGACGAGCCGACGGAGGGGCTCGCGCCCGTGATCGTCCAGCGTATCGGCGAGATCCTCACCACGCTCAAGAGCCGCGGCATGACGGTGCTCTTGGTCGAGCAGAACTTCCGCTTCGCCGCCAAGGTCGCCGACCGCTTCTACCTCATGGACCACGGGCAGGTGCTCGACGGCTTCCCCGTGCGCGAGCTTCCGGACCGTATGAACCAGCTTACCGAAACCCTCGGAGTCTGACTGGGATGACCACCGTCTTCGGCATTCCGATCCAGGCGCTGCTCGGCCAGCTTCTGGTCGGGCTCATCAACGGCTCGTTCTACGCGATGCTGAGCCTTGGCCTCGCGATCATCTTCGGCCTCCTGCGCATCATCAACTTCGCACACGGCGCGCAGTACATGCTCGGCGCCTTCGTCGGCTATCTCCTGCTGACGAACCTCGGCATCGGCTTCTGGTTCTCGCTGCTGCTGGCGCCCCTGATCGTCGGGCTCGTCGGCGTCGTGATCGAGCGGGCGGCGCTGTCGCGGCTCTACAACCTCGATCCGCTCTACGGCCTCCTCTTCACCTTTGGCCTCGCCCTCGTGATCGAGGGGCTGTTCCGCTACCTCTACGGCGCCTCGGGCCAGCCCTACGCGCCGCCAGCCCAGCTCACCGGCGGCACCAATCTCGGCTTCATGTTCCTGCCGAACTACCGCGCCTTCATCGTGGTGGCCTCGCTCGCGGTGTGCATCGGCACCTGGGCGCTGATCGAGAAGACGCGGCTCGGCGCCACCTTGCGCGCGGCCACCGAAAATCCGGTCATGGTGCGCGCCTTCGGCATCAACGTGCCGCTGCTCCTCACCTTCACCTACGGGCTCGGCTCGGCGCTGGCGGGGCTGGCCGGCATCATGGCGGCGCCCGTCTACCAGGTCTCGCCGCTGATGGGCTCCAACATCATCATCGTCGTCTTCGCGGTGGTGGTCGTCGGCGGCATGGGCTCGATCGGCGGAGCCATCCTCACCGGCTACATGCTCGGGCTCTTCGAAGGGCTGACCAAGGTCTTCTACCCCGAAGCCTCCTCGATCGTGATCTTCGTGATCATGGCCATCGTGCTGCTCGTGCGCCCTGCGGGCCTCTTCGGAAGGGCGGCCTGACATGTCGCAAGATGCCATGACGCTCCCGCGCGAACGGTCCGCCGCCAAGGCGACCGGCCTCGTGCTCCTCCTGGTCGCGCTCGCCGGCCTCGTCGCCGCGCCCTTCCTGGTCTACCCGATCTTCCTGATGAAGGTCCTGTGCTTCGCGCTCTTCGCCGCGAGCTTCAACCTGCTCCTGGGCTACACGGGCCTCCTGTCGTTCGGCCATGCCGCCTTCTTCGGCGGCGCCTCCTACGCCACGGCGCATGCCGTGAAGGTGTGGGGCCTCGCCCCCGAACTCGGGCTTCTCGTCGGCGTCGCGGCGGGCGCGCTGCTCGGCCTTGCGATCGGCTTCCTCGCCATCCGCCGGCAGGGGATCTACTTCGCGATGATCACGCTGGCGCTGTCCCAGATGTTCGCCTTCTTCTGCCTGCAGGCACCCTTCACCGGCGGCGAGGACGGGCTGCAGGGCGTGCCGCGCGGCTACGCGCTGGGGATCATCGACCTCGGCCAGCCGCTGGCGATCTACTACTACGTGCTCGCCGTGGTGCTGATCGGGCTCTTCGCGATCTGGCGCATCGTCCACTCGCCCTTCGGCATGATCCTCAAATCGATCCGCGAGAACGAGACGCGCGCCACTTCGCTCGGCCTTTCGGTCGGCTCCTACAAGCTCGCCGCCTTCGTCATGTCGGCCGGGCTCGCGGGACTGGCCGGTGGCTTGAAGGCGCTGGTGTTCCAGTTCGCGACGCTCACCGATGTCGCCTGGCAGATGTCAGGCGAGGTGATCCTGATGACGCTGCTCGGCGGAATCGGCACCATGGCGGGGCCGCTGGTGGGCGCCGCGCTCGTCGTGTCGCTTCAGAACTATCTCGCGACCTCGGCCTTCCCGGTCACCGTGATCACGGGCCTCACCTTCATGGTCTGCGTGCTCCTGTTCCGGCGCGGCATCGTCGGCGAGATCGCCCACCGCCTCCGGCGGCGGGGCTGAAGGCTCCTCGGATGGACGGCGAGTTCGATTACATCGTGGTCGGCGGCGGCACCGCCGGCTGCGTCCTCGCCAACCGTCTCTCGGCCGATCCGGACCAGCGCGTCCTGCTCCTCGAGGCAGGCGGGCGCGACAACTACGCCTGGATCCACATTCCCGTCGGCTATCTCTACTGCATCGGCAACCCGCGCACCGACTGGTGCTTCCTGACGGATGCGGAAGCCGGATTGAACGGGCGCGTCCTGTCCTACCCCCGCGGCAAGGTGCTCGGCGGCTGCTCGTCGATCAACGGCATGATCTACATGCGCGGCCAGGCGCGCGACTACGACGGGTGGCGCCAGATAGGCTGCGAGGGCTGGGCTTGGGACGACGTCCTGCCCGTGTTTCGCCGCTCGGAGGACTGGTTCGCCGGCGCCGACGAGATGCACGGGGCGGGCGGCGAATGGCGGGTCGAGACCGCGCGCCTCCACTGGGACATTCTCGACGCCTTCCGCACCGCCGCCGAACAGGCCGGCATCGCGCCCATCGACGACTTCAACCGCGGCGACAACGAGGGTTCCTCCTACTTCAAGGTCAACCAGCGGCGCGGTGTCCGCTGGAACGCCGTGAAGGCCTTCCTGAAGCCCGTCATGGGCCGGCCCAACCTCCATGTCGAAACCCATGCGCAGGTGCGCCGCCTCGTGGTGGACGGGGCGCGCGTCACGGGCGTCGAATTTTCGCAAGGCACGCAGGTCCGCCTCGCGCGCTGCCGCGGCGAAGTCGTGCTCAGCGCCGGGGCGATCGGCTCGCCGCACATCCTGGAACTGTCGGGCATCGGGCGGGGAGACGTCCTCTTCGACGCCGGCATTGCGGTGGTGCACGAGCGGCGGGACGTCGGCGAGAACCTGCAGGATCATCTCCAGCTGCGCTGCGCCTACAAGGTGTCGGGCATCCCGACGCTGAACGAAAAGGCCTCGACGCTCCTCGGAAAGGCGGCGATCGCACTGGAATACGCGCTGAAGCGGTCGGGCCCGATGTCCATGGCGCCGAGCCAGCTCGGCATCTTCACCCGCTCCGATCCGGCCTTCGAGACGGCGAACCTCCAGTATCACGTGCAACCGCTCAGCCTCGAGAAGTTCGGCGAGGCGGTGCATCCGTTCCCCGCCTTCACGGCAAGCGTCTGCAACCTGCGGCCGGAGAGCCGCGGCAGCGTCCATGCCCGCGCTCCCGACCACAGGCTGCAGCCTTCGATTCGGCCGAACTATCTCTCGACCGAGGGCGACCGGCGCGTGGCGGCCGACGCGATCCGGCTGACACGGCGCATCGTCGCGCAGGCGGCGCTGAAGCCTTACCGGCCGGAGGAGTTCAAGCCGGGTCCCGCCTTCCAGACGGAGGACGAGCTGCGCGAGGCGGCAGGAGCGATCGGTACCACCATCTTTCATCCGGTGGGCACCTGCCGCATGGGCGCCGATCCGGAATCGGTGGTGGATCCGCGGCTGCGGGTGCGCGGCGTCGCGAACCTTCGCGTCGCCGACGCATCGGTGATGCCCGCGATCGTTTCCGGCAACACGAACTCCCCCACGGTGATGATCGCGGAGAAGGCGGCCGAGATGATGCGGGCCGACCGCCGCGCCGGCGCGGCCTGAGTTCAGGCCGCGCGGGCGCGCACCTGGTTGCGCCCGCCCGCCTTCGCCGCATACAGAGCCTCGTCGGCCTTCTGGATGATGTCGAGGGGAACGGTGGTCCCCGAGCGCAGATCGGACAGGGACGCCACGCCGATGCTCACCGTGAGGTATCCTTCGTCGCCGTCCTGGTGCGGGATGGCGAGCGAGGCCACGGCGCGCCGGATGGTCTCGGCCCGGATCAGCGCCTCGGCCGGCCCCGCGCCCGGCAGGATCAGGGCCAGCTCCTCGCCGCCGTAGCGGGCGCCGATCTCGTCGTCGCGCCGCACGCAGGCCGCCAGCGCCTCCGAGACCGCCTTCAGGCAGCGGTCACCGGCCGGATGGCCGTAGCGATCGTTGAACGCCTTGAACCGGTCGACGTCGAGGAGGAGCAGGCTGAAATCGGTCCCGTCCTCGGCCTTCGCAAAGGCCTCCTCCAGCCGGCGATTGAAGGTCCGGCGGTTGGCAAGGCGCGTCAGGTCGTCCGTTGCGGCGAGCATTTCCAGCTGCCGGTTGGCTTCCGCCAGCGCTTCCTCGGTGCGCTGTCGCTGGTCGACGTCGCGCAGGGAGATCACGCTGCCGCCCGCATCGTCGATCGGCCGGCCGGACAGCTCGACCCAGACGATACTGCCGTCCTTGCGCCGCACGCGGTAGCGCACGCCGTTGACCTCGCCCCCGGCGCGGAAGGTGTCGAGGAGCGAACGCACGATGGGCTGATCCTCCGGCACCACGATCTCGAGCGGGCTCTGTCCGAGAAGCTCCGCCGGATCGTAGCCGAGGATCCGCCGGCTTGCACCCGTGACCAGCGTCCGGTTTCCGTCCGCATCGACGCAGGAGATCATGTCCACGGTGTTGTCCGCGACCAGCTGGAACCGCCGCTGGCCCGCCGCCACGGCCTCTTCGGCCACTTTGGCCTGCGCCAAGGTCCTGGCCGCCGTGTCCACGAGCTGGCCCAGACGCCGGAACTCGGGCGCCTGCCAGGATTCCATGCCGGTGCGCACCGAGAAGTTGCCGGCGCCGATTCGCTGCGCCGAGCGCGACAGGAGCTCGATGGGGCGAAGCTGCATCCAGTAGGCGAGGAGGGCGGTGCCCGCGAGCGCCAAGACGAGGGTCGCGGCACTCGTCAGCAAGGCCCATCGCATCCGGCTGTGAAGGGTTCCGTAGACTTCGTCCGGGGATACGCCGACGGCCAGCCAGAGATCGGCGGTGCCGGCCCCATCGATGGGCTCGAAGCCGAAGATCGTCGTGCGGCCGGACAGATCGGCCGTGGTCGCCGTTCCGCGTTCGCGCGTTTCCCGCATCGTGCCCAGCAGGCGGAAGTCCGGCATCACGGTGCCGAACTCCGCGACATGCGGCCAGCTCACCAGGACGCGAGAGGCGCGGGGCTGCACGATCGCGACCGAGTGACCGGTCGCCTCCGACAACGCGCGCACATCCTGCTCGATCAGCGACAGGTTGAGCGAAGCGAAGACGGCGCCCGCGCCGTTCGGGTCGCTGGAGGGCGGCAGGCGCATGGCCACGGCCACGGTCGGCTTTTTCGTGACCGCGCCGATCATGAAGTCGCCGACCAGGAACCGGGCGCCACGGGATGCCATGGTCCGCTCGATGAGCTTCTGGTCGCCGAACGACGATCCGTGGACGCCGCGGCTGTGGCAGCGGATCACGCCGTCCGGGGACACGACGCCGATGGTCATGAACTGTTGGCGCTCGGCCTTCAGACCCGCCAGGAGGCCCTTGCAGTTCGTCTCGCCGAGGTCGCGGACCTGAGGCATCTGGCGCAAGGTGGCGAGGAATTCGCGCGCCTCGCTGAAGACGCGCGAGATCGTTTCGGCGCCCAGTCTTGTTTCGTTGGCGATGTTCCTGTGCGCCTCGAGTTCGGCGTCGCGGAACGAGACCACGAGGCCGGCCGCGATGAGTCCGATCAGCGGCAGCATCGCGGCCGCGATCAACAACAAGAGGCGAGCGCGCACCCCGATGTTGCGAAGGACGTTCATCATGGAAGCCAGGTCGATCCCCGTTCGTTGGTCCGACCGCAAGGGTTGCACGGCCAGTGGTCATTCCTACACGCAAGGCGCTTAACAAATCGGATGACGGCCCCACCACAAATGTCGCCATCGTGCCGGCACCGTGACGCTCGGAGCGCACGCGCCTGGACGCGGGCGTCCGCGCCGGCCTAAGGAGACCGCATGTCGATCCGCAACCTGGATGCCCTGTTCGAGCCGCGATCCATCGCTCTGATCGGAGCGAGCAACCGGGCGGGATCGGTCGGCGCCGTCCTGGCGCGCAACCTGTTCGGCTCGGGGTTCGACGGTCCCGTGATGCCGGTCAATCCGCGCGAGACCTCCATCCGCTCGGTGGTGTGTTATCCCTCGCTCGACGCGCTTCCCGCCGTGCCGGATCTCGCTGTCGTGGCGACCCCCGCCTCGGGCGTGCCGGCGCTGGTGGCCGATCTCGCGCAGCGAGGCTGCCGGGCGGCCGTGGTGATCTCGTCCGGCTTCGACGCGGCCGGCAGACGGGCGCTCCTCGAAGCGGCGCGTCCCCATCTCCTGCGCGTGGTCGGCCCCAATTGTCTGGGCGTCCTGTCGCCGCCGACGGCGCTCAACGCCAGCTTCGCCCACCTCACGCCGCGCAAGGGGGATCTCGCCTTCGTCAGCCAGTCGGCCGCCATGGCGACCACCGTGCTCGACTGGGCCGACGTGCGCGAGATCGGCTTCTCGCACGTCGTCTCGACCGGCGACATGAGCGACGTCGATATCGGCGACCTTCTCGACTATCTCGCGCTCGACGCGCGGGCGCGGGCGATCCTCCTCTACCTCGAGACCGTCACGGACGCGCGCAAGTTCATGACCGCCGCCCGCATCGCCGCGCGCACCAAGCCGGTGGTGGTCATCAAGACGGGGCGGGGCGCCGGGCTGCAGGCGGACCTCCGGCCCGAAATCGGCGGCGGGCGCGGCGCGGACGACGTCTACGACGCCGCGTTCCGGCGCGCCGGCATGCTGCGGGTCGACACGCTGCGCGAACTGTTCGAGGCGGTCGCCACGCTCGCCACGGGCCTTCGCCCGAGCGGCGACCGGCTCGCCGTCGTCACCAACAGCGATGCGGCGGGCACGCTGGCGCTCGATGCCCTGAGCGCCTTCGGCGGACGTCTGGCAGAGCTCCCCGAAGCCGCCTGGTCACGGCTGGCTCCAGGCCTGCCGGGATCTCCCGCGCGCAGCGGTCTCGTGAAGCTCGCGCCCGACGCCACGGCCGACGCCTATGCCGACACGCTCGCCGCGATCCTCGAATCCGGCGATCAGGACGCCGTCCTCGTGATGAACTGTCCGCAAGCGATCGCCGACGGGACCGAGGCCGCGCGCGCCACGGTGGAGGCAGCGCGCAAGGCGCGCCGCACGCCGATCCTCACCTGCTGGCTCGGCGAGCGCGCCGCCCGAACCGCACGCCGCGTCTTCGCGGCCGGCAACGTCCCGACCTACCAGACGCCGGACGAGACGGTCCGCGCCTTCATGCAGCTCGTCACCTATCGGCGCAACCAGGACCTCCTGATGCAGACGCCGGCGGTGGTGGCGCCGTTCGGCGTCGATCGTGCGGCCGTCGAGCGGCTCGTCGGGGGCGCGCTCGGCGAGGGACGCACGGTTCTCACCGAGCCGGAATCGAAGGCGCTTCTGGCTGCCTACGGCATCGCCACGGTTCCCACCGAGATCGCGGGCGATCCGGCGGAAGCCGCCGCGCTCGCCGCCCGCATCGGCTTCCCGGTGGCGCTGAAGATCCTTTCGCCCGACATCGCCGACAAGACCGACGTCGGCGGCGTGCGCCTCCAGCTCGACGACGCCGCAAGCGTACGCGAGGCCGGCGAACACATGATCCGCACCGTGGCGGGACGCCAGCCCGGCGCGCGGATCGATGGCTTCACCGTCCAGGCCATGGTGCGCCGCGCCCATGCCGTGGAACTGCGGCTCGGCATCTCCACCGATCCGGTGTTCGGCCCGGTCATCCGCTTCGGCCAGGGCGGCACGGCGGCCGACATCCTGAACGACCGTGCCATCGGCCTGCCGCCGCTGAACGCCGTGCTCGCGCGCGACATGATCGGCCGCACGAAGGTCTGGCGTCTCCTCCAAGGCTACCGGGAGCGCCCGCCGGCGGACGCCGAGACGATCGCCGCGACGCTCGTCACCTTGTCGCGGATGGCCGCCGACATCGAGGCCATCGCCGAACTCGACATCAATCCGCTCCTTGCCGACGGCGAGGGGGTGGTGGCGCTCGACGCCCGTGTCGTGCTGCGCGCAGAGCCGCCGGCGGGGAGCGCGCGCTTCGCCATCCTGCCCTACCCGGAAGACCTGGAACGCGAGGCCGTCTCGCGCAAGGGCCGGTTCCGCCTGCGTCCGATCCGGCCCGAAGACGAGCCGGCGCTGGTCCGGATGGTGGAGCTCAGCGACCCCGAGGACGTGCGCCTGCGCTTCTTCGCGCCGCTGCGCCGGATCGGGCATGCCTTCGCGGCGCGCCTGACGCAGATCGACTATTCGCGCGAGATGGCCCTCGTTGCCGAGCCGGCGGAGCCCGGTGCGCAGAGCGCCATACTCGGCGTCGTGCGTCTCATCGCGGATCCCGACGGCGAGCGCGCCGAATTCGGCATCATGGTGCGCTCGGACCAGAAGGGGCGGGGTCTCGGCCGCCTCCTGATGGAGGCGATCCTCGCCTATGCAAAGGCCCAGCGTGTCGGCACCGTCCATGGCGAGGTTCTGGCGGAGAACACGGCGATGCTGTCGATGGCGCGGCGCATCGGCTTTCGCCAGAAGGTGCACAAGGACGATCCGGGACTGCGCGTTCTCGAATTCGACCTTTCCGCGGATCCGTCGACAGGCCGGGACGCCTGACGTCCCGGCCCTAAGCGCTTCAGCGCGCCGGGCGGAGCCCCCGCCGAACGAAACCGGCCGACACGTCGGCCTGGAGGCAATGCTCCATCTCGTGCTGGCGTCGCGCGAGGTTCCGGATCGCGGCCAGAAGATCGCCGCCGGCCTGGGCCACCGCCTCGTCCACGGCAGCATCGAGTTCGTCGTGGCGCGCGGCAGCTTGCATCATGATGGCGACTCTCTGATTCCGATGGACCGAACTTGGCCCTCGTCCGCATCGGGCGAAAGCAGGTCGGCGACGCTTTCCACCGATTCCCGTTCCCGCCTCGCACTTCGGAGAAAATAAAGGACTTGTGAACGCCACCGCGTTGGCGGCCTATTTACTCCGTCCGTCGGATGATAAGGCACGTCCTCATTCGAGGGTCGGCTAGATCGCAAGGAACGAAGAATGGTCCAGGTCCCCTACACGGGCACGAAATGGGGCGACTCGTCCGTGCCCGGCACGAGTGGCGGCGTCGTCACCTGGAGCCTCAGCCTCGTGGGCGCACGGTTCTACGGGTTCGAGAGCGCCATCGGGTCCGCCGCCTTCCAGTCCCTGGTCCGCAGCGCCTTCGATGCCTGGGAGAAGATCGCCGCGATCGATTTCGTCGAAATCGGAACCGGTCCGGCCGACATCCAGATCGGCCTTCAAAGCTTCGACGGGCGGGGCGGCACGCTGGGCGAGGCCCGTTGGTCCTACGCGAACGGCCTGACCCTTCACGCCGAGATCGCCATCGATTCGGCGGAATACTGGGGGCCGGCCTCCGCTGGCGGCAGCAATTTCTACGGCGTCGTGGTCCATGAGATCGGTCATACGATCGGCCTCGCCCACGCCGACGATCCGTCTTCGATCATGTATCCCTATCTCGGCGTCCAGACCGCGCCCATGGCCGCCGACATCGCCGCCATCCAGGCGCTCTACGGGTTGGCGGGACAGTCGATCGTCGGGACGGCCTTCTCGGAAATCCTCAACGGAACGGCCGGCAGCGACACCGTCGACGCGGGCGCCGGCAACGACGTCGTCTACGGGTTTACGGGCAACGATCTCGTCTATGGCGGCGAGGGCAACGATACGCTCGCGGGCAACCAGGGCAACGATACGATCTATGGCGGCACGGGCAACGATCTCGTCTACGGTGGGAGGGATGACGACCTCGTGCTGGGCAACTTGGGCGACGATACCGTCACGGGCGACCGTGGAAACGACACCGTCCATGGCGGGCAGGGCAACGACCTCGTCTACGGCGGGCGTGGCGACGATCTGGTCGCGGGCGACCGGGGCAACGACACCGTGCATGGCGGGTTCGGCAACGACACGCTGAGCGGCGGTCAGGGCGCGGACCTCTTCCTGTTCGAGGCTGGGCACGGCAGCGACATCATCGTCGACTTCAACGCCGCCGAGGGTGACCGCTTGAGCTTCGGCGGGCAGAGCTACCGCGTGGACGACATCCAGGGCTCCGCCGTTGTCAGCCTGTCGGGTGGCGGCACCATCACGCTTCTCGGCGTCACTGCCGCCACGTTCGAGTCCGCAGCCGTCGTCTGACGCGGCGCCCTTCGGAGGGATACGATCGGCACCCTCGCGTGTTGTGACCGATCGATCCTTTCTGGAAACGCGCCATGCTCGCCTCGCTTCTGATCGGCCTTGCCGCCGGACAACGCGCCATGACACCGCCGGCGGTTCTGGCCGTCGCCGCTCGGCAGGGCGCCCTCCCGTCGGGGGCGCCGGCCGGAAGCCTCTTGCGCCGACCCGGAGCGCTGGCCGGCCTCCTGGCGCTCGGCCTTGCGGAGATGGCGGGCGACAAGATGCCTTCGGCGCCCGATCGCACCGTCCTGCCCGGCCTCCTCGCCCGAACGTTCACCGCGGCCTTCGCGGGTGCCGTCCTGGCGCCGCGCGCACAGCGGCCCGCGGGCGCGGGGCTGGCCGCGGCTGTCGCCCTTGGCAGCGCCTTCGGCGGGGTCGCGCTGCGGCGCCGAAGCATGGACGCGTTCGGCAGGACGCCGAGCGGCCTCGCCGAAGATGCGGCGGTCGTCCTGTGCGCGGTCCTTGCGATCGCTGCGGCTCGCCGCCGCCGGGATTGAGCTGTCAGCGCACCGCTCCGCGTTGGAGGACGCGCGGTCGTTCGACGATGCCGCCGCCGGCCGGACGCGGCTTTTAGTTGCCGGCGACCGCGGGTGGCGCCGCGTCGGCCGCCGTGTCGAGGCGCACCACCACCGACATGCCGGGCACGAGTTCGCTTGCCCCCGGCTGGCCGGGATCGATCGCGATGCGAACGGGCAGGCGCTGCGCGACCTTCGTGAAGTTGCCCGTCGCGTTGTCGGGGCGAAGAACCGCGAATTCCGAGCCCGTTGCCGGGGCGAAGCGCTCGATCCGCCCGGTGAGCGTCCTGGCCGCCAAGGCGTCGACGGTGAAGTGGACGGGCTGGCCCACCGTCATGCCGGGAAGTTGCGTCTCCTTGAAATTGGCGACGACCCAGACCGTCGAGGGCACCAGACTGGTGAGCTGCGTGCCCGCCTGGACGAACTGCCCGAGCTTCACGCCGATCTCGCCGAGGCGCCCGCTCTTCGGGGCGAGGATGCGCGTGTTGGCAAGATCGATCTCCGCCAGCCGGACCGCCGCTTCCGCCCCTTCCACCCCGGCTTCCAGCGACTGGCGCGCCACGATCACCGTCTGCAGGTCCTGGCGCGAGACCTCGAGCGCCGCCTTCGCCTGGTCGAGCGCGGCGGCTGCCTGGTCGCGCGTGCGTGTCGCCACGTCGAGATCGCTGCCCGGCACGAAACCCTTGCTGGCCAGCGGCGCGATGCGGGCGTAGTTCGCCTCCGACGTATCGAACGCCGACTGGGCGCTGGCGATGGCGGCCTCGCTCGCCTTGACCTTCGCCTCGGCGGAGCGACGTCCCTGCTGCGAATTGGCGAGCTGCGCCCGCTGCCCGGCCAGCGTCGCGCGGGCCTGCGCCAGCCGTTGGGAGAAGATCCGGTCGTCGATGCGAGCGATGAGCTGCCCCTCCGCGACGCTCTCGTAGTCCTGAACCGGCACCTCGACCACCGTGCCGGCGAGCTGCGGCGAGATCACCGTCACCTGGCCGCGCACATAGGCGTCCTCGGTGGTTTCAATGCTGGTCGCAAAGGGCGGCAGACGCCACGCATAGAGAACCAGCGCGACGCCGGCGAGGCCGACCGCGACGGCGAAGAGGGTGGAGAGCAAGCGCGAGAGTTTCATCGGACGAACTTTGGAAGGGCGTGGAACGGACGGGGCAGGGATGGGGTGGGCGGTCAGGCGGCCTGTGCTTCCGGGCGCGGCGCGCGCCATTGGCGCAGGTGGATGACGGCGAGATGCACGAGAAGCGTCGCGAGGCCGATGCCGGACAGGACCGCGATCGCGAGGAAAGCGTCGTTGTAGGCGAGGATATTGGCCTGGCGCGTCGCCTGGGTGCCAAGAAGGGCCAGTCCTTCGGCTTGGCGCAGCCCGGCATCCGGCAGGACCCGCGCATAGGCTGCGCCGGTCTGTGCGATGCGCGCGGCGACCACGGGATCGGACAGCACGATGTTTTCGGCGAGCTGGCTGGAATGGAACTTCTCGCGGATCGTCACGAAGGTTCGGAACAGGGACGAGCCTATCGCACCGCCGAGCGACTGCGTCGTCAGGAAGACGATCAGGAACGACAGGATGTAGTTCATGCCGCGCTTCATCGCCGAGGCGAAGCCGACAGCCATCGCCGGGGGAAGGAAGAGGACGCCGGCGGCGGCGATGAGACCCTGGCTGAGATACATCTGCTCGGGACCCGTCAGCGCCGTCGCGCGCGAATCCATCAGCGAGCCGGCGATGAGACAGGACAGGGCGACGATGTGGATATAGGGCGCGCGCCCCGGCCGCACGATCACGGTGCACAGAAGGCCCGCGGCGATCGCCGAGCCCAGCATCACGAGATACAGCACCGTCATCTGTTCGTTCTTGAGACCCAGCACCTGGAAGAAGCCGGTGGCCCCGCTCGCCTGCTCCGACAGAAGCAGCCGGAACAGGAGGAGCGTGCCGGCGAAGTGCAGGATCTCGCGCGAGGTGATCCAGCGCACGTCGATCAACGGGTTCTCGCGGTTCAGTTCGATCACGACGGCGATCGTCAGGCTGCCGAGGCCGAGCGCCAGGAGCCCGCCGATCCAGGGCGCTTCGAACCACCAGTAGAACGGCCCCACCGTCGCGACCATGGCGAGAGAGCCGAGCCCGACCGCGATGAACACGTAGTTCACGACGTCCATCGTCTCGATCACCGGCGTCTTCGGCGGCGAGTTCAAGGGCAGGAGCCGGATGAAGGCGAAGCTGACGAGAGCGAGGGCCGTCTCCAGCATGAACAGCCCGTTCCAGCCGCCGTAGTCGAGAAGCGTCGGCGAGACGATGCGCGCGAGCGGCGCTGCGATCGACAGGTTCGTCATCGCCAGGCTGACGGCCACCGTCATCTTCCGTTCCGGCGGAAAGGGCTCCAGCATGTAGAGGAAGGCGAGCGAGGACATGGGCGAGGCCGCCACGCCCGCAAAGAAGCGCACCACGATCGCCGACTGGATGTCGTCCACGACGAGATGGAGCGAGGCGACCGCGACGAACGCGACGATCGCATAGGTCGCGAAGACGCGCAGGCCGAACTGCGCCCGGACCTTGGTCAGGAGCAGCGTCAGGCT
The DNA here is from genome assembly GCF_001463745.1 of Aureimonas sp. AU22. Classification (GTDB taxonomy): domain Bacteria; phylum Pseudomonadota; class Alphaproteobacteria; order Rhizobiales; family Rhizobiaceae; genus Aureimonas. The sequence continues at coordinate 68,500 of NZ_BBWJ01000048.1, read as the reverse complement.
GACATTGGGCGCGAGATAGGCGGCCGAGAGCCACACGGTCTCGTTCAGCGAGGCGCCGAGCGGACCCTGGATCTGGTAGAGATTGGCGGTGACGAGGTTGAGCCCGAGCCCCTGCGTCATGGCGATCAGGGTCGAGGCGAGGATGTAGAGCCCGGCGAGCCAGACGGGCTTGGGCACATAGGGCGCGGGCGCCGGCATGGGTTGGCCGCGGCGGCGGGACCGTTGCGCTCCGGCGGTCGACGAGCCGTCCGCCATCACGTCGGCCGGGGCGGGGCCGCCGACCTGTGCGGTGGCGCGCGCGGAAAGGGTCTCGTCGGTCATGCGCCATCCCCTTCGGCCGGCCGGTCGAGCACCTCGCCGATGCCGAGCAGCACCCCGAGCGCCGTCTCGACCTCGGCGGCGTCGCTTCCGGAGAGGATCGTATCGCGCAGGCGGGCCGATATCGCCCCCACGACCTCGGCCTGCCGGGCACCGTGCTCGGTCAGTTCCACATGCTTCGCCCTCCGGTCGCCGGCGACCGAACGGCGCGTGATGAGGTCCAGGGCCTCCATCCCGTCGAGCAGCCGGACCACCGTCGGTCCCTCAAGTTCGAGATCGGCCGCAAGTTCCGCCTGCCGCAGCGGCTGTCGTTCGGCGAGAACGGCCAGGACGCGCGCGCGCGGATAGGTCAGCCCATGCCGCACCACGTCGGCATTGAAGCGCGTGCGCAACTTGCGGCCGATCTTCACGAGGTTTTCGGCGAAGGCAGCCTTTAGGGCGGGGTCGATCGTAGCCATGCGGAGGATTTAGATAGTGCGCTATTGATAAGCAAGACATTGTTTGCGTCCTGGCCTTGCAACGGACCGTTCAGCGCTGCTGCACCGAAGTCCCTTTGCGCCGCCTTTCCAAGTTTCATCTCCCGACGACGGCGCCCGTCACGTCGTCCCGTGGCACGGTGGAAAGAAACCCCAGGCATTCTCGTTCTGCCACGATGACACGCGCCGACGATGACAGTGCCAGACCGCCGCTCTTTGCCGAGTGGCCCTTTCCGAGAGCGGCGGCGCTCGGATCGCGCGTGCGCGCCGAGGGGATCGTGCGCGAGATCAAGGGGCGGTTGGCCTTCCCCGACCGCAAGCACCTCTTGGTCCAGGACGAGATCATCCGCCTGACGTTCGAAGCTGGCGAGGAACAGCGCATCGCGGCCGCGTCAAGGATCGTGCAGGAGGTGCTGGACGGCATCGGCGCACTGCCCGTGCTGCCGCGCGAGGTCGACGACATCCTCACCATCCTGCCGCGCGAACGCCTGAAATGGACGAAGGACGGCCGGCTGCGGAGCGTCGGCACGCGGACCGTGAAGCTGCGCGGACGCGCCAAGGCGGTCACGTTTCACGTCTTCGACCCCCGGCACATCGAAGACGTCCTGGATCGCGACCTCGCGTCCATTTGGCGAGCGGAGGACGCGGAGGCTGCGGCGGAGAACCGGCGGCGGGCGGCCGGCAAGGCGGCGATGACGCGGGGCTCGAAGCCACCGCGAAAGCGAGGCGCCGCCACGGAGCGTTCCGGTCCGCTCGGCCCCAAGCCCTCGTTGCGCGAATGGGAGGCCTTCGATGCCGAGGGCCTTCTGCGCTGAGGGCTCCGTCTTCCGGTTCAGCGCACCTTGCGTGTCGGCGCGTGGAAGTCGGGGGGCTTGCCGGCGATCCACTTCAGGAACCGGGCCAGTTCCGGATTGGTGCTCAACGGCTCGCCGCCTTCCGCGTGTCGCTCGAGGTCGGTGTTGGTGAAGCATGCGTGGAGGGTCCGATGGCAGATCGGATGAACGGGCACGGTATCGCGCCCGCCGCGGCTCTTGGGGACCGGATGATGCCATTCGATCCGGCGACCGAGCGGCCGGCTGCATAGCCAGCATGCGACCGCCTCGGGCGCCGCCGTGTCCGTCGTCTCGTCCCAACCCCGATGCTTTCTCGCCACATGCGCCGTCCGCGTATCCACTTCCGGGCGAGATGCCGCCGCAGGCTGGCGCAATCAATGGGGCGGTCCGCCGCACCGATCGCGAAGGGGACGCGGCGTGCACCGGCCGTCGCGGGAGGGCGACCTGCGGGCGCTCGCCCGTCGATGCGCTACGGACTGACGTCCCGGCCATCGATCACCTCGAGGCGTCGAACGTCCGCGTCCTCGGAAGCCTCGATGTCCTCGCGCTCGAGAGCCTGGAGGTGGGCTCGCTGCGGCTTTTCGCGGCCGACCCGCGCAGTCAGTTCGGCGAAGCCGGGATAGGATCCCTCCGCGCCGAGCCTGTTGGCGAGGCGCAGGTACCGAAGCGGAAAGGCGATGGCGTCGAGATGCGCGGGGCTGAGGTCGTCGGCGCGGCTTCGGTCCGCCGTCACCGCGTCCTCGGCTTCGGCGAGAGCGGCGTCGAGATCGCCTTCGCTGACCGCTCCGCTCTGGCGCAGCGCCGTCATCAACGCCGCAACGGCGGCATAAAGTCCCTCGAGCTGGAGGTTGGCGGTGTTCATGACGTGTGCCTTCCGGCTCGCGCCGCCTTGCCCGGCCGCACGCCGTCGATCGCCGTGCGGATCACGTTCTTTCGGCGACGGGGATCCATGTCGGGAACGAGCGTGCCCTTCAGCATCTCCTCCCCGATCGCGGCCGTCTCCTCCTTCGTCAGATCGCGGCGCCGCATCCGACCCGCCTCGATCTCCCACGCGTTCATCACACCCTTGGTCATCGGAACCTCCTCGTCGCGCGTAATACAACCGAGGTTGTGCGGGCGATGTTCCCGCCGGTCCTGGCCGCCGCCGTCGGGCGAGGTGCCGCGAGGCGCGATCGGAGTTTCAGGGCTGTCCGGTCCCACGGCTGGCCGCTAGTTAGCGCTCGTCCGCCATCGACGAGGCTCGTGAATGTCCCAAGACAATCTCAGCGACGTGCTCGCCTTCCTCGCGATCTCAAGAGCCGGAAGCTTCACGCAGGCGGCCAAGGATATGGGCATCTCGTAGCCGGCCCTCAGCCACACGCTCCGCGGGATAGAGGCGCGGTTGGGTCTCAGGCTCCTCAACCGCACGACGCGCAGCGTGCCGACCACGGAGGCGGGCGAACGGCTCCTGCGCACGGTCACGCAGCATTTCGAAAGGATCGCCGTGGGTCTCGCCGAGTTGACCGGCGGCCTGCCTGAGCGCGGGCCGCCGTAATTCTGCTACGACGCGTGGGCGATCGTCGCGGGTGCGGGTGCCGGCTGCGTCTTCCTCGCCCCTCTCCCTCGCACCAGGACATAGAAGATTGGCGTCAGGAAGAGGCCGAACACGGTGACCCCGATCATGCCCGCGAACACCGCGACGCCCATCGCCGATCGCATCTCGGCACCCGCGCCCGTGGACAGGACGAGCGGCAGGACGCCCATGATGAAGGCGAGCGAGGTCATCAGGATCGGCCGCAGCCGCAGGCGCGCCGCCTCGATCGCCGCTTCGCGCGGGGAGCGCCCCTCCAACTCCAGCTCCCGCGCGAACTCGACGATCAGGATCGCGTTCTTCGCCGACAGCCCGACCAGCACGATGAGGCCGATCTGGGTGAAGATGTTGTTGTCGCCCCCCGTCAGCCAGATCCCGGCCAGCGCCGAGAACAGACCGGCCGGCACGATTAGGAGGATCGCGATGGGCAGGGTCAGGCTCTCGTACTGCGCGGCCAGCACGAGGAAGACGAGAAGGATCGCCAGCGGAAAGATGACGAGGCCCGAATTGCCGGCGATGATCTCCTGATAGGTCAGTTCGGTCCATTCGAAGGCGAAGCCCGGCGGCAGCGTTTCGGCGGCGATGCGCTCCACCGCGGCCTGTGCCTGGCCCGAGGAGAACCCGGGCGCGGCGTTGCCGTTGATGTCGGCAGCGAGGAACCCGTTGTAGCGCAGCGCGCGTTCCGGCCCCGCCACCGTGTCGACGCTGAGGAGAGCGGACAGCGGGATCATCTCCCCCGTGGTCGAGCGCACCTTCAGGCTGCCGATGTCCTCGGCTCTTGCTCGATAGGGCGCATCGGCCTGGACGCGCACGGAGTAGGTGCGGCCGAACTCGTTGAAGTCGTTGACGTAAAGCGAGCCGAGATAGATCTGCAGCGTGTTGAAGATCTCGCTGATGGGCACGTTCAGCTGCCGCGCCCGGGCGCGGTCGACGTCGGCAAAGAGCTGGGGCACGTCGATTCCGTAGCCGGTGAACATGCCGGTCAGCTCGGGTGCCTGATAGGCTTTGGCGAGGAAGCCCTTCACCGCCTCGTCGAGGGCCTGGTAGCCCTGGCCAGCGCGGTCCTCGATCTGCAGCTTGAAGCCGCCGATCGTGCCGAGCCCCTGCACCGGGGGCGGTGGGAAGATCGCGGTGAAGGCTTCCTCGATCCCGGAGAACTCGCCGTTCAGCCGCTGCGCGATGGCGCCGGCCGAAAGCTCCGGCGTCTCGCGATCCTCGAAGGGTGCGAGCGTCAGGAACACGACGGCGGCGTTGGAGGAGTTGGTGAAGCCGTTGATGGAGAGGCCCGGGAAGGCCAGCGTCGATTCCACGCCCGGAACCTTCAGCGCGATCTCGCCCATGCGGCGGGCGACCACGTCCGTGCGATCGAGCGATGCCCCGTCGGGCAGCTGCGCGAAGCCCACAAGATACTGCTTGTCCTGCGCCGGCACGAAGCCGCCGGGCACGCTGCGGAACAGGACGACGGTGAGCCCGACGAGCCCGACATAGAGGACGAGCATCATGCCCTTGCGCGTCACCAGCCGACCGAGCCCGTTGCCGTAGCGTCGCGACGAGGCCCCGAAGAAACGGTTGAAGCCCCGGAAGAACCAGCCGAGCGCGCCGTCGAGAATGCGGGTCAACCGGTCCTTGGGCGCGTCGTGGCCGCGCAGGAGGAGGGCGGCGAGCGCCGGCGAGAGGGTGAGCGAGTTGAAGGCCGAGATCACCGTGGAGATCGCCAGCGTCAGCGCGAACTGCCGGTAGAACTGGCCGGTGAGGCCCGAGATGAAGGCGAGCGGCACGAAGACGGCGACGAGCACCAGCGCGATCGCGATGATCGGCCCCGACACTTCGCGCATCGCCTGATAGGTGGCCTCGCGCGGGGACAGCCCGTTCTCGATGTTGCGCTCGACGTTCTCCACCACCACGATCGCGTCGTCGACCACGATGCCGATGGCGAGCACCAGGCCGAAGAGCGAGAGCGCGTTGATCGAGAAGCCGAGGAGATGCATCACCGCGAAGGTGCCGACGATGGAGACGGGCACGGCGAGGAGCGGGATGATCGAGGCGCGCCAGGTCTGGAGAAAGACCACGACGACCAGCACCACGAGCACGACGGCCTCGAGCAGCGTATCGACCACCGCCTCGATCGAGGCGCGCACGAACTGCGTCGTGTCGTAGACGATCTCGTAGTCGACGCCCTCCGGCATGGTCTGCTTGATCTCGGCCATGGTGCTGCGCACCTCGTCCGCGATCGCGATCGCATTCGAGCCGGGCGCCTGGAAGACGGGAATGGCGACCGCCGGTTCGTTGGAAAGAAGGGAGCGCAGCGCATATTCGGAGGCGCCGAGCTCGACGCGACCGATGTCGCGGATGCGCGTGATCGCGCCGGTCTCCGGATCGGTGCGCACGATGATGTCGGCGAACTCCTGCGTGTCCTTGAGGCGCCCCTGCGCGTTGACGGACAGCTGGAACTCGACGCCTTCCACGCTCGGCGAGGCGCCGATGACGCCGGCTGCGGCCTGGACGTTCTGCTCGCGGATCGCGGTGACGACGTCGTTGGCCGAGAGACCGCGGCTCGCGGTCTTCTCGGGGTCCAGCCAGATGCGCATCGAGTAGTCGCCCGAGCCGAAGAGCTGGACCTGCCCCATGCCGTCGATGCGGGCCAGGCGGTCGCGCACGTTGAGGAGCGCGTAGTTGCGCAGATAGGTCAGATCGTAGCGACCGTTCGGCGAGGTGAGGTGGACGACCAGCATGAGGTCCGGCGACGACTTCACTACCGAGACGCCGAGACGGCGCACCTCTTCGGGCAGACGCGGCTCGGCCTGGGCGACGCGGTTCTGCACGAGCTGCTGCGCCTGATCGGGGTCGGTGCCGATGCGGAAGGTGACGGTCAGCTGCAAGGCGCCGTCGGTCGTCGCCTGGCTCGACATGTAGAGCATGCCCTCGACGCCGTTGATCTGTTCCTCCAGAGGGGTCGCCACCGTTTCGGCGATCACCGCCGGGTTGGCGCCGGGATAGGCCGCGCGCACCACGACGGACGGGGGAACGACCTCCGGATACTCCGAGATCGGCAGGGCGAAGATCGACAGGAGGCCGCCCAGAAAGATCATGACGGACAGGACGCCCGCAAATACGGGACGGTCCACGAAGAACCGGGAGATGTTCACGGCAGGGTGCTTTCAGGAAAAGGGGGGAACTGCGCCGGACCCGGCGGAGCGGGAGGAGGCTCCGCCGGGAGGGCGGTCAGCGCAGGGAGGGGAGGTCCGCGCTGGCCTGCCGTTCGAGGCTGCGGCCGGTCTCCATGGAGACCATCTGGGGAGCGATCTTGGCGCCCGGGCGAAGGCGCTGCAGGCCGTTCACCACCACGCGCTCGTTGACGGACAGTCCGCTTTCGACGACGCGCATGTCGCCGGCGGCCGCGCCGAGGCGCACCTCGCGGTACTGCACGGTGTCCGCGTCGTCGACGACGAGAACGTAGCGCTTGTCCTGGTCGGTGCCGACAGCCCGCTCGGACACGAGAAGGGCAGGCTCCGTCTGGGGCGTTCCGATGCGGATCCGCGCGAACTGGCCGGGCATCAACGTGCCGTCTGTATTGGGAAAGGCGACGCGGATGGCGACGGTGCCGTTGGCGGCGTCGACTGTCGGGTCCACGAACCGAACGCGGCCTTCGACGCTCCGGTCATCGGCGATATCCAGCCGGGCCGGAATGCGCTCGATGCCCGCCGTGCCGCCAGCCGACTGCAGAAGGCGCTGCACGCCCGCCTCGTCGGCGTCGAAGGTCGCGTAGATCGGATCGATCGAGACCATGTGGGCGAGCACCGGAGAGGCCGCTCCCGCCGACACGATGTTGCCGGCGGTCACGAGCGAGCGCCCGATGCGCCCCGCGACCGGCGCGCGGATCTCGGTATAAGAGAGGTCGAGCCGGGCGGTGCGCAGGGCGGCGTCGGCCGAGGCGAGCTGAGCCTCGGTCTCGGCGGCGGCCTGGACGCGGCGATCGACTTCCGAACTCGCGATCGTGCGATTGCCCTGGAGCTGACGGCCGCGATCGCGTTCGCCGATCGCGAAGGCAAGGCGCGCTTCGGCCGCCTGGCGGTCGGACAGGGCGCGCTCGACGGCCGCGCGGTAGGGCTCGGGGTCGATCGTGACCAGCAGCGCGCCCTTCTCGACGAGGGCGCCTTCCTGGAAGTGGATCGTCTCGATCGCTCCGGCGACGCGCGAGCGGACCTCGACGCGTTCCACCGCCTCGAGGCGACCGGATTGCCGCGTCCACAGTTCCACGGCGCGCCGCTCGACCCGCGCCACGGAAGCGGGGATCGCGGCCGGCGCGGCCGCCTCGCCGGTTTCGGCGCCGGCGGCCGGCCGCGGCTCGTGCCACAGCACGCCGAGCCCGAGGAAGGTGAACGCGAAAGCCGCCGCGACGGTGCTGGCCATGATGGCGGCGACCCAGTTCAGGACGACATGGAGTTTGGACATGGGACTTCCTTCATCACGGCTGGAAGACGGGGCCCGCAGGACCGCGCTTGGCGGTGCGGGCGCGCGGTCGGGTCAGAAGCTGTCGGAGTTGGGGACGATCGTCCGCAGCGGGCCGCGCGCGGCGGTCGAGGGAGCGGTCCCATCGCCGGACCGGTCGGAGGGCCGGAAGGACTCGAAGCGAACCGTCCGGTCGGCCTGGTAGCCGTACGACGTCTCGACGCGGGCCTCGCCGGCCGCGGGCCCGGCGATCACCGACCGGTCGGCAAGGCTCTGCGCTTCCCGCACACCGAGGTCGGAGCCGGGAACGAGATCGCGGGCCGATGCGAGGCCGGTCATCAGGATCAGGAGGGCGGAAGCGGAAACAAGGGTGCGTGACATGGACGTCTCCAGAATTTGGGCGCAAGCGTTCCTTGCCGCGACGGGAGAGTGCGCGGGACGGGAGGGGCTGAGTTGTGGGATTCGGGAGCGGCGCCTGACACCGTCTCCCCCGCCGGACGATGGTCTCGGCGGCCTGCCTGCGTGTTCGAAGGGAAAGCCCGGAAGCCGTTCGGCCGAGGGCTTCGCAGTTGATTACCGATCGGTACGGAAAGAGCTAGGGGCTCGGACCCGCTCTGTCAATGGAATAAATTACCGATGGGTATAAAAGCGGAAGCAGGCGGCTGCCGGGCCGTTCCCGGCGCGTGAGGCGAAGTGTCCCGGCCGGCGCGATGGCTCGTCGCCGACCGGGAAACGTCTGACGACCCGAGGGGTCTGCGGCCGATGGCCGAAGCTGTCGATCAGGCCGGGTTGCTCGACAGGCGACGCCCGATATCGAACGCAAGCTGCAGCCCCTCCGCCTCGCTGGCGGCATCCATCGGAAGAAGGAGGTCGAGGCCGGCGGGACGGATGCCGCAGAAGCCGAAGATGCCCTGGACGATCTGCGTGTCGAGGGCGGAGAGATAGCCGCGGCGCTCATAGGTGTGGCGGTGGGCACCGCCGATCGCGACGATCTGTCCCCTCAGCCGGCCGAGGAGGCGGGTCGTTCCCTTCTCGGGATCATCGACGAAGGCCCAGCCGGACGTGAAGACGCGGTCGATCCACCCCTTCATGACCGCCGGCATGGACCACCAGTAGACCGGGAACACGAGTATCAGCGTGTCGGCCCGATCCACGCGTCGCTGGTGCGCCAGGACATCCTCACCCTGGCCGATCCGGCCGTGGAAGTGGTCGTTGTCGATCGTGGTGAACCGCGGATCGAACCCTTCGGCCGCGAGATCCAGGATCTCGTGCGTGTGGCCCGGCGCCGTTTCCAGTCCGGCGACGAGCCGGGCCACCGCCGCGTTCGTGTAGGATGCCGGATCCGGATGGGCGGTGACGATCAGACTATGCATCGCTACTCCGTCTCTCTGAGAGCCATTCGCGGCGACACCGGCGGCGCGGGATCAGGCGGCGGGAATGCGTGCGATCACCTTGATCTCGAAGTCGAAGCCGGCCAGCCAGTTGACGCCGAGTGCCGTCCAGGTGGGATAGGGGGCCTGCGGAAAGGCCTCGGCCTTCACGTCCATGACCGTCGGGAACTGATTCTCCGGGTCGGTGTTGAAGGTGGTGACGTCCACGACGTCCTCGAAGGTGCAGCCGGCGGCCCGCAGAACGGCCTCGAGGTTGGCGAACGCCAGACGGACCTGGGCCGGGAAGTCCGGCTCCGGCGAGCCGTCGGGACGGCTGCCGACCTGGCCGGACACGAAAAGGAGGTCGCCGGACCGGACGGCGGCGGAATAGGTGTACGTCTCGTAGAGGGCCTGGCGTTCGGTGGGGAATACGGGGTCGCGCTTCGTCATGATCGAGCCTTTCGGGGGATGGGTGTAACCGCGCGGCCGCCCGGACCGTGGCCGGGGCTTTGCGCACGCCGTCGGATTTGATATACAACGCGTATATGATTTATTCACATACGACGCGTATGTCAATCGATGCGTGTCGCGTTCGATCAAAGAGCCGTTATGCCCCCGACCCGCCGCGCCGAAACCATGCAGGAGAATCGCGCCAGGCTCGTGCGCGCGGCGCGCCGCGCGTTCGCCGAGAAGGGCTTTGCCGCCGCCTCCATGGACGAGCTGACCGCCGACGCCGGCCTGACGCGCGGGGCGCTCTATCACAACTTCGGTGACAAGAAGGGGCTGCTGGCGGCGGTCGTGGCCGAGGTCGACGGCGAGATGGCCGCGCGAGCCCGGGAGGCGGCCGCTGCGGCGCCGAGCGGGTGGGAAGCGCTCCTGGCGGAAGGGTCCGCCTATATCGAGATGGCACTCGATCCGCAGATTCAGCGGATCGTGCTTCTAGACGGCCCGGCTTTTCTCGGCGATCCCTCGACATGGCCGAGCCAGAACGCCTGCCTCGACCTGACGAAGCAGGCGGTCGCCGGCCTCGTCGGCGACGGCATCATGAAACCCGTCGACGTGGAGGCCGCGGCCCGTCTCCTGAGCGGGGCGGCCCTCAACGCGGCCCTCTGGGTGGCCGCCAGCGACGACCCGCGCGCCGTTCTGCCGAAGGCCGTCGAAGCGTTCCGCACGATGGCCGCCGGCTTCCTGGCGCAAGAGGCGTCCAGCGGCCACCGAAGCAAAGAGCGGGACGGGTCCTGAGGCTCCGCCCGCCCTTCCGACCCCTTGCCGCGAGACGCAACCCCGGACGCGGCGATCGCGTCTGGGTCGGGCGGCGCCCGAGGTGACGCCACGGCGCGAAGGCGCGCGATAGGGATCGTCGGTGCGCCGGGATGTCCCGGCGCACGTCCGGTCGCCTCAAGGGATCAGGCGGTCGGCACGCAGGCGCGCGAAGAGGTCGAAGAACGCGTCGTCCGTCGCCTCGTAGGCGGTGAAGCCGAGGCGACGGCTCTTGCTCATGTCCGTGACCACCTCGATGGGCCGGCCGAGGTCGGCGTCCGTATGCCAGGGCGAGGCGAGGCGGGAAAGGTCGTGTTCGGCCAGTCCATCGCGCCCGGCGATCCGCTGCCAGACCGCCGCGTCGTCCCGCATCTGCTCTTCGAGCGGGATCACCGTGCCGTCGAACGGGGCGGGCTCCAGGCCGAACCAGTCGGCGATCCGACCCCACATCCAGCTCCAGCGGAAGACGTCGCCGTTGACGATGTTGAAGTCCTCGTTCGCCGCCTCGGGCGTCGTCGCGGCCCACAGAAGCTGGCGCGCGAGCTGGCGGGCATCGGTCATGTCGGTGAGGCCGTTCCACTGCGCGGCCGAGCCGGGGAAGCGGAACGGTCGACCGAGTTCGCGACACAGCGTGGCATAGACCGCGAGCGTCGTGCCCATGTTCATCGCGTTGCCGACCGCCTTGCCGATCACCGTGTGCGGGCGATGGACGCTCCACGAGAAGCCGTCGCGCGCGGCGGCCGCGAAGACCTCGTCCTCCTGCGCGTAGTAGAAGTTCGCGACGTCCAGCCGGCCTTGGCTTTCGCGGAACGGGGTCTGCGGGAGCTTGCCCTGTCCATAGGCCTCGAAGGGGCCGAGATAGTGCTTGAGACCGGTGACGAGCGCGACGTGCCGCACCGATCCGGTCGGCCGAAGGCCATCGAGAAGGTTGCGCACCATGCCCGAGTTGACGCGGATGTTCTCCGCCTCGGTGTCCTGGCGCAGCCATGTCGTGATGAAGACCGCGTCTGCCCGGATGTCCCGCAGGGCGGCTGCCGTCGCCGCTGCGTCCTGAAGATCGGCTGCGACAGGCAGCACGCCGGGCTGGTCGACGGGGCGCCGCGCCAGCCCGTGAACCGTCCAGCCGTTCTCCCGGAGAAGCGTCGCCGTCGCGCTGCCGACGATGCCGCTTGCGCCCACTACCAATGCCGTTCGTGCCATGTCCGTGATCCCTTGCTTGTTGAAGCGCGAGCTAGGCAGCCTTGCATCCGCCGTCCAGACGGCACCATTTGGGGACATAGGCACCAGGAGGTATCCACCCATGCGACCGGGAACGTCCGACGAGGACTGGCGCGAGGACTGCGCGCCGCGCCGCGTGCTCGAACTCTTCGGCACGAAATGGACGAGCATGATCCTGCATACGCTTCATGTCCGCCATGCCGGCGCGGCGCGCACGGGCGTGCTCCTGCGCTCCCTGCCCGGCATCTCGAAGAAGATGCTGACGCAGACGCTCCGCGAGATGGAGGAGAGCGGGCTCATCACGCGGCATGTCCAGGGCACGATCCCGCCCGCCGTCGAGTATCGGTTGACCGAGCTTGGGCTCCGCTTCGTGGAGCCCGTTGAGATGCTCTACGGGTGGGGGCGCGAGAATGCGGACGCCCTGGATCGCCTGCGCGCACGTCGCTCGTCCCGCCGCGGTTAGCGGGACGCCGAATTAGATCCCGCCTTGCGGGAGCGATATGCGCGGACTGATCGTTCCCACGGCATCCACCGATCCGGAGCACGCCCGATGACCGACGATCCCCGCACCAGCCAGCCGACGAGCTTCCCCTCCGAGCCGTCCCAGCCGAACCCCGGCTTCGAGACCCGGATGCACACCAAACCCGACCATGGCGAGCACAGCTATGTCGGCAAAGGGCTTCTCGAAGGCCGTGTGGCGCTGATCACGGGCGGCGACTCCGGCATCGGAAAGGCGGTGGCGATCGCCTATGCGAGGGAAGGAGCGGACGTCGCGATCTCCTATCTTGCCGAAGAGCAGGCGGACGCGGAGGAGACCAAGGCCTGGGTCGAGAAGGCCGGCCGGCGCTGCCTGCTCCTGCCCGGTGACATCCGCGACCGGGATCTCTGCCGCTCGCTGGTCGAGCGCACCGTTTCGGACCTCGGCGGTCTCGACATCCTCGTCAACAACGCCGCGGCCCAGACCACCAACGATGATCTGTCGGACATCGACGACGATGACATGCAGGGCGCGTTCCAGGCGAATGTCTTCGCGATGATCCGCCTCGCCAAGGCGGCGATGCCGCACATGAAGCCGGGCTCGTCGATCGTCATCACCACCAGCGTTCAGGCCAAGGTCGCGACGGAAAACATGATCGTCTACGCCGCGACCAAGGGCGCGATCTCCAGCCTGACGATCGGCCTGTCGAACCTCCTCGCCCCGAAGGGCATCCGCGTCAACGCGGTGGCGCCGGGACCCGTCTGGACGCCGATCCAGCCGATCGCGAAGGACCCGGAAACCCTGGAAACGCTTGGCCAGAACACGCCGCTCGGCCGTGCCGGCCAGCCCGGCGAACTCGCGGGCGCCTACGTCCTCCTGGCATCACGCGAAGGCAGCTACATGTCCGGCGCGGTGATCCCGATCACCGGCGGCATGCCGATGTATTGAGGGCGCGGGGCGTCAGGCGTGGATCGAGGCGGCAGTTCGATCTGCCGCATCGTCCTCGATCCGATCCCGTCCGTTGCGTTTGGCTTCGTAGACCGAGCGGTCGGCGCGCCGCAGCGCGTCTTCCAGCGGCTCGGCCGGCGCGCGGATCGTCACGCCGAAGGATGCGGTCTGCGCGCCGTCGATCCCCGTCGACGGCCAGTCGAAGCGGGACATGGCGAGCCGGAGATTTTCGGCGACCGCGCGGGTGCGCCGTGGCGTTGATGCGGTGAGATACAGGACGAATTCCTCGCCGCCCGTGCGCGAAGCGACGCCGACGGTTTCCACCGCGGCTCGCATCAGTTCCGCGAAGGCGATGAGCACTCGATCGCCGACATGATGGCCCCAGGTGTCGTTCACCTGCTTGAAGTGGTCGAGGTCGCAGACGATGACGCCGTCGCTTCGACGGGCGGGGGCGAGCGCCGCGACGGCTTCCAGTCCGCGCCGGTTGAGGAGGCCGGTGAGGGGATCGATGAGCGCGTCCTTGCGATGGCCATCGACGACGTCCGACATCACCGCCAGGAGAGCGAGGACTGCGAAGCCGAGGCCGGTCAGAAGACCGTTCATGTACATGAGCTGGCTGTATTCGGTGCCGAGGAACGCTGAAGGCGGCGCGCCGGCTACCGTCAGCGGCACGCTCGCGGTGCGCCCCAGGTTCTCGATCACGACCCCCCACGAGATCGCGAGCAGCCCCCGGTCGATCCAGCGCTTCGGCCATCGTCGCACGGTCGCGAGGGCGAAGCCGAGTTGCAGGGCGCACGTGATGTCGGACGCGAAGAGTTCGGACGGCAGATCCACGAGCACGAGCACGGCATAGGCCGGCGCGGCGATGCCGATCACGAGGAGTGCCGCGCGAACGCGCGGCAGGGCCGGCGTCTGGTAGCGCGTGACGATCGACCGAGCGAAGCAGAAGAACGAGACGGCGAAGAGCGTATCCGCCGAGAGTGCGACGAGTTGGATCGGCAGGACGCCTTCCAGGGCCGGGACCGCGAAAGCGAGGGCGGAAAGAAGGAAGCCGATGCCCCAGAGCCGCGACTCGGGCGCCGCGCCGGCCCGGCGCGCGGCCAGGAACAGCACCCCGAAAGCGATCATGATCAGGGGGACTGACCAGGCGAAACCTTCGCCCATGCGACGCGATCTCCGATTGCCGAAACCCGTGCGTCGCACGGCGGGCCGGATCTTACCGGCCAGCAGTTGCGGAACGGTTGCGGCGCACAGGGCCAGCCGCGGGCTAGGCGGGTTGGCGCATCGCATCACCATCCGTTTCAGGAACGCGGACCTCGGGCGATGTAGGGCCCCGGCATTCTTGCGCCGCGCCCTGCATGTTCATCGAAGGCTGTCCCCTTTGCCCGCAACGGCGCGAGGCGAAGTCGTCGATATGTTCGAGTTGGACGGCGACGGCTGAGGGCATTCCAAGCGGGAAGGCCGACCTCGTGATCACCCGTCCCCATCGACGTTGATCGGTCGGTAGCTGAACAAAAACTTCGCCAAAGCCAGTATCAGCCCGAAGTCGCGTGCAAACCGGGGCGCTTCGTGCGACGTGTGAGCCACATCGGATAAGGGCAAGATGCTTCCATCCTTCAACGAAGCACATGAACCGCTTCTGCGGCGTCTGTCGGCTGCCAAGCGGATGCCGGGCGCGGATCAGGCCCTTCTGGCTCAGCTCTCGTGGCGTCTGGAGGATCGGCCGGCCCGTTTGCAGTTCGTCCAGGAAGGTGACCGGACGTCTGAATCTTGCATCATCGTCAGCGGCATCGTGGTGCGATCCCGCTACACGTCCGGCGGCCAGCGCCAGATCCTCTCCGCCCACATTCCGGGCGACATGCCCGATCTGCAGAGCCTGCATCTCGGACGTATGGACCATGTGCTGGAAACGGTGAGCCCGTGCCGCATTGCCTTCGTCGACCATGGGGATCTGCGCCGGGTGTGCGATCAATCGCCCTCCCTGACGGCGGCGTTCTGGCGTGAGACACTCGTGGACGCGGCGCTCTACCGCGCGGCGATCTTCCGGAATGCGCAGCTGGAGGCCGATGCGCGTCTTGCGCACTTCATCTGCGAGATGCACCTGCGCCATGAAGCGGTGGGTCTCACCACTCCCGAGGGCTTCCGGTTCTCCATGTCGCAGGAGCTGATCGGCGAGGCTGTGGGCCTGACCACGGTGAGCGTCAATCGCGCGGCGCAGACGCTTCGCGCGCGCAATCTGATCCGCATGGAGCGCGGCAGCATCCAGGTTCTGGACTGGGATGCGCTGGCAAGGTTCTGCGAGTTCGATCCCCTCTACCTGCATCTCCACCAGGAGCGCGATCGGCGCTACGGCTAAGACTGCCCGGAGCGATCCGTTCCGGCTTCATCGCGCACGATGTCGCTCCATATGCCTGCCGGACACCGCAATCGGAGCGAGCGAACATGAGCCTTGGCCTTCTCGCCCTTCTCGACGACGTCGTCGCCCTGACCAAGGTGGCGGCTGCCTCGCTCGACGATGTCGCCGCGCTGACGGCCAAGGCGGGCACGAAGGCTGCCGGCGTCGTGATCGACGACGCGGCGGTGACGCCTCGCTACGTCGTCGGCTTCACGCCCGACCGGGAGATCCCGATCGTGTGGCGCATCGCGCGCGGCTCCCTCTTCAACAAACTCGTGATCCTGCTGCCCGTGGCGCTCCTCTTGCAAGCCTTCGCACCGTGGGCGATCACGCCGCTACTTCTGGTGGGCGGCGTGTACCTCGCCTACGAGGGCGCGGAAAAGGTCTTCGAGATGATCGTGCCGCACGAGGCGCACGCGCACGAAGCCAAGGTCGATGCGGGGGGCGGGGATCCCGTGGCGCTCGAGAACGAGCGCGTCGCCGGCGCGATCCGTACCGACTTCATCCTGTCGGCGGAGATCATGGCCATCACCCTGGCGAGCCTCGGCGCCGCGTCGATCTGGATGCAGGCCGTGATCATGGCACTGGTCGCTGTCGGCATCACGGCGGCCGTCTACGGCGCCGTCGCGCTGATCGTTAAGGCGGACGATGCAGGGCTTGCGCTCGCCAAGCGGGGCACCGGCGCTCTCGCCGCGTTCGGCCGCGGGCTCGTCCGGGGCATGCCGGGCTTCCTCAAGGCCCTGGCGATCGTCGGGACCGCCGCCATGGTGTGGGTCGGCGGCGGGATCATCGTCCATAGCCTCGCGGGCTATGGTCTCGACGGTCCGGAGCACTGGATTCACGAGGCGGCGGTGCGGGCGGCCGACGCCGTTCCCTCGGTTGCCTCCGTCGTGGAATGGCTGGTGACCGCGCTCGGATCGGGCCTCGTCGGCCTTCTCGTCGGCTTCGCCCTCATCCCGGTCGTGGGCAAGGTCCTGGCGCCGCTCTGGGCGAGCCTTTGGCCCCAGCGGACCCCTGTCGCCTGAGGGCGGAGTCCCGCCCGGAACGCGCCGGTGGCTGCGGGGAGGGGATATCCGACCCTTTGCGCGGCAAGTTCAGGACTGGGTCTCCCGGATCAATAGCGGGCGTCCCATCAGGTAGCCCTGCCCGAAGTCGATGCCGAGACCGCGCAAGGTCTCCAGCTGCGGGGCGACCTCGATCCCTTCCGCGACGATCTGCGTGCCGAACGTTCGGGCGAACTGGACGAGCCCGGCCACCAGGGCCGCCCGGCTCGAGCAGAGGTGGATGTTTCTCGTCAGGCTGGCGTCGATCTTGATGAAGTCGGGCCTCAGGTTGAGGATGTGCTGCATGTTCGCGTATCCGGCGCCGACGTCGTCGATCGCCATGCGAGCGCCTCGCTCGCGCAGCGGGCACAGCGCGGACGTGAGCGGACGGTAGTCGTCGACGGGCGTGTGTTCGGTCAGCTCCAAGACCAGCCGACTGGCATCGACGCTCTCGAGGAGTGAGCCGAGGCGACGGTCGACCAGGATCTCCGCCGAGACGTTCACCGCCAGAAAGAGATGCGGCGGGAAGAGCTTCAATCCGCCGAGGGCGACCGCAAGGGTCTCGAGTTCCATCTCCAGCCCGAGGCCGACCTCGTAGGCTTCCCGAAACCAGACGTCGGGGGACCGGTAGGGGCGGAGCTGGACACGCGTCAGCGATTCCACGCCCTGGATCCGGTTGTCGTCGAGACGGAACAGCGGCTGATAGGCGGCGCGGAAGGAACGCTGCTGGAGGAGCTGATAAATCCGGCCCTGCTTCAGTCGGAACGCGCGGTCCGGGAAGGGGCGGGGGGCGGGGGTGGATGCGGAAAGGAACGGCATCTGCATTCTCCATAGGAGAGCTGAACTCGCGAATGAGGGGTCTCGGTGCCGGAACGGGGCGGATGCGGCGGGTTCGAGCCCGCAACATCCGCCGTTCGCCCTAAGAGCGAAGCAGCTTGCAGAGCTGCACGAGATCCCATTCGTTGCCGTTCGGGTCGTTCAGGATCGAGCGGCACTGCTTCTGGAGCCGTCGCCGGTCGCTGGAACTCATGTCGTTGAACCCGCGCACCGCGGAGAGCGCGCGGCGGTTCATGTTGCCGGTCTCCGGAATGGCGCTGCCGGGCGGCCGCAGGACCGTGGGGGGCGCCGTCATCACCGGGCCGGACTGGCCGATGCCGTCCGGCCGGGAGGGTCGACCGATCGTGTTCGGGCCGTTGGCGTCCGGGCGGCTGGCGACGGTGTCGCCGCCCCCCGGCCGACCGGGAACGTTGCCGCCGACCGACACGCCGACACCGGCGTTGAGACCGCCGCCGCCACCGACGGAGACGCCGGCTCCCGCACCCACGCCCCGCGTGCCCCCGACGGAAGCGCCGAGACCCGCGTTGACGCCGCGCGTGCCGCCCAGCGATGCGCCGACACCCGCGCCGATCCCGGAGGTGCCGCCGATGGACGCGCCGCCACCGGCCTTGATGCCGCCGTCGACGTTCGCGCCCACCCCTGCGCCGATCCCGTTTCGCCCGCCGATCGATGCGCCGGCGCCGACGTTCGCGCCCTGTCCGCCACCCAGCGATGCGCCTGCGCCGACGCCCGTGTTCCGGTTGCCCCCAATCGACGCGCCGAGGCCCGCTCCAAGTCCCTTCGATCCGCCGAGCGAGGCTCCGACGCCGACGCCAAGGCCGCGGCTCCCGCCGAGCGAGGCGCCAACGCCGAGGCCAAGGCCGCCTCCGCCGTCCAGCGACGCTCCGAGGCCGGCCCCGAGGCCTGCGCCCGATCCGCGCTCACCCCCGAACCCGCCACCCGCGCTCCTTTCGGACTGCGCATGTGCGCTGGAAACGCCACCCATAATTGCTGCACAACCGAAGAGCGTGACAGCAAGACAAGTCCGATACCTGTTCATGTTCTCTCTCCCTTGTCGCATGGTCGCGAACGTACGATGCAGGGGAGAGACGTTGAAAAACAACGTGCAGTTTCAGATACTTAAAAAACGAAGGAATCCTTGCTTAACCACTGGTGAAGCCGGGCTCCCGCATTCGATCGGTGGCCGGATAGAACCTCTGGTGGTAGGGCGAGGGCCCGTGCCGGCTCCGGCAGCTTGCTAGCCCGGGATCACCTGCGAGATGGACCGTGCCGCGGCGATCAGGGTCGGCACGAAGCGCTGGACCAGGGTCTCCTCGTCGTAGCGGAATTTCGAGGCGCCGAGACTGACCGCGGCGAGCATCTGCCGATCGGGCGAGACGATGGGGCAGGCGATCGAGATGTCGCCGGAGTAGATCTGCTCCTGCACCAGCGCGAAGCCGCGCTCGCGAACCGTTCTGATCTGCCGCCAGATGCCGTCGAGGTCGTAGATCGTCTTGGAAGTGAAGGCGCGCAGCTGGGACCTGGACAGGAGCGCGTCGACCTGTTCGTCGGGAAGCGCCGACAGCAGCGCCAACCCTCCCGCCGTGCAGTAGGCGGGCAGACGGCTGCCGACGTTGACATCGGTATCGAGGACGTTGGGCGACAGGTAGCGTGAGAGGTAGATGATGTCGCTGTCGTCCAGAACCGTCAGCGAGATCGCCTCTTCCGTCGTCCGGTTGAGGTGCGACAGGTAGGGGTGCGTGCGCAGCACGAGGGGGCTGGACCGGGAGTATTGATAGGCGAGGCTCAGCGCCTTGGGCGTCAGCTCGTAGGCCTTCGAACGCGTGTCCTTCCGGAGGTAGCCCAGTTGCGTCAGCGTATGGATGAAGCGCTGCGCCGCCGACCGGTCGAGGCCCGTCCTTTCCGCGATCTGTGTGAGGGTCTGGCGCGGATGCGAGGCATCGAACGTGGTGAGGACGCGAAACGCCTTCTCCACCGCGCGCACCATCAGGGGGTCGTCGCGTTCCTCCGCCATAATGCCTCTTCTCACGATCGAAAATATCCAATACTGATCTCATTATCGGATTTCATCGGCATTATGCAATAACTTTTATTGCATAGAGATAATACGGCTGGATCGAGATGGATTGGCAAGGACAGGGCTTCCTGCATCTTCTGACGCAGAGGGCGCACGCGGATCCCCGGCGTATCTATGCGACCGAGTTCCAGTCCGGCGAACTCGTGGCGCATCCCGTGGCGTCCATCGTGGCACGGTCCGAGGCGCTGGCCCGCGGACTGGCCGGACAGGGGGTTCGGCAGGGCGACCGCGTCGCCGTGATGCTCGACACCCATTCCGATCATCTGTGCCTGATCCTCGCGATCGCGCGGCTCGGCGCGATCTGGGTGCCGGTGGGAACCCGGCTCCTTCCCTCGCATCTCGAATACATCTTCAGCGAGAGCGGCGTCGGCATGGTGATCGCCGAGGCGGCGCTGGCGGCAACGGTCCGCGCTGCCGGCGAGGCCCTTCCGCTGATCCTGCGCGAGGCGGACGGCGGCCTTGCGGCGGCTCTCGCCTCCGACGCGGACCTGCCCGAGGTCGACGTTCGCGCAAGCGACATCCTGATGATCAGCTTCACGTCCGGCACCACGGGACGGCCGAAGTCCGTGCCGGTCACGCACGCGATGATGCGCTTTGCGGCCGAGGCCGCCGCGCTGGCCGCGAAGGCCGATCCGGGCGAGGTGCTCTATGTCTGGGAGCCGTTCAACCACATTGGCGGCGCCCAGCTCATCATCCTTCCGCTGATCCGCGACGTGACGCTGGCGCTGACCTCCCGCTTTTCCGCGTCCCGGTTCTGGGACGAGGTGCGCGCCTGCGGGGCGACCCGAATCCACCATCTCGGCGGAATCCTGCAGATGCTCCTGAAGCAGCCCGAGAGCCCGCGCGATCGAGACCACAAGGTGGCGGTCGCCTGGGGCGGGGGATGCACGCCGGAGGTCTGGACCGCCTTCGCCCAGCGCTTCGGCACGCGCATGGTCGAATGCTACGGGATGACCGAGGCGTCCAGCCTGACCACCATCAACGACGAGGACATGCCGGGGTTCGTCGGCCGGGCGATGCCCTGGTTCGATGTCAGCATCCGCACGTCCGAGGGGGAGCGATGCCTGCCGGGCGTGCGCGGCGAGATCGTGGTCGAGCCCATCGGGCAGGGCGCGGCCGCGCTGTTTGCGGGCTACCTCAATTCGGCAGAGGCGACGCGCGAGACCCTGCGCGAGGGGCGCCTGCACACCGGCGATCTCGGCGAGATGGACGAGGCGGGCCGGGTCCGGTTCCACGGCCGCCTGAAGGAAACCATTCGCGTGCGCGGCGAGAACGTCTCGGCCTGGGAGGTCGAGCACATCGTCGCCCAGCATCAGGGCGTGGCGGCCTGCGCGGTGATCCCGGTGAAGGCCGAGATCGGCGAGGCCGACATCAAGCTCTTCGTCGAGCGCGCCCCGGGCGCTGCACTGACGGCGCCGGACCTCTTCGACTGGGTGCGCGGCCGCCTCGCGCCCCATCAGCTTCCCCGGCATATCGCCTTCATCCCCGCCTTCGAGCGTACGCCCAGTCAGCGGATCATGAAGCACAAGCTCGATGCGACACCGGCGGGTGACTGGACCCGCGCTTAAGGAAACCACCCTCATGAGCGAACAGACCGACGCCATCCTGGAACGGATGGACGATTCCGTGCGTGTGATCACCCTCAACAAGCCTGAGAAGCTGAACGCCTGGGACAAGCCGATGCGCGACACGCTCGTCGCCGCGATCCTCAAGGCGTCGAAGGCGCCGGAGGTCGAGGCGGTGATCCTGACCGGCGCCGGCGACCGGGCCTTCTGCGCGGGGCAGGACCTCAACGAGGGCAAGACCTTCGACGCCGACCGCGCCGAGCTCTGGATCGAGGAGTGGCGCACCCTCTACAACGCGATCCGCCGCTTCGAGAAGCCGTTCGTGGTCGCGCTGAACGGGATCGCGGCGGGCTCGGCCTTCCAGGTCTCGCTTCTCGCCGACTTCCGCATCGGGCACGCGCAGTCCCGCATGGGGCAGCCCGAGATCAACAGCGGCATCGCCAGCGCCACTGGCTTCTGGATCCTGCGGGAGATGCTCGGCCTCGCACGCGCGATCGACCTCGTGCAGACGGGGCGGATTCTCGATGCGGAGGAGTGCCACCGCCTCGGTCTCATCAACGAGATCGTGGAGCGCGAGGCGGTGATGCCGCGCGCGCTGGAACTGGCACGGTTCCTCGCCGCCAAGCCGAAGCGCGCCTATGCCTTCAACAAGCAGCGGATCGCGGCCGCGACGCAGGCCGGGTTCGACGAGACCTTCGAACTCGCCCGGCAGATCCACCGCCGTGCCTTCGAGATCGGCGAGACCCAGGCCGAAATGGCCAAGTTCTTCGATCGCAAGGGCTGAAGGCCCCATGCGAAAGGGGCGCCGGGTTTCCCCGGCGCCCCTTCAGGTTCTGAAACTGCTTCGGCTTAGAACGTGATACCCTTGGGAATGGAATCGGTGTCCATTCCCGCCGCCTTGAAGCCGTCGATCAGAAGCGGCGCGATGGACTGGTCCGCGCGCTTGGCTTCGCCCCAGGCCTGGAGGAAGTCGCGCAGGCGCCCGTCGCCGTCCTTGCGCAGGCCCGCCGCGGCCGGGATGCCGTGTTCGGGGGTCGGAACCGTGTAGCCGGAGAACACCTGCGGCGTCGTCGCGTAGGTCTGCAGGCAGATCGGCAGTTCCTGCACGACGTAATCGGCGCGGCCCGACTGCATGGCCATGATGGCCTCGTTCATTTCCTTCAGCGTCATCACCTTGGCTTCCGGCAGCTCGTCCTTGATGAACTGCGTCTGCGCGGTGCCCGTCACCATCGCGAAGGAGGCGTCCGGCTTGTTGTAGTCCGCCCAGGTCGGACGGGTCTCGGCCTTCTTGCCGGCGAGCACGCAATCGGTCATGCGGTAGAGGGGGCCGGCCATGTCGAGCGCCTTCTTGCGCTCTTCCGTCGCCGTCATGCCGGGGAAGATGTCGATGCGTCCGGCCTGGAGGTCGAGGACGACGGTCTGCCACGTGGTCTCGTGCCACTTCACGGTCAGCGGCTTGCCCATCTTCTCCGAGAGGTCCTTGACCATCTGGCGGCAGACATTGGGACCGTAGCCTTCGTAGACCAGCTCGCTGCCCGTATAGAAGGACGTCGGCTTGTAGGCATGGACGCCGCCGCAGACGACCTCGCCGGTGCGTTCGATCTTGTCCCAGAGCGCTTCGCTCCAGGCAGGCGTGGCCGCGAGGATGCCGATGGCGGTGGCTGCAATTCCCCACTTGATGGTCATGGCGTGTCTCCGATGGCTGATGGGCGATTGGGCAGATGCAGATGACGCTGCAATGACAGGCATCGTTCCACATGAGTGAGCACGCAACAATCGTAAATGGTGAGGCGCAGTACGAAAAAACGCCTCAGATAATGATATTTCATCGCATTACGATAAAACAGCGAAAAAGTTGGCGTATTTGCCGGAAGTCGTGATCGTAAGCTGGATTTTCTGGCGAGGCTTTGCTTAGACTTCGGCAAACGGTTGGTTCCGCCCTCGCGTGAGCCATGGCAGCCGCCGCATCGCCGGCCGGCCCGCGACGGAGGCCCCATGTACGAGTTCGACTGGTCGGTGGTTCTGGATCCGCAGCTCTGGCTGCAGGCGATGGGCGTGACCATCGCATACGCCGCGGTGACGTCGGTGGTCGGGTTGGCGCTCGGCGTGGTTCTGGGTCTCGTCCTCGTCTCCCGGATCCCCGTTCTGGCGATGATCGTGCGGATCTACATCCACGTCTTCCGCTGCACGCCGCTCCTCGTCCAGATCGTCTGGTTCTTCTACGCCCTGCCGATGATGACCGGCTTCACCATGCCCGACTGGTTCGCGGCGGGCCTCGGTCTCACCCTCTACATGGCGGCCTTCGCGGCCGAGATCTTCCGCGCCGGCGTGATCTCGATCGAGAAGGGGCAATGGGAGGCCTCCACCGTTCTCGGCTTCTCCTATGCGACGAAGATGCGCCACATCATCCTGCCGCAGGCGACGCGGCGAATGATCCCGCCGATCGTCAGCCAGGCGATCCTGCAGCTCAAGAACACGTCGCTTCTTTCGGTCGTCGCGATGCCCGACATCATGTACGCGGCCGGCGCGCTCACGATGTCCACGTTCCGCCCGCTCGAGGTCTATACGTTCGCGGCGCTCCTGTACCTCGTGATCCTGACACCGGTGACGCTTCTGGCGAACCGTTTCGAACTCAAGCACTGAGGCCGGCGTGATCAGCACCCATCAGCTCCGCAAGTCGTTCGGCGAGCGCGAAGTCCTTCAGGGCATCGACATCGAGATCCAGCAGGGGCAGGTCGCCGTCCTCATCGGTCCGTCCGGCTGCGGCAAGTCGACCCTTCTTCGCTGCCTCAACCTTTTGGAACAGCCCTCGGCAGGCGAAATCGAGATCGCGGGCAACCGCCTCGCCTTCACGCCGACGACGAAGCTTCCCGAGCGCCGGAAGGCCGAGTTCCGGTCTAAGACCGGCATGGTCTTCCAGAACTTCAATCTCTTTCCGCACATGACGGTGCTGCAGAACGTCGCCTCCGGTCCCTATCTCAACGGACTGAAGTCGAAGGCCGAGGCGCACGAGACCGCCAATCGGCTGCTCCAGCGTGTCGGGCTGACCGACAAGGCGGATCTCTATCCCTCGCAGATCTCCGGCGGGCAGGCGCAGCGCGTGGCGATCGCGCGGGCGCTCGCGCTCGATCCGCAGGTCATGCTGTTCGACGAGCCGACGTCGGCGCTCGACCCCGAACTCGTGGGCGAGGTCCTCGAGGTCATGCAGGGGCTCGCGCAAGACGGCACGACGATGATCGTGGTGACGCACGAGATGGGCTTCGCTCGCAACGTCGCCTCCAAGGTGATCTTCATGGAAGGCGGGGTCGTCGTCGAGACGGGCGTGCCGAACGAGGTCCTGCGCCAGCCCCAGACCGATCGGCTGCGCAGCTTCCTGTCGCGCGTCGAGCACTGACGGCGCGGGACGGGCACCGATCCATGCGCCGTGCGCCCGGGTTTCTCGACTTCGACGAGGCGCGCACGGCCGCGCGCGCCTTCCTGCCGCGTGCCCTGTTCGACTACATCGATCGCGGCACGGAGGGCGAGCGGGCGCTGACGGCGTTGCGCGAGGGCTTCGACATCAGGCGGGTCGTGCCGCGGGTTCTCCAGCCCGTCTCCGATCCCGACATGACGACCCTCTGCTTCGGGATGGCGCGGCGCTCGCCCTTGGTGATCGCGCCGACGGCGCTCGCCGGTCTCGTGCGGTTCGACGGGGAGGTCCTCGTCGCCCGAGCGGCCGCCGCAGCCGGCCTTCCGTTTACCGTCTCGACGCAGTCGTCGACGGCGATCGAGGCGATCGCCGAGCGTGCGCCCGGCGTCGAGCTCTGGTTCCAGCTCTATGTCTGGCGCGACCGGGCCGAGACATGGGCTCTGCTGGACCGCGTGGCACGCTGTGGTGCGGGCACGCTCGTTCTGACCGTGGACACGCCGGCATCCCCGAAGAAGATCCACAACCGGCGCAACGGGTTCGGCATTCCGCTGAAACCCTCGCCTGCGCTGGCGCTGGATCTCGCGCTCCACCCCCGCTGGACCGCCGGCGTGATGGGCCGATACGTCCGGCAGGGCGGGCTTCCCTCCTACGCCCACTATCCCACGCATGCCGCGCAATCCGTCACCGCCGCGATCGCCGACCCGCGCTTTGCGCTGGATACGGTTCTCGACGAGGGCTTCGTCCGCGAACTTCGTCGGCGGTGGCAGGGACGGTTGCTTCTGAAGGGCGTCCTTTCGCCGGCCGATGCGAAGACGGCGCTCGACGCCGGCTGCGACGGCATCGTCGTCTCCTCGCATGGCGGGCGCAACCACGACAGCGCCGTCCGGCCACTGGACGTCCTCTCCCGCATCCGGGACGCCGTCGGTCCGTCCGCGACGCTCCTCGCCGACAGCGGGGTGCGGCGCGGATCGGACGCCGCCAAGCTTCTGGCGGCCGGTGCCGATGCCGTGATGCTCGGCCGGGCGCCGCTCTACGGCCTCGCGGCGGGGGGCCAAGCGGGCGTCGCCGAGATCCTGAACCAGCTGACGGACGAACTGCGCGGCTTCCTCGCGTTCAGCGGTGCGCCGAACCTTGCAGCGCTTCGATCCTGCGAGTGGATCGGCTGAACCGGCTCGGCAACACACGCCCGACCCTCGTGTGCCCAAACGCCCACCTCGTCGCATCGACGGGCTCGAAGAACAGGAAGACAGCATGACCGCCTCCCTCGCAGACGACGACGTTCTTGCCCGGCTCCGCGGCATCGTCGGGGCGCGCAACGTCCTGACGGAAGAGGCCGACATGGCGCCGTATCTCGAGGACTGGCGCGGCTACAGCCGCGGCACGGCGCTCGCGGTGGTGCTTCCCGGCGATACGAGCGAGGTCGCCGGCGTGGTGAAGGCCGCCGCCGAGTGCGGTCGCTCGCTCGTGCCGCAGGGCGGCAATACCAGCCTGTGCCAGGGATCGGTGCCGCCGGAGGGCGGCAACGGGATCGTTCTCGCGCTGCGCCGCATGGCGGGCATCCGCGAGATCGACAAGCCGTCCGGGGTGATGATCGTGGATGCCGGAGCGGCGCTGGCCGCCGTCCATGCCGCCGCGGAAGGGGTGGGGCGACGCGTGCCGATCAATCTCGGCAGCGAGGGCACGGCGCAGATCGGCGGGCTCCTGTCCACCAATGCGGGTGGCACCAGCGCCCTGCGCTACGGCCCGATGCGCGAACTCGTCTGCGGCATCGAGGTGGTGCTGCCCAACGGCCGGGTGTTCAGCGATCTGCGGGCCTTGCGGAAAGACAACACCGGCTACGATCTGCGCAACCTCTTCGTCGGCGCCGAGGGGACGCTCGGCGTCGTCACGGGCGCGGCCATCCGCATGCACCCGATGCTGCGCGCCTCCGCCCATGCCTGGGTCGCGCTGGCCGATCTGGACGCTGCGGTCACGATCCTCACCGGTCTTCAGGACCGCTTCGACACCGCCGTCCAGGCGGCCGAGCTTCTGTCCCGCAATCAGGTCGAACTGGTGCTCCGGCACATTCCGCGCACGCGGCATCCCCTGGAGACGCGATCCGACTGGTCGCTGCTGGTCGAACTCGGCAGCTCGGACGCCGCCGCCGACCTCCAGGGTCAGCTCGAGGAGTGGCTGGCCGAGCGCTTCGAGGACGGGGCGGTGTTGGACGCCTTCGTCGCGCAGAGCGAGGCGCAGGGCGGCGACATCTGGCATATCCGGCACTCCGTTTCCGAAGCGAACAAGATCCACGGCCATTCGCTCTCGCACGACGTCGCCGTCCGGCCCTCGCTGGTTCCCCGGATGATCGAGGCCTGCAGCGAAGGCGTGCGCGCGGCCCATCCCGGCGCCAACATTCTGATCGTCTCGCATGTTGGCGACGGGAACGTGCACTTCATCGTTCACTTCACGCACGCCGAATGGGACGCCTTCGCCGATCCGAAGGCGGTGACGGCACAGGTGATGCGGATCGTCCATGACGAGGTGGAGGCTCTGAACGGAACCTTCTCGGCCGAGCACGGAATCGGACGCAAGCTCAAGGGCGAACTGGCGCAGCGCGGCGATCCGGTCCGGCTCGAGCTGATGCGCGCGATCCGGGGCGTCATCGACCCCGGCCAGCGCATGAATCCCGGCACCGTTCTCTAGAGACACCAAAGCGAAAGGCCCGGATCACGCCGGGCCTTCTTGCGAGGGGATGTCGGCGAGGAGCGGAGTGCACCCCTCCTGGCCGACACCCTGTTCTTCTCGAACGCCTTGATCGCGAGTTTCGAGAACTGAGGCGACCGTCGCCTCAGGCGAAGGCGAGCGCCTGGTCGCGAGGGGCGGTCATGGCATCGGTGCGGATGACGCCCAGCGCACGATCCATCAGGGCCCGCGTCTCGCCGTTCGGCGGAAGGAGGGGCAGGGCGACCTCGCCCACGGGGCAGCCGAGGGCAGCGAGCATCGCCTTCAACGGCCCCGGATTGGTCTCGTTGAAGAGCGCTTCGAAGACCGGAAGCAGCCGCCGGTGCAATGCGATGCCTTCGGCGAAACGTCCGTCCGCGAGGGTCTCGTGGATCCGCATCCAGTAATCGGGAAGGAGCGGTGCGCTCGCAAGGACGCCACCGCGCGCGCCGTGCATCGCATGGATGGCGTAAAGCATGTCGTCGCCCGACAGGAGCGAGATGCGGTCCTCGACCGCTTGGAACAGACAGTTGAAGTAGTGCGCGTCGGTGTTGCAGACCTTGACGCCGATGACGGTGTCCTCGCGCGCCAGCGTGGCGAGCGTCGCCGTCGCCGTCTTGAAGCCGGTGCGGGCGGGAATGTCGTAGTAGATGAGCGGCAGGTCGACGCTCCGGCGGTAGGCCCGCATGTATTCCAGGACGCCATCCTGGCTCGGGATCACGTAGAACGGCGTCACCAGCATGAGCCCGGCCGCACCGGCTTCGCGGAAGGCCTCGCCGGTCGCCACGGCTTCCGCAAAGCCAGGGGACAGGACGCCCGGCAGGACGGGCACCGCTCCCTTGGCGACCTCGACCGTGCGGCGGACCACGGCGACCCGGTCCTCGGGGGACAGCGCGGTGTATTCGCCGGTTCCGCCCATCGGCACGAGCCCCCCGACACCGGCGGCGAGGTTGCGCTCCACCAGAGCGCCGAGCGCAGCGAGGTCCGGCCGTCCGTCGGATCGCAGCGGTGTCGGAAGAGCCGGTAGGATGCCGTGAAGGTCGTTAGCGCGCATGGAGGGGTCCTGTCGTTCGCCCGTTGTCGCGAGAGACTACAAATTGTCGAATACGAAAATCAATGGCATGATTGTGCAGCGGGGCGCGGTCGTGGCAATTTGCGGAGCATATCGTCCCCATCGTCGAGGCGGCCGGCCCATGGATTTCGACATCGCTGCCTCGCGCTCGCCGCAACCGTCCGGTCCCGCGCCGGTGGGTTCGATCGATGTCGGGGCGCGCATCGCGCAGCTGCGGGCCGACCGGGGCTGGACCCTTCAGCAGGCGGCGGCGCACACGGGCGTCGCCTTCTCGACTTTGTCCAAGATCGAGCGCCACGAGCTTTCTCCCACCGTCACGACGCTCACCAAGATCGCCCACGGGATGGATCTCTCGCTCAGCCAGCTTCTGGAATCGCCGCGTCAGCGCGCGGGCATGGCGCGCCGAAGCCTGTCGCGAGCCGGCGAGGCGAAGGGCACGGCGACCGGTGCCTGCGACAACGCGGTTCTGTGCAGCGATCTGAAGAACCGCCGCATGACGCCGATTCGCACGCGCGTGCGCGCACGCGATCTCTCGGCCTACGAGGAATGGGCGCGTTACGAGGCCGAGATCTTCCTCATGGTTCTCGAGGGTACGCTCGTGATTCACAGCCAAAGCTACGAGCCGACGCGGCTCGAAGCGGGCGACTCGATCTACTACGACGCCTCGACCGGTCATCTCTGGACCTCGGAAGGCGAGGGGGATGCCGTGGTGCTCTGGGTCTACGCGGAATAGTCGGCTTCGCCGAGACCGGCGACGGAAGCGTGCCGGCTGCGGAGGCGTCGCCTGCATCGGTTCGATGACTGGGCGAGATGAGCATCATGATCGGTGCAGGACCAGTGGAGGGTCCGGCCCCTTGATCGTCGACGGGATGAGCGCCTAGATCCGCTATCGCCAATCGACTTGATGCGAGATGGGAATGAAGCTGAGCCGCAGCCTGATGCCGGAGCTGTCCGCGCTCCAAGCGTTCGAAGCGGCGGCGCGCCATGGCAGCTTCACCCGCGCGGCGGTGGAACTCAATCTGACGCAGAGCGCGGTCAGCCGGCAGATACGCGACCTGGAGACCCAACTCGGCGTCGCCCTGTTCGAGCGCGTGCGCCAGCGTGTCGTTGTATCGAGCACCGGCCAGCGTCTCCTGCCCGAAGCCGAGCGCATCCTCGCCGGCGTCGCCGATCTCACCTTGCGTGCGGCCAGCTCACGGGACGTCACCGGCCATCTGACGATCGCGACGCTGCCGACCTTCGGCAGCCGTTGGCTGATGCCGCGCCTTCCCAGCTTCCTGGCACTGCATCCGGGCCTGCAGGCAACGGTCCTGTCGCGCGCCGAGGCCTTCGACATGGGGGAAGCCGGCGTCGATCTGGCGGTGCATCATGGCAAGCCCACCTGGCCCGGGGCGACCTGCAGCTACCTCTGCGCCGAGACGGTGATCCCGGTCGCGACGCCCGAACTCGCGGGATCGGGGCGTGTCCTGTCGGACCAAACGCCGCTGCTGCATCTGGAATCGCGCCCCGCCCAGTGGTCGGCCTGGCTCGGCACGAACGGACGGGATCCGACGCGCGGGTTTCACGGGCATCGTTTCGATCAGTTCGCCCTGATGATCGAGGCGGCGCTGGCCGGCCTCGGTGCCTCCCTCCTGCCGGCCTACCTGATCGAGCGCGAGGTCGGGCAGGGGCGTCTCGTCATGCTCGAAGGGGAGCATCCGATCGCCGAGACCGACACGGCCTACTACATCGTCGTGTCCGATGGGCGGGCTTCGGAACCCATCGTGCAAGCATTCGTCCAGTGGATCACAACCCAGGTCGCGCGCGATCCGATGGGAACTTGAGCGAATGGCCGCACCGGCGGCGCCGCGCATCACCATCCCTCCAGGACGCGCCGTGGGCGTCGCGTCCGTTTCAGCGGCACTCGGGGCTTTCGACCGGCCATTCGTTCCCCCGCGATGCAGAGGCACGCGCATCGGACAGTTGCCCGGCATGCTTGCGACGCGCCGGTAGGACGAGGCGCGAACGGGAGGACGTAACGGTGCCGACGTCGCCCTTGGCCTTTCCGGCCCTGCAGATCCCCGGTCGTCTCAACGGCTGCCGTCGTCACCGAAACGCACTACGACTGCGGTGGGTCTGAAGGTCACGATCGATCAAAGGCATCGACAAGCTTTCACGCGTTGGAAACCTTCTGCGGAAGCGCAAGGCAACACAACCTTCGACCTATCGTTTATCGCGCAAGACAATCGCGGGAGTTGGTGAAGTGCAGTGCATGGTTGAGCTTCTCGTCGATAGCGAAATGGTGGAGCGAAGCGTCTATCGGTTCCGAATGGTGCCCAGGGTCGGCGATCAGATCATCGTGCGCCCGGGAAGCGGCGCTCCGCGCAGGGGCGCCGTGCGCAGCGTGGTCCACGCGCCCGCGCGTCGCTCCGCCGAAGGCGAAGTTGTCCTGCGCGTGGCCATGTGCTGACCGGCCAATTCGCATAGACAAGAGCGGGGATGATCGTCAGCGACGTTTGCAACGATCGCTCAGGCGACCTGCATGACGACGAAGCCGCTGCTCAAGACGACCCGCATCCAGACCTTCCGCCCACCCCGGCAGCAAGCAACGGCGAAACGACGAGGTGCGTCGGAGCGGACGAGAGCCCCCCTGCCTTCGCTGCCGATGCTGCGGGCCATGACCCGAAGGCAGGATCGTCAGCGAACCGCTGAAGCCCCTGTCGCCCGGTCTGCGCCATGACCGATCCCACGGGAGCGCAGTCGGCGTGATCACTGTCGTGTTCCGCCAGCGCTCCGCGGAGACAACAGCCGATGTTCAGCAGAGCGGCCGGAACGACCCGCGCTCGGCGGCACCGGCGTCGCAAGAAACCCGCCGACCGAAGCCGGCGGGTGGGGGTGCCCTGTCAATCGTCTGGACAGTCAGGCCGGGCGCATGCTCTTGACCCGCTCCACGTCCGGATCGACATCCAGTGGATCGGACGTGTCGGGATCGACGGCGCCCTCCTCGTTCTCCGGGTCGGGGTCGTTCTCGACCCGTGCGCCACCCGGAAGCTTGCTTTCGTAGCGGTTGATGCGGTCCGTTTCCGTTTCGCCGGGCAGGAGCGGCTCGTCCTGTGGGGTGCGGGACATGGTGTCTCCTTCGATGGTTCGATGCAGGAGAAGCGCCGATGGCGCCCGCTTGTTCCCGTCGGGCGAAGGCTTGCCCGTTGTCCTGAAAGGGCGGCGGTCCCGCAGCCTCGGGCTCGTCAGCGAACCGGCACTTCGCCCTCGTCCTCGCCGTTCCAGAAATGGATGCGAGATGCGTGAACCTTGATGAGGACGAGGTTCGGCGTGTCGACGCCGTCCTTGAACCAGTATTCGAGGTCCTTGGTCCAATGCGCCTCGAACGCGGCCTTATCGCGGATCAGTTCGGCGCGCCCTTCTACGGAGATGAAGATCGGCGGCTTGCCGAGCAGCCCCTTCTTGCCCTGGAAGCCCAGGCCGACCTTCGGATCGCGCTCGATGTCGGACACCGTCCGGGCTTCCTCGTAGGTGAAGAACCAGGAATCGCCCTCGTAGGCGACGTCGCCGTTGTTCGACATCGGCCGTGCTGCGATGTCGCCGCCCTCGGTGCGCGTCGACAGCATGCAGAAATCGATGTCGGCCATCGCGTCGGAAATGTCCTTGAGCGTCATGTCGGCCATAATGGTCTCCCTCGTTGAGTGAGGGGCAACGCACGGACGGCTTCATGGCTCCGCACATCGGCTGCATCGGGCCGCCTGGCGCGTATCGGAAACGCGCTGCAACCCATCCACCGAGAACATCGAACGCATAACGCTGCCCGCACGGCAAAGCGCAATCGCCCTATGTCGATCCGATCGTACGCTGTTCCGGGAAAGGATGGTGCTGCGAGAGAGGATTGAACTCTCGACCT
This sequence comes from Aureimonas sp. AU22, assembly GCF_001463745.1. Lineage (GTDB taxonomy): Bacteria > Pseudomonadota > Alphaproteobacteria > Rhizobiales > Rhizobiaceae > Aureimonas. The sequence continues at coordinate 36,590 of NZ_BBWJ01000048.1, read as the reverse complement.
CTCCATTACCAATGGAGTGCTCTACCACTGAGCTACCGCAGCTGGCCGACGGCGGCTCTATTGCCATAGGCTGGCGGTGAGCGCAAGGCGTGTCGTGTGACGGTTTTTTTGCGGTCCCTTGCCGGAGGGGTGGACAGTCTGCCACGGCCTGACTATAAGGCCCGAACCGAACGGAACGACCCTACTGGGCCGACTCCCGAACGGCGCCCAAGTAGCTCAGTTGGTAGAGCATGCGACTGAAAATCGCAGTGTCGGTGGTTCGATTCCGCCCTTGGGCACCATTCCTTTCGGTTCATCTCTGAAAACCGCTTACCCCTGATGCACCGGGCGCCTGTCGACGCTGGTTGCTTACCGTTCGCATGCGGATCATCGCCGGAACGAGGGGTCACGCGCTGCGTTCGCTGGTGAGCGGCCACCAGTGATGAAAGTGATGGACGGGTCCTCGTCCGCTTCCGACCCCGAGACCTTCCGCCGCGCGCAGCGAATCGGTGAGATAGGCCTTGGCCGCCATTGCAGCGTGCGGCAAGGCGAGGCCCCGTGCAAGCCCGGCCGCGATCGCGGCGGCGAGCGTGCAGCCGGTTCCGTGATCGCACGCCGTTGCGCTTCGAGGGGCGGAAAGACGCTGCACGCCGTCCGGCCGGACCAGGAGGTCGACGCTGTCCGGCCCAACGCCGTGACCGCCCTTGATCAACGCCGCGTGGGCGCCGAAGCCGAGGATCGCGCGGCCCTGACGCTCCATGTCGGCCTCGTTCAGCGCCTGGGGCGTGGCGGTGAGAAGCGCGGCCTCGTGGAGATTGGGTGTCGCGAGATCGGCCAAGGGCAGAAGTTCACCGCGTAGCGCCTCCATCGCTTCCTCGCGCAGCAACCGGTCGCCCGAGGTCGCGACCATCACGGGATCCACCACGGCGCGCCGGCCGTGGGCCCGCAGGCGCTCGCCGATGATGCGGATCGTCTCGGTTCGCGAGACCATGCCGATCTTGATCGCGCCCACGTCGAGATCGGTGAGAACCGCGTCGATCTGCGCAGCGACGATGGCCGGCGACAGGTCCTCGATGGCGGTGACGCCGTGGGTGTTCTGCGCGGTGACGGCCGTGAGGACGCTGGCACCGTAGACGCCGAGGGCGGAGAACGTCTTCAGGTCGGCCTGGATACCGGCGCCGCCGGAGGAATCGGAGCCCGCGATGGTGAGCGCGATCGCAGTCATGGCTTCAGCTCCACGGCGTAGGTCGCAAGAGCCGGAGCTTCGTCGAGCAGTCCCTGGCGCACCATGAAGGCGGCGAAGCGTTCGTATCGACCGGCGTCGAGAGCGGCGGGGCGCTTGGCGAGCCGCGGCAGCGTGTCGGCGAAGGCCTGGGCGTTCAACGCGTCGTCGAGATCGGGATAGGCCTTCAGAAGGAGCGCCTTCGCCTCGTCCGGGTGGTTGGTCGCGAAGATCGCGGCGTCCTCGACCGCGGCGAGGAAGCGCGGCAGGCGGGGATCGTCGATCTTGTCTCGGCTGGTGACGAGGATCAGTTCGTCATAGGCCGGCACGCCGTTTTCCTCGGGAAAGAAGGCGCGGCCCTCGTGGCCTTCGAGACGCATCTGCGTCAGCTCGAAATTGCGGAAGGCCCCGATCGTGGCATCGACGCTCCCCGACAGAAGCGCGGGCGTGAGAGCGAAGTTGACGTTGACGAGCTCGACGTCGGAAAGCGACAGCCCCGCCGCACCGAGCATCGCCGAAAGCGCCGCCTCCTCGATGCCGGCAACGGAGTATCCGATCCTGCGCCCCTTGAGGTCGGCCAGCGTCTTCACCGGCCCGTCGGCTCGCACCAGGACCGTATTCAGCGGCGTTTCCACGAGCGTGCCGAAGCGCACGAGGGGCAGGCCGGCCTTCACGTCGAGCATCAGGTTGGGCTGGTAATGGACGGCGACGTCCGCCTGGCCCGCCGCGAGAAGCCGGGGCGGGGCGGACGGGTCTGCCGGGGGCACGAGATCGACGTCGAGACCATGGGCGGCGAAGAAGCCTTTCTCGCGTGCCACGACGAGCGGGACGTGATCCGGATTGACGAACCATTCGAGAAGGACGGTCAGCTTGTCGGCGGCAAGGGCCGGCGCGGCGGTCAGCAATGCGAGCGCGAAGCCCGCTGCCGCAGGGAAGGAGCGGAAGGGCATCAGGATGGGGTCCTCCATGGCGAAATGCGGGTCGGGAAAGGCGATGGCGCTTCCTCCGTCGCCCAAGGGGCGAGGCGCGGGGCGATCCCGTCGACGAAGGCGCGAAGGGCAAGGGACAGCGCCGCGAGGATCGCGAGCGCCGCGAACACGAGGTCGGTCTGCATTCGGGCGTTGGCCTGGATCATCAGGAACCCGAGCCCGCCGGATGCGCCGACCCACTCGCCGATCACCGCGCCGAGCGGCGCGAGGGGGGCCGCCACCCGCAGGCCGCTGACGAGGGCAGGCATGGCAAGGGGGATCCGAACATGCCAAAGCGCCTGGAAATGGCTGGCCTCGGTCATAGCGGTGGCGTCGAGGAGGTCCGGGTCGGTGCGCCGCAGGCCGTCGGCAAAGGCCGATGCCACGGGAAAGAAGATGATCAGCGCCGCCATCACCACCTTGGAGGCGAGGCCGAAGCCGAACCAGAGGACCAGAAGCGGCGCGAGGGCGAAGACGGGCATGGCCTGGAGGATCAGGACCTGGGGCCAGAGAACGGCGCCGACCCGTGGAAAGGCGACGGTGGCAAGCGCCGTCGCCGCACCAGCCATCACGCCGAGAACGAGCCCCAGCGCGATCTCGGAGACGGTGACGATGGTGCCACCGGCGAGGCGGCCGGCCTGCGCCGCGAACGCGCGCGCGACGTCGATCGGCGGCGGCAGCATGTAGCGCGGAGGGTTGATGAGGAGGACGATCGCGGCCCAGGCGAGAAGCCCCGCCAGAAGGCCGAACGCGACCGCGCGAAACGCGCGCACCCGGCTTCAGATCGACAGGCGGCGGAGAGGGGGCAGCGCCGGAGACGGCGGAGGTGAACGGGTTGGGCGCATGCGATCTCCCCGGCCGGTATCGGCCACAAGAGATCCGGATGTCGAGCGGAGACAACGAAGGCGGACGACGCCCATTCCCGTTCCTACGCCGGTATGACCCGGATCAGGTTCAAGGGTTCAGCCGCCCGGCCATCTCAGCACCCGTATGGTGCACCCCTCGGAATAGGGAAAGGATCGCGCAGCGCGATCGCGAAGTCAACGACGCCGCGCGATACGCGGCCCCGTCGTGCCGGGCAGGGTCCTGCCGCCGCCCGCGGCGAAAGGCATCAGGCCGGAGAGCCGTCGTCTTCCTCTTCCATGGAGACGGCGACATCGGCATTGGCCGACAGACGTACGCGCTCGCCCTCGACTTCGGCGACGAGGCCGATCGGCACGTAGTGATGGTGGCCCTTGTGCGTCCCTTCGCCGCTGTCGCGGCGGGTCAGCTTGATCCGGTGCTCCTCCACGCGATCCACCGTGCCGACATGGGTGCCGTCGGCACCGATGACGTCCATGTGTTCCCTGATGTCCTGGCGCATCGATGTCTCCGATCTGGATGGGGCGCTCAGCGCGCGACGAAGCGGTTCTCGTGGGTGGGTTCATCCTTGCGCTGGTCGGGCTCGCCTTCGACCTTGCGCGCGGCCTCGGCCCAGAAGTCGTGCTCCCGGCCCGACGGTCGTCCGGCCTTCTCCCACAGGAAGTAGGCCAGGTTCCGGATTTCCTGATCCCGATCCGACGTCATTGCGGTCTCCTCGCACGCTTGGCGGTCCTGTTCCTGCGGGGCCAGGCGATCAACGCTCGTCGGCCGGCCGAAGATCGACCTCTCGGTGTTGATACATAAGCCTCCCGACCCGGCCGGGAAGGCATGGCAATGGCTAGGCGCGACAGGTTTTTTCGAGACATCCGAGGGCAGCTCCCGGTTGCCGCGCGCTGCCTTTTGCAGCGCCGCGTTTCCGTGCTATTGCCGCTGCCGCAGGCCCGCCGCGCTCACCAGCGCGTCCGGTGCCATCATATCATGACGTGCCGTCCGACACCCGGGCGCACGGCCAGCGCAGAGGCGAAGGCGTCGGCCTCTTGACCCACCCGTTCCGTTCCATCCCGGAGGCCTCGTTCGAGGAATGACCAGTGGTCAGGCGGCTCCTGCGGCCGAGACGCAGATTCAGACGCGCGAGAACCCGCACGCCAAGAGCCTCGGCCCTCTCGTGCTGGGCAGCATCGGTGTCGTCTATGGCGATATCGGGACGAGCCCGCTCTATGCGATGAAGGAATCGCTGCTGCATGTCGGCGGCGTTCCCTCGGCGAGCGAGATCATCGGCATCGTGTCGCTGCTGGTCTGGTCGCTCATCTTCGTCGTCACGGTGAAGTACGTGATGCTGGTGCTGCGCGCCGACAACCAGGGCGAGGGCGGGGCGCTGTCGCTGATGGCGCTGGCCCAGAAGGCGCTCGCCAAGCCCAACAAGGTGATCCTCGGTCTCGGCATCGTCGGCGCCGCGCTGTTCTACGGCGATGCCATCCTGACGCCCGCGGTCTCCGTGCTGTCGGCGGTCGAAGGGCTCAAGGTCGCCGCTCCCGGCCTCGACCCCTACATCGTGCCGATCGCGCTCGCCGTCATCGTCGGGCTCTATGCCGTCCAGTCCTTCGGCACCTCGCAGGTCGCGCGCTTCTTCGGGCCGATCATGTCGGTCTGGTTCATCGCGCTGGCCGCGATCGGTGTCTCGCACATCGGCGACGCGCCGCAGATCCTGCACGCGCTCAACCCGATCAACGGGTTCTGGTTCATGACGAGCCACGGGATCATCGGCTTCACGGTGCTCGGCTCGGTGTTCCTGGCCGTCACCGGCGCCGAGGCGCTCTATGCGGACATGGGGCATTTCGGCAAGCGGCCGATCCAGTTCGCCTGGCTCGGCTTCGTCGGTCCGGCGCTGCTTCTCAACTATCTCGGCCAGGGCGCCTACGCGCTGCACGATCCGACCGTGCTTCCGAACCTCTTCTTCCTGTCGGCTCCGGAATGGGCGCGCGTTCCGCTGGTGATCCTGGCGACCATGGCCACCATCATCGCGGGGCAGGCGGTGATCACGGGCGCCTTCTCGCTGACCCAGCAGGCGATCCAGCTCGGCCTCCTGCCGCGCCTGCAGATCGAATACACGTCCGAGACCGAGCAGGGGCAGATCTACCTGCCGACCGTCAACTGGCTCATGCTGATCGGTGTCGTGCTCCTCGTCCTGTTCTTCCAGGACTCCTCGTCGCTGGCCGCCGCCTACGGCATCGCCGTCACCGGCACGATGGTGGTCACCAGCCTCCTTGCGGTCGTCGTCTTCGCCTATGGCTGGAAATGGGGGCTGGGGCTCGCCGTCGCCGTGGTCACGCCGTTCCTCGCCATCGACCTCGCCTATCTCGCCGCCAACCTCCTGAAGCTCGCCGACGGCGGCTACCTGCCGCTCGTCATCGGCGGCTGCATCGTCGTGCTGATGGCGGTGTGGGTGCGGGGCGTGCGCCTTCTCAACACGAAGGCCGCCCAGCAGAACCTGTCGCTCGAGACCTTCATCAAGGCGATGGAAACCTCGTCCGTCTCGCGCGTCGCGGGCACGGCGATGTATCTGACGTCGACGCCCGAGACCGTGCCGTCGGCGCTGCTGCACAACCTGAAGCACAACCGCGTCCTGCACGAACGCAACGTCATCGTCACGATCCGCACGGCCAACACGCCCTATGTGCCGCTCGCCGAGCGGATCCGGTACCGCGAGCTGGCGCCCGGCTTCGCCTTGATCGAGCTGCATTACGGGTTCCTGGAAGAGCCCAACCTCGTCCAGGCGCTTATCCAGCTGCGCGAGAAGGGAGTGAAGTTCGACGTCATGTCGACGACCTTCTTCGTCGGGCGCCGGCGCATCCGCTCGGCGGCGCGTTCGGAGATGCCGCGCTGGCAGAGCCAGCTCTTCATCAAGATGGCTCGGCATTCCTACGACATGATCGACTACTACAAGATCCCCGCCAACCGCGTCGTCGAGCTGGGCACCTACGTCACCCTGTAGGCCGCCTCGGCTCTCGCAAAAGGCGCTCCACGCCCTAGTTGTCCCATTGGGTGGCCGCCTCGGTCGCCATGCCGGGTTTTCCCGCACGCGAGGGCTTCCTCGGGTGCGTGATCAAGGTCCCGGCCGGGAAGGACGTGCCTCATGGATATGCCAATCAGGAGCGAGACGCTGCGTTCGAGCGAGCGCGGCGACATTGCCAACCGCGCCGAGAAGGGGTCGGCGATGCGCTTGATCAGTGCCGAGACCAAGGCGACCAACGACAAGACGACGCGTCTGCGCGCGCTGCGCCTGGCGCGCGAGGCCGAAGATGCGGCCGCCGCCGCCGCGCTGGCGGAAGCCGCGCCGAAGCCGGCCAAGCGCGTCCGCAAGACGGCTGCCGCCAAGAAGGTCGCCTGACGTCAGATCGACGACCCGGCGGGCCTCGGACGGCCTGCCGGGACGCTGCCAGGGGCGGGGTCCCGTGGGGACCGATCCGGCAAGGGTCCGCCGGATCCGCCCGCCGCCTTCAGGCCGCCTGCGCGATGTGCCCGGCCCGTTCCCAGACGTTCTGCGGGATGGCGACGAGATTGGCTTCGAACTCGCGCGAACAGGTTTCCCAGGAAAACCCTTCTGCAAAGCGCCGGCATCCCGCCCGGTCGATCGAGAGCGCGTCCAGCGCCGCCTGACGCAGGTCTTCCGATAGGACGGCATGCGGCGTGCCGCCGACGATGTCGCGCGGTCCGGGAACCGGGAGCGCGGCCACCGGCGTGCCGCAGGCCAGAGCCTCCAGAACCACCAGCCCGAAGGTCTCGAACCGCGAGGGGAACACGAAGACGTCGGCGGCCGACAGGTGGCGGGCGAGATCCGCGCCGTGGCGATAGCCGAGGAAATGCACCGCGGGATAAGCGGCCGTCAGTTTGGTCCGCGTCGGCCCGTCGCCCACCACGACCTTGGACCCCGGCAGGTCGAGCCCCAGGAAGGCCGGCAGGTTCTTCTCGTCGGAGACGCGGCCGAGATACATGAAGATCGGGCGGGGCAGGTTCAGGAAATCGGCGTCGAAGCCGGGCTCGTCCCGGCAGGGATGGAAGAGATCGGTGTCCACGGCCCGGCCCCAGCGGGAGATGTTGCGAAAGCCCCGTTCGCCGAGTTCCTTCTCCAGCGTCTGCGTCTGCACCATCATCCCCGCGCCCCCGTTGTGGAACCAGCGCTGCGCGGCATAGGCGGCGGCCGAGCCGAAGCCGAGCTTGCGGTCGAAATAGTCGCCGAAACGGGTGTGGAACGAGGTGGTGAAGGGGATGCCCCGCGTGCGGCAGAAGCGACGCATCGACAGGCCGATCGGGCCCTCCACCGGGATGTGGATCGAATCGGGGCGGAAGGCCTCGATGTGCCGGGCGATCGTGCGGCCGGGCGCCACGGCCAGCCGGACTTCCGGGTAGCCGGGCGCTGCAATCGTGTGCGGGCACGCGGCCGGCCCCAGAAGCTCCACCTCGTGGCCGAAGCGGCGAAGCCAGTCCGCCGTGGTCTCCAGGACCCGGACGACACCGTTGATCTGTGGTGCGGCTGCGTCGGACGCGATCAGGATGCGCATGTTTCGACTTCCCCCAACCCCGGGAAACGGAAGCGCCGTTTCCGAAAGCTTTTCACGATGATAGAGCTTGCCTTGACTGGGCGCGCCGGGGCGCGCCACGAGACGAAAGTGATGTCCGCATGAAGGTGATTGTTCTGGGTGGCGACGGGTTCTGCGGATGGGCGACGTCCCTCCACCTGTCGGCCGAAGGGCACCATGTGACCATCGTCGACAACCTGGTTCGGCGTCGGACCGACGAGGAGCTCGGCGTTTCCAGCCTGACGCCCATCCGCTCCATCGACGAGCGGCTGCAGGCCTGGCGCGAGACGCGCAACACCCCGATCGACTTCGTCGAGCTCGACGTCGCCAAGGACTACGACCGGCTGGAGGCGCTGTTCCGCGAGGTCGCGCCGGACGCCATCGTCCATTTCGCCGAGCAGCGCGCCGCGCCGTATTCGATGAAGTCGCCCTGGCACAAGCGCTACACGGTGGACAACAACGTCAACGCGACGTCCGCCGTGCTCTGCGCCATGGTGGAGGCCTGTCCGGAGGCCCATCTCGTCCATCTCGGCACGATGGGCGTCTATGGCTACGGCAAGACCAAGGGCATGACGATCCCCGAAGGATACATCGACGCGACGCTCCGCTCGGCGGGCGCCGAGGCCCATGTCGAGATCCTGTACCCGGTGGATCCCGGCTCGATCTACCATATGACGAAGACCCTCGATCAGCTTCTCTTCCTGTACTACGCCAAGAATGACGGTTTGAAGATCACCGATCTTCACCAGGGCATCGTCTGGGGGACCTCGACCCCGGAGACCGATCTCGACGAGCGCCTGGTCAATCGCTTCGACTACGATGGCGACTACGGCACCGTGCTCAACCGCTTCCTGGCGCAGGCCGCCATCGGCCACCCGCTCACCGTCCACGGCACGGGCGGCCAGACGCGCGCCTTCATCCACATCCGCGACACGGTTCGCTGCATCGCGCTCGCCATCCAGGCACCGCCGGAGCGCGGCGAGCGCGTCCGGATCATGAACCAGATGACCGAGACCCACCGGGTACGCGACCTCGCGCAGATGGTGTCGCGCATGACCGGCGTGCCGGTCGAGCATCTCGACAATCCGCGCAAGGAAATGGCCGAGAACGATCTCGTGGTCGCCAACGATTCGCTGATCGGGCTCGGCCTCCAGCCGACCCGCCTGTCCGACGGGTTGATGGAGGAGGTCGTCCACATCGCAGAGCGCCACAAGGACCGCTGCGACACCAGCCGGATCGTGTGTTCCTCGCTCTGGGTGAAGCCGATCGCGGCCGAATAGGGCGGCGCTAACTAGCTGCGCTGCCCCCGAGCGTCCACGGTCTGGATCACCTCGAACCCTTCGAACTCCGGATGGCCGAGATAGAGCGGGCGCGTGCCGCCCGCGCCGCGATGGGCCGCGCGGAACGCTTCCGAGCGCGTCCAGCCCTCGAAGGCGTCCCGGCTCGCCCAGATCGTGTGCGACGCGTAGAGCCGGTGATCCTCGCGCTCGGGCCCCTTCAGCATATGGAACTCCTGGAAGCCGGGGACGGTGTGCAGATGCGTCTCGCGGTTCGCCCAGAGCGTTTCGAACTCCTGTGCGGCGTCGGGAAGGACCTTGAAGCGGTTCATGGCGATGAACATCGGCAGACTTTCTGGCAGAAGCGGGGGGCTTACGCGGAAGGATAAGTCGGTGCTCCCCAGCTGACCACCCCGGTTCGTCCGGGCCGCCTCGCGAAAGCGTGAGCGCAATCGACTTGCGCCGGATGCGAAACCGGCTGGGAACGCCTCTTCGCAAACGCTTTGTTGTTGTTTAAGGCCAAAGAATCAATCGACGGTGGTGCCTTTCCGGGCTCCGCGCGACCACGCACGACCAACAGCCGGACCTGCCCTTCGAGGGGGCGGCGGACCAGAACCCAAGGGGACCATCGCATGAGCAGACTCCCGCTTCTTCGGGCGGCGCTCGCCGCTGCCGCTCTCACCTTCGCCGCGCCGGCGCTCGCCCAGAGCTGCGGCAATTCCTCGGCGGGCTTCGGACCGTGGCTGGAAAGCTTCAAATCCCGGGCAGCGGCCAGCGGCATTTCGCAGAACACGCTCCAGACGGCGCTCGGCAACGTCAGCTACGACCCCAAGGTCATCAGCCTCGATCGCAACCAGAAGAGCTTCAAGCTGTCGCTCGACGCCTTCATGGAGCGTCGGGCCCCGGCGTCCTTCGTCAAGAAGGGCAAGGGCATCATCGCGCAGAACCGCGACCTCCTGAACCGCATCGAGCAGCGCTACGGTGTCCAGAAGGAGATCCTGGTGGCGATCTGGGGCATGGAAACGGGCTTCGGTTCCAATTCCGGCAACATGAACATCTTCCGTTCGCTCGCGACTCTTTCCTACGACTGCCGCCGCTCGGACTTCTTCACCGAGGAGCTGATGGCAGCGCTGGAGATCGTGGACCGGGGCGACAAGCGCGCCGCCGACATGAAGGGCGCCTGGGCCGGCGAGATCGGCCAGACGCAGTTCCTCGCCAAGAACTACCTGCGCTATGCCGTGGACTTCGACGGCGACGGCCGACGCGACCTGATCCGCTCGAAGGCCGACGTCCTGGCCTCGACCGCCAACTTCCTGAAGCAGCACGGCTGGGTGGCCGGCGCCGGCTACGGCCCGGGCGAGCCGAACTTCGCGCGCCTCGTCGACTGGAACCGCGCGACCGTCTACCAGCAGGGCCTCGCGCTCTTCGCCTCGAAGCTCGCCAACTGATACGAACCTGCCGCCGCGGCGGCATCGGCCTTTCGATCGGACAGGGCGGCGGCAGCGATGCCGCCGCCCTTTTTTCATGACTTGGAGCGGTTCGTTCGGCCGCTCACGCGCCGTCGAGCTCGGGATAATGCCGAAAGATCCCGTCTTCGTTGAAGGCGAGGCGGCGCGGGCTCGCGAGATACCGGGCGACCGGTGGATGGGCTGCCACGCGGTCGTGCAGGGCGAGGACGCGCGGATAGTTCGCCTCGATCGCCGCCATGCGCCGGGGAAAGGCGTAGCGCAGGCCTTCGACGATTTGGAACAGGCCGAGATCGACATAGGTCAGGCGATCGCCGACGAGAAAGCCGCTCGGGTTTGCCGACAGAAGACGCTCGTACCAGCCGAGAAACTTCGGCATCCGCTCGCGCCGGAACTCCTCCGAGCGCCGCCGCGCTTCCGGCTTCTGATCGTCGTAGTAGAGACCGGTGCCGACCGGATGGTGCGTGTCATGCGCTTCCGCCACGAGGTCCGCGGTGGTGAGCGCGATTGTGCGGGCGAAGAGGCGGTCGGCTTCCGCCTGCGGTGCAAGGCCCAGCCGTTCGCCGAGATGGGCCGAGACCTCGGCGGCCTGTGCCACGAGCCGATCGTCCTCGACGAGGAAGGGCGGCGCGAAGGGGATGCGTCCGCCGATGCCCGTCTCCAGGATCGCCATCATCGCCGAAACGCCGCCGCCTTCCGCTTCGTCCAGGCGGCCCATGTCGCGATAGGGGGCTTCCGCCGCTTCCAGGACGAGGCGCGGAAACTCGCCGCGGCCCTGAAGGCCGGGCCAATAGTAGAGGTCGAAGCGCTCGGTCATCGCTGGGGCTCCCATCGGTCCTTCGCCGGGAAGCTCGGTTCCGCGAACCCGAAGTCAACCGCCCGAACCCCGAAACGAACGAAGCCGGCTCGGTGAGGAGCCGGCTTCGCAGGCAGTTGGGGAAGATCCCGTCGTCAGGCCGCCAGGATTTCCGGCTCGGGCGCCTTGGCGCCGGTCATCAGCGCCACGGCATCGGACATGGTGATCGACTTCGGGTCCACCACGCAGAGACGCTTCGACAGGCGATGGATGTGGATGCGGTCGGCGATCTCGAAGACATGCGGCATGTTGTGCGAGATGAGCACGATCGGCAGGCCGCGCGCACGCACCTCGAGGATGAGGTCGAGAACCTTGCGCGATTCCTTCACGCCGAGCGCCGCTGTCGGCTCGTCGAGGATCAGGACCTTGGAGCCGAAGGCGGCGGCCCGCGCCACCGCCACGCCCTGGCGCTGGCCGCCGGAGAGCGTTTCCACCGCCTGGTCGATGTTCTGGATGGTCATCAGGCCGAGCTCGGAGAGCTTTTCGCGGGCGATCTTGCGCATGCGCGGCTTGTCGAGCATGCGCAGGTACGACCCGAGCGGTCCCGGGCGGCGAAGCTCGCGACCGAGGAACATGTTGTCGGCGATCGAGAGGGCCGGCGACAGGGCGAGCTGCTGGTAGACCGTCTCGATGCCGCTGTCGCGCGCCGCCTGCGGATTGGCGAAGGTGACGGGCTTGCCGTCGAGCCGCACCTCGCCCGCATCCGGCGCCACGGCGCCGGACAAAGCCTTGATCAGCGTCGACTTGCCGGCGCCGTTGTCGCCGATCACGGCGAGGATCTCGCCGGGATAGAGGTCGAAGTCGGCGTTGTCGATCGCCACCACGCGGCCGTACCGCTTGTTGAGGCCGCGCGCCTGAAGGACGGGTTGGGTGCCGAGCTGAACCATTACGCCGAGACCTTTCTGATCCACTGGTCGGCCGCGACGGCCAGGATGATGAGGGCGCCGACGGTGAGGCGCGTCCACTGAGGGTCGGTGCCGTAGATGCGCAGGCCCATGGCGAAGACGCCGACGATGAGGGCGCCGACCAGCGTGCCGAGCACCGAGCCGCGGCCGCCGAAGAGCGAGGTGCCGCCGATCACCACCGCGGTGATGGCCTGGATGTTGGCCTCGTAGCCTGAGGTCGGAGAAACCGAGCCGATGCGCCCGATGAGCGCCCAGCCGGCGAAGGCGCAGATGAGGCCCGACACCGCATAGACCGAGATCAGCACCTTGTTGGAGCGGATGCCCGACAGGCGCGCGGCGTCCTCGTCGTCGCCGATGGCGTAAACGTGCCGGCCCCAGGCGGTGTAGTTCAGGACGTAGTAGAAGAGCGCGACCAGGATGAGCACGCTGACGACGGCGTAGGTGAAGACGGCGCCGCCGAGCTGGAACGTGTTGCCGAGGAACTGAAGGAGGGGCGCTTCGGCCGTCACGTCCTGCGCCCGGATCGTGGCGTTCTGGGTGTAGATGAAGTTGACCGCCTCGTAGACGAACCACATGCCGAGCGTCACGATGAAGGGCGGCAGGCGAACCTTGGCGACGAGGACGCCGTTGATCGCCCCGCACAGCGTTCCCACCGCGAAGCCGACGAGGATCGCGATCGGGGCGGGCACGCCGTTCATCACGGCGAGATTGCCCATGATCACGGAGGACAGGACCATGATCGCGCCGACCGAAAGGTCGATGCCCGCGGTCAGGATGATCAGCGTCTGCGCCACGCCGACGATGCCGACGATCGCCACCTGCTGCAGGATCAGCGTCATCGTGAAGGCGTTGAAGAACCGCTGGCCGATCAGGAGGCCGAACACCATGATGCCGAAGAGCAGGACGATGATCGGCACCATGGTCGGGTTGCCGTGCAGGAAATGCTGGAGATGCTGAAGCGGCGTCCGGCCATGGCCGGAGAAGTCGGCGACGCGCGTATCGCTCTTGGCGAGGCCGGATTCGAAGTCGCTGCCCTTGCTAGACGTGGTTTCGCTCATGGAACGAGGCCTCCCGGGGGCTTCTCGGCCGGTTCTGGCGCCGGCGGTGCGCCTGATGGACACGCCGGGCGCCCTATGGCGAGCGGCCCGATCGTTGTGGGGTGGTCTGGGACGGCGTGAAACGAAAACGGGAAGCCCGAAGGCTTCCCGTTTTCCCGATGCTGTCAGCCCCAGCAGGCCTTGGCGGCGGCCGCGGTGTCCATCGACTTCACGCCGTCGACCGGCTGGTCGGTGACGAGGTCGACGCCCGTGTTGGTGATCTCGAGGCCCTCGGACGCCTGCGGCTTGGCGCCGCTTTCGGCGAAGGCCTTGACCGCCTCGACGCCCATGGCCGCCATCTTCAAGGGATACTGCATGGAGGTCGCGCCGATCACGCCGTCCTTGACGTTCGCGACTCCCGGGCAGCCGCCGTCGACGGAGACGATCGTGACCTTGCCGGCGAGGCCGAGGGCCTTGAGGGCCTCGTAGGCGCCGGCCGCGGCCGGCTCGTTGATGGTGTAGACGAGGTTGATCGTCGGATCCTTCTGGAGAAGGTTCTCCATGGCCTGGCGGCCGCCCTCTTCGTTGCCGTTGGTCATGTCGTGTCCGACGATGCGCGCGTCGTCCTCGTCGCCCACCACGTCCTTGTTCTTCACGTCGATGCCGAAGCCTTGCATGAAGCCCTGGTCGCGCAGCACGGCGACGGAAGGCTGCATCGGGGTCAGGTCGAGGAAGGCGATCTTCGCGCTCTCCGCCTCCGCACCCATCTTGGCCTTGGCCCACTGGCCGATCAGCACGCCCGCCTCGAAGTTGTCGGTGGCAAAGGTCGCGTCGGCGGCGTCCAGCGGCTCCAGCGGCGTGTCGAGCGCGATCACGATGAGGCCCGCGTCGCGCGCCTTCTTCGCCGAGGAAACGATCGCCTTGGTGTCGGAGGCCGCGATGAGGATGCCCTTGGCGCCGGCCGCGATGCAGCTCTCGATCGCCTGGACCTGGCTGTCATGGTCGCCGTCGACCCGGCCCGCATAGGACTGGAGGTTGATGCCGAGTTCCTTGGCCTTGGCCTCGGCGCCCTCCTTCATCTTGACGAAGAACGGATTGGTGTCCGTCTTGGTGATGAGGCAGACGGTCATGGGCGACTGAGCGGAGGCACCGGCCGTCATGGCGGCGAGACCGAGTGCGCCGAGCGCGGCGGATGCGAGGTATCGACGAAGCTGCAAGGACCATCTCCCGAAACTGGATGCGACGCCCGTCATGGCGTCCCGTCGGGCGGCTCTCCTCGGCCACACCGAACGCAAGGCATCCAACAACCTCGCGAAATATCTGTCAATCGATAACTCATCGAGATTTATTTATTGACAGGTTTTGGGGGGTGGTGAAGGGTTACCTATCGCCGTCCCGCCGGACGGCCAGAGGATGACAGGCATGGAGGAGGCGATACTGCCCGGCGGCGAGGCGCCGGCGGGCTCCGTTCGCGAGGCGACCGACGAGCGCCTGCGCGGATCGAATCAGGCGGGACTTCGGGCGCACAACGAACGCGCGGTCCTCTCGCTGATCCGCCGTCACGGGGAACTCGCCAAGTCGCAGATCGCGCGCCTGTCCGGCCTGTCGCCGCAGACGGCGTCCGTGATCATGCGCTCGCTGGAGGCGGAAGGGCTCGTGCTGGCGGGGGAGCCGCGGCGCGGCCGCGTCGGACAACCATCCGTGCCGATGCGCCTCAATCCGGACGGGGCCTTTTCCTTCGGGCTCAAGCTCGGGCGCCGCACGAGCGAGATCGTGCTGATGGACTTCGTCGGTCAGGTGCGCGACTCCCGGGACATCCTGTATCGCTTTCCGCGCCGCGCCGAGATCCAGGCCTTCGTCGAGGCGGGTGTCGCGGACCTGCGCGCAAGCCTTGCCCCGGCCCTTCGCCGGCGCATCGCCGGGCTCGGCGTCGGCATGCCCTTCGAGCTCTGGTCCTGGGGCGAGGCGAACGGCGCGCCGGCCGGCGAGATGGAGGAGTGGCGCCATCTCGACATCGCTGCGGAACTCGAGTCGCTGACCGGCGAGGCCGTCTATGTCGCCAACGATGTCACGGCCGCCTGCGGCGCGGAACAGGCTTTCGGCACCACCGATTCCGCCGATTACATCTATTTCTTCGTCGGCGCCTTCGTGGGCGGGGGCATCGTGATCGACGGGACGCTGGTCTCGGGCCGCACCGGCAATGCGGGGGCGCTGGGCTCGATGCCGGTGCCTGCGGCCGGCGGTGGTCGCCATCAGCTCATCCACGCCGCCTCGATCCACGTCCTGGAGCGCCGGGTGGAGGAGGCGGGGCGCTCGGCGGTCGAGCTCTGGCGCAAGGACGCCGACTGGACCGGTCTCGGGGACCTTCTGGACGCCTGGATCGCGGAGGCTGCCGAGGGCCTTGCCCATGCCATCGCCGCCGCCGTCTCGGTCTACGACTTCGAGAAGGCCGTGATCGACGGCAGCTTTCCCGCTCCCGTGCGGGGGCGACTGACGGAGGCGACCCGCGAGGCGTTGAAGGAGATCGACCTGCAGGGGCTGCCGCCGGTGGCGGTCGCCGAGGGCACGATCGGCCGCTCGGCGCGCGAGGTCGGGTCGGCGAGCCTGCCCTTCTTCGCCAAGTTCTTCCTCGATCACCGCGTGCTTCTGGCCGAGCGCTAGGGGTCCGACGCGCGTACTTGCAGCACCGAGCCCTTGGCCGCCTCGATCACCACGCTTGCGCCGACGGGAAGGTCGGGTCCCTCGGCGCTCCACCAGCCGTCTTCGATCGCGACGCGGCCACGCCCGTTCCGAATCGCCTCGCTGACCAGCGCATGGCGGCCGATCAGCCGGGCGGTGCGGTCGTTGAGCGGCTCGCCCGAGGACGTCTTCGCGCGCTGCCCGTACCAGCGATGGCCGAGCAGCGTCGCAACGCCCGAGACCACGGCGAACCCGATGAGTTGGCTCTGCCAGGAGAGGCCGGGCAGAACCCAGGCATTGGCGCCGACCACGAGGGCCCCGATCCCGAAGAACAGGAGATAGACGCCCGGCAGGGCGAGTTCGCCGAGGAGCAGGAGGACGCCGAGGATCCACCAGCCATAGGTGCCGACGAGTTCACCCATCGGCATCAGGCCTCCGGCCGGGGAAACACGACGCCTGTCTTCGGGACCGACGAGGCGGGCTTCTGCGGCGCCGGGCGGGACGGGGCATCGGGAAGGCTCGCCTTGGCGAGCTCCGCGATGCCACCGAGGGAGCCGATCAGCGACGAGGCCTCCAACGGCATCAGGATGACGCGCTGGTTGGGCGCGCTCGCGAGCTTGGCGAGGGCTTCGGTGTATTTCTGGGCGATGAAGTAGTTGATCGCCTGCACATCGCCCGCCGCGATGGCTTCGGAGACGAGCTGCGTCGCCTTGGCCTCGGCCTCGGCCAGCCGCTCGCGGGCCTCGGCCTCGCGGAAGGCCGCCTCGCGCTTGCCCTCGGCCTCGAGGATCTGCGACTGCTTCTCGCCCTCGGCGCGCAGGATCTTGGCGTTGCGCGCCCCTTCCGCCTCCAGGATCTCGGCGCGCTTCTCGCGCTCGGCCATCATCTGGCGGGCCATGGAATCGACGAGGTTCTTCGGCGGGTTGATGTCCTTGATCTCGATGCGGGTGATCTTGATGCCCCAGCCGTGCGCCGCCTGGTCCACCACGCGCAGAATGCGTTCGGAGATCGTGTCGCGGTTGGACAGGAGGTCGTCGAGGTCCATCGAGCCCATGACCGAACGCAGGTTGGTCATCACGAGGTTGAGGATCGCATATTGCAGGTTCGACACCTCGTAGGCGGCCGCCGACGCGTCGAGGATCTGGTAGAAGGCGACCCCGTCGGCGGCCACGGACGCGTTGTCGCGGGTGATGACCTCCTGCGTGGGAACGTCGAGCACCTGCTCCATCATGTTCATCTTGTGCCCGATGCGCTCGACGAAGGGCACGATCAGGTTGAGACCGGGCGTCAGCGTGCGCACGTAGCGGCCGAAGTTCTCGACCGTGTAGTTGTAGCCCTGCGGCACGATCTTGACCGTGGACGCGAGGACGATGAGGACTGCGAACACCGCCACGACGACGAGGATGCTGCCGAGGCCGAAATCCATGAAAGTGCCGTTCATCAAGCTACCGCCTCTGCGTTTCTCATTTCATTCGACCTCGCGGATTCGCCCGTCGGTTGAAGCCTTGTAGGGCGAGTTGCCGTTCTGAAGATAGGCGATCACCGCATCCTCCATGTTTGGTCCGAAGTCGTAGGCGTTCCTCGCATCGCGCTCGAACACGTCGTAGCCGTCGCCGCCCTGCCTGAGGAAGTTGTTGGAGACGACGGTGTAGGTGCCCTCCGGCTCGATCGGCACCCATTCGCCGGCCGCATTGCGAACCCGCACCGCCCTGACGCGCTCGACGCCGGGCGCGCCCTTGCGCGACCAGTCGAACTGGATGCCGGCGACCTGCGGGAAACGGCCGGCGCCTTCCTCGACCTTGGAGACCCCGTTCTCCAGGGCTCGTCGGATTTCGGCGCCGCTGAGCTGGAAGGTCGCGAGCGTGTTCTGGAACGGCAGGACCGTCAGCACCTCGCCCATGGTGATCGGCCCGGCGTCGATCGAGGCGCGCACGTTGCCGCCGTTGCCGATGGCGATCGTCGTGCCCTGGTTCTTCGTCCGGTCGAGGATCGCATCCGCCACGACGTTGCCCATCTCGCATTCCGCCACGCGGCACGTGTCGCGCTGGCCGTCGATCGGGGCTGCGGCCTCGGCCACGACCTGTGCCTTGATTTCCTCCAGAGGTTTCGCGAGTTCGGCGACGCGCGCCTTGACCGCCTCGTCCTCCGGCACGGAGGCGTCGAGGAGGATCGGCGCTCCGTCCGCCTTCGTCACATGGCCCTCGTCGTCGAACGTGACGGTGAGCTTTCCAAGATACTTGGAATAGGCATAGGCCTGGACGATCGGCACGTCCCGGCCGTCCGGCCGCTTCACCAGCGTCGGATAGGGCCCCGCCGCCTTGGGATCGGTGGACGAGAGCAGCGTGTGCGAGTGGCCGCCCACGATCACGTCGATGTTCGGCACCTCGGCGGCGAGGCGCTTGTCGATCTCGTAGCCGGAATGGCTGAGGAGGATGATCTTGGTCACCCCCTTCGGCGGTCAGCCGTTCGGCCTCGCGGCGTGCGGCCGCGACCGGGTCGGTGAAGGCGATCGACTTGCCCGCCGCCGTCAGCTCGCCGTTGTCCTGCGGGGTGAGACCGATGACGCCGATCCGCTCGCCGTCCTTCTCGATGACGGTCGAGGGCTTCACCAGCCGGGCGAGCGCCGGTTCGCGCACGAGGTCGGCATTGGCCATCAGCATGGGGAAGCGGACGGCGCCCGCGAAGGTCTCGATCACCGGCACGCCGTCGTCGAACTCGTGGTTACCGACCGCCATCGCCTCGAAACCGATCGCGTTCATGAACTCGGCCGCGTCGTCGTTGCGGTAGCGTGTGTAGAAGAGCGAACCCTGGCTCTGGTCGCCGGCATCCAGAAGAAGCGTCGGCGTCCGCCCGGCCGCCGCGCGCTCGGTCCGAACCGCGCTGGCGATGCGCGCGACGCCGCCGAAGCAGGCCTTCTCCGCCGCGTCCTTCTCCGAGCAGGGCCCGTCCGACTTCGAGATCGGCTCCACGCGGCTGTGGAAGTCGTTGATATGGAGGATCGTCAGGTCAAAGGCGCGGGCGGGCAGGGCGGTGCCGGCGGCCACGATGGCTGCGAGGCCGAGGAGGGCGGATCGCATGGGGGCTCCTTGCGTCGAGTCGCGCGGGAGTGTCCGGGCACCGGGCCGCTTTGGCAACCCTTGCCTCCGTGACCCTACCCAAGGCGTTTGACAGGGGTATCTCCTTCCCCCAAACCCTCGGGCGATCGAACCAGGAGGAGCCTGCCCATGTCCGATACCGTTGAGATTCACGGCCTGAAGGTCGCGCCCGTCCTGAAGGACTTCGTGGAGACCGAAGCGCTGCCCGGCACCGGTGTCGACGCGGACGGGTTCTGGCGTTCGCTGGCCGAGATCCTGGCGGACCTTGCGCCGCGCAACCGCGAACTCCTGGATATACGCGACGACTTCCAGGCGCGGATCGACGCCTGGTGCCGAGAGCGGCAGGGCCGGGCGGTGGACGGCGCGGAGGCGGAGGCCTTCCTGCGCGAGATCGGCTACATCGTGCCGGAGGGCGAAGCGTTCGCGGTCGAAACGGTCAAGGTCGATCCCGAGATCGCCACCATCGCCGGGCCGCAGCTCGTCGTGCCCGTGCTCAACGCGCGCTTCGCGCTGAACGCGGCCAATGCCCGTTGGGGCTCTCTCTACGACGCGCTCTACGGAACGGACGCGATCTCGGAAGACGGGGGAGCCGAGCGGAGCGGGGACTACAACCCCGCGCGCGGCGCGAAGGTCGTCGCGTGGGCGCGGGAGTTTCTCGATCGCTCGGCGCCGCTGGCGGGTGCATCCTGGACCGAGGCCACGGGCTTCTCCGCCCGGGATGGCAAGCTTGTCGTGCGCCTGGAGGGCCGCGAGACCGCTCTCGCCAGGCCGGACCAGTTCGCCGGCTATCGCGGTTCGCCGGAGGCCCCCGAGGCGCTGCTTCTCGTCACCAACGGCCTCCATGCCGAGGTGGTGATCGACGCCGCGACGCCGATCGGCAAGCTCGACCGCGCCGGCATCTCCGACGTCGTGCTGGAGAGCGCCGTCACCACCATCCAGGACTGCGAGGACTCGGTCGCCGCCGTCGATGCCGAGGACAAGGTCGCGGTCTATCGCAACTGGCTCGGCCTGATGAAGGGCGACCTCGCCGAGACCTTCGAGAAGGGCGGCCGGACGATGACCCGCCGCCTCAACCCCGACCGAGACTACACCGCGCCGGACGGCGGGGCGCTGACGCTGCCGGGTCGCTCGCTGATGCTCGTGCGCAATGTCGGCCACCTCATGACCAACCTCGCGGTGCTCCTGCCCGATGGATCGGAGGCGCCGGAAGGCATCCTCGACGCGATGATCACCTCGCTGATCGCGATGCACGACCTGAAGAAGACGGACGGTCCGCGCAACAGCCGTGCCGGCTCGGTCTATATCGTGAAGCCCAAGATGCACGGCCCCGACGAGGTGGAGTTCACCGACGAGATCTTCAGCCGCGTCGAGACGGCGCTCGGCCTCGAGCCCGACACCTTGAAGATGGGCATCATGGACGAGGAGCGCCGCACCACGGTCAACCTCAAGGAGTGCATCCGCCGGGCGCGTCGCCGCGTCGTCTTCATCAACACCGGCTTCCTCGACCGCACCGGCGACGAGATGCACACCTCGATGGAACTCGGCCCCATGATCCGCAAGGGGGACATGAAGGCCTCCACCTGGATCAAGGCCTACGAGGACCGCAACGTCGACACCGGGCTCGCCTGCGGGCTCAAGGGCCACGCGCAGATCGGCAAGGGCATGTGGGCGATGCCCGACAAGATGGCGGCGATGCTCGAGCAGAAGGTCGGCCACCCCAAGGCCGGCGCCAACACGGCCTGGGTGCCGTCGCCGACGGCCGCGACCCTCCACGCCACGCACTACCACGAGATCTCGGTCGCAAAGGTCCAGGCCGGGCTCGAAGGCCATCCGCGCACCGAGCTCGCCGACATTCTCACCATCCCCGTCGCCGTGCGCCCGAACTGGACGCCGGACGACGTGCAGGCCGAGCTCGACAACAACGCGCAAGGCATTCTCGGCTATGTCGTGCGTTGGGTCGATGCGGGCGTCGGCTGCTCCAAGGTGCCCGACATTCACGACGTCGGCCTGATGGAGGACCGCGCCACCTGCCGCATCTCCTCCCAGCACATCGCCAACTGGCTGCGCCATGGCGTGGTCACCGAGGCCCAGGTGCGCGAGACCATGCAGCGCATGGCCGATGTCGTCGACAAGCAGAACGCGGGCGATCCCACCTACGAGCCGATGGCCCCGGACTTCGACCGCTCCATCGCGTTCCAGGCGGCTCTCGAACTCGTGCTGAAGGGCCGCGAGCAGCCGAACGGCTACACCGAGCCGGTCCTCCACCGCCGGCGCCTGGAGAAGAAGGCGGCCGGTCGACGCCATTGACGCCAGCCTTGATCGGGCTTGTCGAGAACGCGGGCCCCCTGGCGATCCAGGGGGCTCTTTTCGTCTCCGCGTTCCTGTCGGCGACGTTGCTGCCCGGCTCGTCGGAAGCCTTGCTGGTCGCCCTGATCCTTCAAGGCGGCTTCGACCCGGTGGCGCTGACCGTCGTGGCGGCTGCCGGCAACACGCTCGGCAGCCTATTCAACTGGGCCTGCGGGCGCTGGCTCATGGACCGGAGCGACGCGCGCTGGTTTCCGGTTTCCGAGCGCCATCTCGCCCGGGCGAAGCGCTGGTTCGCGCGGTTCGGCCTGCCGTCGCTCCTGTTCAGCTGGCTGCCCGTGGTGGGGGATGCGCTGACGCTGGTCGCGGGGGTCCTCGGCGTCCGCGTGCTGCCCTTCCTTCTCCTCGTGGGGGCCGGCAAGCTCGCGCGCTACGCCATCGTGGCCGCGACGACGGCAGGTGCTCTCATCGGATAGCTGTCAGGGCTGGTTGGGGGCGGGCAGGCTGCGCGCGGCTGCATCCGCCGCGCCGGCGGTTTCCGGCGCACCGGCGTCTTTGGCTTGCCGGCGCAACTCTTCCAGCGACGTGGAGCCGCGGAAGACGATGGCGTTGTCCCGCGTCGTCGGCGAGACCGCCGCGCCGCGCCCGGTCCAGTTGAACTGGTCGGCACGGCCCTCGGTCGGGTCGTGCGCCGCGCCGGCCACCACGAGCCGGGCGCGCGGGCTGGCGTCGGTGCCGGCCTGCAACGCCCGCGCCGGGGCACCGCCGAGCAGCCTGTCGCCGCCGTCAAGGCTGGGATCGGAGAAGCTGACGGGCGGGGTGCTGGTGGTGGAAGCGAGATCGCCCACCGATGGCAGGTCGGAGGCCGAGAGTTGCTGCGCGCCGAGGCTTGCCACGAGATCGTCGACGCTGAGGCCGAGGACGCGCGTGACCGGCTTCTCGACGAAATAGGCAAGCTTGTCCTGCCCGGCGCCGGTCAGGGTCACGCCGTCGGAGTTACGCAGCCGTGCCGTCTGGCCGGCCATGTCGGGGCCCGAGGCGGCAAAAGCGCCGTTGGCGTCGGTGAAGCCGCCCCAGACGTCCACGTACTCGCCCCCCGCCTTGAGGGCGGCCGTGCGATAGAGGTCGTTGAAATAGACCATGTCCTCGCTGGCGCGGTCGATGCCGAAGGGCAGCGCGCCGACCCAGACGAGCGAGGCCCCGCCGGCCCGCACCGCCGCGGCCAGCGCTTCGGTGCGCGCGGTGTAGCGGGCGCTCCATTCGGCGGTGCGCAAGGCGAGCGAGGAACCGGCGTCGCGGATGGCCTGACGGTCGTTGGCACCCAGCATCACCACCACGACGGCCGGCTTGGTCTCTGCGATCGTCTTGCCGATCGTGGCCGGCCAGTCGAAATGGTCGTCGCGCACGAGGCCGGACGAGCCGTCAACCTTCGAGACGACGCGGATCTCACGGTTCTGCGAGACTGCCTCCTCCAGCCCCTTGGCGAGCGACCCCGCCATGAAGTCGCCGACCACCAGGACCGTGCGTGCGGTTTCGCTCTTCTCGACCGGCGCGGCAGCCGCCGCCGCAGTAGCGGCGCCGGCTCCCGCCGCTGCCGTCCGAGCGGTTCCCTTGGAGCCGCGCGAGCGCGAGGCGGTCGCCGCGTCCTTGCGCGGCTTGCGGACCTTCTTGACCTGACGGCGCGGCTGCGGCTGCTCGACGCGCTGCGGCGGCTGGCGCGTTTCGCTGCGCCCGCCGCCGAACAGCATGTCGAGAAGGCCACGGCGCTCCTGCGCCTCGGCCGGCGGTGCATGCACGACCTGTGCCCCGAGGAGAGCGCAGGCCAGGATGGCGGACAGGAGGGCGCGGGTCGTCCGCGCGTTGGTCGTGTCCGCCATGGGCTTCAATGTCTCCGCAAGAGGTCGAGAAGGGCCTTGGAGGCGTTGCCGTCCTCCGCGACGCCCGCGCGGCGCTGGTAGGCGGTGATCGACGCCTTGGACCCCGAGCCGATCTTGCCGTCGATCTTGCCGTCGTAGAGGCCGTGCCGGGTCAGGCGCTGCTGCACCTCGTAGCGCTCCTCCATCGACAACGGCGTGTAGCCGCGCGGCCAGCCTTGCGCGAAGTCGCCGTAGCCCGCGATGCGGTCGGCGAGGTGGCCGACGGCGAGCGCGTACTTGTCGGCGTTGTTGTAGCGCTTGATGACGAAGAAGTTCTTGGTCATCAGGAAGGCCGGACCCTCGGTGCCCGCCGGCAGGAGGAGGTTGGCGTTGTCGCCGGGAGACGGGAAGGCGCGGTTGCTGACGCGCTTGAACCCGCTCGCCGACCATTGCGACAGCTTGCGGTTGGCGCGCTGCATCTGCGCGGCGCCCGCCGGCGCCACGACCTCGTAGCCCCAGGTCTTGCCGGTCTGCCAGCCGTTCTTGCGCAGGAGATTGGCGGCGGTGGCGAGCGCGTCCGGAACCGAGTTCCAGATGTCGGGATGGCCGTTGCCGTCCATGTCCACGGCATAGGCCTGATAGCTCGTCGGAATGAACTGCGTGTGACCCATGGCGCCGGCCCAGGAGCCGGTCAGCCCCTTGGGCGTCACGTGGCCGTCCTGCACGATCTTGAGTGCGGCCAGAAGCTGGGTCCGGGCGAACTTGGCGCGCTTCGGATCGAGATAGGCGAGCGTCGCCAGGGCCTGTGGCACGCTCTTCATTACGTCCTGGCGCTCCAGGATGCGGCCATAGTTGGATTCCATCGACCAGATGGCGAGGAGGATGTGTCGATCGACGCCGAAGCGCTGCTCGATCCGGTCGAGCCAGGGCTTGTACTGGACCAGCATGCGCCGGCCCTCGGCGACCGATTCATCGTTCACCCGGTTGTCGAGATAATCCCAGATCTTGTCCTGGAACTCCGGCTGGAAGCGCGCCTTCTGGATCACGTCCGGATCGGGCTCGCTGACGCCCGAGAACACGGCGCGATAGGTGTTGCGGCTGATGCCGTTGGCCACGGCCGTCTTCTCGAAGCCCGAGATCCAGTTGCGGAAACCGGCGTCGGCGAGGGCGGGCGTGGACGCCGAGGCGACCAGGAGCGCGAGGCAGCCGGCGCCAAGGGCCAGGAAGCGCTTGTGGATCGGTCCAGGCATGGGTCTACTCCTTGGAAGGACAGAACGTTAGCGAGGGCCTCGAGTCTAGAGGGCGGATGTGAACGCTTCCTTTACCACGTCCGGACACGAAAAGCTTTTCGACGCGTGATGTGTCATCTAATCAGCATCTTCTTAGGCGAAATCACGGCGCGTCCGTCGATTCACTCGACGCAGTCGCACCGAACGCCTTATAGTCACGTTCTCGTAATCGGCAGGAAGGATCACGAATGCGCAAGGTCAGGAAGGCCGTCTTTCCGGTCGCGGGTCTGGGAACGAGGTTCCTCCCCGCCACCAAGGCAATCCCCAAGGAGATGCTGACGGTCGTCGACCGCCCTGTGATCCAGTACGTGGTGGACGAGGCCCGTCAGGCGGGCATCGAGCACCTGATCTTCGTCACGGGCCGCAACAAGGGCGTGATCGAGGACTATTTCGACATCCAGGTCGAGCTGGTCAACACGCTCAAGGAGCGCAACAAGACCATCGAGCTCAGCCTTCTCGACGACATCCAGCCGACCCCCGGCACGGCCAGCTTCACGCGCCAGCAGGCGCCGCTCGGGCTCGGCCATGCGGTCTGGTGCGCGCGCGACCTCGTCGGCCCCGAGCCCTTCGCCCTGCTTCTGCCCGACATGATCATGCAGGACACCGAGGGCTGCCTGAAGAAGATGGTCGAGCTCTACGACCAGACCGGCGGCAACGTCATCTCGGTGGAGCAGTGCGACCCGGCCGAGACCCACAAGTACGGCATCGTCGGCAAGGGCGCCGAAGTCGGCTCGGGTTTCCGCATCGACGGCATGGTCGAGAAGCCGAAGGCCGAGGAGGCTCCGTCCAACTACTTCATCTCCGGCCGCTACATCCTGCAGCCCGAGATCTTCGACATCCTGTCGACGCAGGAAAAGGGCGCGGGCAACGAGATCCAGCTGACCGACGGCATGCTGAAGCTCGCCAAGCAGCAGGACTTCTTCGCCTACCCCTTCACCGGGCGCACCTTCGACTGCGGCTCCAAGGAAGGCTTCATCCAGGCCAACGTCGCCTTCGCCCTGTGGCGCAACGACATCCGCCACAAGGTCTTCGACGACCTCGACGAGCTGATGCGCACGGTGGAGCCGGAGGAGCGCCGCTCGACGTCTCGCACCGCCGCCGAATAGGCGGGAGTGCCAAGATCCAACGCGGAAGAGGGCGCCCCGACCGGCGCCCTTTTTCGTCAGCGCTGCAGACGGATGCCGAGGCGGAACGTGTTGGCGTCGTAGTCGAGACCGGGCAGGGGGCCATCGAACCGGTCGTAGCGGTAGCGCGCCGTGACAGCGAGGGCGCGGTTGAGCCAGTAGGTCAGCCCAGTCTCGGCAGCGTAGAGATTCTCGTCGCCGGCCACGGGACCATCGCGCAGGCCGGCGATCAGCCGGCCCTCCAGATCGATCCGCGCCGTCGCCCGGTGCCGGAGCCCGAGCGAGGCCTGATACAGGGTCGAGGTCGAGAGGCCCGTCGTGTCCGGCTCGAAGAAGGTCTCGCCGCTGAGGAGAACATCGGTTCCCCGACGCGGAGACCAGTTGATCCGCGCGTCGATCGTGGGACTGGCCGTGCGTTCCAGCGCGTCCTCGTCGGGCAGGTTCCAGGCATAGCCGACCGCCACCTCGCCCGACATCTTCTCGCCCCAGTCGAACCCGACGCCGCCCCGAAGGGCCGGGATCGTGCTGTCCCGCGACAGGAGGCTCGGCGCGTCCTCGTCGAACAGGCGCCGCCCGAGACTCGCGGCCACGAAGGGCCGGATGGCCGGCGTCACGTCGTAGCCGCTGCGAACGCCCGCGCTCCAGGTGGTGAAGCTGTCGTCGAGGCGGCGCACCGTTCCGTCGAACAGCCCGTCGCTGCGGTCCTCGCGAACGGCCGACAGGTCGAGTTCGTTGTGGATAAGCCCGACGTCGCGCGACAGCGAGGCGCCGGCCGAATAGGCTAGGATGTCGCGCGTCGAGGCGTCCGCCGTCGCCGGGCCGCTGACCAGCGGATCGTCGCGGTCGAAGCGCAGCGCACCGCGCACCGTCGCCGTCCAGTCGCGGTCGATATCGATGCGGAGCCGCCCGTCGAGATCGATCCGGGGGACGTCCCTCAACGGACCGGAGTCGTTGCGCCGATAGCTGGCGAGCGCGTTGATCTCCGCTTCATGCCGCGTCCAGTTCGACAGAAGACGGACCGAGGCCGTCGTCTCCGAGAAGGCGCCGCGCACGCCGTCCAGCGTGTTGGTCAGGTTGTCGGACGTACCGAAGCTCTGCTCCAGCGAGGAGGTGAGGGTGAAGGTTCCGACCCGTAGACCGAGCGCCGCGAAGGGATCGTCCGGCGAGCGCGGCAGGGCGCGGCGCAGGTCGTCGAGCCCTGCCGCGCCTTGGCGGCCCAGGCGCGTGTCCTGCGTCGGGCTACGCACCGGCCCGACGGCGCGGAAGAGTTCGGCGGGGGCCTCGGCCCCGGAAGAGCGTTCGCGATCGTCGGTGTCCACCATGTCGGCATCCGTCGCGACGCCGTCCTCGCGCGGGACGGCCGTGCCGTTGCGCGAGGCCCTGGCCGGGCGCACCGCCGCATCGACAGGCCCGGTCGGCGTGGCTTGCCGGGTGGACTGGGGAAGGTTCTCGCGTCGGGGCTCCGGCGGCCCGGCGAAGAGGTCGAGCGCCTCGACGGCGCCGATCCCCGCGTTTTCCGGCGTTGGCCGTGGCGGGGGCGTGGTCGGGTCGGCGAGGCCCGCGTCGAGATCGTTCGAGAGTTCGCGAAGCGCGGGGTCCAGCGGCTGCATCGCCTCGCGCTCGGAATCGCGCGGGGTCTGCGCCCGCAGATCGGACGTGTCGGAGAGGCGTATCTCGCTCTCGCCACGCCGGGGCGGCTCGTCCGGCCGCACGCTCTGCGCCAGCGCCGGACCGACTGGCCCGGCGGTCAGGAGCAGCGAGGCGAGAAAGGGACGAAGGCTTCGCGTCATGTCCGATCGTTTATGGAGGCGCCGGGTGGATGGTCGGCGCTCGCGGCGTGCGTTCAGTCGTAAAGCGCCACGATGGTGCAGGGCTGACCGAGCGGAAGGTGTTCGCGCCGACGCTGGCGCCCGTTCGCGTCGGGGAGTAGAGGATGCGCATGACGTCCCAAGCTCTTCCGCTCGCCGCCGTGTCGGGTCCCGGCACCCAATCCGCCATACGCACCGTGCGCACCGAGGCGGAGGGGCTCGCCCTTCTTGCCGAAGCGTTGGGCGGGGAGCTCGGGGACGCTTTCGAGCGCAGCCTCGACATCATCGCGGCCGTGCGCGGCCGTCTCGTCGTCACCGGCATCGGCAAGAGCGGCCATATCGGCTCCAAGATCGCCGCGACCTTCGCCTCGACGGGAACGCCGGCCTTCTTCGTCCATCCGGTCGAGGCCAATCACGGCGATCTCGGCATGATCGGGCGCGACGACGCGGTGCTGGCCATGAGCTGGTCCGGCGAGTCGGCCGAGTTGAAGGGCATCGTGTCCTATACGCGCCGCTTCCGCATTCCCCTGATCGCCGTCACGTCGCGCGAGACCTCGGCGCTCGGCTCCGCTGCCGACGAGCGGCTCGTTCTGCCGCGCGTGGCGGAAGCCTGCCCGCACGGCCTCGCGCCAACCAGTTCGACGACGCTCCAACTGGCGCTCGGCGACGCGCTCGCCGTGGCGCTTCTCGAGCGCAAGGGCTTCAGCCCCAACGACTTCCGCGTCTTCCACCCCGGCGGCCAGCTCGGCGCGAGCCTGCGCCATGTCGGCGACGTCATGCATCGCGGCGAAGCGCTGCCGCTGGTGGCGAGCGGCACGCCGATGGGCGAGGCGATCCTTGCCATCTCGCGCAAGGGCTTCGGCTGCGTGGCCGTGGTGGCCGAGGATGGGCGGTTGCTCGGCATCGTCACCGATGGCGACCTGCGCCGCCATCTCGCGCCCGACCTCCTGGCCCGCACGGTGGACGAGGTGATGACGCCGGCGCCCAAGACGATCCGCCCCGATACGCTGGCGATCAAGGCGCTCGACATCATTAACGGCGCCAACATCACCGCCCTGATGGTGGTGGAGAACGAGAAGCCGGTCGGCATCATCCACCTCCACGACCTGCTGCGTCTCGGGGTCGCCTGACGGCGATCCGCTCGGTCCGCGCCGATCTGCCGGACACAAAGAGAAGGCCGCCGGGTTTCCCGCGGCGGCCCCTTCACCGATGCTGCGACGGCGCCGGCCTCAGCCGACCCAGCCGCCGAGTTCGCGCCGCACCATGTGCTCGATGACGTCCATCCCGTCCTCGGAATCGTTGAGGCAGGGGATGTGGCTGAAATGCTCGCCGCCATGCTCGCGGAAGATCTCGCCCGCCTCGCCGGCGATCTCCTCCAGCGTTTCCAGGCAGTCCGAGACGAAGCCGGGATTCAGGATGGCGATGCGCTTGATCCCCTGTTTCGCCAAGGCCTCGACGGTCTTGTCGGTGTAGGGCTGCAGCCACTCCTCCGGCCCGAAGCGCGACTGGAAGGTGGTCATGAAACGCCCCTTCTCCCAGCCGAGACGCTCCTCCACGAGCCGCGAGGTCTTCTGGCAGTGGCAGTGGTAGGGGTCGCCCTTGCGGAAATAGCTCTGCGGAATGCCGTGATAGGAGGCGATCACCCGCTCGGGCTCGAAGGGGAGCGTGGCGAGATGCGCCTCGATCGATCGCGCGAGCGCCTCGATATAGACCGGCTCGTCGTGGTAGGCGGGCACCGTGCGCACCGCCGGCATCCAGCGCTGCGCCATCAGGTGTTCGAAGAACTTGTCGTTCACGGTCGCCGTGGTGGACGCCGAATATTGCGGATAGAGCGGGAAGCAGAGGATGCGCTCGCACCCTTGCGCCCGCAGTGCCTCGACACGCTCGGCGATCGAGGGCTGGCCGTAGCGCATGCCCCAGTCGACGACGACGTTGCGCTCCCCCGCCATGCGCTCGGCGAGCTTCTCACCCTGCGAGCGGGTGAAGGTGCGCAAGGGGCTCTCGTTGCGCTCCTTGTTCCAGATCTGCTCGTAGGCGTGGCCGGACTTCTTCGGCCGCGTGTTGAGCACGATGCCGTAGAGGATCGGATACCAGGCCGCGCGCGGCCACTCGATCACGCGCTTGTCCGACAGGAACTCGCGCAGATACCGGCGCATCGGCTTGTAGTCGGTGCCATCGGGCGTGCCGAGATTGACCAGGAGGACGCCGACCTTCTTCGGCTTCACCGGCGGATGCCCAGCGGGCAGGGGGCCGATCGCGGTGGAAAGGTCGACGGGGCGGGGACTGGTCAGCATGGGCGGGACGGGATCGCTCGGGGTGGGGCGGCAGGGCTAGCGGGCGCTCTCGCCCCTCTCCCTGCCGGATATGGACAGGGAGGCGCGGATGGGCAAGCGGACAAGTCGTCCGACCCCGAGCTGGGTCGCGCGGGGTCGGTCGGACGGATCCTCGTCCGCAACACCGTGCGCGGTCGCTTTCTTCCGGCGGATCTCGTCGCGAGACCCCCGGCGCGCTCCGTCCGACGCCCGCCCCGCGCCGTCGTCACGCCTTGCGGCTGAATTCGAAGCGGCTGCCGTCGGCGTTGACGCAGGCGAGGCGGTCCGCCGACATCTGGTTGCAGTTCACCGACATCTGCTGGTTGCGCGAGCGCGAGGTGTAGATGATGCTCGCCTGGCTGGCGCCGGTCTTGGTGTAGTTGCCCTCGGCCAGAACCGCGCCGGTCGCAGCCTCGCGCGAGGTGAAGCGACCGCTGGCGAAGGTCGCCGTGTAGGCGACGGGTCCCCCCATCGACGACCACTGGCCTTCCAGCCCCGTGGCGCGCGGTGCGACCGCGACCTGCGTGGGCGGAGCGGCCGTCTGACAGGCGGACAGGGCGAGAGCCGCCGCCAGGAGCGGGAGAGCGCGAGAAAGGGAACGCATCGGCGACTCCGAAAGGTCGATGGATAAAGGTTTAACGAAGTTACGGCAGACGCCTTGCGGAGTCATCGGCCCGGCGGGGGACTATCCCCATCTCTCGGCATCTCGCCCGGGACTTCGCGCGGATCGGCGCTGTGGCACCGTCTCGGCCGGCTGCTGGGGACTTTGCACCGCGCTCCGACACCGGATCCACCGCCCCGCCCCGCCCGCAACACGCGGCCGGAGCGCTAGACGCGCGATGCCGACCCCGCGAAGGCTTCCTCGCGCTTGGCGGCGATCACCGAATGAATGGTGCCGATCGTCTCGATCGAACGGATGCGCCCGTCCGTGGTGAAGGAGAACCAGTACATGGTGCTGCCGGTGACGAGCGAACCGTTGGTCTCGTCCTGGCGCGTCCAGTCGCAGCGGCTGGCGCCTTCGTCGTCCTCCACGACGATGCCGCGCGGCTTGTAGGAGATATAGGTCGCCCGGCGCAGAAGCTCGTTCAGGAAGGACTTGGCCTCCTCTTCGCCCTGCAGGCGATATTCCCCTTCCATCCGGTTGAACCAGGGCGCGTCGATGATCCCCGCGTTGTTCCGGTTGGAAAACATGGCGCCCGGCGCGAAATGACGTGCGATCGAGCCGGCGGAGCCCGCCATCGCCGCGTCCATGATCTCCCGGATCATACTATGCTTACGTTGGGCTTCGGTCAGAAACTCGCCCATCAGTCACTCCTCAAGCGCATCAAGCACTTGGGCAGGAATGTTAGGGCGGGGAAAGCGATGCGCCAGCATCCTACGAAAAAGCCGCAGGTCGTCCTGCGGCTTTTCCACTGTTGATTTTGGTCTGTGGACTCTATCGGACCAGAATATTCCGGAACTGCCAGGGGTCCTTTTCGTCCAGATCCTCGGGGAAGAGGCCGGGACGATCGGTGAGGGGCGTCCAGTCGGTATAGTAGCCTTTCACCGGGCCGAGATAGGGACGCTGCACTTCGAGGCAGCGGCGGTAGTCCATCTCGTCGGCTTCCACGATGCCGGCTTCCGGGTTCTCCAGTGCCCAGACCATGCCCGCGAGCACGGCCGAGGTGACCTGAAGGCCCGTCGCGTTCTGGTAGGGGGCAAGGCGCCGCGTCTCTTCCAGCGAGAGCTGCGAGCCGTACCAGTAGGCGTTCTTCTCGTGGCCGAAGAGGAGGACGCCGAGCTCGTCGATGCCCTCGACCAGCTCGTTCTCGTCGAGAACGTGATGCTCCGGCTGGATCTTGCCGGCGGCACCGAACAGCTCGTGCAGCGACAGGACCGCGTCGTTCGCCGGATGGTAGGCGTAGTGGACGGTCGGCCGGTAGGTGACCTCGTCCTCCTTGTTGCGGTGGGTGAAGTAGTCCGCGATCGAGATGGACTCGTTGTGCGTGACGAGGAACCCGTATTGCGGGCCCGGCGTCGGGCACCACGAGCGCACGCGCGTGTTGGCGCCGGGCTGCTCGAGATAGATCGCGGCCTGGCAGCCCTTCTTGTGGGTCTTGCCGTTCTTGGGCATCCACTTCTCGTGCGTGCCCCAGCCGAGTTCGGCCGGCTGCATGCCCTCGGACAGGAAGCCCTCGACCGACCAGGTGTTCCAGAACACGTTGCGGGGCTTCGGCTTGGTGGCGACCTGCGTGTCGCGCTCGGCGATGTGGACGCCCTTGACGCCCACCTTCTTCATGAGCTTCGCCCAGCCTTCGCGATCGGACGCCGCCGGCTCATCGAACTCGAGGTTGGTGTCGCGCGCGATGTCGACCAGCGCCTGCTTGACGAACCAGGAAACCATGCCGGGATTGGCGCCGCAGGTGGAGACGGCCGTGGTGCCGCCGGGATGCTTGCGCTTCTCCTTGCGCAGCGTCTCGCGCAGCGCGTAGTTCGTGCGGTCGGCGTTCGACATGTTCTCGTCGAAGTAGAAACCGAGCCAGGGTTCGATCACCGTGTCGATGTAGAGGACGCCGAGCTCGCGGCACATCCGCATGAGATCGACCGAGCCGGTGTCGACCGACAGGTTGACGAGGAAGCCCTGGCCGCCCCCTTCCGTGAGAAGCGGCGTCAGCAGCTCGCGGTAGTTCTGCCGGGTGACGGCTTCCTGGATGAAGCGGATGTTGCGCTCGTCGAGGAGATGGCGGCTCGTGTCGCGCGGGTCGATCACGGTGAAGCGCGACTTGTCGTAGCGGAAATGGCGCTCGATCAGGGGCAGGGTGCCGCGCCCGATGGAGCCGAAGCCGATCATCACGATCGGGCCGGTGATCTCGGCGTGGACCGGGAAGTTCTCGTCTGCCATGGGGTCCCTTTCGGTCTGGACGTGTCTGGAAGGGCCGGGCTAGAGCAGAATGCTGTCAAATAAAAGGGCTCGCGGTCCGAGCCGGCCTGCAAAAGCACGCTGGTTCCATGCCACCGGCACACCGATCCCATGGACCTTCCGCTTGCCTTACGCGCCGCGATCGAAGCGGAACTCGGCTCGACGCCGCTCGCCGACCTGCAGCGGGCGGGCGAGGTTCTTTCGGGGCGATACCGCGCCGAAACGCGCGACGGGCGCCTGCACCTGTCGGACGACCTCTTCGCCAAGGCCTATGCCGCGGCGCGCCTGCCGGCCACCTATGCGGCCCTGCGCGCCTGCCTCGAAGCGGTTGGAGAGGCGCTTCCGGCCTTCGCACCGGCGAGCCTTCTCGATGTCGGCGCGGGACCGGGAACCGCGCTGTGGGCCGTCGCCGACGCTTATCCGGCGCTCGGCCGCGCGACGCTTCTGGAAGCCTCCGACCCGATCCGCCGGCTCGGGGAGCGCCTCGGCGAGGGCGCCTTCGGCTTCCCGCCGGAATGGCGCGCCGGTGACCTCTCGGCGGACCTCGGCGCGTTGCCGGAGGCCGATCTCGTCACCCTGTCCTATGTGCTCGACGAGATCGCTCCCCACGCGATCGCACCCCTCGCCGACGCGCTCTTTGCGAAGACGCGCGGGCTTCTTCTGGTGGTGGAGCCGGGAACGCCGGCCGGCTGGCGCCGCATCCTCCTCGTGCGCGAGCGCCTCGTCGCGGCCGGCGCGCGTGTCGTCGCCCCGTGTCCGCACGAGAAGGCCTGCCCGATCGTGCCGCCCGACTGGTGCCATTTCGCCCAGCGCCTGCCGCGCTCGCGCCTTCACCTGCGCGCCAAGGAAGCCGAAGTCCCGTTCGAAGACGAGAAGTTCGCCTACGTCGCCCTCGCGCGCGATCGCCCCGAGGACGAGGCGTTCGCCCGGATCCTTGCTCCGCCGCGCGCGGGCAGCGGCAAGGTGCGCCTCAAGCTCTGCCGGCCGGACGGCACGGCGGTCGAGACGCTCGTGACGAAGCGCGACGGCGAGCGCTTTCGCCGGGCGCGGCGGGCCGACTGGGGCGACCGCCTGCCCGATTGAGGCTTCAGCCCGCCCGGTCCATCGCCTCCAGCTCGTCGATCAGACCGGAGATCACGCCAAGCCCCTGGCTCCAGAAGGCGGGGTCGGCGGCGTCGAGCCCAAAGGGCGCGAGAAGCTCCGAGTGGTGCTTGGTGCCGCCCGCCTTGAGCATCGCGAAATACTTGTCCTGAAACCCTTCGTCCGCGTTCTGGTAGACCGCGTAGAGCGAGTTCACGAGGCAGTCGCCGAAGGCGTAGGCGTAGACGTAGAACGGCGAATGGATGAAGTGCGGGATGTAGGTCCAGAAGGTCTCGTAGCCCGGCCCGAGGCGCACCGCGGGCCCGAGGCTGCGAGCCTGCACCGCCATCCAGATCTCGCCGATCCGCTCGGCCGTCAGTTCGCCCTGGCGGCGCTCGGTGTGGATCTCGCGCTCGAACTCGTAGAAGGCGATCTGCCGGATCACCGTGTTGATCATGTCCTCGACCTTGGAGGCGATCAGCGTGCGGCGTTCGGCGGGCGTGGCGGCGCGCTCCAGGAGCGAGCGGAAGGTCAGCATCTCGCCGAAGACCGACGCGGTCTCGGCGAGCGTCAGCGGCGTCGAGGCCATCAGCGCGCCCTGGTCGCCTGCCAGCACCTGGTGCACGCCGTGGCCGAGCTCGTGCGCCAGCGTCATCACGTCCCGCGGCTTGCCGAGATAGTTGACGAGAACATAGGGGTGAACGCTCGGCACGGTCGGATGCGCGAACGCGCCCGGCGCCTTGCCGGGGCGTACGGCCGCATCGATCCAGTTCCGCTCGAAGAAGCGACCGGCGATCTCGGCCATGTCGGGCGCAAAGCCCCGGTAGGCCGAGAGCACGGTCTCGCGCGCCTCGTCCCAGCCGATGTCGCGGCGCGAGGCGCCGGGCAGCGGCGCGTTGCGGTCGGTGAATTCCAGTGCGTCGAGCCCGAGCCAGCGGGCCTTCAGCGCGTAGTAGCGATGGGCGATCGCCGGGTAGGCGTCGGACACGGCTTTCGCCAGCGCGTCCACCACCTCGCGCTCGACGCGGTTGGCGAGGTGGCGCGAGTCGGCGACATCGGTGAAGCCGCGCCAGCGGTCGGAAATCTCCTTGTCCTTCGCCAGCGTGTTGGTGACGAGCGCGAAGGTTCGCAGGTTGCGCCGGAAGACCTCGGCCAGCGCCGCGCCAGCCTTGCGTCGCTTGCTCCGGTCCGGATCCTGCAGGAGGTTCAGCGTCTCCTCGAGCGCGAGCTCCTCCCCGTCCACCTCGAAGCGCAACGCCGTCATCGTCTCGTCGAAGAGGCGGTTCCAGGCGCCGTGGCCGGTGACGGACTTCTCCAAGAACAGCTCCTCCACCCGGTCCTCGAGCTGGAAGGGCTTGTCCAGGCGCAGATCCACCACCCATGGGCGGTAGTGCGCAAGTGCGGCGTCGCGCTCCATCGCGGCATTCACCGTCGCCTCGTCGATCCGGTTCAGTTCCAGCGCGAAGAACAGGAGGAGCGAGGAGATGTCGGTGACGCGGGCCTGCATGTCGCCATAGATTTTGGCGTTGGCGGGCGACGCGGTATCGCCGGAATAGACGAGGCCGGCATAGGAGACGAGGCGGCCGAGCAGCTCTTCCAGCACCTCGAACTCGGCGATCGCCGCGCCGAGCCCGTCGTCGCCGGTGGCGCCGGCGGCTTCCGCCAGCCTGCCCTTCCATCGACCCTGGAAGGCGCTCGCGCGACGGCTCGCCTCATCCAGGTCGCGCGCGATCTCGGGCGCGTCGATGCCCGCGTAGAGATCGGCAAGGTTCCATTCGGGAAGGGTCCCGGCAGCACGGGTGTGCGAACGGGTCGGCTGGACGGAACTCATGGGACGACACTCCGGATGGCGAAAGGCGGGGCTTCGAGCGCACGCATATAGGACGGTCCACCGGTCGCCGCATCGGGGGGCGAACAGGGGGAAGCGAGCGATCGATTCGATAGGCAAGCCACGACCCTCGCCCGAATTTCACTCGCCGTTAACCAAAATCCTGTGTATTGGCGCAGAAATAGACCAAGTGTCATTTTCGTGCCGCACTCGTTGCCGAATAAGCTCATCCGCTTGATCGGGACCATTCGTGAACTGATGGGGGACTTCCATCAGCGGGACGACGCACCGGGGGAAGTACCGCATGTTCGGATGGACCGAATGCGTTTCGCGACGCGCCTTCAAACGTGCGGCGGTCGTCCTGATGGGCCTCCTGGCCGCGACGGCCGCGCAGGCCGAGACGCGGACCCTCAAGCTCTATCACGTCCATCTCAAGGAAAAGTCCGAGATCGTCTACAAGCGTGACGGCAAGTTCCTGCCCGACGGTCTGAAGAAGGCCAACTGGGCGCTGCGCGACTGGCGCGAGAACAAGCCGACCACGATGGACCCCAAGCTCCTCGACCTTCTCTACGAGGCGCATAGGCAATCGGGCTCGCGCGGCTACATCCACGTCATCGGCGGCTATCGCTCCCCCGGCACCAACAAGATGCTGCGGTCGCGCTCGTCGGGCGTGGCGGGCTCCAGCCTTCACATGTCGGGCAAGGCGGTGGACTTCTTCCTGCCCGACGTGCCGCTCAAGAAGGTGCGCGACATCGGCCTCAAGATGCAGCTCGGCGGCGTCGGCTACTATCCCCGCTCGGGCTCGCCCTTCGTGCATTTCGACACCGGAAAGGGCCGCTACTGGCCCCGCATGAGCCGCCGCGAACTGGCCGCCATCTTCCCGAAGGGCAACACGATCCACGTGCCGTCCGACGGCAAGCCCCTGGCGGGCTACGAGACGGCGCTCGCCTCCTACAACAAGCGCAAGGGCGCCAACGACGTGCAGATCGCGTCGTCGTCGCGGTCGGGCGGCGGTCGCTCGCTCCTCGCGGCGATCTTCGGCGGTGGTGCGGACGAGGCGGAGGACGAAGCCGAGGCCACGGCCGCGCCGGTCGGCCGGACGCCCGCTCCGGCGCGCGCCGCGCCCGAGCCGGCAGTGCAGGTCGCCGCGGTGCGCCCGAGCCGCGCC
>NZ_BBWJ01000047.1 GCF_001463745.1 Aureimonas sp. AU22 | reverse complement strand
GCGCTGCGCCCTCGGCCGGCGCCGCACCCTCGGCCGCGGCCTCGCCGCCGGCCGGCGCGCCGGCGTCGGGCGCCGGAGGCGCGGGCGGGTTGTCCGACAGCGTGCCGAGATAGGCGAGGAGGTCGGCGCGCTCCTGGTCCTTGGCGATGCCGGCAAAGCCCATCGCCGTGCCCTTGATGTACTGCTTGGGCCCGTGCAGGAAGTGGTTCAGGTGATCCCAGTCCCAGACCACGGTCTTGCCTTCGGAGAATTCGGTCATCGCGGCCGAGTAGCTGAAGCCCTCGTGCGAGGCGATCGGCCGGTTCACGACGTCCCACAGGTCCGGACCGACCTTGTTGGGGCCGCCCTTCTCGCCGGAATGGCAGGCCTGGCAGCGCTTGAAGATCGCAGCGCCGGCTTCCGCATTGGCGGTCTGCATCAGCTGGCCGACCGGCGTCACCTCGTTGGCGGCGGGCGCAGCGCCCCCGCCGGCCGGCGCGTCGGGCACTTCGATGGCGAAACCGGGCTTCTCGGGCGCCTCGGCATGGAAGATGCCTTCGGCCAAAAGGCTGCCGCCGAACAGAACGAATACGGTGCCCAGGAGGGCGCCGAAGATCTTGTTGGCCTCGAACGAATTCATGATAAAGGGCGGCTCCCTCTGCAGCCGGCGCAAGGGGCCGACGACACGCGCTTTCGACGTTCCGCGGACCGAAGCACGTTGCGCCGGTACCGGCGACCTGGCTCAAGCCCGTCAATTGGAAGCGTTCTGACATTCCGATAGAAATCGATCAAGCGCCCTCCTGTCACAGCTTCGCCTAAATTTCCTGCGGCGCACCAGAGTTTCCGTTCATGTCCACCTTGATCCTCATCCCTTCCCGGCTGGCTTCGACCCGGCTTCCCCTGAAGCCGCTGGCCGACATCGGCGGGCGACCGATGATCGTGCGCGTGGCCGAGCGGGCGCGCGACGCCGCCATCGGGCGCGTCGTGGTGGCGACCGACGACGCCTCGATCCGCGAGGCGGTGACGGCGGCCGGCTTCGAAGCGGTGATGACGGGAACGCACCACCAGTCCGGCTCGGACCGCATCTTCGAGGCCCTGCAGCTCGTCGATCCGGGCGAGGAGGTGGACACCATCATCAACCTGCAGGGTGACCTTCCGACGATCGAGGTGGACACGATCCACGCGGTGCTGCGCCCCTTCGCCGATCCGGCCTGCGACATCGCGACGGTGGCCGTCGCCATCGAGAGCGCGGCGGACCGGGACGATCCGAGCGTCGTCAAGCTCATCGGCACGCCGCTCGCGCAGAACCGCCTGAACGCGCTCTACTTCACGCGCGCCACCGCGCCGACCGGCGAGGGGCCGCTCTATCACCATGTCGGCATCTACGCCTATCGCCGCGCGGCGCTGAAGCGATTCGTCGAGCTGTCCCCGTCTCCCCTCGAGATGCGCGAGAAGCTGGAGCAGCTCCGGGCGCTGGAGGCGGGGATGCGAATCGACGCCGAGATCGTGGACGCCGTGCCGCTCGGTGTCGACATGCCGCATCAGCTGGAGGAGGCACGCCGCTTCTACGAGCCGGCGACGCGGTCGAACCGCATCTCCTTCCAGGGCGAGCCCGGCGCCAATTCCGACACCGCCTGCCGCACCATGTATCCCGGCCTTGAGCCGCTGCCCTGCCCGACCTTCGAGGATGCGCTGGCCGCCGTCACGCGCGGCGAGGCGGACCTCGCGATGATCCCGATCGAGAACACGATCGCGGGCCGCGTCGCCGATATCCACCATCTCCTGCCCGTGTCGGGTCTGCAGATCGTCGGCGAGTTCTTCCTGCCGATCCGCTTCCAGCTCATGGCCAAGCCCGGCACCGGACTTGCCGACATCCGCGAGGTGCACAGCCACATCCACGCGCTCGGCCAGTGCCGCGGCATCCTGCGCCGCAACGGATGGAAGCCGGTCGTCTCGGGCGACACGGCGGGCGCGGCACGCATCATCTCCCAGATGCCGGAGCGCGAGGTGGCGGCCTTCGCGCCGCGCCTGGCGGCCGAGCTCTACGGCCTGGAGATCCTGGCGGAGAACGTCGAGGACGCCGAGCACAACACGACGCGGTTCGTGGTCCTCTCGCGCCCGGGCCGGGGGCACGAGCTGTGGGCACCGGCCTCGAGCGACCCGGTGGTGACGACCTTCGTCTTCGAGGTGCGCAACCTGCCGGCGGCGCTCTACAAGGCGCTCGGCGGCTTTGCCACCAACGGCATCAACATGACCAAGCTCGAGAGCTATCAGCTCGAGGGCAAGTTCGTGGCGACGCAGTTCTTCGCCGACATCGAGGGCCATCCGGACGAGCCGCGCGTCGCGCGTGCGCTGGACGAACTGCGCTTCTTCTCCAAGCGCGTATCGATCATGGGCGTCTATCCCGCCTCGCCGGACCGGCCGGCGCATCCGCACGCCGCGGACTGATCGCTCATCGCCGATACCCCAACAAAAAAGCCCCGCGAGAGCGGGGCTTTTTTGTTGGTCGGTTCGTGGCGGCTTAGCGGCCGACGCGGACCATGCGGTCGATGTCGCCGCGCAGCACGCCGATGTCGCTCAGCATGCGGTCGTCCATGCTGTTGAGTTCGATCACGGTGCGGCGGTGCGAGCGGTAGGAGTTCAGGCGCTTGGCAATGGAGTTCAACATGGGAGCCTCGGGTGGGTCAGAATTCGTTGACCCCGATATACGCTCCCACGGTGCCTAAAAGGAGAGCAGCTTTCGCACGCCTGTTGTGCAGCCCGCGCATAACTCCGCCAATTTGCCGTTCACTCTATCGCAATGCCTCTTTCGAAGCCGCTTCGTTGCCGCTTGCGAAGGCAGCCAAGAGATGATGGGCGATGGCAAAGCGGGCAGGGGCGACGAGCCCTCCGGGATGCCGGTTTTCCAGCATCGCCTGCACCTCGGCGCGGTCGAACCAGCGGCAGTCCTCCAGCTCTGTCGCGTCGAACGCGATCGGCCCGGGCCTGCCGCGCGCGATGCAGCCGATCATCAGCGAGCCGGGGAAGGGCCAGGGCTGCGAGGAATGGTAGTGCACCTCGTCGACCGTGAGGCCGGCTTCCTCCAGCGTCTCGCGCCGCACGGCGTCTTCCAGCGTTTCACCCGCTTCCACGAAGCCGGCGAGGCAAGACCACATGCCGTCAGCGAAATGCGGTTGGCGTCCGAGCACGCAGCGCCCTTCGCCATCGTGCACCAACATGATCGAAACCGGGTCCGTGCGCGGGAAGACGACGTGGTTGCAGACCGTGCAGCGACGGCGAAAGCCGGCCGCTTCCGAGACCGTGGGCGCGCCGCACCGGCCGCAGAAGCGGGCCGCGGCATGCCAGTTGAGGAGATGGGCGCCCTGTGCGAGCTGGCCTTCCAGGTCGGGCGACAGGAGTTCACGCATGCCGAGCGTTCGAAGGTCCCACGGCGCGATCTCGCCCGACGCCTCGCGCGGCTCGACGGCGGCGACGAGTCGCGGCGCACCGGAGCGGTCGTGGCCGAGGAGAAGCTCGATCGCCGTGTCGCCGAGGATCGCGGACGCGTCCCCGACGGTGAAGGCGGGATCCGGCATCTCGCCGCCTCGGCAGAGCCACTGCCCGCCGGAGGCGAGGTAGACCCGCGCCTCGGGTGAGCCGAGCGCTTCGGCGAGCGAGGCTTCGGTGCGCAGTTCGCCGTCGCGGCGCAGCGAATTGACGGAATAGCCGAGGCGGATGGGGGCGACCGGAATCATGCGAGGCCTTCGAGGACGGAGCGGACCAGCGCCTCGTCGGCGCCGGGCGGATACGGGATGGCGCTCTCGAAGCCCCAGACCGGCTTCGGCCAGTTCGGGTCTCCGCTTGAGCGCGCGACGATGTGCAGATGGAACTGCCGGACCACGTTGCCGAGGGCGCCGACGTTGATTTTCTCCGGCGCGCTCGCCCGGGAAAGCGCCCGGGCGACCTGCGTCGTCTCGGTCAGAAGACTCGAGCGGTCGCCCTCGGCCAGATCGAAGAGCTCCACGATCCCCGCTCGGCGCGGCACCAGGATCAGCCAGGGCCAGCGCGCGTCCCGCATCAGGAGGAGGCGGCAGAGCGGCAGGTCGAGAAGGTGTTGCGTGTCCGCTTCGAGGCGCGGGTCGAGCGAGAAGGCGAGGGGGTCGGCTTGCATTTCCATGCGTTCTCCACGATATGGAAGGCGGGAGGTTGGTGGTGGACGAGCCGCTCGCCAACCGGGTCAGGTCCGGAAGGAAGCAGCCCCAACGAATCCGGCACGGGTCATCGTGCCAGCCTCCCACCCCATTCGTCCGCAGTCCTGCGCTTTCGGCGTTCGCCTTCATAGGCGAAGCGGGCGCCTTCCGCGAGATGCGACGGCCCATCCGCTTCCCCTTCGCATCCGTCCGCTGCGCCAAGACCGGCGAACGCCGATTGCCGCGCGCCTGCCGATTGCATTGTGCGAAAAGCCGCGTAGGGTCGCGCCGGCGCTGCCGGTTCGCGAAACCGGCCGCAGCGCCTCACAGTCGAATGGAGCCGATGGCCGAGGATAGCAGTCCCACGACCGCCGCGACGCCCTACCGCGTCCTGGCCCGCAAGTACCGTCCCCGTTCCTTCGACGACCTGATCGGCCAGGAGCCGATGGTGCGCACGCTCACCAACGCCTTCGAGGCCGGCCGCATCGCGCAGGCCTGGATGCTCACGGGCGTTCGCGGCGTCGGCAAGACCACGACCGCCCGCATCCTCGCCCGCGCCCTGAACTACGAGACCGCGACCATCCACCAGCCGACGATCCACATGATCGAGCCCGGCATCCACGATCAGGCGATCATGGAGGGACGGCATGTCGACGTGGTGGAGATGGACGCCGCCTCGCACACCGGCATCGACGACATCCGCGAGATCATCGCGCAGGTCCGCTACCGTCCGGTCTCGGCACGCTACAAGGTCTACATCATCGACGAGGTCCACATGCTCTCCACGCAGGCCTTCAACGGCCTGTTGAAGACGCTGGAGGAGCCGCCCGAGCACGTAAAGTTCGTGTTCGCGACCACCGAAATCCGGAAAGTGCCCATCACGGTCCTGTCGCGCTGCCAGCGCTTCGACCTGCGCCGCGTCGATCCCGCCACCATGATCGCGCATCTGCGCCGGGTGCTGGACGCCGAGAGCGTCGCCGCCGACGACGATGCGTTGCGACTGCTGGCGCGCGCCTCCGAGGGGTCGGTGCGCGACGCGCTCTCGCTCACCGATCAGGCGATCGCGCACGGCGCGGGCCATGTCGAGGCCGGCACGGTGCGCGACATGCTGGGCCTTGCCGACCGGGCGCGCATCGTCAACCTGTTCGAGCTTCTGATGCGGGGCGACGGGGCGGGGGCCCTGCGCGAGTTCGCCGGGCAGTACGACTTCGGCGCCGACCCGCTGGTGGTGCTGACGGACCTTGCCGACTTCACCCATCTCGTCACCTCGCTGCGCTTCGTGCCGGAGACGGCGGGCGACGCCTCGCTCTCGCCCGTCGAGGTGGAGAGCGGGCGCGACTTCGCCGAGCGCCTGTCGGTGAAGACGCTGTCCGAGGTCTGGCAGATGCTCCTGAAGGCGATCGAGGAGACGCGGGCTGCCTCCTCGCCGCGGCAGGCGGCCGAGATGGCGCTGATCCGCATCGCCTATGCCGCGACGTTGCCCTCGCCCGAAGATTTCGCGCGCCTCCTGCGCGGAGACGGCGCGACGCCCCCGCACTCGCCCTCCTCGCCGGCGAACGGGCAGGGGGCACCAGGTTCCAGCGGGGGAGCGTCGGCCTATTCGTCGCCGTCCGCCTCTTCCGGCGTCGTGCACGCGCCGCCGCCCGCCGCGCCGCAGATGCGCGCGAGCGGTCCGACTTTGGCGGCGCGCATGGTGGCATCCACGCCGCAGGCCCTCTCGCCGCTCGCGGCGCCCGCGCCGGTGGCCGACCCGGCGAGCCTTCCCGCATCGTTGCGCGACCTCGAGAAGCTCGCCGGCGAGCGGCGCGATTCGCGCATGAAGGCCTGGATCCGCCGCTACCTGCGCCTCGTGCGCATGGAGCCCGGCCGGATCGAGATCGAACTCGCCGACGGGGCGCCGGTGGTGCTGTCGGGCGAACTCACCAAGAAGCTCTTCGACTGGACCGGCATGCGCTGGGTGGTCACCGTGACCGCCAAGGGCGGAAGCGAGACGCTGGAGGAGGCGGACGCCGCACGGCGCGCGCGCCTGATCGCCGAGG
Organism: Aureimonas sp. AU22; assembly: GCF_001463745.1. GTDB lineage: Bacteria > Pseudomonadota > Alphaproteobacteria > Rhizobiales > Rhizobiaceae > Aureimonas. The sequence goes on along the minus strand of NZ_BBWJ01000047.1, from coordinate 104,294 downwards.
CGGAAGCCGATCCGGAGGTCGCCGCGATTCTCGCAGCGCTGCCCGGCGCCAAGGTGCGCGAGGTGCGTCTGCGCGGCGAACCCGAGGTGGAAATCGAGGAGGCCGACGACGGCGGTCCGCCGCTTGGCGAGGACGACGGCCTGCCGGAGCGCATCGACATCGACCCGGCGGACCTTGGCTTCGGCGGCGAGGATGACGACATGGGAGAAGGCGTCGCGTTCGATACCGACGCCGACCCGGACGACGATTGAGTTCAACAGCTAGGGACGTGCGTGCATGAAAGATCTCATGGGCATGATGAAGCAGGCCAGGGCCATGCAGGAGAAGATGCAGGGGCTCCAGGCCGAGATCGCCGAGACCACGGCGTCGGGCCAGGCCGGCGGCGGCGTCGTCTCCGTGACGCTGAAGGGCACGGGCGAACTGGTCGCCGTCGAGCTCGACCCCTCGCTGCTGAAGCCCGACGAGAAGGACATCGTCGAGGACCTCCTCGTCGCCGCCCATGCCGACGCCAAGCGAAAGCTCGACGCCGTGATCCAGGACAAGACCCAGGCGCTCACCGCCGGCCTGCCGCTGCCTCCGGGCATGAAGCTGCCGTTCTAGGCTCGACGCCTCCTTCAGCCGGGCGTTCCGAGCCCGGCACCGCTCTTCCAAGGCCGCCTCTTCCATGTCCAAGACCATTGCCGGCCCCGAGATCGAGCGGCTGATCCAGCTCCTTTCGAAGCTGCCGGGGCTCGGCCCCCGTTCGGCGCGGCGCGCGGCGCTGCATCTGGTCAAGCGCCGCGAGCAGATTCTCCGGCCGCTGGGCGACGCCATGGCCGAGGCGGCCGAGAAGGTGCGCGTCTGCTCCAACTGCGGCAACATCGACACGCGCGACCCCTGCACGATCTGCTGCGACACGGCGCGCGACCAGACCACCGTCGTGGTGGTCGAGGACGTGTCCGATCTCTGGGCGCTGGAACGGGCGAAAGCGCTGAACGCCGCCTACCATGTGCTCGGCGGCGTCCTGTCGCCGCTGGAGGGCGTCGGGCCCGACGACCTCACCATCCGCCGCCTCGTGGAGCGCGTGGCGGAGGGCACGATCCGGGAGCTGGTGATCGCAGTGAACGCCACGGTCGAGGGCCAGACCACGGCTCACTACATCATCGACCAGCTTGCCGATTTCGATGTCGCGGTCACACGGCTCGCCCACGGCGTGCCAGTCGGGGGCGAACTCGACTATCTCGACGAGGGCACGCTCTCGGCCGCCATGCGCTCGCGCACGAAGATCTGATCGCAGTTCGCCGCGAGATCGACGCAAGGTCGTGGGCTTAGCCTTCCGGCAGGACATGGCATGCCGGGAGTTCACGACATGAAGCGGATCGCATGGGCGCTGGCGGCGCTTCTCACCGGCACGGGCCTTGCCGCCGCGCAGGACGTCCAGTCCGGCTTTCGTGCCTTCCTGCAGAACGATATCTGGCCCGAAGCCCGCGCGGCGGGTGTCTCGCGCGCCACCTTCGACACCGCCTTCAAGGGCGTGACAGCCAACACCAAGCTTCCCGACCTCCAGCTTCCCGGCGACAAGTCCAAGGTCGAGGAGGTGAACCGGCAGGCCGAGTTCCAGAGCCCGACCGCCTATTTCGACGAGGCCAAGATGGCCGCGACCGCCGCGAAGGGCCGGGCGCTGCTCCGCCAGCATGCCGATGTCATCAGGCGGATCGAAGAGCGCTATGGCGTTCCCGGTCCGATCGTGGTCGCGATATGGGGCCGCGAATCCGGCTACGGCGCGGCCAAGATCCCCTACGACGCCTTCGAGGTGCTGGGCACCAAGGCCTATCTCGCCCGGCGCAAGGAGATGTTCCGCGCCGAGCTGATCGCCGCCCTCCAGATCGTCGAGGACGGCGACCTGACGGCCCGGCAGATGAAGTCGTCCTGGGCGGGCGCGCTCGGTCAGCCGCAGTTCATGCCGACCAAGTTCCGCAAGCTTGCGGTGGACTTCGACGGCGACGGTCATCGCGACATCTGGAACTCGGTGCCCGACACGCTGGCCTCGATCGCCAACTACCTCCGACAGTCCGGCTGGCAGCCGGGCCGCGACTGGGGCTTCGAGGCGAGCGTGCCGGCCGCGGTGTCCTGCACTCTGGAGGGACCGGACCAGGGCCGCCCGATCGCCGACTTCGCCAAGGCGGGCGTGACGCGCGTCTCGGGTCGTCCGTTCCCCGCGGGCGAGATGCGCGCCACCGGCCATCTCCTGATGCCGGCCGGCCGGTTCGGTCCGGCCTTCGTCGCGACGCCCAACTTCTACGTCATCAAGGAGTACAACAACTCCGATCTCTACGCCCTCTTCATCGGGCATCTCGCCGACCGCATGGGCGGAGCCGGCGCCTTTTCCGGCGAATGGCGCAAGGTGTCGGGCCTGACACGGGGCGACGTCGCCAGACTCCAGGAAAAGCTCGTGGCGCGCGGCTACGATGTCGGGCGCCCGGACGGCCTCGCCGGCTTCAAGACGCGTCGCTCGATCGGCGCCTTCCAGGAAAAGGCCGGCCAGGCTTCCACCTGCTGGCCGACGAAGGAGCTGGCCGCCAACGTGCGCTGATACGAAAAAGGGGGCCATGAGGCCCCCTTCATCTCCAGCCGGCGCGGGTGCGCTCAGGCGTTTTCCTGGCCCACGGGCGTCGGGTTCTTTTCCGCTTCCTTGGCGTTGTCGTAGCGCTCGACCGCCTCGCGGATCATCTGCTTGGCCTCGGCCGAACCGGCCCAGCCGCCGATCTTCACCCACTTGCCGGGTTCCAGATCCTTGTAGTGCTCGAAGAAGTGCTCGATCTGCTGGAGCGTGATCTCGGGCAGGTCCGTGTGCTCGAAGACCTTGGTGTAGCGCTGCGTCAGTTCGGGCGAGGGGACCGCGATCACCTTCTCGTCGAGGCCCTTGTTGTCCTCCATCTTGAGGACGCCGATCGGGCGGCAGTTGATGACGCAGCCGGGGAAGAGCGGACGCGTCGAGCAGACCAGGACGTCGATCGGGTCGCCGTCGTCCGACAGGGTGTGCGGCACGAAGCCGTAGTTCCCGGGATAGGTCATCGGCGTGTAGAGGAAGCGATCCACGAAGAGCGCGCCGGACTCCTTGTCCATCTCGTACTTGATCGGATGACCGCCGACCGGCACCTCGATGATGACGTTGATGTCCTCGGGCGGGTTCTTGCCGCGAGCGATGGCGTCGATGCGCATGGAAATCTCCGAGTTGAACTCGGCGGTTCCTAGCCAATCGCCGCGCGGGAGGCAATCGAAGCCGCACGGAAGGGTGAACGCAAGCCCGTGCCGTGTACGGTCCTTACATGAAGCAGTAGGCGACCTTGTGGAGCGTCACGCCTTCGAAGGTCTCCGAGCCGGTCGCGACGTCCGCCCCGCCGGCCGCCTCGTAGAAGCGCACCGCGTTCTCGTTGTCAGCCAGCGACCAGACGGCGACGCCCTTGAGGCCACGGGCGCGCAGCAATGTCCGGCAGGCATCGAACAGGCGTCGTCCGAAGCCGACGCCCTGGAACTCGGGCTTGAGGTAGAGTTCGTAGACCTCGCCGTCGACGCTGAGGCCGCGGGTGCGGTTGCGCCCGACCGTGGCGTAGCCGACGACTTCGCCACCATACTCCATCACCAGGATCGTGGCCCGGTTGGCGATCGCCCGCGACCACCAGTCCGGTCCCCGTCGCTCCACCATCGCCGCGAGGGCCCGGTGGGGAATCAGGCCCCGGTAGGCCGACGTCCAGGACGTGGCGTGGACGATCGAAAGCGCGCCGGCGTCGGCGGATTCTGCAAGTCGAACATCGGCGGCGATCGTCTTCATGCGGCGTTAACTATAAACGCGGCCGGACGATCCATGGACGGTGACGAAAATGTGGACCGGTCGTGTCGAAGGCGTGCCATGGCGTGGTTGGTAGCCCGCGAAGGCGGCTGCCTCAATGCCCACGCCGGCTATTCCCCATCGCAATGCACAACGGGCGTCAGCCCCTCCCAAGAACACCCGATGCCAGTGCCTTCTGGATGCCGGCAAGGTTGGTGCCGCGCGCAAGGTTCTGAAGGAAGGGTTGCGACTGGCCGGAAACCCAGATGCGAAGTTCGGCGTCGGTGTCGAACGAGCCGGCGGTCTCCACGGAGAACATGGTGATCGCTCGGTAGGGGATCGAATGATAGGCGCGCTTGCGCCCCGTCATGCCCTGCTTGTCGACGAGGACGATGCGCCGGTCGGTGAAGACCATCTGGTCGCGTACGATCTGGAAGGCGACCTCGATCGTTTCGTCCGGCAGGAGCACGGGCTCCAGCTCGCGGGCGAGCGCTCCGACGTCGAGGTCGCTGGCCAGCCCGAGGAGGCCCGATAGCAGTCCCATTCTCAGGCTCCTTCGCTTTGCATGGGCCATCCGGCGATCACCGTCTTGCCGAGCGTTCGCCCGGTTTCGGTCAGGCGATGCCCTTCGCGCACCGTTTCGGCCGAGATCGGGGACAGCGTTCGGGTGCGCGTCGAGCGGATGCGCCCGGCGTCGACGAGGCGCGAGACCTCCGCCAGCAGGCGGTGCTGCTCGATCATGTCGGCGGTCTGGAAGACCGGGCGCGTGAACATGTACTCGAAGTGCAGCGAGACCGATTTGAAGCGGATCGGCGCAAGGTCCATCTCGGCGCTGTCGATCACGCAGAGATGCCCGAAGGGACGGACGAGCTGGCCGATATCGGCCATGTGGCGCGGCGTCTGCGTCACGCCGAACACGTAGTCCACCAACCCGAAACCGATCGCCTCGAGCTGCGGGGTCATGGCTTTCGAATGGTCGATGACGTGGTGGCATCCGTGGGCGAGCGCGAAGTCGCGACTTTCCTTGCGCGAGGCGGTGCCGATGACGGTCAGGCCGGTCAGCTCGCGCGCGATCTGCGTGGCGATCGAGCCGACGCCGCCCGCCGCTCCGATCACGAGGAGCGTTCCCTTCTCGCTGAGGTCCGGCTGGATGCGGAACCGGTCGAACAGGGTTTCCCACGCGGTGATGGCGGTGAGCGGCAGGGCGGCGGCATCCGCGAAATCGAGGCTCGAGGGCTTGCGTGCCACGAGCCGTTCGTCGACCAGCTGGAATTCCTGGTTGGAACCCTGCCGGTCCACCGCGCCCGCGTAGAATACCGCATCGCCGGGGCGAAACAGGGTCGCGTCGTCGCCGACGGCCTCCACCACGCCCGCGGCATCGAAGCCGAGAACGCGCGGAAGGCGGGCCGCATCCGCCACGGGACCGCGCTGCTTGGTGTCCACGGGGTTGATCGACACGGCTTCGACCCGGACGAGGAGGTCACGGCCCGTCGGCACGGAGCGGGGCAGGTCGAGATCGACGAGATGTTCGACCGACCGGTCGGCAGGCGACGCCGCGTATCCCACCGCTCTCATGGCTTACCTCCCTTGGGCGTTGCCCCGCTGTTTCTATCGCGCGGGCGGAAGTCATCAAGGTTTGCCGATCGCGGGCGCTCCTTTGGCGGGAACACGAGCCCTGCGCGGGCCGCGCCCTATCTCACGCGATTGACCAGGGGACAGGCCGCGGCACAGGTCGCAGCGGCACGCACGCAGGAGGAACGATGTCCAACCCACCCCGAGAGATCCGCGGTTCGGCCGCCGATCTCTTCCCGACCCATGTGCTGGGCCGGCCCGAGGTGCGCGAGCTGCCGCCCGCACCGGCCAACACCGGAAAGCTGATCGGCCCGGGCATCGTCGCGGCGGGCGTCGGCCTTTCGTCGGGCGAGTTCATCCTCTACCCCTACATCGCATCCCAGGTCGGCATGGCCTTCGTCTGGGCCGCGCTCCTCGGCGTGATGACGCAGTTCTTCCTGAACATGGAGATCGAGCGCTACACGCTGGCGACCGGCGAGACGGTGCTGACCGGGTTCAGCCGCTTCTGGCGCCATTGGGGTCTCGTCTTCGCCCTGATGACGTGCTTCGCCAATCTCTGGCCGGGCTGGGCGACGAGCTCCGCCACCATGCTGTCCTATATCGTCGGCGGCGAGCCGCGCTGGATCGCCATCGCCATGCTCGTCGTCATCGGACTGATCCTGACGCTCGCGCCGGTCGTCTACGTGCTGCTGGAGCGTCTCCAGATGGTGAAGGTGGCGGCGGTCGGCGTCCTGATCGTGATCGCGGCCTTCTTCGTCATCACGGCCGAGGACTGGGCCGCCGTGCCGCAGATCGTCACCGGCGCAACGATCCCGACCGAACTCGGCTTCGCGCTGCTTCTGGGCGCATTGGCCTTCGCGGGCGCCGGCGGCGGGCAGAACCTCTGCCAGTCCAACTGGATCCGCGACAAGGGTTTTGCGATGGGCCAGTACGTGCCGCGCATCACGAGTGCCGTCACGGGCCAGCCGGAGGCCGCGCCCTCCACCGGCTTCGTGTTCGAGCCGACACCCGAGAACATGAGCCGCTGGAACCGCTGGTGGCGCTTCGCCAACTGGGAACAGCTCCTCACCTTCGTTCTCATCACCTTCGTCACGATCACCTTCACGTCGCTCCTCGCCTATTCCACCGTGTTCGGACAGGAGGGGCTCGCCAACTCCGTCGCCTTCGTCCAGGCGGAGGGGCAGGTGCTGAGCGAACGGGTAGGCGGCTGGTTCGGGGGGCTGTTCTGGTTCATCGGCGCCTTCTCGCTCTTCGGCGCGGCGACCGGCATCGTCGACTACACGGCCCGGCTGGTCGCCGACGTGCTGCGCACGTCCTACGTCCGTCAGGCGAACGAGAGCCGGTTGTACTTCGGGATCGTATGGACCCTGGTCTCCATCGGCGTCGTCGTGCTTCTGGCCGGCGTGACCCAGCCGCTGGTGCTTCTCGTCATTTCCGCCTGTACGGGCGGGCTGATGATGTTCATCTATTCCGGGCTTCTGATTCTTCTGAACCGGCGGTTCCTCGTTCCGGAAATCCGGCCGGGCCCGGGTCGCATCGCCGCGCTCGTGTGGGGCTTCCTCCTGTTCGGCTTCCTCTCGGTGCTGACGCTCGGCCAGCAGATCCCCAAGCTCTGGGGTGCCGGCTGACGACGAAAGGGGCGGCGCCGTTTTCCGGCGCCGCCTACCGATCGCCGGATCGATCACGGGGTCGGTCCCGTTGGCCCGTCATGATGGATCACAATACGGCGGTGGCCGCTTCACGCGACTTCGATCTCGTTCTTGTCCTCAGCGGTGGCAACGCGCTCGGGGCCTTCGAGGCCGGGGTCTACGAGGTGCTCCACCATCGCGGTCTCCAGCCCGACTGGATCGTCGGCACTTCGATCGGGGCGATCAACGGCGCGCTGATCGCCGGCGCGCCGCCCGAAAAACGCATCGAGACCTTGCGCGCCTTCTGGCGCCCCGACCCTTCGGCGTCGGCACCCATCACGGACGCCGGGCCGCTGTCCTTCCCGTGGTCGATGGCCGAAACTTGGCGCCGGTCGAACGCCGCGATCTCCACATTCGCGGCCGGGCGTCCCGGACTGTTCGGCCCGCTTCTGTCCGCCCTGGCGCCTTTGGCCCCGAACGAGCCGTCCTTGTTCGAAACGCATCAGCTGGAGACGACGCTCGACCGGTTGGTGGATTTCGCTCGCCTGAACGTGGGGGCACCACGCTTCACCGCCACCGCGCTCGACCTCGAGACCGGCGAGGACGTCGTTTTCGACACCGCTTCCCGGCGGATCGACGCCCGGCACGTGCGCGCGAGTGCCGCCTTGCCCGTCCTTTTTCCGCCTGTCGAGATCGACGGGCGCTGGCATGTCGATGGCGGCTTGTCGGCGAATCTGCCGCTCGATCCGGTGTTCACCGAGTTTTCGCCCCGTCCGCTGCTGTGTCTAGCGGTCGATCTTGTGCCGCTTCGCCGGCCGCGACCGCACACCCTTGGCGAAGTCGCGAGCCGCGCGCAGGATCTGGCCTTCGCCAGCCAGAGCCGTCGTACGATTGCGCGGTGGCGGGCAAGGCTTGCCGATAGCCAGGACCGACGCGTCACGCTTCTTCGGATCGTCTATTCGGAACAAGCGCGTGAGGTCGCGGCCAAGGCCCTCGACTTTTCGGCGCGCACGGTTGCGGAGCGCTGGGTCGCCGGACGACGGGCCGGGGAGGACGCGCTCCGCGCTTGGCCAGAGCTGCGTCCGTGCGACGAGCCTGGCCTCAGCGTCATTGGCGGCTAGGGTCAGGCCTTGGCGGTCTGGCGAATGCGCGGCGGCTGGCGGAACAGCCAAGGGGTCCCTTGCGAGGCCTGCGCGGACGCGTAGGAGCCGTGCGTGTTGGCGACCGACATCCAATTGCTGCCGGTCATGTCCGTGGGTTGCTGGGAATTGTTGGCGGCGATCTCGCCGGCCTGGGGCGACAGGTACGACATGGTGCATCCTCCTTGGTTTCGAAACGGGAGGAGGAGCCGCCTGTTCCCCTCGATGCCCTGCGATCGCGCGAGATGATGCAGTCGTGAACAGCGACAAAAAAGGGGACGCGGCATGCCGCGTCCCCTTGTCTCGTTTCGCCGGTCTGCCGGTCAGGCGACCTTGCGGCTCTTCTCGAAGCGCTTGCGCTCGTTCGGGTCGAGGTAGAGCTTGCGCAGACGGATGTTCTTCGGCGTCACCTCGACCAGCTCGTCGTCCTGGATCCAGGAGAGCGCGCGGTCGAGCGTCATGCGGATCGGCGTCGTCAGCTTCACCGCCTCGTCCTTGCCGGCGGCGCGGATGTTGGTGAGCTGCTTGCCCTTAAGGACGTTCACCTCGAGGTCGTTGTCACGGCTATGGATGCCGATGATCATACCCTCGTAGACCTTAACGCCCGGATCGATGATCATCGGGCCGCGGTCTTCCAGGTTGAACATCGCGTAGGCCACGGCCTCGCCGGACGCATTGGCGATGAGAACGCCGTTGGTGCGGCCTGCCAGCGCGCCCTTGTAGGGGGCGTAGGAGTGGAACAGGCGGTTCATGATCGCCGTGCCGCGCGTGTCGGTCAGAAGCTCCGACTGGTAGCCGATCAGGCCGCGCGTCGGCGCATGGAACACGAGGCGCTGGCGACCGCCGCCCGACGGGCGCAGCTCCTTCATCTCGGCCTTGCGCTCGCTCATCTTCTGAACGACGACGCCCGAATGCTCCTCGTCGACGTCGATGACGACCTCTTCGATCGGCTCGAGGGTCTCGCCGGTGGCCTCGTCCTTCTGCATCACGACGCGCGGCCGCGAGACGCCGATCTCGAAGCCCTCGCGGCGCATGGTCTCGATGAGAACGGCGAGCTGCAGTTCGCCGCGGCCCGACACGAAGAAGGAGTCCTTGTCCTCGGACTCTTCGATCTTCAGCGCGACGTTGCCCTCGGCCTCCTTGAACAGGCGGTCGCGGATCACGCGGCTCGTCACCTTGTCGCCTTCGGTGCCGGCGAGCGGCGAATCGTTGACGATGAAGCTCATGGTCACGGTCGGCGGGTCGATCGGCTGCGCGGTCAGCGCCTCCGTCACGGCCGGGTCGCAGAACGTGTCGGCGACGGTGCCCTTCTGGAGGCCCGCGATGGCGACGATGTCACCGGCTTCCGCGTAGTCGATCGGCGTGCGCTCCAGGCCCCGGAAGGCGAGGATCTTGGAGATACGGCCCGATTCCAGCTGCTGGCCTTCGCCGTTCAGCACCTTCACCGTCTGGTTCGGCTTGATGGAGCCGGACTGGATGCGGCCCGTGATGAGGCGGCCGAGGAACGGGTTGGCCTCGAGGATCGTGCCGATCATCTTGAACGGCTCGTCCTTGCCGGCGGTGTCCGGCTCGGGAACGTGCTTCACGATGAGGTCGAACAGGGGCTCGAGACCCTTGTCCTGCGGGCCGTCCGGCGCGTCGGCCATCCAGCCGCCGCGGCCCGAGCCGTAGAGCACGGGGAAGTCGAGCTGCTCGTCGGTGGCGTCGAGGTTGACGAAGAGATCGAAGATCTCGTTCAGCACTTCTTCGTGGCGCTCGTCCGGGCGGTCGATCTTGTTGATCGCGACGATCGGCTTCAGGCCGACCTTGAGCGCCTTGCCGAGCACGAACTTGGTCTGTGGCATCGGGCCTTCGGAGGCGTCGACGAGGATGACGGCGCCGTCCACCATGTTGAGGATGCGCTCCACCTCGCCGCCGAAGTCGGCGTGGCCCGGAGTGTCGACGATGTTGATCCGCGTGTCCTTCCACTCCACCGAGGTGGCCTTGGCGAGGATCGTGATGCCACGCTCCTTTTCGAGGTCGTTGGAGTCCATCGCGCGCTCTTCGGTGCGCTGGTTCTCGCGGAACGAGCCGGACTGGGCGAGGAGCTTGTCGACGAGCGTCGTCTTGCCATGGTCAACGTGCGCGATGATCGCGATGTTGCGGAGCTTCATGTGTCAGGTCACCGAAAGGGGTTGAAACGCGTTTGGAGGCGCGTCTCGATGAGAAACGGCCCAAGGACGTCGCGGTCATTGGGCCGTCCATAACGAATTTTTTGCGATTGCGAAAGGTGGCCCTTGTCAGGCCGCGAAACCGCGCTTGCGCATCAGGGCGTCCGGATCGGGCGCGCGCCCCCGGAATCGTTCGTAGAGGATGGCCGGATCCTCCGAGTTTCCGGCGCCGTAGACGAACTGCCGGAGCCGCTGCGCGGTCTGGGCGTCGAACGGATCGCCCGCCTCCCCGAAAGCCTCGAAGGCGTCGGCGTCCAGGACTTCGGACCACATGTAGGAATAGTAGCCCGACGAATAGCCGTCGCCCGAGAAGATATGGGCAAAGTGCGGAGAGCGATGGCGCATGACGATCGCCCTCGGCATGCCGAGCCCTTCGAGGATCTCCGCCTCGCGCGCCATCGGATCGGACGGCGCCTCGGCTTCCCTGTGGAACAGGAGGTCGACGAGCGCCGACGCGGTGAACTCGACCGTGTCGAACCCGGCGTCGAAGGTGCGGGCCGCCTCCAGCTTCTCCATCTCGGCGGCGGGCAGCGGCTCACCCGTTTCGGCGTGCAGCGCGTGGCGCTGGAGGATGGCGGGCACCGTCAGCCAGTGTTCGTAGAGCTGCGAGGGCAGCTCCACGAAGTCGCGCGCGACGGCCGTGCCGGCGAGCGAGGGATAGGTCACGTCCGACAGGAGCCCGTGCAGCGCGTGGCCGAACTCGTGGAACAGCGTGCGCGCGTCGTCCACCGAGAGGAGAGCGGGCTCGCCCTTGGCCGGCTTGGCGAAGTTGCACACGTTGTAGATCACGGGCGTCTGGCCGCCGTCGATCTTGGCTTGCGAGCGGAGCGCGCTCATCCACGCGCCGGAGCGCTTGGAGGTGCGCGCGAAGTAGTCGCCGATGAAGATACCCCGCTCCGTGCCGTCGCGATCGCGCACGCGCCAGACCCGCGCGTCGGGATGCCAGGCGCGGACCTCCGGCAGCGGCTCGAAGCGCAGGCCGAACAGCCGCCCCGCCACGTCGAAGGCGGCGTCGATCATGCGATCGAGCTGGAAGAAGGATTTCAGTGCGCCTTCGTCGATGGAGAACTCCGCCTGCCGACGCTTCTCGGCATAGAAGCGCCAGTCCGCCGCGCCGAGCGGGGCGTTGTCGCCCTCCGACGCCGCGAGCGCGGCGAGCTTTCGCGCGTCGCCGTCGGCCCGCTCGCGCGCCTTGTCCCAAACCCGGCGCAGCAGAGCTTCCACCCGGTCCGGGGTCTTGGCCATCGTGTCGTCGAGCTTGTAATCGGCGAAGGAGCGGAAGCCGAGCAGCCTGGCCTTCTCGGCTCGTAGCTGGAGAATCTCGGCCAGAACCGGCCGGTTGTCCGTCCCGCCCTCGCGCTCGCCGCGCCGCGTCCAGGCGCCGAACATCTCCTCGCGCAACGCCCGGTTCGGGCAGTAGGTCAGAAAGGGCACCACGATCGAGCGCAACAGGGTCACGACATGGCCGGCAAGGCCGCGCTCCTGCGCCGCATCCGCCATGGCCGAGACGAGAAAGGCCGGCAGGCCGGCGAGATCGGCGTCCGTCACGGGCCGCGCATAGGCGCTCTCGTCGGCGAGGACGTTCTGCGAGAAGCGGGTGCCGAGCTCCGCGAGCCGCGCGTTGATGTCGGCGAAACGCTGGCGGTCGTCCCCCTCGAGCCTTGCCCCCGACCGCACGAAGCCGGCATGCGTGCGTTCCAGAAGCCGCAGTTCCTCGGCGCCGAGACCGGCCTCGTGTCTTCGTTCGAACAGGGCGTCGATCCGCGAGAAGAGCGCCGCGTTCAGCGAGATGCGCGAGCCGTGGCGCGACAGCTTCGGCGAAACCTCGCGCTCGACCCGCTGAATGCCGTCGTTGGTATGCGCGCCGGCAAGCGTGAAGAACAGGGCCGCGACGCGCGACAGCGGACGTCCCGCCCGCTCCAGGGCAAGGATCGTGTTGTCGAACGTCGGCTCGGTTCCGCTTCCGGCGATCGCGTCGATCTCGCCGGCATGCGCCTCCATCGCGCGCTCGAACGCGGCCGCGAAATCCTCCGGCGTCCATTGCGCGAAGTCCGGCAGAACCTGCCGCTCCGGAAAGGAAAGGCGGGGATCGAACGCTTCGATCTGAGATTCCATCATCTTAAGAACCATTTTCAACGAATCGTCCCTTGCCGGTCGTCATCGAATGAAGGACATGGGGCGAGCGATACGTGACTTCCCGGCGGATCGGAAGAAGCGTCGGGCCCTGGATTGACGAAGAAGGCAGCAACCTGTGCCAGACTTGACGATGGGAAATGCGTTCGGGTTCCTGCTCACCGACACGTCGCGGCTCTTTCGGCAGTATTTCGAAAAGATCGTCGCCGAGAACGGGTTGGGACTGACACCGGGTGAGATCCGGGCCCTGGGACACGTGATCCGCTTCCGGGGATCGCGACAGGCGATCCTCGCCGAGCGCATGGGCGTCGAGCCGATGACCTTGTCCGCCTACCTCGACAGGCTCGAGGCGCGCAAGCTGATCGATCGCATCATGGATCCGAACGACCGGCGGGCCAAGCTGATCGAGCCGACCGAAGAGGCGTTCCGCATCATGCGCGAACTCGATCCGCTCTTCGACAGGGTCTTCGCCTTCGCGATGCAGGGGCTGAACGAGGACCAGGTCCGGGCGGCCGGCGAGGTGCTGCGAATGATCCGCGGCAACCTCAGCAACGATCCGCAGCTCGAAGAGCCGATCAACCTCCTGTGCAAGCAGCCCGGCGGCAAGGATCCCGGCGCCGCCTGATCAGGCGCTATTCCGCCGCTTGCGCCGTCGCCGTCGTCGTTGCGCCGCCGATCGCCTGCATGGCTTCGGCCGCCAGCGCAAACGAGCGCACCCGCGAGTGGTGATCGTGGATCTGGCCGGTGAGGATCACCTCGTCCGGTCGATAGCGCGAGACGAGCCGCTCAAGGCCTTCGCGCACGCGCGTGGGGCCGCCCACCACCGACACGCGCAGCGCTTCGTCGACCATGGCGCGCGCGCCGGGATCGAGGACCGCGTCGATGTCGTCGACCGGCCGCGGCAAGGGGCCGGGCTGTCCGGACCGCAGACGGGCGAAGGCCTGCTGCATGGAGGACTGGAGCCGGCGGCCCTCGGCGTCCGTGTCGGCGGCGAAGACGTTGATCGCGAGCATGAAGTGCGGCGCTTCCCATTCCGCCGAGGGACGGAAGGTCTGCCGGTAGATCTCCACCGCGTCGTCCAGCGCCTGCGGCGCGAAATGCGAAGCGAAGGCATAAGGCAGGCCGAGATGGGCGGCGAGCTGCGCGCCGTAGAGGCTGGAGCCGAGGATCCAGACCGGCACGTGCGTTCCCGTGCCCGGCACCGCGCGCAGCCGCTGCTGGGGAGCGGCATCGGCGAAGTAGCCCATCAGTTCCACCACGTCCTGCGGGAAGCTGTCGGAGCTGTCGAGGTTCCGGCGCAGCGCGCGGGCCGTCATCATGTCGGTGCCCGGCGCCCGGCCGAGGCCGAGATCGATGCGACCTGGATACAGCGTCGCCAGCGTGCCGAACTGCTCGGCGATGACGAGCGGGGCATGGTTCGGCAGCATGATGCCGCCCGAGCCGACGCGAATGGTCTTCGTTCCCGCCGCGACATGGCCGATGACGACCGCCGTCGCCGCGCTGGCGATGCCGGTCATGTTGTGATGCTCGGCGAGCCAGAATCTGACGTAGCCGAGCCGCTCGGCCTCGCGCGCCAGATCCAGCGAGTTGGCGAGGGCGTCGGCCGCCGTGCCGCCTTCGGGAATGGGCGACAGGTCGAGAACGGAATAGGGGATCATCGTTCGGCTTCCATATGATTTCCCCCAAGGTGGGGGCGGGGAGGCCCGAATGCAAAGGGCCGGCGGATCGCTCCGCCGGCCCCTTTCCCGTTCAATCGCGGCGTCGGCTCACAGACCGTTGCGCTTGGCGAGCGTGCGCAGGCGCAGGGCGTTCAGCTTGATGAAGCCCGCCGCGTCCTTCTGGTCGTAGGCGCCCTGGTCGTCCTCGAAGGTGACGAGCTTGTCGGAATAGAGCGACTTCGGGCTCGTGCGGCCGGTGACCATGACGTTGCCCTTGTAGAGCTTCAGCGTCACCTCGCCCTCCACGTGCTCCTGGCTCCGGTCGATCAGCGCCTGCAGCATCTCGCGCTCCGGCGAGAACCAGAACCCGTAGTAGATGAGCTCGGCATAGCGCGGCATCAGCTCGTCCTTGAGATGCGCGGCGCCCCGGTCGAGCGTGATGCTCTCGATCGCGCGGTGCGCGGCGAGCAGGATCGTGCCGCCCGGCGTCTCGTAGACGCCGCGCGACTTCATGCCGACGAAGCGGTTCTCGACGAGGTCGAGGCGGCCGATGCCGTTGTCGCGGCCGTAGTCGTTGAGCTTGGCCAGAAGCGAAGCGGGCGACAGGCGCTCGCCGTTGATCGACACGGCGTCGCCGCGCTCGAAACCGACCGTGATCACGGTCGCCTTGTCGGGCGCGCTTTCGGGCGAAATGGTGCGCATGTGGACGTATTCCGGCGCCTCGACGCTCGGATCCTCCAGGACCTTTCCTTCCGAAGACGAATGCAGGAGGTTGGCGTCCACCGAGAAGGGAGCCTCGCCCTGCTTGTCCTTGGCGACGGGGATCTGGTTCTTCTCGGCGAAGTCCAGAAGGTCGGTGCGCGACTTGAAGGCCCAGTCGCGCCACGGCGCGATGATCTTGATGTCGGGGTTCAGCGCATAGGCCGACAGCTCGAAGCGGACCTGGTCGTTGCCCTTGCCGGTGGCGCCGTGCGCGATGGCGTCGGCGCCGGTGCGCTTGGCGATCTCGATGAGGTGCTTGGAGATCAGGGGGCGGGCGATCGAGGTGCCGAGGAGATAGACGCCCTCGTAGACCGCGTTGGCGCGGAACATCGGGAAGACGAAGTCGCGCACGAACTCCTCGCGCACGTCCTCGATGAAGATTTCCTTGATGCCGAGCATCTCCGCCTTGCGGCGCGCGGGCTCGAGTTCCTCGCCTTGGCCGAGATCGGCGGTGAAGGTGACGACCTCCGCGCCGAGCTCCGTCTGGAGCCACTTCAGGATGATCGAGGTGTCGAGACCGCCGGAATAGGCGAGAACGACCTTCTTGACGTCGCGCGGAAGAGCCATGCTTCGCATTGTTCCCGAATTGAGAGGACGATCGCGCCGAGGACCTCGGGCACGCCGACGGTGCCTCGCGAGAAAGGACCTTGAGGGTTCCGTCGGGCGCTCTTAACAAAGCGTCGGAAGCGAAGGAAGAGTGAGGGGGTGGGATCGCGATGAGAACGGATCGCAGGTGGGGTCGCCCGGTGCTTCCCTGCCGATCGCACATGACGTAGGAGTGATCCTGCATGAGGGAGGCGCGACGCACCTCGATCGGCTTGCTTTCCTAGTCGGCCGCGCCGCGAGGCGGGCTCGTTACCCGTGAGGCCGCATGACATTCCTGCCCGATGCCTCCGCCCTTGCGGCCTTCACGCTGGCCGCGATCGTCCTGACGATCACGCCGGGCCCCGACATGACGCTGTTTCTGGGGCGCACGCTGGCGCAGGGACGATCGGCCGGCTTTGCCGCCTATTGCGGTGCCTGCACGGGATCGCTGATCCATACGACATTGGCCGCCGTCGGCCTGTCAGCCCTGATCGCCGCCTCGCCGGAGGCCTTCCTGGCGCTCAAGATCGTGGGCGCGGCCTATCTCGTCTGGCTGGCCGTGCAGGCCATCCGCCACGGCTCTTCGCTCTCCGTGGAGCGGGGCAAGGTGCCGCGCCAGCCGTTCGCCGCCAATTGGGCGACGGGGATCGGGATCAACCTTCTCAACCCCAAGATCATCCTGTTCTTCGTGACGTTCCTGCCGCAGTTCGTCGCCGTCGGCGATCCGCATGCGGGGGGCAAGCTCTTCTTCCTTGGCGTCTACTTTATCCTCGTGGCGACGCCCATCACGATCGCCATGATCTTCGCGGCCGACCGGATCGCCGCGACGCTGAAGACCAAGCCCGCCGTGATGCGCTTCATCGACTGGCTCTTCGCCTCGGTCTTCTCGGCGTTCGCCGTCCACATCCTGCTCGCCCGCGCTTGATGGGCTGGCTCGGCTGGGCCCTGGCATCGGCCGGTTTCGCTGCCCTCACGGCGATCTTCGGCAAGATCGGCGTCACCGGCGTCCAGTCCGACTACGCGACGTTCCTGCGCACGCTGGTGATCCTCGCGCTGATCGCCGCCATCGTGACGAGCGGCGGCCATTGGCGCTCGCCTGCCGAGCTTCCGGCGCGCTCGCTCGCCTTCCTGGCTCTTTCGGGCGCCGCCACGGGCGCGTCCTGGCTCTGCTACTACCGCGCGTTGCAGATGGGGCAAGCGGCGCAGGTCGCTCCCGTCGACAAGCTGTCCGTCGTCCTGGTCGCCGTGTTCGGCGTCGCCTTCCTGCACGAGCGGCTGAGCCCGACGAACTGGGCGGGCGTCGCGCTGATCGCGGGCGGCACGGTCCTCGTCGCCTGGCGCTGACCCCGGTCAGGCGTAGGCGTAGGGGCCGCCCCGCTGCAGTGCCTGCCTGTAGGCGGGGCGGGCGTGGATCCGCTCGACGAAGGCCGGCAGGTGACGGCGATCGTCGAAACCGACCCGAGATCCCGCGGCCTCCAGCGGAAAGCTCATCATGACGTCGGCAAGCGTCGGCTCCGGCCCCGCGAACCACCCCGTCGCCGCCAGCGCCGTGTCCCAGTAGTCGAGAAGATCGGCAAGGCGCGGCTTGAGGAACTGGGCGTCGACGCCCTTCATCAGCGCTCTTGCGACGGGCCGGATCAGGGCGGGCGCCTGGGACGGGATGCTGGCGAAGACGAGCTTCATGAAGAGCGGCGGCATGGCCGACCCTTCCGCATGATGCAGGAAGTGCTGCATGCGCCACCAGTCCGCCGAGTCTTCCCGCGGTTGAAAGCGACCGCCGCCGTACGTCTGCGCGATGTAGGTGACGATCGCGCCGGTCTCGGCCAGCGTGAGGGCGCCGTCGGTGAGGACGGGCGACTTGCCGAGCGGGTGCACCGCTTTGAGCTCGGGCGGCGCGGCGAGCGTCTTCAGACGCTCGTACCGCCTCACCTCGTAGGGCACGCCGAGCTCTTCGAGCAGCCAGAGGACGCGCTGCGAGCGCGAGTTGTTCAGATGGTGGATGACGATCATGCCCTAGCGAACTGGCGTGATCGGAACGCGCAGCAAGAGCCGGCGGCTTTATTTACCCGCGGCCTTGCGCAGGGCCTCGGCCATCCGGTCCTGCCAGCCGGGACCGTCTTCCTGGAACCACTCCAGCACCTCGGAATCGACGCGCAGGGTCACCTGTTCGCGACGGCCGGGAA
The DNA here is from genome assembly GCF_001463745.1 of Aureimonas sp. AU22. Taxonomy (GTDB): domain Bacteria; phylum Pseudomonadota; class Alphaproteobacteria; order Rhizobiales; family Rhizobiaceae; genus Aureimonas. The sequence goes on along the minus strand of NZ_BBWJ01000047.1, from coordinate 86,616 downwards.
TGGCCACGGGCTCGCGGACGCGCTCGGCGGGCTTGCTGGTGGCAGCCTTGAAGGCGGCTTCCGCGGCATCGCGTGGATTGGTGGGGCGGCGGGCCATGGGGCAGGTCCTTCAGGGTTGGGGGGGGACGGGGCTCGGCGTCGACGCCAGTTTCCTGCGCCGTGGCCTGCGACCAGCCAGTAGACCAGGGAGAAGGCGAGGCCGGCGACGATCATGGCGGTCTCGAGCGAGGCACTGCCGGCCCCCGGCGGCATGCGCGCTGCGGCAAACCCACCGACGAGACCGGCCGCCGCGTGCAGAAGGAGGGAGCGTTTGCCCAGCGCTTCCGTCACCAGCATGAAGAGGCCCCAGGGCACCAGCGCCAGCGATCCGACCTGCGCCCCTTGCGCGAAGAAACCGACCCCGAGCTGCGTCCAGATGAACGGATCGCCCGTGGCGCCCGGCGGCAGGTCGATGAACGGCCAGAGCAGCGCGAAGCTCGCGGCGAAGCAGGCCAGCACGAAGCCGACCGGGATCAGGAACAGGAAACGCAGGACCTGGGCCAAGCGGGGCTATGCCTTCGTTCCGGTCAGCCCGCGACCGCGGCCTCCAGCGCCAGCCGGTCGCCGCGCTTCATGCGCTCGGACTCGGACTTGAGCTGGCCGCATGCGGCGAAGATGTCGCGCCCGCGCGGGGTGCGGATGGGCGAGGCGTAGCCGGCCTGGTTCACGAGATCGGCGAAGCGCTCGATCTGGTCCCAGTCCGAGCACTCGTAAGGCGAGCCCGGCCAGGGGTTGAACGGGATCAGGTTGATCTTGGCCGGGATGCCCTTGAGGAGCCGCACCAGCTCGCGCGCGTCGGCGAGGCTGTCGTTGACGCCCTTCAGCATCACGTATTCGAAGGTGATGCGCCGGGCGTTGGAGAGGCCGGGATAGGCGCGGCAGGCGTCCATCAGCTCGCGGATCGGATACTTCTTGTTGATCGGCACGAGCACGTCGCGCAATTCGTCCGTCACCGCATGGAGCGAGATCGCGAGCATCACGCCCATCTCGTCGCCCGTCTTCGGGATCATCGGCACGACCCCGGACGTCGACAGCGTGATGCGGCGCTTGGACAGAGCCAGGCCGTCCCCGTCCGACACCACGGCCAGCGCCGACTTCACGTGGTCGTAGTTGTAGAGCGGCTCGCCCATGCCCATCATCACGACGTTCGACACGAGGCGCCCCTCGGAGGGCACGATCGCGCCCTGCGGCGTCGCGGCATCCGGAAAGTCCCCCAGCCGCTCGCGCGCGGTCAGGACCTGACCGACGATCTCCGACGGTTCGAGGTTGCGCACGAGGCGCTGCGTGCCCGTGTGGCAGAAGGTGCAGGTGAGGGTGCAGCCGACCTGGGAGGAGACGCAGAGCGTGCCGCGACCTTCCTCGGGAATGTAGACGGTCTCGATCTCGACGGGGCGACCCGCGCCGCGAGAGGGAAAGCGGAACAGCCACTTGCGCGTGCCGTCGATGGAGATCTGCTCCTCGACGATCTCGGGCCGGGCGATCTCGAAGTGCTGGCTGAGCGTCGCGCGCAGGTCCTTGGAGACGTTGCGCATCTCCTCGAAGTCCTTGACGCCGCGCACGTAGAGCCAGTGCCACAGCTGCTGGACGCGCATCTTCGCCTGTTTGGCGGGAATGCCGGCATCCACCAGAGCCGCGCCCATCTCCTCGCGCGACAGGCCGAGGAGCGAACGCTTGGCGGCGGCGGCAGAAGGCGCAACGGCCGGGCGCACGCCTTGCGCCGAATTCGTGAGATCGATCGACACGCTCATCAATGCACCTTGCCCGCGCGAAGGCCGCTCACGCCCCGCTTTCCGCTCTGCTTTTCGCCTGGATCGGTTTCAAATGAGCCGAAATGCGCGAATTCGCAAGAGGTTGGGTCCTGAATGGCTGCCATGCGTGGCCGGGCACACAGGAAAAAGGCGCCGGATCGCACCGGCGCCTCGCGTTCGTCCGATGGCGGAAAGCCGCGCCTACTTGCAGCTCGCCAGCGAGTTGATCGCCGCCGTCACGCCCGACAGGGAATAGGTATAGTTGGTCTGCGTGCCGCGCTGGGAGACGGCATCCACCTTCATCGCCTTGCCGGCCTTCAGGGCGGCGACGAGCTGCGGCTCCTCGGCCGCGTTCTCCACCCAGGCGCTCTCGCCGCGCGTGAAGAGGCTGAACTTCTTGCCGTCGATATCGACCGTCACCTTGGAGCCGTCGCGCATCGGATAGCCCATCACGACCTGCGGCTCGTAGGATGTCTTGTTGTTCGGCTTCTGCGAGACCAGGAAGAAAATGTCGCCGTGATCGACGCTGGAGGGCTGCATGGTCTTGGGTGTGGACAGCACGTAGCAGACCTTCGAGCCGCTGGCGTCGTAGGAATAGCTGCCCCAGTCGTTGAACTGGTTCACGCGGGTCGGTGTCTGGGCGGCAGACGCCACGCTGGAGAGCGCCACCATCGCCACCGCCGCCGTCAGAGCATACTTCATGGAGTTCGTGTCCCCGCTTGGTCCGGAATGCCATTCGACGCACGACCCGTCGGCAGGTCGAGCGCGCTCGTGGCCGCAGGGTGGGCGATAAGCCTTTCCACAGGGTAAACGAACCGGAAATTCCCGAACACGCCTTCGAGACTTCATCGTGTCACGGCAAACGGCCCCGACGCGGCTACGGCCCGCCCACAAGCGACCGAGCGGACGAGGACCGAACGAATGGGGCGATAGTGCGACGGGCGGTCAGGCGGGACGGGCGGTCTCGGGCGCGGCTTCCTTCAGCGTTTCGCGCGCCCGCTCGTAGTGCTCGGGCCGGATGTTCTTCTGCACGGCCGAGAAAGCGGCGAGGAGAACGGCCACGTCGTCCGTGAAGCCGAGACCGACGATGAAGTCGGGAATCACGTCGAACGGCAGCACGAAATAGGCGAGCGCGGCCAGAAGGATGCCGCGCGAGGCGGCGGGCGTCTGCGGATCGAGCGCGCAGTGATAGGACGCGACGACGTCTTCCATGAAGGGGATGTGCCGCGCCGCGCGCTTCAGCGTCGCGAAGAACCCTTTGCGGACTCGGCTCTCCTGCCGGGCCTGCTCCGCTTCGTCGCCGGGCAGGAGGATCTCGCCGACGAGCGCGGCGTCCGGTGCGGCCAGCGCGGCCTGGGTCTCGTTGCCCTGCGTCGTGCCGGCCATCGATCCGTTCTCGCCCGTCATGAAAGTCTCCTGCCTTTTCCGTCTGCGCCCCGGCGATATGGCGCGGGCTCGGCCGGCTTTCAAACCGGCCGAGCCTCGACCCTCAGCGGGCGGCGAGCGCGAGCGCCCCGATGTCGCGCGGAGACGGCACGGCATCAAGGGGAAATGCTTCCTCCATCACATAGGGGCCGCCGCCGACCGAATCCTTGGAGGAGAACAGGACGAAGCGCGAGACCGGGAAGCTGGGCGCGCGAAAGCCGCCGCGCAGCGCGAGATAATGCGCCGCGTCCTCGCTTCGGCCGTTGCGCAGGCGAGCCAGCGTGACGTGCGGCGTGAACTTGCGCGGGTCGGACGGCAGGCCGAGGCGCTTCAGGATGCGATCGATCTCGCCCTGAAGCTGGTCGAGCGGTTGGGAGGGCTCGACATCGGCATAGACCGAATGCGGCTTCTTGCCGCCGAAGGCCCCGAGCCCGCGCAAGGTGACGGGAAAGGGCGCCCGGCGCACGCGGTCGAGAGCCGCCACGATCTCGTCGGCCATGCGCGATTCGACATCGCCGATGAAGCGCAGGGTCAGGTGGTAGTTCTCCGCGTCGATCCAGCGGGCGGAAGGCAGGCCGCCGCGCAGGAAGGACAGGGACATTGCGGCGTCACGCGGGATTTCGAGGGCGGTGAACAGTCTCGGCATTGCACGATCCTTCCCGTTCAGGGTCACGCTCAAGACCAGACGCCTGCCTGTCACGAGACCGCGACCGAGTGCCTTACGCCATGGAAACTTTCATCACCCATGGTCGACTTCAAGGCTCGGCCGGGGCTTGTGCACAGAAGCCGGGCCCGCGTTGCTGCAATGCACCAGCACGGGCCGCGCCCGGCCGATCAAGCCTTTGGCTTGGCGGCCGCCCCCAGCGCCTCCACGACCTGCGGCAGGATGCCCGTCACGATCACCGCGACCCCTTGCGCGTTGGGGTGCATGTAGTCCTGCTGGTTGAGACTGCCGTTTCCGGCGACGCCGTCGAGAAAGAACGGGTAGAGCGGCACGCCGTGCTTCTGCGCCAGTTCGGCGTAGATCGGATTGAATTTCGCCGCGTAGTCCGCGCCCATGTTGGGCGGGCTCAGCATGCCGGCGAGCAGCACCTGCGTGTCCGGCCGCGCCTTCAGCTTCTGCAGGATCGCGTCGAGATTGGCGCGGGTGACGTCGGGGCTGACGCCGCGCAGCGCGTCGTTGGCGCCGAGTTCCACGATCACCACCGCGGCGGAGGCGGGCACCGACCAGTCCAGCCGGGCAAGTCCGCCGGTGGTCGTGTCGCCGGAGACGCCGGCATTGACGACGCGCGCCGGATGGCCGGCGGCGTTCAGCGCCGCCTGGAGCTGCTCGGGGAAGGATTCGCCGGGACCGACGCCGTAGCCGGCCGACAGGCTGTCGCCGAAGGCCACCACTTCCGGCGCGCCCTCCTGTGCGCCGGCGGGCGAGCCGAGCGCCAGACCGAGACCGATCGTCACGAAGGCGAGAAGCGATTGGAAGCGCTGCATGAACCACCCATATTCCGCGTTGCGGCAAGACGACCTCGAGCCCGCCCGTCGGCGGCCCCTGGCGTTGCGTCAACGGGATATAGGAAGGGCGTCGCCTTGGCTGAAGCAGCGGTCCGGTTACGAAATGTTCAACTGACGCTGGGATCGGGCCGCAGCGCGGTGCATGTCCTCAAGGGCATCGACCTCGACGTCTTCAGCGGCGAGTCCGTCGGCATCGTGGGCCCTTCCGGTTCGGGCAAGTCGACGCTGCTGATGATTCTCGCCGGTCTCGAGCGCGCCGACGAGGGGCTGGTCGAGATCGCCGGCCAGGCGCTCGGCCCCCTGAGCGAAGACCAGCTCGCCGCCTTTCGCGGGCGCCATGTCGGCATCGTCTTCCAGTCCTTCCACCTCATTCCCAACATGACGGCGCTGGAAAACGTCGCGGTGCCGCTGGAACTCGCGGGCGTGCCGGACGCCTTCGCGCGGGCCGAGCGGGAGCTGGCCGCCGTCGGTCTCGGCCAGCGCGTCACCCATTACCCCGGCGAGTTGTCGGGCGGCGAGCAGCAGCGCGTGGCGCTGGCCCGAGCGCTGGCGCCCGAGCCCGATATCCTCATCGCCGACGAGCCGACCGGCAATCTCGATGGCGAGACCGGCGCGCAGGTGGCCGATCTCCTGTTTTCCGAGCAGGCGCGGCGCGGCATGACGCTGATCCTCGTCACCCACGACCGGACGCTGGCCGCCCGATGCGGACGCGAGGTGGCGGTGCGCTCCGGCGTGATCGAAGCCGGGGCCGCATCCGCCGCCTTCCCGGAAGCCGCCCAGTGAGCGCAGTTGCGCGAGGCGCGCGCTCGTCCGCCGATCTGTCGCTCGCCCTTCGCTTCGCCCTGCGCGAGATGCGCGGGGGTCTTCGCGGGTTCGTCATCTTCCTCGCCTGCCTGACGCTCGGCGTCGCCTCGATCGCGGCGGTCAACTCGGTCTCCGAGATGATGACGAGCGGCATCGCGCGCGAGGGGCGCACGATTCTGGGCGGCGACATGCGCTTTGGTCTCAACCAGCGACAGGCGAGCCCAGAGGAACGCGCCTGGCTCTCCGGCTACGGCACCGTTGCCGAAAGCGGCTCGCTGCGTTCCATGGCGCGGCTGCCGGACGGCTCCAACCAGACGCTGAGCGAGGTGAAGGCGGTGGACGGGAGCTATCCGCTCTTCGGCACTGTTGGATCCGATCCGGCGACCCCGCTGCCCGAGCTCCTGGCCGAGCGCAGCGGTCGCTTCGGCGCGCTGGCCGCGCCCGAGTTCTACGACCGTTTGGGTTTGCGGCCGGGTGCCACGATCCTTCTCGGAAACATCGAGATCGAGTTGCGCGGCGTGCTCACCCGCGAGCCCGACGTCCTCTCCGATGGCTTCATCTTCGCCCCGCGCCTCCTGATCTCTTTGGATGCGCTGGCGTCCACCGGCCTCGTCCAGCCGGGATCGCTCGTCGAATACGACTACAAGCTGCTCTTCACCGATCCCGCCACCGAGCCGGAGAGGGTGCAGACGGAAGCGAACGCCCGCTTCCCGCAGGCGGGCTGGAGCATCCGCGACGCCAGCGAGGCCGCGCCCTCGCTCCAGCGCAACATCGAGCGGTTCTCGCAGTTCCTGACGCTGGTCGGCCTCACGGCGCTGGTGGTGGGTGGTGTCGGCATCGCCAACGCCGTCGCGGCCTATCTCGACTCCAAGCGCACCGTGATCGCGACCTTCAAGAGCCTCGGCGCCAGCGGGCGCTTCGTGGTGACGATCTACCTCGTCCAGATCCTGATCTTGTCGACCGTCGGCATCGTGCTGGGGCTGCTTCTGGGCGCGACGGCACCGTTCTTCGCCGCGCGTTTTCTCGAAGCGCACATCCCGATCGCAGCGGAGGCCTCGGTCTATCCCGGCGCGCTCCTCTTGGGCGCCCTGTTCGGCTACCTCACGGCGCTTGCCTTCGCGATCCTGCCGCTCGGACGCACCCGCGACGTGGCGGCCACTGCGCTGTTCCGCGCCAACGACGGGCCGGGGACGCTGCGGATGCGCTGGGCCTACGCGGCCGCCGCGCTCCTCCTCGCCGCCGCCATCGCCGGGCTGGCGCTCGTCATGTCGAGCGACAAGCGCGTCGCCGTCGTCTTTCTCGTCGCCACCGCGGTCGCCTTCGTGATCCTGCGTCTCGTCGCTGCGGCGATCCGCTGGGGCGCCGCGCGCCTGCCGCGCGTTCGCTCGACGCCGCTGCGGCTCGCCATCGGCAACATCCACCGGCCGGGCGCGCTGACGGCTTCCGTGGTCCTGTCGCTCGGCCTCGGACTGACGCTCCTCGTCACGCTCGCCTCCATCGACCGGAACCTGCGCAACGAGATCGGCGGCACGCTGGCGGCGCGGGCTCCGAACTTCTTCTTCGTCGACATCCAGTCCGCCGAGGTGGATGCCTTCCGCACCCGGATCGGCGAGCTTGCGCCCGGTTCGAACCTCACGGACGTGCCGATGCTGCGCGGGCGCATCACGCAGCTGAACGGCACGGATGTCGCCAAGATCGAGGTGCCGCCGGAGGGCGCCTGGGTGCTGCGCGGCGACCGCGGCATCACCTACGACGCGACCTTGCCCAACGGCGCGACGCTGACGGCCGGCGACTGGTGGGCGGCCGACTATGCCGGCGAGCCGCTCGTCTCCTTCGCCGCGGAGGAGGGGGCCGAACTCGGCCTGAAGCTTGGCGACACGATCACCGTCAACGTGCTCGGCCGCGACATCACCGCCCGCATCGCGAACTTCCGCGAGGTGCAGTGGGAATCGCTCGCGATCAACTTCGTGATGGTCTTCTCGCCCAACACCTTCGCCGGCGCGCCCCATGCCTGGCTGGCGACGCTCGACATACCGAACGACACGGCGGAGGCAGAGCGCGCGGTGCTGTCCGGCATTTCCAACACGTTTCCGGCCGTCACCACCGTCCGGGTCAAGGACGCGCTGGATGCGGTCAACGGGCTGGTCGCGCAGCTGGCGCTCGCCATTCGTGCGGCGGCCGCCGTGGCCCTCGTCGCCTCGGTCCTCGTGCTGTCCGGCGCGCTTGCGGCCGGCAATCGCGCACGCGTCCACGACGCGGTGGTCCTGAAGACGCTGGGCGCCACCCGCGCGACGCTGATCCGCGCCTATGTGACGGAATACATGTCGCTGGGCGCGGCGACCGCTCTCTTTGCGGTCGGGGCGGGGGCGCTGGCCGCCTGGTACGTCGTCGCGCGCATCATGCGTCTGCCCTTCGTCTTCGACGGCGGTCTCGCGGTCGCGACGCTGGTTGCCGCGCTTGTCCTGACGGTCGGTTTCGGGCTTGCCGGAACATGGCGCATCCTCGGGCAGAAGGCGGCACCGGTGCTAAGGGAGCTCTGAACGCCCCCGAAATGGGGTTTACGACGTCCAAATGACGGAAAATTAATCGCTAACGGGCGGTGCGAGCCGCGATCGCCCGCATCGGTGGGCTTGAGACTTGAGCAGCGCCTCCGCATATTTACGGCAAGGCTAGCTGCGAGTCCCGCCAGCGGCGCCTCGGACCCTTTGGGTCCGATCGACACCGACGGGACCAGACGCAAAGGAAATGTTTCGATGGCGCAGAAATGGAACCAGGGCGTGAGAAGCGTTCCGGCTGCGGGCAGCCGGGTCGACGCCTCGATCGACCAGGGCCTTCGGGCCTACATGCTCAAAGTCTACAACCTCATGGCGATCGGTCTTCTGATCACCGGCGCGGCGGCCTATGGCCTGTTCTCGCTGGCGACGACGACCGACCCTTCGATGGCGGCTGCCGAGATCAACGGCACCATGCTGACCCAGCTCGGCGTGACGGTGTTCACCTCGCCGCTTCGTTGGGTGCTGATGCTGGCGCCGCTGGCGATGGTGTTCTTCCTGTCGTTCCGCGTCCACAAGATGAGCGTCGCGGCCGCGCAGACCACCTTCTGGGCCTATGCCGCGATGGTCGGCCTGTCGCTTTCGACGATCTTCCTCGTCTACACGCAGGAATCGATCGTGCAGGTGTTCTTCATCACCGCCGCTTCGTTCGGCGCGCTGTCGCTGTTCGGCTACACGACCAAGCGCGACATGTCGGCGATGGGCTCGTTCCTGATCATGGGCGTCTTCGGCATCGTGATCGCGATGCTGGTGAACATCTGGCTGCAGTCCTCGGCGCTCGGCTTCGCGATCTCGGTGATCGGCGTCCTCGTGTTCGCCGGCCTCACGGCCTACGACACGCAGCGCATCAAAGAGATGTACTGGGAAGGCGACGACACGCTGGTCGCCGGCCGCAAGGCGATCATGGGTGCCCTGTCGCTCTACCTGAACTTCATCAACATGTTCATGTTCATGCTGCAGCTCTTCGGCAACCGCAACTGAGCCGAACGAACGCAGGGGTATCGGGGGCGGTCCGCAAGGACCGCCCTTTTTTCGTGGCCGCTTCTGCGGCGTACGTTGAGGGGGCGGGGCGTGGCGCTTAAGTTCGCGCGAACGAATCCCCTGCGGCAGTGACCATGAGCGCCTTCATCCTTCGCGACGCCACGACCTCCGACATCCCGTCCATCACCCGGATCTACGAGGAAGCCGTGCTTCACGGCACCGCGACCTACGAACTGGTTCCCCCGGACGAGGCCGAGATGGCCACACGGATGGCGAACACGCTGCGGCAGGGCTACCCGTACTTCGTGGCCTGCGACGACGAAGGCTCCGTGATCGGCTACGCCTATGCCGGACCCTTCCGGGCAAGGCCCGCCTATCGCTGGACCGTGGAGGACTCGATCTATCTCGCCCCCGAGGCCAAGGGGCAGGGGGTCGGCACCGCGCTCCTGCGCCGCCTGCTGGACGATTGCCAAGACAAGGGCTTCCGACAGATGATCGCCGTGATCGGCGGCGCGGACAACGCGCCTTCGATCAAGGTCCATGCCAAGCTCGGCTTCACCCATATCGGCGTCTTCGAAGGCTCCGGCTTCAAGTTCGGCCGGTGGATCGACACCGTGTTGATGCAATACGCATTGAACGGCGGCAAGGAGACGCTGCCGGACGAGAGCGTCTACCCCGGAACGCTGACGTGACGACGGCGCTCGTCGTCATCGACGCACAACGCGCCTTCGCCGAATGGGAGGCGGGGGGACGCCGACGCAACAACCCCGGAGCGCTCGATCGTATCGCCGATCTCCTCGCCGCGTTCCGGGCTGCGGGACTGCCGATCTTCCATTTCCGCCACGAGAACCCGTCGCCCGGCTCGTCCTTCCACCCGGACGCCAGCGGCTTTGCGGTGGAGGCTGCGGCGCGCGAGCGCGAGGGCGAGCCGGTGATCGCAAAGCGCGTCAACAGCGCCTTCATCGGCACCGATCTCGAAGCGCGCCTTCGTGCAGCTGATGTCCGGACGACGGTGATCTGCGGCGCGACGACGAACCACTGCGTCGAGACCACGACGCGCATGGCCGGCAACCTCGGCTTCGACGCCGTGCTGGCGCACGACGCGTGCTGGACCTTCGACCTCGAGGGGCCGGACGGAACCGTGCATCCGGCCGAAGCCGTGCATGCGATGAGCCTTGCCAACCTGTCGGGCGAGTTCGCGCGGATCGCCAGCACCGAGGCGGTGATCCTCGGCGTCAGTCCTCGATGAGCTTGAGGCTCTTGTCGAAGACGCGCAGCACCGGCTCGAGCTCGTGGCCGCGCTTCATCACGAGGCCGCTCGCCGCGGTGACGCTGTAGGCGCCCTGCCGCCGCGCGAGCTTCGGGTTCTTCTCGATGCGAAAGAGCGGCATCTCCGAGGCCCGTCGGAATATGGAGAAGACGGCTCGATCCCGCAGCGTGTCGATCGCGTAGTCGCGCCATTCGCCGGCCGCCACCATCCGTCCGTAGACCCGAAGGATCTGCCCGAGTTCGTGCCGGTCGAAGGAGACGATCTCCGGAACGGCGGACCCTCGAGCCTGTGCGAGGTCGATGAGGGTGGCGGAAGGCTGCGGCAGTGAATCGGTCAAATCGTCCATTCCCCATTTCCGTCCCGCCGGCGCGCCGGCGCCCCGCGGGACAGGACATGCGATGTCGAGGCCGGTCAGCCTGCGACATCATCCTGTCATGGAAATGGACGCCGGCCCAGCCGGTTGCAACGCCGGTCGGGGAAGCGGGGCGTCGCCGACGGGTTCCTCCCCGAAAGATCGATGGCCGGCGAGGCTCCGGCATCCCGTCGTGGCGGACCCTTCGAGCATGGAAGCCGAAGCCGCCTTCGCCCGACGCCTCCTAGAACTCGAGGGCCGCCGCGGCAAGGATCGGACCCGGTTTGTTGTCCGCGCCGACCGACTGGAGGAGCGCCGCAAGGCCCATGCGCCCGGCGCCGTCCTCGGTCAGGAGACCGAGCGGCATATCCACCTCGATGGCGTTTTGGTCCACCGATCCGAGAATGCGCCAGTCGCGCACGGGGTAGTGGTCGACGAGCGTCCGGCCCGCCTGCGCGCCATGCGACACGATCGTTTCCACACGCTCGGAATAGGTGACGAGCACGAGGATCGGCGGCCGCTCGGGATCGACGGCCGCCGCGCTCGCCTGGATATGGAGCGCGTCCCCTTGCGTGCGCATGCGGATTTCGCCGGATGCCTCAGGCGTGCCAAGCGGGGACTGCGTCATCGCCTTCGCCACGGCCCGCTCGTCGCTGCCGTCCACCGCCTGCCGGCCGTTGACGACGACCTGGGGCGTGACCAGCGCCCCGAGCTTGAGGCGCTTGGCATAGGCTTTCTGTCGGTCCGTGTTCTTGCGGTCGGCGAGGGGATCGCGCCAGCCGGTGTAGTCCCAGTAGTCCACGTGGTAGGCGAGCACGACGACGTCGGAGGCGGCTCCGAGTCGCATGGCGATGTCGCTGGCCGGCGGACAATCGCGGCAGCTCTGGCTGGTGAAGAGTTCGAGCACACCGCGCACGTCGCGGCTGGACACGCTGCGATCCTGCGCCGCTGACGGCAAGGCCGTCGCGAGCGCCAGGACGGCAAGGGCGAACAGCCCGGAGGCGGACAGTCGGCATGACGCCACGAGGTTCGGCTCCGTCCCGCTTCGATCCCATGTAAATGGACCGGACAGCCGGCCGGATGAAGCGTTCATCGATCGCGGTGCGTTCAATTGGGGGTGAAGCGAAAGCCCCAACGAGAAGCGCCGCCGCCCTTCCGGGCGGCGGCGCTTCAGGCGCATAGGTCTGCGCGTCGGCGGATCAGGCCGCGAGCTGGCGCAGCACGTACTGCAGGATGCCGCCGTTCCGGAAGTATTCCAGCTCGTCCAGCGTATCGATGCGGCAGAGCAGCGGAACCGTCAGCACCTCGCCATTGGCGCGGGTGATGGTGGCGTTCATGGTCTGGCGCGGCCGAACGGTGGTCAGGCCCTCGATCGTCACCGTCTCGTCGCCGGTGAGGCCGAGCGACTGCCAGCTCGTGCCTTCCTGGAAGACGAAGGGCACGACACCCATGCCCACGAGGTTCGAGCGATGGATGCGCTCGAAGGACTGCGCGATCACGGCGCGAACGCCGAGCAGCACGGTGCCCTTGGCCGCCCAGTCGCGCGAGGAGCCAGTGCCGTACTCCTTGCCGGCGAACACCACCAGCGGAACCTCGTCCTGCTGGTACTTCATCGCCGCGTCGTAGATCGCCAGCTGCTCACCTGAGGGGAAGTGCTTGGTGATGCCGCCTTCCACGCCCGGAACCATCTGGTTCTTGATGCGGATGTTGGCGAAGGTGCCGCGCATCATGATCTGATGGTTGCCGCGGCGCGCGCCGTAGGAGTTGAAGTCCACCGGGCGGACCTGGTGCTCGACGAGATAGCTGCCCGCCGGCCCGTTCGCCTTGATCGATCCGGCCGGGGAAATGTGGTCGGTGGTGATCGAGTCGAGGAAGAGGGCGAGCACGCGCGCGTTGTGGATGTCGGTGACCGGCTCCGGGGTCATCGTCATGCCCTCGAAGTAGGGCGGGTTCTGCACGTAGGTCGAGCGGTCGTCCCAGTCGTAGGTGAGGCCGCCGGACGTGGCGATCTTCTGCCAGTTTGGGTCACCCTTGAAGACGTCGGAGTAGCGGCTCTCGAAGAGGTCGCGCGTGACCGTCCTGCGGACGATCTCGGCGATTTCCTGCGTCGTCGGCCAGATGTCCTTCAGGAAGACGTCGTTGCCGTTCTGGTCCTGGCCGAGCGGGTCCTTGGTGATGTCGACGAACATCGAACCGGCGATGGCATAGGCGACGACGAGCGGGGGCGAGGCGAGGTAGTTCGCGCGCACATCCGGGTTCACGCGGCCCTCGAAGTTGCGGTTGCCCGACAGCACCGACACCGCCACGAGGTCGTTCTTGTTGATCGCCTCGGAGATCGCCTCCGGCAGCGGGCCGGAATTGCCGATGCAGGTCGTGCAGCCGTAGCCGACGAGGTTGAAGCCGAGAGCGTCGAGGTCCTTCTGGAGGTCGGCCTTCTCGAGATACTCGGTCACGACCTGGGATCCCGGCGCGAGCGAGGTCTTGACCCAGGGCTTGGGCTTCAGGCCGAGCGCGGCCGCCTTGCGGGCGACGAGACCGGCGGCCACCAGCACGTTGGGGTTCGAGGTGTTGGTGCAGGAGGTGATCGCGGCGATCACGACGTCGCCGTCGGAGATGCCGTGGGTCGCGCCCTCGACCGCATGACGCACGGTCTCCGGCGTCTTGTGCGGGGGAACCGCACCCTCGTCCATGAAGCGCGAATCACCGACGGAGGCCGGCAGCTCGCTCTTCTTGCGGCCGCCCTGGAGTTCGGTGAGGGCCGTGCGGAACTTCGTGGAGGCCTCGGTCAGCGCGACGCGGTCCTGCGGGCGCTTCGGGCCGGCGAGCGAGGGAACCACGGTCGAGAGGTCGAGCGAGAGCATGTCGGTGAAGACGGGCTCCTCGGCGGTCGCGTCGAACCACATCCCTTGAGCCTTGGCGTAGGCCTCGACGAGCGCGATGCGGGCCTTGTCGCGGCCGGTGGCCTCGAGATAGGCGACGGTGTCCTTGTCGATCGGGAAGAAGCCGCAGGTCGCGCCGTATTCCGGCGCCATGTTGGCGATGGTCGCCTGGTCTTCCAGCGTGAGGTTGGCAAGGCCGGGGCCGAAGAACTCGACGAACTTGCCGACGACGCCCTTCTTGCGCAGCATCTCGGTGACGGTGAGCACGAGGTCGGTCGCCGTGGTGCCTTCCGGCAGCTTGCCGTCGAGCCGGAAGCCGATGACCTCCGGGATCAGCATGGAGATCGGCTGGCCGAGCATGGCGGCCTCCGCCTCGATGCCGCCGACGCCCCAGCCGAGAACCGCGAGGCCGTTGACCATCGTGGTGTGCGAATCGGTGCCGACTAGCGTGTCGGGGTAAGCCACGGTCTCGCCGTTCTCGTCCTTCGTCCAGACGGTCTGGGCGAGGTACTCGAGATTGACCTGATGGCAGATGCCGGTGCCCGGAGGCACGACGCGGAAGTTCTGGAAGGCGCCCGAGCCCCAGCGCAGGAACGTGTAGCGCTCGCCGTTGCGGTCGTACTCGACGTCGACGTTCTTGGCGAACGAGTCCGGCTGGCCGAAATAGTCCACCATCACCGAGTGGTCGATCACGAGATCGACCGGCACCAGCGGGTTGATCTTGTTGGGATCGGCGCCGAGCGTCTCGGTGGCGTCACGCATGGCGGCGAGATCCACCACGGCGGGAACGCCGGTGAAATCCTGCATCAGAACGCGGGCGGGGCGGTAGGCGATCTCGTGGCCCGCCGAGCCCTTGTCGTCCAGCCACTTGACCATGGCGCGGATGTCGTCGGCCTTGACCGTGCGATCGTCCTCGTTGCGCAGGAGGTTCTCGAGGATGACCTTGAGGGAATAGGGCAGGCGCGAGGCGCCCTGCAGACCGTTCCGCTCCGCCTCCTTGAGGTCGAAGTAGACGTAGGTCTTGCCGCCGACATCGAGGGTCTTGCGGCTTTTGAAGCTATCGGGGTGGGACATAGAACTCTCGTTCCTTCTCGAACCAAAGAATGTCCGAAAGGCGAACGACCGCCGCGCCGCGTGGAGCAGCGCGTTGGAGATGCGGGTACGACCATTTCCGCCCGTCCGCCTCAGTACCCGCCGAATGTGAGGCGGGGCACGGAGATCGGCGCTGATGACTCCACGCCGGTCGCTGGAGTGGTTGGGGGCCTTATAGGGAAGATTGTAATGGCTATAAAGGGGGAAAGCCGCACGGCCCGTCCTTTGGGTTAGCCAATTCCACCCTCGCTCCATTCTCGCCGATCGCGGCTTGCGTTCGCGCGGTCCGCCCGCCAAAACGCAAGCCGAAACTGTTCGAGCCGCCTTGAAAGGGCTCGTGGGAAGGCCGTCCCGCCCGTGCTGCAACTCACCCTTTCCGGCCTCGTCGTCGGCCGCGGCCGACGGGCACTCGGTCGGCCGATCGACATGGTGCTGCGGGCGGGCGAGGCGCTGGTGGTGACCGGGCCGAACGGGGCGGGCAAGTCGACGCTTCTGCGCACCCTGGCGGGACTGCTGCCGCCGATGGCGGGCAGGGTGGGGATCTCAGGGGCGAACGCTCCCGACGGCGAGCCGGCGCGGCGGCCGATCGACGCCAGCCACTATCTCGGCCACCGCAACGCGATGAAGCCGGGACGCACGGTGGGGGCCGAGCTCGGCTTCTGGCGGGCTTATCTCCGATCGCCGGCGCGGACACCGGACGAGGCGCTGGCGGCCGTGGGGCTTGAAGGGGCAGGGGCGCTGGCGGTGGGCGTCCTGTCGGCTGGGCAACAGCGGCGCGCGGCCTTCGCACGGCTTCTCGTCGGCGATCGCCCCGTCTGGCTGCTCGACGAACCGACCACGGCGCTCGACAGCGCCTCGCAGGAGCGGATCGCCGCGCTGTGCCGCGAGCGGTTGGCGACCGGCGGCATCGTGATCGCCGCGACGCACCAGCCGCTGGATGTCGGGCCGGCGCGACGGTTGACGCTGGAGCCGCTGCCGCCGTCGGACATCCCCGTCGGAGATGCCGGCGGCTGGGACGAGATCGGCTGATGCGCGCCCTCTTCCTGCGCGACCTCGCGCTGCAATTGTCGGGATCGGGCGGCGGGCTCGTCGGCGTCGTGTTCTTTCTGGCTGTCGTCGCGACCATTCCCTTCGGCGTCGGGCCGGACCTGGCGCTCCTGTCGCGCATCGGGCCGGCGATCCTGTGGATTGGTGCGCTGTTGTCGACGCTTCTCACGCTCGATCGCTTGTTCCAGGCCGATCGCGACGACGGCGGGCTCGACTTGATCCTGACCGGCCCCGTCGCGCCGTCGCTGGCGATCCTGTCGAAATGCGCGGCGCTCTGGGTGGCGTCCTGCCTGCCGCTGGTGGTGGCGAGCCCGCTCCTCGGGTTGTTCCTGGCGCTGGAGCCTTCGGCCCTCTTCGCCACCGCGCTGACGCTACTCGTCGGCACGCCCGCGATCGTCCTGATCGGCGCGGTAGGGGCGGGGGTCGCAGCCTCCCTGCCGCGCGGCGGCGTTCTCGTCTCCGTGCTGGTTCTGCCGCTCGCGGTGCCGGTGCTGATCTTCGGCGTCGCCGCCACCTACGGCGCGGTCAACGATCCCGCCCCGTTCCGCTCGCCCTTCCTGATCTTGTGCGCGTTGACGCTTCTCTACGCCGTCCTCGGCCCGCTGGCCGCGGCCGCGGCGCTCAAGCTCTCCTCCGACTGATGCCGGATCCGATGACCTACGATCTCCTCGCCGAAGCCCCTTCCGTGTCCGACTACCGCCGCCTGCGCGAAGTGACGGACCTCAGCACCAAGACGCAGGAGGCGGCCGAACGCGGCCTGAAGGGGACGCTCCACGCCGCGATCGTGCGGTTCGAGGGACGCACCGTGGCCATGGGCCGCGTGATCGGCGACGGCGGCTGTCACTACCAGGTCGTCGACATCGCCGTGGAGCCCGAGCACCAGGGCAGGGGCCTCGGCAAGCGCATCGTCGCCGCGCTGATGGAATGGCTCCACGAAAATGCCCCGAACAGCGCCTATGTCAGCCTGATCGCCGACGGCGACGCGCGCCATCTCTACGCCCAGTTCGGCTTCGAGCCGGTGATGCCGGCCTCCATCGGCATGGCGACGTGGATCGGCGGGCGTCCCGCCAAGGGCACCTGACGTTTGCGGCGGACACAGAGCCGTTCTAAAGCTTGACCCCATGAGCGACCTCGCCGCCCGTCCTTCCCGCTTCGCCCTGCTGGCGAACCCGACCCGGTTCCTGGAGATCTCGGGTCGTGTCCAGCCCTGGCTCTACGCCATCGCGCTTGCGTTTCTCGCTGCCGGTCTCGGTCTTGGCCTCGCGGCGCCGGAGGACTACCAGCAGGGCGCGACCGTGCGCATCCTCTTCGTCCACGTGCCCTTCGCCTGGCTGTCGATGATGGTCTGGACGGTGATGAGCGTCTCCGCGCTCGGGCTCCTCGTCTGGCGCCACCCGATCGCCGAGGTCTCGATCCGCGCGGCGGCCCCGATCGGTGCGGTGTTCACCTTCCTCTGCCTCTTCACCGGTTCGGTATGGGGGCGGCCGATGTGGGGCACCTGGTGGGTCTGGGACGCGCGGCTGACCTCCGTCTTCGTCCTGTTCCTGATGTATCTCGGCCTGATCGCGCTGACGCGCGCCTTCGAGGAGCCGCAGCGCGCGGGGCGCATGGCGGCGGTCTTTGTGCTGGTCGGCTTCGTGATCATCCCGATCATCAAATTTTCGGTGGACTGGTGGAACACGCTGCACCAGCCCGCCAGCGTCCTGCGCATGGACGGGCCGACGCTCGACCCCGCCTATCTCTGGCCGCTTCTTCTGTCGGCCCTCGGCTTCTCGATGTTGTTCTTCGCCCTCCACCTCACCGCCATGCGCACCGAGATCCGCCGCCGGCGTCTCCTCAGCCTGCAGCGTCGCCAAGCGCTCGGGAGCGCCTGAGATGGCCGACAGCTACTTCGCCTTCGTGGCCGCGGCCTATGGCATGGCCGCCTTCGCGCTGGGTGCCCTCTGCCTCTGGGTGTTTCTGGACGCGCGCTCGGTGAAGCGCCGGCTCGCCGCGCTGGAGGCCGCGAGCGGCCGGGGGCGGGCACGATGAACGAGGCGACGCAGCGCCCGCGCCGCAGACCTCTCCTCGTGATGCTGCCCGTGGTGGTCTTCGCGGGGCTGGCGGGCGTCTTCCTCTACCAGCTCGTTTCGGGCCACGACCCGCAGGTCCTCCCTTCCGCCTTGATCGGCAAGCCGGCGCCCGAAACGCGGCTTCCGCCTCTTGCCGGGCTCAAGGACGCGTCCGGTGCCCCGGTGCCGGGGCTTGATCTCGTGCCGGGCGACGGCCGGGTACGTCTCGTCAACGTTTTTGCCTCGTGGTGCGTGCCCTGCCGGCAGGAGCACCCGGCGCTGATGGCGCTCTCGAAGGACCCGCGATTCGAGATCGTGGCCATCAACTACAAGGACAAGCCGGAGAACGCGCTGGCCTTCCTCAGCGACTTCGGCAACCCGTTCGATGCGATCGGCACAGACGAGGCGGGGCGCTCCACCATCGACTGGGGCGTCTACGGCGTGCCCGAGACCTTCCTGGTCGGCGGGGACGGCACGATCCTCTGGAAGCAGACCGGGCCGCTGACGAAGGCCGGCGTGGAGGGCGGTCTTCTGCCGGCGCTCGCGAAGATCGGGTCGCCGCAGTCCTAGAGGCAGAAGCCGAACGCCATCCCGGTCCAGAGACCGAGACCCTCGGCCTGCCACAGCGTGTAGCCGAGGGCCGAGAGCGCGGCGAGAAGGCCGAGCGCGGCAAATTCAACCGTGCGGCTCATGCGGCGGCCCCAGCCGGCCGCGCCAGCGGCGCGTCGCGGATCGGCAGGTTGGCGACCCCGGCAATGATCGCCAGGGCGATGGACACGGTCCAGGCGAGGTCGTAGCTCCCGGTGCGCTCGAACAGGAGGCCGGCCGCCCAGGCGCCGAAGAAGGCACCGATCTGGTGGCTCATGAACACGATACCGAACAGGGTCGAGAGGTATCGCACGCCGAAAATCTGGCCCACGAGCCCACTCGTCAGGGGCACGGTGCCGAGCCAGAGGAAGCCCATGGCGCAGGCGAAGACGGTGGCCGAAAGCGGCGTGAAGGGCACGGCGAGGAAGCCGGCGATGACGACCGCGCGGCCGAAATAGATAGCCGCGAGCACGTTCTTCTTGCGCAGCCGGTCGGCCGAGAGGCCGAAGGCATAGGAGCCGAAGATGTTGAAGAGCCCGACCAGCGCCAGCGCCCGCGCGCCGACGCTCGGGTCCAGGCCCTGGTCCGCCAGAAAGGCCGGAAGGTGGGTCGCGATGAAGGCGACATGAAAGCCGCAGACGAAGAAGCCGACGTTGAGCAGCCAGTAGCCGCTGTGGCCGCCGGCCTGGCGCAACGCCTCCTTGATGCTCTGCTGGGGCACAGCCGAGGCGGACGGCGCGGCGGACGTGCGCCCCGCGATGCCGGCCGCCAGCACGATCATCGCGGCCGAGAGCGCGGCGCCGGCCAGAAGCGCGCCGCGCCAGCCCAGCCCGGCGATCGCGATCTGCATGGCCGGCACGAGAAGGAACTGGCCGACCGAGCCGCCGGCGGTCACGATGCCGAAGGCGAGCCCCCGCTTCTCCGCCGGCACGAAGCGCCCAACCGCGCCGAGCACCACCACGAACGTCACCCCCGTCATGGCGAGGCCGAGAAGGGTGCCGAGCGTCATCTGAAGGCCGAAGGCGCCCGCGGCCTGCGAGGCGAGGACGAGGCTGACGGCGTAGAGAAGGCCGCCCGCCGCCGCGACGCGCCCGGCGCCGTGCCGGTCCGCCAGCGCGCCGACGAAGGGTTGGGCCAGACCGAGAAGGAGGTTCTGCAGCGCGATGGCGAGCCCGAACGCTTCCCGCCCTACGCCGATCTCGAGCTCCACCGGCCGCAACAGAAGCCCGTAGCTCTGGCGCAGCCCCATCGCGATGGTGACGATCACCGCGCCGCAGAGAAGGGCGATCCACGGGGAGCGGACGGTTGTGGGCATGGCACCTGTCCTCGAGGCGGTAAGGCCGGCTTGCCCTCGGGTCTACCGCAAAGTGTGGGGGCTCGCCAGCGCACCCGTCGCCGGCCGACGCCGGTGCCATATCTTCGCGCCCATGACGTTTGAACCTGCCTTTTCCGTCCGTCTTCCCGAAGGCGACGTCCTGCCGCGCAAGACCTGCGATCGCTGCGGCTTTGTCGCCTACGAGAACCCCAAGATCGTCGTCGGTTCCGTGGTGCGCCACGAGGGCCGCATCCTCCTGTGCCGGCGCGCGATCGAGCCGCGCCGGGGGTTCTGGACCATCCCTGCCGGCTACATGGAGCTGAACGAGACGCCGGAGGGCGGCGCCATGCGCGAGGCGCGCGAGGAAGCGGGCGCGGCGCTCGCGATCGAGCGGCTTCTCGCGGTCTACTCCGTGCCGCGCATCAGCCAGGTCCAGCTCATCTTTCGCGCCCGGCTCGCATCGCCCGACGTCGCGGCCGGGGTCGAGACGCTGGAACTCGGGCTCTTCGCCTGGGACGAGATCCCTTGGGACGACCTCGCCTTTCCCTCCGTCCATTGGGCCTTGAACCACGAGCGCGAGGCCGAGAACGGCGCGCCGCCGGTCCCCTTCGGCAATCCGGAAGGCGCGGCGGGCGACCGGATGCCGGACGGGCGGCCGCTGCCTGTCGGCGAGTTCTAGGCGGGTTTCTCGCGCCGGACGCCGAGCCGGCCGCTTGTCAGATCGACGAGCGCGGCGGTGAGCGCGTCGGCCGCGTCGACAGGCAAGCGAGCGCGGATTCGCGCGCCCGTATCGGTGAAGCTCTGTTCCTCGATCCGCACGCCGTCGAAGGCGACGAGGCGCGACTGCACCAGGGCGAGATCGGAAAAGGCGCAGTCGAGGTCGACGGCCACGGTGGCGATCAGCGGCACCCTCTCGGCCGCTCGGAGGCACGACGCGGCGGTGCCGCCATAGGCGCGGATCAGGCCGCCGGCGCCCAGGAGCACGCCGCCGAACCAGCGCGTGACCACGACGAGGACCCGATCGAGCTCCTGCCCGTCGATCGCCTGGAGGATCGGCTTGGCGGCGGTCCCACCCGGCTCGCCGTCGTCGCTGAAACGATACACGCTCCCGATCCGCCACGCCCAGCAATTGTGGTTGGCCTGCGGTTCGCTCCATTCGGCAAGGAGACGCTTGGCATCGGTCTCCGCCTCGATCGGTGCGGCCTGTACCAGGAAACGGCTTTTGCGAATCTCCTGGGAAAATCGCTCGTGGCGGACGAGTGCGAACATGGGCGGCAGGGTTGGCGCCCGCCGCCCGCGTTCGTCAAGCCTCGACTTCGCTCGCCGCGCGCCGGATTTCCGTGACGAGTTCGGCCGGAAGATCGAGGCGGGCGGCCAGGAGATCGAGATAGGCACGCTCGGCCGGATGGTCGGCGTCCACCGCGAGCACGGAGGCGGTGTAGACCTCGATGGCCGTCTCGCGGTCACGCGCCTCCGCCACGATCTGGTCGATGGAAAGCGGACGGCGCATCTCGTCCATCAGGAGACCCTTTTCCTCGGCGTCGAGTTCGAGGTCGTCGATCCGCCCGAAGATGGCTTCCTCCTCGGCACGATCGATATAGCCGTCGGCCTTGGCGGCCGCGATCATCGCCGACAGCAGCAGCCGCGCGCGGCGCTCGGCTTCCGTGCCGTCCTCCGGATGGAACCGCGTTCCGGCGGCGTGGGGGATTTCGCCCGGCGGGAGGCGTGCGGCGTCGGCATGGGCTGCAACGCTACCGCCAGCCGTCTGCTGCTGCGCCTGATAGTTCTGCCAGGCCTTGTATCCAAGACCCGCCACGAGGGCGAGGCCGCCGAGCTTGAGGGCCGAGCCGCCGAGGCCCTTGCCCCGCTTGCCCCGCAGGAGCTGGGAGGCGAGGCCGCCGGCCAGCGCCCCGCCGATCGCCTTGCCGGCGAGACCGCCGCCCATGCTACCGGCGCCGCCGCGCGAGCCGGACAGGACGCCGCCGATCAGGTCGCCGATGCCGCCGCCCGAACGCGCGCCCGTGCCGCCGAGTGCGCCGCCGAGCGTGCGCACGAGCGTGTCCTGGATCGAGCTGCCGCCAGCCGGACCCGGCTGCTGCGGGCGGACCCCGGCGCCGTATCCTCGGCCCGTTCCCAGGAACTGATCCAGTAGCTTCTGCGCGTCGACCATCGGGCCACTCCTCAGAATTCACGTCGTGAAACCGATGTGGGATGGCCGTCCGCCGCTACAAGCGCGCCAGCGTCCGCGCGCGCTCCGGCGCGTTCACGCTTTCTTGTCGAACAGCGGCTCCAGCGAGTGGCGTTTCAGGAGCGGGAACTGGCAGAGCATGAAGGCAACCGTGATCGGCATCGTGCCCCAGACCTTGAAGGCCACCCAGAAGTCTGTCGAGAACATTCGCCACACGACCTCGTTGAGGACGGCGAGGAACACGAAGAACAAGCCCCAGCGCAGCGTCAGCTTGCGCCAGCCCGCGTCGTCGAGCTTGAAGGCCTGGTCGAAGACGTAGCCGAGCAGCGACTTGCCGAAGGCGAGGCCGCCCAGCAGCACGGCGGCGAAGAGGCCGTTGACGATGGTCGGCTTCATCTTGATGAAGACCTCGTCCTGCAGCCAGAGCGTCAGCGTTCCGAACACCACGACCACGGCGCCCGAGACGATCGGCATGATCGGCAGGGTGCGCGTCAGGGCGTAGGAGACGGCGAGCGCCACCACGGTCGCGATCATGAAGAGCGCGGTTGCCACGAACAGCGGACCGCCGAGCGCACCGAGCGCGGGTACGGCATGGACGATCGCTTCGCCCCGCGAGTTGGCGAAGAAGAAGACCACGAGCGGCCCGAGTTCCAGCGCGAACTTCAGGATCGGGTTGATCTCGCGGCGGCCCGGCGTATTGGGCGGCTTCTCGATGATCTCGTCGGACATGGGACTTCCTTTCCAGCGGCTTCCAGCGGGTGTCCGCGCTTTTCGCGGCTGATTTCAGGCGGTGCCGGCGCGGCCGGCGATGGCTTCGGCGAAGTCGCGCGCCTTGAAGGGCTCGAGGTCGTCGATCCCTTCGCCGACGCCGACGAAGAAGACCGGCAGCTTGTGCTTGGCGGCGATGGCCACGAGGATGCCGCCGCGCGCGGTGCCGTCGAGCTTGGTCATCACGAGGCCGTTGACGCCGGCCACGTTGCGGAAGATCTCGACCTGGTTGAGGGCGTTCTGGCCGGTGGTGGCGTCCAGCGTCTGGAGCACGGTGTGGGGGGCGTCCGGCTCGCGCTTCTGGAGGACGCGCACGATCTTGGCGAGTTCCTCCATCAGCTCGGCCTTGTTCTGGAGGCGACCGGCCGTGTCGATGATGAGGACGTCGGAATCGTTGCGCACCGCCTCGTCGTAGGCCTCGAAGGCAAGGCCCGCCGCATCGGCGCCGATGGTCTTCGCGACCACGGGCGACTGCGTGCGCTCGCCCCAGATCTTCAGCTGCTCGACGGCGGCGGCGCGGAACGTGTCGCCGGCGGCGAGCGTCACCTTGAGGCCGCCGCGCACGAGTTTCGCCGTCAGCTTGCCGATCGTGGTCGTCTTGCCGGTGCCGTTGACGCCGACCACGAGGATCACGTGCGGCTTCACCGAGAGGTCGAGTTCGAGCGGCCGGGCGACGGGGTCGAGCGCCTTCTCGACTTCGTCGGCGAGGATGGCCCGCACGGCGTCGCCGGAGATCTCCTTGCCGAAGCGGCCGTCCGACAGGCGGTCGGTAATGCGCATCGCCGTCTCGACGCCGAGATCGGCCTGGATCAGGACGTCCTCGAACTCCTGCAGCGTCTCCTCGTCGAGGCGCCGCTTGGTGAAGAGGGCCGTGATCTGGCCGGAGAGCTGGTTGGAGGACCGGGCGAGGCCTTCGCGCAGGCGCTGGAAGAAGGGTTTGCGCGGCTCGGCGGCGAGCACCGCGTCGGCGCGGGCCTCCCGGAGGTTCCAGCCCTCTCCCGCGACGGAAGAACGGCCGGGGATCGGCGCGCGTTCGTCTGCGTCTTCCGGGGGCAGGGGGGCGTCGAGCCAGGAAAACTCGTCGCGGCTCTCCGTCTCGTCCTGCGGCGCGTCGAGGGGCGCGACGGTCGTGTCGTCGTGGACCGACGCCGCGTCGATCCCGCCGTCGCCGGCCACGATCGCGGCCTCGGCGGGGGCAAGGGCGCTTTCCTCGACCACCGGTTCGGCCGGCTCGGACCGTGCGGCCGCGGGCGTCGCGTCGTCGGTCTCCACGTCGTCGGCCGGCGCGTCGAGCCAGGAGAAATCGGCCTCCGCCTCGACGGCAGGCGTCAGCGGCTCGTCGAGAAAGCTCGTGTCGTCACCCGTCGTCTCGTCGCCTCGGAAGGCGACCGGACCGGGCGTTTCGAACGGTTCAGGCTCTAGTTCGGAGTTTTTTTTTCAGCCGGGACGGCCGCGCCGTCGGGATCCTTGGGCTGGAGCGGCGTGATGCCACCGCCCGCCGGCTCGTCGGCCGAGGCGCCGGCTTCCGAGTCGACGTCGGCCGAAGCCATGGCCGGCTGATGGATCTCGGCGGCCGTGGCGTCGGGACGCGCGGCGGTGGTGTCCTGCACCTTGGCAAGGCCGCCCTCGTGCTGGGTGCGGTCCTCTTCCTTGGCCCCGAAGGAGAAGATGCGGCGGAAGAAGCCCTTTTGCTCGGCCATGCGGTGCGATCCGATCGGTCAGGTCAGGCTGCGGCGCGCGCGGCCGTGAGGGGAGTGGCGACGAGGCGTTCGCCCGTTTCGCCATGAATGATAGCGTCCACGATCTCGCCGGGGAGGCCGGCGTCGATTTGTGTCAGCGTGAAGTCCTCGGTCCGCCCCAGCCCCTCGCGCTCGATCAGCACCGAACGTTGCTGCCCGACGGCGCGCTGCAGGTGGGCGCGATAGGCCGCGTCGCCGACGGCGCGCAGGCGCGCGGCGCGCTCCTTGACCACCGCCTTCGGCAACTGCGGCATGCGCGCGGCCGGCGTGCCCTCGCGCGGGGAGAAGGGGAAGACGTGGAGATGCGTCAGGCCGCAGTCGGCGACGAGTTTCAACGAATTGTCGAACATCGCTTCCGTCTCCGTCGGGAAGCCGGCGATGATGTCGGCGCCGAAGACGATGTCCGGACGTCTGGCGCGAAGCTCGGCGCAGAAGCGGATGGAATCGCCCCGCAGATGCCGGCGCTTCATGCGCTTGAGGATCATGTCGTCGCCAGCCTGCAGCGACAGGTGCAGGTGCGGCATGACGCGCCGGTCGCCGCCGATCGCCTCCACCAGCGCCTCGTCGGCCTCGACGGAATCGATCGATGACAGGCGCAGGCGCCGGAGGTCCGGCACGTGGCGCAGGATGGACTGGACGAGAGCCCCCAAGCGCGGGGTGCCCGGCAGGTCGGCGCCCCAGCTCGTCATGTCGACGCCGGAGAGGACGACCTCCCGGTAGCCGTTGGCGACGAGGCGCTTGACCTGCTCCACCGCCGCGCCCATCGGCACGGAGCGCGAGTTGCCGCGGCCGTAAGGGATGATGCAGAAGGTGCAGCGGTGGTCGCAGCCGTTCTGCACCTGCACGATGGCACGGGCGCGCCCTTCGATCGCGTCCACCATGTGGCCGGCGGTCTCCCGCACGCTCATGATGTCGTTGACGCGGATCTTCTCGGCGGCTTCCACGCCGAAGTCGGGAAGGGCGCGGTAGCTCGCGGCGACGAGCTTCTCCTCATTGCCGATCACGGCGTCGACCTCGGCCATATCGGCGAAGCGCGCGCTCTCCGTCTGTGCGGCGCAGCCGGTGACGACGATGCGCGCGTCCGGGTTGTCGCGACGGGCGCGGCGCACGGCCTGCCGGGCCTGGCGCACGGCTTCCGCCGTCACCGCGCAGGTGTTGACGAGGATCGCCTTGCGCCCATCGCTACCCAAGCCCGCCTCGCCGGCCTCGCGCTTCATCACCTCCGCCTCGTAGGTGTTGAGGCGACAGCCGAAGGAGATGACCTCGACGCCGCTCATGCCAGCGCCTCGGCGGGCGCCTCGTCGCGGGAGAACGCTCCGGTCGCGGGGTCGAGCGTGCCGGACCACTCCCATTCGGCGGGGCCGGTCATCAGCACGTGATCGTCGGCGCGCCAGTCGATCAGGAGTTCGCCCCCGGCCGGCACGCTGACCGCGACGGCTCGGCCCGTGCGCCCGGTGCGTGCGGCCGAGACCGCGGCGGCGCAGGCTGCCGAGCCGCAGGCCTTGGTCAGCCCGGCGCCGCGCTCCCAGGTGCGCAGGTCGAGCGACCGATCCGAGGTCACGCGGGCGATCGAGATGTTGGCGCGGTCGGGAAACAGCGGGTGGTTCTCGAGAATCGGCCCGAAGCGGTCGAGCTGATAGGACCAGACGTCGTCCTTCACCCAGAAGATCGCATGCGGGTTGCCCATCGAGGCGACGGAGGGCGAATGGAGGATCGGCGCGTCGATGGGCCCGATCTGAAGCTCGATCGCGCGCGTGTCCGCGAACTCCTCGGCCAAGGGAATGGCCCGCCAATCGAAACGCGGCGTGCCCATGTCGACGGTGAGGAGCCCGTCCTCGCGTTCCCGCGCCTCCAGAAGTCCCGCACGGGTTTCGAACACGAAGTCGCGCCGACCCGTCTCGGCGGCCAGTGCCTGCACCACGCAGCGCGTGCCGTTGCCGCAGGCGCCGGCTTCCGTGCCGTCGGAGTTGACGATGCGGACATAGGCGAAGGTGCCCGGCGTCACGGGGTCGTGGATCGCCATGATCTGGTCGAAATGCGTCTCCGGCTGCGAGGCCAGCGCGCGCGCGGCCTGCGGTGCGATGCGGGCCGCGGTCCCGCGCAGATCCGCGACGAGGATCTCGTTGCCGAGCCCGTTCATGCGGGCAAAGGGGATCGGATGCGTCATCGTCGCGTGCGGCCGGGAGGTGAGGTTTGCCGGCCTATATGGCAAGAACCGCCGGCCATTGCTACCCGGCCGGTCCTCAACTCGCCGCGTTGCGCCAGAAGTAGTAGACGGCGAGCGCCAGCCCGACCGCGATGACGACCGCGCGCACATAGGGCTGCGGCACGCGCTTGGCCGTCCAGACGCCGGCATAGCCGCCGAGCGCGACGCCCGGGATCATCACGATGGCTTCGGGCCAGGCGACCACGCCGCCCGACACGAAGACGACGATGGCGACCACGGCGATGACGGTCGCCAGCATGTTCTTCAGGGCGTTGAGCTTGTGGTAGTCGCCGCCCTGGGTGAGGCCGAGCGTCGCCAGCATCATGATGCCCATGCCCGCCCCAAAGAAGCCGCCGTAGATCGCGGTGAAGAACTGCACGACGGGGCCGGCGAGTCCCTTGCCCTCTGACGCTTCCGCGGCGTGGGGGGCCTTCGGCTTCAGCCAGGGGCCGGCTGCGAAGAGGGCGGTGGCGGCGAGCAGCAGCCAGGGCACCAGGGACTGGAACTGCGGGTTGTCCAGCGACAGGAGGATCAGCGCGCCGACGCCGGAGCCGAGGATGGAGGCCAGCGCCAGCATCAGCGCGCCGCGCCACATCCGGCGGATGTCGCTCCAATAGGCGAGGGTCGACGTCACGTAGCCGGGAAACTGCACCACGGAGGAGGTGGCGTTGGCCGCGATCGGCGAGAGACCGCCGAGCGTCATTGCGCCGAAGGTCAGGAAGGTGCCGCCGCCCGCCACGGCGTTGATGGCGCCGGCCAGGAAGCCCGACAGAAACAGCGACAAGGCGTAGACAAGCGTCATCGGGCGGCTCTCGGTGCAATGTTGGGCTGTGCATGGAACGTCCCGAGGCCGGGCGCAAGACAGCGTGCGCCGCCTCTCGACAAGACGCCTCCTTGCGTGTAAGAGCGCCACGCTTTCCTCAGAAAAACTTGACCGTGTTTCACGGCCATGACCGGCTCGATCCGGCATGAAACGAACAGAGGCAGACCATGGACATCATCGCCGAACTGGAGGCCGCAGAGGCCGCCCGCATCGCCGCCATCCGCACCCTTCCGGCCTTCTCGCCGGGCGACACGCTGCGCGTCAACGTCCGCGTGACGGAAGGCACCCGCACCCGCGTGCAGGCCTACGAGGGCGTGTGCATCGCGCGTTCGGGCGCCGGCATCCAGGAGAACTTCACCGTTCGCAAGATCTCCTACGGCGAAGGGGTGGAGCGCGTGTTCCCGATGTATTCGCCGTCGCTGGAGTCGGTCGAGGTGGTCCGCCGTGGCCGCGTTCGTCGCGCCAAGCTCTACTATCTGCGCGACCGTCGCGGTAAGTCGGCCCGTATCGTCGAGGCCACCAACGTGCGCGCCCGCAAGCTCAACGACGACGCCCGCACCGTGGCGGCCAACGAGCGCGCCGCCAAGGAAGCCGCAAAGACCGCTGCCAAGGAAGCCGCCGAGTAAGGCCGGCGCCTTCGTAGCCAGACTCTGCAAAGGGCGGCCATGGTGCCGCCCTTTCGCGTTTCGGGACCGCGGGATCGCTGTCCGAGGCGCGCCGAACGTCAGGATGTCCTCGTCATGAGCCTTCGCTCCCGCCTCCGTGCGATTCCCGTCGACCGGTTCCTTCTCATGCTGATCGCGACGGTGGCGATCGCCGCCGTCCTGCCGGCCCGAGGGCATGTCGCCGAGGCGTTCGACTGGATCACCTACGGGGCGATCGCGCTGCTGTTCTTTCTCTACGGCGCACGGCTTTCGCCGGGGGCCGTCTGGGCCGGCCTTCTCCACTGGAGGCTGCAGGGTCTCGTCTTCCTCTCCACCTTCGTGCTGTTCCCGCTGGTCGGGCTTCTGATCTATCCGATGGCCGGCCAGATCCTGCCCGCCGAACTCGCGCTCGGCCTTCTCTACCTGACGCTGCTTCCCTCGACGGTGCAGTCTTCCATCGCCTTCACCTCCATCGCGGGCGGCAACGTGCCGGCCGCGCTGACCAGCGCCTCGGTCTCCAACATGCTGGGCGTCGTCGTCACGCCGGCACTGGTTCTGCTTCTGGCCAGCGGGTCCGGTGGCGCCTTCTCCTTCGACGCGATCGAGAAGATCGCCCTGCAGATCCTGGCGCCCTTCGTCGCCGGTCAGGTCGTGCGCCCGCTGATCGGCGGCTGGCTTGCCCGGCACAAGCCGGTGACCACGGTGGTGGATCGCGGCTCGATCCTCCTCGTCGTCTATGCCGCCTTCTCGGAAGGCGTCGTCGCGGGCGTCTGGACGAGCCTCGACTGGCAGGACCTCGCGATCGTCATCCTCCTCGACATCGCGATCCTCGTCTTCGTCCTGTCGGTGACGACGCTTCTGGCGCGCCGCCTGCGCTTCAGCCGCGCGGACGAGATCGCCATCGTCTTCTGCGGCTCCAAGAAGAGCATGGCGACGGGCATCCCGATGGCGGGTATCCTGTTCGCAGGCCATGCCATGGCGCTGGTGGTGCTGCCCCTGATGCTGTTCCACCAGATCCAGCTCTTCGCCTGCGCGGCGCTGGCGCAGCGCTATGCCCGCCGAACGCCTGGGATCGCGCCGAGCGTCGCGGAGGCTGCGGCCGCCGAGCGCGAGAGCGTGGACCGGGCGGCGGCGACCACCAATCCCTGAACCGCTTCGGGCGCGCCGTGCCGACCCCCCATTGCACGCCCGCGCGCGGGGGCGTATTTTGGAACGATGCGAAGAAGCGCTGGACACACGGGGCGTCTGCCGACCACGCTGGGGTTCTCCCCGGTGGAGGACCGCGCGCGCATGCCCGGCCGCTTCTTCTATCGGCAGATCTCGGCCGTACACCTTACGCCCTGATCGTGCCCGGCGCATCGCCGGGCGATCCTCATCCGATTTTTCCGATCGTGCCCGGCAGGCGCCCTTCGTTGCTCCGCCGGCCCTTTTGAAGACGTGAAGCCGATGACCGACGCATCCAAGCCCCGCACCCTCTACGACAAGATCTGGGACGACCATGTCGTCGCCGTCGGCGAGGGGGGTGAGAGCCTCCTCTATATCGACCGCCACCTCGTCCACGAGGTGACGAGCCCGCAGGCCTTCGAAGGCTTGCGCGCGGCCGGACGCCGGGTGCGCCACCCCGCACGTACGCTGGCCGTCGTCGATCACAACGTGCCGACCTACGATCGTCGCGGCGGCATCCACAACGAGGAAAGCCGCATCCAGGTCGAGACGCTGGCCAAGAACGCGGCTGAGTTCGGCGTCGAGTATTTCAACGAGATCGACGAGCGCCAGGGCATCGTCCACATCATCGGGCCGGAGCAGGGCTTCACCCTGCCGGGCATGACGATCGTCTGCGGCGACAGCCACACCTCCACCCACGGCGCCTTCGGGGCGCTCGCCCACGGCATCGGCACGTCCGAGGTCGAGCATGTGCTCGCCACGCAGACGCTGATCCAGCAGAAGGCCAAGAACATGCTCGTCCAGGTGGACGGGCAACTGCCGGCCGGCGTCACCGCCAAGGACATCATCCTCGCCATCATCGGCGAGATCGGCACGGCCGGTGGTACCGGCTACGTCATCGAATATGCCGGCGAGGCGATCCGCGCGCTCTCGATGGAAGGTCGGATGACGATCTGCAACATGAGCATCGAAGGCGGCGCCCGGGCCGGCATCATCGCGCCCGACGACACCACCTACCGCTACATCGAGGACAAGCCGCGCGCCCCGAAGGGCGAGGCGTTCCAACAGGCCGTCGCCTACTGGCGGACCCTCCAGACGGACGACGGCGCGCATTTCGACAAGGTGGTGCGCCTCGACGCGGCCAACCTGCCGCCGATCGTCTCCTGGGGGTCGAGCCCCGAGGACGTCGTCTCGGTGACCGGCACGGTGCCGGATCCGGACGCCATCGCGGATGAAGCCAAGCGCGAGACCAAGAAGCGCGCGCTCGACTACATGGGGCTGACGGCGGGGACCCCGATGACCGATCTCACGGTCGATCGCGTCTTCATCGGCTCGTGCACCAACGGGCGCATCGAGGATCTGCGCGCGGTGGCTAAGGTCGTGGAGGGCCGCCGGGTGGCCGACACCGTCTCGGCGATGATCGTGCCGGGCTCCGGGCTGGTGAAGCTCCAGGCCGAGGCCGAAGGCCTCGACGTCGTCTTCAAGGCGGCCGGGTTCGACTGGCGCGAGCCGGGCTGCTCCATGTGCCTCGGCATGAACGAGGACCGCCTGAAGCCCTACGAGCGCTGCGCCTCGACCTCGAACCGCAACTTCGAAGGCCGGCAGGGCTTCAAGGGGCGCACGCATCTCGTCTCGCCCGCCATGGCGGCAGCGGCGGCGATCGCCGGGCGCTTCGTCGATATCCGCGAGTGGCGCTGAGCGGGAGGGCGTTCCGCCCTCGGCTCAGCCAGCCGCGGCTCCGGCGCGATGGCGCAGGGGCGTGGGGGGCTGCATCGGCGGCTCCCATGCCTCCACCATGACCTTGTCGCGTCCGTCGGCCTTGGCGCGGTAGAGCAACCTGTCGGCGCGGTCGATCGCGCCGAACAGCGTCTCGTCCCCGTCGAGGTCCACCACGCCGAAGCTCGCCGTGATCCGGACCTCGGCGAGCCGACCCGGCCAGCGGACGCGCGATGCGGTCGAGCGCAGGACCTCCGCGACCCGGATCGCCGCGCGGCGGTCCGACCCTGCCAGGACGATGGCGAACTCCTCGCCGCCGATCCGCGCCACCAGCCCGTCGCGGCCGACGATCTCGGCGCACAGTGCCGCGTAGCCGCACAGGACCGCGTCGCCCGCCTCGTGTCCGAAGCGGTCGTTGATCGACTTGAAATGATCGAGGTCGCTGAGGATCAGCGCGAAGCGAGTTGGCATCCGGGCGCCCTTTCGCATGGCCTCGACGCCCTGTTCCAGGCCGCGCCTGTTGAGGACGCCGGTCAACGCGTCCGCGGTCGACTCCTCCCGCAGCCGCGCGATGATGTCGAGCGTGGTCGTCAGGATGACGCTGGTGGCGAGCAGGAGCCCCATCGCCGCCCCGTTGAGCTGGAACACGAAACCCCAGGTCGTGTCGCGCCAGGCGGAGACGGTCAGGTCTCCGGGCGGCGCCGACAGGAGAAGAAGGTTCTGGAACCCGAGACTTCCGGCGATCGTCAGGCACAGGCCGAAGAGAAGCGGCTTCAGGGCGGCCGTGTCGTGCCGCATTTCATAGGCCGACAGCAGCATCAGTCCCGCGCAGGCGCTCTGGACCGACATGACCTCGTAGAGGACCGAGCCGCCGAGGAACGCCAGACTGCCGGCCGCTCCGGCGCTGCCCGCCACGACGAGCACCGTCGGCCATGTCCAGCGCGGCCGCCGTCCCGCGCGCGCGGCGAAGGCGCCGTTGGTGATGGACAGCGCGACGAGGAACATCGTGTCCTCGACCGTCGGCTTCAGGACGCTGCCAGGCGTCGTCGGCAGCACGGTCATGGCGAAGCCCACGGATGCGATCAGGAACGCAACGCTCCACCACAGGAGGCTTCGATGCAGCCGGGACAGGAGGAGAAAGAGAAGCGCGAAGCTGCAGAAGAGGACCGGTACCGACCAGGCGAGGATGTCGGCCTGCATCACTCCAGATCCCCCGACCCTTGCGTTTGAAGCGAGACGCTGCGTCCGGCCCGTGATCGAAGGCGGCTTCCGCCGCCGTCCAGCCGAAAATTTCTAGCCGGGACGGCCTTCCGAAGGCAAGAGCAAGCGGGGCACAGGCGGCCTCGTTTCCATCAGGCTCCCTGCCGCGACTTGACGCCCGTCCGCTTCCGCCGCACACCAGCGCCATGAGCCTCAGCGAACGCGTTCCCGACTTCGAGATCGGCCTTCTTCGTCTGAAGGATGCGCGCGACCTTGCGCCGCTTCTGGTCGCCTACAACCAGGCCATGTTCCGGGGTGCTCCGGGCGCCCCGGACACGTTCTACGCCGAGCAGTTGCTCCAGGACCGCACCGGGGAGATCCTGGGGGCCCGGCTCGACGGCGAACTCGTCGGGTTCCTTCAGTTCTACGACCTGCCCGACCTTTGGACCGGCATGCGGGCGGGGCTTGCCGAGCACGTGTTCGTGGATCAGCGGCATCGGCGCAAGGGCATCGCCAAGGCGATGGTCGACCTGCTGGCCGAGGAGGCCGATTCGCGCGGCTGGTCGCGTCTCGTGCTGCATGCGCCGCGCCACGGCGGTTCGGGCCGCCACCTCTACGAGAAGGTGGCCGAGCCCGCCGACTGGTCGAGCTACGTGCTGCGCTTCATCGAACGGTAAGGCTTGGCGCCCGGCCTGCGACGCAAGCGACATTCAATCGGTTTGGTGGCGAAAGCGCCCGATCGCGGCTTGATTTCGCAGCCGCACAGGTTCTTTAGAAGCAGTCCAGCCGCGTGCGGGCTCCCAATCCCGCGCGTCATGCCCGCCGCGATCGCCTACGGAGTGATCCTTGTCCGACATCAAATCCGCCCGGCCGCTGTCGCCGCATCTCACGGTCTACCGGTTCCGGCCGACGATGGCCATGTCGATCCTCCACCGCATCACGGGCTGCGCGCTCTATGTCGGGACGGCGCTCGTGGTGTGGTGGCTGATCGCCGCCGCCAGCGGCCCGGAGGCCTTCTCCTATGCCTCGGGCTTCCTCGGCTCGATCCTCGGTCGCCTGATCCTGTTCGGCTACAGCTGGGCGCTCCTGCACCACATGGCCGGCGGCATCCGCCATCTGATCTGGGACACGGGCGCGGGCCTCGGCCGCGAAGAGTCCACCAAGCTCGCCATCGCCACGCTGGTCGCCTCGCTCGTCGGCACCGTGCTCCTGTGGCTCGTCGTCGTCATCGTCTGAAGGAACGTTCCGTCATGGATATGAGAACTCCCCTGAAGCGGGTCCGCGGCTATGGCGCGGCGGGCGAGGGCACCGGACACTTCTGGCTGCAGCGGCTCACCGCCATCGCCAACCTGTTCCTGATCTCCTTCTTCGTGGTGCTCCTGATCGCGCTGCACGACGAGCCATATGAGGGCGTGCGCGCCGCCTTCGCCAATCCGCTGGTCGGGCTGGTCATGGGTCTTGTGGTGATCTCGGTCTGCGTCCACATGCGGCTCGGGATGCAGACGGTCATCGAGGACTACCTCCATGGCGGCGCGAAGGTGGCCCTCGTCATCCTCAACACCTTCTTCGCGATCCTCGTCGCTTCGGCGAGCCTGTTTGCGATCGTCAAGATGAGCTTCGGAGCCTGACCATGGCGACTGCCCAGCCCCATCGCAGCGCGCCCGCGCAGAACGGCAAGGCCTACACGTTCGTCGATCACACGTTCGACGTCGTCGTGGTCGGCGCCGGCGGCGCGGGCCTTCGTGCCACGCTCGGCGCGGCGCAGGCCGGCCTCAAGACCGCCTGCATCACCAAGGTCTTCCCGACCCGCTCGCACACCGTTGCGGCGCAAGGCGGCGTCGCCGCCTCGCTCGGCAACATGGGCGAGGACAACTGGCGCTGGCACATGTACGACACCGTGAAGGGGTCGGACTGGCTGGGCGACCAGGACGCGATCGAATACCTCGTGCGCGAGGCGCCGAAAGCCGTCTACGAGCTCGAGCATTTCGGCGTGCCCTTCTCGCGCACCACCGACGGCAAGATCTACCAGCGCCCGTTCGGCGGCATGACCACCGATTTCGGCAACGGCCCGCCGGCGCAGCGTACCTGCGCCGCCGCCGACCGCACCGGTCACGCCATCCTGCACACGCTCTACGGCCAGTCGCTTCGCTACTCCTCGGAATTCTACATCGAGTATTTCGCGATCGACCTGATCATGGACGAGGAGGGCGCCTGCCGCGGCGTCGTCGCCCTCAACATGGACGACGGCTCGATCCACCGCTTCCGGTCGAAGAAGGTGATCCTGGCGACCGGCGGCTACGGGCGCGCCTATTTCTCGGCGACCTCGGCCCACACCTGCACGGGTGATGGCAACGCCATGGTGCTGCGCGCCGGCCTGCCGCTGCAGGACATGGAGTTCGTGCAGTTCCACCCGACCGGCATCTACGGCGCCGGCTGCCTCATCACCGAGGGTGCGCGCGGCGAGGGCGGCTACCTCACCAATTCTGAAGGCGAGCGCTTCATGGAGCGCTACGCCCCGTCGGCGAAGGACCTCGCATCCCGCGACGTCGTCTCGCGCTCGATGACCATGGAGATCCGCGACGGCCGGGGCGTCGGCAAGGGCAAGGATCACATCTTCCTGCACCTCGACCACCTCGACCCGAAGATCCTGGCAGAGCGCCTGCCGGGCATCTCCGAATCGGCACGCATCTTCGCGGGCGTCGACGTCACCAAGGAGCCGATCCCGGTCCTGCCGACCGTCCACTACAACATGGGCGGCATCCCGACGAACTATCACGGCGAGGTGCTGACCAAGCGCGACGGCAACCCCGATTCCGTCGTGCCCGGCCTGATGGCTGTCGGCGAGGCGGCCTGCGTGTCGGTGCACGGCGCCAACCGCCTCGGCTCCAACTCGCTGATCGACCTCGTCGTGTTCGGCCGCGCCGCGGGCCTGCGCTGCGCCGAGACGGTGTCGGCCGGCGAGGGCCACGCGCCGCTGCCGGCGAACGCCGGCGAGAACTCGCTCGCCCGTCTCGACCGTTTCCGCTACGCGCAGGGCTCGACGTCGACCGCCGAGCTTCGCGACAACATGCAGCGCACGATGCAGTCCAACTGCGCCGTGTTCCGCACCGGCGAGATCCTCGAAGAAGGGCACGAGAAGATCCATCAGGTCTGGCAGGCTTCGGACGACGTGCGCGTCACCGACCGCTCGCTGATCTGGAACACCGACCTGATCGAGACCCTGGAATACGACAACCTGATCGCCCAGGCCGTCGTCACCATGGACTCGGCGCTGGCTCGCCAGGAGTCGCGCGGCGCCCACGCTCGCGAGGATTTCCCCGATCGCGACGACGCCAACTGGATGAAGCACACCCTGAGCTTCTGCGACACCGTCGCCAAGACCGTGACGCTCGAGGACCGGCCGGTGCACACCTACACGATGTCGAACGAGATCGAGTACATCCAGCCGAAGAAGCGCGTGTACTGACCACGCGGATCGACGTCGTCGACGAGCGCATTGATGGAGGGTCGTGGCCGGTGGTCACGGCCCTTTTTCCATGACGGCGTCGTGAGCTAGCTACAAACGAGAGGCGACCGGACACCGAGGCGGAGCGTCGCCCTGCTTTCCGAGATCTCCAACCTTTGCTATCGCGGGGCATGATCTTGGACCCGCTGCGCGCCTTCGGCCGCTCCTTCCTTCGCCGCAGTCGCGTCCTGCGATTCACCGTGAAGCGGGCGGTCGGGCTGACGGACAGGCCCACCCTCGTCGTCTATCCCGGCCGCGTGGCGGACGGGCGGCTGCGGATCCTTGGCCGTGTGCTGGAGGACGAAGGGGTGTTCGACGCCCCGCATTCCAATTCCACGCTGCGCAACCTCTGGCTGACCTTCAAGCGCTACGAGACCGACGAGATCGGCGGTGCGCTGGTGCGCTACGAGGGGCCGGCGGGTGCGGGTGAGGTCGTGAGCGACGCGGAGGGCTACTTCTCGCTCGACCTCGACGCTGCGCACCTGCGTGACGACGATGCGCCCTGGACGCCCTTGCGTTTCCAGTTGGAGACCGCGCGCGGCTACGACTTCCAGCCGGTGGAGGCGGAAGCGCGAGCGCGCGTCGTCTCGAGCCATGCGCGTTTCGGCGTCATCTCCGACATCGACGACACGATCATCCACACCGGCGCCTTCAAGATGTTGCGGCACTGGCGCATCGTTACCGCCAATTCCGCCGAGGCGCGCACCGCCTTTCCCGGAGTCTCAGAGTTCTACCGGGCGCTGTGCGACGGCGCCGCGGGGCCGCAGACCAACCCGGTCTTCTACGTCTCGTCCAGCCCCTGGAACCTGTCCGACATCTTCGAGCGCTTCATGGCGCTGAAGAACATTCCGGCCGGCCCGATGCTCCTGCGCTCGCTGTCGAGCGATGCGCTCGGCTGGCTCCTGCGGCGCCATCGCGACCACAAGGATGCGGCGATCGACCAGCTTCTCGCGGAGTATCCATCCCTCTGCTTCGTGCTGATCGGCGACTCCGGCCAGAAGGACGCGACCGTCTATGCCGGCGTGGTGGAGCGCCACCCCGGGCGTATCCTTGCCGTGCATATCCACGACGTACGCCCGACCGGCACGGGGGGCGGCGAGGTGGAGCGCGAATTGCGGCGCATCGAGGCGGCCGGCGTTCCGACGACGCTCGGGCGCACGCTGGGGGCGGCCGCCGCCCATGCCGAGGCTGCCGGACTGGTGGCCGGCGGGACCCATGCGGCGGTCCTCGCCGAGATCGCCGACGAAGCGAACAAGCCGGAACGGTTCGGGCCGTTTCCCGTCATCGTGCAGCCCTGAGGGCAGCGAGGCGGGGTTCGGCGGGCCTGCCCGGCATACAAACGGTTTAAGGCGCGGGGCGACACCGTGCCGTGTTGCACTGCCCGCGCATTCGTGTTTAGCCCCATTCTAAAGACGCGCATCCCCTGTCCAGGACCCGGCCATGGTCGAACTCACGCTCCCCAAGAACTCCGTCGTGCAGAAGGGCAAGGTCTGGCCGAAGCCCGCCGGCGCCAAGACGCTGCGCGAGTTCGGCATCTACCGCTGGTCGCCCGACGACGGCCAGAATCCGCGGGTGGACACGTTCTACGTCGACACCGACGACTGCGGACCGATGGTGCTCGACGCCCTGCTCTGGATCAAGAACAAGGTCGATTCGACCCTGACGCTGCGCCGCTCCTGCCGCGAGGGCATCTGCGGCTCCTGCGCCATGAACATCGACGGCTCCAACACGCTCGCCTGCACGAAGGGCATGGACGAGGTGAAGGGGGCGGTGAAGGTCTATCCGCTGCCGCACATGCCGGTGGTGAAGGACCTCGTGCCCGATCTCACGGTGCCCTACGCGCAGCTGCGCTCGATCGAGCCCTGGCTGAAGACCGAGACGCCCGAGCCGGAGAAGGAGTGGCGTCAGAGCCACGAGGATCGCGAGAAGCTCGACGGCCTCTACGAGTGCATCCTGTGCTTCTGCTGCCAGACCTCGTGCCCGAGCTACTGGTGGAACGGCGACCGCTATCTCGGCCCCGCCGTGCTGCTCCAGGCCTATCGCTGGCTGATCGACAGCCGCGACGAGGCGACCGGCGAAAGGCTCGACAACCTGGAAGACCCGTTCCGCCTCTATCGCTGCCACACGATCATGAACTGCACGCAGGCCTGCCCCAAGGGCCTCAACCCGGCGAAGGCCATCGCCGAGATCAAGAAGATGATGGTGGAGCGCCGCGTCTAGAAACGCGGGGGGCCATGCATCCGCCGCGTTCGGCGCGCCGTATCTGGGGCGCCGATCCCCTGCGGAGACCGATCATGACGCGTTCATCCTTCCTGCGGCCGGGCGTCCTCGCGCTCGGCCTTTTCACAGTCCTCACGCCGTTGGCCGCCCAGGCGGACGAGGCGATCCTGGCGGGCGGCTGCTTCTGGTCGATGGAAACCGACCTCGACCACGTCGTGGGGGTGACGAAGACCGAATCCGGCTATATCGGCGGCCACCTGAAGAACCCGACCTATCAGGACGTCGTCACCGAGACGACCGGCCACTACGAGGCGGTGAAGGTCACCTACGACCCCGCGAAGATTTCCTACGACAAGCTTCTCCAGGCCTATTGGCATTCGATCGATCCGACCGACGCCGGTGGCCAGTTCTGCGATCGGGGCGATTCCTATCGCACCGCCGTCTTCGCGATGAACGACGCGCAGCGAAAGGCGGCCGAGGCGAGCAAGCAGGCGGTTGGGAAGGAGCTGGGCCGGACGGTGGCGACCGCCGTCTTGCCGGCGTCCGAGTTCTATCCGGCCGAAGACTACCATCAGGACTACGCGCAGAAGAACCCCGGGCACTACAAGCGCTACCGGATTGGCTGCGGCCGCGACGTGGCGGTGAAGGCCGTCTGGGGCGCAAAGGCGCAGGCCGAGCTGAAGGGCAAGGTGGGTTGAAGCGCGCGGGCTCGGGGATCGGCGGGAACCGATCGCCCGCCCATGCGTAACTGAAGCCGACGCATCCGGCGCCCGACGAGCGGTGCCGGATCCCGTATGCGGTTTCAGGAGACCTCGATGTCCAAGCAGGGCAAGACCCCGATCCATCCGACCAAGAACACCCAGAACGAGAACCTGCGCCGATCGATGATCGAGCTGCTCCAGGTCCACCTGGCCTCGTCCATCGACCTCAGCTACCAGGCCAAGCAGGCCCATTGGAACGTGAAGGGCCCGAACTTCTACGGCACGCATCTTCTGTTCGATCAGCTGCACGAGGAGGCGGAAGGTTACGTCGATACGATCGCGGAGCGCCTGACGGCGCTGGGTGGCCAGGCGCACGGGACGGTGCAGGCCTCCAGCGAAGGGTCCGTCCTCGATCCCTATCCGCTCGACCTCGTCGACATCATGGGGCACCTGAAGCGCCTTGCCGAGAGCTATGCCAAGTGGGGCGGCGCGCTGAAGGAAGCCGTCAGCGAGTCGGACGAAGCGGGCGACGACCTGACGGCGGATCTCTTCACCGAGGTCGCTCGCGGGGTCGACAAGTCCCTGTACTTCCTGGAAAGCCACTTCCAGCACGCGTGAGATCGTGCTTGCGACCGATACGAAAAAGGGCGGCCCTCGCGAGCCGCCCTTTTTCATGTGCGTCGTCGTGAGACTACTCGATCGTCTGACCGGTCTTGGCCCAGTCGGCCACGAAGGCCTTGAGACCGTTGTCGGTGAGCGGATGCTTGATCAGCGACTTCAGCGTGGCCGGCGGCACAGTGGAGACGTCGGCGCCGAGCAACGCGGCCTCGCGGACGTGGTTCGGCGTGCGGATGGAGGCCGCAAGGATTTCCGTCTCGAAGCCGTAGTTGTCGTAGATGCGACGGATGTCGGAGATCAGCTCCATGCCGTCGATGTTCATGTCGTCGAGGCGACCGACGAACGGCGAGATGTAGGTCGCGCCGGCTTTGGCCGCGAGCAGCGCCTGATTGGCCGAGAAGCAGAGCGTGACGTTGGTCTTCACGCCGTCCTCGGTGAAGTGCTTGCAGGCCTTGAGGCCGTCCAGCGTCAGCGGCAGCTTGACGACGATGTTCGGCGCGATCCCGGCGATGATCTTGCCCTCGCGCATCATGCCGTCGAAATCGGTCGAGGCGACCTCGCCGGACACCGGGCCGTCGGTGACGTCGCAGATTTCCTTCAAGAGTTCCTTGAGCGGCCGATTGGCCTTGAGGACCAGCGACGGATTGGTGGTCACGCCGTCGATCAGGCCGGCGTCCTGAAGTTCCCTGATCTCGGCAATGTCGGCCGTATCGACGAAAAATTTCATGGAATTCGTCCTTCGCTTCCAGGCGGCCGGCCCCTTGCGGAGCCAACGGGGTCGCCGTCGATCCTGATGTTCGTGGTGATATAGGAGCCCGTATCGGAAGCAAGCAGGAAATCGGACGCCTCCGGCAGGCCCCTTTCATCCTCTTGGAGTAACGACGATATGGAGGCAAAGGCTCCCGCTTGAGGCGCCTGTCCCTTCACGATCTCTCGCAGCCCGCCGCTTGGACCCGACCCCGACCGCCGTCACCGATTCGCTGTTCGCGCCGGACGCCCTGCCGGGCGGGCCCGTGGTCGTGCCCGTGCTCGTGCCGCTGCCGGCCGAGCGGCCCTATTCCTACCGCGTGCCCCCCGGCATGACGGTGGTCCCGGGCTCGATCGTCCAGATCCCGCTGGGGCCGCGCCAGGTCGCGGGCGTCGTGTGGGACCAGCCCACCGACCCTGTCGACCCGAAGAAGCTGCGCGCGATCACCCATGTCTTCGATTGCCCGCCGCTCGACGCCACGATGCGCCGCTTCATCGACTGGGTGGCGGACTACACGCTTTCCCCGCCCGGCCTTGTCGCCCGCATGGTGCTGCGCGCGCCGGTCGCCTTCGACCCGGAACCCCACGTCGAGGGCCTTCGCGCCACGGGGGTCCTGCCGCCGCGCATGACGCCGACGCGCGAGCGCGTCATGGAAACGCTGGCGCATTCGCCGGAATGGACCCGCTCCGGGTTGGCCAATGCATCCGGCGTCGCCGTCTCGGTGGTGGACGGTCTCCTGAAGGTCGGCGCGCTGGAGCCGGTGTCGCTGCCGCCGCACCCCGCCGTGCCGATGCCCGACACCGCCCATCGCCGCGCCGAGCTGACGCCCGGGCAGAAAGAGGCGGCCGACCGCCTGATCGAGCCTGTCGAGACCGGCGGCTTCTCGGTGAGCCTTCTCGAGGGCGTCACCGGTTCGGGCAAGACCGAGGTCTACTTCGAGGCGGTGGCGCGTGCGCTGGAGAAGGGCGGCCAGGTCCTCATCCTCTTGCCGGAGATCGCGCTGACGCAGAGCTTCATCGATCGCTTCCACGCCCGCTTCGGCGCCGAGCCCGCTCAGTGGCACTCGGACGTTGCACCCCGCATGCGCGAGAAGGTCTGGCGGCAGGTGGCGGAAGGCCGCGTGAAGGTCGTGGCCGGCGCCCGCTCGGCCCTCTTCCTGCCCTTCCCCGATCTCGGGCTGGTCGTCGTCGACGAGGAACACGACCCCGCCTACAAGCAGGAGGACAGGACCTTCTACCATGCACGCGACATGGCCGTGGTGCGGGGGCGGGAAGGCGGCTGTCCGGTGATCCTGGCGTCCGCCACGCCGTCGCTCGAAAGCCGCGTCAACGCCCGGGCCGGGCGCTACGCCCATGTGCCCCTGGCCGCCCGCTTCGCCGACGCCGCGCTGCCCGACCTCTCGCTGGTCGACCTGCGCCGCCATCCGCCGGCGCGCGGACGCTTTCTGTCGCCCGTGCTTCTGACCGCGATCGAGGAGACCGTGGCGCGCGGCGAGCAGGCGCTCCTGTTCCTCAACCGGCGCGGCTACGCCCCTTTGACGCTCTGCCGCGCCTGCGGTCATCGCTTCCAGTGCAACCAGTGCTCGGCCTGGCTGGTGGACCACCGCCTGCGCGGCACGCTGCAGTGCCACCATTGCGGCCACGCGCAGCATCGGCCGGAAAGCTGCCCGTCCTGCGGCACGCTCGATCACCTCGTCGCCTGCGGTCCCGGCGTCGAGCGGATCGCCGAGGAGATGCTCGAGACCTTTCCGCAGGCGCGCACGATCCTTCTGTCGTCCGACCTGCCGGGCGGCGCGCGTCGGCTGCGGCGCGAACTCGACGCCGTGGCGGATGGCGAGGCGGACATCGTGATCGGCACCCAGCTCGTCGCCAAGGGGCACCATTTTCCGCTGATGACCCTCGTGGGCGCGGTGGACGCCGATCTCGGCCTTGCCAACGGCGATCCGCGGGCCGCCGAGCGCACTTTCCAGCTTCTCCACCAGGTGACGGGCCGGGCCGGGCGTTCGGGCCTCGCCAGCCGGGGCATGATCCAGACCTGGAGCCCGGAGCATCCGGTGATGCAGGCGCTCGTCGCGGCCGACCCCGACAGCTTCTACGACCGCGAGGCCACGGAGCGCGAGCGTGCCGGCCTGCCGCCCTTCGGCCGTCTCGCCGCCGTCATCGTCTCGGCCGACTCGCGCCGCGAGGCGGAGGCGCATGGGCGCGAACTCGCCCGCGCGGCGCCGGAGGACATGGGCATCGAAGTGCTGGGGCCGGCCGAAGCGCCGCTCGGCCTCGTTCGCGGACGCCACAGGTTCCGGCTGCTGGCGCAGGGCGGACGGCGCGCGCCGCTTCAGGCGTTTCTGCGCGCGATGATCGCGAAGGCGCCCCGGCCGCGCGCCTCGGTGCACGTGCAGGTCGACATCGATCCGCAAAGCTTTCTCTGACCCACGCGGCCTTGCCAGGACGCGTGCGATCCTGCCATGGCAGACGCATCGGTCGACGGCAGGGGAGGGACGCATGAGGATCGGACGGCTGGGATCTGCGGCCCTCGTTCTTCTTCTCTGCGCGCCCGCACAGGGGCAGGATTCCGGCATTGCGGGCACCGACCCGGCGGCCTCGTTCGGCGCCCCCGCCGCGCAGGATACGATCTTCTGGTACCCCGCGCCGTCGCGCTGCACCTACTTCACGCCGGCGGCCAGGGCGGCCTTTCGCTTCGACGACCCGCAGACCTGGCGCTTCGCCTTCCTGGTGATGCGCGAGACGAAGGCCGAAAACTCGGCCGAGCGCGGCTATGTCATGGTGGACGGGGTGCTGCGCGAACTCGAGAAGGTGCGCTCGGGCGCGGATGCCGCCCAGTCCAACGTCACGGTCTGGCGTTCGGCGGGCGAACCGCGGGTCAACGTCAACATGACCATGCGCGAAACGGAACGCACGCCGGAGACCATCACACTTTCGGGAACGATGACGCTGATTCGCGGTGAGGGGAGGCGGGAGATCGCGATCGAGGGCAACTGCACCGGCTGATCCCGTCGCTTTGCCGCGGCATCGCTTTTCCGCTAATCCCTCGCCGCATCGTTTCCAAGCCTGTCGGGAGCCCCGATGCCGATCACCCTTCCATCGACCACGGTCGACGCCCTGCCGTTCGCGGCGGCGTGCTTCAGCATCCTCTACGGCCTCTTCGCCTTGTTCGCCCCGGGCACGTTCTTGCGGATGGCCAAGCTCCAGCCGGTCGGCGAGCGGCGGGTCGGACTGTCCGAGATCCGTGGGACGCTGGCGGGTTTCCCGCTCGGCACGGGCCTTGCGACCATGTTCTTCTTCGACCAGCCCTTCATGCAGATGACGCTGGGTGCCGGGTGGATCTTCGTCGCCTTCGGCCGCCTCGTCTCCATCCTGTCGGACGACGCATCGACCTTCGGCAACTGGCTCTGGCTCCTCCTCAACCTCATCCTGGCGGGCGCGTGCCTCGCTCCCGTTTTCGGCCTCGTGCCGGCCTGAGGCTCCCGCTTGTAAACCATGCTGTGAACCCGCGTTTCGGGCGGGGAAGCTCTGTTGTGGAGCGGGAAACCCTGTGCTAGACGACCCCTCATCGCGGTCAGGCCAGGGACAGGTTCTCAGGGTTCGCGACCTTTTTTTGACCAGTTCCCCCCAATCGTCGCGACCTGTTCGGGCGGGTGCGGGAACCCAGATAAGAAGAGAAGCGATCGTCCGTGGCACAGTCCTCCTCCCCGGTTTCCGGGGTCGCCGAACGCTACGCCCAGTCCCTCTTCGAGCTTGCTCGCGACGAAGGTTCGATCGACGCGACGGAGTCCGAGCTTCTCCAGTACCAGTCGCTGGTGGATGAGAACGCCGACTTCCGCCGGCTCGTCGAAAGCCCGGCCTTCACGTCCGACGACCAGCTGCGTGCGATCACGGCGGTCGTCGCCGAGACCAAGCCCAGCCAGCTGGTCGGCAACTTCCTGAAGGTCATCGCCGCCAACCGCCGGCTCTTCGCGCTTCCCTCCATCGTGCGCGGCTTCCGCCAGATGGCCGCCGCCCATCGCGGCGAGGTGGATGCCGAGGTGGTCAGCGCCCACCCTCTCAACGACGAGCAGCGGCGCGAACTGCGCGACGCGCTCGGCCGCTACACGTCTAAGACTGTCACGATGCGCGAGAGCGTCGACCCTGCGATCCTCGGCGGCCTCGTGGTCCGCATCGGTTCGCGCCAGATCGACACCTCGCTTCGCAACAAACTCTCATCCCTTAAGCTTGCGCTGAAAGAGGTCGGCTGATGGACATCCGGGCCGCGGAAATTTCCGCAATCCTCAAGAACCAGATCAAGAACTTCGGCAACGAGGCGGAAGTCTCCGAAGTCGGCACGGTTCTTTCCGTCGGCGACGGCATCGCGCGCGTCTACGGCCTCGACCAGTGCCAGGCCGGCGAGATGGTCGAGTTCCCCGGCGGCGTGCGCGGCATGGCGCTGAACCTCGAGTCCGACAATGTCGGTATCGTGATCTTCGGCTCCGACCGCGACATCAAGGAAGGCGACACCGTCCGCCGCACCGGCGCGATCGTGGACGTTCCGGTCGGCAAGGGCCTGCTCGGCCGCGTGGTCGACGGTCTCGGCAACCCGATCGACGGCAAGGGCCCGATCGAGTCCACCGAGCGCCGCCGCGTCGACGTCAAGGCGCCCGGCATCATCCCGCGCAAGTCGGTGCACGAGCCGATGTCGACCGGCCTCAAGGCCATCGACGCGCTGATCCCGGTTGGCCGCGGCCAGCGCGAGCTGGTGATCGGCGATCGCCAGACCGGCAAGACCGCCATCCTGCTCGACACCTTCCTCAACCAGAAGCCGGCGCACGACGCCGGGGTCGAGAAGGACAAGCTCTACTGCATCTACGTGGCGATAGGACAGAAGCGCTCGACCGTCGCCCAGTTCGTCCGCACGCTCGAAGAGCGCGGCGCGATGGCCTATTCGATCGTGGTCGCCGCGACCGCGTCCGACCCGGCCCCGCTCCAGTACATCGCGCCCTTCGCCGGCTGCGCGATGGGCGAGTACTTCCGCGACAACGGCATGCACGCCGTGA
The DNA here is from genome assembly GCF_001463745.1 of Aureimonas sp. AU22. Taxonomy (GTDB): domain Bacteria; phylum Pseudomonadota; class Alphaproteobacteria; order Rhizobiales; family Rhizobiaceae; genus Aureimonas. The sequence continues at coordinate 41,680 of NZ_BBWJ01000047.1, read as the reverse complement.
TCGCCTACGACGACCTGTCCAAGCAGGCCGTGTCCTACCGCCAGATGTCGCTGCTGCTGCGCCGCCCGCCGGGCCGCGAAGCCTACCCGGGCGACGTGTTCTACCTGCACTCGCGCCTCCTGGAGCGTGCGGCCAAGCTCAACGACGAGATGGGCGCCGGTTCGCTGACCGCTCTTCCCGTGATCGAGACGCAGGCCAACGACGTGTCGGCCTACATCCCGACCAACGTGATCTCGATCACCGACGGCCAGATCTTCCTCGAGACCAACCTGTTCTACCAGGGTATCCGCCCGGCGGTGAACGTCGGCCTCTCGGTGTCGCGCGTCGGCTCGGCCGCGCAGGTCAAGGCGATGAAGCAGGTCGCCGGCTCGATCAAGGGCGAGCTCGCGCAGTACCGCGAGATGGCGGCCTTCGCGCAGTTCGGCTCCGACCTCGACGCCTCGACGCAGCGCCTCCTCAACCGCGGCGCACGCCTGACCGAACTCCTGAAGCAGCCGCAGTTCTCGCCGCTGAAGACGGAAGAGCAGGTCGCGGTGATCTTCGCGGGTACGCAGGGCTATCTCGACAAGCTGAAGGTCTCGGACGTCGGCCGCTTCGAGGAGGGTCTCCTCACCTCGCTGCGCACCGAGCACAAGGGCGTGCTCGACACGATCGCCACCGAGAAGCAGCTTTCGGACGACACGCGCGCCAAGCTGAAGGCCGTCCTCGAGCAGTTCTCGAAGTCCTTCGCCTGAGCTGATCGCGGCTCGCACTAACGGCTTCGGCCGCCCAGGAGACTGACCCGACAGATGGCTTCGCTCAAGGATCTGCGAAACCGCATCGCCTCGGTCAAGGCGACGCAGAAGATCACCAAGGCCATGCAGATGGTCGCGGCGGCCAAGCTCCGTCGCGCCCAGGATGCGGCCGAGGCGGCTCGCCCCTATTCCGAGCGCATGGCATCGGTTCTGGCCAACATCGCGGGCGCCATGGAGGACGGGGAGGCCCTGCCTCTGATGGCCGGCACCGGCAAGGACGACGTGCATCTGCTCGTCGTCTTCACCTCCGACCGGGGCCTGTGCGGCGGCTTCAACTCGCAGATCGTGCGTCTGGTGCGCGAGCACATCCGTCGCCTCGAGGCGACGGGCAAGACCGTCAAGATCATCTCGGTCGGCAAGAAGGGCACCGACCTGATGCGTCGTGACTACGGCGATCGCATCGTGGCCCGCCTCGACCACGGCGGCGCGCGCACGATCGGCTTCTCCGCCGCCGAGACGGTCGCCGACAAGGTCACCGACATGTTCGAGGCCGGCGAGTTCGACGTGGCCACGATCTTCTACTCGGCCTTCGTGAACGTCATCACGCAGGTCCCGACGGCACAGCGGATCATTCCCGCCGAGGTGCCGAAGGTCGAGGAGGCCACGACGCAGGCCGGCGGCGCGTCCGCGCTCTACGAGTACGAGCCGAACCCGGAGGAGATCCTCGCCGATCTCATCCCGCGCAACATCAAGATCCAGCTCTTCCGCGCGCTCCTCGAGAACGGGGCGTCCGAGCAGGGCGCCCGGATGAGCGCGATGGACAACGCCACGCGCAACGCCGGCGACATGATCAACAAGCTCTCGATCTCCTACAACCGTCAGCGCCAGGCGCAGATCACGACGGAACTGATCGAGATCATCGCGGGCGCCGAGGCGCTCTGAGGATTTTCGGCAGCGCGGCCCTTCCGGGCGGCGCGCCACAGGACGACATGATGGGCGTTGAGAGGCGGGGCCGCCGGACGCGCCGGACACTTTCGAGAGGACACTCGCATGGCTGACACTCTGGATATGAACGGCCGCCGCGGCCGGGTCTCGCAGGTCATCGGCGCCGTCGTCGACGTGCAGTTCGACGATCACCTGCCGGAGATCCTGAACGCGCTGGAGACCGACAACAACGGCAACCGGCTCGTGCTCGAGGTCGCCCAGCACCTCGGCGAGAACACCGTGCGCACCATCGCGATGGACCTCACCGAGGGCCTCGTGCGAGGCCAGCTCGTCACCGACACCGGCACCCCGATCCAGGTTCCGGTCGGCGACGGCACGCTCGGCCGCATCATGAACGTCATCGGCGAGCCGATCGACGAGATCGGCCCGATCCAGTACGAGACCAAGCGCGGCATCCACCAGCCGGCTCCCCCGTATGTCGACCAGAACCCCGAGTCGCAGATCCTCGTCACCGGCATCAAGGTCATCGATCTCCTGGCGCCCTACGCGCGCGGCGGCAAGGTCGGCCTGTTCGGCGGCGCCGGCGTCGGCAAGACCGTTCTGATCCAGGAACTGATCAACAACGTCGCGAAGGCGCACGGCGGCTACTCCGTCTTCGCCGGCGTCGGCGAGCGCACCCGCGAGGGCAACGATCTCTACCACGAGATGATCGAGTCCGGCGTGAACAAGGACCCGCACGAGAACGGCGGCTCCACCGCCGGCTCCAAGGCCGCCCTCGTCTACGGCCAGATGAACGAGCCCCCGGGCGCCCGCGCCCGCGTCGCGCTGACCGGCCTCACCATCGCGGAGAACTTCCGCGACCAGGGCCAGGACGTGCTCTTCTTCGTCGACAACATCTTCCGCTTCACGCAGGCCGGTGCCGAGGTGTCGGCGCTTCTCGGCCGTATCCCGTCGGCGGTGGGCTATCAGCCGACTCTGGCGACCGACATGGGCGCCATGCAGGAGCGCATCACCACGACGCACAAGGGCTCGATCACCTCGGTTCAGGCGATCTACGTGCCCGCCGACGATCTGACCGATCCGGCGCCGGCGACTTCGTTCGCCCACCTCGACGCCCGCACGGTTCTCAACCGCGCGATCTCCGAGAAGGGCATCTACCCCGCCGTCGATCCGCTGGACTCCACCTCGCGCATGCTGTCGCCGCTGATCGTCGGCGAGGAGCACTATGCGGTGGCCAACCAGGTCCAGCAGATCCTGCAGAAGTACAAGTCGCTGCAGGACATCATCGCGATCCTGGGCATGGACGAGCTGTCGGAAGACGACAAGCTCACCGTGGCCCGCGCCCGCAAGGTCGAGCGCTTCCTCAGCCAGCCCTTCTTCGTGGCCGAGGTGTTCACCGGTGCGCCGGGCCAGCTCGTTCCGCTCGAAGACACGATCCGCTCGTTCAAGGGTCTCGTCGAGGGCGAGTTCGACCACCTGCCGGAAGCCGCCTTCTACATGGTCGGTTCGATCGACATGGCGATCGAGAAGGCCCAGAAGATGGCCGCGCAGGCCTGACGGTGATGGACGCGTCCGAAACCCTCAAGGTGGAGGACGCGGTCAACACGACGTGCCCATGGTCGGGACAACCGATCTCGGCCGACGCGTTGACCCTCTATCGCGAACGGGTGGTCGGGTTCTGCAATCCCGGCTGCCGCGACAAATTCGAGATCGCGGTTCGACATTTCGACACCGCGCTTCAGGCCGAGCTCCATTTGGGGAGCCGAGCAAGGCAGGCGGATCGTGGCTGAGAGCTTCAAGTTCGAACTGGTATCTCCGGAGCGTCTGCTCCTGTCCGAACAGGTGTCGGCCGTCGTCGCTCCCGGCAGCGAAGGCTATTTCACCGCGATGCCCGGCCACGCGCCGCTGATGACCACGCTGAAGCCCGGTGTCGTGCACGCGACGCTCGCGAGCGGCTCCGAGCGCCGCATCTTCGTGCACGGCGGTTTCGCCGACATCAACCCCGAAGGTTTCACGCTGCTCGCCGAGCATGCGGTGCCGGTCGAAGAGATCGACGTCGCCGATCTCGATCAGCAGATCCGCAACACCGAAGAGGACGTTGCAGACGCGACCGATGCCACCGTGCGTTCGCGCGCGGAGCGGCGCCTTGCCGATCTTCGCAATGCCAAGGAAGCGCTCGGTCTCTGATCGCGCTCCGTCGGCGAACCCTGACAGCGAAAGGCCCGGGTGCAGCAGCATCCGGGCCTTTCTCGTTTCGAAGGCTCGTCGCCTAGTCCTGTTCGTCGCCGGGGGTGAACGCCTCGGGATAGACGAGCACACCGGACCAGCCGTCGAGGGCGCCGGGCACAAGCTCCAAGGCCTGAAAGTTCGGCCCCGCCCAAGGCACGACGGCGCCTTTGGCGAGTTGGGCGCGAAAGCCGAGGCGGCCGTAGAAGCCGGGCTCTCCAAGCACGAAGACGGAGCGCCAGCCGCGCTCGCGAGCAAGATCCAGCCCGAATCGAACCAGTCTCGCACCGATCCCTTCGCCCTGCCGGTCCGGCACGACGGCGACGGGACCCAAAGCCAGGGCGCGATCGGCGCCCTCCAGGGCCGTGAACAGGGCATGCGCGACGAAGTAGTCTCCATCGACCGCAACGACCGAGATCACGTCGTGCCCGGCGGAGATGATCGCGTGGGGCAGGCGAGCTTCCTCGTCGCGGCCAAATGCCGAAGCGTGGATCGTCTCGACGAACAGCAACTCGCTGTGCGCCATCTCGCGGATCACGAGGCGCCGCTTGTCCGCGCTGGTCATCGTGCGGCTTCCAGGTGCCGGAAGGCAGCGATCACCTCGTCGTAGACACCGCGCTTGAAGGGCACGATGAGGTCCAGAACCTCGTCCATGGACATCCAGGCCCACTCGCTGAACTCGGCCGGGTGATCGCCCGGCGGCGGATCGATCTGCACCTCGCTGTCCTCGCCTTCGAAGCGGAAGGCGAACCACTTCTGCATCTGGCCGCGAAAGCGCCCCTTCAGGGCGATGCCGACGAGCTCGGGCGGAAGGTCGTAGCGGATCCAGCCGTCGGTGGTGCCGAGCAGCGAGACGGATCGGATGCCCGTTTCCTCGTAGAGCTCGCGCTTGGCCGCCACGAGCGCATCCTCGCCTTCGTCGATCCCGCCCTGCGGCATCTGCCAGAGCTGCGAGGCACCGTCCATCTCGCCCTTCGGCTCGGCGATGCGGCGTCCGACGAAAACCTTGCCATCGGCATTCAGCACCAGGATGCCGACGCAGGGACGGTAGGGAAGCGAATCGTGGGACGTGGACATGCGGACTCCGAAGTTCTTTCGCAAATGCTAACGCATTCGCCGCCTCGGAGAAACGCCGCCACCGTCATTTGCTGCCGCTAGGTCAGCTGCGCGCCTCCGGATCGAAGGCCAGCGCCGACACCGGAACGACCTCGATGCCCCGCGCCGCTGCCTCCGCGACCCAGCGCTTGATGCCGTCGATCGAGGCATCGAAGGCGCTGGCGGTACCGATCGCCGTACCCTTCGCACGTGCGATGCGCTCGAGCACGTCGAGCTGGCGCACGATGGCGTCCGGCTCGCGTTCGGCGTCGATTACGAGGTCGGCGGAGGCGAAGGGCGTGCCGTTGGCCAGGGCCACGTCGCGCGCCTCGGAGCGCAGCGAAGTGCCGTCGTCGAGATAGAGGAGACCGCGCTTCGAAAGCTCGCCCAGGAAGGGCTGCAGCGCGGACGGGTCGGCGTTGAGCCGCGCGCCCATGTAGTTCATGACGCCGACATAGTTGGTGATCCGTCCCATCGACCAGTGCAGGTCGTCGAGCCGTCCGGCGGCGGCATCGGCGACCCGCAGCGTATGCGGTCCAGCGGAGACGTCGGGAAAGCCGAAGGGCTCCATCGGCGCCTGCAGCAGGATCTCGTGACCGCTGCGTCGCCCCGCCTGCAGCCAGCGGTCGAGGCTGTTGCCCTCGGCCGCGAAGGCCAGGGTGACGCCGGGGGGGAGTTCCTCGACCGCGCGCATCGAGCCGCTCTGGCTGACGCCGAGACCGCCGACCACGATGGCGATGCGCGTGCCCCCGTTACTTGACGAGGCGCCGGCATAGACGTCGAGGGGGCGACGCCCGTCGGTGCCGCGCACGGGCAGCGGACCGAAATCCGTCGCTTCCAGGAGCGCCTGTTCCGGCAGGTGGGAAAAGGCTGCCGGCTGGCGCAGCGAGCCGGGCTCCAGAACGCGGATCGATCCGGTCATCGGATTGGCGTCGTCGACGAGCGGTCGCTGCCCCTCGGCGTCGGAGATGGTGAAGCCGCCGCCCGGCTCCATGCGCAGGACGTTGGGCTGGCGCACGGTCGGCTCGGCCACCTTTTCCGCCACCGTTTCGGCAATCTCGACGGAGGAGGGCGGGGTCGGAGCGAAGCCCGGTTGCGTCAGGGCGGTGAAGGCCGACCCGGCGGCGACCAGCGCCAAGGCGCAGGCCGCACCGACCCGGGCCCCGTGCGATCGTCGGGGCGGCCCGGCGACGGGGGCGAGGGTCTGGCCGAGGGGGCGGTAGAGCTCTTCACGCATACGTCCTTCATAGGACGCAAGACTGGATCGGAGCTTTGGCCAAACGAAAAGGCCCCGGCGTTTCCGCCGGGGCCTCCGATCTCGTCGGCGCCGATCAGTTGGCCGCCGAGGCTGTGTCCTGCTTCGGCGGGAAGGCCGCGTTGGTCTTCACGCCGCGCAGAAGGTCGTAGGCGTATTGCAGCTGAAGGTCGTCCTTGGCCTCCGGCGGCACGTAGTCGAGCGAGCCGGAGCCCTCTTCGTCTTCCTCGGCGCCCTTGATGTGGCCGCGCAGCGACGCTTCGCCCACCTTGAGGTCCTCGTCGGCCTTCAGGCCCATCTGCGCCTTGATCTCCTCGGGCAGGGGCTGATCGACCTCGATGTCCGGCCGGATGCCGCGGCCCTGGATCGAGGAGCCGGACGGCGTGTAGTAGAGGGCCGTGGTCAGGCGCAGCGCGCCGTTGGCGCCCAGCGGGATGATGGTCTGGACGGAACCCTTGCCGAAGGAGCGCGAGCCGACGACCGTTCCGCGCTTCTGGTCCTGCAGGGCGCCGGCGACGATCTCCGACGCCGAGGCCGAACCACCGTTGACGAGCACCACGAGCGGCTTGCCGTCGATGTCGTCGCCCGAACGGGCGTTGTAGCGCCGGGTTTCCTCGGCGTTGCGGCCGCGGGTCGAGACGATCTCGCCGTTCTGGAGGAAGGCGTCGGAAACGCTGACGGCCTCGTCGAGCAGCCCGCCCGGATTGCGGCGCAGGTCCAGGACGTAGCCCTTGAGCTTGTCGGCCGGGATCTTGGACTTGATGTCGGCGATCGCCTCCTCCATGCCGGAGGTGGTCTGTTCGTTGAAGCGCAGGAGCTTGATGTAGCCGACGTCGTTCTCGACCGTATGGCGTACGGACGGAACCTTGATCTCGGCGCGCTCGATCTTGAGCCGCACGGGCTGGGCCGCCCCTTCGCGGATAATCGTCAGATCGACCGAGGTGCCGATCTCGCCCTTCATCTTCTCGACCGCCTCGGCGAGGGACAGGCCGCGCACCTGCTCGCCGTTGATCTCGGCGATCATGTCGCCCGCCAGGACGCCGGCCTTGTCGGCCGGGGTGCCGTCGAAGGGCGAGATGACCTTGACCAGCTCGTTCTCCATCGTGACCTCGATGCCGAGGCCGCCGAACTCGCCGCGCGTCTCCGTGCGCATGTCCGCCGTTTCCTTGGCGTTCATGTAGCTCGAGTGCGGGTCGAGCGAGGTCAGCATGCCGTTGATGGCGGTCTCGATCAGCTTCTGGTCGTCGGGAACGTCGACGTACTGCGCGCGCACGCGCTCGAACACGTCTCCGAAGATGGCGAGCTGGCGATAGGTGTCCGACCCGGCTGCATTGGCGACGCCTGCGTGCGGTCCGACGAAGGCCGTCATCGCGGTGGCACCCAGAAGCGCTCCCGCGAAGAGAATGGAGAGCTTACGTATCATTCCTCGTCCTTCCAGATGATCCATCCGCCCACCAAGGGTTCGGATCGACCGGTTTCCCGTCCTTACGAAATTCCACGTAGAGCGAGGGTTCGGCATTCGACACGTCCGCTTCCGCCGCACTTGCGATCCGCAGAGCCCCCATTGCCGCCAGGGGCTCTCCGGCGAGGACGAACTGTCCCACCGCAACATCGATCCGGCTCATGCCGGCCAACACGATATGATAGCCACCGCCCGCATTCAGGATCAAGAGTTGCCCGTAAGAGCGGAACGGTCCCGCATAGAGGATATGGCCTTCCGCTGGCGCCGTCACCAGATCCCCGGCCCGCGCAGCCAGGAGGATTCCCGACGACGGCCGCCCGAGATCGTCCTTCTGCCCGAAGCCGCGGACAAGGGTCCCGGATACGGGCGTGACGAGGCTCTTCTTCAATGTCGAAAATGGGGCGGTGGGCTCCAGTTTCGTCATTTCCTTGCGCAGCGCGGCAACGTCGTAGGTGCGGGGCGGCTCCTCGGCGGACGGCGCGTGCGCCATTCGCCCTTCCGTCCCGGTCGGAGCAGCCTCTGCGGCCTCGCTCGCCACGCGCTGGCGCTCCGCTTCCGCCTCGGCTGCGATACGTTGCCGCTGGGCCTCGTCCTGGCGGGCGCGCTCGGCTTCCGTCTCCAGCGAGGCGATCAGGTCCTGCAGCGTGGTCGCCTGCGTGGCGAGTTCGGCGGCGCGACGGTTTTCCTCGCCGATCCGTCCGCGGCCCTCGGCCTCGAGCTTCTGCTTCTCGGTGAACAGGCGTTCGAGCCTCGCCGCCTCCTCCTCGCCCTGGCGACGGGCGTCGGCGAGCCGGGTGCGTTCTCCCTCCAGCGCCTGGCGGATCGTGGTGAGACGGGTGAGGTCCGCCACGAGGCGTTCGGTCTCGCTGCGCATCTCCGGCACCACCGCGCCGAGGAGAATGGCGCTCCGCACGGAGCCGAGCGCGTCGCCCGGCTTCACGAGAAGGGCGGGCGGCGGCGCGCGGCCCATGCGCTCCAGCGCGGCCAGCACTTCGGCGAGGACACCGCGCCGCTCGCGAAGCGAGGCCTTGACCCCCGTCTCCTGACCGACGAGCGACTCCAGCCGCCCCTCGGACGCCGTGATCTCGGCAGAGATGCGCTTCTGCTCGGCCGCCGCCGAGATGGTCGCCTCGCGGATGCGGTCGCGGTCCGACGCGAGGGCGGCCATCTCCGCGTCGAGACGCTGCGTCAGTTCCTTCGAGCGGCGCAATTCCGAGGTGATGCGGTCGAGTTCCGCCTGGGTGCCGGCCTGGCGGGCGGCGAGCGCCGCGGCGCTGGGCACGGTGTCGTCCTTTGACGACCGCGCGCCGTCCGGCGCGGAGAGGGCCGCAGTGGCGGCCGACAGCGCGAGGAGGAGCGCCAACCCCGCCACGCCCGTTCCGGCTCCTCGCCGCATGGCCCCCAACCTGATGTGCAACCGGTATCCTCGTCCCGCGACGCGCTCCATCGCCGAGACCGTAGCGGCAGGACCTTAAGATTTCATCAACCATGCGGGATCGGCCCGCGTCGGTGCTGGCGATCTCGCAGGCGAAACGGGCGAGGTTGCGGCGTCCCGCGGCCAAGTGGCTAATTTCCATGGCGATGTTGCAGCGTTGCACCGGAAGCGATGCGTCACGACCGGTGGTAGGGATGGCCGGACAGGATCGTGGTCGCGCGGTAGAGCTGCTCGGCCAGCAGGATGCGAACGATCTGGTGCGGCAGCGTGAGGCGGCCGAACGCGACCGCCTTATGGGCGCGCTCGCGCAGTTCGGGCAGGAGGCCGTCCGGCCCGCCGATCACGAAGGCGAGGTCGCGCGTGCCTTCGTCGCGAAACCGTGCGATCTCCCCTGAGAACTCGGGCGAACTCGGCGTGCGACCGGTCTCGTCGAGGACGAGGAATGCGGCGTTGCCGGGCAGGGCGGCTTCGATGCGAGCCGCTTCGTCGCGCTTGCGCTCCGCCACCGTGCTCTGCCGGGCTTCCGCGAGCTCGACCACGCCGCCCCATTCAAGACCGAGCGGCGCCCCACTCTTGCGCAGGCGGTCGATGTATCGCGCAGCCAGTTCCTGTTCGGGGCCGGCCTTCATGCGACCGACCGCGACGATCCAGAGCTTCACGCCTCAGACCGCCCGGGCGAACCGATGCCGGATCACCGTCCGGCCGCCTCGCCGGTATCCACGATGCTCCACATCTTCTCGATGTTGTAGAAGGAGCGGACCTCGGGACGGAAGATGTGGACGATGATGTCGCCCGCGTCGATCAGGACCCAGTCGCCGTTCTGCAGGCCTTCGACCTTGGGATTGCCGTGCCCGGCTTCCTTCAGGTCGCGGATCAGATGGTCGGCGACGGCGGAGACGTGTCGGTTCGACCGGCCGGACGCGATGACCATGTGGTCGGCGAGGGCGGACTTGGTCCTCAGGTCGATCGCGACGACCTCTTCCGCCTTGGAGTCGTCCAGGCTCGAGGTCACGAGGTCGATCATCGGACGCGCGGTGGGCGTCGTATCGCGCCCGGGCGCAAGGGTTTCGACGTCGTCGTTCAATGCAGCGGGGATCAGCTAACTGCTCCTTTCGAGCGTTGGGGTGGAGCTTCACTTCCACCTTTCAAGTAAAGTGGCAAGGATCGATGACCCTTTCAAGACGAGCGGGGTGCCGTCTCCCGTAGGCGTGTGGACGACAGAGTGGAGCGTCGTCCGTGCAGAAAGGTCCAGGCCGGCGGATCGAGCCCCGGCAGGAGGCGTGCGTCCGCTTCCGGCAGGCGACCGGATGCGAGCGCGCGCGCGGCCGGCGACGACAGGGGTGCGAGCGTCGCGCCCGGCCTGTCCACCACCGCAAGCGGCAGCCGGGCGGCGATCTCGCGCCAGGACTGCCAGCGGTGGAAGGTCGCCAGGTTGTCGGCGCCCATGACCCAAACGAAGCGCGCCGTCGGCCGGTGGGTCAGCACGAGGTCCACCATGTCGGCCGTGTAGCGGATATGGTGGGACGCCTCGAAGGCGGTGACCACGATGCGCCGGTCCTCGGCGAGCCGGCGGCACAGGGCGAGACGCTCCGCCAGCGGGGCCGGGGGGCGGCCCGCCTTCAGCGGATTGCCGGGGCTGACGATCCACCACAACCGGTCGAGACGCAGGCGGCGTAGCGCCGTCTCGGCGACAAGGAGATGGCCTTCGTGCGGGGGGTCGAACGAACCGCCGAAAAGGCCGACCCGCAGACCGGCGGGCGCCGGGGGCATTCTCAGATCGTCGGGGCTCGGCGCCTGCGGCGTGTCGATCTTCAAGGCCGAAGCTGGCCCGTGCCGGAAACGCGGTAGTTGAAGCTGGTCAACTGCTCGACGCCGACCGGACCGCGCGCGTGCATCTTGCCTGTCGCAATGCCGATCTCGCCGCCGAAACCGAACTCGCCGCCGTCGGCGAACTGGGTGGAGGCGTTGTGGAGAAGGATCGCCGAATCGACCGCGTTGAAGAAGCGCTCGGCGGCCGCCGCATCCTGCGTCACGATCGCCTCCGTGTGGCCGGAGGAAAATCGCGCAATGTGGGCGATCGCGCCCTCGACGCCATCGACGATGTCGACCGAAATGATCGCATCGAGATACTCGGTGCGGAAATCCTCCTTGCTCGCCGCGTTTGCCTGCGGGTAGATCGCGCGCACGGCGTCGCTGCCGCGCACCTCGCAACCGTTGGCCACCAGCGCGTCGAGGATCGGGGCGAGGTGTGTTCCGGCGACGTCCCGGTCCACCAAAAGCGTCTCGGCCGAGCCGCAGATGCCGGTGCGCCGCATCTTGGAGTTCAGCGTCACGGCAACGGCCATGTCGAGCGCGGCCGCCTTGTCGACATAGACGTGGCAGAGCCCCTCGAGATGGGCGAAGACCGGCACGCGCGCGTCGCGCTGCACCCGCTCCACCAGCGAGCGGCCGCCGCGCGGCACGATCACGTCGATCGCGCCGCCAAGACCCGCCAGCATCTCGCCGACCGCCGCACGGTCGGACACGGGCACGATCTGGATCGCGTCCGCCGGCAGCCCGGCCGCCCCGAGGCCCTTCGCGAGAGCCGCGTGGATCGCGCGCGAGGACTCGGCGGAGTCGGAGCCGCCGCGCAGGATCACCGCATTGCCCGCCTTCAGGCAGAGCGCGCCGGCGTCGGCCGTGACGTTCGGGCGGCTTTCGTAGATCACGCCGATCGTGCCGATGGGGGTGCGCACACGCCGGATCGTCAGCCCGTTGGGGCGCGTCCACGCTTCCGTCACCGCGCCGACCGGATCGGGGAGGGCGGCGATGTCGCGGAGCGCCGCGGCGATCGCGGCGATCCGTCCCTCGTCGAGCGTCAGCCGGTCCACGAAGGACGCCGCCATGCCGGCCACCGTCGCGCGAGCGACATCCGCGGCGTTGGCGGCGAGGATGCCGGGGACGGCGGCTTCCACCGCATCGGCCATGGCGCGAAGCGCCGCGTCCTTGGTCGCGCCCGGTGTCTGGGCGAGGATGCGGGCGGCCGCCTTGGCGCGCGCGCCAATGTCGGCCATCAGAGCGGGGAGGTCGGAAACCTTATCCAGCATCGCGCAGCATCCCTTCATCCTGCCAGTTGCGGCCGACCACGAGGTCGTCGCGGTGGATCATCGCGGCGCGCACCCCTTGGCCGAGCCGTTCCTCGATCTTGGCCGACCGCAGCCCTGCGATCAGGCGCGCATCGCTCGCGTCGTAGGAGACGAGACCGCGCGCGACTTCCGAGCCCGCCTCGTCCAGCACCAGGATCGTATCGCCGCGCCGGAAGTCGCCGTCCACGCGCTTCACGCCAGCCGGCAGAAGGCTCTTGCCCGCGTGCAGCGCCTGCACCGCGCCGGCGTCCACATGCAGCCGCCCGGAGGCGTTGAGATGGCCGGCGATCCAGCGCTTGCGCGACTTGACGGGATCGGCCGCCGCGAGAAACAACGTCGCGCGTTCGCCTCGGCGCACGGCATCGAGCGGATGGAGCCGCTGTCCGGAGGTGATGATCATGGCAGCGCCTGCGCCGGTCGCGATCTTGCCGGCGTCGATCTTGGTCTTCATGCCGCCGCGCGAAAACTGCGAGGCGGCTCCCCCCGCCATCGCCTCGATCTGCGGCGTGATCGCCTCCACCAGCGGAATATGCGCCGCGTTCGGGTCCTGCGCCGGCGGTGCGGTGTAGAGCCCGTCGATGTCCGACAGAAGAACCAGAAGGTCGGCCGACATCATGGCGGCGACGCGCGCGGCGAGCCGGTCGTTGTCGCCGTAGCGGATCTCGGTGGTCGCCACCGTGTCGTTCTCGTTGATCACCGGTACCGCGCCGAAGCCGATCAACGTGCCGACGGTCGCGCGCGCGTTGAGATAGCGCCGCCGCTCCTCCGTGTCGCCGAGGGTCAGGAGGATCTGCCCGGCCTCGATCCCGTGGCGCCCTAGTGCCTCGCTATAGGCGCGGGCGAGCGCGATCTGCCCCACGGCCGCGGCCGCCTGGCTCTCCTCCAGCTTGAGGGGCCCGCGCGAGAGCTTGAGGATCGACCGACCGAGTGCGATCGCGCCGGACGAGACGAGGAGAACCTCGCGCCCCTCGGCGTGGAGGCGCGCGACGTCGCTCGTCAACGTGTCCAGCCACTCGCGGCGCAGCCCCGTATCCGGATCGACCAGCAGTGCGGAGCCGATCTTGACGACGATCCGACGAAACGAAGCCAGCGCGTCGCTCATCCGCGCCAGTCCTCTTCGGCGAGGGATCCGCCGAAGCGTTTGGCGTCCTCGGCCTGCTGCTCGGCCGCGTCGTCCGAGAGCCCGTCGATCTCGCGCCGCAACCGGCGCAGGATGTCGGGCAGCCCGTGCCGCGTCACGGCCGAGAGCACGAGCGGCTTGGTCCCGCTGGCTTCGGCGAGCGCGTCCAGCTTGTCGCGACGGGTCTCGTCGTCCACCGTATCGGCTTGGCTGAGGGCAACGATCTCGGGCTTCTCGACCAGGCCCTCGTCGTAGAGTTCCAGTTCGCGCCGCACGGTCGTGTAGGCGGTGGCGACGTCCTCTTCGACGGCCGACACGAGATGCAGAAGCACGCGCGTTCGCTCGACATGGCCGAGGAAGCGATCGCCGATGCCGACCCCCTCGTGCGCACCCTCGATCAGGCCGGGAATGTCGGCGATGACGAACTCGTGCCCGTCCACCGTCGCGACGCCGAGATTGGGGTGAAGCGTTGTGAACGGGTAGTCGGCGATCTTCGGCCGCGCAGCCGTGACGCTCGCGAGGAACGTCGACTTGCCGGCATTGGGAAGGCCCACGACGCCGGCATCGGCGATCAGCTTCAGCTGAAGCCAGATCGTCAGCTCCTCGCCTTCGAGGCCCGGGTTGGCGCGATAGGGCGCCCGGTTGATCGAGGACTTGAACTGCCAGTTGCCGAAGCCGCCGTTGCCACCGGCCGCGACGCGGAACACCTGGCCGATCTCGGTGAGGTCGGCGAGCAGCGTCTCCTCGTCCTCGGCGAAGACCTGCGTGCCGACCGGCACCTTCAGCGTCACGTCCGTGCCCTTGCCGCCGGTGCGGTTGCGGCCCATGCCATGCATGCCCGTCTTGGCGCGGTAGTGTTGCTGGTAGCGGTAGTCGATCAGCGTGTTGAGGCCGGAGACGGCCTCGATGAACACATCGCCGCCACGCCCGCCGTCGCCACCGTCCGGCCCGCCGAACTCGATGAACTTCTCGCGGCGGAAGGACACCGCGCCGGCGCCCCCGTCGCCCGAGCGCACATAGACCTTGACCTTGTCGAGAAACTTCATCGTCCTGTCCTGAATGCCTTTTCGGCCGTCGTCGTCGAATCTTGCAGTCTGTTTAGCGCCTCATGTGCGCCGGTGGAACTCGAACGCTCGGGCTCAAGGGTCCGAAACGTGGGGCTCGAGCGCCTCTGTGCTCTTGCTGAAGGTGACGCGGGCCCTTGCCAGCGGCAGCCCGAAGCGCGAGACGCGCACCCGGTTCGCGACCGTGCCGCCGGCGCGTGGGCTCATCTCATGGCGGAAGTCGAGCGCGAACCGGCCGCCGCCCGGCGCGATCCCGCGATAGGTCAGCACCGCCCCTTGAGGCCCGCTCGTGCCGGAAACGGGGAAGGGGCCCTGGAGCCTCCCGTCGCCGTCCTCGGTCCGCACCGTGCCGCTCACCCGGCCGCCGCGTTCCTCGAGGTGCCAGCGCTGCAGTCGCTCGCCGTCCTCGAAGCGGAACCGTTCGTCGAGGTCGATCACCGCGCCGGACGACCTGCCCTCGAAGCGCGCGGTGAACTGCTCGGAGAACAGCCCGAGCGTGCGGACCTCCCCCACGCTGACGCTCCTTCCGGCGAAGAACGATCGGAGCGTGAACGCGTCGGCCATGGACGTCGATCCGCTCGCCAGGACGACGATGACGGCAAGCGCCGTTCGTGAGAGGCGGCTCGCCCTCATCGGGGTGTCGACCAGTTCTTCAGCGACTGCCATGTGCGCCGGTCCATCCGATACGTCTCGCTGGCCACCCGGCCGGCGGCGAGCGACGTCGACATGCCGGTCCCGACATAGCCGAAGCCGCATTTCTGGATCACTCGACGCGAGCCCGTGTTGATGACCCGGCAGCGGACCTCGATCGCGGAGAGCTCCAGCACCGCGAAGCCGTAGTCGATCGCCGCCTGCGCCGCCTCCGTCGCATAGCCGCGGCCCCAATGCGGACGTCCGATCCAGTAGCCGAGTTCCGCGGTCCCCGGCGCACCGGCCGCCTCGAGGCTGCACAGGCCGAGAAAGGCGCCGTCGCCCTGCGCGGTGATGGCGACGATCAGTTCGTCCTCCGCCTGGCAGAGGAACGTGCGCGCGTCGTTCAACCCGTAGGGATGGGGAATGCGCGACGTCATCTGCGCGACCTGCAGGTCGTTGGCGAAGGCGGCGATGGCCGGCGCATCCTCGAGCCGAGCCTGTCGCAGGACGAGGCGACGGGTCGTCAGCCGACATTCGTCGTCGCTATCGGATTCCAGGCAACTGTCTTCGCATGTCATCGGACCCCTCCGGGAATGCAAAACGGGGAGATGGCGACCCATCCCCCCGGTTCTCATTCCTCGTCCGACGGTTTCGTCGTTCAGAGGCCGGGTCGATGGGACGCCGGCGCTCTCAAGCAACCGGTCACTCGGCGGCTTCGGCTTTCGGCATGACGGACACGTAGGTTCGGCCCTGCGCCTTCTTCTGGAAGAGGACGGTGCCCTCGGCGACCGCGAACAGGGTGTGGTCGCGGCCGATGCCGACGTTCACGCCCGGATGCCAGCGCGTGCCGCGCTGACGCACCAGAATGTTGCCCGAAATGACCTGCTCGCCACCGAACTTCTTCACGCCAAGGCGCTTGGACTCGGAATCGCGACCGTTGCGGGAGGAACCGCCAGCTTTTTTGTGTGCCATGTTTCAGTCTCCTGATCGTCTGGGGCGCCCGGGGCCGCGAGGCACCGCACGAGCGCTATGGAACTATCTTTCAAGGAACGCGACGGAAGCGATAACGCTCCTGCCCGTCGTATCTCAGGCCCCTTCGCCTTCGGCCTTCTTCTTGGCGGCGCGCGGCTTCTTGGCCGGTGCCGCCTCGTCGGTGCTGGCTTCCGGGGCGGGCTTGGCCTCCGCGGCCTTCTTCGGCGAAGCGTCCGACGCTTCGGCGGCGGCCGGGGTCTCGACCTTGGCCTTGGCGGACGGCTGCTGACCGTCGGTCAGGATCTCGGCGATGCGGATCAGCGTCAGATCCTGGCGATGACCGCGGGTGCGCTTGGAGTTCTGGCGACGACGCTTCTTGAAGGAGATGACCTTCGGGCCGCGCGTCTGCTCGACGATCTCGCCGACCACGGTGGCGCCGGCCACGAAGGGCGCGCCGATCGTGGAGCCGACCATCAGAACCTCGGAGAACGACACGCTGTCGCCGGCGGCACCCGGAAGGCGCTCGATCTCGAACTGGTCGTTGGCGACGACGCGATACTGCTTGCCGCCGGTCTTGATCACTGCGAACATAATTGGCCTCTTGGGATCGGCTCTCGAACGCGAAACAGCGTCACGGGCCGTCTTCTTGTGTTTCTTCGAACGACGTCGCAAACCTTCCGTCCTAGCCGAAAGGGCGCAAGGACAGGGTGGGCGACGCGCGTTGCCTATCCCCGCCAAGGCGAAACGTCAAGGGACGCGGTCGTCCCCGCCGGCGTTTTCGAAGTGTCACAAGCCCGTCGATTGCCCCTTGTCGGAAGGGGGGAGGGTTTGCTAGAGAGCCCTCGCGCCGCAGGGCGCCGACCACGCTTATCGAGCTTATGCTTCATCGATCCCCGGATCGACCTCGGACGGAGAGGTGGCAGAGTGGTTGAATGCACCGCACTCGAAATGCGGCATACTCGCAAGGGTATCGGGGGTTCAAATCCCTCCCTCTCCGCCAAAGACCCATCCAACCCGCTGTAATCGTTGGCGTGTTCAGCACATCAAGTCTTTCGTAATCGCTCGGTGGTACACACGGGTGGTACACAAGATAGCCCTGACGATGGCTCGACCCTGGAAGCACCCGAAGACCAGCGTTTACTAGCTACGCAAACGTATGTCCCCCCATCTGATCGCCGTCGTCGGCCGTTCCGTTGAGAAGATGACGCTCGGTATGAAGGACGTTGCCCAAGCTCGGAAGCTGCACGCGGAAGCCCTGTTCGCGGTCGAGGCGCGCTGGCGGAACCTCGGGGGTCGAACTGTTCTAGGCGACGCCCCGCGAAATCGCGGCGGTCGCTGGCGAGTTCTAGCGGCTGATGGTGCGTGACGCCCAGCGAGGCCTGTATTCCCCGTTCTACGCGCCGACGCTGCATGCCAACGCCAACGCCAACGCCTTCGTCGATGGCCCAGCAACGTCGACGTACAACGGGATTTCCGGCGGGCGTTCGGCTCGACGATCGATGCCTGGTCAGTCTGGGCCTGACCATTGATCTGGCCTACGTCGCCGCGCTGGATCTCGGCATCGCCTGCACCGTCCGCGATGCGCAGGCAAAGTCGGTCGAGATCCTCTTCAACGGCGATGCCTCGCCGGACCGGGCGGCAGCTCGGCACCCTCTCCTCTCCGACGCGCGTCCGGTAGAGCGTCGGGTCACTCGAGAGCCTGGCGAAGCGTTGCGGATCGAGGTTCGGTTCGCTGCCTGCGCCAAGGCGACGAAGCGCCGTTTCGACGAGGAAGCGTTAGGGGCAGGCGCTGGGGCGTCTACCGGAACGGCTGGGTCACGACGATCTACGTCGAGTGACGTCCGAGGACGTCAACATAACGTTCGAGCCTCAGAAGCAGGGGGATCGTGCGGATGTTCGCTCCGCGCCAGCGCTATCAAGGAACGGTGCCACGCATCGGGCGGCTGTCGGAGGTGTCAACTATCCAAAGTGAGACCTCCTCATGCGGAAGGCAGTGACCGCGGCTGTGACATCCTTCGATAGGAGTATGCGGACACCCGAGAAAGGTATGTCCGGCGCGGCCGAAAACTGGCGACGTCGTGGTAGGATGACGCCCCCAAGCCGCGGGAGGTGACTTCGATGGCACAGCTCAGCGAGGACAGGCTGAACACCTTCGTGGGCAAGATGCTTGCGGATCTCGGAGGGGCGGCCAGCGTCCCTACCGTGCGGATCGGTATACGGCTTGGTCTGTTCGACACCCTGCACAGGACCGGAGCGGCCACGGCGGAGGAACTCGCGGAACGTGCCGGAGGGCTTGCCCCGCGATATGTTCGCGAATGGGCCCTGGCGCAGGCGGCGAACGGTTATATCGATTACGATTCGGAGAGCGAGCATTTCGAGCTGTCGCCCGAACAGGCGATGGTCTTTGCGATCGAGGACAGCCCCGTCTATCTCGCCGGCGCCTTCGATCTCGTAGCCGCCATGATCGAGGGCGAGCCCAAGGTGGAACACTCGATGCGCACCGGCGGCGGCGTGCGCTGGGGAGACTCTGCGGGCTGCCTGTTCTGCGCGACGGGCGCCTTCTTCCGCCCCGGCTATGTGAACAACATCGTCCAGAACTGGCTTCCCGCCCTCGACGGCATTACGGCAAGACTTCGGTCCGGCGGCAAAGTCGCCGATGTCGGCTGCGGCGTCGGGTTCTCAACACTGCTGATGGCGAAGGCCTTCCCGACGAGCGAGTTCATCGGCTTCGACTTCCACGAGCCTTCGATCGCAGAAGCCCGCCGCCATGCACGGGACCACGGCATGGGCGATCGCGTACGCTTCGAGATCGCCAAGGCCAAGGAGATCGAGGAGGGCGACTTCGACTTGATCACCTTCTTCGACTGCCTGCACGACATGGGCGACCCGCGCGGCTGCGCCCGTCACATGCGCGAGATCCTGAAGAGTGACGGGTCATGGATGATCGTCGAGCCCGCCTCGGCGGACAGACCAAAGGACAACATGAACCCCGTCGGACGTCTCTACTACAACGCCTCCACCATGATCTGCGTGCCGACCTCGCTCGATCAGGAAGTGGGCGAGGGGTTGGGAGCACAGGCTGGAGAGACCAAGCTCACCGAGGTGATCCGTGACGGCGGCTTCCGCCACGTGCGCCGCGCCTTCACCGGCCCCTTCAACATGGTGCTCGAAGCGCGGGCATGACAAGCCGAAGCCGCTTTCGGCGGCGGGGCGTCGCTCGTCCCGACCGCTGACCTCGCTCGATCCGCAGCAATCCGCGCTTCTTGCCGCCGTCGAGGGTGTCCATGGCTTCGAACAGACGGCGCGTCTCGATGAGCCACGGTCCGAACTTCGCGTTCACGTCGAGGACGAAGACGAGGTCCTGGGCCTCCAGATAGCCCACCACCGGCGAGATGGGCCCGCAGCCTGCCCCGAAGATCGGCTCGCGGCCGACGTTCACGACGTAGCGCCGCCGCGGATCGTTCATGTCCCTCAGGGTCTACCGGAAGGATTCCGGCGTCAGATCCTGCAGCATTTCCACTTTTCGGCGTGAATGCGAACCTGCAAGGCGCGCCACCTCGTCCAAGGTGAGCCCGAGCGGGCCGATGCCGAACCAGCAACCATTGACGCGGTCCAGAAGCTCGCTCTCGGTGTCGGCCTCCTCATCGAGCGACCGCAGGACGTTGGCAAGGCTCGTCGGTCCTCAGAGCGAGCCGTCCGACTGCCAGTCGGCGCGATGCTCGAACGTCCGGGCGACCGGAAGCGCCCAGGTCCGCTGGAGAAGGTGTCCGGAACGCGTGACGGCGGTGCGAATGGCCTCGTCCGGGACTTGCGACCGACCGATGTAGATCGCGGTGGCAGCAAGGAGGCCGAACACCGTCGATGCGGCAAAAAAGAAGCGTCCTCCTCATAGCCCGGTCCTTCTCTTCGGAAGGCCCGTCGACGGTTTCTCTCTTGTCACACAGCCCCCGTACGAACGCCGGCAGCCGGGTCTTCTACCGCCGGAACCGAACGGAAGCCCGTTCGCGCTTACGCGCTGCCGCTGCAGATCACTCCGCAGTCGTCGGGTCGATCGTCGCACGAACCTCGGCGATCGTGTTTGCAGGAAATCCGGCCTTTTCCGCATGCTGGCGGATCAAGGCTTCGCTCGGCGCGCGGTAGATGCAGTAAATCTTGTCGTCGGCGACGTAGCTGTTGACCCACTGGATGTCCGGCCCGAGTTCACGCAGGACCTTGCAGGAGGTCTGCGACGCTTCTCGAAGGTCGCCCGCCCCGAGTTTCCCGACGCCCGGCATTTCTCGCTCGATGACGAATTGAGGCATGGCCCTCGTCCTTTCGGCAAAAGAAGAGGGCAGCATGGGCGCCATCAACGGGTAAGTCACGATGTCCATTCGAACAATTCCGATCCATCAACTCACCCAGCCGGCGTCCGTTCAGGCGAGAAGGTGATCGTCCCGAGCATGGGCTTCGCGAACGATCGGCGGAAGCTCCCTTGGGATAGGCGGTTATGCCCCTGGGTCAGAGATCGCGCCTATGCCTCCAGCAATCGCACATTGGCGGTCTCGTCCCACGACGTCTGCTATCAGAACGCACACCGACCGAATGGAATGGCAACGAAGCGTCGAATGCGAATGGACTGCTTCCGGTTGTCCACTTCCTCAGCCCCGAAGGGCGTGGCTGGGTGGAAAGGAGACTGTCGGTAATTCAGACGGGACAAGTCTAAGCTGCCGTCCATATGGTTGCATGCGCGTTTGACTCATCGATCCACTGAAGGCTCTATGAGGTAGTAGCCAGCTCCGGCATTACGGTAGCGAACTGACGCATCCTCGCTGAAGACATCGCGCCAACCGCTTTTGATCCCTGGTTCATATCGAACTGTCCTGCCGGGAAGGCGAAATAAGTCAGCGGTTCCTTTCTCATCAATCGGTAGGAGAACATAGCTGACTGCATCGCCGTCAGGGACGCAGCTTGTGCTCTTTAGATCCACCAAAGTCGCGACTGGGGCGCCGTAGCTTTGCGAGCGCAGATACCGGACATTAGACCACCTGACGTAGGGCGATCGAGGCACGTTGGCCGCAAGACAGCGGTATTCTGGAACGGAACTCAAGCGTTCGCGGAGATCAGTCCTGTTCGTCACAGACGAGGTTAGCGTCCAAACCAAAAAAGCCATGAGCAACAAGACGCCGAAAATGCTGCGATAGACGGTGTAAGGCATGACACGACCTACGCATGGCCGGCTTAAAATTGTCTGCTTCGGGGCAGGCCCATATTGCCTTTGAGTGCCCGAGAAGGGTCGTTTGCGGAACGGCTGCTTTTCGCGCGATCACCTTGAAAGCGGACAGATCGCTTTCCGGCCGGTGACAGTCGACTTCTACCCGAGCGTGTTGGTCTGATTGGCACTGCGTCGGGCGTTAGTCAGCGACGATGGCGGAGACAGCTGTAAACGAGGCGCCTAGACCTTTTTCTTGCAAGGCATCATCCGGACTTCGCGAACTGCGTGCCAGCGACGCGTGCCAAGATAGGAGGCCATCGCTACGACGTCCTGCGCCATGAGTTCGACCTAAACGAGTTGGGATATGCGCCAACTAAAGACGTAGGTTTCGGGAAGTAGATCCTGTTCACTTTTCCGCGATCGTCTCCTAGCATCATGTCGAACAAACCCCTGGAGAGGGTCGATGCTGGCACGGGGACGATCCGGAGTGGCCGGTGAAGCGGAGTTGTCGACCCATCGACGGTTCGGTGATGGTTATGTTCCACCCCTCCCAACGTCCACGAGCCTTGGCACGGGAAACGGATCGGGCGAACTTCCAGGCCGGCATCTTCTGATCGGCATGCACGATGCCGGTGCGCTCGATGACGTGCGAGGCATCGAGGCCGCATTCCTTTCGGCCATCAACGCCGCCGGTGCGACGTTGCTGCACATGCATTTCCACGTCTTTACACCGGGCGGTGGCGTGACGGGCACGGCATCACTGGCTGAAAGCCATATGTCGATCCATACGTGGCCGGAAGCGGGTTTCGCGGCACTCGACATCTTCATGTGCGGTCTATGCGACCCCCGCAGGAGCATGCAGTCCATCTTGAATTTGCATCGTCCTCGCATCATCGACATCCGATACGTGGTCCGAGGCGCCGGTGCGGGAGTCTTGGCTCTTGAAGCTTGAGACGGACACAGCCACGGGGCACGACGGTACGGACGCGGGAGTGCCATCATCCGCCCTGTCGGTCACGCGTCCCTACGTGCTCCCGCCGCTGCCGCCCGGATGCTTCTACGTCGAGGCCGAAGAGCCAAGGCTGCTTGGTTCCGGCGGTGCATTCATCTTGGAGGATGCAGATCCGTTCGATCGTTATCAGTACCGTGCAAAGGCTATCTTGTGCTCACGACGGACAGCGTTTCAGGACGTCACGATCGCGGATACCTACAATTACGGACTTGCGCTCTTCCTGGACGGGGCGATCCAGAGCGCTGGCGACGACGAAGCCCTGTACCATGAACTCCTGGTGCAGCCCGCCATGCTGTATCATCACGATCCCCGGTCCGTTCTGATCATCGGCGGCGGCGAGGGTGCGTCGCTGCGTGAGGTTCTGGCGCACCGAAGCGTGACGCGGGCCGTCATGGTCGATCTCGACCCTGACGTGATCGAGATCTGCCGGGAGTTCCTGCCTACCTGGCAATGCGGCGCATTCGAGGATCCGCGCGCCGAACTGCGGTTCGAGGACGGGCGCGCCTTCATCGAGCAAAGCGATGAACTCTTCGACGTGGTCATCATCGACGTCGTGGACATGCTGGACGGGGGGCCAGCGCAAAGCCTCTACACCCAGCAATTCTATCGGGCGGTGAGGACGCGGTTGAGACCAGGCGGCATTCTCGTCGTCCAAGGCCTCGAGTTCACCTTCAACGACTACAAGGGGCACACGGCCCTGCGCCGAACGATTGCAACGGCGTTTTCGGAGGTTCACAGCTACCAGGTCGCCGTTCCGTCGTTCCTGGGCGTCTGGGGCTTCATCCTCGCTTCGGATCATCTCGTACCGCAGGACTGGCAGCCTTCGGTGATCGACGGGAGGATCGAGGACAGGCTTGGGCCGATATGGCTCGACCATCTGACCGGCGCATTCCTGCAGTCGACATTCCAGCACTGTAAGGAAACCGAGTTCTATCTGAACCTTCCCGGTCCGATACTGGAGGATAGGGTCGAATTCGTGCCCCCGCCCGATATCGACGAGATCGAGCCCACGGGCTCGCAGCTCCCTGCGTTCCAGCCGTGAACGCGTTTCGCCCCTCTCTTCACGACGGACCGAGTGCCTGGTCGTTGTCCTTCCTGAACCCTGACGCGGACGAGCCGTCGGATCACGGCATCCTCGTATGCCAGATGCGCTATCCCGCGCCGGCCCTGGCGCATGTCGAACGCATTCCCTTGAAGCAAAGGGCCGATCTGGACCTTGCCGGCGTCCTCGATCGGTTCCTTCTTCCCATCATCTTGCTTCCGGCCGGGAGCGGCACCTCGTTCGAAATGCAGCAGAAGGCCGATGAATGGATGTCGGGTCCTGCCATCGACGGCAGGGTGCCGTCCGTATGCGAAGTTCCCTTGCGCGGCGGGCGCCTGCGCTGGCGCGCCGATCGCGTCCTTGCCGTCGTTGGCACGGATCACGTCTGCGACGCACTGGCTGCGATCGCCTGCTTCTCCTGGTTCTCGCGGCAAGTCGCCGCGATGGAGGAAGCGCTCGACGCCGAATGGCCGCAGCTTCATGCCGATGCGTTGTTCACCGGCTCGAAGCCGCCGAACCGAACGGACCGGGATCGTCTGGCGGAACGCGCGGTGGAGATGTTCCAGCGACGGCAGCGCTTCATGTGCCTGACGATCAGCCTCGAACAGCCCGATTGTCTACAGGCTGCCCCTGCACGGCGGATCTTCCTGGAACTGGCGAACCAGGAGGACATGGTCTCGAGGCTGAAGCTCATCGACGACGCGATCGAGGTCGCCGAGGATCTGTACGAGCATGTCAACGAGCGGGTGACGGAACGCAGTTACTTCCTGCGTGGCATGGTCGCCGAGACGGCGATCCTCTTGGCCATCCTTGCCGATCTCGCAGTCTCCGTCTGGGAAGCGTTTTGAAGGGAGGATTTCGCATGCGACGCATTCTGATCGGGACGATGGTCCTCGCGACAGCATGGACCGCTTCGGCTCAGGAAAAAACCTTGTCCGGCGCTCAGATCGCGCGGGCGTTCGCGGGGCGCACGATCAGCGGCGTCGAGAACGGCGAACGTTACACGGAGCGCCTGCTGGCAAATGGCGATATCGCTGGGATAGCGGCTGACGGCCCATACGAAGGCGAATGGGAAGTCGACGGCGACGAGATATGCTTCACTTACGAGGACGAGGCAGAGGATTGCTCCAGGGTGCGCCTGAGCGGGAGCACGGTCACGTTTCTGGGCGACGGCGGCGGAAGGTTTGAACTCGGCCACCTAGGCGGGGCAGATTAGGCTGGCACGCCTAAGTGCCCATGGAAGCCAAGTCAGTGGAGCCGTACTGGCCTTTTGGACGGCCGCTGGAAAGCCCGTAGACCGCTTTCACCCATACCGAAGAGCAGGGGAGGCCGCGATACCGTGTCCGTCCATCCCATCTGCCGGGAAGCGATCGACGCCAGTTTTTCCGCCAGCGAATTGGTCCGTTATGCCCGAGCTGGAATAGCACCGACGGCCAACGAGACAATTGCCAGGATCGTGAAATGGGTGGCCGACGAACCTGCCGACTTCCTTTCCGCAACGAAGGGAAGCTGCCAGAGCATTTCCAGCGAAAGCCGGGTCGGCTTTCGCGCGCGGACAATGCGATGAACAAAGGCCCTAGAGCCCATCCGGCGAACCGATGTTCACCGGATGGGCTCTAGGGACGGGGGAAAGGCAAGACCCAGGCCGCTCTCGAATTATTCGTCGCTGAGTTGCTGGAGTTCCGCCAGATCGATGCGGCCTTCCAGGTAATCGGACTGTGCCTGTCGTGCGGTCGATGAAACCACGCGACCATGCACGATTGCCCGCAGCGCGAACTCCCTCACGACAGCACTGCGGTCCGGCTCGCCGACCGCCTGCAGGAAGCTGACGTCAGGGCCATCAATGACCGCAGCCGTCAGAATACCCGATTGGAAAGCGCCGGTGTCGATGGAGACACGGTTCGCGGTTACAACGGGCAGATCGCCGATGATCGTGTGACCGTGCACCACCCGGCGCGGCAACAGTCCGTCGTGGTCGAGGAACTCGTGCCGGATCCAGAGCAGATCCTGTTCGGCCTGCAGTTCAAGCGCTACCCCCGGCCTGATACCTGCATGCACGAAAAGATAAGTACCGTCATCGTGCGTTAGGGGGAGGGCTGCGAGGAATTCCGCATGGCGACCGAGCGTAGGATCCGACGTGCGGGCCGACTCGCGATCGAGCCCATAGCTGACGACCGTGTGCCAATACAGGATCCACGCCCAGTCCGGCAGCCCTTGGCCTGACGTGACGGCCCGGACGAACAGATCGTCGTGATTGCCGCGCAAGCAGACGAATTCGTCCTGCGAACGTTTCGGACCCTCAATCAGGCGCTCGATAACCCCACGAGAGTCTGCGCCGCGGTCGACGTAATCGCCAGTGAACACGATCTTGGCACGTGCGCTACGGGTCCCGGCGTCACTCTCGACCTTGCCGAGGAGATCTTCCAGGAGATCGAGGCGGCCGTGAATGTCCCCGATCGCATATGTGACTGTACGCATGCGTGCCGCTCTACAGACCGCCTAACCACGGTGCAACTTCAAAGAGCCTTCTACCATCGGTCACGGTCGGCCCATCCTGTTTGGGCTGGGCATCGCGACATAGCTCGCAATCTCGTTGATTGCATGCATCTCATACCCGTGCGAGGAGGGCCCGACCCGGTCGTCTCCAGGGTCTCACCTGTGGATCCATCGATTGTCATTTTTGCATGCCGCGCCTGGACGCAGCTTCCAGCGCTCGCCCTCGAGCCTCGACGAGGCCGAGATCCGCCGCCTATCGCGTCACTGCCTTCGGTACCGTGATGCCGACGACCGCAAAGCCTGGATTCAGCTCAGTACCACGCTCGCTCTGTTCCTCCTTGCGGCGGGGCTGATGCTCTATGGAGCAGCGTCGGGGGCTTGGGCGCTTCTTGTGCTGTTTCTTCCGGCCGGTGGGCTTCTCGTGCGTTTGTTCGGAGTTCAGCACGACTGCGGCCATAACTCGTTTTTCGAATCCAAGAGAACCAACCGTCTCGTTGGGCGCCTCCTCAGCGTCTTCACTCTGACGCCCTTCGGCTACTGGAGCCGCTCGCATGCCGTGCATCACACGACGGCGGGCGATCTCGGACGGCGAGGGATCGGCGACGTCGACACCTTGACGGTCGACGAATACGCTGCACTGCCACGCGGTGCGAAGCTGCGCTACCGCATCTATCGCCATCCCTTGTTTCTCCATGTGCTCGGACCGCCGCTCTACTTCATCCTGTTGCAGCGCTCGCCCTTTGGGCAGGCGCTTCCCGTTCAGGATGCCTGGCGCAGTATCATGGGGCTGAACCTCGCCCTCCTGTTGATCTACGGCGGTTTGGTCGCGGCTCTGGGCGGTGCCGTCGTCGCTCTGGCGGTGCTCCCGACGGCTTTCGTCGCATCCTGGGTCGGCGGCTGGCTCTTCTTCGTGCAGCACCAGTTCGAGGACACGCACTGGGAATTATCCGATGCGTGGAGCCTCCAGCGCGCAGCGCTCAGCGGTAGCTCCTACTACGTGATGCCGAAGGTGCTGCAGTGGTTCACCGGCAATATCGGGCTCCACCATATCCACCATCTGAACCCTCGGATCCCCAACTACCGTCTGCAGTCGTGTCTCGACGACGAACCGGCGTTGGGAACCCTGTCCCGCTTGACGATCCGCGAAAGCTTCCAGTGCATCGGACTTGCATTGTGGGACCCTGCCCGGCGCAAACTCGTCGCGTTCTGAAGTGGTACGGCCGCTCGGGCCGGCGCTAGGAGCATATCGGCGTACGCCTTCTCCATTTGGTCGCCAGCCGGACCGACAGTCTTGGAAGGGTTGTCAGCGTTGCCTGCCGCGGCCTCGGCCGGGTTGACCACCTGCACCTCGAGGCTTCGTCCGGTCGTTCTTGGCATTCTCGTTTTGGAGCAGACGCCAGCGCTCCAGGCGCTGAGGATCAACGGCGCCCTCCGTCACGGCCGCGCGCACCGCGCATCCCGGTTCATGCGCGTGGCTACAGTCGCGAAAACGGCAGCGGGCCGCGAGTTCCGTGATCTCGGCGAACAGAACGTCCAGCCCGTCCGCGAGGTCGCTGACTTGCAAGCTGCGAATGCCGGGTGTGTCGATCACCCAGCCTCCACCCCGGATGGGGTGAAGCGAGCGGGCCGTCGTGGTGTGACGCCCCTTGGCATCCTGCTCGCGAATGGACCCCGTTTCCTGCGGCGGCTCCTCGGTCGCGCCGACCAGCGTGTTTACCAGCGTCGATTTGCCAACGCCCGAAGAGCCGACCAGCGCAACCGTCTGGCCGCGACCGCACCAGCGGGCGAGCGTGGCGACGGTCTGTGCCGCCTTGGGGTGGACCACCACGACGTCGAGCCCCCGTTGCAGCCCACGGGCTCCGTCTTCGTAGAACGAGAGGTCTTCCGCCAAATCCGCTTTGGTCAATACGATCACCGGCTCGATCCCGGCTTGGTTGGCCCATGCCAGATACCGCTCGAGCCGCGCTGGATTGAAGTCCAGGTTGCACGATGTCACGATGAAGAGCGTGTCGATGTTGGCCCCGCCGAGCTGCGGGACGCTGCCGCCTGACACGCGACGCTCGATCAAAGACCGGCGTTCGAGGCGCCGGTGGAGATGCGCGGTAACGGGATCGACGAGAACGAAGTCGCCCACGGCGAACTGGCTGGTGGTGACGTTTGGCCCAAGCACTGGCTCAACGACACCGCGCGCCGACAGTGCGGTCAGGCGCGAGCGGTGGACCCGAGAGATGCGAGCGGGTTCGAGTCCCGCATCGTCCGGCATCATCTGCTCGGCGAAGAATGCGCTCCAACCCAGAGCGCCGAGGGGCGCATGCTCAGCCTCTTGCCGCGGCGCGATCAATGTCCGGCTCGATACGGGACGGCGAGCGCGTTCGGGTTCTCACCCGCGTGGTCAATGCCCTCTGCCATGTTATCGCGTTCCACTCCGCTTCAAGGTTTTCTGGTTCCGACGGCTTCTCGCACCATCCCATGCATAAGCGCACAAGCACGACGCGAATAGTTGAATGGCGGGCTTTCCTGCCTGATGTGCCCGGACGTCGACCTTCCGCCTTCAGCCCATAGCCATTGTCTGAAATGATTTCCGACAAGGTGGTTTGCAGACCGTCAGTTAGGGTCAGGACCTATTGATTTGAGACGCGCCGTCTGATTCAGGCTCTGCTGTGGGGACTGGATATGAGCGGCCTGTACTGGCTGACGGATGAGCAGATGGATCGGCCTCGTCCGTTCTCTCCCAAAAGCCACGGCAGGCCACGTGTCGACGACCAGCGGTTCTCACCGGCATCATCTTCGTCAACCGCAACGGCTTGCGCCGGCGCGATGCGCCCAAGGACTATGGGCCCGCGAAGACGCTCACCAACCGTTGGAAGCGTTGGGGTGAAGCGGGTGTCCTCGTCCGAATGATGGAAGGATTGGCCGCAGGCGGCGCCGATCCCCGAACAATCATGATCGACGCGACCTACCTGAAGGCGCACCGCACGGCATCGAGCCTGGCGGTCAAAAAGGGGGGCTTGGCCGCCTGACCGGCCGCACCAAGGGCAGCATGAACACCAATCTCCATGCTGTCGCCGATGCGAACGGTCGCCCGCTGAGCTTCGTCCTGCCCGCCGGGCCCGTCAGCGACTGCACCGGGACAGCGGCGCTTCCGAACGATCTGCCCAAGGCGCAATGGTTGCTCGGCGATCGGGGCTACGATGCCGATTGGTTCCGGGACGCTCTTGAGGCGAAAAGCATCAAGCCCTGCATTCCAGGGCGGAAGTCCGCGATGCACACGTACGCCACGACAAGCGCCGCTACCGGCGACGCAACCGCATCGAGACATGTTCGGGAGGCTGAAGGATTGGCGCCGCGTCGCAACCCGCTACGACCGATGCCCAACGGTCTTCTTCTCTTCCATCGCGCTGGCCGCCACCGTTCTAATCCAGCTCTAAGCTACGAGTCCTGACCCTAAAAATTCTTGCAGCGTGGCGCCTGGATCCACCGGCTTCGCCCCCTGGAACGCAATCAGGTCGCGGCTCGACATGTCGATCTTGACATGAAACGGTCACGTACCAAGTCGCGCGCCAAAAATTAGCGGTATCGCAACCCGGACGTGCGAGCGTCTCCGATGATTTCGTCGGAGATGCCTTGATGCTTCGCAACCTGTCACTGCCGGTCAAGCTGACGTCGATGCTGGCCATGAGTCTTCTCCTGGTCACGGTTCTCGTCAGCCTGTCCGGAACCGCGCTCCTGAACGCCGATGCCGTCGAGCGGGCGGAGGAGCGGCAGGAGGTCAACATGCGCGTCGCGTGGGATGTCCTGTCATCCTACGGCAAGGGGTTCGATCGGAAGGGCGACACGCTCTCCGTCGGCAGCACCGTCCTCAACGACTTCAGCGAGCCCGTCGATCGCATCAAGGCGCTCGTCGGGGGGACGGCGACCGTCTTCATGGGCGACAAGCGCGTCACCACCAACGTGACGAAGCCGGACGGCTCTCGCGCCGTCGGCACGACCCTGGCCGCCGGACCCGTCTACGACGCGGTGCTGAAGGCGGGCACGCCCTATCGCGGCGAAGCCGAGATTCTCGGCACGCCTTTCTTCACCGCCTACGACCCGATCCGCAACGCGGCCGGCGAGGTGATCGGCGTCCTCTATGTCGGCATTCCGCAGGCCGAGTTCCTCGCGCCGATCCTCGACGTCCAATACAAGCTCGTCGGCGTCTGCGTCGGTGCGGCGCTCCTGATCGGCGTCGTCTTCCTGTGGGCGACCCGTCGGCTGATGGCTCCGCTTCGCCCGTTGATCCAGACCATCGCGGATGTCGCGGCGGGCCGCACCGACGGCACGGTGCGCGGAATGGAGCGCGGCGACGAGCTCGGGCGCATCGCGCGCTCCGTCGAGGATCTGCGGCAGGCGCGCATCGCCCAGCAGCGGCTGGAGGTCGAAGCGGACGAGGCTCGCCGCGCGCAGGTGGCAAGCGCCGAACGGCAGCTGGCGTTGGACGGCGCGAAGGCCGACGACCTTCGTGCGTTCGTGGGCCAGGTCGACGCGGGCTTCGCCAAACTCGCAGCCGGCGATCTGACCGTGCGCATGGGCACGGCGGTGGCGCCGGAATTCGAACCGATCCGCGACCAGTTCAACGGCGCCGTCGCCCAGCTGGAAGACACGATCGGCAAGGTGGTCGGGGCGGTCGGCGCCATGCGCTCGGGCCTGTCGGAAATCACGGTGGCGGCGGGCGATCTGTCCCAGCGCACCGAGCAGCAGGCCGCGAGCCTGGAAGAGACCGTGGCGGCGCTCGGCGAGGTCACGCGCGGCGTCGGCGACACGGCGGCGCGTGCGGACGCGGCCCGTCAGGCGGCCTCGCTGGCTTGCCGCGAGGCGGAGCGCGGCGGCGAGGTCGTGGCGCGCGCCGTCTCGGCCATGGCAGAGATCGAACAGTCCTCGACCCGGATCGGCAACATCATCGGCGTCATCGACGAGATCGCCTTCCAGACCAACCTCCTGGCGCTGAACGCGGGCGTCGAGGCCGCGCGCGCCGGCGAGGCGGGCCGGGGCTTCGCGGTGGTGGCGCAGGAGGTGCGCGGCCTTGCCCAGCGCTCGGCGGAAGCGGCGAAGGAGATCAAGGGTCTGATCGAGGCGTCGAGCGCCCAGGTCGGCTCGGGCGTCGAGCTGGTGTCGGCGTCGGGACAGAGCCTGCAGGCGATCGTCACCCAGGTGGGCGGCGTCGCGCAGGCGATCGCGGAAATGGCGGACGCGGCGCGCGAGCAGGCGATTTCGCTGCGTGAGGTGTCGACCGCAGCCGACCAGATGGACAAGGTCACGCAGCAGAACGCGGCGATGGTCGAGGAAACGACGGCGGCAGCGCAGACGCTCTCGGCCGAGACGGAGGGCCTGAAAGAGCTGGTCGGCGGTTTTGCGATCGGTGGCGGAGAGGTCATGCCGCTTTCGCATGCGCGCCCGATGCCGGTTCGCCGCGTGGCGCCGTCTTCGCCTTCGGGTCGTCCAGTGGCACAGATGCGCAGCTTCGGCCATGGCGGTGCTGCGCCCCGGGCTTCCGCCCAACCGGCGGAGGAGGGCTGGGAGGAGTTCTAGGCTTCTCGCGACCCTCGTCCTTGCGATCGACGTTTCGGCCGCCGCGTTCCTAGGGGGCGCGGCGGTCTTGCGTTGGGCGCGGGGCGTCAGCTTCCTTCGTCGTCGAAGCCGAGCCCTGCTTCCACGGCCGGCTGGCTGGTGAAGCCCTCGAGGCCGGCCCGCAGCTTGATGTCGCGCTCGATCTCCAGCGGCGACACGGCGTAGGCGGTGAGAAGCTCCGCCAGCGAGCGCAGGGCATGGATGTGGATGCGCTCCCAGCCGTGCGAGGCATCGACGCCGAAGGTGACGAGCGCCGTGCGCACGTCGTGGCCGGCCACCACCGCGGAGGCCGAGTCGGAGCGGTAGTAGCGGAACACGTCCTTCTGGAAGCGGATGTCCTCGTCCCGGCAGAGCCGCACGAGCTTGCGGGTCAGGTGGTAGTCGAACGGACCGGTCTGGTCGGCCATGGCGACCGTCACGCCGAATTCGGCGGAGTTCTGACCCGGCGCCGAGGTGCCGTTGTCCACCGCCACCATGGACGCGACCTCCGGCGTCAGGATGGATGCCGCGCCGACGCCCACCTCTTCGGCGATGGTGAAGAGCCAGTGCGTGTCGACGGGCGTCGCCGACTTCTCGCGCTCCAGCGCCTCGATCGAGGCGAGCATCACGGCGACGCCGGCCTTGTCGTCGAGATGGCGCGAGACGATGAAGCCGTTGTCCAGGAACTCCGGCTGCGGGTCGATCGCCACGGTGTCGCCGACATCGACCCCGAGCTTGAGGGTGTCTTCGCGGTTGCGCGTGTGGTCGTCGATGCGCAGCTCCACATGAGGCCAGCCGACCGGTGCCGTGTCCACCTCTTCGTTGAACGTGTGGCCGGAGGCCTTCAGCGGCAGGATCGTGCCGCGAAACGTCTTGTCCTCGGCCAGGACGGTGGCGCGCGCCCCTTCCGCAAAGCGCGCCGACCAGTGACCGATCGGCACGAGCTCCAGCCGCCCGTTCTCCTTGATCGCCTTCACCTGCGCGCCCAGCGTGTCGACGTGGGAGACGATGGCACGTGCGGCGGCACGGCGGCTGCCCTGTCGCACGGCGCGGATCGCCCCGCGTCGCGTCAACTCGACCTCGAGCCCCAGCCGCTGCAGCTCCTCGCTGACGTGGCGCACCACCGAATCCGTGTAGCCCGTCGGGCTCGGGATATGGAGGAGCGCGTGCAGCTGGGCGAGAAGGTAGTCGGTGTCGATCGTGTGGCGGGCCATGGGTTCTGTCAGCCGGAGATGCGACGCTTGGAGCGGAGGGTCCGAACGGAAGCGGGAATGGACAACGGGAACAGAAGATCCACGAAGCGCTCGGCCGTCGGCTGCGGCTCGTGGTTGGCAAGGCCCGGCCGCTCGTTCGCCTCGATGAAGACGTAGGTTTCCTCGCGCGCGTCCTCGACCATGAAATCGATGCCGCAGACCGGGATGTCGATCGCGCGCGCGGCCGCCACGGCCGCTTCGACGAGGCGCGGATGGACGATGTCGGTGACGTCGTGGATCGTGCCGCCGGTGTGGAGGTTCGCGGTGCGGCGAACCGTGACGTTCGTTCCTTCCGGGATCGTGTCGTCCCAGCCGTAGCCGGCCCCACGCAGGGTGCGCTCGGTTTCGGCGTCGAGGGGCACCTTGGATTCGCCCCCCGTGGCGGCGGCGCGCCGGCGCGACAGCCGCTCGATCAGCTCGCGCGCCGTGGAACGGCCATCGCCGACGATGCAGGGCGGGCGGCGGATGGCGGCGGCGACGAGCCGGAAGTCGATCACCACGAGGCGCAGGTCCTCGCCGGTGAAGCAGGCCTCGATCAGCACGCGCTCGCATTCGCGCCGAGCGGTTTCGATCGCGGTCCGCACCGCTTCCATGGTTTCCAGACCGACGGCGATGCCGCGCCCCTGCTCGCCGCGCGCCGGCTTGACGACGACGGACCCGTGGCGGGCGAGGAACTCGGCGATCGTCTCGTCGCCCTCGTGGGCGCCGATCTGCTCGGGCACCTTCACGCCGGCTTCCTCGACGAGACGGCGGGTGACGCTCTTGTCGTCGCAGATCGACAAGGCGACGGCCGACGTCAGTTCCGACAGGCTCTCGCGGCAGCGCAGGCTGCGTCCGCCGTAGGTCAATCGGAAGAACCCGCCCTGCGCGTCGAGGATCTCGGCGTGGATGCCGCGCCGGCGCGCTTCGTCGATGATGATGCGCGCATAGGGGTTCAGTGCTTCCTCGACGCTCGCCGAACCGGTGAACAGGCGCTCGTTGATGGAGTTGCGCCGTTTCACCGCGAAGACCGGCAGGCGCTCGAAGCCGAGCCGCTCGTAAAGCGCGATGGCCGGCTCGTTGTCGTGCATCACCGATAGGTCCATCGTGGCGCAGCCGGCGTCGCGATAGTGTTCGGCCAACGCGCGCACCAGCGCCTCGCCGATACCGGGCGGGGCGGCCTGGGGGTCGATGGCAAGGCACCAGAGCGAGGAGCCACGCTCGGGATCGGCGAAGGCGCGGCCGTGATCGACGCCGGTGACGGTGCCGAGGATCGCGCCGCTCGCCTCGTCTTCGGCCACGAGATAGGTCAGCACCTCGTCCTTGCGGTGGCGCCAGAGAAAGTCCGGGTCGACCGGCACCATGTTGCGCGACCGGTAGATGCGGTTGACGGCGGTCGTGTCGCCGACGGCGGCCAGCCTGCGCACGGTGAAGCCGGCGGGCTCGCGCCCACCCGCCTGGAGGCTCGACAGATCGAGGCGGTAGGTGTGCGAGGGGTCGAGGAAGAGGTCCTGCGGGGCCTGCGCGAGGAGGACGTGCGGATCGCTGACGTGGAAGGCGATGTCGCGGCGATCGGGACCCTCCTCGTCGAGGGAGCGCGCCAGTTCCGCCGGATCCGCGAAGGTCGCGGCGAAGACGAGGCGGCCCCAGCCGCAGTCGACGACGGCGTTGGCATTGGGCCCGCTCATAGGCCCTGTTCCTGCAGCCAGAGTTCCAAGAGCGTCGCCTGCCAGAGTTCGGAGCCCTGAAGCGGGGTGATGTGGGCGGCGGGGTCGGCGAAGAGCTTGTCGAGCCAGGCCGGTTCGAACAGGCCGCGCTCGCGCGCCCGGCTCGAGCCCATCGCGTCGCGCACCATGTCGAGCGTCGGACCGGCGAGATACTTCAGCTGCGGGACGGGGAAGTAGCCCTTCTTGCGATCGATCACCTCGTGCGGGATCACGAGACGGGCGACGTCCTTGAGGATGCCCTTGCCGCCGCCCTTGAGCTTCTCGGCGGACGGAACGCGCGCGGCCAGTTCCGCCAGCTCATGGTCGAGGAACGGCACGCGCGCTTCCAGGCCCCAGGCCATCGTCATGTTGTCGACGCGCTTGACCGGGTCGTCCACCAGCATGACCTGGCTGTCAATGCGCAGCGCCTTGGCGACGGGATCGTCGGCACCGGGCAGTGCGAAGTGATCGCGCACGAAGTCGCCGCTCGCGTCGAAGCCGGCATGCCAGCGCGGCCGGAGCTGGCCGGACAGGGTCTCGTGCGTGCGGTCGAAGAAGGCGCCTCGATAGGTCGCCAACGGGTCGGCGGCGTCCGCCATCGGCGGATACCAGTGATAGCCCGCGAAGATCTCGTCGGCGCCCTGGCCGGACTGGACGACCTTGATGTGCTTCGATACCTCACGCGACAGGAGGTAGAAACCGATATTGTCGTAGGAGACCATGGGTTCCGACATGGCGCGGATGGCGCCCGGCAGCTGCTCGAGGAGTTCGCTGCCCGGCACGAAGATCTTGTGATGGCGCGTGCCGTAGTGCTTGGCGATCAGGTCGGAATATTCGAACTCGTTGCCGACTTCGCCATTGGCGTCCTCGAAGCCGATGGAAAAGGTGGATAGACCCGTCTGCCCGGCTTCCGCGAGGAGGCCGACGATCAGCGAGGAATCTACGCCGCCCGAGAGCAGTACGCCGACCGGGACGTCGGCGACCATGCGCCGCTTGACCGCAAGGCGCAGCGCATCGAGCACCCTATCGCGCCATTCCTCCGCCGAGCGCGCCTCGTCGCCGGCCTGCGGCCCGAAAGGCGGCGACCAGAAGGTCTCGTCGTCGAAGCGCCCGTCCGGCTCGATCATCCGGGTCGTTGCCGGCGGTAGTTTGCGCACGCCCTTGAGAATGGTGAGGGGCGCCGGCACCACCGCGTGGAAGCTCATGTAGTGATGGAGTGCCACGGGATCGATCGAGCGATCCACCTCGCCGGTCGCGACCAGCGCCGGCAGCGAGGAGGCGATCAGCAGGCGGTCCTTCGTCTGCGACAGGTACATCGGCTTGATGCCGAACCGGTCGCGCGCCAGCATGACCCGGCCGCTCTCGCGTTCGTGGATCGCGAAGGCGAACATGCCGTGGAAGCGCTTCACGCAGTCGCGGCCCCAGGCGTGGTAGGCCTTGAGGATGACCTCCGTGTCGCCGTGCGAGAAGAAGCGGTAGCCGAGCCCCTGCAACTCCTGTCGCAGCTCGGGGTAGTTGTAGATACAGCCGTTGAAGGCGAGGGTGAGCCCGAGGTCCGGGTCCTCCATCGGCTGTGCGGCCTTTTCCGACAGGTCGATGATCTTGAGGCGACGGTGGCCGAAGCCGACGCGTCCGCGCAGCACCATGCCGGCACCGTCGGGTCCGCGTGGACTGAGACACTGCCCCATTGCGGCGATGCGCTCGGGGGAGGCGAAGCCGCCGTCGAAGCGGATTTCACCGCAGATGCCGCACATGACCTGGTCCTTCTTCGCGTCCGTCTTCCGCCTGCACATAGGCCACGCTGCGCTGCGGCAACCCCGTAAGGCCTTGGCGGGGTGCAGCCGGACGACTATGACCGGCTGGGAATGGTTCGAAAGGAAGGCACGCCGTGGCACGGGACGACGAGGACGCGCTGCGACAACGGCTGGTGTCGATGGAGACCTATCGCACCTATCTCGACGGCGAGGCGTTCGTCTCCGACTGGCTCACGGTCGACCAGGGGATGATCGACCGGTTCGCCGACGCCACGAACGACCACCAGTTCATTCACGTCGATCCCGAACGCGCCAGGGCGGAGACACCGTTCGGCGGCACGATCGCCCACGGATTCCTCTCGCTCTCGCTGCTTTCGACGCTCGCCTACGACGCGATGCCGGGCGTCGAGCGCACGCGCATGGGGGTGAATTACGGGTTCGACGAAGTGCGCTTCCTGACCCCGGTCAAGAGCGGCGCCCGGGTGCGCGGCAGCTTCCAGCTCGTCGCCCTCAAGGAACGGGCGGTCAGCCTGCAATCCACCTGGAACGCGGCGGTCGAGATCGAGGGTGCGCCGAAGCCCGCCTTCGTCGCCCGCTGGATCACGCTGGCGGTGCTCGACCCGCCGGCGGACGAAACCTGAGGGAACCTTGATGACCGACACGCCATCCTGGCCCCGCGCCATCCTGTTCGATCTCGACGGCACGCTGGTGGATTCCCTGCCCGACATCCACGAAGCGTTGAACCAGACGCTGGAGAGCCTCGGCGAGCCGCCCTTCACCATCGAGGCCGTGGGACGCATGGTGGGGCAGGGCGTGCAGGTGCTGGTGGGGCGCGCCTACGAGGCGCTCGGCAAGGAGATCGATCATGCGACGCGCGACAAGATCGCCGACCGGTATCTCGCCATCTACTCCGCCCGCGCCACCGAGCTGACGACGCTAAACGCAGGTGCGACGGATGCCGTGCGCATCCTCGCCGACCGCGGCATCGCGCTCGGCGTCGTCACGAACAAACCCGGCACCGAGACCGCCGACATCCTCGCCCATTTCGGGCTTGCCGACCGTATGGCGGTGGTGGTCGGAGGCGATGCCGGACCGAGCAAGAAACCGGCGCCCGACCTTCTGGTCTATGCCTGCCGACAACTCGGCATCGAGCCCGGCGATGCTCTTTTCGTCGGCGATTCCGAGAACGACGTCGAAGCCGCGCAGGCCGCCGGCATGCCCGTGGTCGCCATGCGCGGCGGCTATACGGCAAGGGAAGTCGAGAGCCTCGGCGCCGACCTCGTGCTCGACCGCCTGGACGAGATCCCGGATCGGCTCAGCGAGATCGCACTGCCGTCTGCCTGATTTTCGCCGGATTTTCGCCTCGCCGTCGTCGCCTTTGTCGTGTGGTGGGCTATCTTCCGTTCCTGCGGGCAGGTCCCGTGATAGACGGGGCGCAGCGGCATGGCGACGGATCGGGGACAGGAAACAGGACTCAAGCGTTCGGTCGGGCTGTTTCAGGTTACGCTGCTGGGGCTCGGCTCCATGCTCGGCGCCGGTGTCTACGGGCTGATCGGCGAGGCGGCGAGCGAACTGGGAAGCGCGGTCTGGGTCGCCTTCATGGTGTCCATGGTGGCGGCGCTCCTGACGGGTCTCTCCTACGCCTCCATCGCCTCGCGCTATCCGCGGGCCGGCGGCGCGGCCTACGTCACGCAGCGCGCCTATCGCCACCCGCTCCTGTCCTACACGGTGGGCCTTGCTGTGGTGTGCTCGGGCCTCACGTCCATCGCCACCCAGAGCAACGTCGTGGCACGTAATTTCGCCAGCATCCTCGGGATCGACACGCCGCAGAGCGTCCTCGCCATCGGCTTCCTCGTGATCCTCGCCGGCATCCTGTTCCGGGGCATCACCGAATCGCTGTGGCTGAACGCCGTCTGCACGATCGTCGAGGCCTTCGGCCTCATCCTCGTGATCGCGGTCGGCGTTTCCTACTGGGGCAACGCCAACCTTCTGGAATTCCCGACCGGCGGCGAGGGCGCCGTCGAGGGTTCCGTCATGCTGCTCGTGGCGCAAGGCGCGGTGCTGACCTTCTTCTCGTTCATCGGCTTCGAGGACATGCTCAACGTGTCGGAGGAGGTGAAGGAGCCCGAACGTACCATGCCGATCGCGATGATCTCGGCGATGCTGATGGCGACGGTGATCTACATCTGCATCGCGATCACGGCGGTATCGGTCGTCCCGTGGCGGGAACTCGCCGAGGCCGCCGGTCCGCTGACGCTGGTGGTGGAGCGCGCCGCGCCCTGGTTCCCGACGGGCATCTATGCCGGCATCACGATCTTCGCCGTCGCCAACACCGCACTCGTCAATTACGTGATGGCCTCGCGCCTGCTCTACGGGATGTCGCGTCAGGGCCTGATGCCGGAAGCGCTCGGTCGCGTCCACGCGACGCGGCGCACGCCCTATGTCGCGATCGGCGCGCTGCTCGTGATCGTGGTCCTCCTGTCGCTCGTCGGCGACATCGGAGCCCTCGCAGCCTCCACCGTGCTCTTGCTGCTGATCGTGTTCACCGTGGTGAACATCGCCCTCCTCGTACTGCAGCGGCGGCCGGGCGAGGCCAAGGGCCGCTTCGAGGTGCCCCGGTTCGTGCCGGCGCTCGGCGCGCTCGTCTGCGCCTCGCTCATCGTCGTGCGTATCGGGCAGGGCGAGTGGACGGCGCCGATCATCGCCATCGGCCTTCTTGCGGCGATCGTGGTCCTCTACTTCGTGACGGGCGTGGGCCGCTCGGGCGGCATCGACCGCTTCATCGAGAGCGAAGCGGGGAGCTGACGGCGGAGCCTCGCGTCAGAACACGATCTTGCGCGGCACGTAGCCGCCACGCTGGACGATGGAGGCGATCGCGAGCTGTTCGCGGATCGGCTTCGACAGGATCGGCAGAACGCGCCGTTCGAACGTGTCGCGCTCGGACGCGCCGAGCGAGCCGAGACCATGGCTGGCCACCTGTTCCGCAACCCGTTTCTCCTCGGACCCGGACTTGAGAAGCTTTGCTTCGATGACTTCGCGGATCAGGGCACTCAATTCGGGATCTACGGCGCTGCTCATTCTCGACGTCCTGCACTTTTCGAGGCTCGAATTAGGCGGACAGATGGGCCATGTCGAGGCACCCCGAGCGCCCCAAGCGGTGGATGTGAAACTTCGCCGCAATCGGGAGCCGATGCGCGCCAGCTTTGTTGGAGAAGGATTGCCTCGAACCGCACTGGAGCCCACCCGATGAGCCAGACCAACCTTTCCGACGGCGCCCTGTCCATTCTGGTCTTTGCCGCCTACCACTCGCTGGTCAGCGGCGAGACGGTGACCCGCGTCGTGCTCGACGACGGCAAGGGCCACAAGGCGGACGCCGAGGGCGTGCGGGAGATGGAGGAGGCCGGGCTTCTCGATCCCGAGGGCGAACGGGGGACCCTGACCGAAGCCGGCCGGGACCGCCTGGAGAAGCTGATCGGAACGCTCCGCTCGGCTGCCTGACCGCTCTCCTTACGCGTCCGCGGCGAAGTCGCGACGGCTGATGCCGTGCCGCTGGAGCTTGTCATAGAAGGTCTTGCGGGGGATGCCGAGCGCTTCCACCGTGCGCCGCACATCCCCCGCGTTCTCGCCGAGCACCTGCCGGATCGTGTCCGCCTCGAATCGATCGACGCGCTCGGGCAGGGTCAGGCTCGGGGGGGCCGTTGCGTCTGTCGCCACGTCGGCGTCGAGCCCCAGCACCACGCGCTCGGCATGATGGGCGAGTTCGCGCACGTTGCCCGGCCAGGAGTGCGAGGCGAGACGCTGGAGAAGCGCCGGCGACACGGTCGGGGGCTCGCGCCGGAAGCGCTCGGCGGCGCGGCGCAGGAAATGGGCGAACAGGAGCGGAACGTCGGAGCCGCGTTCGCGCAGGGGCGGGATGCGCACCGTCACGACGTTGAGACGATAGAACAGATCCTCGCGGAAATAGGCCCGCGCCTCGGCCGAGCCGAGGTCCACCTTGGCGGCGGCGACGACGCGAAGATCGAGCGACCGGCGCTCGTTTGTGCCGAGCGGCTCCACCTCGCGCGTTTCGAGAACGCGCAGCAGCTTCACCTGCAGGGCCGCGGGCATGGACTCGATCTCGTCCAGGAACAGGGTGCCGCCGCTCGAATGCTCGATGCGACCGACGCGCCGCTTGGCGGCGCCTGTGAACGCCCCGACCTCGTGGCCGAAGAGCTCGCTTTCGATCACCGTCTCCGGCAGAGCCCCGCAATTCAACGCCACGAAAGGCTTGGCCGCCCGGCGGCTCCAGTGGTGCAGGGCGCTCGCCACCACTTCCTTGCCGGTCCCCGTCTCGCCTTCGACGAGAACGTCGACATCCGCGTCGGCGATTTGCCGAAGCGTGCGCCGCAGCCGCTCCATCGCCGGGCTCTCGCCGATCAGCGGAAGATCGTCGTCGCTTCGCTCGGCCAGGGCCCGCAGCCGCCGGTTCTCGAGGACGAGGTCCCGCTTCTCGCTGGCCCGGGCGATGCTCTGGACGAGGCGGTCGGTCGGGTAGGGTTTGGCGATGAAGTCGTAGGCACCTTCCCGAAGCGCGTCCACGGCCATCGCGATGTCGCCGTGGCCGGTGACGAGAATCACCGGCAGATCGGGGTCGAGCCGGCGTACCGCGCGGAACAGGTCGAGCCCGTCCATCCCCGGCATGCGGATATCGGTGACGAGGACGCCGGGAAAGTCGGGAGAGAGCGCTGCGAGCGCCGCGCGCGCGTCGGCGAAGGGCAGGGGCCTCCAACCGGCAAGCGACAACGCCTGCGCGCCCGCCTCGCGCAGGTCCGCATCGTCGTCGACGAAGGCGATGGTCCGCTCGGCAGGGGTCATGGTTCTGCGATCCTCAGGCGGGCGGTGAAGGTGGCGCCCTGGCCGGGCCGGCTGTCGACAAGAAGGGAACCGCCCCATTCGGACAGAATGTCCTTGGTTATCACCAGCCCGAGCCCGAGCCCGCGCGGCTTGGAGGTGGAAAACGGCGTGAACAGGGTCGCGAGTTGCTCCGGCGGGATGCCGGGTCCGTTGTCGCGCACGATCAGATCGACCGCACCGACGCCCCCGGCGGTCGCGATCTCGACTCGTGCGCCCACCCGGCCATCCATCGCATCGAGCGCGTTCTGGATGAGATTAACGAGGACCTGTTCGAGACGCACGCGCTCGCCGATCACCTCGAAGGACGCCAGATCCGCGTCGCGCAGGATGGGCACCCCGGCCGTATCCAGCCGCCCCTGCAGCACCATGATCGCGCCCTCGACGGCTTCGGCGAGGTTAACGGGCTCCATGGGATGCGAGCCCCGCCGGGCATGGCCCTTCAACGTGTCGGTGATCCGACCGATGCGCTCGGTGAGGCCGACGACGTTGCCGAGGTTGCGCTGCGTGGTCGCGACGTCGCCGCGTTCCAGGAAGCGCGCGGCGTTCTCGGCATAGGTACGGATCGCGGCCACCGGCTGGTTGATCTCATGCGCGACGCCCGCCGTGATCTGGCCGAGCGAGGCGAGGCGGTTGGCCTGATCGAGGCTGTGGCGCAGCGTCTCGACGCGCTCTTCGGCGGCTTGGCGGGTGCGGCTTTCCTCGACG
>NZ_BBWJ01000046.1 GCF_001463745.1 Aureimonas sp. AU22 | reverse complement strand
CAACTCGACCGTCCGCTCCTCCACCCGCCGCTCCAGTTCCAACGCGGCGATCCGCAGGTTGTCCTGGCGGCGGCGGATGTTGCGGCGTCGGCGGGCCACGAGGAACCCCGCCGTCCCGATCAACATGAGGCCGGCGAGGGCCTGGAGGCGATAGGACAGGCGAGCCTGCGCCAGCGCCGCGTCGGCGGGCACCCAGAGATGGAGCGTCCAGTCCAGGATCGGGTCGGCGAGCTGCTGCGAGACGGCGACGAACCGGCGCGGATCGGCGGTGGCCGTGGCGCGAACGGTGCCGCGCCGTTCCTCGATCCCGAGCGGCGTCAACGGAGCGGCGCCGAACTGCAGGCTGTCGCGAATACGCGAGGCAAGGTCCGGCGGGACCGGTGCCAGGGCGTGGTAGCGCCAGTCAGCCTGCGTGGTCGCCAGAACGATGCCGTGGTCACCCGTGACGAAGACGACGTTGTCGCCCGCCGACCA
Organism: Aureimonas sp. AU22; assembly: GCF_001463745.1. Classification (GTDB taxonomy): domain Bacteria; phylum Pseudomonadota; class Alphaproteobacteria; order Rhizobiales; family Rhizobiaceae; genus Aureimonas. The sequence continues at coordinate 24,927 of NZ_BBWJ01000046.1, read as the reverse complement.
ATCGCGTTCGATGCCGTCGAACTCGACCTTGAGGACCACGACGCCGATCGCCTGTCCGCCCACGTCGACGCGCCGCGTGATGTAGAGGCCGGAGCGCCGACTGACGGTGCCCAGAGCGTACTGGGCCGCCGCGCCGGTTTCCATCGCCCGGACGAAATAGGGGCGGAAGGAATAGTCGCTCCCGACGAAGCTCGTGGGTTCGGCGTAGTTGCTGGCGGCGATCGTCAGGCCGCGCGCGTCGAGGAGGTAGAGGACGGTGGCGCCCGTGGTCCGCCGCAGATCCTCCAGCCGCCGGTTCACCCGATCGACGCCCGCCGGGGCCGGGGCCGCCAGGATGTTTCGAATGTCGGGGTCTTCGGACAGGATCGCCGGCACGGAGCGCTGCTTGTCGACTTCGCTGCGCAGGACCGACATAGCAAGCGGCAACGACGTTTTGGCCCGTTCCGTAAGGCCCGCAAGCGTCGCACGGTCCGCAGCGATCCCCACTGCCAGCCACACCAAGGCGACGGAGCCGAGGACGATGCCGGCGAGCACCGATCGCAGGGCCCCACGTCGCAAGCGAAAGGAAGGGGACGAATTCATGTTGTGCGATTTATCGCACAACATCCCTCGAAGGCGAGCGGAAATCCGCATCGATAGTCTCGGATCCTGCTGCGTTCGACCTTCCGGCAAGCCGTGCGCTGGGCGAATGCCACCCCTGCATTCATCTGGCACGGCGCTTGCTGATGTCTTCCTGAGGCTTCTGCGCCGGACGGTGATCCGGCGCGGGAGGAACAAGAAAACCAAGGGAGGCACATATGGCAGCCATGCCGCTCGCGCATGCGGAACCCGCGCAGAAGAAGCCGATCTACGCCCAGCTCTACTTCCAGGTGGTGGTCGCGATCATCGCCGGCATCACGCTCGGACACTACTATCCGGAGTTCGGGGCGAGCCTGAAGCCGCTCGGCGACGCCTTCATCAAGCTGGTGAAAATGATCATCGCTCCGGTGATCTTCCTCACCGTCGTGACCGGCATCGCCGGCATGACCGATCTCGCCAAGGTCGGCCGCGTAGTCGGCAAGGCGATGATCTACTTCCTCACCTTCTCGACGCTGGCCTTGATCATCGGCCTCGTCGTCGCCAACGTCGCTCATCCCGGTCATGGGCTGAACATCGATCCGGCGACCCTCGATGCCGGAGCTGTCGCGACCTACACCCAGAAGGCGCACGACTCGTCGATCGTCGGGTTCCTGATGAACATCATCCCGGCGACCCTCGTCGGCGCCTTTGCCGATGGCGACATCCTGCAGGTGCTGTTCATCGCCGTCCTGTTCGGTATCGCCCTCGCGATGATCGGCGAGGCCGGGCGCCCAGTCACCGAGTTCTTCAACGCCCTGACCGCTCCGGTCTTCAAGCTCGTCGCCATCCTGATGAAGGCCGCCCCGATCGGTGCCTTCGGCGCCATGGCCTTCACCATCGGCAAGTACGGCATCGGCTCGGTCGCCAACCTCGCCTACCTGATCGGCGTCTTCTACTTCACCTCGTTCCTGTTCGTGGTGGTCGTGCTCGGCGCGGTGTGCCGATACAACGGCTTCTCGGTCTTCGCCCTGATCCGCTACATCAAGGAAGAGCTCCTCCTGGTGCTCGGCACCTCGTCCTCGGAAGCGGCCCTGCCGTCGCTGATGAAGAAGATGGAGAACGCCGGCGCCAAGAAGTCCGTGGTCGGGCTGGTTATTCCGACGGGCTACTCGTTCAACCTCGACGGCACCAACATCTACATGACGCTGGCGGCGCTTTTCATTGCACAGGCGACCAACATCGACCTGTCCTGGGGCGATCAGATCCTGTTGCTCCTCGTCGCCATGCTCTCGTCGAAGGGCGCGGCCGGCATCACGGGAGCGGGCTTCATCACGCTCGCCGCGACGCTCTCGGTCGTGCCGTCCGTGCCGGTCGCCGGCATGGCGCTGATCCTCGGCGTCGACCGCTTCATGTCGGAATGCCGCGCGATCACCAACTTCATCGGCAACGCGGTCGCAACGCTCGTCGTCGCCCGGTGGGAGGGTGAACTCGACCAGGATCGCCTGCGGGCCGTGCTGGCCGGCGAGACCGTCGCCGCCCTGGAAGAGGACCGCGTCCCCGCCAACGCGGTGCCGGCCGAATAACGGACGACGCCAGCCGAGCTGAAGGCAACAAGGCCCGCCGCGAGCGATCGCGGCGGGCCTTTGCGTTCCTGCCTGGTGCGAGACGGGCTGGAAGCGCCCGCGCGGGATCGTCAGACTGCGTAGAACGGACCCGCGATGCGATGGCGGTCGGCATCCGATACGCGCTCGCCGGCGGCCTCGATGGCCAGTCCGAGCTCGGCACCGCGCGCCCAGACCACCCGGGCCGTCCATCGGCGCGTTTCGACCTCGTCGTACAGTGTCAGCGTTTCGGGAAGCACGCGGCCGACGGGCGCGAAGGCACGAACGCGGGCGCCGCTCGCCGAGCGCTCGACAACCGCGCAGTCGCAGAGAAACCCGTCTGCTGCTCCCAGGAGCTTGGCCGGCCGCAGCCGTGTGGTCCGTCGTTCTGCCGTTCGCCGCTCGGTCCGCATCCGCCGCTTCTCCGTTTTACCCTTCCCTAACCCTAGTGGAAGGTCGGCCGGCTGGAAGGCACGGTCTCATTTCTTCGTTAACGCGGCCGCGCCATCCTGCAAGCTCCACGCAAGGAGTCCTGCGATGTCTCAGGTCGCAACATCATCGTCCGATTTTCCCCCCGTCCGCAGGTCTCTCGGTGGGCGCACCACGGCGAAGAACGTCGATCGCGACTGGTCGGTGGTGGACTGGGCCATCGCCCTGTCGTCGGTGACGCTCGCGGTTTCGTCCGCCAGCTTCTTCTCGTGGTCCTATATCGTGTCGATCGAAACCCCCGACTACTTCCAGCAGGCGGCGATCGCGCGCATGGCGCCCAAGCTGGATCAGATCGAAACGGGTTCGGTAGGCGAGGAGATCAAGACCGACGCGATGCCGGCGCCCTCGATCGTGCGCGATCACACACCGACGCCGTCCGACTACCAGATCGTGATGATCTTCCAGGACGAGGCGCTGCTCGCGACGCGCAAGGAGCTGATGCGCGTCAAGGTCGGCTCCGTGGTGCCGGGGCTGGGCACGGTGCAGGCGATCGAGGGTGGCTCGCTCGGCGGCACGGTGACGGCGGACAAGGCGACGCTGCGCAGCGTCAACACGCCGGAACCCTGAGAGGCCGGGCGCGGAGACGAACCGGTCTCAGGCCGGCTTCTTCTCGAGGAGAACCTGCCCCTCCTTCTGGATCTTGCCTGTCAGCTTGCTCGCGATGGAGGCGAGGAAGCCCGGCAGATCGAGTTCGACATGGACGTGGTCGTCTAGAATATCCAGACGTCCGACGATCGACTGGCCCATCATCCGCGCGCGGAAGTCGAGATGGTCGCCGGTCCACTGATCCTCGAACTTCAGCATGCCGCCGGTGGCCTCCGAACGGATGCGCCCGAAGCCCTCGCTGATGCGCTGGCGGGCGGCCTCGCGCGAAAGCTTGTGCGGGATGTCGACCTTGACGGTCTCGGCCATGCGTCCAGTCTCCTCGTTCGAACCTGCTGACGCCGCATATGGCGAGGGCAGGGGCGCCGAGCAACCGGTTGAACGCAAAAGGGCGCCTTGCGGCGCCCCTCGTCGTCGGGATCAGGCGGTCGCCGAGCGCGAGCCGCCGCCACCGCCGCTGCGCGGCCGGCGCTGACGCTGACCGTTCGGCCGCGCCGCGCGCTCGTCGCCGTTACGGCCCCCACCACCGGCCGGGGCACCCCCGCCCGGAGCGCCGCGACGCTCGCCGGGCTTGGCACCGCGCGGCTGATGGCGCTGGCCGCCTTCCGAACGCTGCGGCTTGCCGGCGCCTGGACGTCCCCCGCGCGGCTGGCGCGGACCGCGGCTTTCGCGCGGCTCGTCGGCAAAGGCCGAGGCGTCGGAGAACTCGGACGTCTGCACGTCGAAGCGCATGCCCGTCAGCTTCTCGACCTGGCGCAGCTTGGCGCGCTCGGACGGATCGCACAGGGTGACCGCCATGCCGGACTTGCCCGCACGAGCGGTGCGGCCGATGCGGTGAACGTAGCTTTCCGGCTCTTCCGGAAGGTCGAAGTTCACGACATGGGTGATGTCGTCGACGTGAATGCCGCGCGCCACGATGTCGGTGGCCACCAGCACCTTGAGCTCGCCGGCATGGAACTGGCCGAGCGCCTTCTGGCGCGCGCCCTGGCTCTTGTTGCCGTGGATCGCGAGCGCGGCGATGCCGGCCTTGTCCAGGTCCTCGGACAGGCGATTGGCACCATGCTTGGTGCGGGTGAAGATCACCGTCTTGTCGAACCCCGGCAGGTTCTTGATCAGCCAGTGCTTCTTGGCCTTCTGCGGCACGAGGAAGAAGCTCTGGTCGATCTTCTCGACCGTCACGACCTCGGGCGTCACCTCGACGCGGACCGGATCCTTCAGGATCTTGGCCGCCAGCGAGGCGATGTTCTGCGGCATGGTGGCCGAGAACAGGAGAGACTGGCGCTTCTCCGGTACCAGCTTCATGATGCGGTTGATGTCGCGGATGAAGCCCATGTCGAGCATCCGGTCGGCCTCGTCGAGGACGAGATGCTCGACCGCCGAAAGGCTCAGCGCCTTCTGGTCGATGAGATCGAGCAGGCGGCCGGGGGTCGCCACCACGATGTCGACGCCGCGCCGGGCGGTGTCGATCTGCGGACGGATCGACACGCCGCCGAACACGGTCATGTGGCGGATCGGGGTTCCGGCCGTGAAGCCCTTGATGTTCTCCGCGATCTGGACCGCGAGTTCGCGCGTCGGCGCCAGGATCAGCACGCGCGGCGCGCTGGGCTTGGATTTGCCGCCCTTGTTGAGCAGGGCATCGAGGATGGGCAGCGAGAAGGCGGCCGTCTTGCCGGTGCCGGTCTGTGCGATGCCGAGGACGTCGCGCCCCTTCATCACGGCCGGGATCGCCTGCGCCTGGATCGGCGTCGGCGTGGTGAAATCCATATCGGCAAGGGCGGACTGAAGCGCTGCGGCAAGGCCGAGCGCTTGGAAATTCGTCTGGGTCAAGGAATGCCTTTGACTAAAGAACCGGGTGGTTTCGTCCCGGAGATCGGCCGGACGTTCCTGCGCGGGAACGGAACGGCACGGACCGCGGCCGAAGGCTTCTTGAAGCTTCGACGGTTGGCGCTCGGCTCGGTGTCCCACAGCGGGATCAAAGGCGGGCGCAGCGCAAGCGCGGCATGACCCGGCCTATATCCGCTCTCTTGTGCGTTGCGTCAAGCGCGATCGGAACCGAATGCCCAAGGCCGAAGACCCAAGGACCGGCGGAAGCATGGTCAGACAAGGAAACGCCGGGGAACTGCCCCAACCGCGAGCGGTTCCCTCCAGACCGATCCACTCGGAGAGATCCTTGCCATGTTCATGCGCGTCGACAAGTTGCAGGCGAACCTGCCTCCGCCCAAGCGGGCCGATCCCAACGCCGCCGCCGCCCTGCAGGAGCTCCTCGGGGGCAAGTACGGCGAGATGTCCACCCTCGGGAACTACATGTTCCAGAGCTTCAACTTCCGCTCGAAGGACAAGCTTCGGCCGTTCTACAGCCTGGTCGCCTCGATCACGGCGGAGGAACTCGGCCATGTCGAACTCGTGACCAACGGCGTCGCCATGGTCGCGAACGGCCCGGACAAGGCGAACGGCGACAAGGGGGACGGAGGCGACATTTCCGGCGCTCCCTTCGGCGATATGAAGGACATCCGCTCGGCCGCGGCGTTCCTGTCGCATGGCGGCGGCGGCGTGCCGGTGGATTCCAACGGCATCTCCTGGAACCAGGGGTTCGTCACCACCACGGGCAACGTCGTGGTGGACCTCCTGCACAATTTCCATCTCGAATGCGGTGCGCGCCTCCACAAGCTGCGCGTTTACGAGACGGTCAGCGATCCGACGAGCCGCGAGGTCTGCGGCTACCTTCTCGTGCGTGGCTCCGTCCACGCCCACGCCTATGCGCTGGCGCTGGAGAAGATCACGGGCGTGAAGATCAAGGATTTCCTGCCGACGCCCAACATCCCGCTCTCCAAGATCCCGGAGTGCCAGAAGTATCTGGACGAGGGGTCGCACCGCCGCCTCTATACGTTCAGCCCGGGCGACTACAAGGAAATGGCCGGCATCTGGGGCAATGGCGAGGTCGCGCTTCCCGACGATCCTCCGGGCGAACTGGAGGTCGTCGACGGCATGCCGGAAGGCGGCAAGATCCACCAGCTGACCGGCGTTCCCTCCGCCTTCACGCCGGACTACGCGCCGGAGGAAATGTTCGAGATCGCGCAGAAGCTCTACAAGGCCTCGCGCTGATCGTCCGGCGGGGCGGCCTCTCGCCGCTCCGCCACCTCATCCCGAGACAAGAACCAACGGAGACAGCAACCCATGGTCACGACCGTCGGCACCGAAAGCACGTTCGACAAGCTCATCCAGAACCTCCTGATCCTGGAACACGACGCGATCGCCGCCTACCAGTCGACCATCGAGCGGCTCGACGATCCGACCTCCAAGGCAAAGATCGCCGAGTTCAAGGGCGACCACGAGGCGCACGTCGCCGAACTGACCCGCATGGCGGGCCAGCGTGGCATCGCGGCGCCGCAGGAGGGCGATCTCAAGGAGTACCTGACGACCGGCAAGGTGGCGCTCGCCTCGATCATCGGCGACAAGGCGATCCTGAAGGCCATGTCGACCAACGAGATCGAAACCAAGATGGCCTACGATCATGCCTCCAAGAACGCGGCCGCGACGCCGGACGCGCAGGCCTACTTCGCCAAGGCCTATGCCGACGAGGACCGGCACAAGGCCTGGATGGACGCGGCCGCCGCCGCCTGATCGGCTACTGGAAGTAGCCCATCACCTGTTCCTGGACGCGCTGGAGAAATCCGGCGCGTTCGACGTTCGAGGCGGCGTACAACGGCTCTTCACGGACCACCTGCCCATCGCGCGTGATGCGCATCTGCGCCACGCGCCGGCCTTCGGGCACGGGCGCTTCCACGGTGCCGACGGGCACGATCTCGGTCTGGTAGGGCGAGCCCGAGCCGCGCGGCTCGATGAAGCGGATCTCGCCCGCCGCGCGCACCGGTACGCTCGCGGTCACGCCGCCAGACACCGGCACTTCGCCCGCCGTCTCGTCCGCCTTCAGGATCACCACGTTCTCGAAGCCGCGCAGGCCGAGCGTCATCATCGCGCGCGCCTCCGTGGCCCGCTCGTTGACCGACTTCATGCCCGTCATCGCGAAGACGATGCGCCGCCCGGCGTCGTCCTTGGCCGAGGCCACGAGCCCGTAGCCGGCCTCCGCCGTATGGCCGGTTTTCAGCCCGTCGGCGCCGAGGCTGAGGAGCGGATTGCGCGAGCGCTGGGTGATGCCGTTGAAGGTGAACTCCTCCTCCGAGAACAGCGGGTACTGTTCGGGATAGGTGCGGATGATGTGGGCGGCGAGCGTCACGAGATCGCGCGCCGACACGCGCTGGCCGGGATCGGGCAACCCGTGCGGATTGACGAAGTGCGAGTGCGTCAGCCCGAGATCCTGCGCCTTGCGGTTCATCATCTCGGCGAAGGCCGGCACCGAGCCGGCGATGCCCTCGGCCGCGACGATCGTCGCGTCGTTGCCGGACTGGATGGCGATGCCCTTGATGAGATCGCCGACGCTGACCTGCGAGTTTAGCGGCAGGAACATGGTGGACCCGCCCGACGCCGCACCACCCGTGCGCCAGGCATTCTCGGAAACGGGGAACGTCTCGTCCAGGCGGATCGCGCCGCGCTTCAGCTCGTCGAAGATGATGAGGAGCGTCATCAGCTTGGAGAGGCTTGCGGGGGGCACTTCCTCGTCCGGGTTCTTCTCGAAGAGGGTCGTGTTGGTGTCGAAGTCGAGGAGCACCGCGGCCCGCGCCGTGGTCTCGAAGGCGTGGGCGGACGTCGAGAGGCCGAGGCTCAGCAACAGGGCAGCCAGCGAGCGTCGGAGCGGGAGCGAAGTGCGCGCGGGCGATGCCATGTGATGAAGTCCTTATGCCTTTGGCCCGGCTCGAGAGCCTTGCCCCATTCTGGTCCGAGAAGTTAACGAAATCACAGCAGAACTTGGTGAACGAGCGGTGAACGGCGTCCGACGGGGCAGGCCAAATCGGTGGTCAGCGCCTGGCCGACTTCCAACGTGCCGCTGGCGGACTTCAGCCCTCCAGTTCCGCCTTCAGCATTTCCAGTTCCAGCCACTCGTCCTCGGCTTTGGCGAGGGCAGCGCGATGGGCCTCGCTTTCCCTTGCGAGCTTGGCGAAGCGGTCGGGGTTCTTGGTGAAGAGCGCGGGATCGCCCATCTCGGCCTCTGCCTTGGCGATCGCCGCTTCCAGCCTGGCGATCTCCTTCGGCAGGGTCTCGAGCGCGAACTTCTGCTTGAACGACAGCTTGGCGCTCGGCTGCGAGGCCGGTCGGGGAGGCGAGGCGGCGGACGGTTTCGCGGTCCGCTCGACCTTGCGCGCCTCCGCCTGCGCGCCCCGCTTCTGAGCCGCCATGTCCGTGTAGCCGCCGGCATATTCCAGCCAGCGTCCGTCGCCCTCCGGCGAGATCACGCTCGTCACCGTTCGATCGAGAAAGTCGCGGTCGTGGCTGACGAGAAGCACCGTGCCGGGGTAGTTGGCGATCAGTTCCTGCAGGAGATCCAGCGTCTCCATGTCGAGGTCGTTGGTGGGCTCGTCGAGCACCAGGACGTTGGCGGGCGTCGCGAGCGTCTTCGCCAGGAGCAGGCGCGCCCGCTCGCCGCCCGACAGGTTGCCGACCGGCGTGCGGATCTGCTCGGGCTGGAACAGGAAGTCCTTGAGATAACCCGCCACGTGGCGCGGCTCGCCGTTGACCATGACCTGATCGCCCCGCCCGTCGGTGAGCGCCTCGGAGACCGGGAGGTCGTCGCGAAGGCTCGCGCGCTTCTGGTCGAGGAAGGCGAGGTCGAGATTGGTGCCGAGGCGCACGGCGCCCGAGTCCGGTTCCGCCTCGCCGATCAGCATCTTGAGGAGCGTCGTCTTGCCGGCACCGTTCGGCCCGACGAAGCCGACCCGGTCGCCGCGTTGGATGCGGGTCGAGAAGTTCTCCACCAGTAGCCGGTCGCCATAAGCCTTGGATATGCCCTTGGCCTCGATCACGAGCTTGCCGCTTTCACGTGTATCGCCGACCTGCATCTCGACGGTGCCGGTGGCGCGGCGTGCGTTCTTGCGGTCGGCGCGCAGCTGATGGAGCCCGGCGAGCCGACGCTCGTTGCGCGTGCGCCGCGCGGTCACGCCGTAGCGCAACCAGTGCTCCTCGCGCACGATCTTGCGGTCGAGCTTCTGGAGGTCGCGCTCCTCCTCCTCAAGCACCTTGTCGCGCCAGGCCTCGAAGCTGCCGAAGCCTTCCTCGATCCGCCGCACGCGGCCCCGGTCCAGCCACACGGTGGCGCGCGTGGTCTTTTCGAGGAAGCGCCGGTCGTGGCTGATGATCACGACGGCCGAACGCAGCGAGGCGACCTCCTCCTCCAGCCACTCGATGGTCGGCAGGTCGAGATGGTTCGTCGGCTCGTCCAGAAGCACGATGTCGGGTTCGGGTGCCAGAACGCGGGCGAGCGCGGCGCGCCGCGCCTCGCCGCCTGAGAGATCGCCGGGTCTGGCGTCGGCGCGCAGGCCGAGCCCTTCGATCAGGCGCGTCACGCGATAGGGATCATCCGCCGGCCCGAGGCCCGCCGCCACATAGGCCTCGACGGTGGGCGCGTCACCGAAGTCCGGCTCCTGCGCGAGATAGCGGATCGTCGCGCCGGGCTGACGAAACACCTCGCCGCCGTCCGCCTCGACGGTCCCGGCCGCGATCTTGAGAAGCGTCGACTTGCCCGACCCGTTGCGCCCGACGAGCGCGATCCGGTCGCCGGGCAGGACGCCGAGTTCGACATCGGCGAGAAGGGGCGTGCCGCCGAAGGTCAGGCGCACGCCGTCGAGGCGAAGAAGCGGGGGAGGGGCCATGGCCGGCTTCTATCCCATCCGCCTTCGGAAAGGAAAGCCGAGCCTTGGCCGATCGTGCCGCCGCGATCGCCCGGCGGGCAAACCGCGGCGCCCGCCGACGTGTCCCGCAGCGAACACGCCTCGCGGTCGATCCCGGCGGTATTCGGACAGCGGTGGACGGGACACCGCCCGGTCTCGTTCGGGCCCGGCTACTCCGCCGGTGCCGGTGCGCTGCCGGACTTGCCGAGACGCTCGGCCGCGGCGAGATCACGGCGGAGGCGCTCCTCGCTTTCGGCCTGCGGCTTAGAGAAGCGTGCGAGCGCGAGATAGGCGACGGGCGTCAGGAACAGCGTTGCGATCGTCGCGAGCCCCAGCCCGCCGACGATGACGTAGCCGAGCGACACCCGCGCCTCGGCGCCGGCGCCCGTCGAGAAGATCAGCGGCACGCCGCCGACGATGGTCGCGATCATCGTCATCATCACCGGGCGCAGGCGGATGATGGAGGCTTCCTCGATCGCCTCGCGCACCGAGCGCCCTTCCTCGCGGAGCTGGTTTGCGAACTCCACGATCAGGATGCCGTTCTTGGCCATGATGCCGACGAGGAGCACCAGTCCGATCTGCGAGTAGAGGTTCAGCGTCTCGCCGAAGAAGTCCATCGCATAGACCGCGCAGGCGACGCCGAACGGCACGGTGGCGATGATGATGAGGGCGGATACGAAGCTTTCGAACTGGGCCGCCAGGACCAGGAACACGACGACGATTGCGAAGCCGAAGACCACGGCGAGCCCGCTGGACGTCTCTTCCAGCGTCGCGGCCTCCGCGAGCGGGATCAGTCGTATGCCGTCCGGGAGCCTGTCGGCGGCAAAATCCTGCGCCTCGTTCCAGGCTTCCTGGATGGAGAGACCCTGTGGCAGATCGGCCGACATGGCGACGGACCGCGACTGGTCCTCGCGCGACAGCGTCGGCGCGACGGCTTCCTCCTTGATCGTGGCGATGGAGGACAGGGGCACGAAGCGCCCGTCGCGCGTCTTCGTGAAGATGTTGGCGAGGTCGCCGGGATCGTTGATCGGCTGCGAAGTCGAGACGAGGTGGATGTCGACCGCCCGGTCCTCGACATAGGTCGTGCCGATGTCGCGGCCGTCGAGCAGCGCCTGGATCGCGGACGCCAGCCCGTCGATCTCGATGCCGAGGTCGGAGGCGCGCGTGCGGTCGATCTGGACGGACAGCTGGGGCTGCGTCGTGTCGAAGGCGAGCTGGACGCGCCCCCAGCGGCCATCGGCGTTCATCGCCTCTTCCAGCGACGTCGCAGCGTCCGACAGCATCTGGTAGGTCGGCCCCGCCAGCGCGAACTGCAGGCCGCGACCGCCGCCGCGGATGCCGAGCGAGTTCGGCTGGATGGCGCGAGCCTGGACACCCGGTATCTCGGCGAAGGCGCGGTTGAGCTCGGCGGCGATCTCCTGTTGCGTGCGCTCGCGCTCGCCCCAGGAGGCGAGCGTCAGCACCATGAAGGCTGAGTTGCCGCTGCCCGTGCCGATGCGGGACATGACGCCTGTCGCCTCGCCGCTCTCCACGTAGGGCAGCACGATCTCCTCGACGCGGCGCATCTGCGTGTCGGTGTAGTCGAGGCTGGCGCTCTGCGGAGCGGAGATGCTCATGAGGACGCTGCCGCGGTCCTCGTTCGGTGTCAGCTGTTGCGGCAGGTTGCCGAAGGTGACGACGGCGGCGCCCGCGAAGATGGCCGAGACCACGATGACCGCCAGCGGATAGGCCAGGGCCTTGCGCAGGCAGACGGCATAGAGGGTCCCGAGCGAGCGGCCGAGACGACCCGCCGCACGCTTCGCCGGTCCGGGCTGCGCTTCCTTCGTCGCGTCTCCGAGGAGATGGGCCGCCAGCATCGGGCAGAGCGTCAGTGCGATGAAGGCGGAGAGCGTGACGGCGATCGCGAGCACGAAGCCGAACTCTCGGAACAGGCCGCCGGCGACCCCTGGCAGGAAGGAGATGGGAATGAACACGGCCGCCAGTGTCGCCGTGGTCGAGATGACCGCGAAGAACACCTCGCGCGTGCCGATCACGCTCGCCGCCCGCACCGACAGACCCATGTTGCGCCAGCGGATGATGTTCTCGAGCACGATGATGGCGTCGTCGACCACCATGCCCGTCGCCAGCACGAGAGCCAGGAGCGTGATGATGTTGACGGAAAAGCCGACGAGATAGATGCCGGCGACGACGCCGATCAGCGCGATCGGGATCGTCAGCGTCGGGATCATCGTCGCGCGGAAGTTCATCAGGAACGCGTAGATCACGGCCACGACGATCACGATGGCCAATGCCAGCGTCAGCTCGACCTCGTGGATCGCGCCGTTGATGAAGGTCGCCTCGTCCGAGGTGATGATGACGCGCGTGCCCGGCGGCAGCGAGGCGTTGAGGTCAGCGACCGCCGCACGCACCCCTTCCGAGATCGCCAGCGTGGAAGAGCCGGCCTGGCGAATGACGCCGAGGCCGATACCCGTCTCGCCGTTCACCCGGGCCTTGGAGGCCGCCTCGTCCGGTCCGAAGCGGATGGAGGCGACGTCGCGCAGGCGCGTATGCTCGTTCAGCATGACGGCGCCGAAGGCTTCGGGTGTCGACAGGCCCGCGTCGGCGCGCACCACGAGGTTCTGCGTGGGGGACTCGAGCTGGCCGGCGGGCTGATCGAAGGCGGCGTTGCCGAGCGCGGCGGACACGTCGCCGAGCGTCAGGCCGCGCGTTGCCAGCTCGTCCGGCCGCACGTCCACGTAGATCAGACGCTCGCGCTCGCCGGACAGGGTGACGTCGGCGACGCCTTCGACGGCCGCCACGCGATCGGCGATGCGGTCGTCCACGAGGGTCGTCAGTTCCTCGATCGGCAGAGTCGAGGACAGGACCGCAAGGCGCATGATCGCGTCCGCGTCCGCGTCGGCCTTGACGATCCGGGACTCGTCGGCGTCCTCGGGGATCTGGTTGGCGATCCCCGCAACGGCGTCACGCACGTCGCTGGCCGCCACATTGAGGTCGGTGGAGCTGGTGAACTCGACCGTCACGCGGCTCTGGCCGAAGCGCGACGAGGAGGAGATCGAGGCGATGCCCGCGACGCGCGCGACCGCACTCTCGATCGTGCTGGTGAGCTGGCGATCCACCACTTCCGCCGACGCGCCCTGGAAGGTCGTCGTCACGGTGATGACGGGACGATCGACGTTCGGCAGTTCGCGAACCTCGACGGCGTTGAAGGCGGCGAGGCCCGCGACGATGACGAGAAGGTTGATGACGATCGTGAAGACGGGACGCCGGATGAAGAGCGAGGTGAGTGCCGTCAGCCCGTCGGGCTTGGATGCACCAGCGCTCATTGGGCCGCCGCCGTGGCTGCGGGCATCAGCGCCGCGCCGGCGTCGGCGCGCCGGCCGGTCGGCGGCGTTTCCGCCGTCGGGGGATCCTGGCTGGACGGCACGGTGTCGACCCCGGTGTTCTGGCGCACGCGCACCGAGCCCCCTTCGCGCAGGAGCTGCACGCCTTCGGTGACGACGGTGTCGCCAGCCTCGAGCGTATCGGAGGCGACGAGAACGGAATCGACGTTGCGTTCGATGATGGCGATCGACGCCTTGCGCGTCTTGTCGTTCTCGACGACCCAAACGAAGGGGCCAGTCCGTTCCCACTGGACCGCCAGCGGGTCGACGGCAATGAAGCTCTGGCCCTCGAAGCCGATCTCGATCGAGAAGGACAGGCCGGGACGCAGCCGATCGCCTTCGTTGTCGATCGTCGCCTCGGCGCGCAGCGTTCGGCTCGCCTGGTCGAGGCGGCTGTCGAGTGCGGTAATCACCCCCTGGTAGGTGTCGCCCGACCGCGTGGCGGGAATGGCGGTGATCGGATGACCAACCGCCAGTTGGGCGGCGAAGGCCTCCGGAGCGTCGAACAGGATGCGCAGCTTGGAGCGGTCGTCCACGGTGGCGATCAGGGTCGAGCCGTCGACGAGCGCACCGACCTCGAGGTTCAGAAGGCCGACGTGGCCGCCGATCGGCGCCATGATGCTGCGCTTGGCGAGGGCCACCTCCGCAGAACGAAGGTCGAGCGCCGCCGCGTCGCGCGCCCGGCGCACCTCTTCGAGCTGCACCGAGGTGATGGAGGCCCCGGTGGTGGCGAGGGTCTCGTAGCGGCGGAGCTGATCCTCGGCCGTCGCCAGGGCGATGCGTGCCCGGTCCACCGCGATCCGCTCGGCGTCGTCCTGAAGCAGGGCGAGCGTCGCGCCGGCCTCGACGGCGTCGCCGGAGCGGAAGGCCAGGGACTTGATGATGCCGGTCGCGTCCGGCCGCACCGCGACCGTGCGCTCCGCTTCGCCGGAGCCGATCGCGCGCAGCCGATCGCGCGTCACCAGCGGTTTCGCTTCGGCCACAGCGACGAGGGGCGACTGGCGCCCACCACCCCGCTCGGTCCGGGTCGCACCGACCTTCGGCGCGTCGTCGGCAGCCGACAAGGCGCTGACGACAGGGCGAAGCACCTCCGGCAGCCGTCCGTCCGCGAGAAGGAAGCGACCGGGCGCCGGCGAAAGATAGAGCCAGGCGCAGCCGGCGGCCGCGATCAGGAGAAGCGTGACGGCGATCTGTCGAAGAGCAGCCATGAAGACCTTTTGCGTGACGTGACGGCTCGAGGACCGCGATGGCAGGCCTCGCGGAGCCGGCTGGCGCAACCGGCGAATGCACTGTTTGCGCGCCACCGCTGGATCACGTTGGCGAGCGGCGGCTGCGACCGCGCGACGATAGACGATGCCGGCCGGAGCGCAGCCATAAATTTTGGTAAGGATCCAGAACGAAAACGTGACCAGGAACGGACGAAGGCCCGCCGGAGGGCGGGCCTTGCATCTTGTCGATCAATGGGAAAGGCGAAGAAGCCTTTACTGGGCTGCCGGCGCCGCCGGGGCCGCCGGGATGTCGCCCGGGTTCGCGACGCGCATCTCGTCGCGGTTCTGCGCGTAGGTGTCGCGGTTGAACTCCGGCGCGTTGCGCAGTTGATCCTGCGTGAACTGCGTCGTGAGCGTCAGCGAACCACCGGAGTCGCGCATGAACTGCAGGTTGTCCATGGCCACCGCCACCGGCTTGGCGCCGATGCCGAGGAAGCCGCCGACATCCACGATCACCGCGTCGACCTGGCCTTCCGGCGTCAGGGCGATATCGCCGATCGAGCCGATCGTCTGGTTGTCCGGACCGTAGACCGAGGTGCCAATCAGGTTGTCCGCCGTCAGGTCGGCGCCGGTCACCGGCGTGCCGACTTCGGCGGCCGATGTGTTGCCGCTGGTGGACGCCGTGGTCTCGTTGTTCGTGGCGGCCATGCCGCCCGTCGCGGCGGTGGTGCCGCTCGCGGCGGTGTCGGCCGTGCCAGCTGCCATGCCCGCGGTTCCCGCAGCCATGCCGGTCGCCGCCGTGCCGGCAGCGCCCATCGTTCCGGCACCGGTGTTGGCGGTGTCGGCCGTGGTATTGGCGGCCATGCGGTCATCGCCTTCCTCGAAGGCCGGCGCGTTGGTCAGCTGTTCCTTGGACGCGGCCAGAACGGCACGGGGCTCGCCCTGCGGGTCGGCGTTCATCGAGATGTTGTCGAACGGCACGCCGACATTCTTCTCGCCGATGCCGAGGAAGCCGCCGACGCCGACGACGAACGCCTCGACCTGACCGTTGGAGGCGATCACGAGGTCGTTGATGTTGCCGATGTTGTCGGCATCGGCAGCCGGGCCGGAATACACGTTGTCGCCGACGAGATCGCCCGACAGGAACTGGTCGTTGGCGAGGGTGGCGACGTACTCACCGGATGCCGCTGGCGCCGTTGCCGCCGTGCCAGCCGGGGTGGTGGTGGTGGTGCCGGCCGCCATGTTGGTGGCTGCACCCGGTGCGGTCGTCTCGGCTGCCATGCCGCCGGTTGCCATCGTGCCGGTGTTGGCGGTGCCCGGTGCCATCGCTCCGGTCTCTGCCGGGGCCATCGCGCTGGAGCCGGCCGGCGTGCCCGCGGCCGTCGTCGAAGCGGCCTGCTCGTTCACGGCGAAGGCGGGGGCAGCCGCGAGTTCGTCGCGCGTCGCGGTGAGGACGGCGCGGGGCTGGTTGTTCTCGCCCGCAGTCCACTCGATCTTGTTGTAGGGCACGGCAACGGTCTTCGACTGGTCGCCGAGGAAGGATCCCGTATCCACGATCGCCGCGACGACCGTGCCGTCGGCGCCGACGATGAAGTTGTCGATCTCACCCGCAGTCTCTGCGTCGGCGGCGTTCGACGCATAGACCGTCTGGCCATCGAGGTCCGTCACGAGATGCTGGTCGGCACCGAGAGACTGGACGTAGGCGATGTCGCCGGCCGCCGGCGCGCTTGCGGTTTCCGCCGCCATATTGTCGGCCGGAGCGGCGGTCGTATCCGTCGCAGGCGCCATGGCGCCGGTTGCAGGGGCTGCGCCCATCGCGGGCTGTTCACCCGTCGTGGTCGTCGTGGTCTGGGCGAACGCGCCCGTCGCAAGAACGGCGGCCAGCGCCGTGGTGGCCAGGAGTGTGCGAACCATTAGTATCTCCCCATGAACAATCAGAACGGCCCGGCTGACTATCGTCGCCGCGCATCAGGTGATGGATGTTGAACTGGCAGGCGTTGCTAAGGTTCCCGCCTCACGCAGAGGGAACGGGACCGTGAACTCATGCGAATACGACGACACCAAAGAAGAGAAGAAGCAGAAAGCCGACGAGGACGATCAGGATCAGCACCTTCGCAATGCCGGCGGATGCGCCCGCGACGCCGCGGAAGCCAAGAAGACTGGCGATCGCCGCCACCACGAGAAGAATGACGATCCATTCGATCATTGAAGCACTCCGTACCAATCAGATTCGTTGTTTCGCAGAACGGGACATCAAGGGCGCGGGTTCCGGGCCGGCTGGTTGTGCCACCGCCATTTTCACAGGACGCCGCTGCCCCATATGGCTCGCCACGCATCGCAACGGAGCAGCGCGCAGCCCATGAAAGCCCACGCCATCCTCAACCGGCACGGCGGTACCCTGCGCACCACGGACCTCGAACTCCTGAGTTCGGCCATCCGAGGCGAATTCGAACTCCACGGTCACGACATCGAAGTCGAATTGGTCGACGGTCCGGAGGTCGGAGAACGGATCGAGGCGCAGGCGAAGCGGACCGACCTCGACATCCTGATGGTAGGAGGCGGTGACGGCACGGTGTCGTCCGCGGCAGCGGCTGTGGCCGGCTCTTCCATCGCCCTCGCCATCCTGCCGGCCGGGACGATGAACCTCTTCGCCCGCTCGCTCCAGATCCCGATGGGCCTTGACCCGGCCGTGAAGGCGCTGGCCAACGGTCGGATCGTCGACGTCGACATCGCCAGCGTGAACGGACGCTACTTCGTTCATCAGTTCGCCGTCGGCATGCACGCACGCATGGTCCGCACACGTGAGAAGCTCGAATACCGGTCCCGCTTCGGGAAGATGTGGGCCAGCGCGCGCGCTGTGATCACCGCCGCCAGTTCGCTCCCGATGGTGGACCTTCGTTTCGAGATCGACGGCAAGACGCAGGTGATCCGCACCCCGGCCGTCGCCATCTCCAACAACATCTATGGCGACGGGCATTTGCCCTATGCGGACGACCCCCGCGGCGGCAAACTCGGCATCTACATCATGCGCGCCACCAGTCGCGTCGCGATCCTGAAGACCACCATCGACATGATGCGCGGCGCCTGGAAGGACACGGATAACCTCACGGTGATGACGGCGGACGAGATCGTCATCGAGCATCGTCGTTCCAAGAGCCAGAACCGCTCGGTGATGGATGGGGAACTGAGAAGCCTCGACAGGCGGTCGGAGGTCCGGATACACCCGCGCGGACTGAAGGTCCTGGTGCCGGACGAAGCGACCTTCTGACCGGTCCGCATACGAAAAGGGCGCGACCCGGTCGCGCCCTGCATTCATCTCACCGTCGGCCCTTCGGGTGGGTCGGACGGAGGCGGTTCTTCGGCGGAACTGGGGCCGTCGTAGTCGTGGCCGCCCTCGGCCAGAATGGCCAACGCCTCGAAGAAGCGCTGTTCCAGCGGCTCGTAGGGAGCGGCTGGTTCCTCGCCGCGCTCGCGCTGGAGATCGTCGAGCGCGTCCTGGATCGCCTGACGCTTGTCGCGATCGGGAAGGGAGGGGTCGGCGAGGATCGAGGTCAGCCGGTCTTCATGACCGCCGAAATCGTTCTCGGAAGATGGTTCGCCTTCCCGCTCGCCGATGGTGCTCATGGCCGATGCTCCGCCCGGTGTCAGTTGGCGGGTGCGGTGCCGGGCGCGGGGGTGCCCGGCGTCACGACGCCCGTCTGCGAATTGGCCGGCGCCGCCGGCGCGGCGGTCGTGTCGGACGCTTCGGTGCCGCCGATATTCTGGTCCGGCAGGGTCTTGCCGTAGAACTGCAGACCGATGAAGACCACGAGGCACAGCGCAAGAGCGGCGATCAGCACATAAAGCACCGGGCGTCCGGTGCGTCCCTGGCGGGCCTTGTCGGTTCTCAGATCAGCCATCACGAAACTCCATTGCGCGCGCCTCTGCACGCTTGAGACAGGTAACGGCGCAATCCGTCGAAACGATCCAGGATCGCCGAGATATTTGACATGCGCCCTTCACGAAAGGAAACGGCGCGCCGAGGGTTCGGCGCGCCGTTCGACTGCGGGGAACGGACGCTCAGACGCGTCGGCTTCCGTCCCGAACGCCCTGGACGACCCGGAACAGCCCCCAGGCCGAAGCGGCCGCAACCGGCACCAGCAGCAGCGACTTGCGGCGCCGCAGGCTGCGGAACAGGAGGGGCATGTTGGACACCGCCGCGATCGAGGCGATGGAGGCCATGTCGCGCTGCATCCGATCGGCCGCCCGCTGCCGGGGAGGGCGGCGCGCGATCGTCAGGAAGATGTAGACGCCGATCAGGATGACCAGGCAGCCCACCGCGAAGCCGATCGCGGTCGCCAGGACTCCCGCGCTCTGGGCGATCCAGACGAACAGGGCCAAGAGCAGGAAGAACAGCATGGCCAATGCGAGCACGGCCATGATCGCATACAGCGTGGCGAGCGTACGCATCCGGGCGAAGTAGATCGACGCCTCGCCCGTGAACATTCGCGAGATGAGCTGGAACACCATCGAAGGAAGGCGCTTACTTGAAGAGGCGGGCGTAGACGTAGCCGACCGCCGCCGCGATCAGGATGCTCTTGATCGGCTCGGCGCGCACGCGCTCGCTGACCTCCTCCTCGAACTCGCCCACCGTCTCCTGCGCCTGGCGGAAGTAGCGCTCGCCCTCTTCGCGCAGCGCATAGGCCTGCTGCTTCGCACCTTCGGCGCGGCTGGTGGCCATCGACTTCAGCGTCTCGGTGACGCCCGCCACGTCCTCGCGCAGCTTGGCGATCTGCGCCTCGAGGTCGGCCCGGTCCGGGCCGGCGTTGGCCGAGAACTCGTTGGACGTGGACTCAGACATGGAATGATCCTTTCAACGTTGAGGGAGGGCGACGCCCGTCCCGAATTTCGAAATTCGTTTGCCCGCCACAGGGTTCCGCCTCAGGCGGCTGGGGCGACGCCGATGATCTGGGAGGAGATCGAGTCGGGCCCGAACTCGCCGTCGCCTTCGATCCCGAGGAGGTCGGCCATCCGGGTACGGGCGCGCGACACGCGGCTCTTGATCGTGCCGACGGCGCATTTGCAGATTTCGGCCGCCTCCTCGTAGGAAAAGCCGGAAGCGCCGATCAGGATCAGCGCTTCGCGCTGGTCGTCGGGCAGCTGGTCCAGGGCCTTGCGGAAGTCCTGCAGGTCGAGATGGCCTTGCTGCTCGGGATGGCCGGCGAGCTGCATCGCGTGGATGCCGTCGACGTCCTGCACCTCGCGGCCCTTCTTGCGCATCTGCGTGTAGAACTCGTTGCGCAAAATCGTGAACAGCCATGCCTTGAGGTTGGTGCCGGGCTGGAACGTGTGCTGCTTGTCCCAGGCCTTGACGAGCGTCTCCTGCACGAGGTCGTCGGCGCGGTCGAACGAGCCGGCCAGCGACGCCGCGAAAGCGCGCAGATTGGGAATGATGGCGACGAGCTCGCTGCGGAAGTCGGTATCCTGCGCCATGTGGCTCAGTTCCCTTCCTTCGAACGAGACTTGGCCTCGGCGGCATCCAGCTTGTCGAGCAGCGACATGAACCGGTCGGGCACGGGTTCGCTGGCCACGTCGTCGTAGTACGCCTTCAGGCGGCGGCCGATGGCGGAGGTCGATCCGAGATCGGTCGGCTGGTTGGTCGAGGCATCGGTCTCTTGGGTCTCGGGCATGACGGTGCCTTTGTTCCTGCGGTCTTCCATTCCACCTCTCGCCCTGCCGGCCTTCACGCCCCGTCGCCGGGACGCATTCTGCGCTAGATGTAGGACCAAGGCCCGTTCGCAAGGGCATCGCCGGCCGAGCCGCAAATGTTGTGTCCGAAGGTCTAGCGTTTCGCGGCTCTTGCCTTACTTAGGGCCGGGTGCGCGAAGTCCACAGGGTGCCGACGTTTCCATCGTCGTCCCGGTCGGGGTCGACGTTCTCGTCCGCACAGACAAGATGAATGCCGGGCGTGTAGTCCGGACCAGCTACGAGGGAATGTTCATGTCGATGTCCTCGCGCATTGCGCCGCACATCCCGTATCTTCGGCGGTATGCTCGTGCATTGAGCGGTTCTCAGTCCTCCGGCGACGCGTATGTGGCGGCGGTTCTCGAGGCATTGATCGCGGAGCCCAGCCTGTTCGATACGCAGGAGAGCCCGCGGATCTCGCTCTACAAGCTCTTCTCCTCGCTCTGGCAGTCCGTCGAGGTCAACGTCCGCGAGGATGCTCCGGTGTCCGCGTGGGAGGAGAAGGCCTCGCGCAATCTGCGCGGGATCTCGCCGCTGCCGCGCCAGGCCTTTCTCCTGGTGGCCGTCGAGGGCTTCACGACGGAGGAAGCGGCCCACATCCTCGGCGTCGGCGAGAGCGATTTCTCCGAGCTGATCGGGCAGGCGAGCGCCGACATCGGCCGCCAGGTCTCGACCAACATCATGATCATCGAGGACGAGCCTCTGATCGCGATGGACATCGAGCAGATGGTCGAGAGCCTCGGCCACGGCGTGACGGGCATCGCCCGCACGCACAAGGAAGCCATCGCCCTCTTCGAGCAGCAGAAGCCGGGCATGGTGCTGGCCGATATCCAGCTCGCGGACGGGTCGTCGGGCATCGATGCGGTGAACGACATCCTCGCCAAGGTGTCCGTGCCGGTGATCTTCATCACCGCTTTCCCCGAGCGCCTGCTCACGGGCGAGCGGCCCGAGCCGACCTTCCTCGTCACCAAGCCGTTCAATCCGGACATGGTGAAGGCGCTGATCAGCCAGGCGCTGTTCTTCGAAACGGAGCGCGAAGCCGCCTGAGGCGGATCGCGATTGGGCAGGGCGGCTCCGGTCGACGGCCGGAACCTCGCAGGGCGGGAACCCTTTGCGGACCCGCCCCGTTGCCGCCTACTGACACGCAGAGGGCTTGCAGGGTTGGTCCGCAGGCTTTGGAAAGGTCCGCACGACATGACCGGAAGGCTGAACGGAAACGGCTTGGGCGCCCGTTTCGACCTTGCCCTTCCCGTCGAGTCGTGCCGCCGCGCCTCCGATGCCCCGTCGTGCGGCGTGCGGCCCGCGAGTGCGGCGTCATGGTAGCCTACAAGGCCCTCAAGGCCCTCGCCAACACCGAGATGACCCTGTTTTCGCAGGATCTCGACCTGCGCTATCTCTGGCTCTTCAATGCGGAAGGGTCCTGGCTCGCCAGCGCCAAGAACGGGGACAGCGACGAGGATTTCCTCCCGGTGCCCTCGGCGGAGAAGGCGCGAGCCATCAAGGCCGAGACCCTCAAGACCGGAACCCCCGTTCGCTTCGAGCTGCCCGTGGCGTCCGGCGACAGCACGCGCTGGTTCGACGTGCGGGTCGACGTCGATCGCGACGAGGCCGGGACGGTGATCGGCCTCATCGGCACCTCCGTCGAGATCACCGAACAGAAGCGGCGCGAGGACACGCTGAAGACCTTGCTCCGCGAGGTCGCGCACCGCTCAAAGAATCTCCTCGCCATCATCCAGAGCCTTGCCAGCCAGACCGCCCGGCATTCGGTGACGGTTCCGGAGTTCCTGGTCCGATTCCGGGGGCGCATCCAGTCCCTGGCCTCCTCGCAGGACATCGTGACCGAAACCGACTGGCGGGGCGCGGACCTCTTCAGTCTCGTCACTCTCCAGGTCGAGCGATACGCGCCCGACGGCATGGAGCAGATCCGTTTCGAGGGGGTGGACGTCTACCTGACGCCGACCGCCGCGCTGCATGTGGGGCTGGCCCTGCATGAACTCGCGGTGAATGCCGCGTCATACGGGGCCCTTTCCGTGCCAGGCGGGCGTATCGAGATCGTGTCACGCTTGGAGACGCGCGAGGGCCAGACGTCGCTTCTGCTTCGTTGGCGCGAGTCCGACGGCCCGCGCGTGCGGGTCGACTACGATCCCCGCTTCGGCACCTCGACCCTCGAGCGCATCGTTCCCAACTCGGTCGGCGGCGAGGCGGCCCTCGAGTACAGGCCCGACGGGATCCAGTACTGGCTGCGCGTGCCTCGGAACCAGTTCGAGTTGGTCGACGGCTGAGCCGTCACGCCGCGCGAAACCGTGCCGCCATCAGGACGCGCCATCCCGAAACATCGGCGACATCCGCCGCAAACGCTCTCCTGCGATTCGTCTTTGCCAAGACCACCCGGAACCGCTCACCGCGATCGGGGTTTAGGAAGGCGAAAGGATCCGTCATGGAACACGTTGCCGCTCTGCTTCTTCTCGTCGGTTGCTCGCCGGATGCGTCGGTCTGCACGGAGATTCCGGTGCCGCAGCCGATCTATCGCTCGGTTGGCGAATGCGAGGCGGCCGCCCCCATGGAGATGCGCCTGTCCGGGACCTACGACCGCCGCGTCATGGCTCGCTGCACGGGTCTCACCCAGTCGGAACTCGATGGTTCGGCCTCGGTGGAATGGGCCGTCAACCGTGCGGGCGAACTCGCGGTGGTTCTCACCGACGCGCCCCAGCTCGTGGCGTCTCGCTGAGCGAAGCGCTGGACGGCGTCCGGACCCGTGCTATCTAGCTGGCATGGGACACCCAGTGAGTTGGAAAAGCACCTGATGAAATCGATGATCATGGCCGCGGTGGCGGCAAGCACGCTCGCCTTGTCGGGTTGCCAGTCGGTCGATCGCAATGTCGCCGTGCCCGCCGGCATCGGTGCACTTGGCGGCGCCGCGATCGGTGCCGGCATCACCGGCAACGCGCGCGGCGCGCTGATCGGAGCGGCGGTCGGCGGTGCAGGCGGTGCACTTGTCGGCGCGGCGACCAATCGCCCCGGCCAGTGCGTTTATCGCGACGGTCGCGGCCAGCGCTATTACGCTGAATGCCCGGCCGGCTACTGAGTCAGCCTGCGTGACCAGGCCCGCCGGCTCCTCAGGAGCCGGCGGGCCTTTTGTCGAAGGCCGAGCGAGCGGGGAAAGCCCATGGATCGGACGATCGCCAGGACGAACGCCCCACGACGCGTGGCGTTGTGGCTTGCCCTCGCCGGGGCGTCTCTCGCCTTGTCCGGGTGCCAGTCGGACCTTCTGCCCGCCGTGTTCGGTTTCGGCTCGGGCGGCGTGTCCGCCTATGCGCCGGGAACGCTGCCGGATATCTCGGCCCATCCCGGCGATCGGCTGATCGGCCGTTCCGGAACGGATCGCGGCCGTTGCATCTTCGAGAACGCTGCGGGAAACCGTTTCCGTGCCGACTGCCCGGAAGGCTTCTCGCTCTAGTTTGCGAGCGTCCGCGCAAGGGCGACGAAGGCGGCCCTGAACCCGGCCCCGGTCTCGACGGCTTGCGCGAACTCGATCCGCTCGACATGCGAACCGGCGACGAGTTCGAAACCGCGCGCATCCAGGGTCGCGATCCGCCAGCCCGTGATGACCCCGCCGCGCTTCGCCATCAGTCGATCGAGGACGTCGCCGTGGTCGGCGTTCATGTGCTCGATGACGCGCGGTTCCGCGTCTGCCAACTCGGTCGCGGCGCCCTCCACCAGATCGCTGCGCGCGAGCGGGTAGGCTCGTGCGAACCCCCCGTTCAGAAACGCCGACGCCACCTCGACCCTGAAAAACGCGAAGTCCGCAAACTCGCCGTAGTGGGCGGCAGCGGGATGATGCGCCGTGAAGCGACGGAACAGGCGTTCGTGCTCGGGTGCATCCCGGCCGACCGGCGGCGTCACCCGTCCCGCGATCGACAGGCGGGGTTGCTGCAAGGGATCGCCCGCTCTCGGTTCGCCCGCCAGAAGCGACAGGCGCGAATCGGTCGCCAGCGCCCGCGTGTGGGCGGAAAGTTGCGATAGGAGCAGGATCGGGCTGCCGTCGAAATCAGCCGCGAGCGCCACGCGGCTCGTCATCGGGGCGCCGGTTCCGAGTTCGAGCCAGCCGAGCGCGGCGTGCCGGGACGTGCGCAGGATGCGCCGGGCGAGCGCCCGAGCGTCGTCGTCGACGTCGAGATAGGGGGAGGGGACGGCCGGCGGCGTGTCCGTCATCTGCTTTACACCTCCCATCGGCAACGCAAATCCCCTATCTGCGGCAGATAGGGGGTGCAAGCGCCCCATGGAAGCGAGAGAGCCATCATGTCCGAGGACCAGAAGAACCAAGTTCTCGAAATGCTGCGCGCCTTGCCCGCGCCGGGCGGCGGAGATGTCGTGTCCCGCGGTATGGTGTCGGACATCTTCGTGGCCGACGGCAAAGCCTTCTTCTCCATCAGCGTGCCGGCGGCCGAGGCGGAGCGGTTCGAGGGTCTGCGCCGCGAGGCGGAGCGGCGCGCCGCCGAACTGCCGGGCCTGTCCAGCGCCATGGTGGCGCTGACCGCCGAACGACGGGGCGGAGGCATGGAAGCGGCGCCGCGTGAGCGCCGTC
>NZ_BBWJ01000045.1 GCF_001463745.1 Aureimonas sp. AU22 | reverse complement strand
GGCTTGGCCTCTTGAAGTCGGGGGCGCGGCGGTATACACCGCCGCGTTCTCTTTGCCCTTCGGGGCGGTTCGGGCGGCGCTCAGCCGTTCGGTTTGATTGGCTGAAGACTGTTTAGCGATCGGAAAGCGCCGGTTCTCCGGCATGGCTCCGACGGAAGGACGAATGCAATGAACGGCCAGAATATTCGCATCCGCCTGAAGGCGTTCGACCACCGCGTGCTCGACGCTTCCACCCGCGAGATCGTTTCGACGGCAAAGCGGACCGGCGCCAACGTGCGTGGTCCTATCCCGCTCCCGACGCGGATCGAGAAGTTCACGGTCAACCGCTCGCCCCACGTGGACAAGAAGTCCCGCGAGCAGTTCGAAATGCGCACGCACAAGCGGCTCCTCGACATCGTCGACCCGACGCCGCAGACGGTTGATGCGCTGATGAAGCTCGACCTCGCCGCAGGCGTCGACGTCGAGATCAAGCTCTAACGAGCGGACAAGAACCGGCCGGGCCGATCACGCCCCTAAGGTTCCTCTGGAGAAAGAAGAAGAATGCGTTCAGGTGTGATTGCACAGAAGGTCGGCATGACCCGCATCTACAATGATGCGGGCGAGCATGTGCCGGTCACGGTTCTCAAGGTCGAGAACCTTCAGGTCGTGGGTCAGCGGACCCAGGACAAGAACGGCTACACGGCCGTTCAGCTCGGTGTCGGCACCGCCAAGGTGAAGAACACCTCCAAGGCGATGCGCGGCGTGTTCGCGCAGGCTTCCGTAGAGCCCAAGCGCAAGATGGCCGAGTTCCGCGTGTCGGACGACAACCTCATCGACGTGGGCGCCGAGATCACGGCCGACCATTTCGTCGCGGGCCAGCTCGTCGACGTCACCGGCACTTCGATCGGTAAGGGTTTCGCCGGCGTCATGAAGCGCCACAACTTCGGTGGTCTGCGTGCGACGCACGGCGTGTCGGTCTCGCACCGTTCGCACGGCTCCACCGGTCAACGCCAGGATCCGGGCAAGGTCTTCAAGAACAAGAAGATGGCCGGTCACATGGGTCAGACCCGCGTGACGACGCAGAACCTGGAAGTGGTTCGCACTGACGCCGACAAGGGCCTCATTCTGATCCGCGGCGCCGTGCCAGGCTCGAAGGGCGGCTGGATCTACGTCCGCGATGCGGTCAAGGCCAAGCTGCCTGAGAACGCTCCCAAGCCGGCTGCCCTGCGCCAGGTCGCCAACAACGGCGCTTCGGCCGCTTCCGAGGGAACCGAGTAATGGACATCCAGATCAAGACCCTCGCCGGCGCGGAAGCCGGTTCGGTCACCCTTGCCGACGAGATCTTCGGTCTCGAGCCGCGCGAGGACATCCTTCAGCGCATGGTCCGCTACCAGCTTGCCAAGCGCCAGCAGGGTACGCACCAGTCGCTCGGCCGCGCCGAGATCGCTCGCACTGGCGCCAAGCTGTACAAGCAGAAGGGCACCGGTCGTGCTCGTCACGGTTCGGCTCGCGCTCCGCAGTTCCGCGGCGGTGGCAAGGCGCACGGCCCGGTGTCGCGCAGCCATGCACATGATCTGCCCAAGAAGCTGCGTGCGCTTGCCCTCAAGCATGCTCTCTCGGCCAAGGCCAAGTCCGGCGGCTTGATCGTGATCGACGATCTGACCTCTGCCGAAGGCAAGACCAAGGCGGTGCTGGCTCAGTTCGCGGGTCTCGGCCTGACGAACGCGCTGATCATCGGTGGCGCTCAGCTGAACGAGAACTTCGCTCGCTCGGCTCGCAACATCCCGAACATCGACGTTCTGCCGGTCCAGGGCATCAACGTTTACGACATTCTGCGCCGTCAGACGCTTGTCCTGTCGAAGGCTGCCGTCGAGGCCCTCGAGGAGCGCTTCAAATGAGCGATCTGCGCCATTACGACGTCATCACGAGCCCGGTCATCACTGAAAAGTCGACGCTGGTCTCCGAGTTCAACCAGGTGATCTTCAACGTAGCGAAGACCGCGACCAAGCCGCAGATCAAGGCGGCCGTCGAGGCTCTCTTCGGTGTCAAGGTCACTGCCGTCAACACGCTTGTCCGCAAGGGCAAGGTGCGGCGTTTCCGCGGCCGTCCGGGCCGCCAGAGCGACCAGAAGAAGGCGATCGTGACGCTGGCCGAGGGCCAGTCCATCGACGTCTCGACCGGTCTCTGACGGCTGGCTGCGAGGAATAGAAGATCATGGCACTAAAGAACTTCAAGCCGGTCACTCCGAGCACCCGTCAGCTGGTGCTCGTCGACCGCTCGGGCCTCTGGAAGGGCAAGCCGGTCAAGCAGTTGACCGAGGGCCTGCATTCCAGCGGTGGCCGCAACAACATGGGTCGCATCACCGCTCGCTATCAGGGCGGCGGTCACAAGCGCACCTACCGGATGATCGACTTCAAGCGTCGCAAGCTTGACGTCGTGGCGACGGTGGAGCGTCTGGAGTACGATCCGAACCGCACCGCCTTCATCGCGCTGATCCGCTACGAGGACGGCGAGCTGAGCTACATCCTGGCTCCGCAGCGTCTGGCTGCCGGCGACAAGGTCGTGGCCGGTCTCACCGGCATCGACGTCAAGCCTGGCAATGCGATGCCGCTTTCGGCGATGCCCGTCGGCACCATCATCCACAACGTGGAGATGAAGCCGATGAAGGGCGGGCAGATCGCCCGCTCCGCCGGCGCCTACGCGCAGCTGGTCGGCCGCGACCAGGGCATGGCGATCCTGCGTCTGAACTCCGGCGAACAGCGTCTCGTGTCGGGCTCGTGCTTCGCGACCGTCGGTGCCGTATCCAACCCGGATCACGGCAACATCAATCTCGGCAAGGCCGGTCGTTCGGTCTGGCTGGGTCGTCGCCCGCACGTTCGCGGCGTGGCGATGAACCCGGTCGATCACCCGCACGGCGGTGGTGAAGGCCGTACGTCGGGTGGCCGTCATCCGGTTTCCCCTTGGGGCAAGCCGACGAAGGGCAAGCGCACGCGCCAGAACAAGGCGACCGACAAGTTCATCATGCGCTCGCGCCATCAGCGCAAGAAGTAAGGGAAACACTCCATGACACGTTCCGTCTGGAAAGGTCCGTTCGTTGATGGCTACCTGCTGAAGAAGGCCGAAAAGGTCCGCTCTGGCGGCCGCAACGAGGTGATCAAGATCTGGAGCCGACGCTCCACGATCCTGCCGCAGTTCGTTGGTCTGACCTTCGGCGTCTACAACGGCAACAAGCACATCCCGGTCTCGGTCAACGAGGACATGGTCGGACACAAGTTCGGCGAATTCTCCCCGACCCGCACCTATTACGGCCACGGCGCCGACAAGAAGGCGAAGAGGAAGTAACAATGGGCAAGGCCAAGGCCGAGCGCGTGCTCAAGGACAACGAGGCGAAAGCAGTCGCCCGTACGATCCGGGTTAGCCCGCAGAAACTGAACCTCGTTGCGCAGCTGATCCGCGGCAAGAAGGTCGATCGCGCTCTCGCCGATCTGACGTTCTCGCGCAAGCGGATCGCCGAGACGGTCAAGAAGACGCTGGAAAGCGCCATCGCGAACGCCGAGAACAACCACGACCTCGACGTCGACACGCTCGTCGTCGCCGAGGCCTTCGTCGGCAAGTCGATCACGATGAAGCGTTTCCACGCTCGCGGTCGCGGCCGTGCGAGCCGGGTCGAGAAGCCGTTCTCGCACCTGACGATCATCGTCCGCGAGAAGGCCGAAGAGGAGGCCGCGTAATGGGTCAGAAAGTCAATCCGATCGGCCTGCGTCTCGGCATCAACCGGACCTGGGACTCGCGTTGGTTCGCCAACACGGGTGAGTATGGCCAGCTGCTCCACGAGGACCTTGCGATCCGCAAGTACCTCCTGAACGAGCTCAAGCAGGCGGCGGTCTCCAAGATCGTCATCGAGCGCCCGCACAAGAAGTGCCGCATCTCGATCCACTCGGCTCGTCCGGGCATCGTGATCGGCAAGAAGGGTGCGGATATCGAGAAGCTTCGCAAGAAGCTTTCCGCGATGACCAACGCCGAGACGCACATCAACATCGTCGAGGTGCGTAAGCCCGAGACCGACGCGACGCTGGTTGCTCAGTCGATCGCGCAGCAGCTGGAGCGCCGCATCGCGTTCCGCCGCGCCATGAAGCGTGCCGTGCAGTCCGCCATGCGCCTCGGCGCCGAGGGTATCCGCATCAATTGCGGCGGCCGTCTTGGCGGCGCGGAGATCGCGCGCATGGAATGGTACCGCGAGGGCCGGGTTCCGCTGCATACGCTGCGCGCGGATGTTGACTACGGCACCGCCGAAGCCCATACGGCGTACGGTGTGTGTGGCGTCAAGGTCTGGATCTTCAAGGGCGAGATCCTGGAGCACGATCCGATGGCTTCCGAGCGTCGGGCGGTCGAGGGCGACGGTTCGAACAGCGGCGGTGGTAACAACCGTCGTCGTGAACGCGAGCGCGAGCACGCCTGATAGGCGAAGTTTCGGAGTAATAGGAAATGTTGCAACCAAAGCGCACGAAGTTCCGGAAGGCGTTCAAGGGACGCATTCACGGGAACTCCAAGGGCGGCTCGTTGCTCAGCTTCGGGACCTTCGGTCTGAAGGCACTCGAGCCGGAGCGTGTCACCGCCCGACAGATCGAAGCGGCTCGCCGCGCGATCACCCGTCAGATGAAGCGCCAGGGCCGCGTCTGGATCCGGATCTTCCCGGACCTGCCGGTCACCGCCAAGCCGACGGAAGTCCGCATGGGTAAGGGCAAGGGTGCGATCGAGTACTGGGCGGCGCGCGTCGCTCCCGGTCGCATCATGTTCGAGATCGACGGCGTGGCGGAAGACGTCGCGCGCGAGGCACTTCGCCTCGGCGCGGCCAAGCTTCCGATCCGTACGCGATTCATCCAGCGCATCGCCGAGTAAGGAGAAATTCGATGAAAGCCTCCGATCTCACCCCGAAGACGCAGGACGAGCTGACCACCGAGCTCGGCAAGCTCAAGAAGGAGCAGTTTAACCTGCGCTTTCAGCGTGCCACCGGCCAGCTCGAGAACACCTCGCGTGTGAAGGAAGTCCGTCGGGACATCGCCCGGATCAAGACCATTGCCCGCCAGAAGGCTGGCACGGCCAAGGCCTGAAGGTAGTCAACTATGCCGAAACGCGTTTTGCAGGGGACCGTGGTCTCCGATAAGAATGACAAGACGGTCGTCGTGCTCGTGGAGCGTCGCTTCACGCATCCGCTCTTCAAGAAGACCGTTCGCCGGTCGAAGAAGTATAAGGCGCACGACGAATCCAACCAGTACAAGGTCGGCGACATCGTCTCCATCGAGGAGACCAAGCCGATCTCGAAGGACAAGACTTGGATCGTCGTTGCCGCTCAGGCTTCGGCTCAGTGAATATAGGCTCGGGTGCAGCGCATGATCCTGCGCTCCCCGGCTGCTCGTGATTTGAAGGCGGCCTGACATGATTCAGATGCAAACAAACCTCGATGTGGCGGACAACTCCGGCGCCCGTCGTGTCATGTGCATCAAGGTGCTGGGCGGTTCGAAGCGGAAGTATGCCTCGGTCGGCGACATCATCGTCGTTTCGATCAAGGAGGCCATTCCGCGCGGCCGCGTGAAGAAGGGTGACGTGATGAAGGCGGTCGTGGTTCGCACGGCCAAGGACATCCGTCGTCCGGACGGTTCCGTGATCCGCTTCGACCGCAATGCGGCGGTGCTGATCGACAACAAGAAGGAGCCGGTTGGAACTCGTATCTTCGGACCCGTTCCGCGCGAGCTGCGCGGCCGGAACCACATGAAGATCATTTCCCTGGCCCCGGAAGTGCTGTAAGGAGCCGGACCGATGCAGAAGATCAAGAAGGGCGACAACGTCGTCGTGCTGGCCGGCAAGGACAAGGGGCTTTCCGGAAAGGTGCTCCAGGTCATGCCGAAGGAAGACCGTGCGGTCGTTTCCGGCGTGAACATGGTGAAGCGTCACCAGAAGCAGTCCGCTAGCCAGGAAGCCGGGATCGTCTCGAAAGAGGCTCCGATCCATCTCTCGAACCTTTCGGTCGCCGACCCGAAGGATGGCAAGCCGACTCGCGTCGGTTTCAAGGTTGTCGGCGAGGGCGAGAACGCAAAGAAGGTGCGCATCGCCAAGCGTTCGGGAGAACAGATCGATGGCTGAGACCAGCTACACGCCCCGGCTCAAGGCCGTCTACCGCGACGAGATCCGCAAGCAGCTTCTCGAGGAGTTCCAGTACTCCAACGAGATGCAGGTGCCGCGCCTCGACAAGATCGTCATCAACATGGGCGTCGGTGAAGCCACCGGCGACTCCAAGAAGCCCACTGTGGCGGCTGAAGACCTTGCGAAGATCGCCGGTCAGAAGCCCGTCATCACGCGTGCCAGGAATTCCATCGCCGGGTTCAAGGTGCGCGAGAACATGCCGATCGGCGCGAAGGTGACCCTTCGCAAGGAGCGGATGTACGAGTTCGTGGATCGCCTGGTGCAGATCGCTTTGCCCCGCGTGCGCGACTTCCGCGGGCTCAACCCGAAGAGCTTCGATGGCCGTGGCAATTTCGCCATGGGCCTGAAGGAGCACATCGTGTTCCCCGAGATCAACTACGACAAGGTTGATCAGATGTGGGGCATGGACATCATCGTGTGTACGACGGCGAAGACCGACGACGAAGCGCGAGCCCTTCTGAAGGCGCTCAACTTCCCGTTCCGCCAGTAACGGCAGGCGAAAGGAAAAGTTATGGCCAAGAAGAGCGCCATCGAAAAGAACAAGCGCCGGCAGAAGCTGGTCGCGAAGTATGCCGCAAAGCGCGAAGCGCTAAAGGCGGTGACCACGAACCAGGAAGCCTCGATGGAGGAGCGCTTCCGCGCTCAGCTCCAGCTGGCTGAGTTGCCGCGCAACTCGTCGAAGGTTCGCGTTCGCAACCGCTGCGAGGTGACGGGTCGTCCGCGCGCCTACTACCGCAAGCTGAAGATGAGCCGTATCGCGCTTCGCGATCTCGGCAACACCGGGCAGATCCCGGGCATCGTCAAGTCGAGCTGGTAAGGAGGCACTGCAATGGCACTTTCCGATCCCCTCGGCGATATGCTGACCCGTATCCGCAACGCTACGATGCGGAGCAAGTCCACGGTCGCCACTCCGGCTTCGAAGCTTCGTGCTCGCGTCCTCGACGTGCTCAAGGACGAGGGCTACATTCGCGGCTACTCCGAGACCAAGTTCGAGAACGGCACGGCCGAGTTCAACATCGAGCTCAAGTACTACGAGGGCGCTCCCGTCATTAAGGAGATCGCTCGCGTATCGAAGCCTGGTCGTCGCGTCTACGTTTCGGCGAAGACGATCCCGCATGTCGCCAACGGCCTCGGCATTTCGGTGCTGTCGACCCCGAAGGGCGTCATGGCGGACCACGCCGCTCGCGAACAGAACGTCGGTGGTGAGATCCTCTGCCGCGTCTTCTGACGCGGCATTGAGGTCTCCCAAGCGATCAACGGACAGGTTCTCAGATGTCTCGTATTGGCAAGAAGCCGGTTGCCGTCCCGGGCGGTGTCACCGCCTCGGTCGACGGTCAGACCGTCCGGGCTAAGGGCCCGAAGGGCGAGCTTTCGTACGTGGTGAACGACGAAGTGCTCGTGAAGATGGAAGACGGGTCGATCAAGGTCGACCCGCGTGACGACTCGAAGGATGCACGGTCGAAGTGGGGCATGTCCCGCACGATGATCGTCAACATCCTCTCGGGTGTGAAGGACGGTTTCGAGAAGCGTCTCGAGATCTCCGGCGTCGGCTACCGCGCGTCGATGCAGGGCAAGAACCTGCAGCTGGCGCTCGGCTTCAGCCATGACGTTCTCTACCCGATCCCGGAGGGCATCCAGATTGCCGTTCCGCGGCCGACGGAGATCGTCATCACCGGCATCGACAAGCAGCAGGTCGGTCAGGTGGCTGCCGAAATCCGCGAGTATCGCGGTCCTGAGCCCTACAAGGGCAAGGGCGTGAAGTACGCTGGCGAGAAGATCGTCCGCAAGGAAGGCAAGAAGAAGTAAGGCACGGGACATGGCAACGCAGAAGGAACTCCTCCGGCGCCGCGCATCCCGCGTCCGCCGTTCGATCAAGGCGGTGGCGAACGGGCGTCCGCGCCTTTCGGTCCACCGCTCGTCGAAGAACATCTACGCGCAGATCATCGACGATGCCGCTGGCCGTACCCTGGCCGCCGCTTCGACGCTCGACGTCGGCCTTCGCGGCGACCTGAAGACGGGTGCGGACGTTGCGGCTGCGGCCGCCGTCGGCAAGCTCGTCGCAGAGCGCGCCAAGGAAGCTGGCGTGACCGACGTCGTGTTCGATCGTGGCGCGTTCATCTACCATGGCCGCGTCAAGGCGCTGGCCGACTCCGCTCGCGAAGGCGGTCTCAACTTCTGATCCGCGGCCTTCGGGCCGCCGATCCTCGGCATGCACACGGTCCGGCGGGGTTTCCTCGCCGGCCGTGTCGTGCTTTAAGCCGGGCGCCGCTTCGATCGGCACCCATCCCAGGACGCCTCCGGAAAAAAACAAGGATAGGATATGGCGCCTCGTAATGAACGGAACGACCGCGAAGAGCGGGATGACGGCTTCGTCGACAAGCTCGTCCACATCAATCGCGTCGCCAAGGTGGTGAAGGGCGGCCGTCGCTTCGGCTTCGCTGCGCTCGTCGTCGTCGGCGACCTCAAGGGCCGCGTCGGCTTTGGCCATGGCAAGGCACGTGAAGTGCCGGAGGCCATCCGCAAGGCGACGGAAGCCGCCAAGCGCGACCTGATCTTCGTGCCGCTGCGTGACGGTCGCACGCTGCACCACGACGTCCACGGTCGCCATGGCGCCGGCAAGGTGCTTCTTCGCACCGCCGAGGCTGGTACCGGCATCATTGCCGGCGGTCCGATGCGCGCCGTGTTCGAGGCCGTCGGCATGCATGACGTCGTCGCCAAGTCGCTCGGTTCCTCGAACCCGTACAACATGGTACGCGCGACGTTCGACGCCCTGAAGGGCCAGATGCATCCGAAGGATGTCGCTGCCCGTCGCGGCATCAAGTATTCCACGCTCCAGGCGCGTCGTCGCGACCTGGTCGGCGCTGAGGACTGATGGTGCCATGCGAGCGCATTCGCTTGCGCTTGCTGCACCTCGTCCCCATTCAAGGAGTCGAATGATGTCCAAGACTGAAGCACAGGGCTCGACGATCACTGTCGAACAGATCGGAAGCCCGATCCGCCGTCCGAGCGACCAGCGTGCCACGCTGATCGGCCTCGGGCTGAACAAGATGCACCGCGTTCGGACGCTGGAGGATACGCCTTCGGTCCGTGGCATGATCGCCAAGGTCAGCCACCTCGTCCGCGTCGTCGACGGCCAGTAAGCCGGGAGTGAACGAGATGAAGCTCAACGAGATCGCCGACAAGGACGGCGCCACCCACTCGCGCAAGCGTTTGGGCCGCGGCATCGGTTCGGGTTCCGGCAAGACCGGTGGTCGCGGCGTGAAGGGCCAGAAGGCCCGTTCCGGTGTGGCCATCAACGGTTTCGAGGGCGGTCAGATGCCGCTCTATCGCCGTCTCCCGAAGCGCGGCTTCGTGAACATCTTCGCGAAGGACTTCAACATCGTCTCGCTGGACAAGATCGCCAAGGCGATCGAGGCCGGCAAGCTCGACGGGAAGTCGACGATCGACCTGGCCGCTCTCCAGGCGGCTGGCTTGGTTGGCCGCGCACGCGACGGCGTCCGGATCCTCGGCGACGGCGAAGTGTCGGGAAAGGTGACCATCGTGGCGGACGGCGCTTCGCGCTCGGCTGTCGAGAAGGTCCAGAAGGCCGGTGGCACGCTGACCGTTCCGGAGAAGCCGTCGGCGGAAGCCTGACGCCCGCTTCAGCGGTTTGAGAACGGAAGCCGCCCTTCTTTCGAGAGGGCGGCTTTTTTCGTGTGGCGCGGTTCTGCGACCGAATTTGTCTTGTAATTCGTGTCGCTAGGTCGTTCTACATAACGTCACGAACGTGTCGGAATCGTCCGCGTAGCCCCAAGCATTTCGGGCTGCCCGTGTCGGACCATCCGGAGAGAGCGCAGACATGGCATCGGCCGCGGAACAACTCGCCGCAAATCTGAACTTCTCGGCCTTTTCAAAGGCCGAGGACCTCAAGAAGCGTATCTGGTTCACGCTCGGCGCGCTTCTGGTGTATCGCCTCGGCACCTATATTCCCATGCCCGGGATCGACCCGCAGGCGTTGGCGCAGGCCTTCCACCAGCAGTCCACCGGCATTCTCGGCCTCTTCAACATGTTCGCCGGTGGGGCCGTCGGCCGTATGGCGATCTTCGCGCTGGGGATCATGCCGTACATCTCGGCGTCGATCATCATCCAGCTCATGACCTCGGTCATTCCCTCGCTCGAGACGCTCAAGAAGGAGGGCGAGTCGGGTCGGAAGGTCATCAACCAGTACACGCGCTATGGCACCGTGCTGCTGGCGACCGTGCAGGCGTACGGGATCGCGGCTGGCCTTCAGTCGACAAGCAGCATCGTTACCAATCCGGGCACGTTCTTCATCCTGTCCAGCGTGATCACGTTGGTCGGCGGGACGATGTTCCTGATGTGGATCGGCGAGCAGATCACCGCTCGCGGCATCGGCAACGGCATCTCGCTCATCATCTTCGCGGGCATCGCCGCGAACCTTCCGTCGGCTCTGGCGAACCTCCTCGAACTGGGACGCACCGGCGCGCTCTCGACCGCGATCATCCTGATCGTTGCGATCGTTGTCGTCGTCTGCATCGCTGGCGTCGTGTTCTTCGAGCGTGCACAGCGTCGGCTCCTGATCCAGTACCCGAAGCGTCAGGTCGGCAACCGGATGTTCCAGGGGGATACGTCGCATCTTCCCCTCAAGCTCAATACCGCGGGTGTCATTCCGCCGATCTTCGCGTCGTCGCTTCTGCTGCTGCCGGTGACCATCGCGAACTTCGCCGACACGAGCACCCTGCCGGGCTGGGCCACCGCGATCATCGCGTCGCTCGGCCACGGTCGGCCGCTCTACATGCTTCTGTATGCTGGCATGATCGCGTTCTTCGCATTCTTCTACACGGCCATCGTGTTCAATCCGAAGGACACGGCCGACAATCTGAAGAAGCATGGCGGCTTCATTCCGGGCATTCGCCCGGGTGAACGCACGGCTGACTACATCGATTATGTCCTCACACGCATCACCGTTGTCGGCGCGATCTACCTCATGGTGATCTGCCTTCTTCCGGAGATCCTGATTTCAGCGGCCGGCATTCCTTTCTATCTCGGTGGAACGTCGCTGCTCATCGTGGTGTCGGTGACGATGGACACGGTCGCTCAGGTGCAGGGGCATCTGCTGGCGCATCAATACGAAGGCCTCGTCAAGAAGGCGAAGCTGCGTGGAGGAAGGCGAGGAACTCGATGAGGGTCATACTGCTGGGCCCCCCTGGAGCGGGGAAGGGGACTCAGGCGCAACGGCTTGTCGAACTGCATGGCATTCCGCAGTTGTCGACCGGCGACATGCTTCGGGAAGCCGTTGCTAAGGGTACCGAGATCGGTCGTCGCGCACAGGCGGTGATGGATGCGGGGCAGCTGGTCTCGGACGAGATCGTGATCGGGATCGTGGCCGATCGGATCGACCAGGACGATGCTCGAAAAGGCTTCGTGCTCGACGGTTTCCCGCGCACGGTGGCGCAGGCGACCGCGTTGGATCGCATGCTCGACGAGCGGACGCTCGTGATCGATGCGGTTCTCGAGTTCAAGGTCGACGAGCAGAAGCTGGTCGAGCGGATCGAGAAGCGCGCGCGCGAGACAGCCGCCGCGGGATTGCCCGTTCGCAAGGACGATACACCCGAGGTGTTCCATCGTCGGCTCGGCGAGTTCCGACAGGCGACAGCGGCGGTTTCGCCGTACTATCGCGAACGCGGTCTGCTTCGCCAGATCGACGGCATGGCACCGGTCGAAAGCGTGACGGCGGAGATCGAGGAAGCACTCAAGGGTCGCGTCGGCGCATAGCCTCGTCGCGACGGTTGACTAACGGGCCGGGAATCTTATAAGGACCGGTCCAATTCGCGCATCATCAAGCGATCGGCGCATACGTGAGAGCGTTTGCGATCGGTCGTTTGGCGTTTAGAAGCGACCCCATCGGTCGTGAAGTTCAGCGTCGTGGCGGATCCGCGACCAAAGGAGGCTCATCTTGGCCCGTATTGCAGGCGTCAACATTCCCACCAACAAGCGCGTCGTCATCGCGCTGCAGTACATCCACGGCATCGGTCCGCGCTTCGCGCAGGAGATCATGGACAAGGCGAATCTCTCGGCCGAGCGCCGCGTGAACGAGTTGTCCGACGCCGAGGTGTTGCAGATTCGCGAGCTCATCGATCGCGACTACCGTGTCGAGGGCGACCTGCGCCGTGAGACGTCGATGAACATCAAGCGTCTGATGGACCTCGGCTGCTATCGCGGCCTGCGTCATCGTCGTGGTCTGCCGGTTCGTGGACAGCGCACGCACACCAACGCCCGCACCCGCAAGGGTCCGGCGAAGGCGATCGCCGGCAAGAAGAAGTAATTCGTCGCGTCCGGCGTCTGCCGGGCGGGCAGTGTTTGATGGTCGGAGGCGTTGCGCTTTCCGGCCGGTGGAGCCGCCGGCATTACGGCGGTGTCGAGATCCAAGGATAAGAAAATGGCCAAGGAAGCGCAGCGCGTCCGTCGTCGCGAACGCAAGAACATCACGTCGGGCGTCGCTCACGTGAATTCGTCCTTCAACAACACCCTGATCACCATCACGGATGCGCAGGGCAACACCATCGCCTGGTCTTCGGCTGGCGCGCAGGGTTTCAAGGGTTCGCGCAAGTCGACGCCCTTCGCCGCGCAGATCGCTGCCGAGGACGCCGCCAAGAAGGCGCAGGAGCACGGCATGCGGACCCTCGAGGTCGAGGTTTCGGGTCCCGGTTCCGGCCGCGAGTCGGCGCTCCGTGCTCTCCAGGCAGCGGGCTTCACGATCACGTCGATCCGCGACGTGACCCCGATCCCGCACAACGGTGTTCGCCCGCGCAAGAAGCGCCGCGTCTAAGCGAGCGCGTATTCGAGACTGCGCCGCGCAGCCCATGACGGGCTGCGCGGCTTTCGCCGTATTCGGGAAGCCGATCCTTCCCATAGAGACCTATCGCCACGATTGGATGGTGGCGAGGTAGCTGAAAGGCAAGCGACATGATCGCCAGCAACTGGCAGAACCTCACGAAGCCGAACCAGGTCGTCTTCAAGAGTGGCGGAAGCCGTACGAAGGCCTCGCTCGTGGCCGAGCCCCTGGAGCGCGGTTTCGGCCTGACGCTGGGCAACGCCCTGCGTCGCGTCCTTCTTTCATCGCTGCAGGGTGCGGCAGTGACCGCCATCCAGATCGACGGCGTGCTTCACGAATTCTCCTCGATCGCCGGTGTGCGCGAGGACGTGACGGACATCGTCCTGAACGTGAAGGAAGTCGCCATCGGCATGCAGGGCGACGGGCCGAAGCGCATGGTGCTCCGCAAGTCGGGTCCTGGCGTCGTCACGGCCGGTGACATTCAGACCGTCGGCGACATCGAGATCCTGAACCCCGAGCACGAGATCTGCACCCTCGACGAGGGCGCCGAGATCCGCATGGAGTTCACGGTCAACACGGGCAAGGGCTACGTGCCGGCCGACCAGAACCGCGCCGAGGATGCGCCGATCGGGCTGATCCCGGTCGACGCGCTGTTCTCCCCGGTGAAGAAGGTGTCCTACAAGGTCGAGAATACCCGTGAGGGGCAGGACCTGAACAAGGACAAGCTGACGATGGAGATCGTCACGGACGGCTCCATCAGCGGCGAGGACGCCGTGGCCTACGCCGCGCGCATCCTGCAGGACCAGCTGTCGGTGTTCGTGAACTTCGAGGAGCCGCAGCGCGAGGTGCGTGGCGCCGAGGAGCAGATCGCGGAGCTCGCCTTCAACCCGGCACTGCTGAAGAAGGTCGACGAACTCGAGCTTTCGGTCCGTTCGGCCAACTGCCTGAAGAACGACAATATCGTCTATATCGGCGACCTCATCCAGAAGACCGAGGCGGAGATGCTCCGTACTCCGAACTTCGGCCGCAAGTCGCTGAACGAGATCAAGGAAGTGCTGGCCTCGATGGGCCTGCACCTCGGCATGGAAGTGAGCGCCTGGCCGCCGGAGAACATCGACGATCTGGCCAAGCGCTACGAGGATCAGTACTGATCCGTCACGACAACGCCGCCCGCCGCGAATACGGCGGGCGACACGCCTGACCTGAACGATTCAAAGGCACATGCACCGGCGCCAAGCCGGGATGCGAGGATGCCGACCCCGGCGACATGCCGGACCTGACCTGAGGAGAAACACCCATGCGCCACGGTAATTCCGGCCGCAAACTCAATCGTACCCACGAGCACCGCAAGGCGATGTTCGCCAACATGGCGGCTTCGCTCATCGTGCACGAGCAGATCGTCACGACGCTGCCGAAGGCGAAGGACCTTCGCCCGATCGTCGAGAAGCTCATCACGCTCGGCAAGCGCGGCGACCTGCATGCGCGTCGGCAGGCGATCAGCCAGATCCGCGACGAGGCGGCCGTCCGCAAGCTCTTCGACACGATCGCATCGCGTTATGCCGACCGCAACGGCGGTTACTGCCGCGTGCTGAAGGCCGGTTTCCGTCGGGGCGACAACGCGCCGCTGGCCGTGATCGAGTTCGTCGAGCGCGACGTCAACGCCCGTGGTGCGGCCGATCGCGCCCGCCTCGAAGCCGAGGGGCAGTCCGAGGCCGCCTGAGGCTTCGTTTCGGATGCGTGAAAAGGGGCCTTCGGGCCCCTTTTTTGTTGTGCCATGAGTCCCGTTGGAGAATCGGCCCATGACGCGTGACCGAGTGCTGGTAACAGGGGTGTCCGGCTTCATTGCAAAACATATCGTCCTCGAGCTGTTGCGGTGCGGGTTCGACGTGCGGGGAACGGTACGGAGCCGGGAGCGGGCGGACGAGGTCCGATCGGTGGTGCTCGGCGCCGGTGAGGATGTCAGCCGCTGCGAGTTCGTGGAGGCGGATCTCTCATCGGATCGGGGCTGGGATGCGGCCGTCAGTGGATGCCGGTTCGTGCTTCATACGGCGTCGCCGTTTCCGCTTGTCCAGCCGCGCCGGCCTGAGCCACTCGTCGCGCTCGCAAGGGACGGGACGGCGTCGGTGCTGCATGCCAGCGCCCGGGCTGGTGTCGAGCGTGCCGTGGTGACTTCGTCAGTTGCGGCCGTGTTCTATGGCCATCCCCGCGACCGGGTTCGGCCGTTCGACGAGGCCGACTTCACCAATCTAACCAGCGCGGCCGTGTCACCTTACGCCCGGTCGAAGACCGTGGCGGAGTTGGCAGCATGGGATGTGGCACGGGAAACCGGTCTGGCAATCTGCACCGTGAATCCCGGTCTGGTGCTGGGCCCCGTGCTCGACGCGCGGCTCGGGACGTCTGCCCAACTCGTGGCGTCCATGATGAAGGGACAGATCCCGCTCCTTCCTGATATGGCGATCCCGTCGGTGGACGTCCGCGACGTTGCGCGTGCGCATGTCGCCGCGATGCTTGCTCCAGAAACCGGCCGCCGGTTCCTTCTGGCGGCATCGCAGACACCGACGCTCCTGCAATTGGCCGGGTTTCTGGCGGAAGCGTTTCCGGAACGCCGACGCAGACTGCCGCGTCATCGGCTTCCGTCCGTCGTCGTGCGGCTGGGCGCCCAGTTCTCGCCGGGTGCGGCCATGCTGGCGGACGATCTCGGCCGGTCGAAAGCGGTCGATACCGCACCCGCCCGCGATGTCCTCGGCCTGTCGTTCATCCCCGCAAGGGACGCAGTTGTTGCATTGGGAGAAAGTCTGTTGCGCCACGGCTGCGTCTGACGACATCGCTACGAAACCGACGATCTGTAAAACAGAGTGCATATCGTTGGGGTGTTGCCCGGCCGCGATAGCGGGGGACGTGGCAC
The DNA here is from genome assembly GCF_001463745.1 of Aureimonas sp. AU22. Taxonomy (GTDB): domain Bacteria; phylum Pseudomonadota; class Alphaproteobacteria; order Rhizobiales; family Rhizobiaceae; genus Aureimonas. Next base: position 165,042 of record NZ_BBWJ01000045.1, on the reverse strand, counting down.
CCATGCGATAGCTGGATCGAAGGCAGTTCCGCACAAGTTTGGATCAATGCGAACGCAACCTTTGGTGGTTTGCGGCATTTTCCAGGCGAACGGGGCGACCGCCGAACGGCATAGCGGCGAGTTTAGACGGATTAAACGGATATCATGGAAAATAGGACCGCTTCCACCCATACGAGCGAGTTCTCGATGCGTCGTACTATGCTGACCCTCCTGGGCGCCGTATTTGCTTTCGGGATCCTCACCGCAAGCTACGCGACGGCCGAGTTGCCGGCATCGGCCGCCGTCGACGTCCAGCAGGACGTTCTGGCGCGCTGAGCCACATCGAAGAGAATGCAGGAAAAAGGGCCGCGAGGCCCTTTTTTCGTTGGATGTCGGCGCGATACCAAAGGACTGATTCGAACATCGGGGCGAACGAGCATGCAATACGGCAGACTGATCCTTGGTCCAGGCGTTGCGGCGCTCCTCCTTGCGGCGTCGATCGCTCCAGCGGGAGCGCAATCACCCGTGGCCCCGGCACCGATCGCTCCTGCTGCCTCGGGCGAGCGCATCCCCGGATCGGAAGCGGAGGTGAAGCTCACGTTCGCTCCTCTTGTGCGCAAGAGTGCTCCGGCGGTGGTGAACGTCTACGCCGCACGTCAGGTGCCGGTCCGTACGCCCTTCGCAGGCGATCCGTTCTTCGAGCAGTTCTTCGGCCGCGGGGAAGGGCGCACCCGGCGCGAGTCTTCGCTCGGCTCGGGCGTGATCGTCGATTCGGCGGGGCTGGTCGTCACGAATCACCATGTCATCGCCGACGCCGAGGAGGTGCGGGTCGCCCTGGCTGACGGCCGCGAGTTCGATGCCAAGGTGCTGCTCAGGGATCAGCAAGCCGATTTGGCTGTCCTGAAGATCGAGGACGACAAGCCGTTCCCCAGCATCGCGATCGCGGATTCGGACAAGACTGAGATCGGCGATCTCGTGCTTGCGATCGGTAATCCGTTCGGGATCGGGCAGACGGTGACGAACGGGATCGTTTCCGCGCTTGCGCGAACGCATGTCGGCGTCAACGACGTCGGCTATTTCATCCAGACGGACGCTGCGATCAATCCGGGTAACTCGGGTGGCGCCTTGGTGGACATGCACGGGGAACTGGTCGGCGTGAACACCGCGATCTTTTCGCGCTCGGGCGGCTCCAACGGAATCGGCTTCGCGATCCCTTCCAATATGGTTCGCGCCTTCGCGGATGCCGCCCGCGAAGGGCGGCCCTTCGAGCGCCCGTATATCGGGGCGGGCTTCGTCCCGGTAACGGCCGATATGGCCGAAGCTCTTGGTCTCGATCGGCCGACCGGAGCCTTGGTGCAGGCGGTCCGGCCCGACACGCCTGCGGAGGACGCCGGGTTGCGGGAGGGGGATGTGGTTCTTTCGATGAACGGTTTTCCCGTCGATAACCCCGACACGCTCGGTTACCGGCTTGCGACGGCAGGGCTCGGCCGGGACGCGGAACTCCAGGTGATGGCCGCGGACGGCAAGCGGGAGACCGTCCGGCTGGCGCTGGAGCGTGCACCGGAAACGCCGCCGCGCGACGTGCGGACCCTGACGGGTCGCACGCCGTTCGCGGGCGTGACGATCGCGAACCTCTCGCCGCGCCTTGCAGGTGAACTCGAGATGCCGCAGACGGCGACGGGCGTCGTGGTCACGGAGGTCGAGCGCGACTCTCCGGCGGCGAGGTTCGGATTGCGGCCGAAGGATATCATCACGAGCCTCAACGGCCGCGACGTGGAATCCACGGAAGAACTCGAGGAGGATGCGGAGAACGGTCGCCGGGGCTGGCGCATCGAGGTCGATCGGAACGGGCAGCGCCTCGTTCAGACGTTTCGCTGAGGCTCGTATGGCCGATCTGTTCGCCGGTACCGAGCCGCCGACCCAGCGCAGGGAACCCGTAGCCGAGGCTGCCGCGCCTGGGGGCCCGCTCGCCGAGCGCCTGCGCCCGCGCCGTCTGGCCGATGTCGTCGGCCAGGAGCATCTCACGGGCAGCGAGGGTGCCTTGACCCGGATGCTGGAAAGCGGCTCGCTCGGATCGGTGATCCTCTGGGGGCCGCCTGGATCTGGCAAGACCACGGTCGCGCGCCTTCTCGCGCGCGAGGTGGATTACGCCTTCGATCAGGTTTCGGCGATCTTCACCGGCGTTGCCGATCTCAAGAAGGTTTTCGAGACGGCTCGGCTGCGGCGGACCAGCGGGCGTGAGACCCTGCTCTTCGTCGATGAAATCCATCGGTTCAATCGCGCCCAGCAGGATTCGTTTCTTCCCGTGATGGAGGACGGGACGATCGTCCTGATTGGTGCGACGACCGAGAACCCCTCGTTCGAACTCAACGCGGCGCTTCTTTCGCGGGCTCGCGTTCTGACGTTCCGCTCGCACGACGCCGAAAGTCTCGGCCAGCTCCTCGCCAGAGCCGAGGAGGCGATGCGGCGTCCCTTGCCGTTGGACGAGGCGGCGCGCGAGATGCTGATCCGAATGGCCGACGGCGATGGTCGCGCCGTCCTGACGCTGGCAGAAGAGGTCTGGCGTGCGGCACGGCCGGATGAGGTGCTGGACGGGGAAGCGCTGAGGGGCGTCGTCCAGCGTCGTGCGCCGATCTACGACAAGGGGCAGGACGGGCACTACAATCTGATCTCGGCCCTCCACAAGTCGGTGCGCGGCTCGGATCCGGATGCCGCGCTGTACTATCTCTGTCGCATGCTCGATGCGGGCGAGGATCCGCTTTACCTCGGCCGACGCATCGTGCGCATGGCGTCCGAGGATATCGGCCTTGCCGACCCGCGCGCGCTGCTCGTCGCCAACGCGGCGAAGGATACCTACGACTATCTCGGCTCGCCGGAAGGGGAACTCGCGCTGGCGCAGGCAGTGGTCTACCTCGCGTCGGCGCCGAAGTCGAACGCGGTCTATGTCGCCTACAAGGCCGCGATGCGGGCGGCCAAGGAACACGGCTCGCTGCTGCCGCCGCGGCACATCCTCAACGCACCGACCAAGCTCATGAAGGAGGAGGGGTACGGGGCGAACTACGCCTACGACCACGATGCGCCCGATGCCTTCTCCGGACAGGACTACTTTCCCGAAGCCATGGGCCGCATGAGCTTCTACCAGCCGACAGGACGCGGCGAGGAAGCGCGCATCGGCGAGCGGATGGAACGTTGGGCGCGCCTGCGCCGCGAGCGTCAGGGGTGATGGGAGACAACGGCTCGATGCTGGGTTTCGTGCTTGTGGCGCTGGGTGGTGCGTTGGGCAGCGTTGCCCGATATGGGATGGCGGTGGCGGCAGGTCGCTGGTTCGGCACCGGCTTTCCCTTCGCAACGCTCTTCGTCAACGTCACGGGCTCGTTCGCCATGGGTGTGCTGATCGAGCTCATCGCCCGCCATTTCTCGACCCTTCCCGAGGTCCGATTGTTTCTCGCGGTCGGCGTGCTCGGCGGCTACACGACCTTCTCCTCGTTCAGCCTCGATGCCATCGCTCTCTGGGAGGGCGGACAGCAGGCCGTGGCCATTCTCTACATCCTGTTGTCCGTCGTTGTCGGTCTGGCGGCCCTGATGGCCGGCGCGGCGCTCGTACGTCAGCTCGGCTGATCGACGCGCCCGGTGTTCCGGCGACGCGTCGAATGCTGTATCGCCGGGTCTAGAGCGATAGGAAGATACGATGTCGGTAGTCGAGCAGATCAGGGTGGAGCCGGACGAGACGGGTCTGCGTCTCGATCGTTGGTTCAAGATCCATTATCCGGGCCTCGGTTTCGGACACCTGCAGAAGCTTCTGCGGTCCGGACAGGTGCGCGTCGATGGCGGCCGAGCCAAGACCGACACGCGCATCGAAGCCGGCCAGATGATCCGCATCCCGCCCATGGGTGTCGACGCCGGCCGTCCGCGTACGGCGGTGCTGACCGCCAACACGATGCGCGACAAGCACGACGGCGACGTTCTCGGCCAGATGCTGATCTACGAGGACGAGAAGGTCTATGTCTTCAACAAACCCGCGGGCCTCGCGGTGCAGGGCGGCTCGGGCGTCAATCGCCATGTCGACGGGATGCTGGAGGCATGGCGCAACAAGCGGGGCGAGAAGCCGCGCCTCGTCCATCGTATCGACCGCGACACATCCGGCATTCTGGTCGTCGCCAGAACCCGGGGCGCAGCGGTATCGCTGACCAAGGCCTTCCGCGAGCGCGATACGAAGAAATACTACTGGGCTCTGGTGAAGGGCGTGCCCGCGCCGCACGAGGGGCGCATCTCGACCTATCTCGTCAAGGAGCAGACCCTCGACGGCGATCGCATGCGCGTTGCCAAGCACGGCGAGGACGGCGCCGATCATGCGCTGTCGCACTACCGCGTGGTGGACCAGGTGGCACAGGCCTTCGCCTGGATCGAGATGGAGCCCTACACGGGCCGCACCCACCAGCTTCGGGTCCATGCTGCCCATATCGGACACCCGATCCTCGGCGATCCGAAATATTTCGAGCACGACACCAACTGGGAATTTCCTGGAGGCGTCCAGAACCGGCTCCACCTCCATGCTCGCCGGATCATCATTCCCCATCCCGACGGCGGGCGTCGGATCGACCAGATCGCGCCGCTCCCGCCGCACATGGTCCAGACCTGGAACCTGTTCGGTTTCGACGAGGCGGCCGAGAACGATTGATGCGTGCCATCCTCTTCGATTGCGACGGCACTCTGGCCGACAGTTTCGGCCTGATCTGCGAGACCATGCGCCGCTGCTTCGCGATGGCCGGACTGCCGGAGCCCGACGATGCGGCCACGAGCGGCGTGATCGGTTTGTCTCTGGATCTGGCGATCCATCGGCTGGCACCGACCGTGCCGGTCGAGGAGCTGCCTGCGCTGGTGGAGACCTACCGGCGGGCGTTTCACGAGATTCGTGCACAAGGCGCGTTCCCCGAGCGTCTCTTCCCCGGTGTCGAGCCGATGCTGCGGCAGTTGGCGGCGCGCGATGACGTTCTGCTTGGAATGGTCACCGGCAAATCACGCCGCGGCGTCCGCAACGTCGTCGAGGTCCACGGACTGCAGGGCGTCTTCCCGGCGGTGCGCACCGCCGACGACTGCCTCTCCAAGCCGCATCCCGCGATGGTGCTGGAATGCTGCGCCGACCTAGGGGTCCGGCCCGAGGATACCCTCGTGGTCGGGGACGCGATCTTCGACATGCAGATGGCAGTGGCCGCGGGAGCTGCCGGTTGGGGTGTCGCGTGGGGCGCCCAGCCCCCGGAGGCATTGCGCGCGGCCGGCGCGAGCGGGGTATCGACCACAGTCAGGGAGTTGAGGGATACGCTCGACCTCTGGCTGACGAGCGAGCCGGCGGTGGGAATTCGCGCATGAGAGACGAACTGCAACAGGACCCGGCTCGTATGCCCAGCACGCCTCGTAAGCCCGAACTGCCGAAACGCTTCTATACCGAGGTGAGCGTCGCCGAGACGCCGGCGGGCTTCGAGATCAGGCTGGACGGGCGTCCCGTGCGCACGCCGGCCCGCACCATGCTGGCGCTGCCGAACCGGACTTCGGCTGAGGCCGTGGCGGCGGAATGGGAAGGGCAGGGCACACACATCGATCCCGCGACGATGCCGGTCAACCGGCTCGTCAACACGGTGCTGGACGGGGTCGCCATGAACCCCGGGGCGACGCGCTCGGATCTCGGGCGTTACGCCGAGACCGATCTGATCGCCTATCGCGCGGATGAACCGGAGCGGCTGGTCGAGCGCCAGGCCGAGGCCTGGGATCCGTTGATCGCATGGGTCCGGGATCGCTTCGGCGTGCATGTGGCCATGGCCTCCGGCGTAATGCACGTGGCACAGGCGCCCGATACGTTGCAGGTCCTGCGCGCACGTCTGGACCACGAAGCGGACCCTTTCCGGTTGGCCGCCATCCACCAGATGACGACGCTCACCGGCTCGTTGATTCTCGCACTGGCGGTTGCCGAAGGGCGGCTGGGTGCCGACGAGGCTTGGCGGCTCGCTCATGTGGACGAGGACTGGAACATCTCGCTCTGGGGCGAGGACGAGGAAGCCCAGGCTCGGCGCGCCGCCCGCCTGACGGACATGCGCGCGGCGGACCTTCTCCTGCGCGACTGATCAGATTCCGGCGAACCATTCGTAGCCGCGATCTTCCCAGAAGCCGCCCTTGCCGTCGCCATAGGCGACGAGCGAGTCCGTCACCACGATCGCACGGATGTATTTCGCCATCTTGTAGCCGAGCTGTCGCTCCACCCGGACGCGCAGGGGCGCACCGTTGGATACGGGAAGCTTCTCGCCGTTCATGCCGTAGGCGAGGATCGTCTGCGGATGACGCGCGTCGAGGAGATCGATCGACTCGTAGTAGCGGATCGGACCGTTGAAGCCGTTCTCGAGCGTATCGAAGCACAGGAACACAACGTAGCGGGCGGAGGAGGCGACGCCGGCCTGATCGAGCACGAGGCCGAGCCGCGTGCCTGTCCATTCCGCAATGCAGCTCCAACCCTCGACGCAGTCATGCCGGGTGATCTGCGTTCGCGCGGGCATCGCCTGCAGGTCTGCAAGGGACAGCGAGAGGGGGCGTTGTACCGCGCCGGTCACCGAAAGCCGGAAGGTCGAGAAGTCCTGGCGAGCCAGCGCGAGGTAGGGCTCGTCCTGTGGATTGGTGGAACCGTTCGGACGCATCGGCTGCCGGATGTCCGATCGCGTGAATTCTCGCGCCAGATGATCGGAACCGAGGAGGAGACGCTGGGCCCGATAGGTCAGCGCGTTCGCTTTCTCCAGCACGTCGCGCACGCCGGAATCATTGGCGACCAGCGGATCGAAGCATCCGGACAAGGGCAGGGTGGAGGCCGCTGCAAGGCCGCCGAGAAAACGGCGCCGATCGAGTGCTCCCTTCATCGCGCGTCTTCCTCGCCGTCGATGCGCATCCACCCGGTGATCATGGAGCGCATTTCGTTGAACGGACCGGCCAGGAGGACCATCGCGATATGCAGGATCACGAACGAAACCAGCACCAGCATCAGTCCGAAATGCAGCGTCCGCGCCGTCTGCCGGCCCCCGAATAGGTCCAGCATCCACGGCGCGAAGGCGTTGACGCCGGGCGACATGGTCAGGCCCGTCGCCACCATCAACGGCAGAACCACGATGAGGATCGCGAAATAGGAGAGCTTCTGCAGCGGACCGTAGCGCTGCTGATGGTGAAAGCGCAGGCGGGCATGATCGGCGACATCCTGCGGCAGAGCAACCAGATCGCGTCCGCGCGGCAGGATGTCATGCGTCATGTGGCGGTTGAGAAGGCTGGCCGCGAGCCACACCACAAGCGTTCCCACGAGGAGCCACGCGAAGAAGAAGTGGACGACGCGACCGGTCGCGAGATCGCGGTAGGAAGGGATCGTCAGCCAGCCGGGGAAGGTCTGCGGTTGAAAGTTGCCGTTGGCATCCGCGATGACGCCGAGCGTGCCGGTCGTGTCGAAGCTGCGGCCGAAAACGGTGGTCACGCCCTCGAGCTCGCCCTCGTCGAAGGCCGCGCCGATGCTCAGCACGCGGTTCTCGAAGTCGAAACCGGACTGCTGGCCGAGATACAGGTCCGGCCGAGCCATGAAGATCTGCAGTCCGGAAAGGAGCAGGAAGAAGAGGCACACGACCCAGACCCAATGGGTGAGGCGCGTGGCGAACCGCTGGCGGTAGACCAGGGGGCCGTCGCGATCGGCTAGAAGCTTCATGTCCCGTCCACCCAAATGATTTGGATCGAGCTACGTCCGGAACGGCTTTCCGGACGCATTACGACGCGACCATGGCGCGCCGGAGGGCGCGGTCCAATTCCTGACGAAAGCGGGACCGGTCGGCCGGAGCGAAGGGCTTGTTGTAGGTGCTCGACGTGCCGCTTTCGCGTAAGTGCTGGTTGAACGAACGGAACGACAGCGCGGCACCGATATTGGCGGCGGTGAAGGGCCGGCCGTCAGGTCCGAGCACGGCCGCGCCCTTTTCCAAGGCACGCGAGGCCAGCGGGATGTCGGCTGTCACCACCACATCCGCGGACGTTGTCTCCTCAACGATCCAGTCGTCCGCGGCGTCGAAACCGTCCGACACGCTGACGATTCGTGCGCCGGGATACCGCGAAGGGCGCATGCCGCCATTGGACACCAGGACCACGCCTGCACCGTGACGCCCGGCGACGTCCAGGACCTCGTCTTTCACCGGGCAGGCGTCGGCATCGACGATGACGCGGGTGCCGGTCATGCCTTGGCCTCAGCCGCTCGGATGGACGGACCGAAGATCTCGTCGAATCGGGCGCGCAAGGCACCGTCCACCTCCGGCATCGACACCACGATGCCGAGATCGAGGAGGCTCGTCACCCCGTAGCCGCGGATGCCGCAGGGCACGATCCCGTCGAAATGAGAGAGGTCGGGATCGACGTTCAGGCTGATGCCGTGGAACGTCACCCACTTGCGTACGCGGATGCCGATGGCGGCGATCTTGTCCTCGGCCATCGCGCCGTCGGGGAGCGGCGCGCGCTCGGGCCGCCGAACCCACACGCCGACGCGGTCCTCGCGCCGTTCGCCGCGGATCTGGAACGTCGCCAAGGTGGAGATGACCCATTCCTCCAGGGCCGCGACGAAGGCCCGAATGTCCTGACGCCGGCGCTTCAGGTCGAGAACCACATAGGCCACCCGCTGGCCCGGCCCATGGTAGGTGAATTCGCCGCCGCGCCCGGAGCGGAACACCGGGAATCGCCTGGCATCGAGGAGGTCGTCGGCGTGAGCGCTCGTGCCGCTTGTGTAGAGGGGCGGATGCTCGACGAGGAACACGGCTTCCGGCGCCGTCCCGCCGGCGACGCGTTCCGCGCGATCTTCCATGAGCGCGACGGCTGCCGGATAGTCGATCGTGCCTTCGATCACGACCCACTCCACCGGCGGGCTGCCCGCCTCCGGATGGAAGCTACCGATATCGAGCGCCGCGCGCGGAGTGGGGTTGTCCATGGGGCTGAGATAGCGCTGCGCATGCCCGCGCGCAAAGGGCATTCGCGTTCGGGCGGCTTGTCATGAAAAAAGAATACGGGCGGCGCCGCGAAAAGGCTTGTGTGCCCCCGGAGCGTTTGTTACATCGCCGCCACCGGTCGAGAGAGACCGGGCCGATCTCCGGATCGGAACACGGCGTGCGGTCGTGGCGGAATTGGTAGACGCGCAGCGTTGAGGTCGCTGTGGGGCAACCCGTGGAAGTTCGAGTCTTCTCGACCGCACCAGCCTTGCTTACTTCCCTTATACTTCAGGTGTGGTCTGCATACGCCGATTGATGGTGTATGCCATACTGTCGTGGATTTGACTTTTACGTCAATCTGGTTTGTGACGCTTCTTCGACGGGGGCCGATCGGATGCGCGACTACTACACCATCACGGAATTGACGCGGGAGTTTGACATCTCCACGCGAACGATCCGGTTTTACGAAGACGAAGGGCTGATCTCCCCGATTCGACGTGGTCGCACCCGGCTTTTCCGGCATTCGGACCGCCAGCTCCTGAAGATCATCCTACGCGGCAAGCGTCTCGGTTTCTCCATCGCCGAGATCCGCGAGATCATGGGCATGTACCGTACCCCACCGGGCGAGGCGGGGCAGTTGCGCACCATCATCCGACGCGTCGGCGAGCGACGCGCCGAGCTCGAACAGAAGCGCCGGGATATCGAGGATCTGCTGTCCGAACTCGACCAGGCGGAAGAGGCCTGCCTCACGCGCATGGCCGAACTCGGCATATCGCCGAACAGCTGATCGCTTCAGGGCTCCGACGAAAACGAACACTGATCGACCGTCTGCCGCACCGTCCGCTGCTGCGCCTCGTCGAGACGGCCGGCCAGGAGGGTCGCGAGAAGATCTTGGTTTTCCAGCTCACCCCGCACACAGCCGCAGTAGCGCTGGCAGAAGCCTTCGTCGCGCGAGTCGGTGCAGGTCTGGGTGCAGCTCTGATCGAAGGCCGCGGTTTGGTCCGGCGGCACGAAATAGGCGAACGCTGCCACGAGCCCGATCGAAACAGGCTGGTGAACGAGATAGAACAGAAGCGAGTGCTGGCCGAGGACGCCGAGGTGTCGCGCAGGGCCGAATCGGCCGTTCCATCGGCGCAGACGCGCCCATAGATCGAACCGTTCGGCGATCTGCGCCACCGCGATGCCGATCAAGACGGGTGCCAGCCAGGGTACCAGCGGCACGAAGTCGTTGGAGATCGGCGGCCGGGCCGACAGTCCCAGCCAAGCGAGCGAGCGCGGATCGGTCAGTGGCGTCGAGACGAACAGCGGCAAGGCGATCAGCAGCGCCGCCAGCGCAAGGTTGAGGAGAAAGGGCAGGCGAATCGGCGCTAGGCCAAGGACACTGGCGACGGCGATCAGGTGGAGAATGCCGAAGAACACGAAGGTCTCCGGCGTGAACAGGTAGGTCGCCAGCGATATGACGGCGGCGCCCGCCACGATCTGTCCGAGGCGCTTCCGGAAAGATGGCCAGCGGACTCCGTTGCGATGAGCCAGGAACAGTCCGACGCCGACGAGGAACAGGAAGCTGATTGCGATTGAACGGGCGAATAGCCGCCATCCACCAACCTGCGCGTAGCCGGGCGGCAGATACCCGAAAAATTCCAGGTCCCAGGTGAAGTGGTAGACGAGCATCGACAGAAGCGCGACGCCGCGTGCGATGTCCAACACTTCGATCCGAGAGCCGAAGCGACCGGCATTCGTTGCGCTCATCGGTGAAGTCCCCTGGTCCGAACGGCATCCCGCCTATCTGAAACCCCATGCGATGGCGACCAGTGCCGTCACGGCAAGTTATCGCGCGGGACGGGATCGACGCCATGAAGATCATCGAAGCCAACGGTGCCCGAATTCCCGCCATTGGATTGGGAACCTACCGTCTGGAAGGCGAGACCTGCGTTCGCCTGGTCAGCGAAGCCATCGGGATCGGTTACCGCCATATCGACACCGCCCGCATGTACGGCAACGAGGCTGAGGTGGGGCAGGGCGTGCGGGCGAGCGGGATCGCGCGCGATGACATCTTCGTCACCACGAAGGTGTGGACCGATGATCTTGCGCCCGCAGATTTTGCCCGGTCGGCTGAAGCAGCCGTTCAGGCGCTGGACATCGGCACGGTGGATCTCCTCCTGATCCACTGGCCCAACGCCTCCATTCCGCTCGGGGGCACGATCGAGGCGCTGAATTGGGCGCGCGATGAGGGTCTCACGCATCACATCGGCGTCGCGAATTTTCCTTCGGAACTGCTGAAGGAAGCGAGCCGCCTGACCCGGCATCCGCTCGTCTGCAACCAGGTCGAGTACCATCCGCGCTTGTCGCAGGAGAAGGTCCGATCCGCCTGCGAGCGCCTGGGGATGGCAATGATCGCCTATTCGCCCATCGGCCAGGGCAAGGATCTCCTCGCCGATCCCGTCGTCGTCGACATGGCGGAACGCTACGGGCGTACCCCGGCGCAGATCGTCCTACGCTGGGAGGTCGAGCAGCCGCATGTCGGCGCCATTCCTCGGACCTCCAATCCCGCGCGACTGGCCGAGAACCTTGACGTGTTCGACTTCGAGCTTCAGGACGAGGACCGTCAGCGCCTCCACGAGATGTCGCGAAGCCGCCACCGTCTGGTCGACCCGGCCTTCGCGCCCCAATGGGACGACCGCTGACGCCGAGCCCTCTACCATGCCGCGAATCATTCGAGCTGCGGCGCCCCCATCGAGACGTTCCGCCTCATGTTCTTCGCCGCGTCCAAGGTTCTCTGGTACCTCGTCCAGCCGCTCGTGATCATCCTCCTGATCGGCGCGGCGGGCATCCTGGCCATCCTTCTGAAGATGCCGCGGCTCGGGCTCGGCCTCGTTGGCACGTCCCTCTTCGTTCTGGCCGTAGTCAGCCTGACGCCTCTCGGTCTTCTGATGCTGAGCGTGTTGGAAAACCGCTTTCCGAAACCGCAGCTCCCCTCGGACGTCGCCGGTATCGTCGTGCTGGGCGGCTCGTTCGATACGCGTATCGGCCGCACGCGCGGCGAGATGGAACTGAACGACGCGGCCGATCGGATCACGACTACCATGGCGCTCGCGCGCCAGTTTCCGAACGCGCGGGTCGTCTTCAGTGGCGGCGCTGCGGCGATGTTGACGGAGGACATCACGGAGTCGTCGATGGCGCAGACGCTGTTCGCCGCGCTCGGCCTACCACCGGAGCGGTTGGAACTGGAGGATCGCTCCCGCAATACGACCGAGAACGCGATCTTCACCCGCGAGATCGCCCAACCAAAACCCGGCGAGACCTGGCTGCTGGTGACATCGGCTGCGCATATGCCGCGCTCCGTCGGGTGCTTCCGCGTCGCCGCCTTCGACGTGCTGCCCTACCCAACCGACTACCAGACGCCCTCCGGAAGCGCGATCTACTGGCCCTCGACGGCGACGGTGCGTAATCTCGAGAAGGTGCATTTCGCGATCCGCGAGTACCTCGGGCTGGCCGTGTACCGCTTCACCGGCAAGACCGACGCCTTGTTTCCCGCACCCCGCGCCTGAACCTCAGGCGTCGTCGGGCAGGGACAGACGGTAGATCCCCTTGAGATCGGCCGGCGCGACCGGGCGGCCCTTACGCTTGATCACGACCCGGCCTTCGTCCGACAGCGTGATCGCCGCGCGACGGATCGGCTGCATCAGCAGACGCCAGACCTTCTCGTCGGAACCGCCGAGACTTCTCGCAACCTCCGACGGGCAGACCGTCTTGCCGATGCCGCGCTTGTGCGCCATCCGCAGGATCTCTGCGCGCAGGGTTTCCTGGTTCGGTACGTCCGGCATCACGGGCTCCTCAGCGAGACGTTGGCGTCGGAGAAAAACTGACGGTGCCCGAGGATCAGGATGACGAGAACCGTCGTCCCGACCAGCACCATGGGGCCGACGAACCAGCCGAGATAGGCCAGTCCGAAAAAGATGCCACGCAGCCCAGCGTTGAAGTGTCGGGCGGCGATGCGGTTCATGGCCAAGGCGCGACCCACGGCCGCTTCGGCCGCCTGCGGGTCGGCATCGGCCTCCTGCCGCATCGGAATCGCACCGATCAGGATCGAGCAGTAGTTGAATAGGCGGTACGACCAGCCGAACTTGAAGAACGCGAAGGCGAAGATCGTGATGAGTCCGAGGAGCTTGGCTTCCACCAGTCCGCGATCGAAGCTGCCTTCGAGCGGAAGATCGGTGACGATCAGCGCGATCTGTTCGGCCGAGCCGATCAGGGCGAAGCAACCGCCGATCGCGAAGATGCACGCCGAGGCGAAAAAGCCCGTACCCTGCTGCAGGCCCGACATGATGGCCGTGTCGATCATCCGGAGATCCCGCTTGAGCAGCGTGCGCATCCAGACTTCGCGCTGCGCATTCATCAGCCGGCTGAGACCGTGCCGCGCGAAGACGGGCGCCTCGACGACGAACGTATAGGCGACCCAACCGCCGAGGAATGCGACGAAGGCGAGGAGGTCTGGCAGATCGAAGATCTCATCGATGCGCATGTCGGCTCGCGTCAGTGGAGGGACAAGATGGCGCAGGTGCCCAGTCGCAGACCCGGAAGGCGGACGTCGCCTTGACGTCGTCCGACCACGCGAGCAAACACCTCCGCATGCCGCTTCATATGATCAAGCTTTGCGTGGGTGTCGACAGCGTCGAAGACCTAGAGGCGCATGTCCACGCCCGCCTCTCCGTCAGTCCGAACAGCGAGCAGACGCATGTCACGCGGGTGATGCCCAAGCGAGCCGAAGAGATGGTGGGTGCCGGCTCGCTGTTCTGGGTGATCAAGGGGCAGGTGCAGGTCCGCCAGCCGATCCTGCGGTTCGATGCAATTCGTACGGAGGACGGGATCGAGCGCTGCCGGATCGTCCTCAAGCCGGAGTTCATTCGAACCTGGCCACTGCCCCGGCGCCCCTTCCAAGGATGGCGCTACCTGACGGTCGACGATGCGCCGGCGGATTTGGGCGAGGGGGCGGATCTATCGGAACTCCCTTCCACCCTTCGTCGAGAGCTGGCCGAGCTCGGCCTTCTTTGATCGGCGTTCAGCGCCCGAAGGTGAGGCGGACGGCCGGCTGACCGGATGCCGACCGGACGGCGAGACGGGTTTCGGCACGGGGCTGGGACGCGCGCCAGGCGCGGGCACCGTGGCACAGAAGCATGCCGACCAGATCCTTGGCGCGCAGGCGTGAACGACCGTCGCGGTATTCCGAGATCCGCGATGCAGCCTGCTGCAACGGGTGCAGACCGATCACGGTGGACTTCTGCTCGGCCTTCGGCAGGAGGGCGCTTTCGGTTTCGAACGACATGAGAACCTCGGTTACGCTCAAGATATCGACAGGCAAGGGGGAGCCGTTCGGAGCCGGAGGCTCCGCGCGGACGGCAGTGATGTCGGTTCAGAAAGGCGGGCGGATCAGTTCGCCGCGATGGCGTAGCAGGCGTAGGCCTTGCTCTTGAGCGCGTCGCAGGCGGCGTTCGCCGCGGCCTTGTCCGCGAAGCCGGAGAAGCGGGCGCGGTAGAGGGTCTGCGAACCGCTGGCCACCGCCTGCGTGAAGGCCTGGGCGCCCATCAACGCCGAACCCGCGCGCTGCTTGGCTTCGGAAAGGATGTCGTAGGCGGTCGCCTCCGCGGGGGTGGCCGCGATCTGAACGACCCATCCGGAAGCCGGGCCGCTGGAGGGCATCGTCGAAGCGGCGGCCGAGGCCTGCGTCACCACGTTCGGGATCGAGGCGCGAGGCATCGGCGCCGCGAGGGCCGTGGCGACGGCGGGTGCGGCGCGGTCGTTGGCCTCGAGCGCTTCGCGGATGGCGTCGCGACCCACCACCGGGCGTCGGCTCGAAGCCGTGATCGCATTCATGGCACCTGTCGCGTTCGAGCCGTAGGCTTCGGCGACACGCTGGTTGATGCTGGACGCCCGGCGGGTCGGAACCGGAACGGCGCTCGGCAAGGCAGCGGCCAACACGGTCTCGGAGTGCGGGGCGACCGACGGCCCGCGGGCGCTGGGGCTGTAGGCGGCGATCAGGGCACTCGAGCTGCGCGTGCTGGTCTGCGGCAGATACTGCTTCACCAGTTCGGCCATATGGTCGTCGCGCGAGCGCGCCGTGCGGCCGCCCATCACGACTGCAACGAGCTTGCGATCGCCGCGAACCACCGAGGTCACGAGGTTGAAGCCCGACTTGTTGATGTAGCCGGTCTTAATGCCGTCGACGCCTTCGACACGGCCGAGCAGTCGGTTGTGATTGCCGATCGTCTGGCCGCGGAACTTGAAGCTGCGCGTGCTGAAGTACTTGTAATACTGCGGGAAATGCTCGCGAAGCGCGATGCCGAGCGTGGCCATGTCACGCGCCGTGGTCATCTGTGCGTCGTTGGGCAGGCCATTGGCGTTTTCGAAGTTGGTCCGCGACATGCCGAGCTTGCGGGCCTTCGCGGTCATCATCTCGGCGAAGCGGCTTTCCGTGCCACCCAGGAACTCCCCGATGACCACCGCAGCGTCGTTGGCCGAGCGCGTCACGAGACCGAATATGCCTTCCTCGACCGAAATGGTCGAGCCGCTCTTCACGCCGAGTTTCGAAGGCGGACGCGCCGCCGCGTAGGCCGACACCTTCATCGGCGTCGACAGGGTCGCGCGACCGCTCTCCAATGCGTCGAACAGCATGTAGAGCGTCATCATCTTGGTCAGCGAGGCCGGGTAACGGCGGTCGTCGGCGTTGCGCGAAAAGAGAACCTTGCCGTTGTTGGCGTCGATCACGAACGCCGAGTAGCGCTCGGGGGACTCCTGCGCCGACGCGGAGGTGGCGACCATCACAACGCCACCGACCAAGGCGGCAGCCATCAGGCAACTCGAGAGGCGCTTCGCTGCGGCGGTGATCGTCGACAAGGTCAGCGGCATGGGCGGCACTCTCGTGTTCGTGTGTCGAGATGCTGCCCCCGGTCGCGGCGCGGGCGCGCCGGTCCGGGTCCCAAGACTGTGTCTTCGCGATCTCTTCTTGAGGGAAAGATACGCAGGGCGGTCTTACCAATCCGTTTATGGTTGCCGGAACCTTGTGATCGAGTTGTGGCGATTGTCTCGAATTTTCGTGATCGACAGTCCCGAACGCGCGAATCTGACGCAGTGCAGCACCGACTTGCATGTTATTGTGCAGTGCAATATATGGTGGGGACAGACGAAGAAGGTCGCTGCCTGTCGTCGCCAAACCATTCACGGGAGAGTTCGATGAACGCATACGTTGAAGCCAACAAGGTTGGTAAGGACAACATGGACAACGCCCTCCGTTCGATGTCGGCGGTGACCAAGGGCTTCCAGCAGATCGCGACCGAGACCACCGAGTTCACCAAGAAGTCGGTCGAGCAGTCGGCGCAGATGTTCGAGCGCCTTGCGCAGGTGCGCACGCTCGACAAGGCGATCGAGCTTCAGTCCGAGTACGCCCGCTCGGCCTACGAGGCCTGGATGTCGCAGGCCACGAAGATGGGCGAGATCTACCAGGAGATCGCGCGCGAGGCCTATCGCCCGCTCGAGAGCTCGGTCCAGCAGAACCAGCAGTTCGCCCAGAACGTGGCGAACCAGACGAACTGATCGACCACGACCGTTCGGACCGCCCCACGGGGCGCGTCGGAAAAGGCCCGGCTCCGCAGCCGGGCCTTTTTTGTTGCGCCCTCTCCGATCCGAGTAACTATGTGGGGTCCGCAAGGGGGCGATTCAGGATCGGCGCCCCTCGTCCTCCCGCAGCCGACGATGGTGGAGGGACGAAATTTTGCCGCATCGGGAAGGCGTCTTAAATTGTCGATCCGCGCACATACATATCGAGCGATGGCGAACGTGAACTCCTTGAACGAACGGGCGGCCCCGCATGGCGGCCGAACCTTGGCGATCCGGTCGCAGGGGCAGGACGACGAGCGTCCGAACGGGCCTGATCGCGGAACCTCCGTGATCACCCGGACCAAGCCCAAGACGAAGAAGCCGAGCCTTTACAGGGTCCTGCTTCTGAACGACGATTACACGCCGATGGAGTTCGTCATCCACGTCCTCGAACGCTTCTTCCAGAAGGACCGGGAGGCGGCCACGCGCATCATGCTCCACGTGCATCAGCACGGAGTGGGAGAGTGCGGGGTCTACACCTACGAAGTGGCCGAGACGAAGGTGACCCAAGTGATGGATTTCGCACGCCAGCACCAGCATCCGCTTCAGTGCGTGATGGAAAAGAATTGAGGTGAAGCTTGCCGACATTTTCGCAAAGCCTGGAGAAATCGCTCCATCAGGCGCTCACCTTCGCCAACGAACGGCACCAGGAATTCGCGACGCTTGAGCACCTGCTCCTGGCGCTGCTCGAAGACAAGGATGCCTCCGCGGTCATGCGGGGGTGCAGCGTCGACATCGACGTCCTGCGTTCGTCGCTGACGGAGTATATCGACACCGAACTCGCCAACCTCGTGACGGGGCACGACGAGGATTCCAAGCCGACCGCAGGATTCCATCGGGTGATCCAACGCGCGGTGATCCATGTCCAGTCGTCCGGCCGTGAGGAAGTGACGGGGGCCAACGTCCTCGTCGCGATCTTCGCCGAACGCGAGAGCCATGCGGCCTTCTTCCTGCAGGAGCAGGAGATGACCCGCTACGACGCCGTGAACTTCATTTCCCATGGAATCTCGAAGCGACCCGGGGCGTCCGAAAGCCGCACCGTGCGCGGGGCGGAGGACGAGCAGTCGGTCATGGGCAACGAAGAGGAAGGACGCCGCAAGACGGCTCAGGACGCATTGACGGCGTATTGCGTCAATCTCAACGAGAAGGCCAAGACAGGCCGGATCGATCCGTTGATCGGGCGCGCCAGCGAGATCAACAGGACGATCCAGGTCCTGTGCCGCCGCTCCAAGAACAACCCGCTCTACGTGGGTGATCCGGGCGTCGGCAAGACGGCGATCGCCGAAGGCCTAGCCAAGCGGATCGTGGAAGGCGACGTGCCGGAAGTGCTGGCCGACGCAACGATCTTCTCGCTCGACATGGGCACGCTTCTGGCTGGCACGCGTTATCGCGGCGATTTCGAGGAACGCCTGAAGCAGGTCGTCAAGGAGCTCGAGGAATATCCAGGCGCGGTCCTCTTCATCGACGAGATCCACACGGTGATCGGCGCCGGCGCCACCTCCGGCGGCGCGATGGACGCCTCGAACCTCCTCAAGCCCGCGCTGTCGTCGGGTGCGATCCGCTGCATCGGATCGACGACCTACAAGGAATACCGCCAGTTCTTCGAGAAGGATCGGGCGCTCGTCCGTCGCTTCCAGAAGATCGATGTGGCGGAGCCGACCATCGAGGACGCGATCGCGATCCTGAAGGGCCTCAAGCCCTATTTCGAGGACTTCCACCACGTGAAGTTCTCCAACGACGCGATCAAGTCGGCGGTCGAGCTGTCGGCGCGCTACATCAACGACCGCAAGCTGCCCGACAAGGCGATCGACGTGATCGATGAGACGGGCGCGTCGCAGATGCTGCTGCCCGAGGCCAAGCGGAAGAAGAGCATCGGCGTGAAGGAGATCGAGGCGACCGTCGCCACGATGGCCCGCATTCCGCCGAAATCCGTATCGAAGGACGACGAGGAGGTCCTGTCGAACCTCTCCGAGCAGCTGAAGCGCGTGGTCTACGGCCAGGATGCCGCGATCGAGAACCTGACGACGGCGATCAAGCTCGCCCGTGCGGGCCTTCGCGAGCCGGAGAAGCCGATCGGCTCCTACCTGTTCTCGGGTCCGACGGGCGTCGGCAAGACCGAGGTGGCCAAGCAGCTCGCCTCGGCGCTCGGCATCGAACTCCTGCGCTTCGACATGTCGGAGTACATGGAGCGGCATACGGTCTCGCGGCTGATCGGCGCGCCTCCGGGCTATGTCGGCTTCGATCAGGGTGGTTTGCTGACCGACGGTGTCGACCAGCACCCGCACTGCGTGCTTCTGCTCGACGAGATCGAGAAGGCGCATCCGGACCTGTTCAACATCCTCCTGCAGGTGATGGACCACGGGAAGCTGACGGATCACAACGGCAAGCGGATCGACTTCCGCAACGTGATCCTGATCATGACCACGAATGCCGGTGCCTCCGAGGCGCAGCGGGCGGCGATCGGCTTCGGCTCGTCGCGGCGCACGGGCGACGACGTGGAGGCGATCAATCGCCTGTTCACGCCGGAGTTCCGCAATCGTCTCGATGCGATCATTCCGTTCGGCGCCCTGCCGACGCCGGTGATCCACGAGGTCGTGCAGAAGTTCGTGATGCAGCTCGAAGCCCAGCTCTCTGAGCGCGGCGTGACGTTCGATCTCGATCAGGAGGCGATCGCCTGGCTCGCGGACAAGGGCTACGACGAATACATGGGCGCACGTCCGCTTGGCCGGGTGATCCAGGAATACGTCAAGAAGCCGCTGGCCGACGAGGTCCTGTTCGGCAAGCTCAAGCGCGGCGGTACAGTCAAGGTGACGGTGGTCGACGGGGAGGATGGTCGCAAGCTCCACCTCGAGTCCATTCCCGAGGAGAGCTACGCCAAGCCGCGCAAGGCGGACGAGGCGCGTGGCAAGGTCCGCGTCGGGCCGGACGGTGAGGAACTCGACGAGGCGACCTCCTTCGACGAGGACGATGCGCCGGAGGACGACGATCCCGAGCCGGCCGCAAGGGAGCCGGCCGCCCGCGAGAAGGCGGAAAAGCGGGCGGGAACGGTTCCCAAAGTTCCCCGCAAGACCGCCGAATGATCTAGAAGGGGCCGCTCGCGAGAGCGGCCTTTTTCTTTGTGCGAATCATGGGCGGGATCGCAGACCGATGACCGATCAGGCCGGGGCGGCACCCGATCCAGCCGGCAAATGGATCCTCTTGGGCATGCGGCAGGTCATCAGCGCCCCGGCACTGATCCTCGTCGTCGCGCATTTGGGTTTTGCGGGCCTCGCGCGTGAGGCTGGGGTGACGTGGACGCAAGCGACGTTCATGGTGGCGACGATCTGGGCGCTGCCGGCGAACCTCATCCTGCTGGGGTCGGTAACGGCCGGCCTGTCGCTGGCGGCGACGGCTCTCGCGGTTGCCCTGTCGTCGTTGCGCATGATGCCGATGGTGATTGCGCTGCTGCCCGATCTCCGGGGACCAGGAACGCGTCGCTCGACGCTTCTCTTCCTGTCGCACTTCGTTGCGGTCACGGCCTGGGTCGTTGCGCTGGACCGACTGCCGAGCGTACCACGCCGGCATCGCACGCATTTCTTCGGCGGGTTCGCGATAACCTTGACGGCCGTCAACACCGCCGCCGTCGCCTTTGCCTTCAACCTGATGGGACAACTGCCGGCGCTCGCCACGGGCGCTCTCGCCTTCTTCACGCCCGTCTACTTCCTGACGTCGCTCTACGGCTCGGCGCGCGAGTTTTCCGGGCGGCTCGCCCTCCTGACCGGGCTCCTGGCGATCCCGTTGGCCCACTGGCTTACGCCCGAGTTCGACATTCTGGTCGCAGGCGTGGTTGGCGGCGTCGCGGCGTTCCTGATCGGCCGGCTCAGGACGGTTCGCGAGGCAGACCAATGATGGGGATGGGCTACCACGGGGTCGACGCCGTCTGGTGGCCCTACGTTTTCATTCTCCTGGCGGGCTGGCTTCCCACCGACATTTGGCGCTGGCTCGGCGTCCTGTCGGCCGGCCGACTGAACGAGCGCTCACCCGCCGTCGCATTGGCGCGCACGATCGCGACCTCGCTCGTGGCGGCCGTGATCGGCCGCCTCGTCCTGGCTCCCGGCGGGTCGCTGGACGCGATCCCGCTGTGGATCCGGGTGGCAGCGCTGGTGATCGGGTTCGCAGCCTATTACTGGCTGGGACGGAAGACCTTGGTGGCGATCCTCTTCGCGGAGATCGTACTCCTCGGCCTGCCCTGGACGCTCGGGATCATCTGAACGTCAGGCCAGTTGCGCCCGGATGGCGTTCGCCTGATCGCGCAACTCCGCCGGATCGGCCATGCCGCCCGCGTGACGCTGTAGTTCCACGCCTTCGTAACGCGGGATGACGTGGAAGTGCAGGTGGAACACCGTCTGTCCGCCTGCTGCCTCGTTGAACTGGCTGATCGTCACGCCGTCCGCGCCGAAAGCGGCCTTGGCGGCGCGGGCGAGGCGCGCGAGTTCCGGCAGAGCCTTCGACAGCATCGCGTCGTCGGCGTCGAGAATGTTGCGCGAAGGGACCTTCGGAAGCAGCAGGCAGTGGCCCTTCGATTGCGGCATCACATCCATGATCGCTACGAAATCGTCGGTTTCGAAGATCCTCGTCGCGGGGATTTCGCTGCGAAGGATCTTGGCGAAGATGTTGCCGTCGTCGTAGCCGCTCATGCGTGTCCTCTCGTCAGGGTTCCCGGCTGGCGAAGCGCCGGCCTATGTAGTTGTCACCAGCGCGTCTACTCGAGATCGCCTTTCCGGAATGGCGTTGCGGCGGCGAGTTCAGGCTGGGCCATGAGAACATGGGCCCGTTCGCGTTCGAGGTAATCCTCGATGGCTGAACGGAGGCCGGAATGCGCCACTTCATGCGCCGAATGTGTGATGACGGGCTCGTAGCCCCGTGCCAGCTTGTGCTCGCCTTGAGCGCCCGCCTCGACGATCGAAAGCTTGTGCTCGATCGCGTAGTCGATGGCCTGGTGGTAGCAGACCTCGAAATGCAGAAACGGGTGGTCCTCGACGCAACCCCAGTAGCGTCCGAAGATCCGATCGCCGCCGACGAAGTTCAGCGCGCCGGCGATGTAGCGGCCCTCGCGGCGGGCCATCACGAGAACGATCGCCTCGGGCATTCGCGCGGCGATGAGACGGAAGAAGGCGCGGTTGAGATAGGGGCGGCCCCATTTGCGGCTGCCTGTGTCCATGTAGAAAGCAAAGAAGGCATCCCAGGCCTCTTCGCTGATGTCGGAGCCGGAAAGGCGCTCGATCGTGATGCCGGCCGCGAGCGCTTCGCGTCGTTCCTTGCGCAGCGCCTTGCGCTTGCGTGAGGCCAGCGTTTCCAGAAAGTCGTCGTAGGTCGCGTATCCGCGGTTGACGAAATGGAACTGCTGGTCCGTCCGGTGCAGGAAGCCCGCCTCGAGCATGGGGTCGAGGTCCGCCTCGTCCAAAAAGGTCGCGTGGGCCGAGGAGACGCCCGTCTGCCTGACGTAGGCCGCGATCGCGGAAACCATGGCAGCACGGCGGACATCTGCACCCGGTTGGTCGCCCACAAGGAGGCGGGGACCGGTGACGGGCGTGAAGGGCACGCTGACCTGGAGCTTCGGATAGTAGCGCCCGCCGGCGCGCTCGAACGCGTCGGCCCAGGCATGATCGAACACGTACTCGCCCTGGCTGTGGCCCTTGAGGTAGGCCGGCACCGAGGCAAGAAGCCGTCCCGCTGCGTCCTCGAGAAGGAGATGCTGCGGCAACCAGCCCGAGCGCCCGCCGACGCAGCCGGCCTCCTCGAGCGACACGAGGAAGGCGTGGCGGGTGAACGGATGGGGCAGGGCGCCCACGTGGACGATGGGATCGGCGAGCGCGTCCCAATCGGTTGCGGCGATGGCCGACAAGTCCTCCACAACCCGCACGGTGAAGTCCGCCCCGTCATTGCCGGAAGGTTCACCGCTCATGCCGATCATCCTGCGTTTGCGAGCCTTCGACCGTCTAGGGGATGAACGCCTCGAACGTCATCTGGTCGGCATAGGCCCGGCTGTGTTCCACATCGGCCGGCGTGCGTACGGTCCAACTGATGACCGGCGCGCGCCGTACCTCTCTCACCCACGCAACGAATGCGTTGGGAAGATGGTGGACGTTATAGGACACGAAGGCGCAGCGTCGCTCGAAGACGACACGATGTCGCTCCAAGACGTCCGGCCGGGTTCCCTCGGCGGTGAGGCCTACCGGCAGGTCGAGGTCGCCCGTCTGATCGAGCAGCCATTCGTCGAAGGACATCAGCGCCAGCGGACCTCGATAGGCGTCTAGCACCCCCGCGACATCGGTCATGAAACCGGCATCGGCACTGGCATCGATGCCCTTGGCTTCGACCACGATCGGCACCTGGCCGTTCACGAGTTCCAGAAGCGCAGCGAGTGTCGGGGGCGCTTCCGGAGTGCCGAGGATGCGAAGGTCGCGAACGTCAGCCGCGGTCAGCGTGTCGATCGTGCCCGCCTCGCCGGTCAGGCGGAGGAGGTCGTGGTCGTGAAAGACGACGGGCACGCCGTCGCTCGTTCGATGAATGTCGCACTCGATGGCGTATCCGTTCTCGATCGCCGCGCGGAACGCGGCCATCGAGTTTTCGGGAATGCCGCGGGCGCGATCGTGCAGTCCGCGGTGGGCGATGGGCTGGGCCGTCAGCCAGCCGAGGTCGGACGATGCGCCTGCCATGGTCTCAGGCGACCTCGAACAGCGCCTCGATCTCCACGGCCGCATCGAGCGGCAGCGAGGGCACGCCCACCGCCGAGCGGGCATGACGGCCTCGTTCGCCGAGCACGTCGGCCAGGAAGTCGGATGCGCCGTTGGCGACCTTGTGCTGCTCGGTGAAATCGGAGGTGCTCGCGACGAAGATCGTGAGCTTCAGAAGACGGCCGATCTTTTCGAGATCGCCGAGCGCGGCCTTGGCCTGTGCCAGAATGTTGATGGCGCAAAGGCGTGCGGCACGTTGACCCTCTTCGACCGAGACGTTGCCGCCGAGCTTACCCGTCACCGCGACCTTTCCACCCTCCATCGGCAGCTGGCCCGACGTCTGAAGCAGCGTGCCGAAGCGGATCGAGGCGACGTAGTTGGCAACCGGCGCGGCGGCATCGGGCACCGTGACGCCTGCTGCCGCAAGACGCTCAGAAATCGATTCGGTCATGGTCCACTCCGAATGGGAATTTGCGCCGCACACGGCTATCAGGTTTTATCCGCGGGTTCGATCGTCGAACCGACGGCTTCATGATGGGACGCACGCGCTTTGAAGCAATATGGCTTGGCCCTGTCGGCGACGGCTATCGCCCTGACGATGTGCGTCGACGCGCGCGCGGCGGACCTGCAGCCGCACGAGGCCGTCTACGACCTCTCACTTTCTTCACAGACTTCGGACTTCAACAGCGTCGACGGACGAATCGCGCTTCAGCTGAAGCCCGACGCCTGCAACGTGCTGTCGCTCGACTACCGGTTCGTCGCGCGTTTCCACGAGGACGACGAACTTACGGTCACCGACCAGCAGACCCTGGCCAAGGAGTCGCGCGACGGAAAGCGATACGAATTTCGCACGCGAACGCTAGTGGACGGGGCCGAGCAGACGCTGGTCGAGGGAGTCGCGGTCAACGACGCCGACGCCACGCAGGTGACGTTCGAATCGCCGGTGCAGCGGGAAACGGACTTGCCGCTCTCCGTCTTTCCGCTCGGCCACACCGCCAAGCTAATCGATCGGGCGCTGGCCGGCGACCGCGTGGTTCAGGCGAAGCTCTTCGACGGCGACGACGACGCGGACAAGCTCCTGACGACGACGTCCCTTATTCTGCCGGCCAAGGCGGGGGAGGCGCCGGAGAAAGCGGAGATCGCCAAGACGCTGGAGGGCCTGCGTTCCTGGAATATCACCGAATCCTACTACAACAGCGACAGCGACGATGACGGGATGCCGGTCTTCGAGACGCGTTACCGTCTTTACGAGAACGGGGTGACCGATCGCCTGCACCTGGACTTCGGGGAATACACCCTGGAAGGCGGTCTGGCGCGATTGAACTACTACGATCGCGCGACCGGCTGCCCCCCGACGCCGTAGGGCGCGCGACCGGTTCGACTTGCCGCGACGCCCGACATGGTGTATGCGCGCCGACATTCCACACACGGAAGTTGGGTATCCGGAGAACGCGAGTTCTCCTTCACCCTCCGGTGGCGGCCGTCGGCCGCTTGGTTCCGTGGAGGCACAACCGGTTAAGGAAAACGATCATGGCACTGCCAGACTACTCCATGCGCCAGCTCCTCGAGGCGGGCGTCCACTTCGGTCACCAGACGCACCGCTGGAACCCGAAGATGGCGCCTTTCATCTTCGGCGCGCGCAACAATATCCACATCATGGATCTCGCGCAGACCGTGCCGATGCTGCATCGGGCGCTGCAGGCGGTGTCGGACACCGTCGCCAAGGGCGGCCGCGTGCTGTTCGTCGGTACGAAGCGTCAGGCTTCCGAGATCATCGCCGACGCCGCCAACCGCTCGGCCCAGTACTACGTGAACGCTCGTTGGCTCGGCGGCATGCTGACCAACTGGAAGACGATCTCGAACTCCATCTCGCGCCTGCGCAAGCTGGATGAACTCCTGGCCGGCGACGCCCAGGGCTTCACCAAGAAGGAGCGCCTGACCCTGCAGCGCGAGCGCGACAAGCTCGACCGCGCGCTGGGCGGCATCAAGGACATGGGCGGCGTGCCGGACATGATCTTCATCATCGACACGAACAAGGAAGCGATCGCCATCGACGAGGCCAAGCGCCTTGGCATTCCGGTCGTCGCCATCGTCGATTCCAACTGCGATCCTTCCCGCATCGACTTCCCGATCCCGGGCAACGACGACGCGGCGCGCGCGATCTCGCTCTACTGCGACCTGATCGCCCGTTCGGCCGTCGACGGCATCGCCCGTCAGCAGGGTTCGATGGGTGTCGATCTCGGCGCCATGGAAGAGGCTCCGGTCGAGGAGACGCTCGAGGAGCTCGAGGCGGCGCCCTCCGAAGAGCAGGCCGCTTCGGCCGCCTGATTTCCTCAAAACCATCGATGTGACGGCGTCACCGCGCCGTCACAAGACTGGCGCACTCCTTCCCGCAGAAGCCGTGCGCCGTTTCTTTTTTTGATAGAGGCCAATTCATGACGATCTCCGCTTCGATGGTGAAGGAACTGCGCGAGAAGACCGGCGCAGGCATGATGGACTGCAAGACCGCCCTGGCGGAGACGAACGGAGACATGGAAGCCGCGGTCGACTGGCTGCGTGCCAAGGGCATCGCCAAGGCCGACAAGAAGTCGAGCCGCACGGCGGCCGAGGGCCTCGTCGGCGTCGCGAGCGCGGACAACGCCGCCGTCGTTGTGGAAGTCAATTCCGAGACCGACTTCGTGGCCCGCAACGACGCCTTCCAGTCGCTCGTTCGCAACGTGGCGCAGGCAGCGCTCGGCACCAACGGTTCGGTCGAGGCAGCCGGCGGGGCGACCCTGTCCGACTCCGGCAAGAGCGTCGTCGACACGATCAAGGACGCGGTCGCCACGATCGGCGAGAACATGAACCTGCGCCGCTCGGCCAAGCTCACGGTCTCGGAAGGCGTCGTCGCGACCTACATCCACAACCAGGTCGCCGATGGACTCGGCAAGCTGGGCGTTCTCGTGGCGCTGGAATCGACCGGCGACAAGGCCGCGCTGACCGCCTTCGGCCGTCAGGTCGCGATGCATGTCGCTGCGACCAACCCGCTGGCGTTGACCGACGCAGAAGTCGATCCCGCGACGGCCGAGCGCGAGAAGGCGATCTTCTCGGAGCAGGCCCGCGAGTCCGGCAAGTCTGAATCGATCGTCGAAAAGATGGTCGAGGGACGCATGCGCAAGTTCTACGAGGAGGTCGTCCTTCTGAAGCAGAACTTCGTCATCAACCCCGACCTGACCGTTGAGAAGGCGCTGGAAGCCGCGTCCAAGGACTTCGGTGCTCCGGCCAAGATCGTCGGCTTCGTGCGCTTCGCGCTCGGCGAGGGCATCGAGCGCGAGCAGAGCGATTTCGCGGCCGAGGTCGCGGCCGCTGCCGGCAAGAAGTAAGCAGCGCCTTAATCATCTACGCTCCGCAAGGGGCTCTGGCAGGGCGTCCGCTTGAGAAGCGGGCGCCCTTCCTGTATCGCAGGCCGGCATCATCCGAAGGACATGACATGACGATCCGTTTCCAGCGCGTTCTTCTGAAGGTTTCCGGTGAAGCGCTGATGGGCGGGCAGGGGTTCGGGATCGACGTCGCGGTCGCCGATCGCATCGCAGCCGACATCCGCGAAGCCCGCGATCTCGGCGTCGAAATCTCCGTTGTGATCGGCGGAGGAAACATCTTCCGCGGTGTCGCCGTCGCCTCCAAGGGCGGCGACCGGGTGACCGGCGACCACATGGGCATGCTGGCGACCGTCATAAACGCGATGGCGTTGCGCACTTCGCTGACCAAGCTCGGCGTGGACGCGATCATCCTGTCCGCAATCGCGATGCCCGAGCTTTGCGAGAGCTTCTCGCAGCGTGCCGCGCTGGCCCATGCCAATGCCGGCCGCGTCGTAATCTTCGCCGGCGGGACCGGCAATCCGTTCTTCACCACCGATTCCGCCGCCGCGCTACGCGCAGCCGAGATGGGCGCGACGGCCTTGTTCAAGGGCACTCAGGTGGACGGCATCTACAGCGCCGACCCGAAGCTCGTGCCCGATGCCACACGTTTCGAGCAGCTGACGCATGACGATGTCCTGTCGCGTGGTCTTGCCGTGATGGACGTGACGGCTGTTGCGCTGGCTCGCGAGAACCATATTCCGATCGTCGTCTTCTCGATCCACGAAAAGGGCGAATTCGCCCGCATTTTGACCGGCGGCGGACGTTCCACGATTGTTACCGATTGACCGTCCGCCCACTCGCTGACCTGCAGAAAGGAACCGCAATGGCCGCTCCCGACCTCAACGAACTGAAGCGCCGCATGGATGGGGCTGTCACGTCGTTCAAGGGCGACCTCGCAGGCCTGCGCACCGGCCGCGCCTCGGCCAATCTTCTCGACCCGATCGTGGTTCAGGCTTACGGGTCGGCCATGCCGTTGACGCAGGTCGCCAACGTCACGGTCCCCGAGCCGCGCATGGTGGCCGTTTCGGTCTGGGACAAGTCCATGGTCGGCGCGGTGGAGCGTGCGATCCGCGAGAGCAGCCTCGGACTCAATCCGATCACCGACGGCACCACGCTTCGGATCCCGCTGCCCGAGCTCAACGAGCAGCGGCGCAAGGAACTTGTGAAGGTGGCCCACACCTACGGCGAGAATGCCCGGGTTGCGGCACGTCATGTTCGTCGCGACGGTATGGACACGCTGAAGAAGTCCGAGAAGGATGGGGATACGAGCCAAGACGACAGCCGCGTCATTGCGGAGAAGATCCAGAAGATGACGGATGATACGATCTCGGACATCGACAAGGCGCTTTCCGTGAAGGAAGCGGAAATCATGCAGGTCTAGGCTGTCCGGAATCGGCGGCGGCGGGTTCAGGACGGACGGAGACGATGGCTGATCAGGTGCGGCATCCCAGGCATGTCGCCATCATCATGGACGGCAACGGACGCTGGGCGAAAGCCCGCGGCCTGCCGCGCACCATGGGGCATCGGCGCGGGGTCGAGGCCGTGCGCCAGGCTGTGCGCACGGCGCGCGAGCTCGGCATCGAATATCTCACGCTGTTCGCCTTCTCCTCGGAGAACTGGAAGCGGCCGCAGGAGGAGGTGGGTGAGATCCTGCGCCTCCTGAAGTTCTTCATCCGCCGCGACCTCGCAGAGCTGCATCGCGAAGGGGTTCGTGTTCGGGTCATCGGCGAGCGGACGACGCTGCCTGCCGACATCCGCGGGCTCTTGGAGGAAGCGGAACAGTTGACGGTGGCCAACGACCGGAACACCCTTCTGGTCGCCTTCAACTACGGCGCTCGCGACGAGATCGCGCGTGCCATGCGTCGCATCGCGGAAAAGCTCGTGTCCGGCGAAACGACCATCGACGCCGTCACGCCCGAACTTCTCGACGCCCATCTCGACACCGCCGGCATTCCCGACCCCGACCTCATCATCCGCACCAGCGGAGAACTGCGGCTTTCGAATTTCCTGCTCTGGCAGGCCGCCTATTCCGAATTCGCCTTCCTGCCCTGCTACTGGCCGGATTTCGACGAGGCGATCTTCGCCGAGGCTGTGCGCGAATATTCGATGAGGGATCGGCGCTTCGGCGGTGTCTCGCAAGAAATCGCGTCCTGAGGCATGGGGCTCGGCCTCGGACGTCTCGTCGCCAGCGCGACATGGACCGATCTCAAGTCGCGACTGATCTCGGCGGTGATTCTGGGCATCGCGATCCTTCTTCTGACTTTCGCGGGCGGCGTGGCCTTCCGCCTTCTCTGCTGCGCGACCTGCATCATCGTCTTCGACGAATGGATGCGGATGACGCGGGGTAAGCGGGCGGGCGACATCTACCTCTTTGCCCGGCGGGCTTTGTTCGTCAGCCTCATCGCTTTCTTCTTCGGCTTTCACGGCGCGGCCGTCGCGGTGATCCTGCTGTCGATCGCCTTCGTCGCGCTGGTCGATCAGGGAGAGCGCAAGGCGGACTGGGTGATGACCGGCCTCGGCTACGCCGCGCTCGCGGGTATCGCTCCGGGTCTCCTGCGCGAAGATGGGCCGGAAGGGTTGGCGGTGCTCGGCCTGATCATCTGCGTGGTCTGGGCAACGGACGTGTTCGCTTATTTCAGCGGTCGCATGATCGGCGGCCCGAAGCTTCTTCCCATGGTGTCGCCGAAGAAGACGATCGCGGGCGCGTTCGGGGGGCTTGCCGCCGGGGTCGGTTTCGGCAGCCTCTACGCCTACTGGCTCGTCGGCTCGGTAGGGCCTTTGGTGATCGTTCTCAGCATCATCCTTTCCGCAGTCGGCCAAGCGGGCGATCTCTACGAGTCCTGGGTCAAGCGGCGTTTCGGTGTGAAGGATTCCGGCCGTCTCATTCCGGGACACGGAGGGCTGATGGACCGGATCGACGCGCTGATTTTCGCGGCCGGGGCCGCCTGGGTGTTCGGTATGCTGGTCGAGGGAGCAGAACACCCCGCCAGAGCCATATTCCGACTGTAGGCTATCACGTCGGCCAGAACGGTTGCGTCGTCCGGTCAGGCGATCATTGCGAAGAGTTGCGTTCGGCACGGAGAGCGGATGTTCATCACGCCCGCGCAGGATGCTCGGACGTTCGGACAAGGCGCGACGGCGCGCCTTCCGACACAGCGTAGGTGGATGGAATGGGTCTCGAAGGCTGGTGGACGACGATCTGGGACACGGCGCTGATCCGCGTCGTGCCGTTCCTCTTCGTCCTGACCGTCATCGTGTTCTTCCACGAGCTCGGCCATTACCTCGTAGGGCGCTGGTCCGGTATCCGGATCCTGGCGTTCTCCGTCGGCTTCGGCCCGGAACTCGTCGGGTTCACCGATCGTCACGGCACCCGCTGGAAGCTTTCGGCTATTCCCCTTGGGGGATATGTGAAGTTCTTCGGCGACGAGAATGCCGCCAGCGTGCCCGATCAGGCGGCGATCGGACGCATGAGCACGGAAGAGCGCGACAGCGCTTTCCACACGGCTCATGTGGCACGCCGCGCGGCGACAGTGGCGGCCGGACCGATCGCCAACTTCATCCTCGCGATCGCCATCTTCGCCCTCACGGCGTATTCCACAGGTATCGTCGTGGGCGACCCGGTGGTGGCGGAGGTGCGCTCGGGCTCGCCCGCGCAGGCAGCGGGGCTTCAGCCGGGCGACCGGATCGTCAGCGCCGACGGCGAAGCGATCGAATACTTCGGCGATCTCCAGCGATACGTGTCGACCCGTGCCGGTGTGCCGATCCGGATCGGCATCGACCGGGCAGGGCAATCCGTCCAGCTCACCGTCACCCCGCAGGAGCAGGCCCAGACCGACGGTTTCGGCAACGAGTTCAAGACGGCCGTGATCGGCGTCGTGGCCAATACCGAACAGAGCGGGTTCCGGACACGCGAACTCGAACCCGTCGAGGCGCTGCGCTACGGGGTGTCCCAGACGTGGTTCGTGACCGAGCAGACGGTCTCGTTCATCGGCGGGATCTTCAAGGGGTCGCAGTCGAGCGACCAGATCGGCGGCCCGATTCGCATCGCGCAGGTCTCGAGCCAGGTCGCGACGTTGGGAATCGCGCCGCTCCTTAATCTTGCCGCGCTGCTGTCCGTCTCGATCGGCCTCCTCAACCTGCTGCCGATCCCCATGCTCGACGGCGGCCATCTCCTGTTCTACGCGGCCGAAGCGGTGCGGGGCAGGCCACTCAGCGAGCGCATTCAGGAGGTCGGTTTCAGGATAGGCCTCGCTCTTGTCCTGATGCTTATGGTATTCGCTTTCTGGAACGACCTATCCAGCCTCGGCTGAAGGGGTTCAGGGGACATTCGAAGGGTTTGCGGTTTGTTAACCATAACGGTAGCTGGCGTGGCGGCCGTGCAACGGTTTTGTGATTCCTAAACGGAATCCGTCCAGTTTGGTTGAACGGCTCCGCAAAGCCGATAGAAACGCACGGGCATGCCGAGTTTCGGACTCGTGCCGTCGGCGGAATGAGAAAAGGTAATAGCCCTATGCAGGCTGGATCGAAGCTTCTGAACGCCCTGTCGGCGGCCGCACTTTCGTCCACGGTTCTGGCAGCTTCGGTCATCACCCTAGAGCTTGGGACCATGCCCCAAGCTTTCGCCGCTGTGGTCACCCGGATCGAAGTGCGCGGAAACCAGCGCGTCGACGCCGAAACCGTCCGCAACGTGACGCAGATCCGCAGCGGCCAGAACGTCTCCGACGCCGATGTCGACGCTGCCGTGACCCGGCTGTTCGCGACCGGTCTCTTCTCCGACGTCCGCGCCCGTCAGGCCGGCGGCGCCCTGATCATCGAAGTCGACGAGAACCAGATCGTCGGCGAGGTGATCTTCCAGGGCAACAACAAGATTAAGAACGAGCAGCTTTCGGCCGCTGTTCAGACCGCCACGCGCGAGCCCTACAACGCGACCACGGCGCAGGCCGACGTGGACGCGATCCGCGCCGCCTATACGCGCATCGGTCGCTCCGACGCCGCCGTCTCGGTTCGCACCGTTCCGGCCGAAGGCAACCGCGTCAACGTCGTCTTCGACATCCAGGAAGGCGATCGAACCCGCGTCGAAAGCATCAACTTCGTCGGCAACAACGCCTTCGGCGACAGCCGTCTCAAGGAGGTCATCACTCTTCGCGAGTCTGGCCTGTTCAGCTTCCTGCAGCGCAACGACATCTACGACGAGGATCGTCTGCGCGCAGACGAGGAAGCGCTTCGCCGCTTCTACTTCAACCGTGGCTATGCGGACTTCCGCATCGTGTCGTCGGTCGCCGAGCTCGACGAGACCAAGAACCAGTACTTCATCACCATCACGGTCGATGAGGGTGAGCGCTACGTCTATGGCAACATCAACATCGATTCCACCGTTCCGGGCATCGATGGCGAGACGCTGCGTGGCGATCTGAAGACCAAGCCCGGCGACGTCTACAGCGCCGAGCAGGTCGAGGATTCTCTGCTTGATCTGACCAACGCGGTCGCGAACCGCGGCTACGCCTTCGCGCAGGTAACGCCGCGCGGCGACCGCGACTTCGCCAACAACACCATTTCCATCGATTACGTCATCGATCAGGGTCCGCGCGCCTATGTCGAGCGCATCGAGGTTCGTGGCAACACCAAGACCCGCGACTACGTCATCCGCCGCGAGTTCGACGTTTCGGAAGGCGATGCCTTCAATCAGGTGCTGGTGCAGCGCGCGAAGAAGCGGCTCGAGTCCCTTCGTTTCTTCAAGACGGTCAACGTCTCGACCGCGCCCGGCAGCCAGCCGGACCGCGTCGTCGTGATCGTGCAGGTCGACGAGCAGTCGACCGGTGAGTTCTCGGTCGGCGGCGGCTACACGACCGGCGGCGAGAATGCCGGTCCCGTGGCCGAGGTCAGCATCACCGAGCGCAACTTCCTCGGTCGCGGCCAGTTCGTGAAGGTGTCCGCCGGCTTCGGCGAGGACACCCGCAGCTACAACCTGTCATTCACCGAGCCCTACTTCCTGGGCCGCCGCCTCGCGGCGGGCTTCGACATCTACCGGACCGAGAATTCGTCCTCGACGGCCTACGACATCACCCGCACCGGCGGTTCGCTGCGCCTCGCCGCGCCGATCACCGAGGATCTGACGGCGCAGGTTGCCTATAACTACAAGGAAGAGACCTTCGGTGATAAAGACGGTCGTCTGACCAATCCGTTCACCGGGCAGTTCTACGGGTTCGATGCCACGGGCATGCCGATCGCGAGCACGTGCGCCAATCCGACCGCGAGCGGCTTCGCGCCCGGCCTTGCGGCTCCGCTCTATACGCAGTCGCCGATCATCAATCAGGCGATCTGCGACAGCCCGTACACGACGTCGTCGGTGTCCTACGCGCTGACCTACAACACGCTGGACAATCAGCAGGACCCCCGCGACGGCGTGTTCGGGCAGGTCGGCCAGGAAGTCGCGGGTCTCGGCGGCGATGCGCAGTTCCTGCGCACCACGGCGCGCGGATCGTGGTTCAGCCTGTTGTCGGAAGAGTACGACGTCATCGGCCAGGTCAGCGGCGGCGGTGGCAACGTCACCTCTCTCGGCGATGACCTGCGGGTGTTCGATAACTTCTTCAAGGGCCAGGACATCGTCCGCGGCT
Source organism: Aureimonas sp. AU22 (assembly GCF_001463745.1). Classification (GTDB taxonomy): domain Bacteria; phylum Pseudomonadota; class Alphaproteobacteria; order Rhizobiales; family Rhizobiaceae; genus Aureimonas. The sequence continues at coordinate 131,710 of NZ_BBWJ01000045.1, read as the reverse complement.
TCAAGTACCAGGGTCTGGGTCCCCGTCAGAACGGTGTCGCGATCGGCGGTACGAATTACGTGAATGCCACGGCCGAGGCGACATTCCCGCTGCCGCTGGTCTCGCGCGACTTCGGCTTCCGTGGCGCTGCGTTCGCCGATGCCGGTTCGCTCTGGGGTGTCGACAACGTCGGCGACCAGTTGGGCATCCAGGGCGACGACTTCGCGCTTCGGGCTTCGGCCGGCGTCGGCCTGATCTGGGCTTCGCCCTTCGGTCCGCTGCGTGTGAACTACGCTGTGCCGCTGGCGAAGGAAGATTACGACCGCACGCAGGAGTTCTCGTTCGGCTTCTCGTCGCGGTTCTGATCCGGCACGAGACGCGGCTCTGATGGCCAGCACGTTCTTTCGGCTCGGCAAGGGAATGTCCCTTGCCGAGCTTTCTTCCATTTGCGACGCCACCGTCGCTCCCGAGTATGCCGACCGGGTCGTGACCGGAATCGCCTCGCTGGACGAGGCGGGCGCGGATGATCTCAGCTTCTACGACAATCCGCGTTACGGGGCCGCCTTGCGGACTTCGCGAGCCGGCGCGGTCGTCGTGTCGGCGCGCTTTGCGTCGTCCATCCCTCCAGGCATTGCCGGGCTTGTCGCGCGAAAGCCGGGTCTGGCCTTCGCCGCTGCCGGGCGCACGCTCTTTCCCGATGCGATGGCGCCGCGATCAGACTTCGAGGACGGGACCGTATCGCGACACGCGATCGTCGATCCCTCGGCGCAACTCGAACCGGGTGTGACGGTGGAGCCGTTCGCCGTGATCGGTCCGGACGTCGAGATCGGCTCGGGCACGGTGATCGGTAGCGGTGCGACGATCGCCCGTGGTTGCAAGATCGGGCGGGAGTGCCGCATCGGCCCGCAGGTCAGCGTGCAGCACGCCCTGATCGGCAATCAGGTCATATTGCATCCCGGGGTGCGGGTCGGTCAGGACGGATTCGGCTATGTCGCCGGCCCGCAAGGGCTGGTGAAGCAGGTGCAGGTCGGGCGCGTGATTCTTCAGGATCATGTCGAGGTCGGTGCGAACTCCACGATCGACCGAGGCGCGGTGCGCGACACGGTGGTCGGCGAGGGAACGAAGATCGACAATCTCGTTCAGATCGCCCACAACGTCGTGATCGGCCGTCATTGCGTGATCGTCGGTCAGGTCGGCATCGCCGGCAGCGTCACGATCGGCAACGGCGTGTCGGTGGGCGGGCAGACGGGCTTCAACGGCCATGTGACGGTTGGCGACGGGGCGCAGATCGCGGCCGTCAGCGTCGTGGCGACGGACGTTCCGGCGGGCGCGCGCTGGGGCGGCGTGCCGGCCCGGCCGGTCAAGGACTGGTTGCGCGACATGATGGCGCTTCGGGTTCAGTCGAATAGAAAGCAAAAGACGGCGGGTGGAGATGACGGAAACAACGACGCTTGAGAGCATCGACATCCTTGGCATCCTGAAGCTCCTGCCGCATCGCTATCCATTCCTGATGGTGGACCGGATCGTCGACATCGACGGCGATCGGAAGGCGCGGGGCCTCAAGAACGTCACGGCCAACGAGCCGCACTTCCTCGGTCATTTCCCGGAATATCCGGTCATGCCCGGCGTGCTCATCATCGAGGGCATGGCGCAGACAGCCGGAGCGATCTGTCAGAAGGCGACTGGCGGCGACGCCAATTCCATCGTGTATTTCATGACGATCGACGGTGCGAAGTTCCGCAAGCCGGTCGTGCCGGGCGACCTTCTCGAATACCACGTCACGCAGACCAAGAAGCGCGGCAACATCTGGAAGTTCGACTGCCAGGCGATCGTGGACGGGGCGAAGGTCGCGGAAGCCGCCATCAGTGCGATGCTGGTTCCCGGCGAAGCCAAGTGAGCGCACGTTATCAGCTTCACCCGTCTTCCATCGTGGAGGACGGAGCCCGGATCGGGGACGGCTGCGATATCGGTCCCTTCTGCGTCATCGGGCCTGATGTCGTCCTGGGTGCCGGATCCCGGCTGAAGTCGCATGTCGTCCTGGCCGGCAACACGGTGATCGGCGAGGGTGCACGCATCCACCCGTTCGCCTCGATCGGCAACGAGCCGCAACATCTGAAATACATGGGCGAGGATACCCGCCTCGTGATCGGCAGAAACTGCCTGATCCGCGAGCATGTCACCATGAACCCGGGGACGGTGCAGGGGCGTTCCGAGACCACGGTCGGCGACAACTGCGCGTTCTTCACCGGCGCTCATGTCGCCCACGACTGTGTGCTTGGCGACAACGTGACACTGATCAACAACGTGATGCTGGCGGGACATTGCGTGATCGGCGAGTTCGCGACGATCGCAGGCGGCTCGGGCATCCACCAGTTCACCCGGATCGGTCACCACGCCTATATCGGTGGCCTTGCGGCCGTCGAGGGCGATGTCATCCCGTTCGGTATGGTGCTCGGCAACCGCGCCTACCTCAGTGGCCTCAACGTCATCGGCATGAAGCGGGCCGGGTTCAACCGCGACGCGATCCGCAACGTGCGCAAGGCGTATCGCATGCTGTTCTCGGACGACCTGACCTTCCGCGAAAATCTGGATGAGGTCGAGTCGGAATATCCGGAAGACCCATTGGTGCAGGATCTTCTCGGCTTCATCCGGGCTGGAGGCGACCGCGCAATCTGCTTCCCCCGCAGTGTCAGGCCGACTTGAGCCATACGAGCGAACAATACGCTCGCGGCGGCGAACCGCTCGGTATCGTCGCCGCCGGCGGCATCCTTCCGAAGCTGGTGGCCGAAGCGGCGGCGGCGCAGGGCTACGCGCCCGTCGTGGTTGCGATCGCGGACGGAATACGGGCGGACTGGTCGGATTACCCGTCCACCGCCCTGCCTTGGTCGCGCACGGGGGACGTTTTCTCCGTATTTGCGTCGCAGGGCGTCCGGCGGATCGTGTTCTGCGGAACGATATCGGTACGACCGGACTATCGCTCGATGATTCCGAGCGTACGAACCCTCATGATGCTCCCCGAGCTGTTTCGTATGGTTCGCGGTGGGGACGACAGCTTGCTGCGGGCCGTCGCCGGCGCATTCGAGCGACGCGGGTTCGAAGTGGTCGCCGTGCACTCGATTTTGCGTGACGTGCTGACGCCGGGTGGCGCCCTGACGAAGCGGACGCCCGGCGAGCGCGAGACGCTGGCGTTACAACGTGCAGCCCATGCCGCTTCCGAAATCGGGCGTCTCGATATCGGCCAAGCCGTTGTCGCTTCCCCGGATCGCGTCATCGCGCTGGAAGGCATCGAAGGGACGCGCGCGATGCTGGAGCGGGTCGGGGAGTTGAGGGCTGCCGGCCGGATCGGCCGCCGCGAGCCCTGCGTCCTCTTCAAGGCGTTCAAGCCGCAGCAGGACGAACGATTCGATCTGCCGAGCATCGGCCAGGAGACGATCCAGCAAGCCAGCGCGGCCGGTCTGCGCGGAATAGGGCTCAGCGCCGGTCGGTCTCTGATTCTCGAAGCAGGTCGCGTCGTCGAGGCCGCCGACGCTGCGGAACTGTTCGTGATCGGCACGTCGGACGATGGGGGCCCGGTCGCGACATGAAGGTAGCGTTCGTTCTTGGCGAGGAGTCGGCGGACCGGATCGGCGCGGACCTGCTTCGCCATCTGAGAGCGATGGCGCCTGAGCCGATCCAGGTGATCGGTCTTGGTGGCGCGGCGATGAAGAGGGAAGGGTTGACCTCGCTCTTCGACATCGAAGAGCTTTCGATCATCGGCATCGGAGCGATCCTAGCCCGGTTTCCTAAGCTCCTCCGCCGCCTGAGTCAGACGGTGCATTCGCTCGTCGAGGATCGGCCGGACGTTGTGATCACGGTCGACAGCTTCACCTTCACCAACCGTGTCGCTGTCAAACTGAAGGCGGCTCTTCCCGGCACGTTGTTTGTCAATGTGGTGCCTCCGGCCATCTGGGCCTATCGACCCGAACGGGCGCGCAAGCTCGCGGCGGCGGTCGACCATACGTTCTGCCTGTTTCCCTTCGAGCCCGAAATCCTGCAGCGTCATGGCGGCCCGCCTGCCAGCTACGTGGGCCATCCCATCATGGCCGAGCCGCACCTCGCCCGCATCCTGGTCCGCGACCGCGAGGTCGGGCCACGGGCTCCGTCGCAACCGCCGACACTGCTAATCCTTCCCGGGTCCCGCCGCGGCGAAATCGAACGTCTGATGGACGACTTCGGCCGAACCTTCGCCGAACTTTCCACCCGACTGCCGGGCCTGCGGGGTATCCTGCCCGCGGTGGCGCGTGTGCGGCCGCTGATCGACGACAAGATCGCGACCTGGACGATCAAACCGGAGGTCGTCGAGGGCGAGGATGGGAAGTGGCGCGCCTTTGCCGGAGCAGATGCGGCATTGGCCGCTTCGGGGACGGTTGCCCTCGAGCTTGCCCTCGCCGCCGTGCCTATGGCGCTGGCCTATAGGCTCGATCCGGTGTCCTATCGCCTGCGCCATCTGATGACGGGTTGGACGGCTGCGCTTCCGAACTTCATCGCCGGACATCCGTTGGTGCCCGAGCATTTCCACGAGACCATCCAGCCCGAGCATCTGGCGCGCCGCCTGGAACGCCTGCTGACCGATACGCCGGAGCGCGCGGCGCAGATGCGGGGGTTCGAGTTAATCCGCGAGAGGATGACCGTACCTGAGCCGCCGGGGGCCGCTGCGGCGCGCATCCTTCTCGACCTTTACGAGCAAAAGAAAACGGGCGCCGAAGCGCCCGTTTGAAATCGGCGAGCGACGGGCGGCTTAGCCGCGCGCTTCCACCGCCGTGTAGTCGCGCTGCGGTGCGCCGGTGTAGAGCTGGCGCGGGCGCCCGATGCGCTGATGCGGGTCCTCGATCATTTCCTTCCACTGGGCGATCCAGCCAACCGTACGTGCCACTGCGAAGAGCACGGTGAACATCTCGGTGGGGAAGCCGAGCGCCTTCAAGGTGATGCCGGAGTAGAAGTCGACGTTCGGGTAGAGCTTCTTTTCGATGAAGTACGGATCGTGCAGCGCGATCTGCTCGAGCTCCATCGCCACTTCCAGCAACGGATCGTCCTTGAGGCCGAGTTCGTTCAGCACCTCGTGGCAGGTCTGCTGCATGATCTTCGCGCGCGGGTCGTAGTTCTTGTAGACCCGGTGCCCGAAGCCCATGAGACGGAACGGATCGTTCTTGTCCTTGGCGCGGGCGATGAACTCGGGGATGCGATCCTTGGTGCCGATCTCGGAGAGCATGTTGAGCGCGGCCTCGTTCGCGCCGCCATGCGCCGGACCCCAGAGGCAGGCGATACCCGCCGCGATGCAGGCGAAGGGGTTGGCGCCCGACGAGCCCGCAAGTCGCACCGTCGAGGTGGACGCGTTCTGCTCGTGGTCGGCGTGGAGGGTGAAGATCCGGTCCATCGCACGAGCGAGGACGGGGTTGATCTGGTAGGGCTCGCAGGGAACCGCGAAGCACATATGCAGGAAGTTTTCCGCGTAGGACAGGTCGTTGCGCGGGTAAACGAATGGCTGGCCGATATGGTACTTGTAGGCCATTGCGGCCAACGTCGGCGTCTTTGCGACCATGCGGATCGAGGCCACCATCCGCTGGTGCGGATCGGCGATGTCGGTGGAGTCGTGATAAAAGGCAGACAGGGCGCCGACGGAACCCACCATCACGGCCATCGGATGCGCGTCACGGCGGAAGCCTGTGTAGAAGCGTGACATCTGCTCGTGGACCATCGTGTGACGCGTCACGCGATAGGTGAAGTCGCTCATCTCCGCGGCGGTCGGCAGTTCGCCGTAAAGCAGGAGGTAGCATGTCTCGAGAAAGTTGCCGCGTTCGGCCAGCTGATCGATCGGGTAGCCGCGGTGGAGCAGAACGCCCTCGTCACCGTCGATGAAGGTGATCTTCGACTCGCAGGATGCGGTGGAGGTGAAGCCGGGATCGTAGGTGAAGAGCCCGGTATCCTTGTAGAGCGCCGCAATGTCGACGACATCAGGCCCGATCGTCCCATGGCGCAGTTTCAGTTCCGTTTCTTTTGCGCCTAAGGACAGTTTCGCCGAATCGGTCATGCGTTACCCCTTCTGAAAACCGCGCAGACAAAGCCTGGCGGGAGCATGTCAGCTGAGAACGTGCCATGACACGTCCCCAGTCGACGTAGTCCGCAATTATTGCACCGCACTCTATTAAGCGCCAGTGCAGTGCAACGGTTCATGCGACCTGATCATGCAGTCTGGCCAAAGTTTCATCACGCCCGAGCACGTCGAGAACGTCGAATACGCCGGGGGAAGTCGTCTTCCCGGTGAGGGCCGCGCGTAAAGGCTGGGCAGCTTTTCCAAGCTTCACGCCTTCACGTTCCGCATAGTCACGCACCACCGATTCGACACTCGCCGCGTTCCAGTCGGCGACCTTTTCGAGGTCGGGTAGAAGTCCGGCGACGATCGCCCGGCCGCCACCCGCCAGGATCTCTTCCGCCTTCGGTTCGAGGTCCAGGGGACGTGCTGCAAACAGGTAGGCCGAACTTTCCGTCAACTCGACCAGCGTCTTGGCGCGTTCCTTCAACCCTGGCATGGCGCGCGACAGGCGGTCGCGTACGACATCGTCTGGCACGGACCGGAGGATGGCGCCGTTCGGCAAGTGATCGCGCACCGACATCAGGGTGTCGACCAGTTCCTCGTTCGCGCTGGCGCGGATCCAGTGACCGTTGACGGCATCGAGCTTTGCGAAGTCGAAGCGTGCCGCGCCGCGGTTGATGTCGTCGATGTCGAACCAGGCGATCATGTCATCGGGCGAGATGATCTCGTCGTCGCCGTGGCTCCAGCCGAGGCGCACAAGGTAGTTCTTGAGGCCGACGGGGAGATATCCCATCTCGCGGTAGGCCTCTACCCCAAGCGCCCCGTGGCGCTTCGACAGTTTGGCGCCGTCCGCACCGTGGATCAGGGGGATGTGTGCGAAGATCGGCACGTCCCAGCCCATCGCCGTATAGATCAATGTCTGGCGCCCGGCATTGGTCAGGTGATCGTCGCCGCGAATGATGTGGGTGACGCCCATGTCGTGATCGTCGACCACCACGGCATGCATGTAGGTCGGTGTGCCGTCGGAGCGGAGGAGAATGAAGTCGTCGAGGTCCTTGTTGGGGAAGCGGACGTCGCCCTGGACGCGATCCCGCACCATCGTCTCGCCGTCGAGCGGCGCCTTGATGCGGATCACGGGCTTGACCCCGGCGGGTGCCTCCGACGGGTCGCGGTCGCGCCAGCGGCCGTCATAGCGGGGCGGACGTTTCTCCGCCTTGGCCTTCTCGCGCATCTCGTCGAGTTCGGCGGGTGTCGCGTAGCAGTAGTAGGCCTTTCCGGCCGCGACGAGTTCTTCTGCGACCTCGCGGTGACGGGCCACGCGCGCGAACTGCGAAACCGGCGGCTCGTCGGCGTCGAGCCCCAACCAGTGCAGACCTTCGATGATTGCCGTGACGGCGGCTTCCGTCGAGCGCTCGCGATCGGTGTCTTCGATCCGCAGCAGCATCTTGCCGCCCATCTTGCGCGCATAGAGCCAGTTGAAGAGCGCCGTGCGCGCGCCGCCGATGTGGAGATAGCCCGTGGGCGACGGTGCAAACCGGGTAACGACGCGATCGGTCATCGGAGATCCTCGAAGGTGGATCGCCCCCATCCACAGCCGGTCCCAGGAAGTCCGGAAAAGCCTGTGCGAATGCGTCGAGACGATGCCTGTCTTTTTCGGTCCGTGGTGTAGCATAGAGGGCAGGGGAGACAAGCGAAGCGAACCATCGTGACGGCAGGGGATCAAAGCTTCGCAGCGCGGCGGCTCGGCACGAAGGGGAAGGTATCCTCCTCGCTGCCTGCTGAATGGTATCGGCGATCACGAGCCTGGTTGGACTTGCAGCTCGCACGGGAAGACCGTTCGCGCACCGGTTTCGCACTTATCCCGATCGGCATGATGATCGCCGCGGTCTGCTTCTTTCGAGGCATCGTCCGACCCGATGCCTTCGTCACGGCGCTACTGGCCGCAGCCGCGCTCCTGCTTCTCGCGCCCCGATCTCTGCCGCGTACCCTGCGCACCGTCGGAACGGTGCTCCTTGGCCTTGCCGCGGGGTTTGCCGCTTGCGCCGTCGAAACAGCGCGGACCGACACGACCGTCTTCTCGGGTGAGGCGACCGTGCGGATCAAGGGGACCGTCATCGTGCGCGAACGGGACGAGCGGGGTCGCTACCGCTATCTCATCGACATCGTTTCGACGGAGCGCCCGGTCCTGTCGCGGCCGCCCGAGCGGGCACGGATCGTCGTCTCCAGCCGGCACGACCCGTTGCCGATCGGCTCGACATACGAGGGGCTGGTGCGTTTGCGTCCGCCTGCGGGTCCCGCCTATCCCGGCGCGTACGACTTCGCCTTCGGCGCGTTCTTCGGTGGTCTGGGAGCCTATGGCTTCTCGTTGGGTGCACCAGCGCCACCGGGACCGATCCGCGAGCCGACGTTCGCGGATCGCATCGCCACCCTTCGTCTCGCGATGGGAAATCGGATACGCGAGGTGCTTCCCGGGGCAACAGGCGCGGTGGCGGCCGCGCTGGTGACGGGCGAGCGAGCCGGCATCCCCGAAGAGATCAACGACGATTTGCGGGTCACCGGGCTGGCCCACGTCCTGTCGATCAGTGGCTTCCACATGGCGCTCGTCGCCGGGTTCTTCATGCTGGCGACGCGGCTGTGCCTTGCCACCAGCGCATCGCTGGCATTGCGATGGCCCATCAAGAAGCTCGCCGCGGTGGTCGCTCTGGCGGGCACCGGCTTCTACTTTCTCCTGGCGGGCGACAACGCAGCGACGGAGCGATCCTTCGTGATGATCGCCGTAATGCTCGGCGCGATCCTGCTCGACCAGCCCGCCTTGACCTTGCGAAACGTCTGCCTGGCCGCGATCGTCGTCGTGGCATTTTCCCCGCACGTCGTCATGACGGCGACATTCCAGATGTCCTTTGCGGCGACGGCCGCCCTTGTGGGCGCCTATGGTGCCTATGCCCGGTGGCGTGCGGCGAGGGGCCCGAAGAAAGGCGGCTGGCTCGACCCGCGCGCGATCGGCATCCTCGTCTTCGGCATGGCGCTCTCGTCCCTGATCGCGGGGACAGCAACCGCGCCCTTCGCCATCCATCACTTCCAGCGCGGAGCGCCGTTCTCGCTCATCGCCAACGTCATCGCGACACCGATCTTCAGCTTCTGGATCATGCCTCTCGGCATGCTGGCGGTGCTCGCGATGCCGTTCGGCTTGGAAACTTGGCCGCTCAAGGGGATGGGTTGGGGGCTCGACCAAGTGTTCAGCTTGGCGGCATGGCTGGCCGATGCGTTTCCGGACTACCCGACGGGCCAGATGAGCGGGACATCGGTGCTCTGTTTCTCGGCGGCGATCCTCATCCTGTCCTTCTCCGCCAGCGCCTTTCGGTGGTTCGCCTTGGCACCGGCGATCGCCGGTCTTCTGCTGCTGCGACCCGGCTCGCCGCCCGAACTCCTCATCTTCGAAAGCGGCCGTGAAGTCGCCGCGATCGATGCGGCAGGGACGCTGCGTTCGCTGCGCCCTCGACCTCCAGCCTTCGTATGGGATCAATGGCAGCGGGCTTACCCGGCAGATCCTGCAACGGCGGTGCGTAGCGGGACCGGCGCAGCGGCTGCGATGCCGGTAGCCGACGGCGCGGGCCCGCTCGCTTCCGATGCGACGCCGGAGCGTTTCCGGTGCGAGAGCAATGTCTGTTACGCGCGAACCCACTCGGGCATCCAGATCGGATGGAGCGACGACTACGAAACGCTCGACGAGCTTTGCCGCACGAGCGACATCGCGATCATGGCGCGTGCCGTGCGTGCCCGAACCTGCACCAACGGGACACCGCTCGTAACCCTGCGAACCCTACGACAAACCGGGTCGCTGGCACTTTCTCGGGCTGCGGACGGCGCGATCGTTCTGAACGCTTCCATCCCTGCCGAACCGCAGGAATGGAACCGTCACCGGCTCGCCGCATGGCCGGAATACTGGCACCGCCAAGACCAGAAGGTTGAAACCACGTCGCCGAACTAGGCGAGCCCCGGAACGCCTAGTGGTAGCGCCGGATCAGCCCGACAAGCTTCCCCTGAACCTTGACGCGGTCCGCGCCGAGCAAACGCGTTTCATAGGCTGGATTGGCGGCTTCCAGGGCCACCATTCCGCCCTTGCGTCGAAAGCGCTTCAGCGTCGCTTCCTCATCGTCCACCAGCGCCACGACGATCTCGCCGGCGCTCGCCGATTCGGCTCGCTGGATCACCACCGTGTCGCCGTCGAGAATGCCCGCCTCGATCATCGAGTCGCCCTTGACCTCCAAAGCGTAGTGCTCGCCCGGGCCGAGCATCTCGGGCGGGACGACGATGTCATGCGTGTTCTGCTGGATCGCGGAGATTGGGACGCCTGCCGCGATCCGGCCCATCACCGGTACGGAGGATATATCGCGTTCCACAGCGCGCGGCGTCTTGAACAACGGCTCGACATTGGACGGGAGCGGCAGGGGAGCCGCGTTCGCCGGTTTTCCAGCCGACTCCGGCAGCTTCACCACTTCGAGGGCACGCGCGCGGTTGGGAAGCCGGCGGATGAAGCCGCGCTCTTCGAGCGCCGTGATTAGGCGGTGGATGCCGGACTTGGAACGCAGGTCCAGCGCATCCTTCATCTCGTCGAACGACGGCGGCACGCCGACCGATTGCAACCGCTCGTGAATGAACATCAGGAGGTCGTGCTGCTTGCGGGTCAGCATGGGGAGAATCCTTGAAACAAAACCTGAACAAACGTAGCTGTTCCGCTTGTGTTCTGCAAGGATCATCCTTTCGTCAGAAGCACATACTCGCATTCTTCGCCCGTTGACCCGGGCGGGGCGTGTGCGGGGCGGATCAGAAGTACGTCGGCATCCGCAAAGACGGTCAGAAGCGAAGAGTCCTGGCGATCGATCGGTATGATGACTGCAGGCGCGCCCTCGGGACCGGCACGGAGGCGGGCGCGCAGGAAGTCGGTGCGCCTATCGTTCGCCTTGACGTCTGTTCCGAGCATGCCCTTGCGCCGCCATCTGCCGGCAGGCGCGCCGGACAGTCGTTCGACGAGTGGCCGCAGGAAGAGTTCGCTCGTCGCCAAGCTGGAAGCCGGGTTGCCCGGCAGTCCCAGGATCCGCATGGGACCGAGCGTTCCCGCCATCAGCGGCTTGCCCGGTCGCATGGCCACCTTCCAGAAGTCGAGTCTGGCGCCCTCCGATTGCAGGGTGGGGCCGACCAGATCGTGATCGCCCACCGATGCGCCCCCGATCGTCACCAGCACGTCGGCGTTCTCCGTCTGCGCCCTTTGGAACGCAGCGGCCAGATCGGCCCGGCGGTCCGGGATGATCCCGAGATCGATGACGTGTCCGCCAATGGCGCGCACGATCATGGCTATGGCGAGGCTGTTGGACGCGACGGTCTGGGACGGACCCGGCATCGTTCCTGGAGCTACGAGCTCATCGCCGGTAGCCGCGATCGCGACCCGGACACGCCTTCGAACCGTCAGGGAACCGTGGCCGGCGCTGGCCACAAGTGCACAGGCGGCAGGGCCGAGGCGCGTGCCCGCTTGAAGCAGCCTGTCGCCCTCGGCGAAGTCGTTTCCGGCTCGGCGGATATTCGAACCGGGCGCCGCGGCAGCCATGATGCGAACGCGACCCTCCGCCGATCGCTCGGTATCCTCCTGGATCACCACGGCGTCGGCGCCGGCGGGCAAGGGGGCCCCTGTGAAGATACGCACGGCGCTTTCCGGCGGAACGACACCGTCGAACGCATGCCCCGCAGCCGACTCGCCGACGATCGCGAGCTCGCAGGGAACGACCGCGATGTCCGCCGCGCGAAGGGCGTATCCGTCCATGGCGGAAGCGTCGAAGGCGGGCTGGGTACGACGGGCGACGAGATCCTCGGCCAGGATGCGCCCGAACGCATCGGAAAGCGCGACGGTTTCCGTATCGGCCACCGGGTCGGCGTCGCGGAGGAGCCGATCGAGCGCGTCCTCGAATGGGACGAGCGTCATTTCGCCGACCAGTCGCCCGAGCGGCCGCCGGATTTCGTGACGAGACGGATGCCGCTGATCGACATGCCGCGATCAACCGCCTTGGCCATGTCGTAGATCGTCAGGCATGCGACGGACACTGCCGTGAGGGCCTCCATCTCGATGCCCGTCTTCCCCGAAACACGCGCCGTCGCCGTCACCCGGATGCCGGGAAGAGCAGGCTCGATCTCCAGATCGACGGCGACCTTTTCGAGAAGCAACGGGTGGCAAAGCGGGATCAGCTCGTGCGTCCGCTTGGCTGCCATGATCCCGGCGATACGAGCGATCGAGATCACATCGCCCTTCTTCGCGGCACCGCTGCGGATCATCTCCAGCGTTTCCGGCGCCATCAGCACGAGACCTTCGGCAGAGGCCTGGCGCACGGTGACAAGCTTCTCACCGACATCGACCATGGCCGCGTTGCCGGCATCGTCGAGATGGGTAAGGCGTTCGCCGCTCATGCGATCGCCGCCGTTCCGCCGGTCAGAAGCATGCGCGTCGCGGTTTCCACGTCGGCCTGCCGCATGAGGCTCTCCCCGATCAGAAAGGTCGAGATGCCTGAACGGGCGAGGCGCAGGCAATCGGCGTGACTGCCGATCCCGCTTTCCCCGACGAGGATGCGATTCGGCCCGGCCATGGTGGCGAGGCGCTCGCTTACGGCGAGGTCGACTGCGAAGGTGCGCAGATTGCGGTTGTTGACGCCGACGAGAGGCGAGTGGAGCTTCAGCGCCCGCTCCATTTCGGCTTCATCGTGGACTTCGATCAGGGCAGCCATTCCGAGATCATGCGCGGCTGCCTCGAGATCGGCGGCCAGGGCGTCATCCACCGATGCCATGATGACGAGGATAGCGTCCGCTCCCCAGGCGCGGGCTTCCAGCACCTGGTAGGTGTCGAACAGGAAGTCCTTGCGCAAAGCGGGGAGGTTGGTCGCCGCGCGAGCCTGGGACAGGAACTCAGGGGCGCCCTGGAAGGACGGCGTGTCCGTGAGGACGCTGAGGCATGCAGCACCACCGCGCTCGTAGGCCCGCGCCAGCGAAGCGGGCTCGAAATCGGCGCGGATCAGCCCCTTGGACGGACTGGCCTTCTTCACCTCCGCGATCAGCGCGAAGCCGCCCTCATCATGCTTGCGGGCGAGGGCGCTGATGAAATCCCGGGGCGCGCCGGCATCGGCGATGCGCTCCCGCAGCGATGAAGCGGAAACCGTCGCCTTGGCCTGTGCGATCTCCTCCCGCTTGTAGGCTTCGATCTTCGACAGGATGTCGGACATGTCTCAAGCCCCTTCGGTTTGCGCCGTCGCCGCGACGAGGCGGTCGAGCGCCGCACGGGCGCGCCCATCTCGCAGCGCCTCGGTCGCCTGGGCGATCCCCTCGGCAAGATCGACTGTCCGTCCCGCCACGACAAGGGCGGCACCCGCGTTGAGAAGCACGATGTCGCGATAAGCACTCGGCTCGTCTGCGAGGACCGATCTCAGCGCCCTCGCGTTCTCCGACGCATCGCCGCCGACGATCTCCTCCAGACGACGGCACGGGAAGCCGTAGGCCTGGGGCTCGACGAGGAAGTCGCGAATGGCGCCGTCCCGTATCTCGGATACGACCGTCGGCCCGCAGTTCGTGATTTCGTCCAGCCCGTCGCCGTGGACGATCCACGCCGCCTCCGTGCCGAGTGCCAGTAGCGCCTCTGCGATCGGCCGGACCCATTCGGCGGCGTAGACGCCGACGAGGAGGCGACGAACGCCTGCGGGATTGGCCAGCGGACCCAGCATGTTGAAGATCGTGCGCGTTCCCAGTTCGACGCGCGACGGACCGACGAACCGCATCGCCGCGTGATGTGTGGGCGCGAACATGAAGCCGATCCCGCACCGGGCGATGACGTCTGAGATCTGGTCTGGCCTCAGGTCGACGTCGACGCCGAGAGCCGCCAGGACGTCGGCCGAGCCAGAGCGCGAGGACAGGGCGCGGTTGCCATGCTTGGCGACCGGCACGCCGCAGCCCGCGACCACGAAGGCGGAGCAGGTGGATACGTTGTAGGTGCCGGCATGGTCGCCGCCCGTGCCGACGATATCGACGGCGTCGTCGGGCGCCCGCACGCGTGCCATGTTGGCACGCATGACGTCGACGGCCCCCGCAATCTCGTCCACCGCCTCGCCGCGCACGCGCAGCGCCATGAGGAAGCCGCCGATCTGAGACGGCGTCGCCTCGCCGGACATGAGGATCCCGAACGCCTCGCGAGCCTCGTCGCGGCTCAGCGGCCGCCCCGCCGCGACCTTGCCGATCAGCGGCTTGAGGCCTGCGCTCATCGAACCGCGACCTTGGCCTGGTTCATCGCAGCGTTGTTGAGCGACACCGGGATCGAGCCCTGGAGATAGGCGACATAGCTCTGGAAGAGGTCTTCGCGCATGGTCTCGTCGAGGTTCTGGCGCGCCGCGGCAGGCACGTTGGACGCCGGGTCGGCCGCATCGGCGACCTCGGCCACCTGGAGCACCACCGCCTGTCCCGATTCGAGTGCCGGCGCTTCGGAAACCGTGCCCTGCGGTCCGGAAAAGGCCGCGCGCGTGGCGGCTTCGCCGATTTCGGATCGCCCGCTTTCGCGAGTGATCGAGACTGCGGTCTCCACCGTCAGCCCTTCCTTCACAGCCATTTCGGCGAGAGGCTCGCCGCCGCGCACGCGCTCGGCCAGAGCCTCCGCACGCTCGGTCATCAGGCGTTCCGCCTCGTCCACTTTCCAATCGGCCACCACGCGGTCGCGCACCTCGGCAAGCGGGCGGTCGCGGGCCGGGATCACGTCGCCAAGCTCGAAGAACACATAGTTGCTGCCGCCGTAGTTGACCGGCTGCGGCGCGGTGCCCGGCTGGGCAGCGAAGACCGTGGCAAGTAGCTGAGCCTTGGCCGGAAGGTCGGCGATGGCAGTCTCGTCCTGCCGGTTGCCGGATGCGTCCACCGGCTCGACGTTCTGCAGCGTGAAGCCTGCCTGCTGAGCGGCTTCGGCGAGCGGCGCGCCGCTCAGCATCGCGTCGGAGATCGCGTTGTAGGCCTGCGTCACCTTGGTGTTCGCGGCGTCGAGGGCGACGGAATCGCGCGCCTCGGCGCGCACGTCGTCCAGCGAGCGCACGACCTCCGGCACGACCTGTTCGACCAGCATGATGACGGGACCGAATGGCCCGTCGACGACGGCGCTCGGAACGTTCGGTGCCGCCGAGAACGCGGCATCGGCGAGCGTCGCGTTGGGGATGGCCGAACGCGCGATGAGCCCGAGATCGGCAACCTGCCGCCCTTCGGCTGCCGCCGCGTCGGCAAAGCTCGTACCGGATGCGAGCGCCTGCGCCGCGCGGTCGGCGGAAGCGCGATCGGCGAAGACGATCTGGCGAACCTGCCGCCGCTCCGGCGTCGTGTACCGGGCGCGGTTGGCTTCGTAGTAGGTTGCGACCGCCTCGTCCGTGACCGCAGAAGGGTCGGACAGCGCTGCCGGCGAGAGCGATAGATAGGAGAAGGAACGGTATTCCGGAGCGCGATACCCGTCCTGCCCCTGCGTATAGAAATCGTCCAGGGCCTCGTCCGTCGGCTCCTCGACGCTATCGACGGCCGGGGGCTGGAGGCGCACGAAGTTCACCGTCCGCCGCTCGCCGTTGTAGGCGCCAAGCGCATCGATGAACGCGGCCGGCACGGAAGCGCCCTCCGAAAGCGGCGCGATCAGCTGGTTTCGCGTGGCGCTGCCGCGCAGGTCTTCGAGATACGACTGTTCGGTGATCTGCGCGTTGGCGAGCACCGCCCGCATCGTGTTGCGCGAGAAGTTGCCAGACTGGTCCTTGAAGGCGGGTTCGTTCTGGATAAGCTGGATCAGACCGTCGTCCGACAACCCGACGCCGAGCCGCCGCGCCTGCTCGTCGAGAAGCGCGCCTGCGGTCAGCTGCGACAGGATCGCCTGGTCGAGGCCGAACGCCTCGGCCTCCTCGGCGCTCGGACGGCGCTGGAGCTGCTGCGAAAGGCGGCTCAAGCCCTGGCGGTATGCGAGCTGGAACTCAGGCACAGTGACCCGCGTGTCACCCGCGCTCAGGACCGTCGAGCCCCCGTCGCTGCCGCGCAGCACGTCGGCGACGCCCCAGCCGACGAAGCTGACGGCCAGCGCGCCCAGAAAGATCCTGGCCACCCAGCTCGACGCGCCGCGCCGCATCTGATTCAGCATCACCCGTCTCCCGGTTCCGTTCTTTGCGTGAGGGCAATAGGCATTTTGCCCAGCGAAGGAAAGCGCCGCACCGATCGTGGCCCGCTTGATTTCGCCTCGCTCGTGCCGGTAGCACCGTCAGCTGGGAGATCGGCCGCGCGCAACGTCGAGCCGAATCGAAGGAGATCGACCATGAGCCGCAAACCGCTGATCGCCGGGAACTGGAAGATGAACGGCTCGCGTGGGGCGTTGTCAGAACTCGCGGCGATGGCGGACGAGCTGCGGGCGACGCAGTCCGGCGGCATCGAGGTGCTGATCTGTCCTCCCTCGGTTTTGATCTCGCAGGCGGCTGCCGTTGGAGAGGGCGTGATCGCGATCGGTGGACAGGACGCCCACACCAAAGCGAGCGGTGCGCATACGGGCGACGTGTCGGCGGAGATGCTGCGGGATGCCGGTGCGAGCCACGTGATCCTCGGTCATTCCGAGCGGCGGACCGACCACGGCGAGGCGAGCGAACTCGTGGCTGCAAAGGTCGAAGCAGCATGGGCGGCCGGCCTTGTGGCGGTGATCTGCATCGGCGAGACCGAATCGGAAAAGAACGCGGGACGCACGCTGGACGTTCTCGGCGATCAGATCCGGCGTTCGCTTCCGGCCGGAACCACCGCGACCAACACGGTCGTCGCCTATGAGCCGGTGTGGGCGATCGGCACCGGTCGAACGCCGACGGTAAAAGAGGTCGGCGAGACCCATGCCTTCATCCGCCGGGAACTTGCCGAGCGTTTCGGAGCCGACGTCGCGGCTTCCATGCGCGTTCTCTACGGGGGCTCGGTAAAGCCCTCCAATGCGGCCGAGCTTCTCGCGCTGGACGACGTCGACGGCGCGCTGGTCGGAGGCGCAAGCCTCAAGGCCGCGGATTTCCTGCCGATTTGCCGCGCCGCGCAACGCTAGGTCGCAATGGGATCGAAAGCGGTTGGAATAGTCGAAAGCCTCCTATAGAAGACGCGCAACTTGCCAAGGATTGCGCCTCGAGGCCATGCAGACCGTTCTGATCGTCATCCATCTCCTGATCGTGCTGGCCCTCGTGGTCGTCGTGCTCCTCCAGCGCTCCGAAGGCGGTGCGCTCGGTATGGGCGGCGGCGGCGGTGGGCTGATGACGGCGCGTGGCGCCGCCAACGTGCTGACCCGCACCACGGCGATCCTCGCGACCGGCTTCTTCATCACGTCGCTCGCCCTGGCGCTGACGGCGCGATACGGTTCGGACGGTCTCGACATTCTCGATCGCGTGCCCTCGCAGACTGGCGGGGCCGCAGGCGGGGCAGCCGGTGGCGCTGCGGGTGGTTCGCTCCTCGATCAGCTCGGCGGCCTGCCGGACGATCAGCAGTCGCAGGGGAACGCCCCGGTGGACGTGCCGTCGGGCGCGACGCCCTCCGCTCCGGCGGGATCGGCGACGACGCCTGACACGGCGGCTCCCGCCGCTACGCCAGCTGCGCCGGTGACGCAGGACGGCGTTCCGACTGGCGCTTCCGCCACGCCTCAGGTTCCCGCCAATCCGGCGCCGGAGGCTCCGCAGTCGACGGCCGTTCCCACGGTCCCTCCTGTCGAGACGCCGCCGGCCGGTGCCACGACGTCGGATCAGGCCGCGCCTGCCGGGACCGCGGCTCCTGCTCAGCCGGCCCAGTGATCGGCTAGCCGAGACGGCATCACCCCGAGGGGCGCTGCGGCGCCCCTTTTTCATTTCGACCACAAGGGGACTGGTCGAATCCTGCTTGAGCGAGTATCGGGAAGGCCCATGGCGCGATACATTTTCATCACCGGCGGCGTGGTTTCATCTTTGGGCAAGGGGATCGCATCGGCGGCCCTCGGCGCGCTGCTCCAGGCGCGCGGCTACCGCGTCCGCCTCCGCAAGCTCGATCCCTATCTGAACGTCGATCCGGGCACGATGAGCCCGACCCAGCACGGCGAGGTCTTCGTGACCGACGACGGTGCCGAGACGGATCTCGACCTCGGACACTACGAGCGTTTCACCGGCCGCTCCGCGAACCGGATGGACAACATCACCACCGGTCGGATCTATCAGGAGATCATCGCTAAGGAGCGCCGCGGCGACTACCTCGGCGCGACGGTCCAGGTGATCCCGCACGTGACCGACGCCATCAAGAGTTTCGTCCTCGAAGGCAACGAGGACTATGATTTCGTCCTCTGCGAGATCGGCGGCACGGTCGGCGACATCGAGGCGATGCCCTTCATGGAGGCCATCCGCCAGCTCGGCAACGACCTGCCGCGCAACGGCGCCGTCTACGTCCACCTGACGCTGATGCCCTACATTCCGACGGCGGGCGAGCTGAAGACCAAGCCGACGCAGCATTCGGTCAAGGAGTTGCGCTCGATCGGCATCCAGCCCGACATCCTTCTCGTGCGCGCCGACCGGCCGATCCCGAAGGAGGAGCGTCGCAAGATGAGTCTCTTCTGCAACGTGCGGGAAAGCGCGGTCATCCAGGCGCTGGACGTTGCTACGATCTACGACGTGCCGATCGCCTATCACAACGAGGGCCTAGACACGGAAGTGCTGGCCGCCTTCGGCATCGACCCGGCACCCAAGCCGAAGCTCGAGCGCTGGCTCCAGGTGGTCGAGAACGTCGCGCGCCCGGAGGGCGAGGTGACGATCGCCGTCGTCGGCAAGTACACCGGCCTCAAGGACGCCTACAAGTCGCTGATCGAGGCGCTCCAGCATGGTGGCATCGCCAACCGGGTGAAGGTCAATCTCGACTGGATCGAGGCGGAGGTCTTCGAGAAGGAAGACCCGACGCCCTATCTCGAAAAGGTCGGCGGCATTCTCGTGCCCGGCGGCTTCGGCGAGCGCGGCTCGGAGGGCAAGATCAGCGCGGCGCGCTTCGCGCGCGAGCGGGACGTGCCTTACTTCGGTATCTGTTTCGGCATGCAGATGGCGGTCATCGAGGCGGCGCGTTCGCTCGCCGGGGTCGTGGACGCCGGCTCCACCGAGTTCGGCCCGACCAAGGAGCCGGTGGTCGGCATCATGACCGAATGGATGCGCGGAAACGAGTTGGAGATGCGCGCCTCGGAAGGCGATCTCGGCGGCACGATGCGCCTCGGCTCGTACGAGGCGCACCTTTCCGGCGGCTCGCGCATCGCCGACATCTACGGCTCGACGACCATCAACGAGCGCCATCGCCATCGCTACGAGGTCAACCGGACGTATCGCGAACGCTTGGAACAGGCCGGCATGATCTTCGCTGGCATGTCGCCGGACGGACTGCTGCCTGAGACGGTCGAACTGCCCGATCATCCCTGGTTCATCGGCGTGCAGTATCACCCCGAGCTGAAGTCCCGGCCTTTCGAGCCGCATCCGCTCTTCGCCTCCTTTATCGCTGCGGCGATGGAACGCTCGCGACTGCTCTGACCCTCACAGAAAGGCTATCCATGCCCGCTCCGAACTCCAACATCCGACTTCGGGGCGCCGAGTTCTCGCAGGGCACGGCGTTCTCCCTCATCGCCGGCCCCTGCCAGATGGAAAGCCGCGATCATGCGATGATGATCGCCGAGCGGATGAAGCGGATCACGGGCGATCTTGGGATCGGCTACGTCTTCAAGGCCAGCTTCGACAAGGCGAACCGCACCAGCGGCGACGGCCGTCGCGGCATCGGTCTCGACGGGGCGCTGCCGGTCTTCGATGAGGTCCAGGCGCAGTTCGACCTTGCGGTCCTCACGGACGTCCACACGGCCGAACAGTGCGAGCCGGTGGGCGAGGTTTGCGACGTCCTGCAGATCCCGGCCTTCCTGTCGCGCCAGACCGACCTTCTCGTGGCCGCCGCCCGCACGGGGCGCGTCGTCAACATCAAGAAGGGTCAGTTCCTCGCGCCCTGGGACATGCGCCATGCCATCGACAAGGTGACGGCGAGCGGCAACGCCAACGTCCTCCTGACCGAGCGTGGCGCTTCCTTCGGCTACAACACGCTGGTCAGCGACTTTCGCGCCCTGCCGATCATGGCTGAGACGGGGGCGCCGGTGATCTTCGACGCCACGCATTCCGTGCAGCAGCCGGGCGGGCAGGGGGGCTCGTCGGGCGGCGAGCGGCGCTTCGTGGCGACGCTGTCGCGCGCGGCCGTCGCGGTCGGTGTGGCCGGCCTCTTCATCGAGACGCACGACGACCCGGACAACGCCCCTTCCGACGGCCCCAACATGGTCGCTCTCGACGACATGCCCGAACTCCTGAAGCGCCTGCGCGATCTCGACGCGGTCGCCAAGGGCCTCTGAACACAGGCCTCCCGGCCAGTCCCGGAGCGGGGCCGGTCGCTTAAACCCCGGCACCAGCCAACAGCCAAGGGACTGACCATGACCGCCATCATCGACATCATCGCCCGCGAGATCCTCGACAGTCGCGGAAACCCGACCGTCGAGGTCGACGTGGTGCTGGAAGACGGCTCGATGGGCCGCGCGGGCGTTCCGTCCGGTGCATCGACCGGCGCGCATGAGGCGGTCGAGCTGCGCGACGGCGACGAGCGCTACGGCGGCAAGGGCGTGCAGCAGGCCGTCCAGGCGGTCAACACCGACATCCTGGAGGCACTCGTCGGCTTCGAGGCCGAGAACCAGATCCGTATCGACTCGGTCCTGAAGTCGCTGGACGGCACCCCCAACAAGAGCCGCCTCGGCGCCAATGCCATTCTCGGCGTGTCGCTTGCGACGGCCAAGGCCGCGGCGGAAGCTGCCGGCCTGCCGCTCTACCGCTATGTCGGCGGCGCCAGCGCACACGTCCTCCCCGTTCCGATGATGAACATCATCAACGGCGGCGCGCATGCCGATAATCCGATCGACTTCCAGGAATTCATGATCATGCCGGTCGGCGCGGAGACCTTCGCCGAGGGCCTGCGCATGGGTGCCGAGGTGTTCCACACGCTCAAGAAGGCACTGAAGGCCGCAGGCCACAACACGAACGTCGGTGACGAGGGCGGCTTTGCGCCCAATCTCGAGTCGGCGAAGGCCGGTCTCGACTTCGTCATGGCCTCCATCGAGAAGGCAGGCTACAAGCCCGGCGAGGACATCTACCTCGCGCTCGACTGCGCCTCGACTGAGTTCTTCAAGAACGGCGTCTACGACCTCGACGGCGAGCGCCGTCGTCTGTCGGGCGAGGATATGGCCGGCTATCTCGCCGAGCTCGCCGGCGCGTATCCGATCATTTCGATCGAGGACGGCATGGCGGAGGACGACTGGGCCGGGTGGAAAAGCCTTACCGACAAGATCGGCGACCGCGTCCAGCTCGTCGGCGACGATCTCTTCGTCACCAACTCGGTTCGCCTGCGCGAGGGCATCGAGAAGAAGGTCGCTAACTCGATCCTGGTCAAGGTCAACCAGATCGGCACCCTGAGCGAAACGCTGGACGCGGTCAGCGTCGCCCATCGCGCCGGCTACACGGCCGTGATGTCGCACCGGTCGGGCGAGACCGAGGACTCGACGATCGCGGATCTCGCCGTCGCCACCAACTGCGGGCAGATCAAGACTGGCTCGCTGGCGCGCTCGGACCGGCTCGCGAAGTACAACCAGCTGCTCCGCATCGAAGAGGAGCTTGGCGACCAGGCG
Organism: Aureimonas sp. AU22; assembly: GCF_001463745.1. Classification (GTDB taxonomy): domain Bacteria; phylum Pseudomonadota; class Alphaproteobacteria; order Rhizobiales; family Rhizobiaceae; genus Aureimonas. Next base: position 109,919 of record NZ_BBWJ01000045.1, on the reverse strand, counting down.
GTGTATGCGGGGCGTTCGATCCTGCGCCGTCGCTGACCGAACCGAAGAAGGGGCGCTACGGCGCCCTTTTTTTGGCCACGAGGCGAAACAGGCTTAACGAGCTGTAAATCGATGCGTGGGTAGGATCGGGCATTCCGGAGGCCCATCCATGCATACGAAGCAGAAGCGTCGATCCTGGCTATCGCAGCTCGTGGTGCCAGCCATCACACTGCCTTGCCTTGCCTACTTCGTGTTCCATGCTCAGAGCGGGCGCTACGGAACCGAAGCGAGCGTCGCGTTGCAAGCGGATCTGGTGCGAAAGCAGGCAGCGTACGCCGCGTTGCTCGAAACCCGCGAGGCATTGGAAACGCGTGTCCGGTTGCTCAGCGATGGCACGCTGGAGCGTGATATGATCGACGAGCGGGCCCGTCGCTCCCTCAACTTATCCAACGCGGACGAGGTCACGATACTGCTGGACCGTCCCCGCGCGGATTAACCCATATATGGTTGATCTCGGATGAGGCGCTCCGTTTAACTTGTGTCTAGTTAAGCTTCAGTGTGCCGCTTGCGTGCCTACGCCGTGTCCATATACTTGCCCAAAACTTGCCCGCCGTATTGAGGGCGTCAAGGGATGGGATTCGATATGGCCGCACTGAAGAAGCAGGGTATTGGCGGCGACGGCGAGGCCAGGGCTCCCGGCGCAGGTGACATCGAAAAGACGCTGAAGCAGTACGCGGCTCCGGCCCCTGCGCAGTTCTCCAAGGATGAGGAAGTCCGGGCCTACCGGGACATGCTTCTGATCCGCCGCTTCGAGGAGAAGGCGGGCCAGCTGTACGGCATGGGCTTCATCGGCGGCTTCTGCCACCTCTACATCGGCCAGGAAGCGGTCGTCGTCGGCATGCAGATGGCGATGAAGGAAGGTGACCAGGTCATCACCGGCTATCGCGACCACGGCCACATGCTGGCCACGGGCATGGAATCGCGCGGCGTCATGGCCGAGCTCACGGGTCGCCGTTCCGGCTACTCGAAGGGCAAGGGCGGCTCCATGCACATGTTCTCGAAGGAGAAGCACTTCTACGGTGGCCACGGCATCGTCGGCGCGCAGGTCTCTCTTGGCACGGGCCTCGCCTTCGCCAATCGCTACCGCGGGAACGATTCCGTATCGATCACCTATTTTGGCGACGGCGCGGCCAATCAGGGCCAGGTCTACGAGAGCTTCAACATGGCATCGCTGTGGAAGCTGCCGGTGATCTACGTGATCGAGAACAACCGGTATGCCATGGGCACGTCGGTCAATCGCGCCTCGGCCGAGACGAACTTCGCTCATCGCGGCTTGTCGTTCAAGATTCCGGGTATCCAGGTCGACGGCATGGACGTGCGCGCGGTGAAGGCTGCGGGCGATCTCGCTGTCCAGCATTGCCGCAACGGCGAGGGTCCGATGATCCTCGAGATGCTGACCTATCGCTATCGCGGTCACTCGATGTCGGATCCCGCGAAGTACCGCACCCGCGACGAGGTGCAGAAGATGCGTGCCGAGTCCGATCCGATCGAGCAGGTTCGTCAGCGGCTCGTCGACGCCCACGGGACGTCCGAGGACGACCTGAAGGCTGTGGATCGCGAAGTGCGCGACATCGTGGCCGACGCTGCCGAGTTCGCGCAGAACGACCCCGAGCCGGACGTCTCGGAACTTTGGACCGACATTTATGCGGACGCCGTTCCGCAGGCTTCGAAGTAAGGGGAAGGGCGCATGCCGACCGAAATCCTGATGCCCGCCCTTTCCCCCACGATGGAAGAGGGCACCCTGTCGAAGTGGGTCAAGCAGGAGGGCGACAGCGTCGCCCCCGGCGACGTGATCGCGGAGATCGAGACCGACAAGGCGACCATGGAAGTCGAGGCCATCGACGAAGGCAAGATCGGCAAGATCCTGATCGCCGCTGGAACCGAAGGCGTGAAGGTCAATACGCCGATCGCCATTCTTCTGGCCGATGGCGAAAGCGCGGATGACGCGGTGGCCTCCGCGCCGAAGCCGGCGCCGACCGCATCGACACCGACCGAGGCGAAGCCCGACGCTGCCGAAGGCGACAAGTCGAAGCCGGCGCCGGTGCCCGCGCAAGGCATGTCGCACCCGGAGCCCGAGGATGTCGACGGCGACTTCGCCGAGGAGATCCCGGCCGGCACCAAGACGGTGACGAAGACCGTGCGCGAGGCGCTCCGCGAGGCGATGGCCGAGGAGATGCGCCGCGACGAGACGGTGTTCCTGATGGGCGAGGAAGTCGCCGAGTATCAAGGCGCCTACAAGATCAGCCAGGGCCTGCTGGACGAGTTCGGCGCGCGCCGCGTGGTCGATACGCCGATCACCGAGCACGGCTTCGCCGGCATGGGCGTCGGCGCGGCGTTCGCGGGACTGAAGCCGATCGTCGAGTTCATGACGTTCAACTTCGCCATGCAGGCGATCGACCAGATCATCAACTCAGCCGCCAAGACGCTCTACATGGCCGGTGGCCAGATGGGCTGCCCGATCGTGTTCCGTGGCCCGAACGGCGCTGCCGCCCGCGTCGCCGCGCAGCACAGCCAAGACTATGCGGCCTGGTACAGCCAGATCCCCGGTCTCAAGGTGATTCAGCCCTATTCCGCGGCCGACGCCAAGGGTCTGATGAAGTCGGCGATCCGCGACCCGAACCCGATCGTCTTCCTCGAGAACGAGATCCTCTACGGTCACTCCTTCGAAGTGCCTGATACCGACGACTGGACGGTTCCGATCGGCAAGGCGCGCGTTCATCGCAAGGGCAAGGACGTCACCATCGTCTCCTTCGGCATCGGCATGACGTATGCCGTGGCCGCCGCCGAGCAGCTTGCGAAGGAAGGCATCGACGCCGAGGTCATCGACCTGCGCACGATCCGTCCGATGGACGTCGACGCGATCGTGCGTTCGGTCAAGAAGACCAACCGCTGCGTGACCGTCGAGGAGGGTTGGCCGCAGAACTCGGTCGGCTCCGAGATCGCCTCGCAGCTGATGGTGAAGGCGTTCGACTATCTCGACGCGCCGGTGCTCAAGGTCTGCGGCAAGGACGTGCCGATGCCTTACGCCGCCAATCTCGAGAAGCTGGCGTTGCCTTCGGCCAAGGAAGTGGTCGAGGCGGTCAAGGCCGTCTGCTACCGCTGATGCAATGGAACCTCGTCCGGGAGCGGCGGGGTTCTCGACAATTCGGGACGGGCGGACTCCTCCGGCCGTCCCGCCGCGATGCGGCAACGAAGGTCGCTTGACGTCGCGGCCGCGCAGGCGACCCTTGATGCTGGCCGAACGGTTTCGCTACGAGCGGATCGTGGCCCTTGGAACGATCGATGCCCTTCGAATGGGCGACTGAGGAGACGTGCGCCGATGCCGATCAACGTCACGATGCCGGCCCTTTCGCCGACGATGGAAGAGGGCAACCTCGCGAAGTGGCTGGTGAAGGAGGGCGACAAGGTCTCCTCCGGCGACGTCATTGCGGAGATCGAAACCGACAAGGCGACGATGGAAGTCGAAGCCGTGGACGAGGGCACGGTCGCCAAGATCGTCGTTCCCGCCGGCACGGAAGGCGTGAAGGTCAACGCCGTGATCGCCATCCTGGCGGCCGAGGGCGAAGACGCTTCGGCGGCGGCGGCGGGCGGTGGAGCGTCGGCGTCCGGTTCGCCCGCGGCCGATGCCGCGGTCGAGGGTTCGACGGACGACGCAAAGGACGCTGACAAGCGTGGCTACGAGCGTTCGGCAGAAACAGCGTCCGCCAGCGAGGGCGGCTCTTCCGCCAAGTCGTCGTCCGGTGGTTCCGAATCTTCGAAAGGCGGCCGCGTCTTCGCCTCGCCGCTCGCACGCCGCATCGCTCGGGAACAGGGCGTCGATCTGTCCGGCGTTCAGGGGAGCGGACCCCACGGCCGTATCGTGAAGGCCGACGTCGAGGGCGCCGCAAAGGGTGGTGCCGCCAACGCTACGGTATCCCCAGCAACCGAGGCACCTGCTCCTGCCGCCGCCCCCGCGACCGCAGCCCCCAAGGGTGCCAGCGACGACGCGATCCTCAAGCTCTTCGCCGAAGGCTCCTACGAGAAGATCCCGCACGACGGCATGCGCAAGACCATCGCCAAGCGGCTGGTGGAATCCAAGCAGACGGTTCCGCACTTCTACCTGTCGGTGGATTGCGAACTCGACGCCTTGCTGGCGCTGCGCAAGCAGTTGAACGGCGCGGCGCCCACGGTGAAGGGCGAGGCGGGCGAACGCCCGGCCTACAAGCTGTCGGTCAACGACATGGTCATCAAGGCGATGGCCTGTGCGCTGGTCGCGGTGCCCGACGCCAACGTCTCCTGGACCGAGAGTGCCATGCTGAAGCACCGCAACGCCGATGTCGGCGTCGCCGTGTCGATTGAGGGCGGCCTCATCACCCCGATCATTCGCAAGGCCGACGAGAAGACGCTTTCGACCATCTCTAACGAGATGAAGGATCTGGCCAAGCGCGCTCGCGCCCGCAAGCTGAAGCCCGAGGAGTATCAAGGCGGAACGACTGCGGTTTCGAACCTCGGCATGTTCGGCATCAAGGATTTCTCGGCCGTCATCAACCCGCCGCATGCGACGATCCTTGCGGTCGGCGCCGGTGAGGAACGAGCGGTGGTGAAGGCCGGCGCCGTGACGGTCGCGACCGTTATGACGGTGACGCTCTCGACCGATCATCGTGCGGTCGACGGAGCTCTCGGCGCTGAACTGATCTCGGCATTCAAGCGCTTCATCGAGAACCCGATGAGCATGCTGGTCTGATCGGCGGGCTGCGAGCTTCGCCCATGAAGACCGTGCTTTGTTTCGGTGACTCTCTGACTTGGGGCTACGATGCCGCTGGCCCCGGCCGGCATCGTTACGAAGATCGCTGGCCGAGCGTGGTCGGAGAACGGCTGGCCGGAAGGGCGCGTGTCATTGCGGAGGGGCTGAACGGGCGCACGACCGCCTATGACGACCATCTCGCGCCATCGGACCGAAACGGTGCGCGACTGCTGCCGACGATCCTCGCCACCCACGAGCCCGTCGACATTCTGGTGATCGCGCTTGGATCGAACGATCTGAAGAAGCATACGGGCGGCGGCCGGGTCGCGGAGGCCGCCTTCGGCGTGGAACGGCTGGTAGAGATTGCCCGCAGCTTTCCTTCGTCCTTCGCGTTCCGGGTCGGCGAGATCGTGCTGGTGTCTCCTCCTGCGTTGGTGCGGACCGCAGACCCGGACTTCGATGCGATGTTCGGCCATTCGGTCGATGAATCGCACCGCTTCAAGGACGCTTATGCCCGCGTCGCCGAGGTCACCGGATGCCGTCATGTGGCAGCGTCGGACCATTGCGTCGCCACCCCGCAGGACGGGGTTCATCTCGATGCCGCCAACACACGCGCCCTCGGCGAGGCGATTGCTCAGACGCTTGTTCCGCTGCTCTAGCGACGAATTCCTTTCGACGGAGAAGACCCATGGCCGATACCTATGACATCCTGATCATCGGCGGCGGGCCGGGCGGCTACGTGGCGGCCATTCGCGCTGCGCAGCTCGGCTTCAAGACCGCCGTTGTCGAACGCGAGCACATGGGCGGCATCTGCCTCAACTGGGGCTGCATTCCCACCAAGGCGCTGCTGCGCTCGGCCGAGGTGTTCCATTACGCCGAGCACGGCGACAACTACGGCCTCAAGATCGGGAAGCCCGATTTCGACATCGGTGCCGTGGTGAAGCGCTCGCGCGGCGTTTCGGCCCAGCTCAATGGCGGCGTCGCCGGGCTGATGAAGAAGAACAAGATCGACGTGATCTGGGGCCAGGCCAAGCTCACCAAGGCCGGCAAGGGCGGCCCAGTAGAGGTCGAGGTCGGCGAACCGACGAAGCCCGCGGTGCAGCCGCAGAACCCGGTGCCGAAGGGGGTACTCGGCCACGGCACGTACAAGGCCAAGCATGTGATCGTCGCAACCGGCGCGCGCCCGCGCGTCCTGCCGGGCATCGAAGCCGACGGCGAGCGCATCTGGACCTATTTCGAGGCGATGAAGCCGCAGTCCATGCCGAAGTCGCTGATCGTCATGGGCTCGGGTGCCATCGGCATCGAGTTCGCGTCGTTCTATCGCACCATGGGCGCCGACGTGACGGTGGTAGAGCTCCTGCCGCAGATCCTGCCGGTCGAGGACGCAGAGATCGCGGCCGTCGCGCGCAAACAGTTCGAGAAGCAGGGGATGAAGATCCTCTCGGACGCCAAGGTCGCGAAGGTGACGAAGACCGGCGACGGTGTCGAGGTCACGGTGGAGCAGGGCGGCAAGAGCCAGGTGCTGAAAGCCGAGAAGCTGATCTCCGCTGTCGGCGTCCAAGGCAACACCGAGGGCCTGAATCTCGAGGGCGTCGGCGTCGCGGTCGAGCGTGGGCTCGTCAAGATCGATGCCTATGGCCGCACCAATGTCGAAGGCGTCTACGCGATCGGCGATGTCGCCGGCGCGCCGATGCTGGCCCACAAGGCGGAGCACGAGGGCACGATCTGCGTCGAGAAGATCAAGGGCCTCGACGCCCACCCGATGAAGCGCACTCAGATCCCGGGTTGCACCTATTGCCAGCCGCAGATCGCTTCGGTCGGGCTCACCGAGGCGAAGGCCAAGGAGGAGGGGCGCGAGGTCAAGGTCGGCCGCTTCCGCTTCCTCGCGAACGGCAAGGCGATCGCGCTCGGCGAGCCGGACGGCATGGTCAAGACCGTCTTCGATGCCAAGACAGGTGAGCTGCTAGGCGCCCACATGGTGGGTGCGGAAGTCACCGAACTGATCCAGGGCTTCGTGATCGCCATGGGTCTGGAAACGACGGAGGAGGAGCTGATGCACACCGTGTTCCCGCATCCCACCCTGTCCGAGATGATGCACGAGAGCGTGCTCGACGCCTACGGCAAGGTCATCCACATGTGAGGACGTGAAAATTGCAGCGGGCCGCGACAAGAGGTCTTGTCCACATTTTCGCCGCACTATCTCAACTCTCGGTGTTTGTACCGTAGGAGATACGTATGGGTTGGCTCGCTGCAATTATCGTTGGCGGCATCGCCGGATGGCTCGCCGAGACTGTGATGAAGAGCAACATGGGGCTTCTTCTGAACATCATTCTCGGCATCGTCGGTGCCGTGTTCTTGAACTTCCTCCTCGGCATCCTCGGTGCGACGAACCTTCAGGCGGGCGCGAGCTTCTCGATCCAGTACCTGATCGTCGGCTTCATCGGTGCCTGCATCCTGATCTTCCTCTTCCGGGCAGTCCGCGGCCGCCGCGTCTAAGCGCGATTGCGTGACTGTCGAACCGAGCTTAAATGACGGTCAATGGTCACGATCCTAGACGCCCGAACCACGGCTGGTGCCGCGAGGCCCCGCCATCCCGAAAAGGCGCACCGCCCCGATACGGCGGTGCTCCCGAAGCCTGACTGGATCAGAGTCAAGGCACCGGTCTCCCTCGGCTACCAGGAAACCCGGGAGATCGTGAAATCCAACCGCCTCGTCACCGTGTGCGAGGAGGCGGGATGCCCCAACATCGGCGGATGCTGGGAGAAGAAGCACGCGACCTTCATGATCATGGGCGGCATCTGCACGCGCGCGTGCGCGTTCTGTAACGTCGCCACCGGTCTGCCGAACGCGCTGGACAGGGGCGAGCCCGCCAGTGTCGGCCGTGCGGTCGCGAGCATGGGTCTGTCGCACGTCGTCATCACCTCGGTGGACCGCGACGATCTCGCCGACGGCGGCGCGCAGCATTTCGTCGAGACCATCCACGCCATTCGTGCCTCCGCCCCTGGAACCACGATCGAAATCCTGACTCCCGACTTCCTGCGCAAGCCGGGCGCCTTGGAGAAGGTGGTCGCCGCCCGTCCCGACGTTTTCAACCACAACCTCGAGACGGTGCCGTCGAACTACCTGACGGTGCGCCCCGGCGCCCGCTACTTCCATTCCATACGGCTCCTGCAGCGGGTGAAGGAACTGGACCCGACGATCTTCACCAAGTCGGGCATCATGGTCGGCCTCGGCGAAGAGCGGCACGAGGTGCTCCAGCTGATGGACGACCTGCGCACCGCGGACGTGGATTTCATGACCATCGGCCAATACCTCCAGCCGACGCGCAAGCACCATCCGGTGATCCGCTACGTCACCCCGGACGAATTCAAGTCCTTCGAGACCGTGGGCCTGACCAAGGGCTTCCTCGTCATGGCATCCAGCCCGCTCACCCGTTCGTCGTATCATGCAGGCGACGATTTCGAGCGTCTGAAGGCCGCCCGTCTGGCGAAGATCGCGGCCTGATCCGTGCCGAAGTTCGAGAATGCGCGCGTCGTGCGCCACACGCCCGACGAGATGTTCGACCTCGTGGCCGATGTCGAGCGCTACCCCGAGTTCCTGCCGCTATGCCAGAGCCTCGTGGTGCGTTCGCGTCGCGAGAAGGACGGCAAGACGCTGCTGATTGCGGACATGACCGTGGCCTACAAGATGATCCGGGAGACGTTCACGTCGCAGGTCCTCTTAAAACCGGCCGAGCGGCAGATCGACGTGAAGTATGTCGACGGGCCGTTTCGCTATCTCGAGAACCGGTGGACCTTCGCGCCTCATCCCGACGGCTGTGAAGTGCGGTTCTTCATCGACTACGAGTTCAAGAGCCGAACGCTGGGTCTGCTGATGGGCTCGATGTTCGACTACGCCTTCCGCCGCTTCGCCACGGCTTTCGAGGAGCGGGCGGAAAAGGTCTATTCCGTATCGGCCTGAAGGAGACGGTCCAGAGCGGCCCCCAGCATCTCCAGCGCCGCGGCAACGCTCGCGATTCGGACCTCACCCCGGCCGATCGGTCCGAAGCGATGCTCGGCGTAGACGGTTCCGAGCCGCGAGGCGCAGGCGAAATGGACGAGGCCGACGGGCTTGTTTTCCGAGCCGCCGCCCGGACCGGCGATGCCGGTGATCGATACCGCGATATCCGACCGCGCAACCTGCCGGGCGCCGACTGCCATCGCTTCGGCCACCTCGCGAGAGACGGCTCCATGGCGTTCCAGCAGCGCGGTGGGAACGGCGAGGAGGCGTGCCTTCGCGTCGTTGGAATAGGTCACGAAGCCGGTTCCGAACACGGCGGACGAGCCCGCGACGTCCGTCAGCGCGCTCGCCACCAGGCCCCCGGTGCAGGATTCGGCGGTCGCAATTGTCAACCCGGCGTCGGTGGCCCTGGCGACGATCGATGCGGCCAGGCGCTGCCTTGCGTCGGCATCCATACCCTCAGCCTCCGTAGACGACGCTGGCAGTGGCGATCGCCGCGATCCCCTCGCGGCGGCCGATGAAGCCGATCGTCTCGTTCGTGGTCGCCTTGATCGAAATCCGATCCGGCTCCAGACCCGTCACGTCGCCGATCACCGCGACCATGGCTGCGCGATGCGGGCCGACCTTCGGCGCTTCGCAGATCAGCGTCACGTCGACGTTGCAGATGCGGCCGGACCGCTCCCGCACGATGTCCACGGCGCGCTGCAGGAAAATCCGGGAAGCGACTCCCCGCCACTGCGGATCGCTGGGCGGGAAATGGGTGCCGATGTCGCCCGCACCGCAGGTGGCGAGCAAGGCGTCGGTGAGGGCATGGAATCCGACATCGGCGTCCGAGTGCCCAAGGAGCGTCTGATCGTGCTCGATCCGCACCCCGCACAAGGTGACGCCGTCGCCTGGTATCAGCTTGTGGACGTCGTATCCGTTGCCCGTGCGAACGTCGATCATCGGTGGTCCTTCTCGAAAGCGTTCGGCGGCCAGGGTGAGTTCCCGCGCCAACGTCAGTTTGACGTTCTCTGGATCGCCCGCGACAAGGCGGACAGGGATGCCGGCCCATTCGGCAATGGAGGCGTCGTCGGTGAACGACGTCTTCGTCTCGCGCGAAGCCTTCGTGTGCGCCTCGCGGATCAAACCATAGGGGAAACCTTGGGGTGTCTGCGCGCCGAAGAGACCGGAGCGGTCCACCGTCATGTCGACCAGGTCTCCGTCGGACCGCTTCAGCGTGTCCGCAACGGGAAGTGCGAGGATCGCGCCCGTGGCGGGGTCGACATCCGCCACCACCCGCAGGATGGCCTCGGACGATACGAACGGCCGCACGGCATCGTGGATCAGGACGACGTCGGGCGCGACTTCCGCCAGAGCCTCCAGCCCGCACCGGACCGATTCCTGTCGGGTCGCGCCGCCCTCCACCAGAACGATTCGGTCCATGAGTTCATCGAGCGCGCGGCCGGCAATGGCATGATCGTCCGGGTGAATGACGACGACGACGTGGGTCAGTCCCTCGGTTGCGAGAAAGCGCTCGGCCGTGCGCCACAGCACCGGGCGGCCACCGAGGTCGAAATACTGCTTCGGTCCAAAGGGCGTCAGCCCAGCACGCGACCCGCGGCCAGCGGCAACAAGGATCGCTGCAATTTTCATCGATTGCCCATTTGAACCGTTCTCATGGAACGTCGTCAGCACATCCGTCCGCGGTGAGCAAGTCCGTAGCCACGCGCTGTGTGCAATGCAGCATGCTCCCGCTTTGCACACGCATTTTGATTGTCTTTTGTGCAAGCGGCGATATGCTGTTTGAATGTGCTCTCAATATGCCACGTCGCGCAAGTTCGGCGAGCTGCCGGTGCGGTCGGGTGACCTGTCGATAGGCAGGTTGACCGTCCGTTCGCGCGTGTTTTTGGCGCCGCTCTCAGGAATCACCGACATTCCGTTCCGTCGGCTGGTGCGGACGTTCGGCACCGAGATCGTCTACTCCGAAATGGTGGCGAGCGGCGAGCTTGTTCGAAAAGACCAGGAAAGCCTGCAGCGTGCCGGCGCGGACGGGTGCGGTTTGCACGCCGTCCAGCTGGCGGGACGCGAGGCCGACGCCATGCGTCAGGCGGCCGATATCGTCGCCTCGCATGGCGCCGATCTCATCGACATCAACATGGGATGCCCGGCGAAGAAGGTGGTGGGCGGGCTGTCGGGTTCGGCGCTGATGCGCGATCTCGACCATGCGCTTCGTCTGATCGATGCGACCGTGGAAGGAGCAGGGGACGTACCGGTCACGCTCAAGATGCGGCTGGGTTGGGACCGATCCAGCCTCAACGCTGCCGATCTCGCTCTGCGCGCCGAGAACGCCGGCGTGCGGCTCGTTACCGTCCACGGCCGGACGCGCGATCAGTTCTACACCGGCGCGGCGGACTGGGCGGCGATCGGCGCGGTGTCGCGAACGGTCTCCATCCCGGTGGTCGCCAACGGCGATCTGCAGAGCCGGGCGGACCTCGGCGCCATGCTGGGTGCGAGCGGGGCGGACGCGGTGATGATCGGTCGCGCCGCCTGCGGACGGCCGTGGTTTCCGGCGCTCGTCGAAGGCACGCTCGATCCGTTGCGCATGGACGAATGCTTCGCCGATCTCGTGCTCGCCCATCATGGCGAGATGCTGCGGTTCTATGGGACGCAGGCCGGCATGCGCCACGCGCGCAAGCACCTTGGATGGTATCTCGACCTCTACGAGCGCGCCACGGGTGCGAACGTCTCAGCCGATCGTGCGGACCTCATGCGCGCGAGCGAAGCCGAACGCGTGTGCTCGATGGTTCGCGCCGTTTTCGGCAAGACGCGGCTAAGCGACGTCGAGCCCGAGTTCGACACTTCGCTTCGTCGGGCCGCGTGACCGATGCAACAAGGGGAATCTGCCTTGCCGCTCGATCAGTTCTCGCTTCTCAACGCGCTGCCCCATCCCGTGGTGGCGCTCGACGAAAGCGGGCGCTTCGCCTTCGCCAACTCGGATGCCGAGCAGTTTTTCTCAGCCAGCGCCGGGCATCTCTCGAAGCGACGGCTTGCCGACTTCATTCCGCGTGACAGCCCGGTGCTGGGGCTGGTCGAGCAGGTGATGAACGACCATTCGCGCATCAGCGAGTACCGGGTCGACGTGTCCTCACCGCGTCTTGGGATGGACCGGCTGGTCGACGTGTACGTGTCGAGCCTCGCAGAGCCCGTCGGGCACGTCCTGGTCATGTTCCAGCTGCGTTCGATGGCCGACAAGATGGACCGTCAGCTCACGCACCGCTCGGCCGCGCGGACGGTGACGGGTCTTGCCGCGATGCTCGCGCACGAGATCCGCAATCCGCTGTCGGGCATCAAGGGCGCGGCGCAGCTGCTGGAAGCCGAGGCGAGCGACGACGACCGGGTCCTGACTCAGCTCATCCAGGACGAGAGCGAGCGTATCGTCAAGCTCGTGGACCGCATGGAGGTCTTTTCCGACGAGCGACCGGTGGAACGCTCGGCCGTCAACATCCACTCCGTCCTCGAACATGTGAAGACGCTGGCGAAAAGCGGGTTCGCGCGCGATATCAGGATCACGGAAGCCTACGATCCGTCGCTTCCATCCGTGTTCGCCAACCGCGACCAGCTGGTTCAGGTCTTCATCAACCTCGTGAAGAACGCCAGCGAGGCGGTCGCGGGTCGACCGGACGGCGAGATCCGCCTCGCGACCGCCTTCAAGCCCGGCGTGCGCCTTTCGGTCCCGGGTGCGCGAACGCGCATGACGCTGCCTTTGGAGTTCGTCGTCGAGGATAACGGGCCCGGCGTTCCGGACGACATACGCGAGAACATCTTCGATCCGTTCATCACGACCAAGCCGAGCGGCACCGGTCTCGGGCTCGCGCTGGTCGCCAAGATCGTGCGCGACCACGGCGGGGTGATCGAATGCGATTCCCATCCCGGCCACACGATCTTCCGGGTGCTGATGCCGGCTTGGACGGAGCCCGCCGAGGCGGACCCCGACGGAACGACACCGAAACGCAGGCGAACGCGCTGATGGCCTCCTCCCAGATTCTTGTCGCGGACGACGATGCGGCGATCCGCACGGTCATTTCGCAGGCCCTGATGCGGGCTGGGTTCGAGGTCCGCGTGACGTCGAACATCGCCACCCTCTGGCGCTGGATCAGCGCGGGCGATGGCGATCTCGTCGTGTCCGACGTCCTCATGCCGGACGGCAACGTGTTCGACGTTCTCCCGAGGATTCGAAATACGCGGCCCGACCTGCCCGTGATCGTCATGAGCGCGCAGAACACGTTCATGACCGCCATCCAGGCGTCGGAAAAGGGCGCGTACGACTATATTCCGAAGCCGTTCGACCTGACCGAACTCGTCAGCATCGTCCGCCGCGCGCTGGCCGAGCCGAAGGCGGACGCGCGCGCGAAGGCGATGGAGGACGGAACCGATGCGATCCCCCTGATCGGTCGCTCGCCCGCCATGCAGGACATATACCGTGCCCTGGCACGGATGATGCAGACGGACCTGACGGTGACGCTCACCGGCGAATCCGGCACCGGCAAGGAGCTGGTCGCGCGGGCCCTGCACGACTACGGCCGCCGCCGGAAAGGTCCGTTCGTCGCCATCAACATGGCTGCGATCCCGCGCGATCTGATCGAATCAGAGCTTTTCGGGCATGAGAAGGGCGCTTTCACCGGAGCGCAGGCGCGGGCCAGCGGGCGCTTCGAGCAGGCGGAAGGCGGTACGCTCTTCCTCGACGAGATCGGCGACATGCCGATGGAGGCGCAGACGCGTCTCCTGCGCGTGCTTCAGCAGGGCGAGTACACGGTGGTGGGCGGCCGGACGCCGATCGCCACCGACGTGCGCATCGTATCGGCCACGAACAAGGATCTGCGACAGCTGATCCAGCGCGGCCTGTTCCGGGAAGACCTGTTCTACCGGCTTAACGTGGTGCCGCTGCGGCTGCCGCCGCTGCGCGAGCGGATCGAGGATCTGGTCGATCTCACGAACCACTTCTTCGGCCTCGTGCAGAAAGAGGGCCTGTCGCGAAAGACGCTGACGTCCGGTGCGCTCGACGTGATGCGGCGTTACCCCTGGCCCGGGAACGTGCGCGAACTCGAGAACCTCGTTCGCCGCTTGAGCGCGCTCTACCCACAGGACGAGATTTCGGCGGAGATCATCGATCACGAACTTGCCAACGACCAGACGAAGCCGATTGGCGGCGACGGCGACAGTTCCAAACCCATCGATCTCTCGGCGGCCGTCGAACGGTACCTGTTCGAGTATTTCGGCTCGTTCGGAAATGAACTGCCGCCGCCCGGTCTCCATGGTCGCATCCTGCGCGAAGTGGAGTATCCGCTGATCGCGGCTGCTCTTGCCGCGACCCGTGGGAACCAGGTGAAGGCGGCCGATCTCCTCGGTGTGAACCGCAACACGCTTCGCAAGAAGATCCGCGATCTCGACATCTCGATCGTCCGATCGATCCGCTGATTTTTCGGATTACTCGTTGCATTCTGGACACAATGCGTTGCAAGTGTGCCACGTGAATCGATCACGGTAGGCTGATGGCATCGCAAACCACGACCATGGAAGGCGAGGTTCCCGCGCTCGGCGAGCGCCGTCGGTTCATGCTGGTGCCCGGGATCCTCGCTGTCATCGGTGCCCTGGTGACGGGCGCGATTTCGTTCGTCGTGCTGATGGGGCTGACGCCGATCGCGCCGACGGCCGTCGTGGTGAAGACCGCGACGGTGGTCAACGGCGTGTTCGTGGTGTTGCTCTGCGTGCTGATCGCGCGCGAAGTCGTGCGCATGACGAAGGCGCAGCGGCATGGCAAGGCGGCGTCTCGCCTCCACGTGCGCATCGTGCTTCTGTTTTCGATCGTCGCGGCGTTGCCGGCGTTGCTCGTCGCCATCGTCGCCGGCATCACGCTCGATCTCGGCCTCGACCGCTGGTTCGAGATCCGTACCCGGACGATCATCGATTCCTCGATCAACGTGGCGGAAGCCTACGTCAACGAGAACGCTCGCAACCTGCAGGGCTCGACCCTGTCGATGGCGCAGGAGTTGCGCGGCCAGCGTCAGCTGTTTAACCTCGACCGGACCGGCTTCCAGGACCTTCTGACGGAGCAGGCCAAGGGCCGCTCGCTTCTCGGTGCGCAACTTCTGAATGGCGACGGCATGCCGTTCCTGCGCGCGGACGTGCCGGTCGAGCGACCTTTGCCGGTTCCCCCTGCGGACGCCCTGCAACAGGCATCCGCCGGCAATCTCGTGTTCATTCCGCCGGGAGTGACCAACCTCGTCGGTGCCGTAATGCGCCTACGCGAGTTCGGCGACGTGTATCTCTACACGATCCGCGTCGTGGACCCCGAAGTGATCGGCGCGCTGCGTCTGATGCGCGAGCGCACGGCGGAATATTCCAGCCTCGCCGACAACCGCTTCGGCCTGCAGATCGCCTTCGCGCTTCTCTATCTCGGCATCACGCTGATCGTGCTGCTCTCGGCCATCTGGACCGGCATCGGCGTCGCCGATCGTCTGGTGCGGCCGATCCGGCTTCTGATCTCGGCGGCCGACGAAGTGAGCGAGGGAAATCTCGGCGTCTCGGTTCCGGTGCGCGTGTCGGACGGCGATGTCGGCTCGCTGTCGAACACGTTCAACAACATGATCCGCCAGCTTCGCAGCCAGCGGCACGAACTCGTCAACGCCAAGGACGTGATCGACGAGCGCCGTCGCTTCACGGAAGCGGTGCTGTCGGGCGTGACGGCCGGCGTTCTCGGCGTCGACCGCCGTGGCGAGATCAGCATGCTGAACCCTTCGGCCGAGCGCATCCTCTCGATCCATGGAGCGGACGTAGTCGGACGGCCGCTGACGGAAATCCTGCCGGGGATTAGCGAGGTCTACGCCTCGGCCCGGCAGTCTCGGCGCCGCGAGCATCAGGAGCAGATCAAGCAGAGGGTGCGCGACCGGGAGCGGGTGCTCGACGTGCGGGTGACGTCCGAGGAGGAGGAGGCGGGCGCCAGCGCCAGCGTCGTGACGATCGACGACATCACCGATCTCGTCGACGCGCAGCGCTCGTCCGCCTGGGCCGACGTCGCACGGCGCATCGCGCACGAGATCAAGAACCCACTCACGCCGATCCAGCTCTCGGCCGAGCGCATACGCCGTCGCTACGGCAAGTTCATCGAGACCGATCGCGAGATCTTCGACCGCTGCGTCGACACGATCATCCGGCAGGTGGCCGACATCGGTCGCATGGTGGACGAGTTCTCGCAGTTCGCCCGCATGCCCAAGCCCACGCTCGAGGAGCGGGACCTGCGCGAGGCGTTGCGCGAGGCCGTCTTCATGCGCGAGCTGGCGGCGCAGGGCATATCGATCGAGGGCCGGTTCGGCGACGTTCCGCTGATGGGATCCTACGATCTCCGGCTTCTGTCGCAGGCCTTCGGCAACCTCGTGAAGAACGCCGTCGAGGCCATGGAGACGCTGGAGAACCACGCCGGGAGCATCGTCGTCACGGCCCACGCCGCGGACGGCATGAACGTGGTCGAGATCGAAGACAACGGCATGGGCTTCCCCAAGGAGGATCGAGATCGCCTCCTCGAGCCCTATATGACGACCCGCGAAAAAGGCACCGGCCTCGGTCTCGCCATCGTGCGCAAGATCGTGGAGGAGCACGGCGGCACGATCGCGCTCGACGATGCGCAGCGCTTTGAGCGCGGCGCCCTCGTTCGCATCCGCCTTCCGGCATTCGACGTGCCCACGCCCGCCCCGACGACGAACTCAGCAGAAGACGGTGAACACTGATGGCAGCGGATATCCTGATCGTTGACGACGAAGCCGACATCCGCGAGCTGGTCGCTGGCCTCTTGGACGACGAGGGCTACGAGACCCGCACGGCAAGCAATTCCGATATGGCGCTTCAGGCGATCGCCGACCGCGTGCCGCGGCTGATCTTCCTGGATATCTGGCTTCAGGGAAGCCGCTTGGATGGGCTGGACGTCCTGGACGCGATCCGAGCGCAGCATCCGGAAGTGCCGGTCGTCATGATTTCGGGCCACGGCAATATCGAGACCGCCGTATCCGCCATCCGTCGCGGTGCCTACGACTATATCGAGAAGCCCTTCAAGGCCGACCGCCTGGTGCTGATCGCCGAGCGCGCACTGGAAACCTCCAAGCTCAAGCGCGAGGTTTCCGAACTCAAGCGACGCTCCAGCGATTCACCGGACCTCCTCGGCAAGTCGCATCCGATGAACCAGCTTCGCGCCACGATCGAGCGGGTGGCTCCGACGAACAGCCGCGTCATGATCCTCGGGCCTTCGGGCTCCGGCAAGGAGATGGTCGCGCGTGCCATCCACGCCGCCTCCGCGCGAGCGAAGGGCCCCTTCATCGCGTTGAACGCGGCCGCGATCACGCCGGAACGCATGGAAGTTGAACTGTTCGGCACGGAGACGCCGCCGGGCGTCGAGCGCAAGGTCGGCGCGTTGGAAGAGGCACACGGCGGCGTCCTCTACCTCGACGAGGTCGGCGACATGCCGCGCGAGACCCAGAACAAGATCCTGCGCGTGCTGACCGAGCAGACGTTCGAGCGTGTCGGCGGGGCGAAGCGCGTCAAGGTCGACGTGCGCATCATCTCGTCGACGTCGCAGAACCTCGAATCGCTGATGGCCGAGGGCACGTTCCGCGAGGACCTGTTCCATCGCCTCGCCGTGGTGCCGATCTCCGTCCCGCCGCTGGCCGACCGTCGCTCGGACATCCCGATCCTGATCGAAGCCTTCATGAAGCAGATCGGCGACCAGACGGGCATTCGGGCGAAGGCGCTGAGCCCGGAAGCCCTGGCGGTTCTCCAGTCGAGCGACTGGCCCGGCAACATCCGGCAGCTGCGCAACAACATCGAACGCCTAATGATCCTGTCGCGTCAGGACGGCGCGGAGGCAATCTCGGCCGACATGCTGCCGCACGAGGTCAGCGATATGCTGCCGCGGACGCCCAGCCAGTCCGACGGACGCATTCTGGCACTGCCGCTGCGCGACGCACGCGAGGTGTTCGAGAAGGAATATCTCGTGGCTCAGATCAACCGCTTCGGCGGCAACATCTCGCGCACCGCCGAGTTCGTCGGCATGGAGCGCTCGGCGCTGCACCGGAAGCTGAAGTCGCTGGGAATCTGAACGACCGCCGATGCCCATGAAGATCGTGATCTGCGGCGCGGGCCAGGTCGGCTACGGCATCGCCGAGAGTCTGGCCGGAGAGCGCAACGACGTATCGGTCATCGACACGTCGCAGGCGCTGATCGCCAACATCCGCGAGAATCTCGACGCCAAGGGCATCGTCGGGCACGGTGCCTTTCCCGATACGCTGGCCGAGGCGGGGGCTGCCGAAGCGGACATGCTGATCGCCGTGACGCTGCACGACGAAGTCAACATGGTCGCCTGCCAGGTGGCGCATTCGCTCTTCAACGTGCCGACCAAGATCGCGCGGATCCGCAGCCAGGCCTATCTTCAGCCGCACTGGCAGGATCTCTTCTCGACGGACCACATGCCGATCGACGTGGTGATCTCTCCAGAGGTGGAGGTCGCGCAGATGGTGCTGCGGCGTATCGCGCTGCCGGGCGCCGTCGATACGGTGCGCTTTTCCGAGGGGTCGATCTCCCTGATCGCCATCGAGTGCGGCGAGGAATGCCCCGTCCTCGGGACGCCGCTCGGTCAACTTTCGGAACTGTTTCCCGACCTCGGCGCCACCGTCGTCGGCGTCCTGCGCGATGGCGCGATCTTCATTCCGAACGGGGTGGACATCCTCTACGCCGGGGACCTCGCCTACGTCATCGTCGAGCAGTCGCAGGTTCGTCGCACGCTGACCATCTTTGGCCACGAGGAGCCCGACGTCGGGCGCATCGTGATCGCCGGCGGCGGCAATGTGGGCCTGACGGTCGCGTCGGAGATGGAGAGCCGCAACCTCGCCTCGCGTCTACGGCTGCTCGAAGCCGACGGCGCCCGGGCCCTTCATATCGCCGACAAGCTCAAGCGCACGATCGTGCTTCAGGGAAGCGCGCTCGATCCGACGATCCTCCGCGAGGCGGAGATCGGCGAAGCCGACCTGATGGTCTCGCTGACCAACGACGACCAGATCAACGTCCTGAGCTCGGCCATGGCGAAGCGGCTGGGGGCCAAGTCGAACCTTGCTCTCATCAACAGCCCGACGTTCCAGGATCTCGCCAAGCACCTTGGAATCGACGCAGTCCTCAACCCCCGCTCCGTCACCATCTCGCGTATCCTGCAGCATGTCAGGCGCGGGCGCATCCGCGCGGTGCATTCGGTCCAGAACGGAATGGCGGAGGCGATCGAAGCCGAAGCGCTGGAAACCTCGCCGCTCGTCGGCCAGCCGCTGCGCGAGCTCGACATCCCCGATGGGATGCGAATCGGGGCCGTGACCCGCAACGGCGTGTTCATCCGCCCGACCGGTCAGACCCGCATTCGACCGAAGGACCGGGTCGTCCTGTTCGTGCGGTCGGACACGGTTCGACAGGTGGAGCAGTTTTTTCGCGTCAGCCTCGAGTTCTTCTGATGTGGCGCTGCAACGGAAGGATACCTATCTCGGGAACGGTCCATCCGAACCACCAAGTCGTATTGAACGCGTCGCTTCGCTGAAGGACAACCTTAGGCAGCGGAGCTTGCGGGTGGGCTGCAGTTTCCGTTTCGTCGCGCCCCCACGGCGCGAGCACGGCAAGAACAAGAACAGGACAGTCCGATGGCCGAACGTGCGCAGAACCTTCAGGATCTCTTTCTCAACACCGTCCGCAAACAGAAGATCTCGCTGACGATCTTCCTTGTGAATGGTGTCAAGCTCACCGGGGTCGTGACCTCGTTCGACAATTTCTGCGTGCTTTTGCGTCGCGACGGCCATTCCCAGCTCGTCTACAAGCACGCCATCTCCACGATCATGCCGTCCCAGCCCGTCAACATGAACGAGGCGGGGGACGAGGACAGGAAGGTCTGATTGACCGAATACACCAACGAACACGAACACGAGCCCCGCACGCCCATCGAGCATGAGCGGGTGCCGACGCGCGCCGCCGTCTTCGTTCCGATCGTGCGCCAGCGCAATCCGGCAGAAGACCTGTCGGAGGCGGTGAAGCGCGGTGACGAGGAGCGGCTGGTCGAAGCCGAGGGTCTGGCGCTCGCCATCGAACTCGACGTCGTGGCGCGCGGCAGCATCCCGATTTCCAAGATCCAACCGGCGACGCTGATCGGCTCCGGTAAGGTCTCCGAACTGGCAGGGCTGATCGCGGCGGAGAAGATCGGGCTGGTCATCTTCGACCACCCACTGACGCCCGTTCAGCAGCGCAACCTCGAGAAGGAGCTGAACGCCAAGGTCCTCGACCGGACCGGCCTGATCCTCGAGATCTTCGGCCGGCGCGCTCGCACCAAGGAAGGCCGGTTGCAGGTCGAGCTGGCCCATCTGAACTACCAGCGCGGTCGCCTCGTGCGCAGCTGGACCCACCTCGAGCGCCAGCGCGGTGGTGCGGGCTTCCTCGGCGGACCCGGCGAGACGCAGATCGAGGCCGACCGGCGTCAGCTGCAGGAGAAGATCAAGCGCCTGGAGAAGGAGCTGGAGCAGGTGCGCCGCACTCGCGCCTTGCACCGCGCCAAGCGCAAGAAGGCACCGCATCCGATCGTGGCGCTCGTCGGGTACACAAACGCCGGCAAGTCGACCCTGTTCAACAAGGTGACGGGCGCGGAGGTTCTGGCCAAGGATCTCCTGTTCGCGACGCTCGATCCGACACTGCGTCGCATCAACCTGCCGCACGGCACCGAGGTCATCTTCTCCGACACGGTGGGCTTCATCTCGGACCTGCCGACGCACCTGGTCGCTGCCTTCCGCGCAACCCTGGAGGAGGTCGTCGAGGCCGACATCGTGCTTCACGTGCGCGATATCGCCAACCCCGACACGGGTGCGCAGGCAGCCGATGTTCGCAAGATCCTGGCCGATCTCGAGATCGACGCCGACGACCCGGAACATGTGATCGAGGTTTGGAACAAGGCCGACCGGCTGGACGAGCAGGCGCGGGCCCAGGTGGAAATCTCGGCTGCCTCGCATCCAAGGGGGCAGGCGGTCCACATCGTTTCCGCGCTCACGGGTGAGAACGTGTCGGCGCTGCTCGCAGACATCGAGGGCCGCATCGCGGGCCTTGCCGAACCCGTATCGCTGAACGTGCCAGCGGATGCGCTCGGCATTCTGCCGTGGGTGTACGACAACAGCGTTGTGCGCGAGCGCGAGGACCGCGAGGACGGCAGCGTCCACCTGGCGATAGACCTCACCCGCCAGGCGCGATCCGACCTCTTGAGACTGAAGCATCGGCACCCCGAGGTGCAGATCGAGGGTCTGCCGGCGCTGGAAGAGATCGACGACTGACGACAGGGGCGGGAGGCGCGACGCCTTCCGCTCTATCGCGTGCCGCGGTTCTCGGCGCCTTTGACGCGCTGCCAGAGGGCTTCCTGGTCGTCGAGCCCCATGGCGGCCAGCGACCGGCCCTCAAGCGCCGCGTGCGCTTCCATGGCGGCGAAGCGCGCGCGGAACTTCGCGGTGGTCCGGCGCAAGGCCGCGTCGGGATCGATCTCGTAGCGCCGGGCAAGGTTGACGACCGTGAACAAGACGTCGCCGAGTTCCGCCTCCTGCGCGTCGCGGTCCGCGCTTGCCGCGGCGGCCTCGAACTCCTCGGTTTCCTCGCGGAGCTTGGCCAGAATCGGCTCCGGCTCGGTCCAGTCGAACCCGACCGTCGCCGCCTTCTCCTGAATCTTCCGCGACAGCGTCAGGGCGGGCAGGGCGCCCGGCACCGAATCGAGAAGGCCTGTCTCGGTCTCCTCGGCGAACGACGTCCATTCGCCGGCAGTGTCCTCGAAGGAAGAAGCCCGCATGCGCTCGCGCGCTTCGCGGCGCTCGCGCTTTTCCTCCGCCTTGATACGCTCCCACTGCCCCTTGGCCGAGCGGGCGGAGCGCGCCTCGGCATCGCCGAAGACGTGCGGGTGCCGCCTGATCATCTTCGTGGTGATGCCTTCGACAACGTCCTCGAAGGTGAACAGGCCGGTCTCGGACGCCATCTGTGCGTAGTAGACCACCTGCAGCAGGAGATCGCCGAGCTCTTCCTTCAAGTCCTGTGCGTCGCGCCGCTCGATCGCGTCCACGACTTCGTAAGTTTCCTCGATCGTGTAGGGCACGATCGAATCGAAGCTCTGCTCGACATCCCAAGGGCAACCGGTTTCCGGCTGCCGCAACGCGGCCATGATCGCTACGAGATCAGCGATATCGCGGGATGGCCGCATGGTGTCACCAGGGAAAGAGTGGTGAGCGCGCTGGGACTCGAACCCAGGACCTACAGATTAAAAGTCCGTTGCTCTACCAACTGAGCTACGCGCTCTGACGCATGCGAGGATGCGGCTGAAAGCGGGCGGACCATAGAAAGGCCTACCCTTCCGGTCAACATGCCGCCGTCGCATTTGCCCGCATTTCACGGCTGCGGTAGGACTGCCTCGTCGCCCGATCCAACCCGAGCAGAGTACCAAGCGCCCTTGCTACCCGACCCGACCTTCTCGGCCGCGCTAGTGGCGGGCGCGCTGTCGTTCCTGTCTCCCTGCGTCCTCCCGCTCGTTCCGCCCTACCTCTGCTACATGGCGGGTGTGTCCGTGGAGGATCTTCGGACGCCCTCCGGCGGCCCGAGCCGCGGACAGGGGCGGATCGTCGCAGCCGCCGTGCTGTTCGTTCTCGGGTTCTCCACCGTGTTCGTCGCGCTGGGCGCGGGCGCGAGTTCGATCGGCTATCTCCTGCGTACCAATCTCGATTGGTTGAGTGTCGTCGCCGGGCTCGCCATCATCGCGATGGGGCTGAACTTTCTTGGCGTCTTCCGGCTCGCGTTCCTGTCGCGCGAGGCTCGCTTCCAGGCGCCGTCCGAGCGCGGGAGCCTTCTGGGCGCTTATGCCATGGGCCTTGCGTTCGCCTTCGGCTGGACGCCCTGCATCGGCCCGGTGCTCGGCGCGATCCTCGGGGTCGCCGGCAGCACGCAGACCGTGGGTAGCGGGGCAGGCCTTCTGGCGGTGTACTCGCTCGGCCTCGGCATCCCGTTCCTTCTCGCGGCCTTGTTCTCAGGTGCGTTTCTGCGAGCCCTACAGGGGTTCCGTTCGTATCTCGGCATGGTCGAGAAGGTGATGGGTGGGCTCCTCGTGCTGACCGGCATCCTGTTCCTGACCGGAGGCATGCAGGCCATGGCATTCTGGCTGCTTGAAACCTTCCCAGCCTTCCAGCAAATCGGCTAGCCCCTTGATGCCGGCCATTCGAGGTCGGGCGGAGACTGAACCATGACCAGAACCTGTCTTTCCGTCGTGCTGGCCGCGGGCGAGGGCACGCGCATGAAATCGCGACGCACAAAGGTTCTGCACGAGGTCGCGGGGCGTCCGCTCGTGGCGCACGTGCTGGCCAGCGCCGCGGAAGCGGGCACCGACGCGGTGGCGATCGTGGTCGGGCGGGACGCCGAGGCCGTCGCCGCTCTCGGCCGAGGAATGGTCGATGGCGTGCAATGCTTCGAGCAGACCGAGCGCCTCGGAACGGCCCATGCCGTGGTCGCCGCTCGCGCTGCCATTGCCGAAGGATACGACGATGTGCTCGTCCTCTTCGGAGACACACCGCTTCTGTCGGCGGCGACGCTGAGCGAGGCGCGGCGCCAGCTTGCGGATGGCGCCGCCGTCTGCGTCGTCGGTTTCGAAGCGGCAGATCCGGCGGGCTATGGCCGGCTGCTGATGGACGGCGCCGAACTCCTCGCCATTCGCGAGGACAAGGATGCGACGCCCGAGGAGCGCCGCGTGCGCTTGTGCAACAGCGGGGTGATGGCGCTCGACGGCCGTCGTGCCCTGTCGCTTCTGGATCGTGTCGGCAACGCCAACGCCAAGGCCGAATTCTATCTCACCGACGTCGTCGAGATCGCGAGGGCCGACGGCTTGGGCGTTCGTGTCGTCCTAGCGGACGAAGCGGAAACGCTCGGCGTCAACACGCGGGGCGATCTCGCCTTGGTGGAGCATCTTTGGCAGGAGCGGCGCCGGGCCGAGATGATGGCAGCCGGGGTGACGCTGATCGCACCGCAGACCGTGTTCTTCTCCGCCGATACCGCGATCGAGGCTGATGTGGTGATCGAACCGAACGTCGTGTTCGGACCGGGCGTCAGCGTCGGCTCGGGAACCGTGATCCACGCCTTTTCGCATGTCGAGGGCGCACGGATCGGAGCGGATGTCGCGATCGGCCCATACGCTCGTCTTCGGCCCGGCACCGACATCGAGCCGAAGGCGCGGGTCGGCAACTTCGTGGAGATCAAGAACACGAAGCTCGGCACGGGCGCGAAGGTCAACCACCTCACCTATCTCGGAGACGCCTCCGTCGGTCCGCGGTCGAACATCGGCGCCGGCACGATCACCTGCAACTATGACGGCTACAACAAGTATCGCACGTCCATCGGCGCGGATGCCTTCGTGGGATCCAACTCGTCGCTGGTCGCCCCCGTTGTGATCGGGGACGGGGCCTATGTCGGCTCGGGTAGCGTTGTGACCGAGGACGTTCCGGACGAAGCGCTCGCGGTCGGTCGGGCGCGGCAGGTGACGAAGCCGGGACGGGGCGCCGAAATCAATGCCCGGAACGCCGCTCGCAAAGCGGGACGGACTTAGGGCCAGCGAAATCGACTGATATCAAGTTTGACGAACGTATTAAGCCGATGCTGCCCGAGGTCGTGCTAACGCTCGATCGGGATCGAATCGGGAGACCGAAGCATGTGCGGCATCATCGGGATCGTCAGCCAGGAGCCGGTGGCCCTGCGTCTCGTCGAGGCGCTGAAGCGCCTGGAGTATCGCGGCTATGATTCCGCGGGTATCGCGACGCTGGATGGCGGTGCGCTGGACCGGCGGCGCGCGGAGGGCAAGCTGCGCAATCTCGAAGCGCGGCTGGCGCAGGACCCGCTCGGCGGCACGATCGGCATCGGCCATACGCGTTGGGCGACGCATGGCGTGCCCAACGAGACCAATGCCCACCCGCATTTCGCCACCGGCATCGCCGTCGTCCATAACGGCATCATCGAGAATTTCGCCGAGCTCAAGCGCGACCTCCAGGCGGACGGTGCGTCCTTCGTCAGCCAGACCGACACCGAGGTCGTCGCTCATCTCCTCGCTCGCTCCCGGCGCGAAGGCGCAGGCCGACGCGAGGCGATGGAACGGCTTCTGAAGTCGATCACGGGCGCCTACGCCTTGGCCGTCATGTTCGAGGACGATCCGTCCACCGTCATGGCCGCGCGTTCGGGCCCGCCGCTGGCGATCGGCTACGGTGAAGGCGAGATGTTCCTCGGCTCAGACGCCATCGCGCTGTCGCCCTTCACCGACGAGGTGAGCTATCTCGAGGACGGCGACTGGGCGGTCATCGGGCGCGAGGGCGCGCAGATCTTCGACGCCCACAACCAGCCGGTGGACCGCCCGCGCCGCCGCTCGGTCGGCAAGCAGCACTATGTGGACAAGGGCAACCACCGACACTTCATGCAGAAGGAAATCTACGAGCAGCCCGAGGTGATCGGGCACACGCTCGGAGCCTTCGTGGACATGACCACCGGCCGCACGCGCATTCCCGCGGGCGCCGAGCTCGACTTCAGCGACGTCCGCCGCATGGCGATCTCGGCCTGCGGCACCGGCTTCTACGCCGGCATGGTCGGCCGCTACTATTTCGAACGCTACGGACGCATCGCCTGCGACCTCGATGTCGCGTCGGAGTTCCGCTACCGCGAGAGCCCGCTCGGCGATGTCGACTTGTCGCTGTTCGTTTCGCAGTCCGGCGAGACGGCCGATACGCTGGCATCGCTGCGCTACGCCAAGGCCGAGGGGCTGAAGACGGCGGCAATCGTCAACGTCCAAGGGTCCACCATCGCTCGGGAGGCCGACGCAGCCCTGCCAACGCTGGCGGGCCCGGAGATCGGCGTCGCCTCGACCAAGGCATTCACCTGCCAGCTGACGGCACTCGCCGCACTATCGGTGCGGGCCGGCGTCCAGCGCGGCGTGCTTTCGGCGAACCAGGAAGCGGAGCTGACACAGGCGCTGGCCGAGGCGCCGCGCATGATCAACGCGGCGCTGCATGCGGAGCAGGAGATCGAGACCCTGGCGCGCGAGATGGCGACCTATCGCCATGCGCTGTTCCTCGGGCGCGGATTCTCCTTCCCGCTGGCTATGGAGGGGGCGCTAAAGCTGAAGGAAATCAGCTACATCCACGCAGAAGGTTATGCGGCGGGTGAGCTGAAGCACGGGCCGATCGCGCTGATCGACGAGACCATGCCGGTGATCGTCGTCGCGCCGTACGACCGCGTGTTCGAGAAGACCGTCTCCAACATGCAGGAAGTCGCCGCACGCGGCGGGCGGATCATCCTCTTCACCGACGAACGGGGTGCGGAAGCCGGCAAGGGCGTGAACGCCCATACGATCCTCCTGCCGCAGATGCCGGAGATCCTCACCCCCATCGTCTACAGCGTGCCGCTGCAGCTTCTGGCCTACCATACGGCCGTGCAGATGGGCACGGACGTCGATCAGCCTCGCAACCTCGCCAAGTCCGTGACCGTCGAGTAGCGCCGGTCAACCGGCGCGCAGCAGGCGAACCGCATCGTCCTTCCCGAAGAGGTAGAGGAGGTTGCGGATCGCCTGGCCGCGCGGCGAGGCCAGTTCCTTGTCGGTCGCGAGAAGCAGTCGCGCGTCGTCGCGCGCGATCTCCAGAAGGTCGGCGTGCTCGTCCAGACGAGCGATGCGGAAGGTCTGCATGCCGGACTGGCGCGTGCCGAGGAGATCGCCTTCGCCCCGCAGCCGCAGATCCTCCTCCGCGATGCGGAACCCGTCGTTGCTCTCGCGCATGACGGCGAGACGCGCCTTGGCCGTTTCGCCGAGCGGCGCCTTGTAGAGAAGGACGCAGGACGAAGCCTTCTCGCCCCGTCCGACGCGGCCGCGCAACTGGTGCAGCTGCGACAGGCCGAAGCGCTCGGCATGCTCGATCACGATGATGGACGCGTCGGGTACGTCGACGCCGACCTCGATCACGGTCGTCGCCACCACGAGGCGGGTGACGCCGGACTTGAAGTCCGCCATCGCGCGATCCTTCTCCTCGGCGCTCATCCGGCCGTGGACGAGGCCGACCCGGTCGCCGAAGAACTGCCGCAGCACCTCGGCCCGCTCTTCCGCCGCCGTCAGCTCGCTCTTGTCGCTTTCCTCGACGAGCGGGCAGACCCAGTAGAGCTTGTCGCCTTCCTCGATCGCCCGGCGGGCGCGCGAGACGATCTCGTCCATGCGCTCGAAGGGGATGGCGACGGTGGTGATCGGCTTGCGGCCGGCCGGCTTTCCGTGAAGGCGCGAGACGTCCATGTCGCCGAACGCGGCGAGCACCAGCGTGCGCGGGATGGGGGTGGCGGTCATCACGAGGAGGTCGGGCGCACGCCCCTTGCGAGTGAGGCTCAAGCGCTGGTGGACGCCGAAGCGGTGCTGCTCGTCCACCACCACGAGGCCGAGGTCGTGATAGTCGACGTCGTCCTGGAAGAGGGCATGGGTGCCGACCACGATGTCCGCGTCGCCGTTGGCGATGGCCTCGAGTTTGGCCGTGCGCACGCGGCCGTTGTCCCGCCCGGTCAGGAGCACGATCGACAAACCCGCCGCTTCGCAGAAGCGGGAGAGCCCGGCGAAGTGCTGGCGCGCGAGTATCTCCGTCGGAGCCAGAAGCGCCGACTGTGCGCCGGACTCCTTGGCGGCGGCAATCGCCAGAAGAGCGACGACCGTCTTGCCGGCGCCCACATCGCCCTGGAGCAGGCGAAGCATGCGGACGGGCTTCGCCATGTCGGCGTGGATCTCGGCGAGGACCTGCCGCTGGCCCTCGGTGAGCGCGAAGGGCAGGGCAGCCTCTGCCTGCCGGCGAACCGCGCCGTCGCCGCCGAGGGACCGCCCGGGCTTGCGCCGTGCTCGTTCGCGCGCAAGCGCGAGCGCCATCTGGCTGGCCAGAAGTTCGTCATAGGCGAGACGTCGATAAGCCGGCCTTGCCGGTGCAAGGTCTGCAGGATCGTTGGGACGGTGCAGCTGCAGGAGAGCGTCGGAGAAGCCGGGGAAGCCTTCGCGGGCGAAGACGCCCGGTTCGATCCATTCTGGAAGTGCCGGCAGGCGCTCCAGGGCGCTGTCGACGCTCCGGCGAAGGACCTTGCCCGACAGGCCGGCGGTCAGCGGATAGACCGGTTCCACGAGTGGCAGAGAGGCCGCATCCTCGGCCCTTCCGACAAAGTCGGGATGGATCATCGACGCCCGGCCATTGTAGCGGTCCACCTTGCCGGACACGAGCAACGTCTCGCCGAGCGGCAGGAGCTTCTCCAGCCATTGCGGCTGGGCACGGAAATACGTGAGCGCGATCTCGTCGGTAGTGTCGAACGCGATCACACGCGCCGGCTGGTTTCGGGCCTCCCGCGAGGGGAACTGGTAGCGGTCGATCCGAACCTCCAGCGTTACCAGTGCGCCCTCGGGAGCATCGCGGATCGCCTCGCGCCGCCGACGGTCGATGACGCCGCTCGGCAGATGGAACAGAAGGTCGCGCACCTTCGCACCGTCCTGTGCGCCGGGCGGCGAGACCAAGCCGTCCAGAAGCTTGGAAAGCTTGGGGCCGACACCCGGAACGGTGGAGACCGAGGCGAAGAGGGGATCGAGTTCGGCAGGGCGCATGGGCGGTGTTTATCGTCTGTTCTCCGCCGCGCATAGGCTGACACTGCGCGGCTCGAAGCCTATATCGGTGGCGAACAGGCAGGGTGCGCCGCGCGTCCGGCCTCTGCGGCATTGCTAGACCGGGCTGATCTCGATGACGGGTACGACACGATCCTCCTCCGACCTCGATCCGCGTCGGCGCAAGGCGCTGTTCCGCTGCTGGCATCGCGGCACGCGCGAGATGGATCTCGTGCTCGGCCGTTTTGCCGATGCCGAAATCGATAGGCTGGACGACGAAGAGCTGACCGTCTTCGAGCACCTGATGGAAGCGCCCGACCGCGACCTCTTCACGTGGCTGACCGGCTCGGCGGAGACGCCGGCCAACTACGATACGCCGGTCTTCCGGCGCATCCGCGCCTATTACGAGCTGAGCGAGGAATCGCGGTCGTGAGCGTCTCGGCGGTTCTCCAGAAGCAGCTCAAGAAGGGCGGCGGCATCCGCATCGGCAACGTGCTGGACGGCTACGAGCCGTTCCTGCTCGCCGAGATCGCGCGCCATCGCGGCGGCAACAAGCCGATCGTCTTCGTCATGCGCGACGGCAACCGGATGGGCGAGCTCGAGGACGCGCTGCGCTTCGTCGCGCCCGACCTGCCGGTCCTGACCCTCCCGGCCTGGGACTGCCTTCCCTACGACCGCGTCGGCCCATCCGCGGAGGCCGCCGCGCGGCGTCTCTCGGCGATGTCCGCCATCGGGGCGCTGCGGCGCGATCCGCACCGGGCGATCATCCTGACCAGCGCCAACGCGATGCTGCAGAAGATGCCGCCGCTTCAGGTTCTTCAGGACGAGACGATCTCGGCGAAGGCGAGCGGTCGCATCTCCATGGACCACATCGTGCGCGTCCTCCAGCGCGGCGGTTTCGAGCGACAGACGACGGTGCGCGAGCGTGGCGACTTCGCGGTGCGCGGCGGCATTCTCGACCTGTTCGCGCCGGGCGACGAGGAACCCCTGCGGCTCGACTTCTTCGGCGACACGCTGGAATCGATCCGCAGCTTCGATCCGGCGAGCCAGCGCACGACCGGCCAGCGCAAGAGCTTCGAGCTGGCGCCGGTCTCCGAGGTGACGCTGACCGAAGAGACCATCTCGCGCTTCCGCACCAACTACGTCCGGCGGTTCGGCGCGCCCTCGCGCGACGACGCGCTCTACACCTCGATCAGCGACGGCCGCCGTTTCAGCGGCATGGAGCACTGGCTGCCGCTGTTCTACGAAAGCGTCGAGACGCTGTTCGATTATGTCGAAGGCTTCCCCATCGTTCTCGACCACCTCGTGGTGGAGGCGATCGGCGAGCGGCGCAAGCTGGTGCTCGACTACTACGAGGCGCGCAGGCGCGGCATCGCGGAAGGCAGCGCCAACTCGGTGCCCTACAACCCGCTCGGGCCGCAGGAACTCTACCTCACCGAGGACGAGTTGAACGGCCGGATCGCGAGCGCCGACCCCGTGCGCCTCTCGGCCTATGCCATCACCGACGCCGGCTTCCAGACGGAGGTCGTCAATCTCGACGTCCACCGCAGCCGCAACTTCGCGGCCGAGCGACAGGCGGAGGATGTCAACGTCTTCAAGGTCGCCGTCGACCACATCGCCCGCCTGCGGGCCGATGGGAAACAGGTCATCCTCGCCGCCTGGTCGGAGGGCTCACGCGAGCGTCTGACGCAGGTCGTGGAAGAGCACGGGCTCGGCAACATCAAGCCGGTCGAGAGCTACAGCAAGGCTCTGGAGGTCGGAAAGAACATCGTGGCGACGGCCGTCCTCGGCATCGAGGCGGGCTTCGAGACCGATCGCGTCGCCATCGTCGGCGAGCAGGATATTCTCGGCGACCGCCTCGTGCGACGCGGGCGCAGGAAGAAGCGCGGCGCGGACTTCATCTCTGAGGTGACGGGCCTCGACGAGGGCGACATCGTCGTTCACGTCGACCACGGAATCGCCCGCTTCGTCGGCCTGCGCAAGATCGAGGCGGCGGGCGCGCCGCACGACTGCCTGGAGCTGCGCTACGCCAACGAGGACCGGTTGTTCCTCCCGGTCGAGAATATCGAGCTTCTGTCGCGCTACGGCGGCGAGGGATCGGAGGCGATCCTCGACAAGCTCGGCGGCGGCGCCTGGCAGGCCCGCAAGGCCAAGCTGAAGAAGCGCCTTCTCGACATGGCGGGCGGCCTCATCCGCATCGCGGCCGAACGCCAGATGCGTGGGGCCCCCGTCCTCAACCCGCCGGACGGTCTCTGGGGCGAGTTCCAGGCGCGTTTTCCCTACGAGGAAACCGAGGATCAGCAGAACGCGATCGATGCGGTGGCGGACGACCTGTCGGCCGGCAAGCCGATGGACCGTCTGGTCTGCGGCGACGTCGGCTTCGGCAAGACGGAAGTCGCGCTGCGCGCCGCCTTCATCGCCGCCATGAACGGGCTTCAGGTGGCAGTCGTGGTGCCGACGACGCTTCTGGCGCGCCAGCACTTCAAGACCTTTGCGGAGCGCTTCCACGGCCTGCCTTTGAATCTCGCGCAGGCTTCCCGCCTCGTGACCGCCAAGCAACTGAACGAGACCAAGAAGGGGCTGAAAGAGGGTCAGGTCGACATCGTGGTCGGCACGCACGCGCTGCTCGGCAAGGCGGTGGATTTCAAGAACCTCGGCCTCCTGATCATCGACGAGGAGCAGCACTTCGGCGTCAAGCACAAGGAGCGGTTGAAGGAGCTGAAGTCGGACATCCACGTCCTGACCCTTTCCGCGACGCCCATCCCGCGCACGCTGCAGCTGGCGCTGACGGGGGTGCGCGAGCTTTCGCTGATCACCACCGCGCCGGTGGACCGCATGGCGGTGCGCACCTTCGTCGCGCCGTTCGATCCGCTCGTGGTGCGCGAGACGCTCTTGCGCGAGCGCTATCGCGGCGGCCAGAGCTTCTACGTCGCGCCGCGCCTTGCGGACCTCGCCGGCATCAAGGAGTTCCTGGACGAACAGGTGCCCGAGCTGAAGGTCGCCGTCGCCCACGGCCAGATGCCGCCCGGCGAGCTCGACGACATCATGAACGCCTTCTATGAGGGACAGTACGACGTCCTGCTCTCGACGACGATCGTGGAGTCGGGTCTCGATATCCCCTCGGCCAACACGATGATCGTTCATCGCGCCGATATGTTCGGCCTGGCCCAGCTCTACCAGCTGCGCGGGCGCGTCGGCCGCTCCAAGCAGCGCGCCTATGCGCTGATGACCATTCCTGCGAACAAGACCCCGACGGCAGGCGCCGACCGCCGCCTCAAGGTGCTTCAGTCGCTGGATACGCTGGGCGCCGGTTTCCAGCTTGCCAGCCACGACCTCGACCAGCGCGGCGCCGGCAATCTTCTCGGCGACGAGCAGAGCGGCCACGTCAAGGAGGTCGGCTTCGAACTCTACCAGCAGATGCTGGAAGAAGCCGTGGCCGAGATGAAGGGCATCGAGGTCGAGAACGACGGCAACTGGTCGCCGCAGATCACACTCGGCACCGCCGTGATGATCCCGGAGGGCTACGTACCGGACCTCCAGCTTCGCATGACGCTCTACCGGCGCCTTGCGGATCTGACCGAAGCCCGCGAGATCGACGCTTTCGGTGCGGAGCTGATCGACCGGTTCGGTCCAATGCCGGTCGAGGTCGAGCACCTTCTGAAGGTGGTCTTCATCAAGGCACTGTGCCGCCGAGCCAACATCGAGAAGCTGGATGCCGGACCGAAGGGCATCGTCATCCAGTTCCGCGACAAGACCTTCGCCAACCCCGCGGCGCTGGTGCGCTACATCTCGGAACAGGGTGTCGCCGCCAAGATCCGGGCCGACCAGTCCATCGTTCTCATGCGCGACTGGACGAAACCGGAGCAGCGGCTGAACGGCGCTGCCTCGGTCGCGACGCAACTGGCTCGGTTCGCCGACGAGACGCTGAAGAAGGCAGCGTAGGGGCCGATCTGCCCACCGTCGTCGTTCTCAGGTCAATCCGGAGAACGACGATGGTGGGTGCCGGGCTCAGCGCACTCTCAGCTCTTCTCGTCCGAGATCCAGAAGGCGGGGAGGTAGTAGCCCGTCAACGGGGTGACCTCGGGATGATGGACGTTCGACCAGCGCGCCATCCACTGCTCCGGCACATAGTAGAGCGGCACGACGTAGAAGCCGGAAATCAGAAGACGGTCGTAGGCGCGCACGGCCGAAACGAAGTCGTCGCGCGAGCGTGCCGCGACCATCCGCTCGATCAGCGCGTCCACGCCGGGATCGGCGACGCCGGCATAGTTGAAGGACCCCGGCCGGTTTTCCGCGGACGAGCCCCAGCGGTTGATCTGCTCCGCGCCTGGCGACAACGTGCCCGAGAAGGCGGAGATCAGGACGTCGTAGTCGAAGCTCTGCTTGCGTTTTTGATACTGCGCGTCGTCTACCTGACGCACCGTGGCGGCGACGCCGATGCGCGACAGGGTGCGCGACCAGGCGAGGGCGATGCGCTGCTGGTCGGTCGACTGAACGAGGATCTCGAAGGCGAGGGGCGAACCGTTCGGCGCGACCATGCGCGTGCCGTCGAGCTTGAAGCCTTGCGACTGAAGAAGGTCGAAGGCCTCCCGCAAGACCTTGCGGTCGGCGCCCGTTCCGTCAGCGACGGGCTGGCGGAAGCTGCCGTCGAGGATCGCGGGGTCGATCTTCGCGGCGTAAGGCGCCAGGATGTCGCGCTCCAAAGTGTCGGCCGGACGGCCGATGCTCGATAGCTCGCTGTTGTCGAAATAGCCGCTCATGCGGGTATAGGTGTCGTAGAACAGGTTGGCGTTCGCCCATTCGAAGTCGAACACCATGCCGAGCGCGCGCCGAACCTCGGGTTCGGCGAAGACCGGGCGTCGGCCGTTGAAGAAGAAGGCGTTGAGATTGGCCGGACGCCCGTTGGCGAACGTGTCCTTGACGACTTTTCCTTCGGTGACGGCAGGGAAGTTATAGGCCGTGCGCCAGTGACGCGGGTTCGGCTGCTGATAGAGGTAGACGGACGAGAGCCCTTTCTTGAAGGCCTCGAACTGGGCGTTCTGGTCGCGGTAGTACTCGACGATGATCTGGTCGTGATTGTCCATGCCGCGTTTGGTCGGCAGATCCTTCGCCCAATAATCAGGATTGCGGCGATAGACGATGCGTTGGCCAGGCTCGACCCGCTCCACCAGATAGGGGCCGGAGCCGATGGGCGGCTTCGTCGTGGTTTGCGTGATGGTCGTGGCGTCGAAGGCATCCGCCGGCAGGACCGGAAGCCCCGCGAGAAGCAACGGCAGTTCACGGTCGGCTTTATCGTTAAACGTGAAGCGCACCCCGTTCGGCTCGACGCGCTCGATCCTGGCGACCTTCGACAGCCAGTTGGAATATTGCGGACGGACGCTTCCCTGCACCTTCAGGAGATCGGCCGTTGCGATCACGTCCTCCGGCCGGATCGGGCGCCCGTCCGAGAATTGTGCGGCGGGGTCGAGCTGGAACTCGACGAAACTGCGCTCGTCGTCGGTCTCGACTGTCCTGGCGATCAATGGGTAGAGCGTGAAAGCTTCGTCCATCGAGCGCTGCATCAGCGGCTCGTAGACGAGATTGCCGAATTCCTGGTCCCCGAAGATGCCGCGCGCTGTGGTGAGGGCGCCCCGCACGCTGACGGGGTTGAGATTGTCGAAGTCGCCGAACACGCCGTAGACCATCCGCCCGCCTTTCGGCGCGGAGGGTTCGGCATAGGGGAAATGGTCGAAGGCGGCGGAGAGTTTCGGCTCGCCCTGCATCGCGATGGCATGGCTCGGCTCAGCCAGAGAAGCCGACAGGTTGAGCCCAGAGATCAGCACGCACAGACCGGCGGAAGCCAGACAGTTTCGCCCGGTCGAGGCCATCCGTTGCAGTCTCATGGTCGCAGGCACTCCATCCATTTCGAGCCGGAAACTATCGAAATGCGAAAGTCTTGCCTACCTCTCGCTGGGCTGGCGCAAGCTTCGCGCAGGTCTTCAAACGGCCGTATTTGCAGACGACCGCACAGGTCGCTATGGAAGGCGCCGACCGGACAGAGCCATTCCGCCAACGAAGGATGCACAACCCGTGAGAACCCGCTTTTCCGCCCGCCAGCGCGCTGCCACGATCGCCGGCCTCGCCCTTCTGGCTGCCGCTCCGGCCACGGGCGCCATGGCCCAGGCCCAGCAGGTCCCCGCCGAATGGTTCAAGGTCTGCTCCAAGCAGGGCGACAACGAAATCTGCAACACGCAGTACACGCTGATCGCCGACACGCGTCAGCTGATCACCGCGGTCAACCTGATCAACGTCAACGGCAAGGTGAAGCAGAAGGTTCTGCAGACCGTGGTGCCGACGGGCCGCGTGATCCCGGCCGGCGTCCAGCTTCAGATCGACCAGAACAAGCCGCAGACGCTGAACTACTCCGTGTGTTTCCCGGATCGGTGCATTGCCGAGGTCGAGCTGTCCGACGCGGTCGTCAACTCGATGAAGAAGGGCACTACGCTGAAGGTCACCTCGGTGAACTTCCAGCGTCAGCCCAACCCGATCTCGATCACGCTGTCCGGCTTCACCGGCGCCTACGACGGTCCGGCTCGCGCCGAGCCCGAACTGGCGCAGCGCCAGCAGCAGCTGAACGAGGCCCTGCAGAGCCAGGCTGAAGCCCGCCGCCAGCGCTTCGAAGACGCGCAGACCAAGGCCAAGGAAACCGCAGCGCAGTAAGACGCGGCGCGGATGAGATTGAGGAAACGGCGGTCGATGGGCCGCCGTTTTCGTTTGAGGCGGGGCCTCAGTTGAGGTTCGCCTCCTTGAGCAGATAGACGCCGTTCACCGGTCCGTCGAATATCTCGGCGATCTGCGGATGGCGCACCGGGCCGCCTTCCTCGTCCGCGAGAAGGTTCTGCTCCGATACGTAGGCGACGTACTCGGTTTCCGCGTTCTCGGCGAAGAGATGATAGAACGGCTGGTCCTTCCGCGGCCGCATGTCCTCGGGAATGGACTCGTACCATTCCTCCGTGTTGTCGAATTCGGGATCGACGTCGAAGATCACGCCACGGAACGGAAAGAGCCGGTGGCGAACGATCTGACCTATGGAAAAGCGGGCGGTCTTGGACTGGCGGGAACTCATGTTCCGGCCTTACCCGGAAGCACGCTGCCCCGGCAAGAGCGTGCGCACTCGCCCAAGGGCGCCAGCGAAACCAGCCCCTGGTTCGACGCCTTCCCGCATCAAGGCATGGCGCAGCGCCGGGACCGCCGCCAGCGTGCCCAGCCCCACGGCGCGCAGCGCCTGGACCGGAAGGAAACCGGTCAGCAGCGAGCGGTTGAGGAGATCGACGGCGGCCGTGCGCGTGGCGACGTCCGTTCGCCGACGTGCCTCGTATGCCGCCAGCATTCCGGCGCCACCCGGATCGTCGCGATGCTCCATGGCGCACGCGAGAAGCGCTTCCACGTCGCGCAGGCCGAGGTTGAGGCCCTGCGCGCCGATCGGCGGGAAAACGTGGGCGGCTTCGCCGACCAACGCGCAACGCCGAGCCGCGAGCCGGCCGACACTCGCTCCCGACAGGGGGAAGCTCTGGACCGGATCCTCGACCGTCACGGCTCCAAGGATCGAGTGCAGTCGGCGTTCGACCTCTTCCGAAAGCCGCTCCGTGGGCAACGCCTTCAGCCGATCGGCATTCTCCGGCGTCTCCACCCATACGAGCGAGGATCGGTGACCGGGCAGGGGAACCTGCGTGAAGGGCCCCGTCACCGTGTGGAATTCGGTCGAGACGCCATCGTGCCCCTTCTGATGCCCGAAGTTCAGAACGAGGGCCACCTGCGGGTAGCTCCAGGCGCGGACGGGCGCTTGCATGGCCGTCCGAACCACGGAGTTGCGCCCGTCGGAGCCAACCAAAAGTCGGCAGACGATCGAACGCCCGCTTTCGGTGACGACGGTGGCGTGGTCCTTGTCCAGATCGACCGAGACAACCGGTTCGTCGATGCGCAGAAGGCGGTCGGAGTAGACGTCGCCTTGCACACGAAGGGTCTCGAGGAGGTCCGCGTTGAGGACGTTCAGCCCGAAATAGGGAAGGCCGATCTCGGCGGCACGAAACTCCACCGTCGCAGCGCGCAGCAGACGGCCCGTGTCGTCCACCAGCCGCATGGCGAACATCGGCTGCGCCCGTCCCTCCAGAGCAGGCAGGACGCCGAGCCGCTCGAGGAACCGAATGGACGGACCGATCAGCGCGGTCGAGCGGCCGTCCGTGCGCGACGGGGCGGCGATCTGGACCGTGTCGAAGCCAGCCTGAGCGAAGGCCAGCGCCGCGCTGGCACCGGCGAGCCCGCCGCCGACGACGCAGATTTCATGACGCGATGGGTTCAAACGTCGCACTCCTGCGGTTTCCGAACGGTCGATGTCGGGCTCGGCAGCGTCTTTCAACACATTCGGGAGATACGCTCGGCGTCCCGGATGGCAATGGCCCGATGCGTGGGTTACTTGACGAACATGTCGATCGAAAAAGCGAAGCGCGTGTTGGGAACAGATTTCAAGCAGTGGCGTCCGTTCACCGTCCACCTGCTGACGGCAAGCGGCGCGTTCTGGGCGTTCATGGCGCTGATCGCCGCCGCGGATCGCCATTGGGTCGACATGTTCGCCTGGCTCGGTCTTGCGCTGTTCGTCGATGGGATCGACGGCCCCCTCGCACGACGCGTCGACATCAAGCGCCGACTGCCGAACTGGTCGGGCGATATGCTGGATGCGATCATCGACTATTCGACCTATGTCCTGATCCCGGCCTTCGCGCTCTACCAGTCGGGGATGATCGGGCGCCCGCTGTCGTTCGCCGCCGCGGCCCTCATCGTCATCACCAGCGCCGTCTACTATGCCGACACACGGATGAAGACGAAGGACAACTTCTTCCGCGGCTTCCCCGTGACCTGGAACATGGTGGTTTTTACGCTGTTCGCGGCAACGCCCAACGAATGGACGGCCTTCGTCTTCGTGCTTCTCTGCTCGGCCACAACCTTCCTGCCGATCAAGTTCCTCCATCCGGTACGGGTGGTTCGACTGCGCGTGTTGAACCTGACGATCCTCGGCGTCTGGTGCGCACTCGGCGGCCTGGCGATGCTCTATGCCTTCGATTCCCCGGTCTGGGTGAGGGCCGGCATCCTGCTGTCGGCGCTGTACCTCTTCTCGATCGGCGCTATCCTGCAAATCCTCGACCGTATCCGGGGTCGGCCCGTCGAAGAGGTGTCCTACGAATGACCCATGCCATGGTCGTAGACGCGATTGGCGGACCCGAGGTGATGACGTGGCGGCCGTTCGACCCGGGCGCGCCGCGCGCTGACGAGTTGCGCGTACGCCAGACCGCGGCAGGCCTGAACTTCATCGACGTCTACCTCCGGAACGGCACCTACAAGGCGCCGACCTTTCCCTTCGTGCCGGGCAAGGAGGGCGCGGGGGTCGTGGTCGCCGTCGGTTCCGACGTTCGCGGCTTCTCCGCCGGCGATCGGGTTGCCTACAGTGCCGCCAGCGGCACCTACGCCGAGGAGATCAACGTTCCGGCCGCCATCGCCGTCCGCATTCCGGAAGCCATCGCCGACGACGTCGCCGCCGGCATCATGCTCAAGGGAATGACGGCGGAATATCTCCTGCGTCGCACCTTCCCGGTCGGGCCCGGGCACACGATCCTCATTCATGCAGCCGCCGGAGGCGTCGGTCTGATCGCCGGGCAATGGGCCAAGCACCTCGGCGCCACCGTGATCGGCACCGCGGGTTCGGACGACAAGGTGCGCCTTGCGCTCGACCACGGCTACGACCATGTCGTGAACTACCGCACGGATAATTTCGTCGAACGCGTGGCCGACATCACGGGCGGTGCGAAATGCGACGTCGTCTACGATTCGGTGGGGCGGGATACGTTCCCCGCCAGCCTCGACTGCCTCAAGCGCCGTGGGTTGTTCGTCAGTTTCGGGCAGTCATCCGGTACCATTCAGAACTTCGACCTCGCGCTCCTCAACCAGAAGGGTTCGCTTTACGCGACCCGGCCCAGCCTTTTCGGCTACACCGCGACGCGTGAGGAACTCGAGGCGAGCGCGGGCGCGCTCTTCGAGGTGGTGCGAAGCGGCGCGGTGAAAGTGCGGATCGACCAACGCTATCCGGTCGAGGACGCCGGTCGCGCGCATCGGGACTTGGAAGGCCGCCGCACCACGGGCATCTCGATCTTAACGGTCGGCTGACTACGGCGCTAGGAGCGGCGGGGCCGGCACAGCGCAGTTCGTCAAACGGCGCGGTTCAGAATCCAGATCGCAATACCGATGTTGCCGAGGATACCGACGACGGCGATGAGCCCTATGGCAAGCCAGATGGCGGTGCGGCGGCGGTCAGGTCTGTCGGTCAATGATCAACTCCGATGGTGCGAGGCTCAACCGATCGGCTCGAATGGGCCTTCGATCGGGTGGGCGCGGTCCCGAGGGTATGATCGAACCTTCGGACATCACCACCTCGTAGCCTCGCGCGCCGTTCCGCATCGAGGATGCCTAACATATCCAACGCGGTCATGCTGTCCGGTTGACCTTGCCAACGACGAAGCGGTAAAGCCAAAAGCCGCAGCGGTTCGTGAATCCGCGTGCCGACGTGACAAAATCTAAGTCCTGAACGGACGTCGCGATGCAAGTCGCAGAGGCTTGGATGGGTGGCCGAGTGGTTTAAGGCAGCGGTCTTGAAATTCGGTTGCGGGCGTCCGAGCCCGTACCACCTCATCCGCCAATATGCTGGTTTGTCTGGCGTTATTGCAGCCAACGTCCGTTACCGTATTGTTCTGTTCTGCTCTGTGCTACCGAGTTGGGTAGCAAAATGGTAGCAGCCCGTTCACGTCATGTTCGCTCTAAAGCGGATGCGTACCTAGCGTGCGGATCGCCGAAACCGATGTCGGCTGAGAGGCCTTTTGTCCGTCGACTTTCGGCAACCAAGGTCCATGTTCCCATAGCGACGATTCAAGAGGCGTGACATGTCGAACGATCGTTATGACCTCCTGTTGAATGAGACCGGGACGTGGTCAGTCATCGACCTTTCGACCATGTACCCTGCGCATCACCGCAACCACGTGATGGTTCGTATGAGTCTGGACGAAGCGGACGCGGCAGCGGACATGCTCAATCGACTTCAGCGATGCTCGAAGCGAAATGCTTACGTGGCCTGAGCCGCGACCGGTACAAACCGAAGGCGGTATGGAGCCCACCGGCTCGCTGCTTGGGGCGGTCGCTTGGCAACCCGAGAAGGGATCCCAGACGATGACTCAAGATGTTCCCGAACTCGAATTCTCACCGCTCGGTGGCGTCGTCACCGAGGATGACATTACGGTTCAAGTGCACATCTACCGTATCGTCGGCAGCACCGACGGGTGGGCTCTCGAGGTGGTTGATCATGAAGGTGGTTCAACAACGTGGGAAGAGCTTTTCCCAACGGCCGAAGAGGCTCATCGGCAGTTCATGCTGACGAAACAGTTCGACGGCATTCGCTCATTCGTCGAAGGCGAAGCGCCTACGATTCACTGATATAAATCGGAGGGTTCGACGATCATGGCCCAGACGGAAGTGGTGTATCAATCCTCCAATGGTGACGACTGGCTCGTAGAACGCAACGCGTCAGGTGAGGTCGTGATGGTGATACACCGTGCCAACCGTTCTTCGGGCGGAACGGAGACCCGACGGCTGGTCGAGGACTTTCTGGAGCGTGGCGGGGGAGGGCCTGAGGTGGCCGCGGTGCGCACTCAACTCGACAGAAAGTTTTGAGAGGGCAGGTCCTCCTTACGTAACGAACCGCATCGTCAGGCAAAGCCGCTGAGGCTGCGTCACCCGAAGCTGGTAGTGCTGCACTACCCAGCCCCATCCTCGTCTTCATTTACCGTGCCGAGCCCGTCGTAAACTCACATCGAAGCTGCGGATTGCCTAGACCACTGGCGCCAACGGACGGCCTAGCGTTCTAGAGTGCCCTAAACTGTAGGAACGCAGCCTGAATGCCGACAATGTTCCGTCCAAACACGTCTGCCTCCTCCATTGGGCACAAAACCGTCAACCCGACGCTATAAGAGAGGGTATCGCGGGCGACCCCGCCACTCGCAGTCACTGTCCTGAAGCGGTCCATGCGCACCAGCCTCCTGCCGATCGTTTCCCTACTTATCTCCACCTTCTTCATGATGGCCGGCGCGGGTCTCCAAGGCATTCTCCTACCGGTGCGCGCCTCCCTGGAAGGTTGGAGCCCCTATGAGATCGGCCTGATGGGCACAAGCTACGCGGTGGGCTTCACGCTGGGCTGCGTAGTGATGCCGTCGATCGTGCGTTCCGCCGGACACGTGCGAACCTTCTCGGCGCTGGCGGCGCTGCTTGCCATATCGGTGCTGCTGCATGGGCTGGCGATTGATCCGATTGTGTGGATCACCGTGCGCGGCCTTGCCGGCTTCGCACTGGCCGGCTCCTACATGGTGATCGAGAGTTGGCTGAACGAGCGCGTGACCAACGAGACCAGGGGCCGAGTGTTCTCCATCTACATGATCGTCTCGATGGCCGCGATGATGGGAGGTCAGTTTGCGATGCCGCTGGCTGACCCCGCGCTTCCCGCTGCCTTCATGCTCTGCGCTATCCTCTACGCCGCCGCGGTGATTCCCAATGCCCTGTCCCGTGCGCCAAGCCCGAAACCGTTGACGCAGGTGCGTCTTGACCTCAGCAGCATCTACCGGAACTCGCCTGCCGCGGTGGCGGGTGTCTTCCTGTCCGGCATCTTGTCGGGCGCTTGGGTCAACATGGCTCCGGTCGTCGGCCAGGAAATCGGTCTGTCCACGGCTGAGATTTCGACCTTGCTTGTGGCGACGATGGCAGGCGGGGCCGTGTTCCAGGTGCCACTCGGGCGACTTTCGGACTGGATCGATCGCCGCTACGTGCTGGCGCTGTCCGGCGCAATCGGTGCGAGCGTAGCGTTCACGGCCTTGACCTTCTGGTCTACCGACGCCCTTGGCCTTTTCGCCATCGCCTTCGTGATCGGCGGCGTGATCTACCCGACCTATTCCTTGGCCGTAGCTCATGCCAACGACTTCGCCAACCCGGCTGACTTCGTGAAGATTTCGGGGGGCCTGCTGATCCTCTACGGTTTCGGCACCATGGGGGGCCCGATGCTGGCGGCCTGGCTGATGCAGACCTTCGGACCCAATGGCGTCTTCATCGCCACCGGCAGCGCGCATCTGACCCTTCTCCTCTATACGATGGTCCGCATCACTCGCCGGAGCGCGCGGCCTGCCGACGAGCGGCCTGACTTCCAGTCGGTGCCGATGGCGCGCACCCAGACCCCCGCGTCCATCATACTCGATCCCCGGGCCGACGCTGCGCTGGAACGCTAGCGCTCTATACCGGGCCGCGGTCCAGCATCTGCCTTGCAACTTGGACGGCCTCGAGCGGCGTGCCGGTCGCATGGCTGAAGGCAACGACGTCGTTCTCGTTCGCCAGCAAGAAGTCGAGCACGCCGACGAGGAAGCCAGGGTGGCTGGCGGCCCAGCGGATTCCATCGGCCTCGATGCCGGTCAGGTCCAGGAACCGCCGCATCAGGTCTGGCTCAATGGCGATGTAGCCGAGCGCGTCGATTGCGATCTGGTCCGCGTCGATGGCAGCGGGCTTGGCGAGGCGGCGGTCGAGCATGTGAGGCGGCGGTCGAGCATGTGAGGGGCTCCGATCTGATTCCTAATCCCGAACAAAATGGGAACAAAAGCTTCCTCGCGACCGTCTTCGGAGTCATCATCCACAGAGCGAATCGCCAAAGGAGCGGACGATGTCGAAGCTGGCCGAACGGATCACGGACCTGCCGTTGAAGGACGATCTCAACGAGGCGGCCGGCGAAGCGCTGCAGGTGGCCGGCGGCGATCCGATGGTAGCGATCAAGGTGCTGATCCTTGGCCAGCGGTCGCTGCATGAGGCGTATGCGGATCGGATCTCGGCGGGCTGCGTGCGTCGGAGCTTGCGTCACACAACGATTTAGCGTTCGACCGAAAGGATCGTTGGTATGTAGGTTACGCTGGCAGAATCCTCGACGAGTGCGACGTGCAACACGACTTCCAGTCCGACATCGATCTGATTCAGAGCATCCCGGCTGTCCACTCGATTCTCGACGTCGTCTGCCGGACCACAGGGATGGGCTTCGCCGCGGTCGCCCGGGTCACCAAAGACCGATGGGTCGCATGCTCAACGCGTGACGACATCGGCTTCGGCTTGGCGCCGGGCGGAGAGCTGAAGGTTCAGACGACGATCTGTCACGAGATCCAGGATCATCGCGAGCCGGTGGTCATCGATAACGTCGCGGAGGACGAGCTCTACCGTGGGCATGCGACGCCGGCGATGTATGGCCTGCAGAGCTACGTCTCGTTCCCGATCATCCTCGCCGACGGACGATTCTTCGGCACGCTCTGCGCGATAGATGCGAAACCCCGAAAGCTGAAGAACCCCGACACGATAGGAACCTTCAAGCTATTCGCCGACCTAATCGGCCAGCACATCGGCGCCTTTGACCGGATGGCCGAGATGACGCGGATGGCGGACGAGCGACGGGACTGGGAGCGGCAACAGCGCATGCTCCAGCGCGAACTTGTCCACCGCATGAAGAACACGCTGGCGATGATCCAAGCAATCGTCACACAGAGCCTGCGGAACGCTCCTTCTCTCGATCACGCCGCGAAGGTCGTCGGGGACCGTATCCAGGCGCTGGGTCGCGCGCAGGACGCCCTGACGGAGGCGAATTGGGAGACGTCGGACATCCGGGACGTCGTCGAGGCTGCTCTCGGACCGCACAAGGACGGCGGAGGCCGCTTCGCGATCGAGGGGCCACCGATCGAACTGACGGCGCAGCAAGGCATGGGACTGGCCCTGGCGATCCACGAGCTGGCCACGAACGCGGCGAAGTACGGTGCCCTGTCGAACGAGCGCGGACACGTCTTGGTCGCGTGGCAGCACGTGGACGGGCGCTTCCACTTCCAATGGGAGGAGGACGGCGGTCCTACCGTCGTGACGCCGACGTCCAAAGGATTCGGATCGCGGCTGACCGAGCGCGTCGTCCCGAGCTACTTCCAAGGCACAGCGATAATTGAATACGCGGCGTCGGGCCTGCGCTACCGGATCGATGGCGATCTTGTAGGTTTCCATCCACCTCACGATTAGTGCCATCTGGGAACTCGCTGGCAGCGCCGCACCTTGTTCCTTACACCTCCAGATCATACCAACGTCTGCGACCACTCCACATGCCACATCGAAGCCACTTACCGATCGCCGTCGTCTATTCGGACGAGGCGGCGCTGTCGGCTCTCACCTTCGAGCGGCTAACGGAGATGCTCCGCGAGTGCGACCGTTGGTTCGAGAACATCGAGACCTTCCGAGAAGCGATCGAGACACCGGCCGGGCGAACAGAGTTCAATGTGCTGACACGTCATGATATCGCGACTGCGACGGACGCGAGAAGCCGTCTCCGGCGCGCCCTCGATCGACAGCAGGACGAGCTGCGGCGCGAACTCAGGCCGTGGGGCCCGGCGGAGGGATAGCACCCTTAAGTTCCAAGGCGTTGTCCAACAAGGTCTGCCATTGGCGGGCGGCCG
The DNA here is from genome assembly GCF_001463745.1 of Aureimonas sp. AU22. Taxonomy (GTDB): domain Bacteria; phylum Pseudomonadota; class Alphaproteobacteria; order Rhizobiales; family Rhizobiaceae; genus Aureimonas. The sequence continues at coordinate 65,881 of NZ_BBWJ01000045.1, read as the reverse complement.
CAAGATGGCGCTTCCTGACCTGCGGTAGGGTCGCTATCTCCGCTGCGGCCAAACAGGCGGCGAGCCGGGCCCGATAGACGTCTTCGCCGTCCATCGTGCTTCGCTGTCCTTTCGCATTAGCCGCTTGATATTCTCTGCGGCGCGCTCCCAAGCTTCAAGCCGCCGCCCTTCGGAGATGACCGGAGGAACATGCACCTTGCGGACGCCATGCGCGCGTCGGGCCAGGAAGGTCCGCCAAGAGTTGTCGCCGCTCATGACGCCTCGCCGGCGCGCTTTTGGCCGCTGGCGACGATCTGGAGGACGTCGTCGGGCAGAGGCCGCTGAAGCTTCGACGCCTCCGACCTGTCCGCCCGCATCCACACGTCGAACTTTTCGGGCCCCGTCAGGATGACGGGCATGGCCTTCGGATGGATCCGCCCAACCACGCCGTTGGCGTCGGTGGTAAGGAACCCGTAGGCGTCGCCCGTGATCTCATCCTCGGCTTTCTTCCGGGTGCTGGTCCATTCAGTCCAGACGCCCGCGAAGGTCATCAGCGGGCGGTCCTCGTTTGCGGCGATGCGGAGGCGGCCGTGCCTGGCGGACGCCAGCAACTACTCGATGGGGCAACTGCACCGTCGAGGCGGCCTGCGACGGTAACGCGATCGCTACCACCGCGATGCTACGCAAGCCTTCCTGGCGTTCGCCAACAGGCGTCGCAGGGCATTCATGATCGGGCCGAGGGCTGGAATCGATGTCCAAACAGTCGGGCGGCCGCTTCTGGGTCCTTCTCGCCGCCATTCTGGCCGGCTTCTGGTGCGCATCGGGCTGGGCCCTTCTCGAACTGCGCCGCGACAGTTACGCGATCGCCATGGCCGGTTCGCGCAACCTCCTGGCCGTGCTGTCCCAAGACATCGAGAACAGCCTCTCGGCTTACGACCGCATCCTTTCCGATGTGACGGCGAAGCTAGACGGCTCGAAGCTCGTTGCGCTCGGTCCCGACGCACAGCAACGCTACCTCTTCGACGAAGCCTTGGTGAAGCCCTATTTCACTAGCCTCCTCATCCTCGACGCGGCAGGCAACGTGGTGCGGGATGCAGGCGCCTTCCCCCACAGGACGGAGAACTTTTCCGATCGGGACTATTTCCAAGCGCAGCGCGACAGCGCCTCGCCTGGGCTCTCTGTCAGCCGGCCGTTCCAACGAAGGCTGACGGGCGACGATCTGGTAATTGCTCTCAGCAGACGGATTGAGCGCCCGGACGGCTCATTTGCTGGCGTGGCGGTCGGGACGGTGCGGCTCGACTACTTCCGGGACCTCCTCCAGCGAGCGCATCTTCAGCCGCGGGACGCGATCAACCTGTTCTCAACCTCGGGCGTCCTCCTCATGCGCATGCCGTTTCGCGAGGACCAGATCGGCCGCGACCTCTCGGGGACCGACAACGTTCGACACTTCATCCGGGATCACGACGGGTCCTTCTCGGGCGTTGCAGCAGTCGATGGCGTTCGACGCGTCTACACGTTCTCGCATGTCGGCAGTCTGCCCCTGATCCTCAACGTGGCTTTGGACGAAGAGGCAATCTACGCCGGCTGGCGGACCCGTGCCGCGCAGATCGCGGGCGTCCTTGTCCTCCTTTCCATCCTTGCCGTTACCCTTGGCCTTCGCATGAGGCGCGAGCTCATCCGTCGCACGAAGGCCGAGGCTGTGGCGTTGAAGGCTGAGGCGGCGGCCCTCCGAAACGAGACGCAGTACCGGCTGCTGGCCGACAACGCGACGGACATGATCGTGCGTCTCGACCATACGCTGACGCGGCGTTACGTGTCGCCTGCCTGCCGCAGCGTACTGGGATACGAGGCCGTGGAGCTTGTCGGACACAGGAGCCGTGACCTTATCCATCCCGACGACTGGCCGTTGGTCGAGGGCATCGTGACGGCGGCACGCGAGACGGGTGAGCCGGCAGAGGCCACTTATCGCCTGCGTCACCGAACTGGCCGCGATGTCTGGGTCGAGGGGAGGTACGGGTATATGCCGGGCGAAGACGGCTTCCTCGTCGTCCTGCGCGACATCTCGAAGCGGAAAGCTGCGGAGGTCGAGCTCGAAAAGGCCCACGCGGAGCTGAGGGACCTAGCCAGCAAGGACGGACTGACCGGACTGGCGAACCGTCGCCGGTTCGACGATGTCCTGGCCCATGCATGCGAGGCGGCGAGCGATGCTGGGGGCAGCCTGTCCCTGCTTCTTCTCGATGTCGATTACTTCAAGCGGTACAACGATCGTTACGGCCATCAGGCTGGCGACGAATGCCTGCGCCGGGTTGCTGAGGCCGTCGCCGGATGCGTGCGATCGAACGATCTCGTTGCTCGGTACGGCGGTGAGGAGTTCGCGGTCGTTCTCCCCCATGCGGATGACGTCACGGCTCGCGCAGTCGCGGAACTGATCAGAGATGCCGTGCGCCAGCTCGCGATCGCCCACGAGGGAAACCGGGACGCGGGGGGTGCTGGTGTCGTCACGGTAAGCCTTGGCTGCACGACCTATGGTCCGGGCTCTGTCGACGCGGTGACCCCGGACGAACTCGTTCGACGAGCGGATGCCACGCTCTACGAAGCGAAGCGGACGGGGCGGGACCGGGTAATTGCCACCGGCGACATGCCGAGCAATCCCACGGCGCCGATCGGTCCTAGGGAGGAGCAGCGCCTTGCAGCGGTAAGCCGCGTGAGAACGCGTCTTCTCGACGACGATCGGGTGGCGATTCTGAATGCCATGGCTCGGGATGCCGCCGGTATCATGAATGCCCCGGTCGGCTTCGTCTCCTTGGTGGGCGCTGAAGACGTCTGGCTGATCGGCCGAGAGGGCATCGATGCGCAGGTCGTTCCCCGCGACATCGCCTTCTGCTCACATACGATCACGGGGTCGGAACCGATGATCGTCGAGGATCTCAAACGCGATTCCCGCTTCGCGCAGAACCCTCTCGTCGCCGGCGAGCCCAATCTCCGGTTCTACGCAGGCGCGCCTCTTCTCGATCCCGGAGAGGGCCTATGGCTCGGTGCCGTTTGCGCGATCGGACCTGAAGTCCTCGACAGTCCCACGGCCGCCCAGCGCGACGCCCTGAAGCGACTGAGCCAAGCAGTTGCCGAATGCTTGAAGTGACGGCTGTCAGGGAAGGACGAGCCTTATCGCATGGGCACTCCGGCAGCAGCCCGTGCAAGAGTGGAGAACGAATTCTTTTGCCGTCAGTAGCTAGGCTCCGGTCTGAGACGGTTGATCACACGGTGGTTCACCGCGGTCCATGTAGCACGGTCCGTACGGCGTCACTGCCTTCTGTTGCGCGATCCTACCCCATGGCCTTGAGGGCGGAGCCCGCTGCCCCGACAAATTCCCGAACGGTACGTCCATGGCCCCTTCAGCCGTAGGCGACCCAACCCCGAAAGGTCAGGGCCGCGTAGAACAGCCCGACGTCGGTGAAGCCCGCTTGCCCGAGCATGGTCTCATCCTCCTCGGGCGATAGAGCCGGGAGGCGAGCGCCGATCCCCGCGGCGGCGCCGGCGGCAACGTCAGACGGGATGCCGGATCCAGAAGCGAATTCTGCGAAGCGTCCGAGCCAGCGGGCCTTGGTATCGGGCTCCTGCGGAAAGCTGTGGTGGACGGCGACGAAGGGTGCGCCGGGTTTGAGGCGCCGGCGGATCTCCTTCAGGGTTCGGAGACGTTCGTCCCGCGGAAGGAAGTGAAGGGTCAGCAGGCACGTGGCCCCGTCGAACGGCCCTTCCGGAGCCACGGCGATCATCCCTTGATGCAACCGGGTCCGCGAGACGAGGGGGCCTAGCGTCCGTCCGGCCAGTGCCAGCATCTCGGCCGACGGATCAACGCCGTCGAAACGCCACCCGGGATGGCGCTCCGCAAAGGCTCGTAGCTCCATGCCGCCCCCGGCCCCAAGGACCAGGACGCGTCCGTCGTCGGGGACGCGTTCGGCGAGGAGCAACGCCGCCATGCGATGCATGTCGACGAGGCCCGGCACCATGCGCACCGGACCTTCGAGGTAGCGCTCCACCGCCCTTGGATCCGAAAAGCTTGTCGTGCGGCGGTCTGCCGGACGTTCGCCAGTCATCGCTTCTGTCCCCAGGCCCCGAACATCATGTCGGCGACGTAGGTCGAGCCGGAGGCGATGCGTTCCGCGTCGAGGCGCGCCTCGAGCGTCCCGATGTCGATCTCGTCCGCCGTCGCGACGCCGCGCTCCACGATCCGCGGCAAAACCGCGCCCACGATGGAGGCCAGTGCGTAGTGCTGCGTCGGCGTCTGGACGACGGCCTCGGCCCGGACCTCCACGACGTTGAGCCCGGCCTGCGTCAGCACCGCGTGGAGTTCCATGCCGATGCGCCCGTTACCGTCTTCACGGCGGATGGTTTCGTGGAGCCAGCCTTGAGCCGTTCTGTGGAGCATGAGCCCGTCGCCTGACAAGGGTTCGACTGCGGCATGCTCGTGGAAGGCGGCGATGCCTCCTTCACGAAGGGCGGCGGCCAGACCGCGGACGGCACGGACTGGATCGGGATGGTACATCAGGACGCGCCGGCCGACCACGGCGTCGAAGGGACCCTCGGGCGGGTCGTCGATGTCGCGGGTCTCGAAGGTAACGTTGCCGACGCCGGCAGCCGATGCGCGCTCGCGAGCCGCATGGACCACCCCCACGCTGCGGTCGATGCCGACGACATGGCCGGCGGAGCCGACCAGTTCGGCCGCGATCAAAGTTACGTCCCCCGAACCGCAGCCGGCGTCGAGCACCCTCATGCTGGGTCGAAGGCCCGCATCTTGCAGGAGGCGGCGCATAAACTCTCCCCCGATCGCCATTCCGGTCCTCAACCGAAAGCGAGGCTGCGATGGACGGCGATGCCGGCGGTCACGCCGTCGCTCGCAGCCCACGTCACGCTGTGGGGCGCACGGGCGATGTCGCCCGCCGCGTAGACCCCGGGGACGCTCGTCATCCGATCTGCGTCCGTGCGTATCACCGGCCCGAGCGGCCCGTCGTCGATCGCGCAGCCGAGCCGCTCGGCGAGATCGCTGTTCAAACGGTTCGGTGCTCCGATGAAGAGCGCACCCATCCGTTCCTGCCGTCCACCTTCAAAGGCTATGTCCACTAATCCGTGGTCCTCGCCGACGAGCGCGATGACGCGGGCCGGTTCGAGGAATACGTTCCGGCGGACGAGTTCTTCCATCGTGTCCGCATCGGGACTGGCTTGGCCGTCGAGGAAGAGCGTCGTCGGTCCCCATTCGGCGATCAGCATCGCCTGTTGGGCGGATCGGGGCGACCCGTAGAGGACGCCGAGCCTTTGCCTCGAGATCTCGTAGCCGTGACAGTAGGGGCAGTGGAGGACGGTGCGGCCCCAGCGCTCGGCGACGCCGGGAACGTCCGGAAGGATGTCAGCAACGCCGAAGGCCAGCACCAGCTTCGACGTTTCCAGGGCCAGGCCGTTGTCTAAAGTCACGGCGAAGCCATCCTCGACCGGGCGCGCGTCGATCGCCGTCGCGCCGACGAGCGAGGCTTCGCCATAGGCGGCAAGTTGTTCGCGGGCCGTCGCGAGGATCTGGCCGGGATCCGAGCCGTCCTGCGCGAGGAAGCCGTGGGAGTGGGCGGCGAAGCGGTTGTGGGGAATTCCGGCGTCCACCACCACGACGGAGCGCCGTCCCCGGGCGATATAGGTGGCTGCCGACAGACCTGCGAAGCTTCCGCCGACGACGATCGCGTCATGCCGCATCGGGTTCGTCCTTGAAGTCGCAATGGCTCGCGTGCCGCTCCATGCGGACGTGAAAGTCGGCGTGGAGCATGGCCAACGTCACCTCGCCGAACCGTTCGAGGAGTAGCGTCTCGGCGCGCGCGAAGGTGTCGTCGAGCGCGGCGTTCACCGCCTCCTCGACGAGGCACCCCGGCGCTTCCGTGCGGTTGCCCATGGCGAAGATCCCGGGCGAGCCGAGAGCCTCGTAGATTTCGCGCAGTGACACGGTGGCGAGGTCGCGAGATAGCGTCCAGCCGCCGTTGTGCCCCTTGGCCGAGCGCACCAATCCCTGCTCGCGCAGACCCGCCATGGTCCGGCGGATGACGACTGGGTTGGTCTGCATCGCTTTAGACAGATGCTCGGAGGTGACCGGACCATCGGTCTCGGCCATGTGGAGAAGGACGTGCAGGATGCCCGAAAGTCGGCTGTCGCGTTTCATGCACTATCAAATGTTACATGAAGCGGGATCCGTCAAGGCGTCGAAGATACGCCGACGGGACGTCGACCGGGTAGTGCCAGCGAAGCGTTCGCCGGCTGAAGCCCGAATGCCGATGTTCGGCACGCCAGACGGAAAGGTTGGCAGACCGTTTGCTTTGAAAGCCCGATGCGTTCGTCCTGGATCGGGACCAGTCCCTCCCAACTACCGAAGTTTTCCAGATCGTCTCCGCGTCGGATGCGCGGGTCCCGCGTTAGGGCCGGCGGGGGACATGCATGACGCTCGATCAGGTTCTGGCATTCACGATCATCGGCGGGATGATGGTGGCGTTCGTCTGGGGACGGTACCGCTACGATCTAGTCGCAGCGGGAGCTCTTCTGGCTGCGCTTGCCGCCGGCATCGTCAAACCGGACGACGCCTTCAAGGGCTTTTCCGACGAGATCGTCATCATCGTGGGGAGCGCGCTCGTCGTCAGCGCTGCAATCTCGCGATCCGGCGTGACGGAGGCCGCCTTGCGCCGCTTCGCACCCGACATCTCCGCGCCCCGATCCCAACTCGTGGTCCTGGTCCTGATCGTCACGGTGCTCTCCGCCTTCGTGAAGAACATCGGCGCGTTGGCGATCATGCTGCCGATCGCCTTCCAGATGGCCAAGCGATCCGGTGTGACGCCCTCGATGTTTCTGATGCCGATGGCCTTTGGCTCGCTGCTCGGCGGCCTGATGACGCAGATCGGGACATCGCCGAACATCATCGTCTCGCGCGTGCGCGGTGAGATTACGGGCGCACCGTTCACGATGTTCGACTTCACACCGGTGGGCGCTGTCCTCGCCGCCGTCGGCATCGTCTTCCTCGCCCTGTTCTACTGGCTCCTCCCGAAGCGGCAGGCGGCCGGTGGCGCGATGGGGGCGGCGATCGACATCAAAAACTACACGACGGAAGCCCGCGTCGGGGAGGGCTCATCCGCCATGGGGCAGACCATCGGCGATTTCCTCAAGCTCGCCAGCGGCGACGCCACCGTCACGGCCATCGTGACGGCATCCGACAAGCGCCGCGTGCCGCTGCCCGACACGGTGCTCCAGACTGGCGACGTGCTTCTCCTAGAGGGCGATCCGGAAGCGCTCGATCGCCTCGTCGATCAGGGAGCGCTAGTGCTCGACGACCGCAACGCCGATCGCCCGGACGGGCCAGCCGAACTCGGCGTCGCCGAAGCCGTGGTGGGCGAGCGCTCCGAACTGATCGGCCACACCGCCAAGAACCTGTCGCTGTTCCACCGCGCCGGGCTGACGCTTCTGGCCGTCAGCCGACGCGACAAGCGCTTCACCGAACGTCTGGGCGAGATTTCGATCCTGGCCGGTGACGTGATCGTGCTTCAGGGCGACGTCGAGCGTCTGCCCGATCTCCTGCGCGAATGGGACTGCCTGCCGCTGGCCGAGCGCAAGCTGCGGCTCGGCAGCGTACGGCGCGGGCTCGTGCCGCTCCTGATCCTCGGCGCGGCGATGGCCGCAACAGCCACGGGGCTCGTCCCCGTCGCCGTCGCCTTCTTTGCCGCGGCCGTGCTGATGGTCGTCTCGGGGGCGCTTCCCGTCCGCGAGGTCTACGGCAGCCTCGACGCGCCGATCCTCCTGATGCTGGCGGCCCTCATCCCGGTCAGCGAATCCTTACGTACGACGGGCGGCACCGATCTCGTCGCGGGCCTGCTCTCGGATATCGCCGCCTCGCTGCCGTCCTGGGGCGCGCTCGCCCTCATCATGGTGGCGGCGATGGCCGTGACACCGTTCCTCAACAACGCCGCCACGGTTCTGGTCATGGCGCCGATCGCCGCGACCTTTGCCGGACAGCTCGGCCTGCGTCCGGACGCGTTCCTGATGGCCGTTGCGATCGGCGCGGGATGCGACTTCCTCACGCCGATCGGCCACCAGTGCAACACGCTGGTCATGGGGCCAGGCGGCTATCGGTTCGGCGACTATGCCCGTCTCGGGCTGCCGCTCTCGATCCTCGTCGTGCTCGTCGCGGTGCCGACGCTGCTCGTGTTCTGGCCGCTGCAGTAGCGTCGCCCGACGAACCGGAGGGGGCGCTTTGGGCCGTTAGGTCCCGCGGCCACCAACGCGGTCGTTACCCAATGGCCGGGCAGTGCCGTTGCTCCCCGACGCAGCGCCGGAAGGTGCCTTCGGCCAGCCCTCTCGCTGCGCGCCGCGATGCCCGTCAGCGTCCTCCGTCTGGTCGTGGAACAGCATGACCTGTGTCGCGTAGGGGATGTCGATGCCCTTCGCGTCGAGCGCCTGCTTGACGCCCTCCAGCACCTCGCCCTGCACCTTCACGAGGTTGAATCCCTTGGACGGCGTCCACCAGCGGACGCGGAGGTTCACACTGGAGGCGGCAAGGTCGAACACGATCACCTCCGGCGCCGGATCTGAGACGACGGCCTCGACCTTGTCGATCGCTTCCAGGATCGCGCTCCGGGCCTCGGCAATGTCGTCGCCGTAGCCGATGCCGATGTCGTATTGCGACCGTCGGAGGGCCCGCGCAGTGTTGACCGTCACCGAGCTCGAATAGACGCTGGCGTTCGGGATGATGACGCGGCGCCCGTCGAACAGGATGATGATCGTCGCCCGCGTCTCGATCCACTCCACCGTGCCCTCGAACCCATCGACGATGATCTGATCGCCGACCTCGAAAGGGCGCTGGATCAGGATCAGGAGGCCCGCCAGCCAGTTCTGGAGGATGTCCTTGAAGGCGAAGCCGATCGCCACCGACCCAATGCCGAGGCCGGCCAGGAGGTCGCCGGGGTTGAGGGACGGGATGACGATGGTCAGCGCGAGCAGCGTGCCGAACAGGAGCACCAGCCACTTCAGGAACGAGCCGAGGACGGCGCCGAGGTTGGCCCGCTCGTGCTTGTCCGCCCAGGCCCGGAACGAGCGCTCGATGGCCCAGCCGATGCCGAAGGCGATGGCGAAGACCACCAGCGCCACGACGATGTTCGGCAGGAGCTGCTGGAAGCCGACGACCCAAGTCTCGATCTTCGACAGCACGAAGGCGGGATCGACCCGCACAGCCTGCTCGACGGTCTCGGGTGCGTTCGCGGCGATGGCGTCGGCGGCGGTGTTCGGATCGACAGACGCGGGTGTTGTTTGGGCGAAAGCTGGGCTCATGCAAGACTCAAGGGAAGCGTGACCCGGAAGGGCGGCCACCCTCAGATAGGGGAGGCCCCCGTTCCGGCATGGGCCAAATCGACGCCCACACCTGGCATATCGTGTTCTTCAGGCGCTCGGCACGGCACCCGCAGTGGTTCGGCTACTTCGCGGCGTTCAGCGCTTGCAGAAGTTTCGGATGGAAGATGTCTGGCGCCTCGACCTGCGGCGAGTGACCGAACTCGGGGAACTCGACCAGCGTGGCGTCGGGGATCGCTTCCGCTGCCTGCCGGCCGAGCGCCGGGTACTGGCCGAGCGTCTCGGCGATCTCCTTGGCTGCCCGGTTGCCGCCGGGGGCGGTGCGGTCGAGCCCGCCGATCATCAGGACGGTCGGCACGGCGATGCGCCGGAACTCGTGCACCACGGGCTGGGTGAAGACCATGTCCGAGGTCTGCGCCTGGTTGCGGGCGACGATCTCGCGACCGTCCCCGGCATACATGCCCGCCAACATCTCGACCCAGCGGTCGTAGTCCGGCTTCCAGTCGCCATTGTAGTAGACTCGTTGCTGGTAGGCCTTGATGCTGTCGAAGCTCGTCTTCAGCTCGCCCGCGTAGGCGTCGTCCAGCGTCTGGTAGGGCACGCCCTTTTCCTGCCAGTCCTCGAGGCCGATCGGGTTGACCAGGACGAGCTGTCCGACGTCGTCCGGGAACATCAGCGCGTAGCGGGCGGCGAGCATGCCGCCCATGGAGTGCCCGACGACAATGGGCTTCTCGATGCCGAGTTCCTCGACGAGCGCGTGCGTCTGGGTGGCGAGATCGGGGAAGCTGAACTGGTAGCCTTCGGGCTTCGACGACTTGCAGAAGCCGATCTGATCGGGCGCGAGGACGCGGTAGCCAGCCTCCGTCAGCACCGAGATCGTCCGCTCCCACGTCGCGCCGCAGAAGTTCTTGCCGTGGAGGAGCACGACCGTCCGGCCGTTCGCCTCGCCGGCGGGGGCGACGTCCATGTAGGCCATCTCGAGGTTCTGCCCCTGGGACCGGACCGCGCGCAGGGCGACAGGATGCGGATACTCGAAGCCTTCCAGGCGCGGACCGTAGCCGGGATACGTGGGGCTCGTCTGCGCGACGGCCGCCATGGGCAAGAGGGTGCCGATAAGGAGGGCGGGGAGGGACCAGCGGATCATGCGAGCGGTATGCCTTTCGGTTGTCACCCGCTTAACCTTGGGCGCCCGCTCGTCATCGCCAGCATCCTCTCCGACCCGTGATCCGCTCACCAGGTGGGCATCTTCAAAAGCCGGAGACCGGGTGTCAGTCGGCGCGTCCCGGGAGCGATTGTCCACAGGCTGGACCACATCGGTGGACAGACAACGCCTTGCGTTGACTCGTCACTAGCCTCGGAACAGAACGGGAACATATTCTTCGCCTGAGTCGCCTGTAGGAATCTGGTCCGTACCTCTTCATGCCCCGCATGCCCGACAGCTCAGTTCTGGCCGACCTCCGCGAGCGCGTCCACCGCCTCGAGGGCAGGGATGTGCGGGTGCGTCGGGCGCTACCGTTCGACGTGCCGGAGATCGACGGTCGCCTGCCGGGTGGCGGGCTCGCGCTGGGTGCGCTGCACGAGGTCGCGGGCGGCGGAAACGGTTCCGTCGATGGGGCCGCGGCGGCGCTGTTCACAGCCGGGGTCGCCGCTCGGACGAAAGGCAAGATCCTATGGTGCGTGACCCGGCAAGACCTCTTCGCACCTGCGATCGCGCAGGCGGGATTGGCGCCGGGTCGGGTCATCTTCGTCGAGGCGGGTGACGAGAAGACGCTCCTCGCCTGCTTCGAAGACGGTCTCCGGCATGGGGGCCTGGGAGCCGTCGTAGCGGAGGTGGCGAAGCTCTCCATGATAGCGTCGCGCCGTCTTCAGCTTGCCGCCGAGGGCTCGGGCACGCTCGCCCTCGCGGTGCGCCGTTGGCGACGGCAGGCCGAGGCGGCCGACTTCGGGCAGCCGACCGCGTCCATGACGCGCTGGCGTGTCTCGGTCCTACCGTCGCGGCCGCTGCCCGTCCCCGGCGTCGGCCGGCCGCGCTGGTTGCTCGAACTCCTTCGGTCCCGTGCGGGGGAATGTGCCGATTTCGAAGTGGAGGCCTGTGATGGCAAGGGTCGTATCGCTCTTCCTGCCGCGCTGGCCGACCGATCGGCTGCGCCGCAAGTCGCCGGGCGCCGCGCCTCCGGTTGACGTGCCGCTCGTGCTCGTCGGGCGGGACGGGAGCCGACGTATCGTGGTGGCTGCGGACGAACTGGCGGAGAGCGCCGGCCTGCGCGTCGGTATGCCCGCGACGAAGGCGCAGGCGCTGGTTCCCGGCCTCGCCATCCTGGACGCCGACCCGGTCGGAGACGCGGATGCACTGGACCGCTTGGCGGTATGGGCACTGCGGTTCTCGCCGGTCGTTGCCGCCGACCCGCCGGACGGGCTCGTCGTCGACACGACGGGCGCCGATCACCTGCACGGCGGCGAGGAGACGATGCTGCGCACGATCGTCGACCGCTTCGCCTCGTCCGGTCTGGAGGCGCGTGTCGCCATCGCGGACACATGGGGTGCCGCCCATGCGGCCGCCCGGCATGCGGGCGCTACGATGGTCCTCATGGAGCCCAGCCGGACGGACCATGCCCTTGCGCGCCTGCCGCTGGCGGCGCTGCGGCTGCCCGAGCGCATGCGCCACGACCTCCATGTCCTCGGCTTCGCGACGGTCGGAGATCTCGTCGCCCAGCCCCGGGCGCCGCTGGTTCAGCGCTTCGGTCCGCAGCTCGTCCGGCGCCTTGACCAGGCGTTCGGTACCGTCCCCGAGCCGATCGAGCCCGTCCGCTCTCCCGATCTCGTCGAGGTACGCCGGGTGTTCGGCGAGCCCATCGGCGCGCCAGAGACGATCAAACGGTACGTCGGCAAGCTCGTCGTCCAACTCGTTGCCGAACTCGAGCTGCGCGGCCTCGGTGCGCGCCGCCTCGACCTTCTGTTCGGGCGCGTCGACAACCGCTGGGAGGCCATCCGCATCGGAACGGCGAAGGCGGAGCGCGACACGCGGCGCCTGACGCGCCTCCTGTGCGACCGGATCGAGAAGGTCGATCCCGGCTTCGGCATCGAGGTCATGACGCTGGCTGCGACGCATGCCGAGCCGCTTGAAGCCGCTCAGGTGATATCTTCGCTGGTCGAGGAGCCGGAGCCAGACGTGTCCGGGCTCGTAGACCTCTTGGCGAACCGGATCGGCGAGCGTCGCTTGTACCGCTTCGCTCCGGTTGCCAGCGACGTGCCGGAGCGGTCCGTCACCCGCGTCGAGCCGATGAGCCTCGACGACGGCGCGTCCTGGGACGACCACTGGCCGCGGCCGTCCCGTCTTCTGCCGCGTCCCGAACCCGTCGAGACCATGGCGCTCCTTCCCGACAACCCACCCGTCTGGTTCGCCTGGCGGGGGCAGCGGCGCCGCGTCCGCCGCGCCGACGGCCCGGAACGCGTCTTCGGCGAGTGGTGGAAGCGCGAAGCCGAGGCCGCCGAAGTGCGAGACTACTTCCGCGTCGAGGACGACGCGGGCGAGCGGTACTGGATCTTCCGAGCCGGTGACGGCGAGCATCCCGAGACCGGCTCTCATCGCTGGTTCCTGCACGGCATCTTCGGGTGAACCCCTCGCACCGCTACGTCGAGCTTCAGGTCACCTCGCACTTCTCGTTCCTACGCGGCGCGTCGTCCTGCGAAGAGCTGTTTGCAACGGCCAGCCTGATGGGCATGGAGGCGCTCGCCGTCGTCGACCGGAACTCGGTCGCTGGAATTGTGCGGGCGCATGAAGCCGCCAAGACCACGGAAGTCCGCGCCATCGTGGGCTGCAGCCTCGACTTCGTCGACGCGCTGCCTGTCCTCGTCTACCCAACGGACCGTCCGGCCTACGCTCGCCTCTGCCGCCTCCTGTCGTTCGGCAAGTCGCGGGGCGGGAAGGGCAGGTGTGTGCTCCATTGGGACGACCTCGTCGCGCACGGCGAGGGCATGGTGGCAATCCTCGTACCCGACGAGGCGGACGAGGACCTCGGCCGGCAGCTCCGTCGCCTGCGGGAGGCGTTCGGCAACCGGGCCTACGTCGCGCTGACGCTCCGTCGCCGGCCCAACGACCAGCTCCGGCTGCACGAGCTCTCGACCATGGCGCAGGCAATGCGCGTACCGACCGTGGTGACGAACGACGTCCTGTTCCACGAGCCCGACCGCCGGATCTTGCAGGACGTCGTCACCTGCATCCGCCACAACGTCACCATCGACAACGCGGGCTTCCGCCGCGAGCGGCACGCCGACCGATACCTCAAGCCGCCGGAGGAGATGCACCGCCTGTTCGCACGGTACCCGGAGGCGCTCTCGCGGACGATCGAGATCGCCGACCGATGCCGCTTCTCACTGTCGGAGCTTGCCTATCAGTACCCGGAAGAGCGCCAGTTCCCCGACCTGACGCCGCAGGAGGCGCTAACGAAGCTGACGTGGGAGGGGGCGGCCGAGCGCTATCCCGAGGGCCTGCCGGGCAGCGTCCGGCGCAACCTCGAGCACGAGCTCCGGCTGATCGAGCGCCTCGACTACGCGCCGTACTTCTTGACGGTGAACTCCATCATCCGCTTCGCCCGGTCGAAGGGCATCCTCTGCCAGGGCCGCGGCTCGGCCGCGAACTCCGCCGTCTGCTACGTCCTCGGCGTGACATCGATCGATCCCTCGCGCAACGACCTCCTGTTCGAGCGCTTCGTTTCCGAGGAGCGACGCGAGCCGCCCGACATCGACGTCGACTTCGAGCACGAGCGGCGCGAGGAGGTCATCCAGTGGGTCTACGAGACCTACGGGCGCGACAGAGCCGCCTTGTGCTCAACTGTTATCCGCTACCGAGCGAAGGGCGCGCTGCGCGACGTCGGCAAGGCGCTCGGCCTGCCGGAGGACCTCACGAAGACGCTGTCGTCCCAGGTCTGGGGTTGGTCCGAGGACATCGACGAGAAGCACGCCGCCTCTATCAACCTGAACCTCGAGGACCGGCGCCTCCGGCTGGCACTCGAGCTCGCGGGCCAACTCGTCGGCTTCCCGCGCCATCTGTCGCAGCACCCGGGCGGCTTCGTCCTCACGCGCGACCGCCTCGACGAGCTCGTCCCCATCGAGCCGGCCGCAATGGTCGACCGTCAGGTGATCGAGTGGGACAAGGACGACATCGACGCGCTGAAGTTCATGAAGGTCGACGTGCTGGCGCTGGGCATGTTGAGCGCTATGCGTCGGGGGCTCGATCTCCTGCGCGACCACAAGGGCATCGCCCTAGACATCGCCAGCATCCCGGCGGAGGATCCGCGCACCTATGCGATGATCCGACGGGCGGACACGCTCGGCACGTTCCAGATCGAGTCCCGCGCCCAGATGGCCATGCTGCCGCGGATGAAGCCGAGGACGTTCTATGATCTCGTCATCGAGGTCGCGATCGTCCGCCCCGGGCCGATCCAGGGCGACATGGTGCATCCTTACCTCCGGCGCCGCGAGGGCAAGGAGAAGGTCGTCTTCCCGAAGCCAGAGCTCGAGCGAGTCCTGGGTAAGACACTCGGCGTGCCACTCTTTCAAGAACAGGCGATGCGCGTCGCGATCGAGTGCGCCGGGTTCACGCCAGGCGAGGCGGACCAGCTCCGGCGCGCCATGGCGACATTCAAGTTTACGGGCGGCGTCTCCCACTTCCGCGACAAACTGGTCGAGGGAATGGTGTCGAACGGCTACGAGCGCGAGTTTGCGGAGCGCACGTTCCGCCAGCTCGAGGGCTTCGGATCGTACGGCTTCCCGGAGAGCCATGCGGCGAGCTTCGCCCTGATCGCCTACGCCTCGAGCTGGCTGAAGTGCTGGCACCCGGACGTCTTCTGCGCGGCGCTCCTGAACGCCCAGCCGATGGGCTTCTACGCCCCGGCGCAGATCGTAAGGGACGCACAGGAGCACGGCGTCGAGGTCCGACCCGTCTGCGTCAACGCCAGCCGCTGGGACTGCACGCTGGAGCCGAGTGGAGCGGAAGAGTTTTCCGATGCCGACGATGGGCGCTTCGCCGTCCGGCTAGGGCTGCGCATGGTGCGCGGGCTCGGCAACGCGGACGCGGCACGGCTTGTCGCAGCACGGGAGTACACGCCGTTCGCCTCTGTCGACGACTTGTGGCGCCGGGCGCGGGTTCCGCATGCCGCGCTGACGGAACTCGCCGAGGCGGACGCCTTCCGTCCCGCGTTGGGAATGAGCCGCCGGGACGCACTGTGGGCCATCAAGGCGCTGCGCGACGAGCCGCTTCCGCTGTTCGCCGCGGCCGCCGAACGGGAAGCGGCGACCGTGGCCGAGCAGGTCGAGCCTGTCGTGCGGCTGCGGGCGATGCCGGAGGGCGGCGAGGTCGTCGAGGACTATGGCCATGTCGGCCTGACGCTCCGCCAGCATCCGGTCTCGTTCCTCCGGGCCGAACTGGGCCGGCGGCGCCACATCACCTGCGCCGAGGCGATGTCGTCACGTGACCGCCGTTGGGTGGAGGTTGCCGGACTCGTACTCGTCCGCCAGCGTCCGGGCTCGGCGAAGGGCGTCATGTTCATCACGATCGAGGACGAAACGGGCGTCGCGAACCTCGTCGTCTGGACGAAGGTGTTCGAGGCGAACCGCCGGACGGTGCTGGGCGCCGGGATGATGGGCGTGCGCGGACGCATTCAACGGGAAGGGGAGGTCGTGCATTTGGTAGCGCATTCGCTGACGGACCTGTCGAAGGAATTCGCGAGCGTCGGGCGTCGGGGACCGGCGGTGGACAGTGTTGCGGACACGACGCCCCTGAAAGCCGACGTGGTGCCACGCATGCCGCCCGCCAAGACGATGGCGGATCCCTACGGCCACGTCGTCGATGAGATTCGGGTGAAGACGCGAGACTTCCGTTAGGGGGCGGAAACAGACGGACCGCTTCCGAACGTCCGTTTCCGCGCCGCCAGTCGGCGTAATCGGGTGGAAAGGCGGCAGTCGGCTGTCGTGACTGATGCCATCAAAGCGGCAGCAGGGTGTTCGAAGCAACCCGTTGCTTGCAATCCACTTTCGGCCTCACGGGTGATACGGTTCGAGGCGCGAAATTAGCTTCTGGCTGCGGGCGTAGGCGGTTGGCGACATCCCGACATGACGAGAGAACGCCACGCTGAACGTGCTCTGCGAACTGTAGCCGACGCCCTCCGCAACCTTGGCGACGTTCGTGCGATCGCCACGCAACTGGTCCTTGGCCAGTGCCATGCGCCAACCGAGCAGATATTCCATGGGTGTCAGACCCACCTCGCGCCCGAACTGCTCGAAGAAGGTCGATCGCGACAGACCGGCCTCCCGCGCCAGCGCGCCGACCGTCCACGCTCGTGACGGTTCACCGTGCATCCGGCGCAGCGCAAGGGCAAGGCGCTCGTCCGCCAAGCCCCGCAGGAGGCCGGGGGCCGGACCACGGCTCGTCGTGGACCGGAACGCCTCGATCAGCAGAACTTCCAGAAGGCGTGCGAGCACTGCGTCGCGGCCCGGTCGCTCTGCCCGCGCCTCTTGGCTGAGAAGCGCCACGAGCGTCGTCAATCGCTGCTCCCCCCGCACTACCACCAGTCCCGGCAGCAACGAGACAAGAAGCGAAGCGTCGTCGGACCCGAAGGCGCAGTAGCCGATCATCATCTGCGTGTCGGGCTCGCG
The DNA here is from genome assembly GCF_001463745.1 of Aureimonas sp. AU22. Taxonomy (GTDB): domain Bacteria; phylum Pseudomonadota; class Alphaproteobacteria; order Rhizobiales; family Rhizobiaceae; genus Aureimonas. The sequence goes on along the minus strand of NZ_BBWJ01000045.1, from coordinate 48,892 downwards.
GGAGGCGCCGAGATGGAACACGCCTGGGCGGACCTCGACCGGTTCGTCGGCTGGACGATCGACCGGCGGCACGCGGCTCGTCACCACAAGACCCTCGGAGGCCGGGAGCAGAACGAAGTCGCCCGCGCCGAGGCGCTCAGGCGGGTGACCGCGAAGCTGCAGCTCCAGATCGCCCTCCAGCACGGCTGCGTAGAAGGGTCCCTGGTTGGGCGGATGCACGGCAAAGGGACTAGTAGCCGTCACGAGTTTCGAAAACGAGGCGCTGGGCATGAGCAGCGCAATCATCTGGGCGAGCGGGTCAACCAACGGCGGACGATCTCAAACAAACTACGGACGAATGCACGTAGCACGTCCAGCAGCGACGGCGTAAGTCAGGCGATATCCTAAACGGAGATCCGACCCATGCAGACCGTCCTCGTCACCGGTTGCTCGACCGGCTTCGGCCGCGAGATCGCTACCCGCTTTCTGGCTGAAGGCTGGCGTGTCGTCGCTACGATGCGCGACCCCGCCGTCAGCACGCTTCCCGCGTCCGCGAACCTGCGCGTTCTCGCCCTCGACGTCACCGAGGCGGAAAGCATCCGGAAAGCCATCGCCGAGGCGGGCCGGATCGACGTCCTCGTCAACAACGCGGGCATTGGCTGGTTGAACCCGGTCGAGGGCACCTCGATGGAAGTGGTGCGGCGCATCTTCGAGACCAACACGTTCGCCACGATCGCGATGATGCAGGCCGTCCTGCCCGGCATGCGCGAGCGCCGCGCCGGCGTCATCGTCAACGTCAGCTCCAGCGTGACGATCAAGCCGCTGCCGCTCCTGTCGGTCTATCGCTCGAGCAAGGCGGCGGTGAACGCCCTGACCGAGGCGGCGGCGCTGGAGCTGGCTCCGTTCGGTATCCGCGTCGCATCGGTCCTCCCGGGCTCGGCGCCCACCACCAGCTTTGGGACCAACGCGCGGGCGCAGATCATGGCACAAGGCGGCTTCCACGAAGCCTATGCCGACTTCACGAACGAGACGCTCGCCCGCATGCAGGAGGCTGCCAACGGTCCGGTGACCACCGCTGAGGACGTCGCCGAAGCCGTCTTGCGCGCAGCGACCGATCCCGGAAGTCCCCTGATCCTTCCCGCCGGTGCCGACGCGAAGGCTTGGTTCGAAGGTCAATGAACGACCGCTTCTAGGAATGGTCTTGCTGCGCTTGAGCGTGTGCAACAGGTCGAGTACGGCTGATCCGCTTCCGAGCGTCCGCTTGCCAAGTCGCCCAAAACCGAGAGTTTTTGAAAGGCGGCCCACCGTTCCTGCGCTGAGAACGTGGAAAGCGGACATGATCGCCCGTGCGGGATCCGGGGAGGCCTGCCTCTTCTAGGAACTTGGGGCTCGCAGCGTCACCGCAGTGTGCGGTCGAAGAAGGCGAGCATCTCGCGCCATCCCCATTCGGCGGCAGCCTCGTTGAAGACAGGAAAGTCGGGCTTCATCCAGCCATGGGCGGCCGGGTAGGTCTCGGCCCGGAATGGGACACCGGCCTCTATCAGTGCCCGCTCCAGCCGTTCGGCCATCTCGGTGGGATAGCTGGCGTCGTTCGTGGCGGCTGCGATGTAGAGTTCCGCCTTCAGGCGCGGCGCGTAGGTGTGCGGGCTGTCCGGCCTGTCGGTGGCGAGGTTGCCGCCGTGGAAGCTCGCTACCGCCGCGAACCGATCCGGATACGTGCCGGCCGCGGCGATTGCCATGCCGCCGCCCATGCAGAAGCCGACCGCCCCGAGCTTACCCGTCACATCGGTCCGGGTATCGACGTAGGCCAGAAACATGCCCATGTCCTCGGCCGCCTTGGTGTTGCCGGTCGTCGCCATCAGAGGACCAAGCGTCGCCATGAAGTCACCCTTCAGGACCTCCACTGGATCGAAGGGACCGTAGGCGCCGTAACGGTAGAAGAGGTCGGGCACGAGCACGAGGTACCCGGCGTTTGCAAGTCGTTGCGCCATGTCGAAGACAGCCGGGCGAATGCCACCCGCGTCCATGAAGAAGACGACGGCAGGCCCGCCGACCCATCCGTCCGGTGTAAACGCGTGGCTCGGGCAAACGCCGTCCTGGGTGGTGATCGAGATGTCTTCGCGCGGCATTGCGTCAGCCTCTAAGAATTGGGTGCAGGAGAGGAGCACGCACAGTTGTGGCGTTGCGATCTCGCTGCCTCCAACTTACATATGTGCATATGCACTTGTTAGTCGATAGCGGAAACGGAGGCAAGCGAGTATGAGCGACGGCAGGAACGTACTGACGACGCCGGGGCATCTCGTCAGCCTCGCCGCCCGGGGGTTTGCGCGCCTCAGTGAGGCCCGGCTGAAGCCATTAGGGTTCGGCATCGGCCATCTGCCGGTCCTTGTTGCCCTGCGGGACGGGGAAGCCAGCACACAACGTGAATTGGCGCGTTTTGCCCGGATCGAACAACCGCCCATGGCACAGATGCTGCGCCGCATGGAGCGGGACGGCCTCATCAGCCGCACGCCAGATCCTAACGACGGCCGCAGTCAGCGTGTGGTTCTGACGGACGCGGCGCTTGCGCGCCTGCCGCAAGCGATCACCGTCCTGTTCCAGGGCAACCGCGACGCGCTGGAGGGCTTCACGGACGGGGAGGCCGAGCAGTTCCTCAACTTCCTCTCTCGGCTCCTTGCGAACTTAGACGGTCTAACAACTGGTCGATCCTATGCCGAGTAATCGCGTACCCTGCCGCTAGGAAGCCAACGGACAGGTGCGAGACGACGCTCACTGGACGTTCGTTGCGACGCGTCAGCTATGAAGCCGCAGTGAGGTAAGCCTAAGAGACCTAGAAGGGTCGAAGCCTGTCCAACCGGTTTTGGGCGTCCGCTTCGTACGAGGCCTGAGACCGGACAGGATGGTTTCCTGCCGGTCCGCTATTCGGCGACGAACGTTAATAGCGGACTTCTGGGAGAGACGGGCGCTGCTCACCGAGGCGGTCTTAAGGTGATCCGCCGATGCATCTTGGTAGAGCGGCAGGGACGGTGAAACCTGATGACGGCACGTAGCTATGCTGACTAGGCTACGGCACCTGACAGCTGCGGTCCTGGGCTATCGTGACGACATTTGCGAAAGTTCGTCAGCGGCATCGGCTTTCCGAACAGATACCCTTGCCCCTCGCTTAAGCGCTCGCGCAGGTAATCCGCTTGGGTTCGGGTCTCAATGCCTTCGGCGATGACGTCCAGGTCGCACCCTCGTGCCATCCGAATGACCGCATCGACGATGCCTTGGTCCTTTCGGTTCGTTTCGATATCCCGAATGAAGGAACGGTCGATCTTCAGTCGGGTGATGTCCAACTGTTTGAGAAGGGTCAGGGAGGCATACCCCGTCCCGAAGTCGTCGAACGCGATGCCGATATCCATTTTGCGTAGACGAGACAGGTGGGTGGCGATCGTGCGCTCGTTGCGCAGCACGATGTTCTCGGTGATCTCGAGTTCGAGTGCGTTGGCCGGTAGCCCGGTGGACCTCAACGCATCGTCGACGCGCTCCACGAAGTCTGGCGCTCGCAACTGGGCGGCGAACAGGTTCACGCCGATTCGGAAGTCGGCTTGTCCACCGCGCCGAATCGTCATCGCATCCGCGCAGGCCTTCCTCAGGATCCAGTCGCCCACGGGAAGCGCAAGGGGACCCGCTTCCAGGACCGACAGGAATGCCCCGGGTGCCAGAACGCCGAGGTATGGGTGGTTCCAACGGATCAACGCTTCAGCTCCGACGATCCGGTCGTCGGTCAAGCGTACCTGGGGTTGATAGTAGAGCTCGAAGTTCCGCGCCTCCCAGGCTTCGCGCAGGTCCTCTCCCACGCTGAGGCGGTCCTTTGCAGCCTTCCGCAGTTCGGGCGTGAACAGTCGCAAGCGGCCCCGCCCGTTGGCCTTGGCGTCGTACAGTGCCAAATCGGCAGCCAGCGTCAGGTCGTCAGCCGACACGCTTTGAAGCTGGGACGGCATCAGACCAACGCTGGCGGATACGTGCGCGATCTCGTCCCCAATCGGGATGGGTGTCTCTATGGTCTCGATCAGGTTGCGGCCGATGGCGGCAGCTTGGAGCGGGTCTGCGCTGCCTCGGACGATGATGGCGAATTCATCGCCGCCCAAGCGGGCCAGGAGGTGGTCTTCGGCAACGCTGCGTGCACGTCGTGCGACGACCCGAAGAACTTCATCACCGCCCGCATGGCCGAACGCGTCGTTGACGTCCTTGAACCCGTCAAGGTCGAAGAGAAGCAGGGTGAAAGGGCTGCCGTTATCCTGGTGCTCGCTGACACAGGTCGCGATCGCGTCCTGGAACCTCGTCCTGTTCGCGAGGCCGGTGAGGGAATCGGAATAGGCAAGCGTGCGAATACGCTCCTCGGCCGACAGACGTTCGCTCTGATCGCGAAAGGCGATGACGGTCTGTGCTCTCCCTGCAAGATCCACGGCGTTGTGCAGGACGCGCACGGGCAGTGGTTGGCCAAGCCTTCTCATGAGGAGGGCATCAGTTTCCGCGCGTTCCGGTAGGGAGCGGAAGTCGAGGTTCGGCAGAAGCGCGGAAAGCTCGCATCCCGTCAGTTCATCGCGGGAGATCCCGATCAGGCGTGCCAGACTGTCGTTTGCGGTGACGATGCGGCTTCCTTCGCAGATCGCCAACCCTTCCAGCGCGAGATTGGCGAGTTCACCGAGCCTTCGTCTCTCGTAGCGGAGCTTCGCCTTGGCTGCGACGGTCAGCCTCAAGCCGACGATCGCGATCGTGACGAGGCCGAACGAGACGACGGCAACGATCGGCGCCAGGATATCGGGAGACACCGTCCAGGCTGGAAGCTGAACCCGTGGATCGAACTCCAGCGTCATGGCAACCATGCCGCCGATATGAAGGACCCCGATGGCCAGAACGAGCAGCGGCGCGCCGAGGACGCTGATCCAGCGCCGTCGTTCGACCGACGCCAGCGTCGCAAGACCGAACAGGGGGAGGCTGACTAGAATGGTCGACCAGACGATCGTGAGATCCCAGTTGACATGTCCGCGGACAACGTAGGCGGCTTGACCGACGTAATGGAGGACCGTGACCCCGAGGCCGATCACGAGGCCGCCCGCGAACCGTCTCCAACGCTCGCGTCGCCCCAGCGTGAGCATCAGCCCCGCTCCGATGCCCGCGATCGCCAGCAAGAGCGAGACGGCGGTCGTGGTGGGCTCGAACCCCGACTGCATGCCTGGGCGGAAGGCCAGCAGGGCGACCATATGCGTGGCCCAAGCCGTGCAGCCCGCTGTCACCAAAGACAGGAAGGCCCATCGACGACGAGCGACCACATCGCGGCGCCCGGCATGGCGAGCCACGGAGAAGGAACCATAGACACCGATCAGGCAGACTATGGACGCCAAAGTCAGCAGCATGGGGTCGTTCAGGACACCGAGGCAAGTCAGCAGGACGTTCATCACTCTCTCCTGCCTCCTGCTTTAAGGGGCCAAAGTTAAGGACTGATCGTATTCCGCTGCGAAAATCTCCCTTCAGACACTAATAACTCACAACATCTCGCGACCCACCGTACGTACTTGGTTTGCAGAACGTTCAGTGTTCACCCGCTATCAGAATCAACGACGTAACCCAGAGTTTTAACAACAGATATACGGATTGAAATTGGAACTGTACATTCTGTCGCACCATCAGGATGCTGTTTGTTCATCATGCGGATAGTAGATGGGCGTCTTTCCGTGGGGATGTTGGATATGGGCTGGCTTTTTGGATCAAGCTCGGACCGCGTCCTGGCCTCGTTGGACAAATCGATGGCGATCATCGAGTTCGATCTCGATGGTCGGATCCTTCGCGCCAACGCGAACTTCTGCGAGCTGATGGGCTATACGCCGGCCGAGATCGTCGGCCGCCAGCACTCGATGTTCGTTGATCCCGTGTATGCCGGCTCCTCGGAGTATGCCGCGTTCTGGGCGAAGCTGCGTCGCGGCGAGTTCGAATGCGACGAGTTCCGCCGCTTGGCCAAAGGCGGTCGCGAGGTCTTCATCCGGGGCAACTACAACCCAATCCTGAACCGCGCCGGAAAGCCGGTGCGGATCGTCAAGTTCGCCAACGACATCACGATCACCAAGCACGCTCAAATCGAGAGCACGGCGAAGATCGACGCCATCTCCCGTTCGCAGGCGGTGATCGAGTTCTCGCCGGAGGGGGAGATCATCACCGCCAACGAACGGTTCCTGTCCGCGCTCGGCTACTCGCTGGACGAGATTGTCGGCCGCCATCATTCGATCTTCGTCGACAAAGCCGAGGCGCAGTCGAGCGACTACCTTGAGTTTTGGTCGAAACTCAAACGTGGGGAGTTCGTCGCCGACGAGTTCCAGCGCGTAGGCAAGGGCGGGCGCAAGGTCTTCATTCAAGCCTCCTACAACCCGGTCGTCGCGCCCAACGGCGAGGTGATCAAGGTCGTGAAGTTTGCAAGCGACGTCACCGAACGGGTCAGCGCCGTGCGGACGCTGGGAGGTGCGCTCGAAGCGCTTGCGGAGGGCGATCTCACGCAGCGTATAGCCCACTCGTTCATTCCCAGCCTCGATCCGATCCGTCAGAGCTTCAACGCATCGATCGAGAGGCTTCAATCGGCGATGGTGGTCGTCCAGCAGAATGCGCAGGCGATCCTGTCAGGGGCGGACCACATCCGTGGGGCTTCCGACGATCTCGCCCGGCGTACCGAACAGCAGGCCGCGGCGATCGAGGAAACATCGGCTGCGCTGTCGGAAATGACGAATGGCGTTCGCACCGGGAGCCTGAAGGCTGAACAAGCCGGTGAACTGGTTGCCCGCACCAAGCGGGAAGCGGAACAGTCAGGGGTGGTTGTCAACGAGGCGGTCACCGCCATGGCCGAGATCGAGGCCTCGTCCGGCAAGATCGGCAACATCATCGGCACGATCGACGAGATCGCCTTCCAGACCAACCTCCTGGCGCTGAACGCAGGGGTCGAAGCGGCCCGCGCCGGCGAGGCAGGGCGTGGCTTTGCCGTGGTTGCGCAGGAGGTTCGTGGGCTCGCGCAACGGTCCGCAGAGGCGGCGAAGGAGATCAAGGATCTGATCTCGCTTTCCCGGAGGCAGGTCGAGCAGGGTGTCGAGTTGGTCGGGCGAGCCGGGCAGAGCCTTCAGGGCATCGTTGCCAACGTTGCGGCGGTCAATCTGCATGTCGGCTCGATCGTCGACGCGTCCCGCCACCAGGCTGTTGGTCTCAGCGAAATCGACGTAGCGGTCGGGACGCTGGACAAGGGGACGCAGCAGAACGCTGCAATGGTGGAAGAATCTGCCGCAGCCTGCAACGAGCGGTCGGTCGAGGTCGGTGAGCTCAATGAGATGCTCGCCGGCTTCAAGATCGCAGATCGGGACCTGGTATCTCATCGCGTCGAAGACGGAGGCTATGGCATAGGCGCTCGTGGATCCAACGTCGTGCGCTTGCGCTGAGGCTCCTCCGCCGTAGAGGAAGTCAGGGGCTGACAACGTCTGGATCGCGGCGAGGCTAGGGATGGTCGTCTTCAGCATGGAGCGAGCCGAAGGGTTGACCCCTACCGACAGATTGATTGCCGCTAGGTCGCGACATCCCGTACACCCCCACGACGCTTCAGGCTCTGGCGATCGTAGGCTCCGTGTTCCCGCAAACCTCATCCACGCTCGACCTGACGCTCTGCGATCGCGAGCCAATCCATATTCCAGCCTCCATCCAACCGCACGGCCTGCTTCTGATCGTCGATTCGTAAACGGGGCTCGTGCAGGGCGTCGCGGGCGACATCGAAGGCCGGTTGGCGCCAAGTTGGCATGGGCTGCCCGTGGCGCAGCTCATCGGCCAACCGTTTGATGCGTCACTGATCCCCGCAAACGAAGTTTCTATTCTGGAACCGGTGATCGGCCAGCGTGAGACCTTCGACGTCTCGGCGCATCGGTCGGACGGGCTCATCCTCATCGAACTGGAGCCCGCCGAGGCGGCTGGTGAGAGGCCGCTGGCCATGCTGGCCATGCTAGAAGCCGCCAGCCACCGGTTCGAGCGTGCGATCGGCCTTCGCGAGCTATACCGCGAGGCTGCCGAGGTATTCCGTGAGATCACCGGCTACGACCGGGTGATGATCTACCGCTTTCTCGAAGACGACGCAGGCGTGGTTGTGGGGGAGGCGGACGCCGACGGCGTCGGGTCCTTCATGAACCATCACTTCCCGGCGGGCGACATTCCGCGTCAGGCCCGGGAGCTTTATGTAAGCAACCGGATCCGCGTCATTCCGGATGTGAACTACCAGCCGGCACCCATCCGTTTGCAGGCGACTCCGACCCAGGCGGTCGATCTCAGCGATGCCGCCCTGCGTAGCGTGTCGCCGATCCACCTCCAGTACCTTCGCAACATGGAGGTTGGCGCCTCAGCCTCCGTGTCGATCGTTCAGGACGGTGTCCTGTGGGGGCTTATCGCCTGCCACAATCGCACCACTCGCCGCTTGTCGCTTCCGGTTCGCGTTGCCTGCCGAACGCTGGCAAGCGGCCTGTCACGCCAAATCCGCGCCAAGGACGAAGCCGTTCTTTATCGCGAACGCATCCGTTTGCGAGCCAGCGAAGATAGAGCCTGTGCAAGGCTCGGACCGGACAGGACGCTAGCGCAGTTCTTTCGAGACGCCGGAAAGGATCTGCGTACGATGCTGGACGCGGACGGGTTCGCAGCGATCCAAGGCAGCGACCTCTTTACCCATGGGCGCTGCCCGGACGAGCCGACGATCCGCGAACTTAGCGCCTACGCGCGCCGAACCATTCCCCATATGCCAAACGCGACCGACCGCCTGTCGGAGAAACTGCCGGAGGCGGACCGTTACCGCACGTTGGTTAGCGGTTTGCTGAGCGTCGTGATGTCGAGCGAGGTTCCAACCGTCCTCCTGTGGTTCCGAGCCGAGAAGTTGGAGGTCGTCAATTGGGCAGGGAACCCGCACAAGGATGTCGCGTCAGATCCGAACGCCGTGCTGACCCCGCGCTCCTCCTTTGAGGACTGGACTGAGACTGTCCGAGGCCCCTCGAAGCCTTGGTCACTCGCCGAGACGGAATCCGCAGAACGCTTGGTGCAGCGACTGGGCGAGGAACGCGGCACACAGCGGCTTCGAACCCTCAACGAGGAACTGGCGCTGACGATCCGCGAGAACGAGGCACTGATCGGCCAGAAGGACTTCCTTCTGAAAGAGGTCAACCACCGGGTTCAGAACAGCCTCCAGATCGTCATGACCTTTCTGCGGATGCAGGCTCGTGAAGCCTCGGGCAGCGAGGCGGTGGCCCAATTGACCGAAGCACAGAGGAGGATCAGCGCGGTCGCCCTGGTGCACCGCCGTCTGTACAACGGGGTCAGCGTCGAGGTCGTCGATCTCGGCCAATCCATCGACGAGCTGGTTGACGATCTGGCGGCTTCGATGGCGGAGGAATGGCGCGAGCACATCCACCTGGATCTCGTGCCCGTCCTGATCTCCGCCGACCGCGCGGTCCCCGTCGGGCTCATCGTCACCGAGCTCGTGATCAACGCCAGCAAGTACGCCTATGACGGACAGGCCGGGCCGTTGGCGATCGCCCTGGAACAGCACATTGATCGCTTCCGTCTGATTGTCGCAGACAGGGGGCATGGGAAGGGTACGGTCGTAAAGGGTACAGGCTTCGGTTCGCGAATGATGGACGCCGTGGTCGATCAGATCGCCGGCAAGTTGGAGAACCACGACAATCGGCCGGGTCTGCGTACGGTCGTCTCGGCGCCGGTGAAGATGAACTGGTCCTGAGGAGGGTGGCGGTCTCCGCTTGATGGCCTCCGGCGAAGTTCTGTCCGACGATTGTCCGCTTACGGGATGGTCGAGGAGATCAATGTAGGTCTTCGACGGGTCGGAAGCAGTCCTTCGACCTGATACGCAAGAACGAGCTAGCGGCGGTCTGAGTGTGTGGATCTCTCCGGACGCCACCTCGGCGCTGATGTCGATCAGGCAGGGCTCACCACCCGTGACCGGGGCACCGCCCCACCGCACTACGTCGGCCGCGGGCAACTCGATCTCGTAGCGCTTCCTGGATCGCTCGACGCCCAAACGCGTCGCCGTCTCCTTCCAGGCGACCGTTCCGCGGTACCGATCCGGCGGAAGGACGATGTCCCCGCCGACCCGCGTATCGACCGAGACGAGGAAATTCATCGGCCCGCCCATCGGACGCGAACCCTTGCGCAGCCTCGGCAGCTTTCCGGCTTTCATAGGCCTCTTTCCGTGACCGCCGGCCGCGGCATACCATGTGTGCTTGTCGTCACGCCTCACCCCGGTCGCGAACCCGCCGGCCCCGTGTTGTCAGCCGCCACCATCGTGCGCCGCGCCAACCGACGTCCACCTGCGCGAGGCCAAGGTGCTTGAGTTGCGCGACGGCCTCGAGGATCGCCGTCGGCAACTCGCTCTCCAGGCAGCCGATCGCCTCGCCGTCCGACGCCCAGCCCGTTAGGCGGAGCATGGCCCGACACTGGACGGGCGTCAGATCTTCGAAGCGTACGGCCATTCGCTCTCGCGTTGTTCGGCAGGGAATACCAAGAGGCTGGTCCGCGTGTCGACGCCCCGCCCGGAACCGAGCCCGGAGGGCCGGCCCCGGTCCATCGAGACCCCCGGGGCGTTCAGCCCTATCCACTCGCAGAATGCGCCGACGGGGCGCAGTCTGCCGATCTCATCAATCGGCTGCCGCGCGACGCTTCTCAAGCTTGCCCAGCTCGCGCACGACAGTTGGGAGGATGCCCTCGACTATGCGTTTGACCCCGGCGGCGTTCGGATGGATGCCGTCGCCAAGGTTCAGGTTCCGGTTGCCCGCGACGCCCTTCAGAAAGAACGGGTAGAGCGCCGCGGAGTGCCGCTCCGCCAGCCGGCTGTAGATCGGAGCGAACGAACGCGAGGCATCGTTGCCCAAACCGGGCGGGACGACCATCCCGGCAAGGACCACGACCTTCGACTTGCTTCCGACGTGTGACAGGACGGCCTCGAGGTTGCGTTCGGTGGTGCTGGCCGGCACACCACGGAAGATGTCGTTCGCGCCGAACTCGACGATGGTGAGGTCGGTGCCCGTCGGCACGGCGCGTTCCATGCGCGCCACAGCTCTGGCCGACGTGTCGCCCGAGACCCCTGCGTTGGCCACCGTCACGTCGTAGCTCTTCGCCCGGAGCGCGGCCTGCAACTGCGCCGGGAACGCCTCGCCCGGTCGCAGACCATAGCCGGCGACGAGGCTGTCGCCGAACGCAACGATCCGGATCGGCTCCGAGGACGGCTGCGCCAGGGCGTCGCCGCCCGCCGCGACCAGGACGCCGAGCATGGATAGGCCCGCCGCGGCGGCTCGGAGAGGAACTCCTTCGGGCATGGAATGTCCTGAGGTTGGGTGGGGGCAACCGTACATGGGAGCGAAGAGCCGAATTTGCGACGGAGCGACGGATCGATCCGCATGCGTCTCATCGTCCCTTCACGACGGGGCTGCGGATCCCGTCCCCACGTCGTTGTCGATCCTTACGGGCGCATCGTTTGCCGGGGCCGGCGCGGACGCGTAACCGTGGATGATCGTACGGCGAACCGGCCTCAACCGCTCCTTGGGTCGGCCCGGTCCTTCGAACCCTTCTGCCATGGCCACCTCCCGTCGATCTCCACCTCCAGCGAGAAGCTGAGGAAGGTCCGGATCGCGACGATGCCGGCGAGGACGGCAAGGCTCTCGAGGCTCGGTTCGATGGCAACGGTGTTGATGATGTCGGCCGCGACGAGAAGTTCGAGCCCGAGCAAGATCGCGCGGCCGATGCTGGAGCGATAGGTCCGGTACGGGTCGCTGCCGGCGGAGGGGGAGGCCCGCTCCCGTAGGTATCGGACCGTCGCACCGACGATGCCGACGACGATGGCCAGGATGCCGAACACCTCGATGGCGCGTGTCGTCCAGTGGAGGAGGGGGACGAGGTCGAGATCCATGGGACGAACGGCTACGGCCGCTCGGCGGAACGGTCGATCTCCTCCAAACGCCGGACATCGGCGTCCTTCGACGCCTCGATGTCCTCGCGCTCCAAGGACCGGAGTTCCGCCTGCTGTGGCTTCTCCCGACCGACCCGCGCTGTCAGTTCGGCAAAGCCCGGATACGATCCTTCGGCGCCAAGCTTGTTCGCCAGGCGAAGGTATCGGATGGGAAAGGCGATGGCGTCGAGATGGGAGGGGCTGAGATCGGCCCGGCTCCGGTCGGCCGTCACGGTGTCCTCGACGTCCGCGAGCGCGGCGTCGAGGTCGGCCTCGCTCACCGCGCCGCTCTGGCGCAACGCCGTCATCAGGGCCGACAAGGCAGCATATAGGCCTTCGAGCTGAAGGTTGGCGGTGTTCATGGCACTACCTCCCGGCTTAAGTCTTCCGGCCCGGCCGCACGCTGTCGATCGCGGTGCGGATCACGTTCTTCCGGCGGCGGGGATCCATGTCGGGTACGAGCGTGCCCTTCAGCATCTCCTCGCCGATCGCGGCGGTCTCCTCCTTCGTCAGATCCCGGCGCCGCATCTTGCCTGCCTCGATCTCCCAAGCGTTCATCACACCTTTGGTCATGGGAATCCTCCTGTCTGCAACCACGAAACCTGGGATGCGAAGGCGATGTTCCGGCGTGCACGCCAAGGTGGCGATCGAAGTTCGTGCGCTGCCACCGAGGCCTGCTGCCTCCGACCACGAAGGGGATGAGACCCTGGGCAAACCGCCTTGCGGCTTGCCACCGCGTCAAACGGAAGGGTCCGCGTGCTATCGGCGAGCCGTGAGAGCTTCGCGGGTCGCTTCGTCGGCCGGAAGAAAACCCTCAAGCGTCAGTTCGGCGAGAGCGACGTCGCTCGCTGTCCCGAACACCGTCGTGGTCGACAGGAACGACAGCCGTTCGTTCGTCAAAGGGTGTCTAAGGAGCAAGGGCACCGCGATCGAGGCCGCTGGCGAGGTCTCGAATGCCGCTTCCGATCGGCCGGCGGGACTCGGCAGGGCTCGAAGCCGCTCGTGGAGGCGGGCGAGTTCCCCGTCCCCCGAACGGGCCGCGTCCCGCCGCACGCGCTCTAGGATATGCTGCCGCCACTCCGCATAGTTCAGGATGAAGGGCGCGAGCCCGTCGGAAGACAACGACAGGGTCAGGACGTCTACACCGGGATCCAAAAGGCGCCTTGCGACACCTTGGAGGAGAGGCGGAAGACCTTCGTTGGCGGCAACGAGGCGCCAATGCCGATCGACGGCGAGCGCTGGATACGGCTCGTAGGCGTGAAGAACGGCGCGCACCGCGTCCATGGCTGCGGCCATGTCCGGACGGTCGAGATCCCGCTCGGCGAAGATCGGCGCGTAGCCCCCGGCGAGGAGCAGGCGGTTGCGTTCGCGCAGCGGCAGCTCGAGCCGTTCGGCCAGCCGCAGGAGCATGTCGCGGCTGGGCTGCGAACGGCCGCTCTCGACGAAGCTGAGATGGCGGGTCGAGACCTCGGCCTCCAGCGCAAGGTCGAGCTGGCTGAAGCGGCGCCGGCGTCGCCAGTCGCGCAGGACGTCTCCCACCGTGTCGCTCGCAGTCGTCGCCGTCATGGCTCCTCTTCTGGCATGGCGTCGGCCTTGTGCCCATGACCTTGGACGTAATCGTCGGACGGCGTTGGATTGAGCAGGGTCCGAACTCCAAACAACGGGAGTTCGACATGCGAACCGCGCTCGATACCGCCAACGACTACCTGGCTGCCTGGAACGAAACCGAACCATCTGCGCGCCGGCACCGCCTTGACGCTTGGCATCCGGACGTGCGCTACCGCGACCCGCTCATGCAGGCCGACGGCCGGGCGGCGCTCGCCGAGATGATCGAGGGGGCCCGGGCGCAGTTTCCGGGCCTCTCCTTCCGCCTCCAGGGAACGGCCGACGGCCACGGCCCCTTCGTGCGCTTCTCCTGGACGCTCAACCCGGATGCGGGGCCGGCCGTTGCTGCCGGCACGGACGTCGTGCGCCTCGACGGGAGCGGGCGCATCGTTGAGATCATTGGCTTCATGGACGAGGTGCGCTCATGAGCGTCGCGTACGTCATACATTTCACGGTGCGGGACGGTCAGCGCGAGCGCTTTCTGCGACTCCTCACCGACGTGCTGTATGCCATGGCGCACGAGGTGAACTATCGCGGCGCCGTGCTGCACGAGGATCCCGCCGACCCGAATCGCTTCCTGCTTCATGAGGTCTGGGCCGACCACGACGATGTCGTGAAGGTTCAGATCCACCGCTCGTACCGAAGGGAGTGGCACGAAGCGCTGCGCGAGCTTCTGGACGGCGATCGGACTATCGAGGTTTGGCGGCCCGTTGCGTTTCCGACGTCCGCTCCGGAAATGGCACGGCTCGCGATGCGACGTCTGTAAGGGTTTGATCGCGGTCTGATTCGTTCCGTCAGCGCTTCGCTCGGGATCGGAAAGGTTGTCGGTTCGCTCACGGGCGAGACTTTCTGACATCGACTGCGGCAGGGCATATTCTCTATCCTGCCTAGCCCTGTTGCTGGGCAACAAGCCTTAGCGGAGGGTGCGATACGATTCCTGGACCGTTTCTTTCGTCGCCCGCAGGTTGCCTCGGTGCCGATGACCTCCACGTCCGACAGCCTCGCGCCGACGGAGGTTCCGTCACATCCCGGTGGCATGAACCCGATCCTGCGCCTTGCGGACGATTGGCGCCTACCCCGTCACAAAACGCGCTTGGATGTCATTGCGCGCTGCGGCGTTCAGCCGGATCCGATCTACGCATGGCCGGCGCTCGTCTTCACTGATGCCGAACCCCTACCAGGCGCACTGGCGCCTTGGACGGCTAGCGCCTTCGAGCGCATCCCGCCCCAGTTCCCGATCACCCGCTTCACCACCCTTGCATGGTTCGAGGACGACGCGCACGCCAACCTTCGGCGCGTCGCTGATCATCTGACAGCATCGCTCGGGCCCACGTCGGTCGGTCGTCGGTGGAACACCGTCGTCGCCGCGTGGCGCTCGGGGTTGGCTGACGTTTCGCTGGTGGCTTGGCCGCCGAGCTGGCAGTCGCACGATCTGCAGAAACCGTCCGAGGATCGCGAGCCGCGGTTGAAGACGGCTTGCCACGTGACCCTGATAACGGGCTTCCGCTTGGCTCTCAGCGATAGAGAACGGGGTTGGGTGCGAGAGTTCCAACCCATTGCGATCGACGGGGAGGTCGGGACAGCGCGCATGGCAAGAGCCGGCCGCCTTGCTCCGGGTGAGACGGAACTCGAATACGTGCGCGACCCGGAAGACGTGGTCGAAGACCGGCAACGGATGCTCGGTCTGTCTGCGGACGGCGAGGCGCTGATCGTGGTGTCCGATCAGCTCTTTGTCATCCGCCGCACCGAGATCCTGCATCTTCGAGTGGTTCGCATGACGCCGGCCAAGGGCGGTGGCGGCTCGTCGCTTCATGCCCATTGCCGCACGCGCGCACCCGGCGCTGACGATCAGTCTGTGTTCCTTGCGCAGCATGGCGATCCCGACGGCATGACAGCACTTGGGCGAGAACTTGGTCAGCGGCTCGGTTGTTCGGTTGAGGTCAGCCCCTACTACCCGGATTGCTAACCCCGTACGAATGACGGCTGGGACCGGCGGCGATAGGATCGAGAAAATCCATAACCCGAAATGAGTTCGTACCCGGCAGGAGACAGGATGGGTAGCTGGTACCTTGCAACCGGAAGCATGCGCAAACAAGCGGTGCTCGGCTGGTTGCGACCGGCGGGCACTTCCGTGGTTCTCGTGCTCCTGCTCAGCGTCCCGGTTGCAGCCGAACCGAACGTCCTCGGCTATGCGAGCGAAAAGGTCGTCTCCGCCGCGCGTACGAGCCGGGCAAGCGTTCATCTTGCCCTTTCATCTGACGAGTGGCCGTATCGTGGGATTCTGGTTGCGACTGGCAACGTCCTGTCGCCGCTGGCTCACTGGATCATCGTCGATCTCGACCTCATGACAATCCGGCAGGCAACCACCCGTCTGGCCCATGGGGAGGGCCGATGGAGATCGAAAGCGAACGCACCGACGCCATCTCGGCTGATGAGCGGCGCAACGTGATCGCGTCCGGAAACGAGGTCTGGAGCATGCCGGATCTCGATCCGCCAGCGCTTGGTCAGACGACGGACCGCCTGTGCAGCGTGGCCTTGTTCGATGGCGACGACGTCCTGCACGAGGTCGGCTCCGATTGTCTGAGACCACGCTTCGTCGGGGTGCTGGAAGCCTTGGCGACGTCCGCCGAGGCGCGTGCCGGGTCGAGGGAGCATGCGCCAGCTCCCCCTTCCGCGGAGGCGCCGATCGGCTCCGCGCATCGCGAACTCGACGGCACGCTGGTCCTTTGGCTCAGAGCCGAACGGGAAGGCGGGTCCATTGTCGGACATGGCGAGTTGCGGTACCCGCCGGGCCACCCGGACTATGACCTTGTCCTGCGCCATTTAGGACCGATCCCGCCGGGCGGTCAGGTTCTCGTGCGGCCATTTCCGCCACGCTGGACGGACGAACCTGCGCCGCCTCAGCGACCGAGGTCGTAGGTCGCCGTCGCAATCATCTGGGGCGCGACCCCTCGTTCGCGCGCTACAATGCCTTGCGGCATCTTGCGGGGCACTCCGTTCGCGTGGAGTGCTGCTGCATGCAGCTCATGACACCCATCCTGCAACAAGGCGAACTGATGGATACGTTGGTTTCAGCAGCCTACGGGTTGGTCATCGTGGCGGGGCAACGGCAATCGTCCTCGGCACCTACTTCCTTGCCCGGCGCGTCCTGCCGGACGGCACCGACGTCGATCGAACACACGACGTCGCAGGATCGGTCGCGTTCCGGATCGCCGCCCTGCACGGCCTGATCCTTGGCTTGGTCTATGCGCAGGAGCTCTCCGACTACAAGGACGTCCGCTCGGCTCTGATCGAAGAGGCGATAGCCATCACGGACGTCTATAACGACATCTGGCGGTATGGCGGTGCAGAGGTCGGCCCGGTACAGGCGGGGCTGAAGCGTTACATCTCGACGGTGATCGATGACGAATGGAGCATGCTCGGTCGGACCGAGGGGCTCTCGCCGCATGCCTGGAAGGAGTGGGAGGCAGTGTACGAGGCGCTTCTGAACCTGACCCCAACGACGAACCGCGAGCGATGGTTGGGCGATCGCATGCTGGGCCGCATTACGGATATCGCGAAGTTGCGCGAGATGCGCGAAGCGGGGGTGTTCGGGCGCTTCAGCAGTCTGTTCTGGGCGCCGGCGATTGCGGGACTTGTTCTTCTCTCGGTACCCTTCCACGTCTACCGACCGACGCGGGGCCATCTCGTCCTGCTCGCGACGTTTGGGGTCTACTCGGGGATCGTCCTCTTCTTCATCTACGCCTTCTCGAACCCCTTCCGACCGCCGGGCAGGCTGGAGCCAGTCGCCTTCGAGAGGCTGTTGAGCGGAGACCTCGATGGGAAGTTACCGCCCCGATGACGCTGGGAACATGCTGCTTCGGGTCTGTACCGTGCGGAGCAGCCAAGAGCCTGCCCAGAGGAACCTCAGAAAGCAAAACGAAGCTGGTCCGGCGCCGACTGCGACGGACCCACCATGTGCTCTCGCAACGCCTCGGAGAGGACAGGGTCGATACCGAGATCCTCACGGATCAACCCGTGGCGCCAACGATGCGCGGAGCCAGGGTGAGGCCAAGGCGGACAGTCAACGATCGGGTACCAGCACACGCCCTCGACCTGAGCGCCCCGGGCGGATGCCCAATCGACCTCCGCCAGGATGTGCTCGAGCCAGCGCCGCTTGCCGAAACCGGGAAAGCGGCGCCGCTGTGCACGGTGACCGTCGTGCCAGCTCGTTTCGGCGACGAGGACGGGAAGGCCGTAGCGCCGCCAGCTCTTCAGGATGGCCCGGCCTAGCGGAGCGCGCGCAGTGTGCGGGTAGCTGTTGATGCCGATCGTATCGACGACGCCCGCGCCTACGAGCCTGTCGACGGCGGCGAACTGGCGCTCGCCGATCCCGTTGATTGGGTCGCATGCGAGGAGGCGTACCTTGGCATGGTGGTCGCGTGCCGCCCGTCCCATGACGATCGCCATGTCGACGGCCTCCTCCCAAGCCATTCCGGCGAGCATCGGGTAGATCGAGGGTTCATTCACAGGACAGAGGTGCAGGGGCCGATCGGGGTCTGCGGCTTGTGCGACCGCGACGGCATGCGCTGCCGGGTCCGGTGGTCGATCGAAGTGTGCAAGATCCCAGGTGATCTCCATGCCGGACGCCTCGGCCAACCGCATTCGGGGGGCAGGATCGTGGCGCCACGGCAGGCCGTCACGCCCGCGACAGAGACCGTGGGCCCGCACGATGGCGTAATGCTCCGCCATGCGGTCGTCGGGCAGGTGGCGGGTGGTGACGAGGAGGTCATGGTCGGACCAGCCGAGATGGCCGCACTCGAACCCCGCCCAGATCGGTATGCTCATGCGACGGACAGACCAGGCGGGCATCGACGGGTCAAGGATTGCTCGACGTGGACTAGGTACCAATCGTTCGGCAACCGTCTACATGGTCGAGGAAGCCCCCTGAACGCTGCGAATGGTGGCCCGCAGGTTCTTTCGGTGGAAACGCTCATAGAAGGTTCGAGCGCTTGGCGACAGGTTAGTCGAGGAGGGAACCAGGTCTGTCAGCTCAAGGCCATCCGGAATGGGATCGCCGTCGCGCAGGAACGCGAGGTCACTGGCTCGTCCGACGCGCGAGGCCAACTCTTCGAAGTAGCGAAGGTTCTGGCTGACAACCAAAGGGTCGTTTGTCTGGCCGTGCGCCAGGACGACATGTTCCGCGTCCAGTTCTTCGATGAGATGAAGCGAGGCGACAAGCGAACGCAGATCCTGCGGATCTTCGCTGGAGACCACCGGGATCGGCGCCTCCACGGCATCAACCGCAAGGCACGTCTTCAACTCCGGAATCCAGACCGCGACATGGTCGGGAGTGTGTCCGGGAGTGGAGACTAGGTCGAGTGTGAGATCACCCCCGTCGAGCCGCAGGCGATCCTGAAAGGTCACCGTCGGGGCCTGCAGGGCAACGTCCTGAAAGCTCACGTCCTCTGACGCCTTGGTTTTTAGCTTTTGCTGCGTCGACGGGGCGTGGAAACGTCGGTGAGCCTCCTCGTGGGCGATGATGACGGCGCGATCGGCGACCGCTGCATTGCCCCAGAAATGGTCCCAATCCATGTGCGAGTTCACGACGACCAGGGGACGCTCGTAAAGGAATGGATCGACGAGGGCGAGGGCGGCATGACACCTTGCGGGCGTGTCGAGGGTATCGACGAGGACGTTGAAACGTTCGGTTCGAACGAAGACCGCATCGACTAGATCACCTGCCCGAAGAACGACGACACGCTCGTCTAGGCCGGGATAGGTCGCAAGTTCCACCGCGCTGCTCATCACAACCTCCAACGGTTCGTCGATCGTAAACGATCGCCATGCTCTCGCGGCACCGGACCATAGGACGGTGCACGCTTCCGGTCCGGTCGGCAACCGGCAGGACGGCGACTGCGAAGCGTTGCGCGCCTTGCGTCACCTCGTCGAACCGCCAGTCGCTCACGCCAAACGCAGCCTTCGCCCTTCTCGACGCCTGATTGCAAGCGTGAAACCGCCTGGGCTTCGCCGGGGTAGCGCCGCTACCATTACGTCTAATCGATCTAGGAACCTGGCGTATTCCGGAGTTGACGAAAGCACCGCATTCGAACGTTCGGGCGGACGGCCGCCGTGTTCACTCGCGTGCCGGGCCATGACCTGCCGCATGACATCGGTATGCGGTTCCCGCGGACCATCGCTGGATCCCTCGTGACCGGACGTCGTTGCGTCTCCATGATATCCACGGAAGTTCGCCATCGGTTGATCAACACGGGGAACGTGCGGCTGCACGTGGTGGAGGCTGGACCTTTGAGTGGAGAGCCGGTGGTACTCCTGCATGGCTTTCCAGACTTCTGGATCGGCTGGCGCGCGCAGATCGGTGCGCTTGCTGCCGCCGGCTACAGGGTCGTCGTGCCGGACCAGCGTGGTTATAACATTAGCAGCAAGCCGAAGGGCATCCGCCAGTACGCGCTGCCGAAGCTCCTAGACGACCTAGCTGGACTAGCAGATGCGATGGGCCTCGAGCGGCTCCATCTCGTCGGCCACGACTGGGGAGGGATCGTGGCGTGGTCGGCGGGCGTCGTGATGCCGAGCTGCCTGGCCAGCCTTACCGTCCTCAACGCGCCGCATCCCGAGGCTCTGTTTCCCTATGTCTTGCGTTCTCCCTCGCAGATCCTGCGAAGCAGTTACGCGGCCTTCTTCCAGTTTCCCATCGTGCCGGAAGCCCTGCTGCGTGCGCGACAGTTCGCGCTTCTCGTTCGTGCCGTTGAGCGATCCAGTTGCCCCGGAGCATTCACGGCCGACGACATTACGGCCTATCGGCAGGCTTGGGAGCAGCCGGGCGCGATCAGCGCTATGCTCAACTGGTACCGCGCCCTGCGCTTTCGCCCGCAGATGACGGAGCCGATTGATGTGCCGACGCTGGTGCTGTGGGGAATGCGCGACCGCTTCCTTGAACCTGGTCTCGCCAGAAGTAGCCTCGCCTTCTGCCGGGACGGGGAGTTGCAGACCTTCTCCAACGCGACACACTGGCTTCAACGGGACGAGCCTGCGGCCGTTAGCGCCGCCATTATTGCCTTCATCTCAAAACATCGTATCACCTGACCCCAGTCGCCGGGCCAAACCGGCTGAAGATGTCCTGACGGAACCCAACACCGGGGCCTGATCGACTAGGCGGGCGAACACCTTGGTGGAGTCCTACGCGTTGCGGGCGAGGGCGCCTCGTTGACATCACGGAGGGCATGGCGAGCCACGGCCCAGAGCCCGAGTCAGGGAACATCCGTTACGGCGCCATTCGTGGGGATGTCGCTGACCCTTAGCGACGGCTACCGGTCGGTGCGGCAAACCGCAGCCCAGTGAGTACCGACCTTCTAAGCCGATGGTCGCAGGTTCGAATCCTGCCGGGGTCGCCAAATTAAGTTCTTGTTTTTGCTTGGTAATTAGCAACGACAGCGGCGTCTACCACGGGCAGGTCATGTTGCATCGTGTTGCGTCGTAAGCCATTGTTTTGCAACGGTTTGCAGAGTGTTGCGGCTGCTGCGTGCAACAAGCAATGCAACATCCGGTAGCCGTTCAGGGCTGGGTTCCAATCACGTTCGATGACCTTCTTCCTGCCCACAAACGGCCGGCATGATCCACTGCTGGCCGTATTGTTAGGAAGAGAACATCAGGCATCGAACACCGGCACGCCATGCGCGCGATGCGACGTTCTCCAGGCTTCACGCCTAATAGAACGCATCCGGAACGCTTACCAGATCGAGCAGGATGGCCACTGGGGCGGCACAACGTGCCGGTAGGAGATTTCCTACCCTGGTAGCGAAAAACGCTTCAGTGAGCGTTTAAACCGGCAAAGAACAGGTTTGCCGAAAACGGCGCTTTACTTCGAATCGCTCAAGCCATAAGGAAGGTTGTCGAGCACACCCTCGTTGTCTGCCTCGTCGTCGCTTCGTCAGCCCAATGGGCATAGCGAACTTCGACGGAACCGTCGTCGAAGGGCAGACAAGGCCAACTTGTCGACTTCCATTATGGAGTCGCCTTATGGCACGAGTATCGTGTTCGATCACGGCGCCGGTGTCGGTCATCGACTATTGGCGCTACAGGCACGGCAAATGGGAGCACGTGTGCTCTCATTGCCGCCGTTATCCGCGGTAGCCGCCGCAGGAGAACGTTACACCTGTCAAGAAAGGAGAGCCCTGCCGCAAGGTGGGGCTCTTCGCGTGCCTTCAGTCAACTGACTGTTGACAAGCGGCTTGTACGCCGAAAGTGCGCTATGCACAAGCGGATATTTTGCTGAATTGGCAAAAGTCAAGCTCAAACAGGTGCTTACGATCTATAGGTAGTAGGTCGCCGCGTTGTGCATGACAACATCTAGCACCCCGGATCATAGAGGTCAGTTGGCCGACTTGGACGCGAAGGCGCATCAGGCCCGCCAGTTTTGGCCGAGTTCGTCATCGAACCAAAGTTCGACTTCGGCCATGGATCCCCGAAGCGATCGGAAGTCCAAGTAGGCGTCATAGCCTTGGTTTCGCACCCATTTGACGAAATCGCTGAAGCTTGGAGGTGAGGGGGCTTGTAGGGGTACGGCATTTTCGCGTGCCCAACGGGACGCCAGCTGTCTCACCGCTCGCTCTGCTTCAGCTTTCTGCAACTTTCCCCATGCCTCTGGCGGTGATCCCAACCTCGGCCGAACTACGGTCCTGCCGACCTACAGAACGATTCGCCCAGCGCGAAAGCTTCCAGCCAAAAGCCGGAGCGACCATAAATAGGAGAATGCCCATCCTATAAACGCGGTGGATGACCACGACCGAACGCTCCCCGGTTCCATCGCCCAGATGCCTAGGATCAAGGTGTACACAATCACCAACAGCGTTATCGAGATGTTCAGCTCAAACTGGGTCAGGAATTGCTTGAAAACGACATTGTCGTGTAGTCGCTCGATGTAGCGCGTTGCGCGGCTACGCATAAGAGCCCAAACAGCCAGAGACGCCCCCCATATGACTGTGAGAAGTGTGAACGTGTACGAATAAAGGCGGTCTAGCTGCGGACCAGAGAAACTTACGTATGAACCGAAGCGGTCATACAAAATGGCCGACAGAAGGGCGACCACCCAAAACGCAACTGTACTGCGTCTCAGTGCGGTCAGGTGGCGAACAAAAAAGATTCCGACTGAATCGCTAGACATATTTTTTTGCCGTTTGATAAGCCGCGTCCAGGAATGTCTTCTTTATCTTCCAATCTGGCTTCGGGTCGCCCAAAAGCTGTAGTGTCTGCTGCTCTTTGACCTGGCCTCCGATGAAGTCGAGGATTGGACCTGCCTCATCAGGTTGTGTCACCTGCAATTTCTTCACCTTGCCGCGGTCCGCAGATCGCTCACCCGCGAGCCAGCCTACGACCTTCTTCAGCTTCGACACATCTAGCCCGTCCCGCCGAGGGCCGACGCCAATCGAGGTATTTATGTAGGCACCATCCATCAATTCCGTCAGGAAGGCCAACCCGTCTCGAACATTCACCAATTCCGGATCGACAGTTTGCAGATTGACGGGGTCAGCAATTTTCAGGCTGAGGGTACCGTTTTTCGATTTTGCGAGGTCTGCGACCTTCTGTGCCGTTAACACCGGAAATACGGCACAAGGAGGGTGTTTGGCGATCGCCGCGACGAGGTTCAGGAAACTAGATGGGCCCCCAGCGGTTGGCCGGGCCTCAAAGCCAAGCGCCTTATTTCGCTCGTCATAAATGAACCCTGCATGATGTCCCAAGCTCTCTCCCGGGAGAAGGTTCAGGCGCTCAGCAGGCTTTCCTTGGGGGACCTTAGACGGGAAAGCGGATGATTGCAGCCGGATGATCTCTCCGATCCATATCGGCCCCTTCTTACATCCATGCGGCTCAAGCCTGAACGTCGCGTTTTCGAGTTTGGCTTGCAATCTGCTGCCGGTAGCGTTCATTGCGATTTGCAATGAGGAAGCGAAGTCAGGAGCGCTCGGCGCTATCGCTGCGACCTTCCAAAACTTTACCGTGACATCTCGATCCATAGGTCCCGCGGCTTCCGACTCACACGAAAAGTACGATCACGTGTGGCATACGCCGTTGACGTCGTGAAACTGTAAATTGTGGACCCACACTCGTCACAGCTCGCCCGCCCGGCCATTCGGCCGCACGACGATCGCCGGGTTTTGATGCGACCCGCCCTTCGCCATCGGCACCTCGCGGAACGTGAAGAAGATGTCGGCCTCGCTGTCGAACCGGGTTGTGGCGACGGCTGCGATCGCGGCGTAGACTCCCTTCGGAGCCTGCTTCGAGCGGGCCGGCAAACCGTCCTTCGGATCGAGCTTGACGCCGTAGGGCACGTCAGACGCGATGACGAACTCGTCCGCGTCCGGAATGTCTGCGCTCGAACCGAGCTCGATCAGCCGGCCGTCGGCGTAGACGCTGTGCGAGGCGCGGTAGGCGCCGGTCAGCCGCGGCGACTCCAATTCGAGCTGCCGCAGGATCCAACGCACCGCGACGGTCTCCGTGTTGAACTCGGCGACGATCGTGCCGTCCGGCTTCACGCTGCCGAGCGGCGCGCCCTGGCGCCCATCGACGGCCAACTTCGGCTTCCCGATCGTTCGGCCAGCCGCCGCCTCGTTCTTCGCCTTCGTGATGGCGATCTCCTCACGCGCGAACGACGCCAGCATCTTGGACCGGGCCGCTGGACTCTTCATCTCGTCGACGAGAAGGGCGAGCTCGCGCGTGAAGGGATCGCTCATGTTCAGAAGCTCGCCGGCTGATGCTCAGGCAGGAGCGCACGGATCGCGTCAAAGCGTTCAATGATCGCCTGACGCCAGGCGTCGTCTTTCGGTGCGTCACCGTCACCGGGGAAGACAAAGGCCTTCACGACGTTGCTCAGATCGTCGACCCATTCCTCGGGAACTACGGCCAAGGCAAGCGTCTCGCCATGACGTTCCAGGATCGTGATGACGTACTTCAGCGCGCCGACTGCGACCTCGCCGCGAGCAGCCATCCAGTGCGCCACGGTGGCTTCGTTCATCGGCCCGTCGGAGAGCTGATGCACGACGAAGATTTCGTGAGCGGCGGTCGAGAAACGCTTCAAGATGGCTGGTACGTTGCCAGCGAGGTCCGGATCGCCTTCGCCGAACCGGACAGCGAGGATATCGGCCTCGATGCTGGCAATGGTGCGCTCGCAAAGCGAGCGACCGAGCCCCAGGCCGAGTTCCCGCGCTTCGACGATCAGCGCGCCAAGCTTGACTACATCGGCGGCGACGCGCGCTTCGAAGATCTTACGTGTGCCTTCCAACGGTAGCGCTGGATTGAGCAGGGAATCGCCTTGGCCAGCCTGACGCTTGGCCCGCACGACAGGCCCGGCCCAGCCGGGGAAGGAAGCCAGCGGCGGGGCGCTGGCCATGGAGGATACGAGCAGGCTGTTCTTGAGACTGGACATCAGGCAGCCCTCCGGTTTCGCTTAAGCCACATGCGGCGATGCTGACGATTGAGCCCGGGCGGAGGCTCCAAGGCCGGGGGCTCGCGCTCCGGCGGCGGATGATCCGGCGCTTCAAGCCCGATCTCACGCGCGATACGCTGCAAGGATTCATGCAGCAGCGCGTAGATTCCCTCGTTCCATGCTGACGCCGGGGGCTGGTTCGGAAAGATAAGGGCGTGCGTGGCGGCCGGAACGTACTTTCCGATCACCGTGTCGAAGACTTCTGCCTCGCGACCGGCGAGTTCCTTCCATTCCGTGACGGTGGCGCGGACATTCTTCTCGGCCGCAGCACGAAAGGCTTCTTTGACCTCCCACAACGGCAGCCGCTCGCGGCGGGCAGCGGCTGGCAACTCTTCCGCCTTCTCCCGCAGCCGGCCGAAGAACCGAACGAGATCGCCAACGTCCTCGGGCGACTTGGCGAGATGCTCCTGCCAAGCCTGGTCGGCTTCGTTGAAAAGGCGCTCGCCGAGCTCCGTGCCCGGGTTCATGCCGCCTGCTCCTCGGAAGCTTCGAGGTGCGCGTTGCGCAAGGCGATACGGGCGCGGAGAATGTCCTTAGGAGACAGCGCTTCTGGCTCCACGTGAACGCCGGTCTGATCGGCCCAGCGATGCAAAACCCGTTGCGAGATCCCCGTTTCGTCGATCTCCGTCACCTCGATGTGGCCACCGACGATGCAAACCTTGCCGTTCTCCTCATGACCATCGAGTTCGTCGACGTCGCGACGCTGCGCCTGCATGATCGGAACGCCGTGGCGGATGGGATCAAAGCTGTCGAGGAAGCCAGGAGCGCCCATGAAGACGCCGACTTTCGGCAATGCCTTCAGCTCCTCATCCGGCGTCAGGTACGGCGAGACGAGGCACCCGGGCTCTTCGTGGAGCCTCTCGACCTTATCTTCTTCGTCCTCGCGCTGGTTCGTCCAGCACGCATACCGTGGGCGCGCCTCTCGCTTCGACCAACCCATCATGTGCAGTTCGAAATGGGGGAAGCCGACACAATGAAGGAAGTCCCGCTGCGTGCCTTCCCACGCGGTCAGATCATCGTCGGCCCGGTCGAGCATGTCGTCGAAATCAGCGTACTTGATCGCCATCTCCATCGCGATCGTCGGTGCGATCAGGGAGTACCCTCGCGCCGCGATTGCCGCGTGAAGCTTGGGCATTGAGACGATCTTGCTTCCGAAGCCCATCGGCGTACCGTCGGACAGGTAGAAGGCGCCGTCGGCCATCAGGAACCCGCGGTCACGCTGCAAGAAGCCGTTGATCGCTGTCATCGTCGTTTCCTTTCGTCGCGAGGTGTTCGGCGTAGCGGCGCTGCATGTCGGCGAGGGTCGCCCGCTTCCGCTTGCCAACGGGGGAGGAAATGATGCCGACACCGGCGCCCAGCGCCATGCCGATCGGGTTGGCCATCGCGCCGAGGCCGAGCGCACCGCCGAACTGGCCTGCGAGCTCGTAGCCGCCCATCAAGCCGGAGATACCGCTCATGAGCGGGCTGCCGCTCGCGTATCCGTTGCCGGCGATACCAGCGAGACCGAAGAGTACCCCCATGCCCGCCTGGCCGCGAGACAAGCCGGAAGCCATACCCGCGCTGCCAGCGTCAAAGCGCCCGGCGCCGTAGCTCTCGGGACCGCCCCGGCGGCTATAGTCGGCGAGGCCCGAACTCACGCCCTTCGACAGCGTGCGCTCGTCGACGACGGCGCCGGTCTTGCCGGTCCGGCCGTTAATGAGCTCGATGTGCCAGTTTTCATGGGCCATCGGGAACTTGAGGCCGAAGGCCCCGGCGTTCTGGTGGACCCAGTTGCGCGCCGCCGTGTTGCCGTAGCCGAAGTCGGCGGCCATGCCCTTGTTGTGCTGAGAGTTCCCCGGAGGCGCGACCCAGCGCCTGGCGGCCGCGACAGAGCCATACTTCTGCAGCGCCGCGTCGAAGAGCTCGGCCTGCCGAGCGACGGACCGGAAGCCCGAGTTGATCGTGATCGCAGATTGCACGGCGGCGGGCGCCGCCTCTAGCATATTGGTGAGCGCGGTCGCGAACTGCGCGTTCAGCCCCGAGATGTGGCTCTCGCTCTTGCCGGCACCGAGCAGCGACGACAGGAGGTTGTTCGAGACCGACTGCGTGACGCCCTGCGCGAGCCGCTGCGTCGTGTCGCGCACCGCAGGCGTCGGTACGGGTACGAAGGAGCTCGGCGGCACCGAGGCAAGCGAGCCCGTGAAGATGTTGCCGATGTTGTTCTGGTTCGCGGCATGCCGCTGTCCGGCGCCGAAGAGGCCGCCGAACATGCGGTCCAGACCGGCCGAGGCGAGCTTCTGCCCGAGCCCGGACAGTGCCTGAGCTAGGTTGTCGATCAGGCTCCCGCCTTTGCCGAGCGCTTCGATCATGTCGCCAAAGACGTCGGAGGCTACTTCGCCCATGTCCGACATCGCATCCTGCTGGTCGCGCACGGACTCGTTGAAGCGCATCGCGGCGGCGAGCCGCTGCCCCTCGTAGCTGGAAAAGTCGACATCGAGGTTGCGGATGATCTGGCGGATCTCCTGCTCGTTCTCTGAAAAGTCGAGGATCGACCTCTCGAACTCGACGTCAGCGGTGAATTCGGCGACGCGCTCACGCTGACGCTTGGCGTCCTCGGCCGCCTTCTGACGCTCACGCTCGGCCGCCGTGTTCGTGCGGATCTTGTCGGTCAGGCGGCCGATCTCGTCGGCCTCCCGGTTGATCTGGTCGACGAGGGCCGGATCGATAGCGCCGGCCTTCGCGTCGTTCGAGGCGCGCTGTGCCTCGGTCATCGCGTCGAGCTTGAACCGGGCCGCGGCGATCGCACCTTCGCTCTGGCCGTACATGTCGACCTGGAGCCGCAGCTCGGCGACGGACTTCTCGATGCTGGCCTTCTGTTCGGCCACGGCGTCGGAATAGGAGCGGGTCGCGGTCTCGGTCTTCGTCAGCGCGGCCGCCTGGTCCTCGAGCTGCTTGCGCAGATCGTCCGTGACGTCCGGATTGATCCGGTCGCCGAAGCGACGCTCGAGGCCGGCGTTGTCCGGCCGATCCTGGGCGGCGGGCTTGGGCAGGCGCGAGCGCGAGTTCACGATCGCATCCATAGCGGCCTGAAGGGCCTGCGTGTTCGTGGCGGCGTTCAAGACGTCGGTGCCGAGACGGCGCATCTCGCCGGCGAGCGCTTTGACCTCGTCGCTGGCGCCCGGTTTGATCTGGATCATCGCCATGCGTTCGACGAAGGCCTTGGCCTCGATCTCGCCACGGGTGAACTGCCCGTAAAGTTCGCGGATCTCGGACTGGGCGTTGCGCAGCTCACCGTTGAAGAGGTCGAGCACAGCGCTGGCACTGCCAAGCGTGCCCATGTCGAGCCGGACCGCTTCGCCACGGCCGAGGTTCTCGACGGCCGCCTTCATTTCCTCTTTGGCGGTCTTCATGCTGTCGACGAGCTGGCCGAGAGCCATGCCCGGCGTCAGCTTGGCTCCGGCCGAATAGACGAGATCGGCAGCGCGGCCGGCCTCGCCGAAGCTGTCACGGACGCTGTCGATCAACCGCTTGAACTCGTCCATCGAGTTCTTCGCAGCTTTGGCCTCGGGCCCGTCCGACATAAGCCACAGCGCGCCGGCCGCGGCCGTCGTCGCGCCGAGCGCGATGCCCACCGGGCCAAGGGAGGTGACGAAGCCGCCGACCGCGGTCGCGATCGCGCCGATGCTGACCTTTACGCCACCGCCTTCCTGCAGAACCTGAACGACCTGACCGGCCTGCGAAGCCAGGATCTGAAACGGCGACGCGCCCATCGCGAGCATCGTGCCCATGTCATTGATTTGGAAGCCGAGGCCCTGCACCTGACCGGAGGTCAGCTTCACGTTCTGGTTCGCAGCCTCGGCACCCTTGCCCATCTGATCGAAGCGCTTCGCGGCGGTCGCAAGGATGACGTTGCCCTGCTCGGTCGTCAGGTTGCGAAGGCCGATCTGGTGCGCGACGTCCTGTTCTACCTTCAGGAATCGGGTGGCGTTGGCGTACGTGTCGTCGTAGGCGCGACGGAGGTTTTCGGCACGCTTCATCTCTGCCGAAGCGAGCTTGTTGACCGCCTCGGCAGCCTTCAGGCTATCCGTTTGCTGCTTGCGCAGCGCATCGCCGAACGGCTTCAGCTCTGCGGTCAGCGCCTTCGTCATGGAAGCCATCTGACGCTCGGCCTCGATGGCCGGCTTCATGCCAGCGGCCAGCGACTTGTAGGCGGCCGGGTCCATCTCGGCCTTCATCCGCTTCAGCGTCGCGGCCGCGCTCTCGGTCTGCTGCCCGAATGACTGGACGTCGCGCGCGCCCTTCTGCAGGCCTGACGTGTCCGACGTGACGACGAGCTTGCGGGTGACTGTTGCTGCAGCCATCAGCTGCGCCCCCAGCCTGCCTATCGTGGCTTCGGCCGCTATCCGCACTTGAATCGACGCCAGCGTCGAAGTCGCCTCGGCGGAAGACGCCCGGGAACGTTTGACCGGCTCGCGCGAGTTTCTCTGCCGCCGCTCGAATGGCGAACTCGTTCGGCGTCACGCCCGCACGGTTGGCCGCGTCATGAATGGCTTCTCGGAAACCACTGGTGACACGCGCGCCGCTGAGGAAAAGCTGAGCTGTTGCCATGAGCCGAGACCTTCGTTCTGTCGAAAGTCATGTGGTGGTGGCAGTTGCTATTGGTTACTGGACACGTCCGGACATGTGCGGACAATCACTATGTGAGGGCGCGCGAGGCAGGACGATCAGCAGCTGATGCCAAGCGACAGGAAGTAGCGCGTAACGATCGGAGAGTCTCGGTGCCCCTCGCGGAGCAGGTCGAGCGCCTCCCGATCTCCATATCGCTTCGCCTCGAGCGCTACGGCTGAGATCTCCCACGGAGCGCCCAGCGATGAGCGTCGACCGATGCCATCCTCCTTGCACCAGCGTCGGATCGTTTTCTCGTTCTTACCGGTGCGATAGGCCGCCTCCTTAAGCGAAATGATCTCTTCCGGTCGCATCAGGACGGGGGAGGGGAGCGTGCTAGCCGTCATGGCGGGAGGTTCTCCAGTTGTACGGGGTAGCAGGTGCTGGTGCGGGCATGGGCAGCCGAACGCGCTAGCGGGCTAAATTCTTACGAGCGAAAAAAATCTGCGAATGGGACCCCTGTCGGTGGACACCCCCAAGACCGCGCCGACTTTCGATCCCCCCTCCCGTCGGGATCGATCGAGGGGCATCGACGGGGCAGCGCGAGGTGGACCTGCCGGGGAGTGACGGACGGTGACACCCTTGCAGACTCCCTCTCACGCGCACATGCATACGCGTATGAGACGGAACCGGAACCCCCGTCACCGTCTGTCACTCGCGAACGTCCTCGGCGACCCGCAGTCGGATCCCGCGGAAGCCTCGCATCTTGTTGGACCGAAACCGTTCGAAGCCGCGCTGCTCTAGCGTTGCGACAAACTGGCTTTGATGCCCTGCCTCTTCCCCGACATGCTTCGCGAAGGCGCGCCAGCTGGCGTAAAGTTCAGCTGTCGCCGTGATCTCTCCGCGCCCCGTTTCTAAACAGCACGCGGCAAACCATTCTCCGAAGACGTCTTGCTCGGCAAAGAACCCTTCCGTCGCCTCGCGCACGGCGGCTGGATAGGGCAAGCCACTCGCCTGCCACTCGAGGCATCCGACAATCGTCCATGCGAGGATGCCGGGCGCCTCAGCCTTGAACGTGTCGGCAAGCTGCATGTCTACGACGCGCGGCTTGTTCACGAACGGCACGATACGGAAACGGCGCCGCGCTGCGTCGTCGACGTTGGTTAGGCGCGGCAAGCTATTGCCGATGAGCATGATCTTCGCCGTCGGTTCGAACTCAAAGAAGTCCTTGGCCATAAAGCGGGCCGAGATCGGGTCGCCGCCGGTTAGACTTTTGATCCGGTCCTCGGCGAACGCCTGCTTGTTGTCGACCTCACTGGCTACGACTAGGCGTGCGCCACGAAGCGAAGCGAGCGCTGTCGGGTGCTGCTCATTGCGGCTTGCGACGAACGTCGAGAATGGCGCGATCTTTCCGTACTCGCCGAACACGTGAAGCAAAGCGCCATAGAACAAGCCTTTGCCGTTGCCGCCTGGCCCGTGGAGGAACGTCAGCTTCTGCTCGCGAGTGCTGCCGCTCAGACTGTAGCCTGCCCACACGCGAAGATAGGCTATCAGCCCCGCGTCACCTCTCGTAGCCTCGTCGAGAAATGCCAGCCAACGTGGGCAGTCCGCTATCGACGTCGGCGCGACGCTGGTGATCTTCGTGATGGCGTCCGCTGGATCTGCGGGACGCAACTTGCCAGTCCGTAGATCTACGGTGCCGCCCGGCGTGCCGAGTAGCCAGTGATCCTGATCCCAAATGTCGGACGTGCATCGGATACGAGGATCGACCCGCGCGAACCTCTCCGCGTTGCCAGCGAAGCTGGCCCGCTCGGCGATGAACCGAACCTCCTTCTTCTCAGCCCGCACAAGAGCGCTCACGAGCTCGCGGATCCACTGATACGCGCGCCCATCGCGAGCGTGCCGCCAGCGCGCCCCGTCGAAAGCGTACCAAGCTCCACGATCGTGATCGAAGCGCAGCTTACCAGCGAACCGATCTGCGAAAATTTGCGCGGCAACGTTCTCTGTCAGAAGATCGCCAAAGCTCGGGAGCACCTCCACCCTGCGATCCGCTGCGGTCGCGTTTGGATCGTCGGAGACTGGCTCGAGCCACGTGGCAACGAGCACTTGGGTATCAAGAGGCGGCTCGAGCTGATCCCAGATCTTCGACAGCCGTTCAGGCAGATCCTCCCGGCCGTCCGTGTATTTGCGGGCCGCGCTATCGGGATGCGCTTCCCAGATCACGAGTACCTCTGCCTGGCCGAAGCCTGCTCGTTTCAGGAACCCCGTCACGCTGTAGAAGTGCGTCGATCGATCCCCCTTCGTGAGGTTTTCGACGTCCTCAGAGTCAACCTCGAGCCTCGTCCGAATCCACCGCGGGATCCGCTCGATGAGCTCGCGAATGCCATCCACAGTGTCCGGCGCCGACCGCTCGTCGGCCGCGCTCGGCTTCGCCTTCCGTTCAGCTTGTGGAGGCAACTGCGGCCAGAGAGCAGCGAAGTCCTGCGGCTTGTAGGCCGTTTCCTTGAGGCGAAGGACGCGCGTCGCCGATACCTTCCGGCCGTGCTCACGCACCTTTTTCGCAGACGGGTAATTCGGCGTGCCCGGGACACGGTAGGGCTGCGATATGCTGCCGGTCTTGGTGTCGCCGCCGGCCAAGCGCATGCGCTTACCAAGCCGAGATGCGATGTCACCGGAGACGAGTTCGTTGAAGGCGTACCAGCGATGGACACTGCCGGTATCCGACGACGCCACGACGAGCGCTGGCTCGCCGATCTCGTTGCTGGCGTCGTCTCCATGGTAAACATCAATGTCGGCAACCAGGGCGAATACGCCGATCGTGTCTTCGTCCTTGCCGCGAAGCCCCTGGTCGACGTTCTTGTTCACCAGCCGTGGCTCGCAATAGCAGTTCAGCCCTTTACGAGCGTTCTTCTCGATGTTGTCGGCCATCGCGTTCATATGCGACGGGTCGCCCGGCCGGAATCGACCGGACACTTCAACTCTTTCCGTCTTTGGATTGAGAACCGAGACCTGCAATCTCCCTTGAGAAGGCGGGTTGCCACCGCATGCGCGTAGCACCACACCATGCACCCAGCGAACAAAGCGATCGATCTCGGTACGGTCAGGCTCGTGCGGCATTTCGATATTGGCATCGACGCGCGGAGGCGCTATCTTCTCTATCAGCACGTACAGAACTCCACGCCGTCGGTTGCAGCCAGAGGGCGTTTCCTAGAATGGGTTGGACGCAGAGGGCCGGGGTGGTAGCCGCCCCTCTGCTGACAGCTCGACATTTTAGGAGTCGTGGGGGTCGAACGCCCGAGCGATCAGTCCCTGGGCGCGGTGCCGCAGTAGCGGGAAGCTCGTGTGCTGAACGATCATCTCTAGATCGTCGACCGCTTCCTTTATCCCGTCGTAGTCGTTGGTGGTTCGCGCAACGGCTAGATCGGTATGCACACTGTGCAGCAGGTCTCGCTCGGCGGCGAATTCCATCACCTTGGTCATGACGACTTCTCCCGAGTGAGGTTCATTAAGAACGCCGGCGTGTCGAGCACCGCCTGGGCGCCGTGTGCGTAAGTGCCGCTGGCGACGCGTTCGGCGCCCGCCTCGTCGAGAATGATGGTGAAGGTGCCCGACGGCATGATCTGATCATTTTCCATCGCAATGAGCCCGCGGCACACTCCAACGAGAAGGCCCTGCCGCTGCGTTGCGTTCAGGTGCGGCATGGGTGCCTCGCCGGGCCAGCCGACGAGCGCCCGGAAGGCATCCTCGAGGTCCGTACGGCAGGAGCCGAGCCCGGCCCGGTGGAGGTTGGCGGTGAACTCGGCCGCAGCCGAAGAACGACGGACCGCGCTCATGCCGTCACCTCGTCGCCCTCGATCTGCCGGCGAGCTACCTCGTCAACGATCTCGGTCAGCCTTGCCCGAGCGCGCCTGCGGACGCTTTCGAACTGCGAGAGCCGAATGACATGCTCGAGGTCGTCCGTCGTTTCGATCAGGGCGCGCCGGTCGTAACCGATAGAGCCGATCCGACGCAGCCGTAGCTGCTGCAGGGCGCGCGCCTCGGCACGCTCGAAGATCCTGCATTCACGAGCGTAGGAGTCGAGCCGGCTCATGCTGCACCTCCGCAGTCTGCTGCAAACAGCTGTGCGGTCTTATTGCCCTCGGCCGCCACGCGGCGTCGGAACAGGTTGAGCAGGTAGCCGCGGCCGAGCTCATCGAGCTGTCGCTCACTGAGCCGGATGCGCATCAGGCTGACCTCGTCGTCCACGAGCTCGGCGATGTCGTCGGGCCCGAACCGGTGTCGTAGCAAGCGATCCCAGATGCGGCCGGCCGCCGCCTTCGCGACGCGATCGAAGACCATAGCGCCGACTAGGGCTGACAGGCTTATGCCCCTCAGATGGGTGATCGCGTCCGACTTGGCGGCCGGCCGCTCGTCACTTCCGTCTTCGTCCAGCGATGCCAGCCAAGCCTTAACGTCAGTGAAGGTCGGGCCACCGCGCGCTTCAGGGTCGGCGTCCCATGCAGCGATCCTAGCCTCATCATCGAGTTCGTCGCCGTCGGGTCGAACGTCGGACTGGAGGCCGAAGGCTCCTTGAGACCGATCCAGGGAGCGCTGGGTGTCCTTCCGCCGGCGGGCGATGCGTTCGTGCCGCGCGGCAAATCGCTGACCGGAGCTCATACTGCACGCCCGACACGGGACTGCAAGCCGACCTTCTCGGCCAGCGGCGTGACCATCGCACGGACACGGCTGCCGACCTTGATGGTCGGAATGTCGCCGCTCCGCGCAGCGTCATACGCGGCGTTTCGGCTCATCCCGAAAAACAACCGACCAGCGTCCGGCACCGAGATGGTGGCTTGCTTCAGTGCGTCATCGAGCGTCATCATTTTGCGCCTCCTATGAACATACGTAGGTTCATAGGTGAACGTAGCACGGATTAACCCGATTGCAACCCCTCGATGGGTAAGCTACGTAGGTTCATGCATTCGAGGGTTGGGAATGGTTGACGACGATACGCCTGCGGACGAACCTAAAAGCGAGCGGTTCAACATGTTCATCTCGAAGTCTGAGATGGAGGCGATCGACGAGTGGGCTTGGCGCAACCGCATTCGCTCAAAGTCGGAAGCTGTCCGGCGTTTAGTTCAGATCGGAATTCGGACGGAGCGGCAGCTGCCAGAGGTAGTGAACCCATTCTGGGAGGCTACAAACCTTGCGACCCAGATGCGGGTTGCGATCCACAACGTCAGCGCAGAAGAGATTGCACAAAACCCCAAACGAGCAACTGAAGTCGCTACCATATTTGTCGAAATGTACGACGACATGCTTGGGGCATTGATACTTTCTAGCGAGCAGCTTCATGGGATGGTGACAGAGTTAGCCAACCTCAGCGAAAGTGGCACATTCATGACGCAATTAAAACTGGCTGATGAAGTAAGCTTTAAGCAGTTCCAGAGGCTGAAAGCTCATATCAACGACTTCGAACTCGGCAGGCATAAGCGTCACCCAGAGCTTTACGCGAGCCCTGAGGATTACGAGGAATGAAGGGCTCCATCAAAGAGCGCTCGCCGGGCCGTTGGGCGATCATTTTGGATCATCCGATGCCGGACCCAGTGACAGGGAAGCGACGGCGGAAGTGGCACTCGTTTGCTGGCACGAAGCGCGAGGCCCAGGTCGAGTGCGCGCGTCTCGTCACGCTGATGAAGCACGGCGGATACGTTGAGCCTCAGAAGACGACCGTCGGCGAGTTCCTTGACACGTGGCTGGATCACGAGAAGGCAGCCGTATCGCCGAAGTCGTGGGAGCGGTACGCCGAGCTATGCCGCAAGACGATCGCTCCGCTGATCGGGCACGTCCTGCTGACGAAGCTCAAAACCAGCGACGTCGATACAGCATGGACGAAGGCACTGACGTCCGGCCGGCGGGACGGGAAGGGCGGTCTAGCGCCCCGCAGCGTCCACCACGCGCGTCGCGTGCTGTCCAAGGCGCTGAAGCAGGCGATCACCTGGGAGCTGATCCAGAAGAACCCTGCCGCGCTGTCTAAGCCGCCGAAGATCGAGCGCAAAGCGATGACCGCATACGACGCCGTTACGACAGGGCAGCTTCTCGACGCAGTGCGGGAGACGCGCATTTTCGTCCCGGTACTGCTCGCAGCTCTATGTGGCATGCGCCGCGGCGAGGTCGTCGCGCTCCGCTGGCGAAACGTCGATCTCGACGGCCGGCGTCTTACGGTGGTGGAGTCCGCAGAGCAGACGAAGACAGGCGTCCGGCTCAAGCCTACCAAGACGGGGGCAGGGCGCGTCGTCGACCTTTCGGCTGCGCTCGCCGAGGATCTGAGGCAGCATCGTCTCACGCAGGCCGAGGAGCAGCTTCGGCTTGGCGTTCGCCCTGACGAGGATGCGTTCGTTGTCGCTCAGGTAGACGGCCAGCCGCTGCAGCCGAACTCGCTGACGCATGAGTGGGTACGGCTCCTCGCCAAGACCGACCTGCCGCGCATCCGCTTCCACGACCTGCGCCACAGCCACGCGACGCAGATGCTGATGGCTGGCGTACATCCGAAGGTAGCTTCCGAGCGGCTCGGTCACAGCCGCATCGGGATCACGATCGATTTGTACCAGCACACGATGCCTGGCATGGGCGCGAGCGCCGCCGAACTTGTTGACGCTGCCGTGCGCAAGGCGGTAAAGCCGAAGGCCTAAAGCCGTTCGGTAGCAATCCGGTAGCAGACCCGCCTTCCAGGCGCTCCGCCAAGCCAAATTCGCTAGCGAAATCAGGGCTTGGATGGGTGGCCGAGTGGTTTAAGGCAGCGGTCTTGAAAACCGCCGTGCGGGGAACCGTACCGTGAGTTCGAATCTCACCCCATCCGCCATCGCTCTCCAAGAGCCGAAGATCCTCCAAACGCCACCCGCGATGGGTTCGGCGTGGCATCCGACAGCGCATCTTCGAATCGGTCGAAGCTTGACGCCCATAGGCGTTTCCTCGGCGGAACCCGTTTGAAGGCTGCCGCCCTCGACGCGACCTACCGCAACATCGTTGAGCGCTCATGTATCGGGATTGGGGACCGGAAGCTGGTTGCTGAACCTAAATCGCAACCACCTACCGCGCCGTCATCTCCCGCATCGCGACGGTGATGCTGTGGCGGAGATGAACACCCTTGCTAGTCCCAGCTGCAGAACCGCGGACCGTCCTCCCGAACGGCGTGGTGCGCGCTCGACCGAACGACGAGCGACCTGCCAATCTGGTCACCGGTTTCGAGGGCGGCCAGGACCGAAGCGACGAGGCGCTGGGTCTGTAGGCGGCTCATACCGTCGTCTTGGATCTCGAAAGCGATACGCCGTACCAACTCGTCCATCTCATACCTCGACCGCGCGATCGACAAGATACGGACGGAAGCGCTTCTTGGATGCAGTGCACTCTCGCATCGACGAAAAAAAGCCGCCAGCTTTCGCTCGGCGGCCTCGCATATGGCGGTACGGATCGGGTCAGGCGACGAGGATGAAGTCGTCGATGCCGAGGAATCCCAGCTTCTTCCCGATGAAGGCGATCTCTTGTGCAGCCGCGCCGCCGGCGCCATCCGCGTCGTAGGACAGGATGCCGGTGTTGCCGCTGTAGATCAGCTGCGCCGCGCTGCCGGCCGCCTTGCCCGTCAGCGACAGCGCGGTCGGATCGAGGAATCCGTCGCCGTTCGCGTCGAGGCCGGCGAAAGTGGCTTGGCTCAGCTGGATCTTGTCGTCCGCGTCGAAGTCGAAGATCGAATCGCGGTTGGCCGCACCCATCTCGGCGAAGACGAATGTGTCGGCGCCGCCCTTGCCGTAAAGCTGATCCCTGCCGAGGCCCCCGGCGATCGTGTTGCTCGCGGCGTTGCCGGTAATGAGGTTGTCGAGGCTGTTGCCCGTGGCCTTCAGATCCGCGGTGCCCTGAAGGCGCACGTTCTCGACGAAGGTCAGGTCATCGCGGCGCAGATCGATATCGATCAGCGACCAGATGACATCGGTGCCACCGGCCGCCGTCTCCCCTTCGGTAATGTTTCCATCCATCCGGACCGTGAGGATCTTGTCGCCGACGTTGTCGAAGACGTACTGCGTGTCGCCGGTGCCGAGACCAACCACGTAGGTGTCGGCACCGGCACCGCCGTCCAGGAAGTCCGGACCGCCGCCGCCGCTACCGATCACATCATCGCCCGCGCCGCCCTTGATCACGTTGCGTCCCGCGTCGCCGATGAGGACGTCGTTGCCGCTGCCGCCGACGATGTTCTCGAAGCCGGTGACACCGCCGGTTCCGTCCGCGATGCCCGCCCGGAGGTCGACGTTCACGCCGCGGCCGTCCTGGAGGACGCTGTAGTCCAGCGTATCGGTGCCCGCGCCGCCCTGGCTGATGCCGTCGATGACCGAATTGGCGCCGATGAAGAGCGTGTCGTGGCCCGTGCCGAAGGCGATGGCGATGCCGTTGCCGCCGAAGATCGTATCATCGTTGGTGATCGAATCACCCTTGTCGCTGATGATCCGGATGCCGGTACCGGTCTCGCCGGAAATGCTGCCGCTGTTCACGATCGAGGTCGCGAAGGGGGCGTTCCCCTGCGAGGAATCGTCGATCAGGATGCCGAGGCCCTGACCGCGGATGGTGGCGCCGGCGACGTTGATGATCGAACCGCCACCGGCCGCGATGCCCTCCGACGTGTTGGGCAAGCCGTCGGAGCCGTTGCCGCCGGCCCCGGTTCCCTCGATGATGCCGTAGTTCAGGATCTCGGCCCGGCCGTCGATGTCGATGCCGTCGCCATCGCCGTCGAAGACCCCGTCCTGCGTGTCGCGGCCGGCGGGGCTGTTGATGTCGACTCCTGGCGTGAAGCCGCCGGAGATCAGCCCGCGATTGATGACGCTGGCCGCGCCGTCCGAGCCGACGCCGGAGCCGTTGCGACCGATGAGAACTCCGTTCACGCCGTTGTCGACCGAAATGTTCGAGCCGGCGCCGGCGTTGATGCCGTGGCGATCGCCGGAGATCGTGCCTGAGTTCTGGACGCTGCCGTTCGTGTCGTCCTCGAACTGAACACCATCGGCCGAGGCAAAGGGCGTTGCGCTGCTGCCGCCGTCGATGAGGCCGGCATTGGTGATCTCACCGATGCCGCCGACGCGAACGCCGTCGTTTTCGCCGCTGAGGATCCGGCCGTTCGTGCCGTTGTTGACCACGGTGGTGAAGCTGCCCGTCCCGCCGGCGAAGTCCACCGCCTGGCCGACCGTGGACTGGATCGTGCCCTGATTGACGATCTCGACCAAGCCCTTGGTAACCGAGCCTGCCTGGATCTGGATCGCATCGTCGGCCGAGCGAATGGTGCCGGCATTGTCGATCGTGGCATACAGAGTGGCGCCGACGCTCGTCTCGAAACGGATGGCGCGCCCGGCCGACTGCAGGTTTTCGATCAGTCCGTCATTGTCGATCAGGGCGCCATTCGTCGGATTGTTGAACCGCACGCTCTGAGCGTTGGAGTTCACGGACACCGTGCCACCGGCGTCGACGTCGAGAAGATCAGAGCCGCTGAGGTTGATGCGTGCGGAAATGGTCTGGCCGGAAAGAAC
Source organism: Aureimonas sp. AU22 (assembly GCF_001463745.1). GTDB lineage: Bacteria > Pseudomonadota > Alphaproteobacteria > Rhizobiales > Rhizobiaceae > Aureimonas. The sequence continues at coordinate 9,705 of NZ_BBWJ01000045.1, read as the reverse complement.
GGTCGTGGTCGCCATGGTTCACCTGAACGGAGATCGGATCAATCGTTACTCCGGCCTTAAGGGCGCCGCATGACAACGGCGTGAAGCTTCCCAGACGGTTCGTCCGCAACGCTGCGTGCGCCCAGTCGACGTAAGAGGCATGTATATGCCCGACAACGCAGGGCAGCGCCGATTTCGGCCAATGAGGCGGACGAAAACCGGTTGAGCGGGCCGACACGCCGTCTTGCTTGATCGATCCGGCTTGATCGGGAAACAACGGCGACAGCTCGAGAGTTGGTGTATCGAAGGACAGTCGGTGAGCCCGCAACGTGAACGGTTGCGAGCTCACCGTCATGGTTCAGACGCTCATCGATCGTCCGGCGGTCAAGCTCAGGAGACCAGGCTCGGATCGAACGCAGCGGCCGTGACGCCGATCAGGGTAATGGTCCCGCCACCCGAGAGGCTCAGCACTGCATCACCACCGGTGGAGGAGCCGACCGTATAGGTCTGACCGTTCAGGCTAATCCTATCGTCGATGGCGAAGTCGATGATCACATCGTTGCCGCTCGTGTTGTCGAAGACGAACGTATCGGCATCGGCCCCGCCGCTCAGCGTATCGTCTCCGAGACCACCGTTGAGGGTATCGCTGTCACGATTGCCGTAGAGAATGTCGTTGCCTTGCCCGCCGTACACCATGTCGTTGGCGCGGCCTCCGAATACGACGTCGTCACCCAGATTGCCAAAAAGAATGTCGTCCCCCCGGTTGCCCACAAGGAGATCGTTGTCCCTGCCGCCGTAGACGGTATCGGAGCCTTGACCCCCGTAGACGGTGTCAGCGCCCTGGTTGCCGAAGATTTGGTCGGACCCGCTGTTGCCGATCAGGACATCGTTTCCGGCTAGTCCCTGGATCGTATCGTTGCCACCGAACGCCTCGATGTAGTCATCGCCCGTCGTCCCGATCAGGTTGTCGGGACCAGACGTTCCCTGTGGGCCAGCGATGATTGCAGCCAGTGAAGAGTTGCCGTTCCAAGTCGTCATAAAGGCCTCCTCCCGTTTGTGGTCCAGCTCCCGCGGAGCAGGAAACGACCATTCGTTGGGGTCCGCAGGCGCGGAACAAGTCGGCCAATAGGCGTAAGGGCCTTTGAGGCGGATGGAGGCGCTGCGATCATTTGCCGTCGTTTCGCGAGAGGCCCAAAGGCGTCACCCGTCGGCGTCAGCGCCTGACTTTCCCAATGCTGAGATCGCCACGCGGACCAACGACACCATCGCGAATTGGGCGTCCTAGCGAAAATCCATAAGTCACCGCGGCCCATGTTCTCGCCGCGGTTCACGTCCAGGGGGAGCATGATGTCCGCAAGGCGGGACGGCCAGCCTGAGGCCAGTTGGTTGCGGCAGGGTGCACCGAAATAGGAGACGCCATGCAGGACTTGATCGACATCGCCGACGTAACCGAACGGCTGAAGCAGACCCTCCGTCAGATCGAAAAGATGTTGGGAGACGACAGCACCACCGAGGAGCGCAGGCAGGCGGACTACATCGACATGCTGCGGCGCAAAGCGTCTGGCGAGGTCAACGGAAACGTCACAGCGCAGTTCTTCTCCTGATTGCGGAATGCCCGGTTTCATTTCCCTACGGAGCAGGCGCCGTAGTAGCGGGAATGAGGCTGGATCGGGTCGCCAGGGCAGGCACCGCCTGTGAAGGTGGCCGCTATCCGATCGAAGGCTTAATCCCAAGAGTACGAATGCGCTGTTTCAGCCACCTGCGGATTGAGACCAAAAGTGCTGCGCAGGTTAGTTGCGCATCAACTGTCGATCGACACGAATGTGGCAAGATTTCGGCAAGCTGTTTTCTGTAGGTTAGAGTCCCACGATACGTGTGGACTTGCATTCGCTTCATCGATTGGTAACCTCTGCCGCTGATATGGTGGGTCTGGCGCGGCGGGGCGTGCGCGCCTGACCGATGACTTGGGGGCATGAACGATGGCAGGAGCCGGACGCGACCGGAAGATCGGGCTTGGGCTCGCTTTCGGACTGTCGTTGGCGCTGGTCGGTTGCCAGTCCACATCGTCTTCGACGCACGGAGAAGAATTGGCGCCGGACGACGACGCGCCGATCTTCAGCTCGAGTATCTTCGGCGTGAAGGCCAGTCCGCGTGTGACGCGGCTGAAGAAGGTGCCCAAGGGCGGCGGGCGCGACCAGACCGGCAAGCCCTACATGGTCCGCGGCAAGTGGTACTATCCGAAGGAAGAGCCGGGCTACGTGAAGACCGGAACCGCCTCGTGGTACGGCGCCAACTTTCATGGACGCCTTACCGCGAACGGCGAAGTCTACGACATGTACCATCTGTCGGCGGCGCATCCGACTTTCCCGCTGCCATCCTACGCACGCGTGACCAACCGCAAGACCGGCAGTTCCGTCGTGGTGCGGGTCAACGACCGCGGACCCTATATGCATGACCGCGTGCTCGACGTGTCGTCCAAGGCCGCCGAGATGCTGGGCTTCCAGAACGCCGGCGTCGCCGACGTGAAGGTCGAGTATGTCGGCCGTGCTCCGCTCGAGGGCGACGACACGCCGATGCTGATGGCCTCGTACCGCCCGGGCAACGCGCCGGCCATCAACGACGGTCTGCCGAGCGGTGTGATGATCGCGTCGCGACAGGAGAAGTCGCCGTTGATGATGGCGGCCGCCTTTGCAGCGCCGCGACGGGTCGCGCCGGCGCCGAGCGCTGCGCCATCGCGCATGCCGTCGATCGAGGATCTCATCCAGACATACGATGCAGCCCCCTCGGCGCCGGTTCCCGTGCCGATGCCGCGCGGCTCGCTCCTGTCGTACGCTGCGGGACCGGGTGCGACGGGCGCACACGCCGCCTTGTCGTCCCTGGCAACCACTGGCTCCGCACCGGAGACGATCGAACTCGGCACCGTCGACGATCTCGCGCTTCTGATGCGGGTCGCGAGCCTTGCGGAAGGCCGCGCCGACATGACGGAGACCGCGTCAGGGGGGCAGGTCTCGCTAGCCCTTGGTCTCCGCCCCGGACAGGACGCGGACGCCTTGCTGCGCCAGATCTGGGACACCGGGCTTACCGACGCTTTCGTGGTCAAGGCCGACGAACGCTGACCGAACGCCGCGAGATTGCTTCGGCCGCGATATACGAAGCCGTAGCAATGGATTATGGTGGGCAGCACCTGTCCCGCCGGCTTTCCCTGATGCGTCATCCCATGCGAGTTCTTCGGAACGCCATTCTGCTCGCCGCCATTCTTCCCGGCGCCGCCGCCTTGGCGCAGAACCGCGACGAGACGCTGTTCCCGGAAACTGCCGCGAAGGTCGCCGTCGTGCTCGACGGCAAGACCGGTGGCATTCTGTTCGACAAGAACGGCCGTGCGCCGTTTCCGCCGGCATCGCTGGCCAAGATCATGACCGCGGAAATCCTGTTCGGGGCCTTGGCGTCGGGCCAAGTGTCGGCCGATGCGACAATGCCTGTATCCAATCACGCCTGGCGTACCGGCGGCGCGCCGTCGCGGACGGCGACGATGTTCGCGGCGGTTCGATCCGCGGTGCCGGTCGATGCCCTGGCGCATGGACTGGTGGTCCAGGCGGCCAACGATGCGGCGATCATCATCGCCGAACACCTGGATGGGTCGGAAAAGGCCTTCGCCCAAAGAATGAACGACCGTGCTGGCGCGCTCGGCATGGTCGACAGTCGATTCGTGAACCCGACCGGCCTGCCGGAGGGCGGGCAGGAGGTCACGGCGCGCGACGTGGCCATTCTCGCCCGTCACGTACGCTACGCATATCCCGACCGGTACGCGCTGTACGCCCAGCCCGAATTCGAGTGGAACAAGATCCTGCAGCGGAACCGCAATCCGCTGCTCGGCGCCATCCCCGGTGCGACAGGCATGGCGACCGGCTTCTCGCAGGAAGGCGGATACTCGATCGTGGGGGTGGTCGAGGGGGAAGCCGGCCGGGTGACGATCCTGGCGCTCGCCGGGCTCGACAAGGAACCGACCCGCGTTCGGGAGACGATCGCGCTGGCGAACTGGGCAGCCTCCGCCTTCGAGGAGAAGGCGATCTTCCAAGCCGGTACCCCGATCGCGCAGGCGCCCGTCTTCGGCGGCGTCACCGCGTCCGTTCCGCTCGTCCTCGAGGAGGATCTGGTCGCGCTGGTGCCGAAGCGGCATGCCCAGTCCGTGACCGCTTCCGTCCGCTACGATACCCCGTTGCGCGCACCTGTGCGCAAGGGCGACAGGATCGGCGTGGTGGAACTGAAGATCGAGGACCGGGTCTCGTTGGAGCGCGAGCTCATCGCTGGTGAGGACGTCACCGAGGGCACGTTCGCCAGCCGGGCCGCGGACGCGGTGCAGGAACTCGCCTTCGGTTGGATACGGAGCCTTTGATGACGGGCGCGCAGCCATCCGACGCGCCGCGGCGTGGATGTTTCATCACGTTCGAAGGGCCCGACGGGGGCGGGAAGACAACGCAGATCGCCCGGCTCGCGGCCCGGCTGGAAGCCAGAGGCATTCCCGTCGTCACGACCCGGGAGCCCGGAGGATCTCCGGGCGCCGATGCCATCCGTCAGATCGTCCTTTCGGGCGCGGCCGAAGGTCTGGGCGTGGAGACCGAAGCCCTGCTCTTTGCCGCCGCGCGCTACGACCATGTTCGGACCGTGATCCTGCCGGCCCTTCAGAAGGGCGCGGTGGTCCTTTGCGACCGCTTCCTCGATTCCACCCGGGCGTATCAAGGCTCCGTTCCCGGTCTCGACAGGGCTTTCCTCGAAGAGCTGGAGGCTGCGACGACGGTCGATGCACGCCCCGACCTGACGATCATCCTCGATCTTCCGACTGATATCAGCCTGCGCCGGCTGGCGGAGCGCAGGAAGAGCGATGCGGCCGATCGTTTCGAAAAGGACGGGATCGAACTTCATCAGGCTAGACGGCAGACCTTTCTCGATATCGCGGCACGCGAGCCGAACCGTTGCGCCGTGATCGAAGCGACGGGACCGTTGGACGAGGTTTCGGATCGGATCGAACGCGTCGTGATCGACCGTTGTGGCGACGTTTTGAGCCGGCTGGCGCGAAGCCGGGCGGGAGCCACGGCCTGAGCGCATGGAGCAGCGGTCCTCCCACGACGATATCGACGACGTCCCGCCTCCCGCCGCCACCACCTTTCTGGTCGGTCACCAGCGCGTTTGGAGTGAACTCGTCGAAGCCTCGCGGGGTGAGCGGATGCATCACGCCTGGCTTCTGCAGGGCCCACGGGGCATCGGCAAGGCGACACTCGCCTTCGCTTTCGCGCGCCATCTCGTCGGCGCCGACTGGACGGCAGGCGAGGGCGCGACCCTCGACTTCGATCCCGAAAACGCCGCGGTTCGACAGATCGCTTCCGGTGCCCATCCGAACGTGATCCATATCCAGCGAGCGGAGGCCGATCGCGGCGGCGGCTTCAAGTCTCAGATCACGGTCGACGAGATCCGTCGCCTCCATGCGTTCTTCCGGTCGACCGCGACGCCGGGATGGCGGATTGCGATCCTCGACCCGGCCGACGACCTGAACCGCAACGCGGCCAACGCGCTGCTGAAGATCCTCGAGGAGCCTCCCGCTCGCTCGATCTTCTTGATCGCCAATCATGCACCGGGGCGACTGTTACCGACGATCCGCTCGCGCTGTCGCACGCTGCGCATGGGCGGCCTCGATAGGGCATCGCTCCTGGAGGGGTTGAAGCGCAAGCTTTCGGGAACACCGGTGGGCGAGATGCAGGCGGCCGCAGATGTCGCGCAAGGCAGCCTGCGTCAGGCCCTCATCGTCCAGTCGGGAGGCGGCGTGGATGTGTTGAACGAGGCGGATCGGATCATCGACAGCGCCACGGCCGATTGGCAAGGCGTGCATGCGCTTCTCGATGGGCTAGGCCAGAAAGGGCGCGAAGCGGCGTGGGACCTTTTTCGCGACCGGCTGTTCGACAAGCTGGCCTCGGAAGCCCGGCAGGCGGCCGCGGAGGGCAGGGCGCGTCAGGGCGCGGCGCTCGCCAGCTTCTGCCTGGGCGAGCAGGCTCGCTGGCGGGAAGCTGCCGCCTACAATCTCGATCGGAAACAGACGATCCTCAGCTTCCTGGACCGCCTCTACGCCACTCGAAGGGAAGTTGGCGGTTGACGCGTGTGCACGAGGTTCGTTGAGCCGAGCCTGCCGATGGGCTATTCCCCATCTCGACCCGATCCGCGCAGAAGTACCACCATGGCCGAGCGATTCTACACGACGACCGCGATCTCCTATCCGAACGGAAGTCCGCATATCGGGCATGCCTACGAGTTGATCGCGACCGACGTGATTGCGCGATTCAAGCGGCTCGACGGCTTCGACGTCCTATTCCTCACCGGAACCGACGAGCACGGCATCAAGATGCTCCAGACCGCGCGCAACCTCGGTATTTCGCCGCTGGAACTCGCCGACCAGAACTCCTCGAAGTTCCGCGAGATGGGCCGCCAGCTCGGCAGCTCGAACGACGATTTCATCCGGACAACGGAAGACCGCCATAAGGCTGCGAGCCAGGAAATCTGGCGGCGGATGGAGGCGGCCGGAGACATCTACAAGGGATCCTACGCCGGTTGGTACTCGGTACGGGACGAGGCTTACTACGCCGAGGACGAGACGCTCCTGACGGACGACGGTACGCGGTTGGGTCCGCAGGGGTCTCCGGTCGAATGGGTCGAGGAAGAGAGCTACTTCTTCCGTCTTTCCCAGTTCGCCGACAGGCTCTTGGAACACTACGAAACCCACCCCGACTTCATCGGCCCCTCCGAGCGGCGCAACGAGATCGTTTCCTTCGTCCGCTCGGGGCTGAAGGACCTGTCCATCTCGCGCACGACCTTCGACTGGGGCATCCCGGTGCCGGGCGACGAGCGGCACGTCATGTATGTCTGGGTTGATGCGCTCACCAACTACCTAACGGCGACCGGCTTCCCGAACGGGGGCGAGCGCGCGGACTTCTGGCCGGCGGACCTTCACGTCATCGGCAAGGACATCGCTCGCTTTCACACCGTGTACTGGCCGGCCTTCCTGATGTCGGCCGGCCTAGCCGTGCCCAAGCGCGTCTTCGTGCATGGATTTCTCTTCAATCGAGGAGAGAAGATGTCGAAGTCGGTCGGCAACGTCATCGATCCCAGTGCCCTCGTCGGCGCTTACGGGCTCGATCCCGTTCGCTATTTCCTTCTTCGCGAGGTTCCGTTCGGCCAGGACGGAAACTACTCGCACGAGGCGATCGTGGGCCGGATGAATTCAGAGCTGGCGAATGACCTGGGCAACCTCGCTCAACGCTCGCTGTCGATGATCGCGAAGAACTGCGACGGCAGGCTTCCTGTACCCGGCCCGTTCACCGACACGGACCATGCGATCCTGCAGGCGAGCGGCCAACTGCTGCAGCGCTGCCGCGCGGCCGTGGACCGGCAGGAGCTCCACTTGATGCTGTCGTCGGTCGTGTCCGTGGTTTCGGAAACCAACCGGTATTTCGCCGGCGAAGAGCCGTGGGTCCTGCGGAAGACCGACCCGGCGCGCATGGGAACGGTTCTCTACGTGACGGCCGAAGTGCTGCGCCGCGTCGCGATCCTGCTCCAGCCCGTGATGCCGGAATCGATTGCCAAGCTTCTCGATCTGCTGGGCGTCGCTGAGCACGAGCGTGCCTTTGCGCGTCTTGATCAAGGGATCATGCTGGAGGGCGGCGTGCCTCTACCGGCACCGAGCGGTGTCTTCCCGCGCTACGTCGAACCTGCGGCCGACGAAGTCTGATGACACCTTGTATCCTCGTCGATAGCCATTGCCATCTCGATTTCCCGGACTTCGACGCCGACCGCGAGGCGCTGATCGGCCGCGCCAACGCAGCCGGGGTCGGCATCATGGTGAGCATCTGCACGCAGGTGATCAATCGGGCGCGTGTACTGGCGATCGCCGAAAACTTTGCCTGCGTCTTCGCATCTATCGGCACGCATCCTTTGAATGCCGCGGACGAGGACGAGGTCCCGGTTGCGGATCTCGTGCGCTTGGCAGCGCATCCGAAGGTGGTTGCCATCGGCGAAGCCGGGCTTGATTTTCACTACGACCGGGCTCCACATGATCGCCAGGAACGCGTGTTTCGGCGCCACATCGCCGCGGCCCGCGAGACGCGACTTCCTCTCGTGATCCACGCGCGCGACGCCGATGCGGACGTGGAACGTATTCTGGTGGACGAGACGGGGAAGGGGGCCTTCCCCTTCGTCCTGCATTGCTTCACGGCTGGACAGCGCCTCGCATCCGTGGGCGTCGAGCTCGGAGGCTACGTTTCGTTCTCCGGGATCGTCGCCTTCAAAAACTCGGCCGATCTTCGCGCCGTCGCGGCATCGGTTCCGCTCGATCGCATTCTCGTCGAAACCGACGCGCCCTATCTTGCGCCGCCACCGAACCGCGGCAAGCGAAACGAGCCCGCCTTCGTGCGAGATACCGCGGAAGCGCTGGCTGGCGCGCTCGGCTTGGACTTCGATACGTTCGCTCGGCAGACGACGGACAATTTCTTCCGGTTGTGCCGCAAGGTTCCCGATCCCCGCGTGGGCGGACCCACGTGACCAAGCGACTGCGTCTCACGGTCCTGGGATGCGGCTCGTCGCCCGGGACGCCGCGGATCACGGGCGATTGGGGTCAATGCGATCCCACCAATCCGCGCAACCGACGGACCCGTTGTTCGGCCATGGTCGAACTGATCGACGGACCCGAGGTGACGCGTGTGGTCATCGATTGCGGACCGGACTTCCGGGAGCAGATGCTCGCCGCGTCCGTCGATCGGATCGATGGCATTCTGATCACCCATCCGCATGCAGACCATATCCATGGCCTCGATGATGTTCGAGGTTACGTGCTGGACCACCGGAAGCTCGTCGACCTGTATGCGGACGCCGACACCTACGCGCGTCTGTTCGAAGCCTTCGGCTACTGCTTCCGGACGCCGGCTGGCAGCTCGTATGCTCCCGTCGTGCGCCACCGCGAAATCACTGCCGGAACGAGCTTCGACATCGACGGACCCGCGGGCGCCCTGACCATACGGCCTTACGCACAGGTGCATGGCGCCATCCATTCTCTCGGCTTTCGGATTGGACCGTTTGCGTACTCGAGCGACGTCTCGGATTTCCCGATCGAAGCAATCGAAGCCATCCGAGGCGCCGATCTTCTGTTGATCGACGCGCTCCAGCATCGTCCGCATCCCAGCCATCTGTCGCTTGAGCAAGCGATCGACTGGATCGACAGGTTGGGCGTACCGCAGGCGATTCTCACCCACATGCACACGCCGCTTGACTACGCGGCGCTCAAGGCAGCGCTGCCGCCGCATATCGAACCCGGTTTCGACGGGATGCGTGTCGAACGCGACGTTTGACGGCCGATAGTCACACGAAGGGGCTCAAGCCGAAGACTGCGCGATTGGTAGGCTCCGCAATCTGTCGCTCGGTCAAACGAGATCGCGATTTGTCAGCCAAGCGAAGAACTCGGCGAGAATGATGGGATTTCCTGCATCGTCCGCTCGGACAGCGCGCCTAACGCAAAGCAATCATATGTTCCATAATCCATATTATGCAATTTTAGGGGCACGGCACACCCGCTTCCGATCGACGTCGTTATGCTCCGCAAGGACGTTCTCCTCTGACGAGTGCATTGTAGAGGCTCCCCTGCTGGCGATCGGCTAGCGGATAGCACTTGAGCGGTTGAGGATCGGTTTGCAT